>JBHYEQ010000001.1:0-616000 GCA_051860065.1 Roseomonas sp.
GATGGGGGGCCGGGTGGGGGAGAGGGCCGGTGCCGGCATTCTCAAACACTCGCTGAGCCGGCCGGGCGCGGGCATCCCCGGAACTGGTGATGTTACGGATACCGTTCCTGCGGTAAGCCCGGGGTCTCGCTGCCGGGGGCTGTCCATGCGCGCGCGCTTCGCCTGCCTGCTGTTGCTGGTCCTGTTCGGCGCGGCGCCGGCGGGCGGCCAGACCCGCCTGCTGCCGGCGCTGGATACCTCCAGCCCCTACGCGACCATGCAGTCCATCGACGCCGAGACCCAGCGCCTGGGACGGATGTTCGCGCAGTATCGCGCCGCGCCGAGCCATCGGCTGGGCCTGGCGCTGCGCGACGCGGTGCATCGTGCCTCGGACCAGCTGCTCGACCTCAGCGACGTGCCGACGGCGACGCGCCGGCGCGTCGGCGCGCGCGCCCTGGCCGAGATCGTGGACATCCTGCATCGCCTGCCGGAGGTGCCGCCCGAGACCATCCCCGGCGCGCCGGGCCAGCCGGCCGGGCCCCTGCCGGCGCGCTGGACGCTGCCGGGCACCGAGATCCGCATCGAGCGCTTCGGCGGCGCCGACGCGCTGCCCGACTACCGTGTGTCGCGCGCCAGCATCGCCCGGCTGGCGGAGTTCCACGCCCAGATGATGGAAGAGCCGCCGCTGCGCCCCACCGCCGTGACCCACTGGCGGGAGGCGCAGATCCAGCTCGCCGGGCCGATCATCCCGGCCGAGCTCATCGCCGGGCTGCCGGCGCCGCTGCGGCGCACGGTGCTCGAGACGCCGGTGTGGAAGATCGTCGCCTCGGCGGTGGTGGTCGTGGCGGCGATGCTGGGGCTGCTGGCCTGGGTGGCGCTGGTGCGGCGCTGGGCACGGCACGCATCGCCGCTGCGTCGCGTGCTGCGCTGGCTAACCGTGCCGCTGGTCTTCGCGCTGCTGGTCGCGATCACGCATGTGCTGGTCGATGGCGAGATCAATCTCAGCGGGCCGCTGTCGGATGCCCATAACCTGGTTGCGACGCTGCTGATTCACATCGCCGGTGCCTGGGCCGCGATCCTGGCCTGCCGCCTGGTGGCGGAGGCGATCATCGCATCGCCCCGCGTGCCGGACGACAATTACGACGCCCATCTGCTGCGCCTGCTGGCACGCATCGGTGGGCTGATCGCGGCCGCCGCGGTGCTGGTCTATGGCGCCAATGCGGTGGGGATACCGGCGCTGGGGCTGGTGGCGGGGCTGGGGGTGGGGGGCATCGCGGTGGCGCTGGCCTCGCAATCCACCGTCGAGAACCTGTTCGGCGGCGTGTCGATCTTCGCCGACCGGCCGTTTCGCGTGGGCGATTCCATCCGCTTCCAGGCCGCCAACGGCACGGTGGAATCGATCGGGCCGCGGTCGACGCGCATCCGCAGCGCGGACGGCACGCTGACGACCGTGCCCAATGCGGACATCGCCAAGGCGCATGTCACCAACCTGTCGGCGCGCAGCCGCTTCCTGTTCGACCACCGCGTGGTGCTGCCGCCCACCACCGGCGACGAGGAGGTGGCACGTGTGCTGGACGCGCTGCGGGAGCTGCTGGCGGACCACCCCATGGTCGTGAAGGGGGACCGCACGCCGCGCGTGCGCCTGGTGGCGCTGCGGCCCGACGCCGTCGAGATCCAGGTGCAGGCCCATGTCCATGCCGCCGACCAGGACCGTTTCCTGGAGGTGCAGGAGGCGCTGCTGCTGCGGATCATCGAACGGCGGCGCAGCGCGGTGGCCGATGGCGGCCCCGCGCCGGCATCGGGGCAGCCCCACGCCGCGGTGGCGGCCGGCCCGCTTCCGCGCGAGGCCCCGCCCGCGCTATAGGGGCGCGTGAGCACCGCCCTGCCCTTCTGGCGCGCCAAGACGCTCGACGCCATGACGCGCGCCGAATGGGAGAGCCTGTGCGACGGCTGTGGCCGCTGCTGCCTGCACAAGCTGCGCGACGACGACACCGACCGGCTGGCCTTCACCAATGTCGCGTGCCGGCTGCTGGATGGCGAGAGTTGCCGCTGCAAGGATTATGCGAACCGCAAGCGCCGCGTGCCGGATTGCGTGCGGCTGACGCCCGCGCGCATCGCCGCGATCGACTGGCTGCCGCCGACCTGCGCGTATCGCCTGGTGCGTGACGGGCAGGATCTGCCCTGGTGGCACCCGCTGGTGTCGGGCCGCGCCGAGACGGTGCACGAGGCCGGTGTCTCGGTGCGCGGGCGCGTGGTGGCGGAGCGCGAGGCGGGCGATTTCGAGGACCACATCGTGACCTGGCCGGGCCGCTGGCCGGCGCGGGCACGCACACCACCCAAGGCGAGGAACGCAGGATGAAGAACGCGATCTATGGCGGCGTGAACGCCGCGGTGCTGACCGCCATGGGGCCGGACCTGGCGCCGGACCTCGACCGCATGGCGGCGCATGCGCGCTGGCTGCTGGCCAATGGCTGCAACGGTCTCGGCATCCTGGGCACGACGGGCGAGGCGGCGTCCTTCGGCCTGCATGAACGCAAGGCGATCCTGGAAGGGCTGGTGTCGCGCGGCATTCCGGCGGCGCGCATCATGCCGGGGACGGGCTGCGCCTCGCTGACCGATTCCGTCGAGCTGACCAAGCATGCGCGCGATGCCGGCTGCCCCGGCGTGCTGATGCTGCCGCCCTTCTACTACAAGGGCCCGTCGGATGACGGGCTGTTCGCGTATTTCAGCGAGGTGGTGCAGCGGGTCGGCGGCGGTGTGGCGATCTACCTGTACAACTTCCCGCAGCAATCGGCGGTGCCGTTCAGCCTCGACCTGATCGGACGGCTACTGAAGGCGTTTCCGGGCGTCATCAAGGGCGTGAAGGATTCCTCCGGCGACTACGCCAACATGCAGGCGATGGTGCGCGCATTCGCCGCCGATGGCTTCGAGGTCTATTCTGGCAGCGACGAATTCCTCCAGCAGATCCTGGCGGAAGGCGGGGCGGGTTGCATCACCGCGGCGTCCAACGCGAACAGCCATTGGGGCGGGATCGTGTACGCGAAGCGCACCGGGGCGGAAGCCGATGCGGCGCAGGCGGTGCTGACGGCGACGCGGCGCGCGGCGACCTCGGTGCCGCTGATCCCGGGGCTGCGTGAGGTGATCGCGCGCAGCACCGGCGATGCGGGCTGGCGCGTGATCCGCCCGCCGCATTTGCCGCTGAGCGCTGAGCAGGGCGAGAAGGTCTGGGCGGCGTGGGGTGCGGCCGGCGCGCTGCCGCTGCCGGGGATGGCGCCGGCGAAGGCGGCCGAGTGATGTCGGCGTCCGATGATCGGAGCGCTGACCCACCCCACGAAGCGATGCTTCGTGGGGGCCCCGGCGAAGGGCGCGGAGGTCTGAATCGGCCGCCGCAGGCGAGCGAACCGCTGCGCTGCCGCGAACCCGCCATCGCCACCGTGCAGGTGGATGACGACCATGTCCGCGTGACCCGGTGGGATTTCCCGCCGGGCTCCGAGACCGGCTGGCATCGCCACGGCATGGCCTATGTCGTGGTCCCGGTGAATGACGGGGAGATGCTGCTGGAACTGCCTGGCGGGCAGACGGCATCGGCGTCGATCAAGGCGGGCGTGGCCTATGCGCGCGCGGCGGGCATCGAGCACAATGTGGTCAATGCGGGCGACACCGCCTTCGCGTTTGTCGAGACGGAGCTCAAGCACCTGATCGGGTGACGCGCCCGTAGGGTGCATCGCGCAGGGTTGGCGGGCACCCATCGAAGCTTGCTTCGATGAGACCCGGAGTGGCGGCTGCGCGCGGGATCAAGTCTTCTTGCCGGGCAGGGTCACCAGCGCCAGCCCGGCAAACACCAGCATGGCCGCCGGGATGGTCAGCCATCCCGGCCGTTCGCCGAACAGCGCCCAGCCCCAGGCGAGACCGGTCAGCGTGACCACATAGCCGGTCTGCGACGTGATGACTCCGCCATGCGCGCCGAGTGAGCGGAAGTAGATCATGAAGGCCAGCGCGGTCACCACGCCCTGCGCCGCGCTGACCGCCAGGCCGTCGACCGGCGGCACCTGCAACTGCCCCGACAGCGCCGCGAAGCCCGCGACCTGCAGCGTGCCCGCCGCCAGCGTGCCGGTGGCCAGCGCCAGCGGCGGTGTGCCACGCGGGGCCAGCCTCACGGCCAGCAGGTTCGACGCCGCGTAGCAGAAGGGCGTCACCGCCGCGAGCAGCGCCCAGGGCAGCAGGTGCGGATCGGGCAGCGCCGCGCCGGGGCTCATCGCCAGCAGCACGCCCGACAGCCCGAGCGCCGTGCCGACCATGCGCCGCCGCGTGGCGGGCTCCAGCCCGATCAGCGCCGCGCCCAGCACCGTGAGCATCGGCGAGAGCGGCACCAGCAGCGAGAAGAACCCCGCCGGGACGTGCTGCAGCGAGGTGAACGAGACCACATTCGCCAGCGCCAGGCCGAACAGCCCGGTCACGGCATAGTGCCGCAGATGCGCGCGCGTCGTCGGCACCGCGATGCCGCGCAGCCGGCACACCGCCGCCAGCACCAGCGTGCTGCCCAGCCCCGCGCAGGTCGCGATCAGCAGCGGCGGCCAGCCGATGGCGCCCAGGTGCTTCACGAAGGCCGGCGTCGCACCCCAGATCGTGCCGAGCAGCAGCAGCGGAAGCAGCGCAGGATGCATCGCGCCACACGTCATCGCGCGCGCGACGCTGTCAAGCGGTTGAACCCTTCATCATCGCTGCGCCATGTTGGGTGCATGGACCCTTCCGATTCGGAGACCGTCGTGCTGCGCCCGGGCGTGCTCGGCCCGCCCATGAATTGCCCGGTGCGCTGGTGCCGGTCGGCGCGCGCGCGGCGCGTCAGCCTGCGCATCGATCCCCGTGCCGGCGAGGTGGTGGTGACGCTGCCGATGCGCAGCGGCCGGCGCGCCGGCATGGCGCTGCTGACCACGCATGCCGCCTGGGTGATGCAGCGCCTGTCCGCGCTGGCGCCGACCCTCGCCTTCGCGCCGGGCGTCGAGATTCCGCTGGGCGGCCGCCCGCATGTGATCCGCCACGACCCCACGGCACGCGGCGGCGCCTTCCTGGATGGCGCGACGATCGTGGTGACCGGCGCGCCGGAGTTCCTGCCGCGCCGCGTGCGCGACTTCCTGCGCGCCGAGGCGAAGCGCCGGATCGCCGTGCTGGCGGAAGGCCATGCCGCGACGCTGGGCGTGAAGATCGCGGCCATCCGGCTGAAGGACACCAACAGCCGCTGGGGATCCTGCGCGCCCGATGGCACGCTCGCGTTTTCCTGGCGCCTGGTGATGGCGCCGGACACGGTGCTTGACTATGTCGTGGCGCATGAGGTCGCGCATCTGCGGGAGCTGAACCACTCGCATCGCTTCTGGGCGCTTGTCGAACGCCTGACGCCGAACCGCGAGGCCGCGCAGGAATGGCTGCGCGAGAACGGGCCGGCCCTGCTGCGGATCGGCTGAAGCCGCCCTATATCCCCCGCACCCCGCGGAGGATTCCCCATGAAGGCGATCGGCTTCACCAAGTGCCACCCGGCCGACCATCCGGAGGCGCTGCTCGACCTCGACATCCCTGAGCCCGCCGCGCCCGAGGGGCACGACATGCTGGTCGAGGTGCGCGCGGTGTCCGTGAACCCGGTCGACACCAAGCGGCGGCGCAGCGAGGAACCGCAGGGCGCGCCGCGCATCCTGGGGTTCGACGCGGCGGGTGTGGTGCGTGCGGTCGGGCCATCCTGCACGCTGTTCCAGCCGGGCGACGAGGTGTTCTACGCCGGCGTCGTCACCCGCCCCGGCAGCAATGCGCAGCTGCAACTGGTCGATGAACGCATCGTCGGGCGCAAGCCGGCCAGCCTGTCCTTCGCCGAGGCGGCGTCGATGCCGCTGACGACGATCACCGCCTGGGAAGGGCTGTTCGACCGGCTCGGCATTGCCGAGGGCGGCGGCACCGGCGACGTGCTGCTGGTGGTGGGCGGCGCGGGCGGCGTGGGCTCCATGGTCATTCAGCTGGCGAAGCAGCGCACCGACCTGCTGATCGTGGCGACCGCGTCGCGGCCCGAGACGGTGCAGTGGTGCCAGGACCTCGGCGCGCATCATGTGGTGGACCATAGCGGCGACATCGGCGCGCAGATGAAGGCGCTGGGGCTGAAGGGGGCGCGGTATGTGTTCTCGACCAACACCACGGCGCGCAACTGGGGGCAGATCGTGGAGGCCGTGGCGCCGCAGGGGCGCATCGTGCTGATCGAATCCCAGGCGCCGATCGATGCGCGCGCGCTGATGCCGAAATCGGCCTCGCTGCATTGGGAGCTGATGTTCACCCGCCCGATGTTCGGGACGCCCGACATCGTCGAGCAGCACCGGCTGCTGGATGCGGTGGCGGAGCTGGTCGACCACGGCCGCATCCGTCAAACCATGACGCGCAACCTCGGCCCGATGACCGCCGCCAAGCTGCGCGAGGCGCATGCGCTGGTGGAAAGCGGCACGATGATCGGCAAGGTGGTCCTTGAAGGCATCTAGGCGCGCGCTGCTGGCGGCCGGCGGCGCGCTGGCGCTGCCGGGGTGTTCGCCGGCGCGCATCGCGGCCGCGCTGACGCCGACCGGCGGATACAGCGTGCGGCGGGACATCGCCTATGGGCCGCTGCCGCGCCATCGGGTGGATGTCTATACGCCGGATGCGAATGCGGCCGATGCGCCGCTGGTGGTGTTCCTGCATGGCGGCGCCTGGCGCAACGGGTCGAAGGACACGTATGGCTTCCTGGGCGAGGCCTTCGCGTCGCGCGGGATCGCGACCGCCGTGCCGAATTATCGCCTGTATCCGCAGGTGCGCTTCCCCGGCTTTGTCGAGGATTGCGCGCTGGCCATGGGCTGGGCGGCGAGCGCACCGGACCTGCCGCGCGGCAAGCGCGTGCTGGCGGGGCATTCGGCGGGGGCGCATATCGCGATGCTGCTGGCGCTCGACCCACGCTGGCAGGTCGCGCCGCCGGCGGGGGTGATCGGCATGGCCGGGCCGTATGACTTCATGCCGCTGCGGCGCGGCGGGTTCCTGGTGGACCTGTTCGGCGGCGCCGACCGGCCGGAGACGCAGCCCATCACCTTCGCCGGCAACCCCGGCCCGCCGATGCTGCTGCAGCATGGGCTGGCCGACCGGCTGGTGCTGCCGGAGCAGAGCGAGCGCCTGGCCGCGCGGCGGCGCGAAGCAGGGTATCCGGTGCAGGTCGCGACCTATGCCGATGTCGGGCACATCGACATCATCGGGTCGCTGGTGGCGCCGCTGCGGCCGGTCGCGCCGCCGGTGCTGGGCGACATCGCGGCGTTCGTGGCCAGCGTCAGCCGGTAGCCACGCCGGCGGCGCGCGCCTTCTCCACCATGTATCCGCGCGCTGCCTGCATGTCGTCCAGCGTGCCGAAGGCGTTGGTATAGGCGCCCTTGTAGCCGCGCGATTCCAGCAGCGCGAACATCGCGCCGAAGTCGAAGTCGCCCTTGCCGGGGACCAAGTGTTCCTCGAAGCCATTGCGCCAGCAATCGGCCAGGCGGACCTCCTTCACGCGATCCAGCGGGATGGCATCGACGAAGCCCTGCACGCCGGGCGGAAGCAGGTGCGCGTGGTTGGCTGTGAAGGACAGCGCGAAGGATGGCGAGTGGATCGCCTCGTAGCAGTAGCGCCATTCGTCGATGCTGCATGCGAGGTAATGCACCTCGGCGTTGTCGGGTTCCTTGTTGAGGTTTTCCAGCAGCAGCAGCGCGCCGTGATGTTCGGCGTGCTTCACCATGCGCTGGAGCCGGTCGCGGCCGGCTTCCATGCGCTGGGGCACGTCGGCGGTGAAGTGGTAGCCGGCATGCACGACGATCCATTGGGCGTCGAGCTTCGGCGCCACCTCGATATAGGCGCGCAGGTAGGCGTCCACCGCTTCGGACAGGAAGGGCGAGTACTCCGCGACATTCACGGCGGAGAGCGTGTGCAGCGCGATGTGAACGTTGTTGGCCTTGGCGCGCGCGCGGATGTCGGCGCAGCGTGCGTCATCGAACAGTGTCACGGCATTGGCACCGGTGTCGAGCTGGATGTCGATGTGGCGCACCTGGTTGCGCGCCGCCCAGTCGATGGCGTCCTCGAGCTTCAGCTTGCGGCCGATATCCACGCCGATGCGGTCGATCAGGGACATGGGTTTCCTCCTTGTGTCTTGACCGCCGGTTTACATCGACTGGTGAGGGTGGCAACGTCCCTGCGTCCAAGAATGAGAATTCAGCCGCGACCGCTGAAGGCGGCCGGCACCATCGCAGGTGGGAGGAAGCCGGATGTTCCTGATCGACAGGCGTCAGATGCTGACGCTCGCAGTCTGGTCCGCGGCGGCGAGCAAGGCCTTCGCGCAAGCGCCGATGAACCCGCAGGAGGCGCAGCTCTATGAAGCCGCCAAGCGCGAGGGCGAGATCACCTGGTATACTGGGCAGTACAGCGCGGATGCCTCGGAGGCCGCCGGGCGCGCCTTCAACGAACGCTATCCCGGCGTGCGCTGCAACGTGGTGCGCAGCACCTCGCAGGTCGCGTTCCAGCGCCTGTCGCAGGACTTCCGGGCGGGTGTCGGGCAGTGCGACGTCTTTTCCTCGACCAATGGCGGGCACTATGTCCAGCTCAAGCGGCAGAACCGGCTGGTGCAGTTCCGCCCGGTCAATGCCGATGGTCTGCTGCCTATCCTGCGGACGCCGGACCCGGACAACTATTTCCAGTCGAGCTTCCTCGGCATCTACCTGATGGGCCACAACACCAACCTGGTGTCGGAGGCCGATGCGCCGAAATCCTGGACCGACGTGCTCGATCCGAAGTGGAAGGACAAGCTGGCGGTCGGGCATCCGGGCTTCAGCGGCGCGATCGGGCTCTGGGCGCTGCAGATGCGGACCATGTTCGGCCCCGACTACCTGCGGCGCTTCGAGCGCAACAAGCCGCAGGTGGGCCGGTCGTCGATCGACCCTGTCACCATGATGACGGCGGGCGAACGCGCGGTGGGCGTGGCGGTGCCGTCGGCGTCCACGCTGTTCGCGGCGTCGCGCGGCAATCCGCTGAAGCTGATCTACCCAACCGAAGGCGTGATCGCGGCGATGTCGCCCTCCGGCATCCCGACCAATGCGCCGCATCCGAATGCGGCGAAGCTGTTCCAGGAATTCCAGACCGGACCGGCGCTGTCCACCGCGGTGCGCGTGCTGTTCAACGAGAGCATCCGACCCGACGTGCCGCCGCCGGAGGGCTCGCGCCCGCTCGACCAGGTGACGATGCTCGCGCCGTCGCTGGAAGCCGCCGAGCGCGGCGTGCCAGAAGTGCGCGAGCAGTGGCGCGAGATCTTCGGCGTCTGAGGATACGGTCTTGAGCGCCACGTCGTTGCGGCCCAGCCGGTTCCGCCTGCTGGAACCGGTCATGCTGCTCTGGGTCGTGCTGGTCGTGGCGCTGCTGGTGCTGGTGGCCGCGCCGCTGGTGAAGATGCTGCTCATCTCCTTCGAGATGCAGGACACCGGCGAGTTCACCTTCCAGAACTACCTGACCGCCTATGGCCGGCAGCGCTACATCGACGCGCTGCGGAATTCGCTGCTGCTGGGGCTGCTGTCGGCGGCGATCTCCACCGTCATCGCGGTGCCGATGGCCTGGGCGGTATCGCGCACCGACATGCCCTTCAAGGGCTTCACCTGGGCGATGGTGCTGGCGGCCTTCATCATGCCGCCCTACCTCGGTGCGATCGGCTGGATCCTGCTGGCCGGGCCGAATTCCGGCTGGATCAACGTGACCTGGCGGGCGCTGACCGGCGCGACCGACCCGCTGGTGAATGTCTACACCTTCTTCGGGATGGCCTTCGTCATCGCGCTGCATTCCTTCCCGCTGGTGTTCATCTTCGTGAAGTCGGCGCTGGACCTCATTTCGTCGGAGATGGAGGACGCCGCCAATATCCTGGGCGGCGGCACCTGGACCACCATGCGGCGCGTCACGCTGCCGCTGGTCTGGCCGTCCATCCTGGGCGGCTTCATCCTGATCTTCCTCGAGACCATCGCGCTGTTCGGCACGCCGGCCATCATCGGCATCCCGGCGCGCATCAACGTGGTCACCACGCAGCTCTGGCAGTTCTTCGAGGACCCGGTGCGGGTCGAGGTCGCGGCTGCCTATGCCATTCCGCTGCTGCTGATCACGGTGGCGATGATCGGCGTGCAGAAGCTGCTGCTCAGCCGGAAGGGCTTTGTCTCGCAGACCGGCAAGGGCGGCGAGCGCCGCCAGGTGAAGCTCGGCCCATGGCGCTGGGTGCTGTTCGGCTGGTGCTTCGCCGTCGCGCTGCTGGCGGTGATCAAGCCGCTGACCGTGCTGCTGCAGGCCTCCTTCGCGAAGGCCTGGGGGCGCGGCTTCTCGCTGGATAACCTGACGTTGCGCAACTACCGCTTCCTGCTGTTCGAACACGACATCGCGCCGCAGGCGACTTGGAACACGGTGTGGTTCTCGGCGGCGTCGGCCACCATCGCGGGCGTCATCGCGCTCCTGGTGGCCTATATCGTCATCCGCAAGCTGATGCGCTTCGCCGATGCGCTGGGCTTCCTGACCATGGCGCCCTTCGTCATCCCGGGCATCGTGATGGCGATCGGCTTCTATGCCGCCTATGCGGGGCCGCCGCTGTCGCTCTATGGCTCGGCGCTGCTCATCATCCTGGCCTTCACGGCGCGCTTCATGCCGATCGCCTATGCCAATTCTCAGGCGGCGATCCGCGCGGTGCACCCGGAGATGGAGGAAGCCGCGCGCATCCTGGGCTCCGGGCGGCTGCATGCGATCCGGCGCATCACCGCGCCGCTGTTGAAGACGTCGCTGCTCGGCGGGTGGCTGGTGGTGTTCATCGTCGCCTCGCGCGAATTGTCGGCCGCGATCTTCCTGGTCGGGCCGCGCACGCGCACCATGTCGGTGCTGCTGTACGATCTCAGCGAGCAGGGCAATTTCGAGGTCGTGTCCGCCATGGGCGGCATCCTGCTGGTCATCACCATGGTCATCGTCGGCATCGGCATGAAGCTGGTCGGCCGCGACTTCATGCTCCGGAGGGAATAGCGTGCCGCGCCTCACGCTCACCGGCCTGACCAAGGCCTATGGCAAGCTGACCGTCGTCGATCGCGTGGACCTGACGCTGGAGGAAGGCGAATTCGTCTCCCTGCTCGGCCCGTCGGGCTGCGGCAAGACCACCACGCTGCGCATGATCGCGGGCTTCGTGGACCCGACCGGCGGAACCATCGCGGTGGATGGCACTGTCCTGTCCGCGCCCGGCGCGGTGGTGCCGCCGGAACGCCGCGGCATGTCCATGATCTTCCAATCCTACGCCATCTGGCCGAACATGACGGTGGCGCAGAACGTCGCCTTCGGCCTGGAGTTGCGGAAGCTGCCGCGCGAGGACGTGAAGCGCCGCGTGGCCGAGATGCTGGCCGTGGTGCAGCTCGACAAGCTCGCGCATCGCTACCCGGCGGAACTTTCGGGCGGGCAGCAGCAGCGCGTCGCACTCGCCCGTGCCATCGTGGTGAAGCCATCGGTCCTGCTGCTGGATGAACCGCTGTCGAACCTCGACGCCAACCTGCGCGAGGAGATGCGCTTCGAGATCCGCCGCCTGCACGACGAATTCCGCATCACCACCGTCTATGTCACGCACGACCAGGCGGAGGCGATGGCGACATCGGACCGCATCGCGGTGATGAACCAGGGGCGGATCGAGCAGGTGGATGCGCCGCACCTGCTCTACACCCGGCCGCGCACGCGCTTCGTCGCCGGCTTCGTCGGCCGCACCAATCTGCTCGAGGCGCGCGTCGAGGGCGGCGACCTGCTGCTGGATGGTGTGAACCTCGGCCCCGCCGCGCGCGCCGGCATCGCGCCCGGCGTGTCGGGGGCCGTGCTGGTGTCGCTGCGACCGCAGGCCATGGCGATCCTGGCCGCCGAACCGCCCGCCGATGACGGGCTGCTGCTGCGCGTCACCATCACCGAGCGCACCTACCTGGGCGAGGCCTGGGACTATGTCCTGGTCCCCGAAGGCACGTCGCTGCGCCTGCGCGCCGCCGCGCCGCCCTTGGAAGCGCATGATGTCGGCGCGCAGGTCTGGCTGCGGATTGATCCGCGACAGGTGGCGGTGGTCGAATAGCGCGGCCGCATCCCACGCGGTCCCGGAGACCGCGTGCCGCTTCTCGTCCTCGCCTTCCTCGCCTTCACGGGCCTCGGCCTGCCGGCCTCCCTGCCCGGCACGGTCTGGCCGGAATTGCGCCCGCATTACGACGTGCCGCATGCCGCGCTCGGCCTGCTGCTGGCGGCGCGTGCGGCCGGGCACCTGGCCGCGGCCATCCTGGCCGGGCGCGCGCTGCAATGGCTGGGCATCGCGACGCTGCTGTCGGCCGGCATCGCGCTGATCGCGGCCGCGGTGCTGGGCCAGGCGCTGGCGCCGGGATGGGCGGTGTTCATCCTGCTCGCGCTGCTGGCCGGATTCGGCGGCGGGGCCGTGGATTCCGCGCTCAACACCTTCGTGGCGCTGCGCTTCGCGCCGCGGCACCTGAACTGGTTGCATGCCTGCTGGGGGTTGGGGGCGGCGCTTGGGCCGGGGCTGGCGACGGTGCTGCTGGCGGCGGGCGCGGGGTGGCAGGCGAGCTACCTGGCGGTCGGCGCTTTGCTGGCCGCGCTGGCGATGGTGTTTGTCGCGACGCGCGGGCGGTGGCGCATGCAGGTGGCGGGTCTCGACGGCCCGCCGCTGCCCGCGCTGTCGGCGCTGCGGCAGCCGATGGTGCGGCGGCGCATCCTGGTGTTCTTCCTGCTGGCGGGTGCGGAGGTCAGCAGCGGGCAATGGGCGGCGACGGTGCTGGCCGATTCGCGCGGTGCCTCTCCGGCCGTCGCGGCCGGTGCGGCCACGCTGTTCTGGGCGGTGATGGCGCTGGGGCGCGTCGGCATGGGCCTGGTGGTGGACCGCATCGGCGCCGAGCGGTTGCTCGCCATCGCCGCGCCTGCCGCGGTGGTCGCGGCGCTGGGCTTCGCGCTGGCGCCGCGCGGGGCGGATCTGGTGGCGCTGGGTCTGCTGGCCCTCGCCTTCGCGCCGCTGTTCCCGACGCTGGTGGCGCGCACGCCGGCGCTGCTCGGCGCGGCGACGGCGGTGCACGCGATGGGCTTCCAGGTGGCGGCGGCGACGCTCGGCGTGGCGGTGCTGCCGGCGCTGGTGGGCCTGGCCGTCGAGCGGTTCGGCGCCGAGGCGGCGCCGGTCATCGTGGCCGCGCTGGTGGCGCTGCTGGCGGTGCTGCTGCGGCGCGCGCGCTGACGCGGGGTCATGCCAAGTCCCACGGGCTGCGACCCACGGCCCGCAACGCCGGCGCCGCGACTGCGGCGCGCCGGTCGTCCGGCGGAAGCCAAGCGGACGGAAGACCGGCGCTTGAGGGCATCGCAAGACAGGCCTGATCCCGCCGATCGGTCACGATCAGCGCGATCGGGTATCAATGCATCGGCAGCGCCAGGGGCGAGATCTCGTCGCCGCTGCGGCCGCGATAATCACGCCCGCGCGCGTCGCGCAGCATCTTCGCCTGGCTCTCCGCGAGGATGCCGGCGGCCTCGGTCACGTCCAGGCGCGTTGGCTTGCCATTCGCGAAGACCGTCTCGCCGCCGACCAGCACGCGCTTCACGGCGCGGTCGGCGGCGTGGAACAGCAGCGCGCGCAGCGGGTCGCGGGGCGGGTTCATCAGCGGGTGTGACAGGTCCACCAGCACGACGTCTGCCGCGGCGCCCTTCTCCAGCCGCCCGAGATCTGGCCGCCCCAGCGCCGCGGCGCCGCCGGCCGTCGCCGCATGGAAGACGCTGCCGGTATCCGCCGCCGCCACGTCGCGCACCGCATTGCGCGCGAGGATGATCGCCAGGCGCATTTCCTCGATGAGGTTGTGTGGCGCGCAGTCGGTGCCGAAGCCCATGTTCACGCCGCGCGCGCGGTACTTGCCGAAGTGCTTCAGGTGTTCGCCATAGCGCGCGAAGGGGGTCGGGCAATGCGCGACGGTGGCGCCGCTGTCGGCGACCAGGCCGATATCCTTCGCGGTGTGCCAGCCGATGGAGGTGTGCTCGTCCACGAAGATGGCGTGGCCGAGGATGCTGCGCGGCGTCAGCAGGCCGATGCTCTCCGCCCATTGGATCGGCGTGGTGCCGTGGCGGCGGATCATCTCGCGCACCTCGACCACGGCCTGGGCGATGTGGGTGGTGAAGCCGCGGCCGGTCTCGCCGGCATAGGCGATGGCCTCGCGCAGCATGTCTTCCTCGACCGTGTCGATCTGGGCGGGGAAGACGATGCCGTGCAGGCGGCCGGAATTGTCGGCGTCGGCCTCCTTCATCACCCGCTTGGCGGCGTCGAACTGGGTGCGGGCGTTCTCGCGGTTCCACATGTAGGTCACGGTCTGCGGCGCCGACATGCCCCAATGCGCGGCGGCGAAGCCGGGGCCGGCCCAGACGCGCAGGCCGCTCTCGCGCATGATGGGCAGCCAATCCGGGAAGGGCGGCGAGAGGTCCACCACGCTGGTCACGCCGGCCGACATCAGTTCCGCATAGGCCAGGCGCATCGCGGCCGCCTGCCCCGCCTGGTCGATGCGAAACGCCTGCAGGCGTTCGAACAGCCCCGTCATCTGCTGTTCGGGCACGCCATGATCCTCGCGCACGCCGCGCGACGCGGGTTCGGTCGTCGGATGCGTGTGGATGTTCACCAGGCCGGGCATGACCAGCATGCGCCGGCCATCCACCACCTCGGCGCCGTCGGGCGGCGGCGCGTCGGGGTCGTGGCGGGCGATGGCGGCGATGCGCCCGCCCTCGATCAGCACATCCATGCCGCGCGCGTAAGCGTGGTGTTTTCCGGGCGCATCCCACACCACCGCCCAGGCGGCGTCGCGGATCAGGATCGGTGCGGTCATGGCGTGGTGTCCTTCATCGTGCGCGGTTCGCGTAGTCCCAGGTGGAGAAGCTGAAATCCTGCTGCGCGCGGGCCTGCAGGTGGCAGGTGAAGCAGGCGTTCAACGGGCGATCGACCGCCGCGCCGGTCTGCGGGTTGAACACCGCGTATTCCCATTCGCCGTTGCGCTGCTGCGGGCCGTAGCCCTCGCCCCAGCCACGTTCCTTCTGCTGCGCGGCGATGGCGATGAAGGCGGGTTCGGGGATGAGCCGGCCATTGCCGTCCAGGAGCACATTGCCCGCCGCATCCACCCGCGCGCGCTGGTCGGCCATGATCGCCAGCGTGCCGTAGGGCAGCGGCTGGCCGGCGGCGAGCGCCGCGAAGGCCTCGGGGTTCACGTACATGTTGCGGATGATCTTGCGGTCCGGCCGGTCGACCGTGGTGTAGCGGATGAAGCGTGCCTGCCAGTCGGCCGGCAGCGTGATGTTGTGCGCGCCGGGCGCATAGGGCCGCGGCTGCGCCAGCGCGGCGGTGCCGAGCGCAAGCGCCACGGCGACGGTGGCAAGCAATGCGGGACGTGTCATCGACCGTTCTCCCTCTCGGACGCCCCATCCGGCCCGTTCCGCGCACACAACGCAAGGGGCGGCATGACCGGAGCACCGAAGCGCGGCTATCCTGGCGCAGGGAGAGACCGCATGACCGCCGAGATCCTGCTCGCCCTGGACCAGGGCACGACCAGCACGCGCACCATGGCCTTCGACGCCGCCCTGGCGCCGCTCGCCACGGCGCAGGAGGAATTGCCGCAGCATTTCCCCAGCCCCGGCTGGGTCGAGCACGAACCCGAGGATATCTGGCGCGGCGCGCTGTCCACCCTGCGCGGGGCGCTGGCGCAGGCGGGCGGCGAGGCGCGGCGCGTGGCCGGCATCGGCATCACCAACCAGCGCGAGACGACGCTGCTGTGGGACCGTGCGACGGGGCGCTGCCTGCACCGCGCCATCGTCTGGCAGGACCGTCGCACGGCCGAGCATTGCGCGCGGCTGCGCGCCGAGGGGCTGGAACCGCTGCTGACCGAACGCAGCGGGCTGCTGGCCGACCCGTATTTCTCCGCCACCAAGCTGGCCTGGCTGCTCGACAACGTGGCGGGTGCGCGGGCGGCGGCCGAGCGCGGGTCGCTCGCCTTCGGCACGGTGGATGCATTCCTGCTGTGGCGCCTGACGGGCGGGCTGGTGCATGCGACCGATGCCACCAACGCCGCGCGCACCATGCTGTTCGACATCCGTCGCGGCGATTGGGATGACGAGTTGCTGCGGATCTTCCGTATCCCGCGCGCCGTGCTGCCGGAGGTGCGCGACTGCGCCGCGGAATTCGGCATGGCGGATGCGTCGCTGCTCGGCGCGCCCATTCCGGTGCGCGGCATGGCCGGCGACCAGCATGCCGCCACCATCGGGCAGGGCTGCTTCGCGCCGGGCATGGTGAAGTCCACCTATGGCACGGGCTGCTTCGCCATGCTGAACACAGGGGCCGATCCGGTGGCCTCGCGCAACCGGCTGCTGACCACGATCGCCTACCAGCTTGGCGGCGTGCGGACCTATGCGCTGGAAGGGGCGATCTTCGTCGCGGGTGCGGCGGTGCAGTGGCTGCGCGATGGGCTTGGCATCATCCGCGACGCGGCGGAGGCGGGCGTGCTGGCGGCGCAGGCGGACCCGGCGCAGCAGGTGGTGATGGTGCCGGCCTTCACCGGGCTCGGCGCGCCGCATTGGGATGCCGAGGCGCGCGCGGCGATCTATGGCCTCACGCGGGGCAGCGGGCGCGCCGAGATCTGCCGCGCCGCGCTGGAAGCCGTGGCGTTCCAGACGCGCGACCTGGTGGATGCCATGCTGGCGGACTGGCCCGCCGCGGGCGACACCGTGCTGCGCGTCGATGGGGGCATGGTGGCGTCGGACTGGACCATGCAGTTCCTCGCGGATGTGCTGGGTGCTCCGGTCGACCGGCCGTTGGTGCGCGAGACCACGGCGCTGGGTGCCGCCTACCTGGCGGGCTTGCAGGCGGGGCTGGTGCCGGCGCCCGGGGCGAGCGGCGCGACGCATTGGCGGCTCGAACGCCGGTTCGTGCCGGCGATGGCGCGCGACGATGCCGCGCGCCGCCACGCGCTGTGGCAGGATGCGGTGCGTCGCACGCTGACGAAGGGACGCGCATGAGCGAAGCCTGGCTGCTGCTGGAACTGGCGGGCGAAGCGGCGTTGCTGCTGTGGGGCCTGCACATGGTGCAGAGCGGCGTCATGCGCGCCTATGGCAGCCGGCTGCGCCAGCGCCTGGGCAGCGGGTTGTCCAACCGCCGGCGCGGCTTCGCGGCGGGGCTGATGGTCACGGCGCTCCTGCAAAGCAGCACGGCCACCGCCTTCATGATCGCGTCCTTCTGCGCTGGCGGCGCGGTGGCGCTGGTGCCGGGGCTGGCGGCGATGCTGGGGGCGAATGTCGGCACGGCGCTGATCGTTCAGCTGGTGTCCTTCAATATGGATGCGCTGGCGCCGCTGCTGATCCTGGCGGGCGTGGTGGCCTTCCGCACCGGTACGCGCACGCGGCAGCGGGATTTGGGGCGGGCCAGTATCGGGCTCGGGCTGATGCTGCTCTCGCTGCACCTGATGGGCGCGACCATGGCGCCGGTCGAGAATTCGCCCGCGCTGCGCGCGGTGCTGGCGGCGCTGGCCGACCAGCCTTTCCCGAACCTGGTGATTGCGGCGGTGATCGCCTGGGCGATGCATTCGTCGATCGCGGGCGTGATCTTCGTGGCGTCGCTGCACGCGGCGGGCGTGGTGCCGGCGGAGGCCGCCATCGCCATGGTGGTGGGGGCCAATCTCGGCAGCGCGCTGAACCCGGTGCTGGAAGGGGACCGCAGCGAGTGGGCGCGCATGCGCGTGCCGATCGGCAACCTGGCGAATCGCGTGCTCGGCGCGGTGCTGGCGCTGACGCTGCTGCCGTGGTGCGTGCAGGCCATGGCCTGGATCGACCCGGCGCCGGCGCGGCTGGTGGCGAACACGCACCTTGCGTTCAACCTGGTGCTCGCGCTGCTGATGCTGCCTTTGCTGCCGGGTTTCGCGCGGGCGCTGCAACGCCTGCTGCCGGAACGCCCGCTGGCGGACGATCCCGCCACGCCGCGCTACCTTGATGAAGCGGCCCTGCGCACCCCGCCCGTCGCGCTGGCCAATGCCGAGCGCGAGGCGCTGCGCCAGGCCGATGCGCTGGAGGAGATGCTGCGCGCCATCGCCACCGGTTTCCGCATCGGGGATCGCGACCTGACGCGCCGCATCGCCGGGCTGAACGAGGTGGTGGACCGGCTCAATCGCGCCGTGCAGGGCTACCTGGCCGGGCTGGACTCCGGGATGCTGGGCGAGGAGGAGCGGCGGCGTGTCGGGGAGATCCGCGCCTTCGCCATCAACCTCGACAGCGCGGGGGATGTGCTGGAGCGCAGCCTGGCGCGCGTTGCCGCGAAATGGGCGCGCGAGGGCGCGGTGCTGCCCGACGACATGATGGCGGCGATCCAGGAGGTGCATCTGCGCGGGATCGAGCAGCTGCAGCTCGCGATCGCCGCCTTCATGCGCGAGGATGTCGGGGCCGCGCGGCGGCTGATCGAGGAGAAGGAACGCATGCGCGTCGAGGAGGCCGAGACGGCGCAGCGCTTCTCCCTGGCCGTCGAGCCGGCCGGTATCGCCGCGGCGGGGCTGCTGCTGGAGGTGGTGCGGGATCTCAAGCGCGTGGGCGGGCATCTGGCGGCGACGGCACATCCGCTGCTGGAACGCATCGGCGCGCTGCGCGCCTCGCGCCTGGCGGATTCCGCGGCATGATCGCGCGGCGCATCATCAACGCCTATGGCACCAATACGCGCCTGTCCGGCGGGATGATGGCGCCGGAGGTGGTGGCGGCGATGGTGGAGGCCGCGCGGGTGTGCTTCGAGATGCCCGACGTGCAGGCGGCGGCATCGCGCGCCATCGTGGAGGCCACGGGGGCGGAGGCCGGCATCGTCACCGCGGGCGCGGCGGCGGCGCTGATGCTGGGCGCGGCGGCCTGCATGGCGCGGCTGGATCCCGCGGCGATGAACCGGCTGCCGGATACCGACGGGCTGCCGAATGAGTTCATCGTCAGCCGCAGCCAGCGCAACATGTATGACCGGTCGCTGCGCGTCGCCGGCGGGCGGATCGTCGAGGTCGGCATTCCCGACCGACTGTCGGGACCCGGCGTGCGCGATGCGAGCGCGGGCGAGATCGCGGAGGCCATCACGCCGCGCACCGCCGCGGTGTTCCACCTGGCGGGCGAGCATGCCGAGCCGCCTCTGGCAGACGTGGTGCGCGAGGCGCATGCGCGCGGCATCCCCGTGCTGGTCGATGCCGCGGCGCAGCTGCCACCGGCGGCGAACCTGCGGCGCTTCATCGCGGCAGGCGCGGACCTGGTGTGTTTCTCGGGCGGGAAGGCGATCGGCGGGCCGCAGGCCTCGGGCATCCTGTGCGGTCGGCAGGATCTGGTGAGCAGCGCGCTGGTGCAGATGCTGGACCTCGACCTGCCGGACTCGCAGTTCGTGGCACCGCCGGAATTCGCGCCGCTGAACCAGCTTCGCTTCCTGCCGCATCACGGCATCGGGCGCGTGGCGAAGGTGGGAAAGGAGGAAGTCGTCGGGCTGATCGCGGCGCTGCGCCGGTTCGTCGGGGAAGACCCCGCCGCACGCACGGCACGCTGGACCGCGCGGCTGAACGCGCTCGACGTGCCGGGCGCGGTGCTGGTGCCCGATGGCGCGAAGCCCGGCCTGCCGCTGCTGGAACTGCGCTTCGCCGATCGCGCCGCCGCCGAACGCGCCGAGGCCGCGCTGCGCGCGAACGAGCCGGCGGTGCATGTTGATGCCGCGCGCATCCGGCGCGGGGTGCTGGCGGTGAATCCTATAGCGCTGGACGATGCGGACCTGCCGGCGCTGGCGGAGGCGCTGCGCGCCTGCTGCGCGTGATCCACCGGACGACAGGCATCGCGACGGCGCGCCGGTGCTCGAACGCGGGACCGGCAGAGCATGACCGGACGATCACCCGCGCGAACGGACGCGTCCGAGCGGGCCGAGGACGCGCGCGAGAAACGAAGCCAGGCGCGCAGGGCGTGCGCCCCGAGGGAGGCGTGGACGATCTGCGCCCCGGCGCGCGGCGAGCGGCCTATCCCCCCGCGACGCCCTGCGTATTCACATACAGGCTGTACAGCGACTGCCCCGCCGCCATGAACAACCGGTTGCGGTGGCGCCCGCCGAAGGCGACGTTCGCGCAGCGTTCCGGCAGATGGATATGCCCGATCGGCGCGCCGGCGCTGTTGATGATGCGCACGCCGTCGAATTCCGGCGTCATGCCCCAGCCGCACCAGAGATTGCCGTCCACGTCCACGCGGAAGCCGTCCGGCGTCTCGCCCGGCTTGCAGGCGACGAAGACGCGGCGGTTGGACAACGTGCCGCCATTCACGTCGTAGGCGAGGATGTTGCGCGGTTCGGAGCGGCTCTCGATGACATACAGCAGCGATTCATCGGGGCTGAAGGCCAGGCCGTTCGGGTGGTCCACGTCATCGGCCACCAGCGTGATGTCGCCGGTCGCGCCGTCCACGCGATAGATGTTGGTGTGCGGCAGTTCCGGTGCGTGCTTCTCGCCTTCGTAGAAGGCCATCAGCCCGAAGGGCGGGTCGGTGAACCAGATCGATCCGTCGGACTTCACCACCACGTCGTTCGGGCTGTTCAACCGCTTGCCCTGGTAGTGGCTGGCCAGCACGGTGATGGCGCCATCGTATTCGAAGCGCACCACGCGCCGCCCGCCATGTTCGCAGGCGACGATGCGGCCCTGGCGGTCGCGCGTGTGGCCGTTCGCGTTGTTGGACGGCTTGCGCCAGGCGGAGACCGCGCCGGTCTCCTCGTCCCACTTGAGCACGCGGTTGTTCGGGATGTCGGACCACAGCAGGCAGCGCGCATCGCCGAGCCAGACCGGCCCTTCGCCCCAGCGCGTGCCGTGGTACAGCCGCTCCACCGCCGAGAGCGCCAGGTGATAGCGCTTGAAGGACGGGTCGAGCGCCACGATGGACGGGTCGGGGTAGCGCAGGCTGGGCTGCCAGCGCGGGTCGTCTGTCATGGCGTTCGTTCCTCCGGTGTCGCGGCGGGCGGCAGCATGGCCCGCCGCGACGCGCGGCTCAACCGCCGGCGACGCCCTGCGTGTTGACGTACAGGCTATACAGCGCGTGCGACGCCGTCATGAACAGCCGGTTGCGGTGGCGCCCGCCGAAGGCGACATTGGCGCAGCGTTCGGGCAGGCGGATGTGGCCGATGCTCGCCGCCGAAGCGTTGATGATGCGCACGCCGTCCAGTTCCGCCGTGCCCATGCCCCAGCCGCACCACAGGTTGCCGTCCACGTCCACGCGGAAGCCGTCCGGCGTCTCGCCGTCGCGGCACTGGAAGAAGATGCGGTTGTTGGCCAGGCGCGTCTGCGCGCCTTCCCCGGTCACGTCGAAGGCGCGGATCACGCGCGGCGTGGCGGCGGCTTCCACCACATACAGGATGCGCTCGTCGGGGCTGAAGGCGAGGCCGTTGGGGCGGCCGACATCGCCGGTCATCACCTGGATCGCGCCGGTCTGGCCATCGACGCGGTACAGGTTGGTGGGCAGTTCGGGCGTGGCGGTCTCGCCTTCGTAGAAGCCCAGGATGCCGAAGGGCGGGTCGGTGAACCAGATCGACCCGTCACGCTTCACCACCACGTCGTTCGGGCTGTTCAGCGGCTTGCCGTCGAAGCGGTCGGCGATGACGGTGATGGAGCCATCGGGTTCGGTGCGGGTGACGCGCCGCGTCAGGTGTTCGCAGGTGATGAGGCGACCCTGGCGGTCGCGGGTATTGCCGTTGGAGTTGTTGGAGGGGCCGCGGAAGACGTCGGTGCGCCCGGTGGTCTCGTGCCAGCGCAGCATCCGGTTGTTCGGGATGTCGGACCAGATCAGCGCGCGCTGGTCGCCCATCCAGACCGGTCCTTCGGACCATCGGGCGCCGGTGTACAGGCGCTCGACGCTCGCGAGCACCAGGCGGTAGCGGTTGAAGGACGGGTCGAGCACCTGGACGGCGGGGTCCGGGTAGCGCTCGCTGGGTTGCCATTGGGCGAAGGCGGGCGTGGCGGCGAGCGCCACGGCGCTGCCCAGCAGGGCGCGGCGTTGGATGGGCATAGGGCGGTTCCTTCCTCGCGCGGTCCTCTGGCGGGACCGCCGTGGAAGGCTATCACGCGGCTCCGGGCGGGGGCATGAATTCGGGGCCGCCGTAGTGCTCCGGCACCGCAACGCGCCCGGCCGCGACCTGCTCCGCCAGCGCCGCGCAGCGCGCCGCCAGCGCCGGCGGCACGTCGGGCGCGAGCGCAAGGCGCACCGCCGCGGGCTGCCCGGCGCCGATGCGCGCATCGCGCCAGTCGTCGGCCAGGTGCGCGGCCAGCGCCGCATCGATGCACCAGCCATTGTCGGCCACGGCGCTGGCGAGGAAGGCCGGGTCCTCCAGCGTCCAGTCATGCACGTTGCCGATGGCGCGCGCGCCGTGGCGCCGCAGTGCCGCCATCGCGCCAGGCCGGCCGCCATCGAGCATGGCGAATTGCAGCACCGCGCCGGCGGCGCATTGCGCCGCGGTCCAGCGATCGGCGAGCGCGGGGTCGTGCTGGTTGCCGCAGAAGCCGGTCAGCACGGTCGTGCCGGGCGCCGCGTGCTCCACGCCCGCGACGAAGGCGGCGCGGCCGCGCAGCCCCGGCGGCACCGGTTCGCCCGACAGGTGCGCGACCGGCCGGCCCTGCGCCCACCACCCCGCCAGCGCGCCGGCCAGGAAGGCGGAGTGTTCCTGCAGCACCTCGAAGCAGGCGATGTTCGGCCCGGCGATGCGCCCCTGCGTCACCGCGAAGCGCGTGCCGGGACAATCCGGTGCGACGGCGGCGACCGGCGCCTCGCCCTGGCCGCCATGGGCGATGACCAAAGCGGCGCCGTCGGCGGCCGCGCGCAGCATGTCGATGCGCCGCGCGGGGTCGGGCGACCACAGGGTGTCCACCGCCACGCCGAGGCGCGCCGCCGCGCGCGCCAGCCCGGCCACACCCGCCGCGTTGAAGGCGCCCGCGCCCGGTTGGCCGAAGAAGACGGCGCGGATGGTCACGGCGTGGTGAGTCACTGGGCGGTGATGCCGAGCGAACGCACCAGCCCGCCGATGGTCTGCACATCGGTCGCGACGAAGGCGGCGAATTCGGGCTGCGTCATCGGGCGCGGCGCGATGCCGTGCTCGGCCAGGCGCTGGCGCATCGCGTCGGTCTGCAGGGCGGCGGCGGTCTCGGCATGCAGGCGCGCGACGATGGGCGCCGGCAGCCCGGCCGGGCCGGACAGGCCGAGCCAGTTCTCGACCAGCAGGTCGGGCAGGCCGGCCTCGGCGGTGGTCGGCACCTCAGGCGCCATGGGCTCGCGGGCGCGCGCGGTGACGGCGAAGGCGCGCAGCCGGCCCTCGCGGATGTGGTCGACATTCTGCGGCAGCGTGTCGAAGGCGATCGGGATATTGCCGCCCAGCAGGTCCGCCTGCATCGGCGCGCTGCCGCGATAGGGCACATGGGTCAACGCCACGCCGGTCTGGCGTTCGAACAGCGTGCCGGCGATATGCGCGACCGACCCCGCGCCGGAACTGCCGAAGCCCGGCGCGTTGCGCTGCGCGCGCGCCCATTCGATCAGCCCCCGCAGGTCGGTGGCCGGCACCAGCGCGCGGTTTGCCACGATCACCAGCGGCGTCGCGCCGATATAGGCGATGTGCGCGAAGCCGCGCACCGGGTCGTAGGTGGCGCTGGCGTAGATCGGCGGCGAGGAGGTGATGGGCGCGGTGTTCGACAGCATCAGCGTGTAGCCGTCGGCCGGCTGCTGCGCGACATGCAGGGCGCCGAGCGTGCCGCCGGCGCCGGGGCGGTTGTCCACCACCACGCGGCCGTTCAGCCGCGCCGACAGCGAATCGGCCAGCACGCGGGCGACGATGTCGGAGGATCCGCCCGGCGGGAACACCACGACGATGCGGATGGGGCGGCTTGGCCAGGCCTGCGCCTCGGCGCCGCGATGGGCAGGCAGGCACAGGATTGCCGCAATCAGCGGCAGCAGGATGCGGCGCATGGCATGCTCCGGGGGTTGTTCCCCCGGAACTGCAATCCTGGTGCCGCGGTCAGGTGCCTATCGCGTGCCGCGCGGCGGCGAGGGCAGGCTCTCGGTCTGCACGCGCGGCGTGGTGGCGGGGCCGCCGGGGCCCGGCGTGATCACGGCCGGCGGGGCGGAACCCTGCGGCACGGCGGCGGGCGCGGGCGCCGGCGTGGTCGCGGCCGGTGCCGTGGCCAGGCGCATCAGCGCCGCGCGCAGCGGGTCGGAATTCGGGTTGTGTGCCTCCATGCCGACGACGACCTGGCGGGCCGAGACGTCGCGGCCGAAATAGGCCCGCATCGCCGCGCTGCGCGCCGAGAGCACGTTGCCGTCCAGCGACACGCCGGCAAACAGGCCGCGTGCGCGCGCGATGGTCACGATGTCGGCGCCAACCGCCGCGGTGGTGGACCCGGCGATGCCGCGCCCCAGCGTGCCGAGCGCCACGCCGGCATCCGCGCCGACGCGGAACTGGCTGTCGAGCACCGCGTCCAGCGCCTTGTCGTTCATGATGAGCATGACGACCTGGGCATCCTGGATGCCGATCTGGAAGCCGATGGACCCACCGCCCATGGTGTAGAAGGCCGGCGAGGACCAGGAACCGCCGCCGTCGCGCGCCACCAGCACGCAGTCGCCGCCCTGGCCGGCGATGACGAAGCCGCCGCGGATGACGCGCGGGCAGATCATGGCGGCGCGGGCGCGGCCGAGCATCGATCGCGCATCGGCGCTGAGGTCGCCGATGTCGAAGACCTCGCCCAGGGAGAGCGTGGCGCGGTCGACCAGCGCCTGCTCCTCCGCCTGGGCGCGGGCGTCGTGGGGGCCAAGCGCCAGGCCAAGGGCGGCGAGCGCGAAAATGGCGAGACGGCGCATGAAGCGAACCTCCCAAGCCTTTGAGTGAACGCTGTTCTAGACCCGGTTTCGCGGCATGACAAAGGTTTCGCGATGGTGTTCCTGTGACGGGCGCGTCAGGCGGCCTGCGCCGGGGGGGTCCAGGGTTCCTCGTTGACCGCGGCGACGCGCCAGTCGGGGCCGTGTTTCTCGATGCGGGTCAGCGAGAGGTTCTTGATGCTGAAGACCAGCGCCTGGTCGGGCGTCAGGCCCATCGCATGGGCCAGGGCGGCGCGGATCGACCCGCCATGGGCGATGATCACGACGTCCTGGCCTTCCAGCAGCGTCGCCAGGCGTTCGAGCACGCCGGCGACGCGCGCCTGCACCTGGCGGAAGGATTCGCCGCCGGGCGGGTGTTCCTCGCCGCCATGCGGCCAGAAGGGGTGGGCGGGGTGGCGCAGCAGGGCCGGCAGGGCCTCGTGCGGGATGCCCTGCCAGTCGCCGAGGTGCTGTTCGGCGAGGTCGGGTTCGGCCTCCAGTTCCGCCTCAGGGTAGCCGGCGGCGAAGATGGCGGCGGCGGTGAAGCGGGTGCGCGAGAGGTTGGTGACGCACCAGCGCGCCGGCTGCGGCAGGCGATGCGCCAGCCAGCGATAGGCGGCGGCTTCCTGGCGCAGCGCCAGGTCGCACAGCGCGACATCCATCGAGCCATAGAGCACGGCGCGGGCAGAGGGCTCCACCAGCGCGTGGCGGACCAGGAAGAAGCGGGTGGGGGTCATGCGGCGGGAGATAGCGCGGCGGCGGCGGGAGGGCCATGGGCGCGGTGTCAGGTCAACCGGGTTGGCGCCGGCAGCGCGGGCAATGCGCCCCTGGCTTTCCCCGGCGCGGCGTTGGACGATCGGGCATGGACATCGTGACCCACGCCGCCTGGACTCCCGGCGCCATCGGCGGCATCGCCGCGCTGCATGCCCGAACCTATGCCGCCAGCCACGGCTTCGGCGCCTTCTTCGAGGCCAAGGTGGCGCGCGAGCTGGGCGACTTCCTGCTGCGCCTCGACCCCGCGCGCGATCTGTTCCGCTGCGCGGTCGGCGACGGGCGCGTGCTGGGGTCGATCGCGCTGGATTGCGGGGAGGACCCGGCCAGCGCGCATCTGCGCTGGTTCATCCTGGACCCGGCGCTGCGCGGCCAGGGGCTGGGGCGCCGCTGGCTGGGCGAGGCGATCGCGCAGGCACGGCGCATCGGCGTGCCGGAGGTGCATCTGTGGACGCTGGCGGGGCTCGATGCCGCGGCGAGGCTGTATGACGCGGCGGGGTTCGTGCTGGATCGCGAGGTCACGGCGCAGCAATGGGGGCGCAGCGTGACCGAGCGGCGGCTGATGCTTCGCCCCGTGCCAGCATAGCCGCTCCGACGCGAAGGCGTGGCGCTCCCGCCGCCGCGCCTGCAGCCCGCGCAGCGTATGGCCGGACCGCAACCCGCGGGATGGCTTGTCCGCCCAGGCCACGCCGCGGTGCGTCCTTCGCAGGGCCGGCGGGCTGCTCGCGTCAGGCCTGGCCTGACGGCCAATGCGCGCGCAGGCGGTCAATCCAGTTCTGCGGGTCTTCGGCCTGCGCTGCCGCGACCAGGGCCCGCGCCTCGCTGGCGGTCAGGCCAGTCAGATAGGCCAGGGCCAGGGGGAACATCATGTCAGGCCCGACAACCTCGCCGGTGTTGATCCAGTGCAGGGCGGCGTCCACCGGATTGCGTCCATCCGTTATGGGCTGCTGCCATCCGCGATCGTCATCGCCGATGGGCTGGGCTGTCAGCCTCCCGGTTTCGAATTCGGCCATGCCGTCCCCTCCCCGTCCTCATTCCCCGATATTCAGCAGCGCCCCGCGCACCCGCGCCTGGTGGAACTGCGACAGGAACACCCAGGCCGCCCCCGCCAGCCACACGCCATCCAGCACCACCGCCCAGGCCAGGTGGTCCCAGGCGATCACGCCCTGCACCAGCGCCGCGCGCATGCCTTCGAAGACATGCGCCGCCGGGATGGCGAGTGCCACCGGCTGCAGCCAGCCGGGCAGGATCGCCACCGGATAGAAAACCGCCGCGAAGGGGGCGAGGCCGAACATGACGCCCCAGGCCAGCGCTTCCGCGCCCGCGCCGTGGCGCAGGATCAGCGCCGTGACGGCGAGTGCCACCGCCCAGCCCATCGCCATCAGCGCCGCCATGTAGGCCACCAGCACCGGCCCGATGGTCCAGATGCCGAAGCCGTACAGCGCGAAGGCCAGCAGCATCGCAGCACCCACGCCAACCGCGGTGCGCAGCACGCTCATCGCCGCCAGCCCGGCCACCAATTCCCAGGGTCGCAACGGGGAGACGAAGAGGTGGCCCAGGTTGCGCGACCAGATTTCCTCGAGGAAGGAGATGGCGAAGCCCATCTGGCTGCGCAGCGTGACCTCCCACAGCAGCACGCCGCCGAGCAGGACGCCGGCGGCGATCGTGACGGCGTTCCCCTGCACGCCCACCAGGTAGGAGGTGACGAAGCCCCAGACCACCATCTGCAGCACCGGCCAGTACATGAGTTCCAGCAGGCGCGGCCAGGACCGGCGGTACAGCGCCAGGTGGCGGAACATCAGGCCCCAGATGCGGCGCGCCGATCCGCCGGGCGTCGTGGCGAACGCGCCACGCTCTGCAGACGTCGTGGCGAATGCGCCAGGCTCCGCAGACGTCGTGGCGGCCACGCCATGCTCTCGCGGCGTCTTGGCGGCCGCGCCGCGGTCTCCGGGCGTCGGAGCGCTCATGCCACGCCCTCCGCCCGCGCACGCCCGCGGGCGATGTCGAGGAAGACCTCCTCCAGGTCGTCGCGGCCGTATTTCGCGACCAGCGCGGCGGGGCTGCCCTCATCGACCATGCGGCCGCCCTTGAGCATGAGCACGTTGGAGCACAGGCGCTCGACCTCGGCCATGTTGTGGCTGGCCAGCAGGATGGCTGCCCCGCTGGCCGCGGAATAGCGTTCCAGGGTGGAGCGCACCCAGTCCCCGGTATCGGGGTCGAGGCTGGCGGTGGGTTCATCGAGCAGCAGCAGCGCCGGTCGGTTGACCAGCGCCTTGGCCAGCGCCACGCGCGTCTTCTGCCCGGCGCTGAGCTGGCCGGCCGGGCGGGCCAGGAAGTCGGTGAGGGCGAATTCCTCGGCCAGTTCGGCGATGCGCCGCGCGGTGTCGGGCACGCCGTACAGGTGGGCGTAGACGCGCAGGTTCTCCTCCACCGTCAGGCGATGCGGCAGGGCGATGTAGGGGGAGGAAAAATTCATCCGCGCCAGGGCGGCGAAGCGGTCGCGCGCCATGTCGTGGCCGAGTGCGACCACGCGCCCGGCGCTGGGCACCAGCAGGCCGAGCAGCATGGCGATGGTGGTGGACTTCCCCGCGCCATTGCCGCCGAGCAACCCCCAGGTGCCGCCCATGGGCAGGGTGAAGGACAGCGCATCGACGGCAGGGGCGCTGCCGGCGGCATAGGTCTTGGACAGGCCTTCGACGAGCAGTGCGGGGGGGTTCATCCCGTGCATATCGCCCCGCAGAGGGGTGACGCCAAGTCACGCCGCCGGACGGCGGTTCTCGATCAGGCGGCCCTGGAACAGCGTGATGCCCATTTCCCAACCCCAGGCGATGGCGGCGGGGCGATCCACGCCGGCCAGCACCACGGCCTCCGGTTCGGGCGGCAGGACGGCGCGCAGCGCCTCGGCGGCCGGGCTGCCGAGCGGCGGCAGCCCCTCGGACCAGCGCAACCGCACCCGCGCGGTGCCGGCGCGGGACGGCGGCAGTGCCAGCAGCGCGCCAGGCGCGGCGGCGTCCAGCATGACGCGATGGCCGCGCAGCAGCAGCACCTCCCGCGCGAAGGCGAAGCCCGCGGGGTCGGTGGCGGCTTCCTCGGCGGCGATCGCCACGGTCAGCGCGCCGCGCAGGGCGGCCGGCCACATCGCATCCAGGCGCAGGAATTCGGGCGCGGTCACCGCATCGATCCCGAGCGTCAGCGACAGCGGGCCGAGGCCGCGCAGTTCCTCGGCATGGCACAGCCCGGCCAGCAGGCGGGCGTCGATGCTGCGGCGGAAGCGGCGCGCCAGCCAGGGCGCGCGCGCCAGGTCGCAGCCGGGCAGCAGGGCGGCGCAGACATCCTCCAGCGCGACGCGGCGGTCCTCCCAGACCGGGTCGGGCGCGCCGCCGCCGGGCACCAGGCGGCAGACCTTTCGCCGACGCAGGAAGGCGGTGACATCGGCGGAGAGCAGGGCGCGCTCCGCCAGGCCGATCGCCGCGCCATCGGGCGCGCGGCCGGCCACCGGCGCCGGCGCGGCGCGCATGGCGGCATCGAGGCCGAGCGCCTCCTCCACCGCGGCCAGCACGGCCGCGGCCTGGTCGGGCAGGCGCAGCAATTCCAGCGCGCCGGCCTCCTGCGGGTCGAGCATGCCGGCGATGGCCTCGTGCGCCGCCGCCAAATGGTGGCCGGGCAGGCCCTCCACCGCGGCGAGGCCGGCGCGCGGCAGGTCGAAGACGCGCGTGCGGGAGGTGCGGCGCAGCGCGTCCCAGCCTTCGCGCAGCAGGGCGAGCTGGGCCGGGCGGCGGTGCTGGGCGGACAGGCGGGCGGGGCGGAACACCAGGACGCGGCGCTCGACGCCGGCGGCGACGGTCTCGCGCACCAGGGCGGCGAGGCTGACAGCGCCGGCCGCGCCGGGCGGCGCGCCGAGGGCGCCGACCACCGGGATTTCGGCGAGGATCATGGCGGCACCAGCGCGCCGAGCAGCGCCGGGTCGGCGCAGCCGGCGCGGCCGCCCGGCGCGGCGGCGGCGGCGCGCGCGGTGCATTGCGCGCGCGTGCAGGCGGCGGCCTGCGCGCAGCCGGCCATGCGGGTCGCCGCCATCACCGCGTCGATCCACGGCCCGGCGAAGCGCGCGATGCCGAGCGAAAGGCCCCATTCCAACGCCTCCTGCCCATCGACGCCGTCCAGCACCAGCCGGGCGGGGTCGATGCGGCGCAGGGCGGCGGTGGCGGCGCGCCCGGCGAGCGCCGGCGACCAGGCGAGCAGCAGCAGGTCGGTGGGCAGGGAATCCGGGGCGATCAGCCCCAGCGCCGCCGCGTCGATGCCGCGCGTGGCGAGGCCCCAGCCGGCATGGTGAAGGGCCTGGCGGCGGGCGGCCATGCCCTCGGCCAGGGCTTCGCGCAGCGACAGCGCGGCGATCAGCGCGGGGGGGCCGGGCGGGTCGCCCTCGGCGGGCGGCGGGTCGGGCAGCGAGGCCGCCGGCAGGTCGAGCAGCAGCGGCACCGGCGCGGCGAGGCCGAGCAGCGCCTCCCGCCCCGCCGGGTCGGCCAGCAGGGCGGGCAGGCGGGCGCGGGCGCGATCGGTCGCGTGGCGCAGCAGGTCGGCATCGGCGGCGGCCGGGCCGAGCGCCTGCGCCAACGCGCGGGAGGGCAGGCGCAGGCAGAGCATGGCCAGGCGGCGGGGCTGGCCGGCGGCGATGTGCAGCACGCCGGTGCGGCGCAGCAGCGTGGGCAGCGGGGCGGCTTCGGCCAGGGCCTCGATGCCGGTGGGCGGCGGCGCGGGCGGCGGGCGCGGCGCGGCCGGCGCCAGGGCCGGCAGGGCGAGCAGCGCCGGCATGGCATCCGGCCATTCGAGCCGTTCGGGCGCGGTGCCGAACAGGCGCAGCAGGGCGGACTCGGCGCGGGCGGCGTCGGGGGGGTCGGCCTCGGTCAGCAGCAGGTCGCCCGTGGCGGTCTCGAGGATGGCGGCGCCGCGCGCGCGGCCGGCTTCATCCAGCAGGGCCAGGGCGACACGGCGCTGCGCGTCGGTGGCCGGGGCGCGCAGGTGCAGCGCCACGCGGCCCGGCGGGCCGCGAAGGGCGCGGCGAAGGGCCTCGGGGCCCGGCCCGGCATCGGCGTGATCCAGCGGCGTCATCCCGGCATCCTGCGAGGGCGCGTCGGGCAGCCCGCGCGCCGGCGAAGGATGGCGCGCGGCGGTGAAGGAAGGGTTTGTGATTCAGACCATCGAAATGACAGCCAGGACATACTATGTTGCAGACAACGAAACCGCGCCGGAGACGTGACCCAAGATGCGCCGCCTCGCTGCCTCCCTGTCCGCCATCGCCTTCGTGGCCCTGGTGCTGACCCCGATCCTCGCCGAGGCCCGGCCCGGCGGCCGTGGCTCCTCGGGCAGCCGGGGCAGCCGCACCTATGAAGCGCCGCCGCCGACGCAGACCGCGCCCGGCGCGGCCCAGCGCTTCGACCGCACCGGCACGCAGCCGGGCTCGCCTGGCGCCGTCGCGCCGCGCCCCGGGATGGCGCCGGGGGCGGCCACGCAGTCGCGCGGCTTCTTCGGGTCCTTCGGCGGCGCGCTGCTGATGGGCGGGCTGATCGGCGGCCTGCTGGGCTTCGGCCTGTTCGGCGGCGGCGCCGGCTTCGGCGCCATCCTGGGCATGCTGCTGCAGATCGCGCTGGTCGGCCTGCTGGTGATGTTCGTGGTGCGGCTGTTCCGCCGCCGCCAGCAGCCGGCCACCGCCGCCGGCCCGCAGGCCCATGCCTTCCAGCAGCAGCCCGAGGCCAAGCAGTTCGGCGGCGCAGGTGGCATGAAGGCCGCCGTGCCGGCCGCCCCCGTGCAGATCGGCCCGGCCGACTACAAGGCCTTCGAGCAGACGCTGGTCGATGTGAACGCCGCCTGGTCGAAGCGCGACCTGACCGCGCTGCGCGCCGTCGCGACGCCGGAGATGGTGTCCTATTTCGCGCAGGACCTGCGTGACCTGGAAGCCCGCAACTGGCGCAACGAGACGCGCGATGTGCGCCTGGAACAGGGCGACCTGTCGGAAGCCTGGAGCGAGGGTGCCGAGGACTACGCCACCGTCGCGATGCGCTTCTCGATGCTGGACGCGACCTTCGACAACGCCACCAACGAGGTGGTCGAGGGCAGCACCGTCAAGCGCACCGAGGCGACCGAGATCTGGACCTTCGTGCGGAAGGGCCCGGGCGGGCGCTGGATCCTCTCGGCGATCCAGCAGACCGCCGACGCTTGACGGCGCGGTGGCAGGGACGAACGGCAAAGGGCCTCCCGCTTCGGCGGGGGGCCTTTTTCATGGGCGGTCGGGCGCCTCCAGGAATGCCCGCACCGGCGCCAGCGACACCGCCGGCGCTTCCTCCTGCGGGACATGGCCGAGGTTGGGCAGCACCACGAGTTCGGCGCGCGGCAGCACCGCGATCCAGTCCTGGCCGTGGGCCGCCGGGATCAGGCGGTCGTGTTCGCCCCATAGCAGCAGCACGGGCTGGGTCAGGCGCGGCAGCAGCGGGCGCGGGTCCTCCAGCACATGCTGCGCCATGCGGGCCAGGATGGCAGGGCGCACGCCGGGCGCGCGCAGCAGGTCGTGGGCGCGGTCGACATCGGCCTCGGTCATGCGCGTCGGGTCGGCATAGGCCGGGGCCAGGGTCGCGCGCAGCATGGCGCGCGGCATCATCCAGGGCAGCAGGTGGACCACCGGGGGCACCGGCTCGGGCGCGCCATAGGGGCGGCCAGGGCTGGCGAAGCCGTCCGGGGCCACCAGCACCAGGCGCCGGACCCGTGCGGGGTCCGCCAGCGCGAAGCGCCAGGCGATGCGCCCGCCCATCGAATTGCCCACCACATCCACCCGCGCGATGCCGAGCCGGTCCAGCAGCGCCGCCAGCACCACAGCGGCGCGCGCATCGGAATAGTCGCCGGTCGGGTCGGGGCCGGTCAGCGCGAAGCCGGGCAGATCGATGCGCAGCACGCGGAAGCGGTCGGCCAGCAGCGCCGCCCAGCCATCCCAGCTATGCAGGCTGGACCCGAATCCGTGCAGCAGGAGCACGGCCGGGCCGTCGCGCGGGCCGGTGTCGCGAAGATGCAGCCGCAGCCCCGCCACATCGAGGAATTCCGAGGGCGGGCCGGCATGGGCGGCGCGCAGCCGGGCGGGGTCCTCGTCAGGCGTGTAGAGCCACATCGCGGCGCCGATCAGAAGCAGCAGGAGGCCGGCGCCGATCCAGCGCAGCACGCGGCGGATCATCGGGCGGCACCGGGCACGCCATGGCGGGGCACGTTGGCCTCAGGCGCCCTCGCAGCCCTTGGCGCGCAGCGCGTCCAGCACCCAGGCGCGGTCGTAGGTGCCGGCGTCGATCGCCGCCTGCGCCGCCTGCTCCTTCGCGTTGTGGGCCTCGGCGGCGGCGATGACCTCGGCGGCATGGGCGCGCGGGACCACCACCACGCCATCGGCATCCGCCACGATCAGGTCGCCGGGCATCACCACCTGGCCGCCGCAGGCGATCGGGTGGCCGATCTCTCCAGGGCCGTCCTTGTAGGGGCCCGAGGGCGTGGCGCCGCAGGCCCAGACGCCGATGTCCATCGCCGCCAGCGCATCGACATCGCGCACCGCGCCGTCGAGCACGATGCCCTGCACGCCGCGCTTCTGCGCGTGGCCGATCATCAGTTCGCCCATCAGCGCGATCGACAGGTCGCCGGCGCCATCGCCCACGATGATGTCGCCCGGTGCCGCCATGTCGCAGGCGCGGTGCAGCAGCAGGTTGTCGCCCGAACGCGCCTTCACGGTGAAGGCCGGGCCGGCGATGACCTTCCGCCCGCCGAAGGGGCGCAGGCCGCCGCGCATGGTCTGGATGCGGTTCATCACGTCGCCGAGATTGGCGGCGGGGATTTTCAGCGCGCGGGCGCAGAGGTCGGGGGCGACGCGCTGCGTCACGGGGGCGATGCGGAAGCCGATGGTCATGGCGGGTGCGGTTCCTCGGTTGCGGTTGCCCTCATGGCGCGCTTCGCGCCGCGTGGCGAGGGGCGTCCGCGCATTCGGGCGGCGGCGGTGGTTCAGTCGGCGGTGATGCCGGCGCGACGGACCACCGCCACCCAGCGGTCGATCTCCGCCGCCAGGAAGGTCCGGAGCTCCTGCGGCCCGCCCGGGAAGGGCAGCATGCCGAGCTCCGCGAACCGCCCGACGAGTTCCGGCGATGCCAGGGCCTGGCGCGTCGCCGCGTCGATGCGCGCGACGATCGGCGCGGGCAGGCCGGCGGGGCCGAAGATGCCGACCCACACGCCCATCTCGAAGCCCGGCAGCGTCTCGGCCATCGCCGGCACCGCGGGGAGTTCGTTGAGCCGGCGCGCCGCGGTGACGGCGATCGCCACCATCCTGCCGTCGCGCACCTGCGGCAGCGAGGATGGGATGGGATCGAACATCACCTGCACCTGCCCGGCCAGCAGCGCCTGCGCCGCGGTGGAGGTGCTGCGGAAGGGCACGTGCAGGAACTGGATGCCGGCCTGCGATTGCAGCAATTCCATCGCCAGGTGGCTCGACGTGCCGTTGCCGGCCGACCCGCAGGTGATGTCGCCCGGCTTCTCCCGCGCGCGGGCAATGAGCGTCGCGAGGTCGGTGATGCCGAGCGAGGGATGCGCCACCAGCAGCGACGGGCCGGTGGCGACACGCGACACCGGCGTGAAGCCGGCCACGGGATCGTAGGGCAGGCGCCGGTACAGGCCGACATTCATCGCGTGGGTGCTGATCGTGCCCATCAGCAGCGTGTAGCCGTCGGGTTCGGCGCGCATCGCCGCCTCGGTGCCGATGATGCCGGCGGCGCCGGCGCGGTTGTCGACCACCACCTGCTGGCCGAGCTGCTGGCCGAGCTGCGCGGCCAGCACGCGCGCGGCGATGTCGGTGAAGCCGCCGGGCGCGAAGGCGACGATCAGGCGGATCGGTCGCGTCGGCCAGGCCGGCTGGGCACGCGCGGCCGGCGCGGCCAGTGCAAGCCCCGCCGCCAGCGGCAGCAGGTCGCGGCGATGCGGTGCCATGGCGTTCCTCCGTATGGGTTGAGCGCACTGAAGCATGGCGGCCGGGCGCGGGCTACGGCATGTCGATCTGCGCGCGCGTTACGGCACGACGTTGGAAGCGCGCCTTACGGCACGACACTGGAAGCGCGCCTTGCGGCACGACACTGGAAGCGCGCCTTGCGGCACGACACTGGAAGCGCGCCTTACGGCACGATAATCCGCATCGGCCGCGGTGCCGGCCCCACCACCACCGGCAGGCACGCCGCCGCGTCGCCATCCGCCTGCACCGGGACCAGCGCGCCATCGAGGCGCACCTGCGCGGCCTGGCGGATCTCCACGCTCGGCAGGCGCGACAGCAGGCCGAGCGGCAACGCCGCGCCGTAGCGCATCGCCGCCAGCGCGCCGGCGCCGCGGAACAGCGCGACGTGGAAGCCTTCCTCGCGCGGGTCCGCACCAGGCGCGAGCAGGAAGCGCCCGGCATAGAGCCGGCCCTTGGTGACGATGACGCTCGCCGCCGCTTCCTCCCGCCCATCCAGCACGCAGCGGATCGGCGCGAAGCCGTAGCGCGGCATCTCGCGCAGCGTCTGCGCCACATACGCACCCTTCCCGATGGCGCGCTTCAGCCCCGTTGACAGGTGGTGCACCACCGCGGCGTCGAAGCCGGCGCCCAGCATCTGCACGAACAGCAGCTCACGCCCATCGGCGTAGCGCGCCAGGCCCGGATGCAGCAGCGCGGTGCGGCCCATCGCCAGCACCGCCGCCGCGCCGACCGGCGTGCGCGGCAGGCCGAGTTCCAGCGCCAGCACATTCGCGGTGCCGAGCGGCAGCACGCCGAGCGCACTGTCCGATCCCGACAGGCCGGCGGCGACTTCCGCGATGGTGCCGTCGCCGCCGGCGGCGACCACCATCGGCACGCCGCCCCGTGCGGCATCGCGCGCGATCTGCACGGCGTGGCCGCGGCGCGCGGTATCTGCCACCTCCGGGCGCATGCCCAGGCCGCGCAGCAGGTCGAGCGCCGCCAGCAGCCTGCGCCGCCGGCGCGCGCCGGCGGCGGGGTTGAAGACGATCAGCATGCGCGGGGAGGAGCTCGGAGCCATCCGTCGGGCTTCTCGCAGCGACCGGTGACGATTCGACGACGCTTGCGCGACCGCAGCATGACATGGCGACGCGGGGCGCGCGCGATGCGTCATGCGCGCGCGATGCTTCATGGGCGCGCAATGATTCATGCAGGATTCACACGCGGCCGCGCAACCGCGCTGTATCGCCACCGCACTTGCAGCACGCCGCTTGATTCGCGCGGGCGCCCCGCGCGGCAGGGCGCCGTTCCGGAGAGTTTCGGATGCACGACGTCAATCCGCGCCGCCGCTACCGCAGCATCTTCCTGTCGGATGTCCACCTGGGCACCAAGGGGGCCCGCGGCGACTTCCTGGTGGATTTCCTGAGCAAGGTGGAGTGCGAGAAGCTCTACCTGGTGGGCGACATCATCGACGGGTGGCGGCTGCGGAAATCCTGGTACTGGGATGCCGACCACGACGAGGCGATCCGCCTGATCCTGCGCATGGCGCGCCACGGCACCGAGGTGATCTACATCCCCGGCAACCACGACGAGATCTTTCGCGACTGGCTCGGCCTGGAATTCGCCGGCGTGAAGCTGGTGCGCGAGGCGGAGCACACCGCCGCCGACGGGCGCCGCTTCCTGGTGATCCATGGCGACGAGTTCGACGGCGTGATCCGCTACGCCAAGGTCATCGCGCATCTGGGCGACTGGGCCTACGACTGGGCGCTGTTCGTGAACCGCTGGTTCAACGCGGCGCGGCGGCGCCTGGGTTATCCCTACTGGTCGCTGTCGCAATGGCTGAAACGCCAGGTGAAGGAGGCGGTCAAGGCGATCGACCGCTTCGAGACCGCGCTGGCGCAGGAAGCCAGGCGCCGCGGGCTGGACGGCGTGATCTGCGGGCACATCCACCATGCCGAGATGCGCGAGGTGGCCGGCGTCCTGTACATGAACGACGGCGATTGGGTGGAGAGCTGCACCGCGCTGGTCGAGCACGCCGATGGCCGCTTCGAGCTGGTGGACTGGGTGGCCGAGAACCGCCTGTCCTACGCGCGTGCGCCGAAGCGCGCGGCGGCCGCGCTGCCGGCGGCCTGACGCGGCATGGACGACGCAAGGCCGGCAGCCGGCAGCATCGGCGCGCGCACGGCGCCGATGCGGGTCCTGGTGGTCTCGGACGCCTGGTTCCCGCAGGTGAATGGCGTGGTGCGGACGATGTCGATCGTGGCGGAGCAGCTGCGCGCCGGCGGCGACACGGTCGAGGTGATCGGACCCGACCGCTTCGTGAACGTGCCGATGCCAGGCTATGCCGAGATCAGGCTGGCGATCGCGCCGGGGCGCCGGCTGCGCAGGCTGGTCGATGCCTTCGCGCCGGATGTGGTGCACATCGCGACGGAAGGGCCGCTGGGGTGGGCGATGCGGGCCTTGTGCATCAAGCGCGGCTGGCCCTTCACCACCGCCTTCCACACGCGCTTCCCGGACTACCTGCATGCGCGCACGCGCGTGCCGCGCGGCTGGTCCTGGGCGGTGATGCGGCGCTTCCACAATGCCGGCGCGGGGACCTTCGCGGCGACGCGGTCGCTGCGCGAGGAGTTGGCGTCGCGCGGCTTCACCAAGGTGCGCGCCTGGACGCGCGGGGTGGATCTGGCGCGGTTCCGGCCGGAGCCGCGCGACCCGTGGGAGGGTTTGGCGCGGCCGGTGTTCCTCTATGCCGGACGGGTGGCGGTGGAGAAGGGGATCGAGGCGTTCCTGGCGCTCGACCTGCCGGGGACCAAGGTGGTGGTGGGGGATGGGCCGGCGCGCGCGGGGCTGATGGCGCGGTTTCCGGGCGTGCATTTCACCGGGTATCGCGACAATGGGATGCTGGCGCGCTCCTATGCCGGGGCGGATGTGTTCGTGTTTCCCTCGCGCACCGACACCTTCGGGTTGGTGCTGCTGGAGGCGCTGGCATCCGGCACGCCGGTGGCGGCGTTTCCGGTGACCGGGCCGCGCGATGTGGTGACGGACCCGCGGATCGGCGCGCTGGATGAGGATTTGCGCGCAGCCTGCCTGCGGGCGTTGGAGGCGGATCGGGCCGCCTGCCGCACGCATGCCGAGGCGTGGTCCTGGGAAGCCTGCGCGGCGCAGTTCAGGGCGGCGCTGGTGCCCGTGCGGTGATGAAGGCCGGGGGAGGAACACCTCCCCCGGACCCCCACCGATTTCTGGCACCTGGAAACTGACAGCGGAGGTCAGTTCCCAAAAGACAAAAGAAGGAGGGGGATCGGGGGAGTTCTCTCCCCCGACCTTCCTTTTTATTCCCCGATCGCCCCCGAGATCCAGGCCTTCAGCGCGCCCTTCGGCATGGCGCCGACCTTGGTCTCGACCGGCTTGCCGTCCTTGAACAGGATCAGCGTCGGGATGCCGCGCACCGCGTATTCGTTCGGCGTCATCGGGTTGTCGTCGATGTTCACCTTCGCGATGGTCAGCTTGCCGGCGTATTCGGCGGCGATCTCGTCGAGGATCGGGCCGACCATGCGGCAGGGGCCGCACCATTCGGCCCAGAAATCCACCAGCACAGGGCCCGGGGCTTCCAGGACGTCCTGCTTGAAGCTGTCGTCGGAGACGGGCTTGGTCATGTCACCCATGGGGGGGCTCCATCAGGGGGCGGGGACGGAAGGTCCCCGCGGTTGGGACAGAAATCGTGTGCCGCGGGGCCCGGGTCAAGCGTGGTGGGGATCGGCGGCCGGCTCGGCCTTGAACAGGCGGCCCTTGATGCGCTCGCGCAGCGTCTGGAACACCACGTAGAGCATTGGGATCATGAAGATGCCGATCGAGGAGGCGGCGAGCATGCCCCAGAAGACCGGCGTGCCGACGGCGCGGCGGCTGATCTCGGAGGCGCCCTCGGCCACCACCAGCGGGTAGAGGCCGAGGATGAAGGCAAAGGACGTCATCATCACCGCACGGAAGCGTAGCTTGGCGCCGAGGGTTGCGGCCTCGGTGATGGACACGCCCTTGTGTTCGCGCTGGTCCTTGGCGAATTCGATGATGAGGATGCCGTTCTTCGCCGCGAGCGCGATGAGCACGACGATGCCGACCTGGGCATAGAGGTCGAGGGCCAGGCCCGCCGGCCCGATCGCCGCCATGGCGCCGAGCACGCCGACCGAGACCGAGAGCAGCACCGGCACCGGGATGGTCCAGGATTCGTACAGCCCGACCAGGAACAGGAAGGCAAACAGCACGGCCAGCGCCAGGATAGTGCCGGTCTGGCCCGAGGCTGCCTTCTCCTGGAAGGCGGTGCCGGTCCATTCGTAGGAATAGCCGGCCGGTAGGGTGGCGCGCGAGACGCGTTCCATGGCCGCCAGGCCATCGCCGGACGAACGCCCCGGCGCCGATTCGCCGTTGATCGTCAGGCTGCGGACATTGTTGTAGCGCATGATGGATTGCGGGCCGAATTCGATGCGGGCATCGGCCAGGGCGCGCAGCGGGATCATGTCGCCGTCGCGGTTGCGCAGGTTGACGCGGTAGATGTCGGGCACGCCCATGCGGTCGGCTTCCTCGGCCTGCAGGCTGACCTTCCAGGTGCGGCCGAACAGGTTGAAGTCGTTCACATAAGCCCCGCCCATCGCCGCCGAGACCGCCGAGAAGATGTCGTTCAGCGACAGCCCCAGCACCTGCGCGCGGTCGCGGTCGATATCCAGGAAGACCGAGGGGTTGCCGGCCGAGAAGGTCGAATAGACCCGCGACAGCGCCGGTTCCTGGTTGGCCGCCAGCACCAGCGCGCGCATCACCGCCGCCATTTCACCGACCGGGCGGCCTTCCAGGTTCTGCAACTGGAATTCGAAGCCGCCGGCAGTGCCCAGCCCGATGATGGGCGGCAGGTTGAAGGGGATGATCTGCGCGGCGATCTCGTTGGTGCCCTGGATGATCGAGCGGATGATGCCGTTGACGCCGAGTGCCGGCGTGGTGCGTTCGTCGAAGGGCTTCAGCGTGATGATGAGGAAGGCGCTGTTGGACTGCGCCAGGCCGTTCAGCATCGAGTAGCCGGCGATGGTGATGACGTCCTGCACGCCGTGCAGTTCGCGCGCAACGTTCTCCACCTGGGTCGCGATGGCCTGGGTGCGGTTGAGGCTGGCGCCGTCGGGCATGCGGATCTCGACGAAGAAGGCGCCCTGGTCCTCCTGCGGCAGGAAGCCCGTGGGGGTGCGGCTGCCCACGCCGATGATCCCCGCCATGAACACCGCGAGCAGGATGATCGAGATGAAGGCGCGGCGCACCAGCTTGCCGACGATGCCGGCATAGCCGTCCCGCACCCAGTCGATGCCGCGCGAGATGCGGCCCATGACACCCTTCTTCGGCCCGTGATGCGCCGAGAGCAGCACCGCGCAGAGGGCGGGCGACAGCGTGAGCGCGTTGATGGCGGAGAAGAACATGCCGACCGAGACGGTCACCGCGAACTGGCGGAACAGCTCGCCCGAGATGCCCGGGATGAAGGCCAGTGGGACGAAGACCGACAGCAGCACCAGGGTGATGGCGATGATCGGCGCGGTGATGCCCTCCATCGCCGCCTTGGTGGCGTCGGCGACGGACAGATGCGGCTGTTCCTCGACCTTGGCCTCCACCGCCTCGACCACGACGATGGCGTCGTCCACCACGATGCCGATGGCGAGCACCATGGCCAGCAGCGAGACGGTATTGGCCGAATAGCCCATCGCGTTCAGCACGACGAAGGTGGCGATCAGGCTGACCGGCACGGCGATCAGCGGAATCAGCGTGGCGCGCAGCGACCCCAGGAACAGGAAGACCACCAGCACGACCAGGACGAAGGCCTCGATGAGGGTCTTGATGACCTCGTGGATGGTCAGCTTCACGAAGCCGGTGGTGTCGTAGTTCACCGCGTAGGCCAGGCCGGCCGGGAAGCGTTCGGCGAGCTGGTTCATCGTCCGCGCCACCGCATCCGCCGTGCCCACGGCATTGGCGCCGGGCGAGAGGTAGATCTGGATGCCGATGGCGTCCTGGCCATTGACGCGGGTGTTCTGGTCCTGGTTCCAGGCGCCGAGTTCGATGCGCGCCACGTCGCGCACGCGCAGCACGGACCCGTCCGGGTTCGCGCGCACCACGATGTTGCCGAACTGGTCGGTGCTCTCGAGCCGCCCGGTGGTGCGGATGTTGAGCTGGTAGGACGTGTCGTTGCTGGCCGGCTGCGCGCCGATGCGCCCCAGCGGTGCCACCTGGTTCTGCGCCTGGATGGCGTTGACGATGTCGTTGGGCGTCAGGCTCAGCGCGGTCAGCCGGTCGGTCTGGAACCAGATGCGCATGGAATAGTCGCGCGCGCCGAACATGATGACGTCGCCCACGCCATTCACGCGCTTCAGCACGTCGAGGATGTTGATGGTGGCGTAGTTCGACAGGAACAGCGTGTCCTGCGCGCCAGTGGTCGAGCGCAGCGTGATGACCTGCAGCAGCGCGGAGGATTTTTTCCTGACTGACAGGCCCTGCCGCTGCACCTGGTCGGGCAATTGCGCCAGCGCCAGCTGCACACGGTTGTTCACGTTGGTGGTGTTCTGGTCGGGGTCGGTGCCCACCGCGAAGGAGACGGTGAGCGTGTAGGACCCGTCATTGCCGCTGGTGGACCGCATGTAGATCATGTTGTCCACGCCGTTGACCTGGCTTTCGATCGGCTGGGCGACCGTTGCCTCCACCACCTCGGCCGAGGCGCCGGGGTAGTTCGCCGTCACCGTCACCTGCGGGGGGACGATGTCGGGGAACTGCGCCACCGGGATCTGCATCAGCGAGACGATGCCCGCGATGGTCATGACGATGGCGATCACGACCGCGAGGCGCGGCCGGTCGACGAAGACCTTGCTGATCATGGGTCAGCCGCCGCGCGCGGGGGTTGTCGCGGGGGCAGGCGCGCCGGGCGGAGTCGCGCCGGCAGGCGCGCCGGGTGGAGTCGCGCCGGCAGGCGCGCCGGGTGGAGTCGCGCCGGCAGGCGCGCCGGGTGGAGTCGCGCCGGCAGGCGCGCCGGGTGGAGTCGCGCCGGCGGGCGCGGCGGGCGTTGTCGCGGGCGCTGTCGCGCGGGTCGGCGTCGCGCCGGGCGGCGGCACCTCCTGCAGGCGCGGGGTCACCGGCTGGCCCGGCCGGGCACGCTGCGACCCTTCCACGATGATGAGCTGGCCGGGTTCCAGCCCCTCGGTCACCACGGTCTGGCCGTCCGGGCCGGCGGTGGTGCGGATGCGCTTCACCTCGACCCGGTTCTGGGCACCGACCGCCAGCACGAAGGCGCCCTGCTGGTCGATCTGCAGGGCGGATTGCGGGATCACGATGGCCTGTTCGGGCTGCACGGCCCGCACCACGACGGCCACGGCCTGCCCATCCGTCAGCAGGTGCTGGGCGTTGGGCACCTGCGCCACCACCTGCACGCTGTCGGTCGAACGGTTGGCCGAGACGTCGATGAAGTCGATCCGTCCGGCGGTCGGCAGCAGCGAGCCGTCGGGCAGGCGCACCAGCACCTGCACGGCGTTGGTGCCGGAGGCGCCCTCGGCGCGGCGGAAGGTCAGCAATTCGCGCTGCGTCACCGGGAAGGTCACGCGGATCGGGTCGTCGCGCACGATTTGGACCAGCACGCCGCTGTCCGGGCTGACCACGTTGCCGGGGCTGAGCGGGGAGCGCCCCGCGCGCCCGTCGAAGGCGGCGCGGATGGTGGTGTAGCCATACTGGATCTGCGCCTGTTCCAGCTGCGCCTTGGCGGAGTTCAGCGCCGCCTGCGCCGCCGCCTGGGCGGTGATGCGGTCGTCCACGGTGGATTGCGGGATGGCGTTGGTGCGCAGCAGCTCCTGCCCGCGTTCGACCTGCAGGGTGGCGTTGCGGAGTTCGGCCTCGGAGCGTTCGACGGCGGCCTGGCGCAGCGCCACCTCGGCGGCGAAGGGCGCCTGCTCGATGGTGAAGAGCAGGTCGTTGGCCTTGACCTCGGCGCCTTCCTCGAAGTGGCGGGCGTAGAGGAATCCGGTGATGCGCGCGCGCACCTCCTGCTTGTCGATGGCTTCGACGCGGCCGATGAATTCGGCGCCGCGGCTGATCTCGCTGCGCTCGACGCGCACCACCACCACCGCGGGCGGCGGGCCGGCCTGCGGCGGCGGGGCGGATTCCTTGCAGCCCGCGAGCACCATCAGGGGCAGCCCGGCCAGCAGCAGGCCCGCGCGCAAGCGCCGCGCCGCGGAACCTTGGAACACCCGGACCCACATCATGCCGTGCTACCTTCGAATCATCGCCGACGCGATCCTGCCACGCCGCAGGGCCATCGCGAAACCGCCCCGCTTCGCCGGCACGCCGCGGCGTGCTAGGGCCGCTGCGTGACAATTCCGTGCCACAGGCCCCGATGGCGAAGCGCCTGATCCGCCACCCCGCCATCCAGCGCGCGCTGGCCTGGCTGGTGGCGCTGTATCTGCGCCTGGTCTGGGCCACCACCCGCTGGACATTGGTGGGGGAGGACCACGCCCGCGCGCTCGCTGGCGGCCCGATGATCCTGGCCTTCTGGCACGAACGGCTGCCGCTGGCCGCGCTCGGCTGGCGGCTGCTGGCGCGGCGGGTGCCGCAGCCGGGCGGGCGGCGGGCGCAGGTGCTGATCTCGCGCCACCGGGATGGCAGGCTGATCGCCGCCGCGGTGCGGCCCTTCGGGATCGATGTGGTGCATGCCTCCTCGTCGAAGGGGGGGCCGACGGGGCTGCGGGGGCTGGCGCGCATCCTGGCCGGCGGCGGCGTCGCGGTCATCACGCCGGACGGGCCGCGCGGGCCGGCGCGCGTGGCCGCGCCTGGGGTGGCACAGTTGGCGGCGCTCACGGGCGTGCCGGTGCTGCCCTGCGCGGTGGCGTCGTCGCGCATGCGCCTGGCGCGATCCTGGGACCGCATGCGCTTCCCCCTGCCCTTCGCGCGCGGCGTGGCGGTGATGGGTGCGCCGATCGCGGTGGCGCGGGAGGATGCGCCGGGCGCTGTCGAGGCCATCGCCGCCGCCTTGACCGAGGCCTGCGCGCGGGCCGATGCGATGGCGGGCGGATGATCCTCGCGAGCGCCTGGCACTGGACCGCGGCCGCCCTGGCGCCGGTGCTGCCGCTGCACCTGCGCCGTCGCGCCGCGCGCGGCAAGGAACTGCCCGAGCGGCTGCGCGAAAGGTACGGCGAAGGTGCCGAGCGCCCGCCCGGCCGGCTGGTGTGGCTGCATGCCGCCAGCGTGGGCGAGACCGTCTCGATCCTGCCGCTGATCGAGGTGCTGGCCCGGCGCGACCCGGCGCTGCGCTTCCTGGTCACCACCGGCACGGTCACCTCGGCGTCACTGCTGGGGCAGCGGCTGCCACCGGAGCTGGCGCCGCGCCTCGTGCATCGCTTCGTGCCGCTGGACGTGCCGCGCTGGGTGGCGCGCTTCCTCGATGGCTGGCGGCCGGATGCCGCGATCTTCGTGGAATCGGAGCTGTGGCCGAACCTGGTAGCGGCCACGGCGGCGCGCGGGGTTCCCATGGCGCTGGTCAATGCGCGCATGTCGGCGCGCGCGGCGGGGCGGTGGGCGCGCGTGCCGGGGCTGGCGCGGCGGGTGCTCTCGGCCTTCAGCATCGTGCTGGCGCAATCGGAGGAGGATGCGGCGCGCTTCCGTGCCCTCGGCGCGCCCGGCGCGGCCTGCCCGGGCAACCTGAAATTCGCGGCCGCGCCGCTGCCGGCCGACCCTGACACGCTGGCACGGCTGGCGGCGCTGGTCGGCGACCGGCCGGCCTGGGTCGCCGCCAGCACCCATCCCGGCGAGGAGGCGATGGTGCTGGCCGCCCACCAGCGCCTGGCGCCCGCCCATCCCGGGCTGCTGACCATCATCGTGCCGCGCCACCCCGAGCGCGGGGCCGAGGTCGCCGCCCTGGCCGGTGCGATCCCGGCCGCCCGGCGCAGCCTGGGCGAAGACCCCGCGCCCGGCACGCAGGTGCTGGTGGCGGATACGCTGGGCGAGCTCGGCCTGTGGTACCGCCTGGCGCGGCTGGCCTTCGTCGGCGGGTCGCTGGTGCCGCGCGGCGGGCAGAATCCACTGGAGCCGGCGCGGCTGAACTGCCCCGTGCTGGTCGGCCCGCATGGCTGGAATTTCGCCGATATCCTGGAGCGGATGGCGGCGGCCGGCGCGGTGGTTCGTATCGCTTCCGCACCGGACCCGGCGGCCGCGCTGGCGGAAGCCGTGGCCGACATGCTAACGAACCCTGACCGAAGGCAGGCGCAGGCGCGCGCCGCCGCCGCGGTGGCGGCCGAACAGGCCGGGCTGCCGGACCGGATCGCCTTGGCGCTCGCGCCATTGCTGCCCGGGCCGGGTGACACGACAGCCGCACCGGGCGGCATTCTGGCGGCGGCACCGGACCCATCCGGGCCGCCGGGGGAAAGGACAAGGGTGGACGGTACCTGATGCGGGCTCCGGAATTCTGGAGCGGCGGCAGCGGCGGGGGGCTCGCGCCCATGCTGCTCTCGCCCGTCTCCGCCCTGTATGCGGCCGCGACCGCACGACGCATGGCGCGGCCAGGCTGGCAGGCGCCGGTGCCGGTGATCTGCTGCGGCAATGCCACCGCCGGCGGCGCGGGCAAGACCACGGTCGCGCTCGACCTGGGCCGGCGGCTCGGCAATCGCGGCATCGGCGCGCATTTCCTGCTGCGCGGCTATGGCGGGCGGATCAAGCAGGCCACCCGCGTGGATACCGCGAGCCACGACAGCACGGCCGTCGGTGACGAAGCCCTGCTGCTGGCGGCCGAGCGCCCCACCTGGGTCGCCGCCGACCGCGCGGCCGGCGCGCAGGCCGCCATCGCCGGCGGCGCGCAGGCCATCGTGATGGATGACGGGCTGCAGAACCCGACACTCGAAAAAGACCTGTCGCTGCTGGTGATCGACGGGTCCTACGGCTTCGGCAATGGCCGCATCATTCCGGCCGGGCCGCTGCGCGAACCGGTGGCCGCCGCTGCCGCGCGCTGCCGCGCCGCCGTGCTGATCGGCGCCGACGAGACCAATGCCCTGGCCCAGCTGCCGCCCACCCTGCCCGTGCTGCGCGCCCATCTGCGCCCGGGGCCGGAAGCCGAGCTGCTCGCCGGCCAGCCGGTGTTTGCCTTCTGCGGCATCGCCAACCCACGCAAGTTCTTCACCACGCTCCAGGAAGCGGGCGTGTTCCTGGCCGGCAAGCAATCCTACGCCGACCACTACCCCTTCGACGAAGGCGACATGCGCGACCTGCTGGCGGAGGCCGAAAGCCTGCGCGCCACGCCGGTCACGACGCGCAAGGACTTCGTGCGGATCCCGCCAGCCTTCCGCAACCGCGTGACGGTGGTGACCGTCAGGCTGGAATGGGAAGAACCGGTGTCGATCGAGTCACTGCTGGAGCCACTGGCGTCGCGCGTGCCGATGCCGGCGTGACAAGACTCCGAGGGGCTTTGCCCCTCGGGCTCCCCACCAGGGGGCGACGGCCCCCTGGACCGCGGTTACGGGGACCAGGCGGCCAAGGGCATCGGTTCCATCGATGCAAAATCCGGGTCCAGGCCAGAACCCAGGCCGACCGCATCCACCACGGAACCCAGGTCCAGGATGCCCTCGCGGATCAACAGGCGCGGGCCGCGCGGCGTGTCCGCATACAAATCCGGATGCGCCTCCATGAAGCGCACCGCCTCCGCCTTCGAACGGCCGGAAAAACCATCGACGAAGTGATGGCCGTTGCGCTCGACATGCACCAGGCCCATCGCCGAGACCAGCGCCAGATCCTGCTGCACGCACACACCGGCCAAGGTGGTCAGGTCCTCGGCACTCATGAAGAAGCGCGGCTCGGGTTCGGCGGCATTCCACGCACGGCAGCGCGCGAGATTCACCAGAGACCGCCACACGCCCTTGCACGCCTTCGAGGATATGCCGGTGTAGCCGAGCGCCTTCGCCTGCACGAAGGCATCGAGCGGACCGTCGCTTTCATCCACGATCACCGGGCGCGCGGCGGCCAGCGCGCCCATCGCGCCATCGAGCGCCTTCGCGCGCTTCACCGGCTGCTCGATGAAGGCGATGGACGCATTCAGCCGCGCCAGCCGCGGTTCCGCCTGCATGGCGTGCCACAGCGCCAGCACGCCCTCCGCATCCTCGTACTGCTCGTTGCCGTCGAGGCTGACCTGGTAGCCATGCAGCCGGTCCAGCACCGAGGCGATGCGGCACAGCCGGTCCACATCGGCCTGCACGTTGCCGCCGACCTTCAGCTTCCACCATGTGTGGCGATAGGTGGCGGCGACTTCCTCCACCGTCTCGGGCAGGCCGTCATCGACGCGCTCGGTTTGGTCGGCGGCGGTGATCGGATCCACCAGCCCGACCGTGTGGCGCGCATGCATCCGCCGCGCGGGCGTGAGCGAGCCGAGCATGGCGGCGAAGTCGAAGCCGGGCAGGTCGGGCAGCACGCCATGCGGCGCCATGCCGCCGATATTGGCGCGCAGCCCCTGCGCGAATGACAGGCCCTTCGCCTTGAGCAGCGCATCCAGCATGGCGCGGTCGAGCAATGCGCGGCCATAGGACGCCACCAGCGGGTTCAGCGATTCGGCGCCGCAGGCCGCGACATGGGCGGCGTAGGAATCCGCGTAGTGCCCGAAGGCCGTGTTGGCGCCGGCGGCGAGCGTGGCCTCGCAGGCCAGTTCCAGGGATCGGCGCAGCTGGTGCTCGTTCTGGGCATCGGACCAGCGCGGGTCCTTGTCGAACCATTTCGCGGCGAGCGTCTCCGCCGCCACGCCCCAATGCTCGGTGCCGTCATCGAGCGCGATGCGCGCGCGGATCACGGCCTGGCGGCCATGCGTGACGGTGATGACGCCGAAGCGGAAGGGTAGGCGGAGCTGGAACGGCCATTCGAAGCGTTGCGTCTCGAGCAGGCGGAAGCGTGGGGCGGTCATGCGGCTTGTTCCTGCAGGGCGCGGAGATAGCCGATGGCGCGAGCGGCGCTGGTCGGCCCGTCGGGGACGTAGTCGAAGGGTTCCACCGCGGCGAAGCCGGCATAGCCGGTGGCGCGCAGCGCGGACAGCACCGGGCCGAAGCGGTCGGCGCCCTGCCCCGGGCCGCGCTTGTTGCGGTCGTTCAGGTGGATATGCGCGATCTGCCCGGACGGCATCCAGTGCTCCAGCAGCGCGGGGATGCTGTCGCGCTCGCCATTGCCCGCCGCGCAGGTGTCGAGCATCGTCCGCAGCGCCGGGTTGCCGATGCGGCGCACGATCGCAGCGGCCTCCGCCACCGTGGTGCACCAGTTGGTCTGCGCGGCATCGAGCGGTTCCAGGCAATACGTCACGCCATGCTGCGCGGCCCAGTCGCCGGCGCGGGCCATGGCGTCCTCCGCACGCGCGGCGTCGCCATCGGCGGCGACATGCCGCGCGCCGGGCGAGCCATGCACCAGCAGCGTCGCGCCGAGGTCAGCCGCCAGCGCGACCAGGCGTTCCATGACGTCGAGCGTGCGCGTGCGCGTTGCCGGATCGGCGGTGGTGATGGACAGGCCGGCGGGGGCGACCAGCAGCCAGTGCAGGGATGTGATGGCCGTGCCGGCATCGGCCGCGGCGCGCCGCAGTGCCGCGCGGCGCGAGGCTGGCAGCAGATGCGGCGCCTCCGCATCCAGCGTGAAGGGTGCGACTTCCAGCCCGTCATAGCCGAGCGCCGCCGCCAGCGCGCATTGCGCGGAGAAATCGAGGTCGCGGATGACCTCGTTGCACAGGCTGATCCGCATCAGGCGATCTCCGTGAGCGATACGACGCGCCCTTGTGCGGCCGACAGCCGTGCGGCGTCCAGGATGCGCGCCGGGGCCAGCGCGCCGTCGCGAAGGCTCGCGTGCGGCGGGCGGCGCGTGCGCATGGCATCGAGGAAGGCGGCGAGTTCGGCGGCGACCACCTGCACGGGGTCGGCGGCGGGGATGGACGGGTCCTCGCGCGGCGCGTGTTGGGGCAGCCAGGCGCCGTGCTGGGCGGGGTGGTGCGCGCCGCGACGCAGCGCGAAGGTCTCGGCGGCGAAATCCACCTCGGCCAGGGCAGAGCGGCCGGCGACGATGACCTCCTTGCGCGTCTCGGCGCCGGGCACCACCGCGTCGGGCCAGCGGCCGGGCAGCACGCAGCCGGCCTCGATCAGCGCGGTCAGGCCGGAGGGGAACATCATCTGGATCACCGCCAGATCCTCGCGCCCGCGCCCCAGCGGGTCGGCCAGCGTGGCGAAGACGCGCGCCGGCGCTTCGCCGGCGATCCAGGGCAGCAGGTCGGCGAAATGCACGGCGTCGTTCAGCAGCGCGCCGGAATCGCCGCGTGCGCGCTTCACGCCGGAGAACCGCGCCGCCAGGTAGTGCAGCGCGCCGAACTCCCCCGCCGCGACCATGCGGCGCAGCGCCTGCGCCTTGGGATGGAAGCGGAAATACAGGCCGACCTGGGCGATGCGGCCTTCGCGTTCCGCAAGCTCGGCCAGCGCGGCGGCTTCGGCGGCGGTCTCGGTCGCCGGCTTTTCCAGGAACAGGTCACGGCCGGCGCGCAGCACGGCGGTCGCGAGCGGGACATGCGTCGGCACGGGTGTGGCGATGATGGCGGCATCGGTGGCCGCAATGCCGGCATCGAGGCTGTCCGCCACCGCGCAGCCGGTTGCCGCCGCCGCCGCGCGATCGGGGTCGAACACCATCGGCGCGATGCCCAGGCGGCGCAGCGCCGCCAGGTGCACGCGCCCGAAGGCGCCGCAGCCGATCAGCAGCAGGCGTGGCGTGGTGCCGTCCATGGCGCGGAGTGGGCGGGCTGCGCGCGCGTGCGTCAAGCGCCGGAGGTGTCGTTCGGCGAAGCGCCGGGGCCGCGGCCCGGCGGAGGCGCTTGACGGCGGCCCACGCCCAGCGTGCCATCGCGCCATGCGACGATTGACCGATGCCGACCTGCCGCGCGCCGCCGCCCTGTCGCGCCTCGTGGGATGGAACCAGACGCCGCGTGACTGGGCGCTGTTCCTGGCGCGTGGCGAGGGCCGCGCGATCGACGACGGGCAGGATGCGCTGGCGGCGACAGCGGCGGTGATCCGCCATGGCGCGGACCTCGCCTGGATTTCCATGGTGCTGGTGCGGCCGGATCTGCGGCGGCAGGGCCATGCCACGGCGCTGATGCGCTGGGCCATCGAGGCGCTGGCCGGCACGCGCTGCGCCGCGCTGGATGCCACGCCGGCGGGGCGCGAGGTGTATCGCCGGCTCGGTTTCCGCGACCTGTGGGGATTTGCGCGCTGGTCGCTGCCGGCGTTGCCGGCGGGCGGCGCACGACCGTTGCGCGATGACGACTGGCCCGCAGTGCTGACGCTGGACGCCGCCGCCTTCGGCGCGCCGCGCGAGGGCCTGTTGCGCGACTTCGCGGCGCGCTCGCCGGGCTTCGTGCTCGATGGCGGGGCCGGATTCGCGTTGACGCGCGACGGTGCGCGGGGGCCGCAGGTGGGTCCCGTGGTGGCGCGCGACGATGATGCGGCACGCGCCCTGATCGCCACCGCGCGCGCCGCGCTGCCCGGCGATGCGGTGATCGACCTGCCCGATGCGCGGGAAGGGCTCGCCGCGTGGCTGGCATCGCAGGGTGGTTCTGCACAGCGGCCCTTCACGCGCATGGCGCTGGGCGCCGATACGCCGGGCGATGCCGCGCTGCTGGCCGCCGTCGCCGGGCCGGAATTCGGGTGAGCGGGCGCCGGGCCGCGGCGGTCGGGGCGGAACCGACGCACGGCACGGCGCCGGGCTCGCTTGACGATCGCGGCGGCGTGGCCGCACCATCGCAGTAACCACAGGGTTACTTGACCATGACGCCGCGATCCACGCGGCGCGCCGCCACCACGAGGGAAGGGTCGAAGACATGCTCCGCAGGCATCTGCTCGCCGCCACCGCCGCCGGCATCGCCGCGCCTGTCACGCTGCGCGCGCAGGGTGCGTGGCGGCCGGAACGCCCCGTGACGATCATCGTGCCCTGGGCCGCCGGCGGATCGACCGACCAGATGGCGCGCATCGTGGCGGCCGAGATGGAAACGCCGCTCGGCCAGCGCGTGGTGGTGGTGAACCAGCCGGGGGCATCCGGTTCCATCGGCACGCGCAATGCGCTGGAAGCGCCGAAGGATGGCCTGACCTGGGCCGCCGGCGCGGCGGTGGATGTGGGCTGCTACAAGGTGCTCGGGCTGCTGGACACGCAGCTGTCGGATTGGAACCTGTTCTTCGCCGTGGCGAATGTGAACGTGCTGGTGGCGAACCCGCAATCGGGCTTCCGCGATTTCGGCGCGGCGCTGGAGGCGCTCAAGACACGCGGCCAGGGGATCGGCGTGGCGACTGCCGGCGTGTCCTCGGCGGGGCACAACATGATGGAGGCGCTGCGCGCCGCCACGCAGCTGCAATACCGCCACGCGACCTATGATGGCGGCAATCCGGCGATGATCGCGACGGTGTCGGGCGAGACGCCGCTCGGCGCCGTGCTGCTGGTGGAAGCGGCGGAGATGATCCGCGCGCGGCGCCTGGTGCCGCTGGCGGTGCAGGCGGAGAATCCGGTCACGCTCGCCGCGCAGGGCAATGCCGCGGCCATCGAGATTCCGTCCGTGCGCCGCTGGCTGCCGAACATTCCCGCGCCGCTGAACTATTTCGGCATCTGGTCGGCCAAGGGCGTGCCGGACAATGTTGTGCAGACCATGACCGGGCTGTGGACCAACACCATCGCGAATTCGCAGCGGCTGAAGGATTACGCGACGTCGCGCGCCGCGCTGTTCACCCCGCTGCACGGCCAGGCCGCGCATGACGAGGCCTGGAAGATGGTGCGCCAGACCGCCTGGCTGTATTTCGACGGCGGCAAGGCGCAGGTGAGCCCTGAGACGCTGGGCATCGCGCGGCTTTGAGCACACCGGAGGCCGTGACGCCCCTGGATGGTGAGAAGGCGCCGGCGTCGCCGCGCGCCGACCTGGTGACGGCGGCGGTGCTGTTCGCGCTGGGTGTCGCCATCATGGCGCAGGCGTGGTCGATGCCGCGCTTCGTCGAGCAATCCGGCACGGGCCTGACCGCGCCGGGCATCGTGCCGGGCTTCTATGGCGCGATGATCGCGCTGCTGTCGGGCGTGCTCGGGCTGCGGGCGGTAAGGCGCGGCGGCTGGGCGGTGCGCGGGTCGCGCAGCGGTGCGCCGGGCGATGGGCGGCAGTTGCTGACCGCCGCCGTGCTGGGCGTGGCCTACGCCGGCGTGCTGGTCGGGCGGGTGCCGTTCTGGCTGGCCTCGGCGCTGTTCGTCTTTGCCTTCACCACCGCTTTCGAATGGGAGCAGGGGCCGGTGGGGCGCGTGCGGCGCCTGGTCGAGGCCGCGCTGATCGGGCTGGGCACCGGCATCGCCGTGATGCTGGTCTTTGAGAAGCTGTTCCTGCTGCGCCTGCCATGATCGACGCCTTCAACATGCTGGTGGGCGGCTTCGCCCATGTGCTCGGCGGCGGCGCGGTGTGGCATGCGCTGTGGGCGGTGCTGATCGGCATCGTCATCGGCGCGCTGCCGGGGCTGACGGCGACTATGGGCGTGGCGCTGCTGACCACGCTGACCTTCGGCATGGGTGCGAATGTCGCCATGCTGGTGCTGGTGTGTGTCTATGTCGGCGCGATCTATGGCGGGTCGCGCAGCGCGATCCTGCTGAACATTCCCGGCACGCCGGCGTCGGCGGCCTCCACGCTCGATGGCTTTCCATTGGCGCGGCAGGGGCTCGCGGGCCGCGCGATGGGGATTTCCACGGCCGGGTCGTGGGTCGGCACGCTGTTCGGCACGCTGATCCTGGCGCTGTTCGCGCCGTCCTTCGGCGAATTCGCGCTGCAATTCGGCTCCTACGAGATGTTCTGGGTGGCGATGTTCGGCATCATCATCGCCGGCTCGCTGTCGGGCGGTGATCCGCTGAAGGGCTACATCGCGGGGTTCCTCGGGCTGTTCGTCGCCACCATCGGGCAGGAGACGAACCACGCCTATGCGCGCTTCGCCTTCGGCAATGGCGACCTGGCCGGCGGGCTGGGGCTGCTGCCGGTGCTGGTGGGCGTGTTCGGCGTGGCGGAGGTGCTGTCCGCCATGCGCGGGCCGGCGGTGAAGGCGGTGTCGTCGAAGATCGACAGCGTCATCCCGCGCATCGGCGACGTGACGAAGTACTGGAAGACAGTGCTGCGATCCGGCGCGCTCGGCACCTTCATCGGCGCCATGCCGGGCTTGGGCGAGGACATCGCCGCCTGGACCTCCTACGCCGCCGCCAAGCGTGCGAGCAAGGAACGCGAGAAATTCGGCAAGGGCAGCATCGAGGGCCTGATGGCCGCCGAGACCGGCGAGAGCGCCTGCGTGCCCGGTGCCATCATCCCGGTGCTGACGCTGGCGGTGCCCGGGTCCGCGCCGGCCGCGGTGCTGATGGCGGCGATGATGATCCATGGGCTGAACCCAGGGCCGATGCTGGCGATCACCTCGCCGGAGTTCATCTACCAGATCGTGGCGATGCTGGTGATCGCCGACATGGTGAAGCTGTTCTACGGGCTGATCCTGGTGCGGCCGTTACTGTGGATCCTGCTGATCCCGCGCGCGCGGCTGATGCCGGTGGTGTTCGTGCTGTGCACGGTCGGCGCCTTCGCCATCACGTCGCGGCTGTTCGACATCTGGGTCATGCTGGGCGCGGGGGTGGTCGGCTTCATCCTGCGCGAATTGCGCTTCCCGATGGCGCCGCTGGTGCTGGGCATCGTGCTGGGGGATCTGCTGGACAAGAACCTGCTGCGCGGGCTGGTGCTCTCGGGCGGCGACCTGACGCCCTTCTTCACGCGGCCGATCAGCATGGGGCTGTGCGTGCTGACGCTGGCGGCGGCGGCGTGGTCGATCCCGGGGGTGACGAAGATGTTCCGGCGGCGCGCGGCGGCCTGAACCGGCACGGCGATTGCTTTGCCCCGGGGCCAACCCCGGGAGCCTCATCATGCATCGCCGCCTTCTGCTGCTGTCCGCCGCCGCCATCGGCACCGCGACCCGCGCCGCCGCGCAGGAGGCCTGGCCGGCGCGGCCGACCACCATCGTCGTGCCCTATGTGCCCGGCGGCCCTTCGGACATCCTGGCGCGCACGCTGGCGCAGCAGCTCCAGGCGCGGCTGGGCCAGCCATTCGTGGTCGAGAACCGCACCGGTGCGAATGGTGCCGTCGCCGCGCAGCATGTCGCGCGGCAGGCACCCGATGGCGCGACGCTGTTCGTCGCGGCCAGCGGCATCATGACCATCAACCCGCTGCTGCTGGCGCGTGCGGGGTATGACCCGGTGCGCGACTTCACGCCCGTCACCGTCGCGATCAGCGCGTCGAACCTGCTGGTGGTGAACCCGTCGGTGCCGGCCAACACGCTGCCGGAGCTGATCGCCTGGCTGCGCGCCAATCCGGACAAGGCGTCCTATGGCAGTTCGGGCATCGGGTCGTCCGAACACCTGGGCATGGAGCTGTTCAAGCAGCGCACCGGCACGCAGGTGACGCATGTGCCCTACCAGGGCGGCGGCGCGGCGGTGACGGACCTGGTGGGCGGCACCTTGCAGATGGCCCTGTTGAACATGGCGACCGTGCTGCCGCAGGTGCAGGCGGGGCGGTTGCGCGCCATCGCGATCGGCGGGCGGACGCGCCACGCGCTGCTGCCGGATGTGCCGACGGTGATGGAAGGCGGCGTGGCGGATTTCACCTCCGGGTCCTGGCACAGCATCGTGGCGCCGCGCGGCATGGCGGAGCCGCTGGCGACGCGGATCCATGCCGAGGTGACCGCCGCGCTGCGGATGCCGGAGGTGGCGCAGCGCCTGGGCGCCACCGGCTTCGCGGTGGAGGGCGGCAGCCGCAGCGAGCTGACCGCCACCATCGAGACCGAGACGGCGCGCTGGCGCGATGTGGTCAGCCGCGCCGGGCTGGCGGCGGGGTAGTGCAGATGCCGATCGGAGGGAATCATCCGGTCGGGTGACGCTGCGCGCGAAAACAAGCGCGGCCGCGCGGCAAGGCGAACGGAAGCCGGTCCGCCGTCAGGGCGTCTCGACACGAGCGCTTGCGGCGCTGCGGAGCCAGGCCTCGATCAGTCGCTGCACCGGCAGGCCGGTGGCAGCGTCGTTCGACGGCGCGCGGCGCTGCGCGATGGCGTCGAGCACTTCCGTGATCATGGCGCGGTGCGGGCCATGGTCGAAGGCCATGGGGTCGGCGCCGCCGCCGCCGGCGCTGCCGTGGTCGATCACCTCCGGCGCGCGGCCGGCGATGTGCAGGTCGAGCCGTTCCGCAACCAGGGCGGCGCTGCCATTCGTGCCGGCGATCTCGATGCGCTCGGGGAAGCCGGGGCGGGCGACCGTCGTGGCATCGACCGCGCCGATCGCGCCGTTGGCGAAGCGCAGCGCAGCGGCGGCGATGTCCTCGGTGTCGATGGCGCGCAGGCCGGAGGTGCGGGCGAAGCCGGTGACGTCCTGCACCGGCCCGGCCAGGTGCAGCAGCAGGTCGAGCGTATGGATCGCCTGGGTCAGCAGCACGCCGCCGCCGTCGCGCGCCTTCATGCCGCGGCCCGGGGTGGCGAAATAGGCATCGTCGCGCCACCAGCGGATCGACGCCGAGGCCGAGAGAATGTCGCCCAGCGCGCCATCGTCCAGCACGGCCTTCAGGCGCAGCGCGGCGGGGCGGAAGCGGTGCTGGAACACCACGGCGGCGATGCGCCCGGCGCGCGCGGCGGCATCGACCAGCGCGCCCGCGCGGGACGCATCCCATTCGACGGGCTTTTCCACCAGGACATGGCAGCCGGCGGCCAGCGCCTGTTCGGCCAGAGGCAGATGCGTGCGCGGCGGCGTCAGGATGATGACGACGTCGAGGCCAGGTGCCGCCAGCAGCGCCTCGATCCGATCGAAGACTGGCCAGCCCCAGGCGGCGGCGAAACCCGCGCGGCTGTCGCCGGAAGGTGCGAAGCCGCCCAGCACGCGCACCCGGCCGGCCGCCTCCAGGTCGCGCAGCGCCAGGGCATGCGGTTTCACCGCCATGCCCAGGCCGATGATGCCGATGCCGGTCACACGCGCACGCCGATGCGCGCCAGGCGATGCGCGGCCGCGGCGTTCACCGCGTTGTCGGGCAGTTCGCCGCGCGCCAGCGCCGCCACCTGGCGCACCGTGTCCATCGCCTGGTGTTCCATGGCCTCGGGCGTCTGCCCCGCGATGTGCGGCGCCGCCAGCACATCGGGGCGGCGCGCCAGGAAGGCGGAGGGTCGCTGGTCCTGCGCGCGGCCGACATCCATCGCCGCGCCGGACAATTGCCCGCTGTCCAGCGCGGCTTCCAGGGCGCGTTCATCGACCAGTTCGCCGCGCGAGAGGTTGATGAAGCGCGCGCCGCGCTTCATGCGCGCGAAGGCCGCGGCGTCGAACAGGTCGCGCGTCTCGGGGATGGAGATGGCGAGGCAGACGACGATGTCGGAGGCCGCCAGCAGCGCGCCGAAATCCAGCTGCGTGATGCGTGGGTCCTCGACCGCGGCATGCGGGTCGTTCACCAGCACGCGCATGCCGAGCGCGAGCGCGACCTCGGCCAGCCGCCGGCCGATCCGCCCGTAGCCGACGATGCCGAGCGTGGATGCGGAGAGCTGCAAGCCCATGCGGCCCTGCGGTTCCTCGCCGCGCCGGTAGGCGGCGGCGTAGCCCGACAGGTCGCGCGCCAGGTCCACCATGAAGCCGATGCCGACCTCGGTCACGCTGTCCACGAAGCCGGGCGTGGCGCGGGTGACCAGCACGCCGGCGGCGCTCGCGGCCGGCACGTCGATGGTGCTGATGTCCACGGCGACGCGCAGGAAGGCGACCAGGTCGGGGGCGGCGGCGAAGGTCTCGGGCGTGCCGGGGGTGGCGCGGTCGGCGACGATGGCCTGGCAGCCGCGCGCGGCCTGCGCCAGCCCGGCGCCGGACAGCACCGCGTCGCCGGGGTTGCGCACGACCTCCGCATGCTGCTGAAGCGCCGCAAGTGCGCGTTCGCCGTAGTAGCCGGCGAACATCTCCGGCGTATGCGCGAGGAACACCCGCATGATGACCGCTTCCTTCCCCTGATGCGGACAGCCTAGCGCGTCGCGGCGGCCCCGTCAGCGCGTCGGCGCGCCCTGCATCTGCCATTCGCGCACGGCGTCCAGCGGCCAGACCAGCATCATCACGTTCAGCAGCAGGTTGTCGCGGATGACGTAGGCGGCCAGCGCCTCCATGCCGATCACGATGAGCACCGAGGCCAGCACCGGCAGCCGCGCCGCCAGGAAGAAGCCCACCAGCATCGCGACGCCATCGCCGAAGGAATTGACGATGCTGTCGCCGTGGTAGTCGAGCGAGGCCGTCACCTCGCGGTAGCGGTCGATGATGAAGGAGGTGTTCTCCACCACCTCCCACGCCCCTTCCAGCAGCAGCGCCGCCACGGCGCGCCAGGCGACGGACCAGCCCGGCCGCAGCCAGCGCAGCGCGGCGTAGAAGATGAAGCCATGCGCCAGGTGCGACAGCGTGTACCAATCCATCAGGTGCTGCGAATTGCCCGACGACCAGACATCGCCATGCCAGATCGAGACGTATCCGCAGGCACAGATCCACAGCCGCCCGATGGCCGCCTGGATCAGCGCGACGCCAGCCAGAATCGCCGCCATCGCGGCCCAGGGCAGCCATCGCGCGGTCATGCGCGCCACCGTGCCAGCAGCATCATCGCCCCTCCCGCAAGCAAGCCCCAGAACGCCCCGCCGATGCCCAGGAAGGCCACGCCGGAGGCGGTGACGACGAAGCACACCAGCGCGGCCTCGCGCCCTTGCGGCGCATGCACCGCGCCCAGCATCGCGCCGCCCAGCGGCCCGAGCAATGCGAGGCCCGCCACCGCCTGGATCAGCACCGGCGGCGCGGCCGCGACGAAGGCCGTCACCACGCCCGCCATCAGGCCGAAGACGATGTAGGTCGCCCCTGCCACGACCGCCGCCACCCAGCGCCGCGCTGGGTCCGGCCCCGCCGTTTCACCAGCGCAGAGCGCCGCGGTGATGGCCGCGAGGTTCACCGCCAGCGCGCCGAAGGGTGCGGCGATCACGCTGAAGAACCCGGTGGTGGCAAACAGCGGCCCGGGTTCGGGGCGGTAGCCATTGACCGCCAGCACCGCCAGCCCCGGGATGTTCTGCGACGCCATGGTCACGATGAACAGCGGCAGCGCCATGCCGGTGAGAGCGGCGAATGAGAAGCTCGGCACCACCAGTTCCAGCTGCGGCTGCAAGCCGCCGGTGGGCAGCGGCGCGCTGGCGGCGATCACGCCGATGGCCACCGCGACCGCGGCCGGCACCGCCAGCAGCCGGTTGATGCGCGCCACCGCCGCCCAGGCGAGCACGATCGCCAGGCCCGCCGCCGGTTGCTCGGCCACCGCGCGCACCGGTGCAAGGCAGAGCGTGAACAGCAGTCCCGCCAGCATGGCGTTCGCCAGCGGTGCGGGGATCGCCGCGACCGCGCGGCCGAGCGGCTTCCACAGCCCCGCCGCGGTCAGCAGCACGCCACAGATCAGGAAGGCGCCGACCGCCTCGGCGAAGCCGCCCGCCGGCATGGCCGTGCCCGCCAGCAAGGCCGCGCCGGGGGTGGACCAGGCCACGCTGACCGGCAGGCGCAGCCGCAGCGACAGCAGGATGCCCGCCAGCCCCATCGCCACCGACAGCGCCATCAACCCCGAAGCCGCCTGCGCCGGGCTGGCGCCGACCGCCACCAGCCCCTGCAGCACCACCGCGAAGGACGACGCAAAGCCAACGAACCCCGCCAGCAGCCCGGCCGAGACCGCCTGCATCAGCGCCGCCCCTTCGGCAAGCGGTCGAGCACCGCGCCGATCTGCGCGGCGGCCTCCGGCGTCACCTGCCTGATGTCGCGGGCCAGGCGGTTGGCGAGGTCCGTGACCTCCGGCGCCAGGCCCGAGGTGTCGAGCACCGCGCGCGGATGGGATTGCCGGGCGAGGCGGTTGAGGTCCTCGGCATCGTCCCAGATCAGGCCGAAGAACTCGTTCACCTGGTGGACCAGGCCGGCGGAGGGCTTGCCGCGGCGGCCGTGCTCCAGCGCCGAGAGGTAGGCCGCGGAGACCTGCAGGGCGGCCGCCAGGTCCTTCAGCGTGACGCCGCGTTGCGCACGCAGGTCGCGCAGGCGGGCGCCGAAGGGGGTCATGGGAAAAGGAAGGTCGGGGGAGGGAACTCCCCCGAACCCCCTCCTTGTTCTGGCCCTTGGCACTTCATCGGCGGCGGCGCAGCAGGAGGTGGACGGCGCCGGTGTTGGCACTGTGCGGATGGGCGGCGCCCAGCAGGATGCGGCGCAGGTCGGGGGCGTTCAGCCAATGCGGCAATTCGCGCCGAAGCACGCCGCCCTCGGTGGAGGAGCCCCGGCCGGTGATGACGGCGACGCAGCGCAGGCCATCGGCATAGGCATCGGCCAGGAAGGCGCGCACGGCGCCATGCGCCTCCTGCGCGCGGCGGCCATGCAGGTCGATGCTGCGCTCGGGGCGGATGCGGCCGCGGCGTAGGTCGCGCCATCGGCGGTCGTCCAGGCCCGAGGGCGGGGTGTTCACCGCGATGTCCGGCGGGGACCAGCGCGGCGCGGGCGGTGGTGCGGGCGGCGGCGGGGTGGGGGCGGCCACGACGGGCGCAGGCGGTGCCGGCGGCACGGGCGGCAATTCGCGGCCGGGCAGCGGCGCGATCTCGGCGGCATAGGCGCGCCACAGCGCGCGGTCGGCCTCGGTGAGGCCGCGGAGGCGCCGGCGCGTCATGCCCCCTGGGGCGCCGTGGGGTCGGTGCGGCCCCTGCCGCGCTTGGCCTTGGGCGCTTTGTCCTGGGCGGGCGGGGGCTGTTCGGGATCGCCCGGAGCGCCTGCGGGTGCTTCGTCGTCGACCAGCACGATGTGCAGGCGCCGCGGGCCATGCGCGCCGAGTTCCAGCGTCTGCTCGATATCCGCGCTGCGCGACGGGCCGGTCACCAGCATGACGTTGCGCGGCATGAAGCCGCCGGTGGTGGCATCGGTGCGTTCGCGCCGCAACGTGTCCCAGGCTTCCTCATAGGCTCCGTGGATGCGGCTGCTGCGCAGCACGACGATCTCGGTCTCCGCCAGGATGTTCAGCGTGGTCGGGCGCGTGGGGTCGGAGGGCAGCATCAGCGTGCCGGTCTCGGCGATGGCGGCGAAGCCGTGCTGGACGGAGACGGCGTCGGAGGCTTCCGCGCGGCGGGACTCGAATGCCAGCAGCGGCTTGTCGGACCAGGGCAGCGCCGTGAGGTCCGGGTGCGGCGCCATGACGAAGCGCGGAGCGAGGTTCTGCGCGGCCAGGTAGTCGGCGATGGCGCCGGGAACCTCCGCCGCATCGGCGACGCGCGCGACGGTGCCGAATTCCTTCTCGACATTGCGGATGAACAGAGCGACCTGCTCGGGCCGCGGCACGCGGGAGCGCGCGGGGATCAGGTGGCGCGGATGCGTGGCGAGGCGACCGTCCAGCATCGCGCGCTGGTCGGCTGGCAGCGGGCCGCGCTTCAGGCCGCGGCGGATGGCGCCGAGGATCGCGTCCTTGCTCATGGCGTCACCGCTTCCGCTGCTGCTGCGCGTAGCGCGCCATGAAGGTGCCGCCCTCGGGCACCGGCAGGTCGCGCCCTTCGGTCCAACCGCCGGCCAGCGGTAGCGACTTGAAGGCGCCCTTGCGGCGGCCCAGCAGCTTCAGCGCGCCGATCGCCAGGCGCGTGGCCATCCGATAGGCCTGCGGCCGCCTGGCGAACCAGGCCCAGAGGCCGAGGTTGCGGCGCACCGTCGGCGGCGTCAGGTGGCGTTCGAATTCGCGTTCGCGCCAGTGCCGCATCAGGTTGGGCAGCGGGATCTTCACCGGGCAGACGCTCTCGCACTTGCCGCAGAAGGTGGAGGCGTTCGGTAGCAGCGCCGCCTTGTCGATGCCGACCAGCGAAGGCGTCAGCACCGAGCCCATCGGCCCGGGATAGACCCAGCCATAGGCATGCCCGCCGGTCGCGCCATAGACCGGGCAGTGGTTCATGCAGGCCGCGCAGCGGATGCAGCGCAGCATCTCCTGGAACTCGGAGCCGATCATGTTGGACCGGCCATTGTCGATCAGGACGACGTGGTATTCCTCTGGCCCGTCGAGGTCGCCAGGCCGCCGGGCGCCGGTGCTGAAGGTGGTGTAGACGGAGAAATCCTGGCCCGTGGCCGACCGCGCCAGCAGGCGCAGCAGCGAGGTCGCGTCCTCCAGCGTCGGCACCACCTTCTCGATGCTCGCCAGCGCGATGTGCACGCGCGGCAGGGTCTGCGTCAGATCGCCATTGCCCTCGTTGGTCACGATGACCGACGAACCGGTTTCCGCGATCAGGAAATTCGCCCCCGTGATGCCGACATCGGCGGCGAGAAACCGCGAGCGCAGCTTGGTGCGCGCCTCGGCCAGGATGTCGCGGCGTTCGTTGAACACGCGGTTGGGGTCGAGGTCGGTGTGCATGCGCCGGAAATCCGCCTCCCAATCCTCGCGGTTCAGGTGGAAGGCGGGGGCGATGATGTGGGACGGGTGCTCGCGTCGCAGCTGGATGATGTATTCGCCGAGGTCGGTCTCGACCGGCTCGATGCCATGCTGCTCCAGGTGGTCGTTGATGGCGATCTCCTCGGAGATCATCGACTTGCCTTTGGTCACGGTGCGCGCGCCGGCGCGCTGGCAGATGCCCAGCACCGCCGCGCGCGCCTCATCCGCCGTCGAGCACCAATGCACCGTGCCGCCGGCGCGTTCCACATTCGCGGCGTAGGTCTCCAGGTAGAAATCCAGGTTCGCCAGGGTGTGGTTCTTGATGTCGCGGCCGATGTTCCGCAGCTGTTCGAATTCCGGCAGGCGGGCGACGGCTTCGGCCCGGCGCTGGAGGAAGGCGCCCTTGGCCTTGCCCAGCGCCTTCTGCAGGCCGGCATCGGCCAGCGCGCGCGCGGCGTTCTGCTTGAAGGCGGGGGAGGTGACCTGGACCACGGCTGCAATTCCTGCGGGATGGCCGCAATGTAGCGCGAAACCCCCGGCGTGACAGGCCGCCCCCACCCCCCTCGGCCGCCGGCGCCGGACGGCCCGGCAGACGCAGGGCTTGCCCTATGCCGCCCGGAGCGCGAAAAGGCCGCGGCCCCCGCTGGGGGGCCGATTCGCGCCCTTGCAAGGAGAAGCGCCGGTGATCACGCGTCGTTCCCTTTTCGCCGCCGGCGGCGGAGCCCTGGTCCTCGCCGGTTGCGCGGGCGATCCGGTCACCGCCGATGGCCGCTTCCCCATCATGGACGTGCTGGGCATCACGCCGGATGTGTCGGAATTCCGCTCGGCCCTGCGCTCCGCCGGTCTGGCCGAGATGCTGAGCGGCCGCGAGACCTTCACCGTCTTCGCGCCGACCAACGCCGCCTGGAACGCCGCCCCGGCCGCGTTCCGCGATGGCGGCGCGGCCTCCCTGCGGAACCTGATCGCCGGCGGGCGGCTGCGCCTGCCGGACATCCAGGCCCGCGGCGGGCGCGTGCGGATGCTGAGCGGCATCGACCTGCGCGTGGTCGGCGGCACGCCGACCGAGCCGCGCATCCAAGCGGCGCGGGCCAATGCGGCGCCGTCGGGTGCCTCGGCGAGCATCGTGCGGTCGAACATCCTGTGCAGCAACGGCGTGATCCACGTCGTGCAGGGCGTGCTGATCCCGGCTTGATCGCAGCGGAGCTGCGATCAAGCTGAGTCTTTGTTGATCCCTCAGACGGCGGGCGCCGGCCATCCGGCCGGCTTGCCTTCGCGCCGTGCACTGGCGCGCCGGGCGCGGCTGGTGGTCTGGGCGCGGTCGCGCTGCGCGCTCCCGGATCGTGCAGCCGCACGATCCGCGTGTGATTCCTTCTGGGTGGGCAGACCTTACGTCTGAAGGCGTCTCGGTAGTCCCCGGCCGGTGCGTTTCGCCGCTCAGCCCGGCACGCCGCCGCGCTTCCAGGTCAGCACCAGCACGTCGCGGCAGGATGGCAGGGCGGCGTCCTGCGGGGCCACCGGCGTCACGCCGTGGCGCACGCGGGGGTCGTCCAGCAGGGCGGTGTCCAGCGGGTCGCGCAGCACGAACTGCGCCAGGCGCCGGCCGTCATCATCCTCGATCACGGTCTCCCCGCCTTCGAGATTCGTGCGCGCAATCATCGCGATCAGCACGACATCCACGCCGTCATGGTGCACGCCCTCGGGCGTCGGGAAGCCGGGGGCGCCGGCGGCAGCCTCGATCCGGAACTGGTGCGCCTCGACGAACCACGGGTGCGCGCCATGCAGCGAATCCGCCAGGGCGCGGCCGAGGTCGAGCATGGCCGTCAGCGGCGGCGAGGCGGCGACCTCGTCCTCCATCGCGGCGAACCAGCGATCGACGCCGCCATTCAGCGTGTTGTGCACCACCGCCTGGAAATGCGGCCGGTGCGGCCCGCGGACATGACCCGGCAGCCCCGGCTCGGCGGTAAAGTTGGCGATGCGGCGGCGGCGGTAGCGCCCGCCATCGCGCATGAAGGCATCCGTCTCCAGCCGGTTCCAGGAGGCGAAGAAAGGCGCCAGCGCCTCGGCGCGGCCGCCCTCGCCCATCAGCGCGACCATCTGCGCGCCGCTCACGCGCGCGAAGCCGCGGGCGGCCACATCGGCCAGTGGTCCTGCGGGCAGTGTCATGGCGTCCCTCCCCCGCCGATCGGCAAGGCGTTGTCCCGCACGCCGATCGGCGCAGCATTGTCCCGCGCGCCGATCGGCGCAGCGTTGTCCCGCGCGCCGATCGGCGCGACCTCATGCGTCATGCCGGCCAGCACCTCGGCGACGTGGCGAACCTGCACGGGGCTGCCCTCGCGCCCCAAGCGGCCGGCCATGTTCAGCAGGCAGCCCATGTCGCCGGCCAGCAGCGTGCCGGCGCCGGTGGCGGCGATGTCGCGGCACTTGTCGGTCACCATGCGCGTCGAGATGTCGGGATACTTCACGCAGAAGGTGCCGCCGAAGCCGCAGCAGATCTCGGGGTCGGCCATCTCGGCCAGCGCCAGCCCCGCCACGCCGCCCAGCAGCGCGCGCGGCTGCGCCTTGATGCCCATCTCGCGCAGGCCGGCGCAGGAATCATGGTAGGTCACGGTGCCGTCGAAGCGCGCATCCACGCGGCGCAGGCCCAGAACGTCATGCAGGAAGGACACCAGCTCGTGCGTGCGCGCGGCCAGGTCCTCGGCCTTGGCGCGGTATTGCGGGTCGTCGTCGAACAGGGTGGGCAGGTGGTGCGCGAGCATGCCGGTGCAGGACCCGGACGGCGCGACCACATGGTCATAGCCGGCGAAGGCATCGACCAGGCCGCGCGCCAGGTCGCGCGCGGTAGCGCGGTCGCCGGCATTGAAGGCGGGCTGGCCACAGCAGGTCTGCGCCGGCGGCACCTCGACCAGGCAGCCGGCCTGCTCCAGCAGGCGGATGGCGGCGAAGCCCACGCTCGGCCGGTACAGGTCGACCAGGCAGGTGACGAACAGCGCGACGCGGGGCTTGGGCGGGGACATGCGCGCAGAATAGGCATCGTCCCCGACGGGCGCACAGTCCCACCGTCACGCGCCCCGCGCCGGCCTGCCATTCCGCGACCGACAGGGTGCCCGCCGGGGCTTCCCAGGCCGGCCGCCAGGGGCCACAACGCCTTGCGCCGCGCCCCGGACGGCGCATCTATGCGCCAAGACCTGAGGAATGCCTGCCATGGAAGTTCTGTCCGACCCTGCCGGCCCCGGTGCCGCCGCCGACGGCATCATCAAGGATGGCGACCAGACGACCTTCATGCCGGACGTGATCGAGGCGTCCCGCGCAGTCCCGGTGCTGGTTGATTTCTGGGCGACGTGGTGCGGCCCCTGCAAGACGCTGACGCCGGCGCTGGAGAAGGTGACGAAGGCCGCCGGCGGCCGCGTCCGCCTGGTCAAGATCGACATCGACAAGAACCGCCAGCTGGTCCAGCAGCTGACCCAGATGGGGCTGCCGCTGCAGTCGGTGCCCACGGTGGTCGCCTTCTGGCAGGGGCAGATCCTGGACCTGTTCCAGGGCGCGCTGCCGGAGTCCGAGGTGAAGCGCTTCGTCGAGGGGCTGCTCAAGGCCGCCGGCGGGCAGATGCCCGGCGCCGACCTGATGGCCGAGGCCGAGGCCGCGGTCGCCGCCGGCGACCATGCAGGCGCGCTGGAGCTGTTCGGCGCGCTGTCCCAGCAGGAACCGGAGAACGCCAAGGCCCTGGCCGGCGTCGCCCGCGCCCTGCTGGCGCTGGGCGAGGAAGACCAGGCGCTGGCGGTGCTCGACAGCGCGCCGGACAAGATCAAGGAGGCCTCCGAGATCACCGCCGCGCGCAGCGCGATCGAGATCGAGGTCGAAGGCCGTCGCGCCAAGTCGATGCTGGCGGAGTTCGAGAGCCGCCTGGCCGCCGACCCGGACGACCATGCGGCGCGCATTGACCTCGCCATCGCGCTGAATGCCGCCGAGAACCGCGAGGCGGCCGTCGATGCGCTGATCGAGGCGATCCGCCGCGACCGCGCCTGGAACGAGGAAGCCGCCCGCAAGCAGCTGCTGAAGTTCTTCGAGGCCTGGGGCTTCGACGACCCGGCCAGCAAGGCGGGCCGCCGCAAGCTCGCCGGCCTGTTGTTCCGCTGAGGGGGCGCCAGGCGTCGATGCCCCCCTTCCATCCACGCCTGGCCGACCTGCCGCGCGAGATCGCGGTGTTTCCGCTCTCCGGCGCGCTGCTGCTGCCGCAGGGGCGGCTGCCGCTGAACATCTTTGAGCCGCGGTACCTGGCCATGACGCTGGACAGCCTGGCCAATGGCCGGATGTTCGGCATGGTGCAGCCCGATGCGGCGGCGCCCAAGGGGCCGGGCGGGTCGGTCCTGTATCGCATCGGCTGCCTGGGGCGCCTGTCCTCCTTCAGCGAGACGGATGACGGGCGGCTGCTGATCACCCTGACCGGGCTGCTGCGCTTCCGCATCGCCGCGGAACTGCCGCTGGCGGCGGGGGGGTATCGGCGCGTGCAGGCCGACTACGCGGAATTCGCCGCCGACCTGGCGGTGGACGGGCCCGCCCCCGCCTTCGACCGCGACGAGTTGCTTGGCGCGCTGCGCCCGTATTTCCGCGCCCGCGGCATCGAGGCGAATTGGGAGGCGGTGGAACAGACCAGCGACGACATGCTGGTCACCACCCTGTCCATGGTCTGCCCCTTCGACGTGCCGGAGAAGCAGGCGCTGCTCGAAGCGCCCGATGGCGGCGAGCGTGCCCGGATGCTGGTGGCGCTGATGCGCATGGGCGCCGCCGCCAATGCCCCGCCGCCGGACGGCCGGCCGAGCTGATCCCCGACGGGACCGGTCCTTTTCCCCCACCACGGCGGCGGCCAGCACGGCCCCGCGCAACAGGACGAATGCGATGTCCGAGACTTCTCCCCAGGGCGGCACGGTCGACCCCCGCCTGCTCGAGATCCTGGTCTGCCCCGTCACCAAGGGCCCGCTGCGCTACGACCGCGACAAGGGCGAACTGGTCAGCGAACGCGCCGGCCTGGCCTATCCGATCCGCGATGGCATCCCGATCATGCTGCCGGACGAGGCGCGCAAGCTCGACGGCTGAGCGCCCGTGGGGACGGCGCCGCGCGGCGTCTTCCCGGGCCCGCCCCTGCCCCACCGATCCAGCGCTGGCGGTCGCCGGCCACGGAACGGCACGCACGGCGCCATCCCGCAAAGTGGCTGATTCCATGTCCGACGCCCCCACCGAGATCCGTCTGAAGCGCGCCGAACAGGTGCTGGAACTCGCCTTCCCCGACGGCGCGCGCTTCCACCTGCCGGCCGAGTACCTGCGCGTCGAGAGTCCCAGCGCCGAGGTGCAGGGCCATGGGCCGGGCCAGAAGGTGATCGTGGCAGGGCGGCGGCATGTCGGCATCATGCGGGTCGAGCCGGTCGGCAACTATGCGGTCAGGATCGTCTTCGACGACCTGCACGACACCGGCATCTACGCCTGGGGCTACCTGCGGACGCTGGGCGTCGAGCAGGAGGCGCGGTGGGCGACCTACCTGGCGGAGCTCGGCGCGCGCGGGCTGTCGCGGGAGCCGCCGCGGCGGATGTGACGGCCAGGCCGGCAGGCGTCACGCCGCGGCGGCGCTGCTGGCGGCCACCGTCGCCATCAGCCGTTCGGCGTCGCGCAGGTTCGTCCCGATCCGGCGCCACACCCAACCATGCGCGGGCCGACAGTTCAGGCAATGACCCTCATGGCTGGGTCTGCGGCGCGGCGGCGCCCGGAGCCGCGCAACGCGGCGGGGCGTGACGCCGCGGCCGTTTCCTCAATACGACCGCACGGCGCGGAAACGCTTGATCGCCGATGCCCAGGCACGGCGTCGCACTCGTCGCGTCTCACGACCCGGTTGACCAGCGGCATCTCGCGTGTAGGATTGTCGACAATCGGCCGTCGGCTGAAAACAAACGAGGATCGTCCAGGCGTCGTGACCGACCTGCTCCGCACCATGCTGTTTGCGCCGGCGAACCACGCCCGGCGTGTCGCGAAGGCGCTGACGCTGCGCGCCGACGCCGTGATCCTCGACCTGGAGGATGCCGTCGCCGCCAGCGAGAAGCCCGGCGCACGCGCCCATGCGCTGGCCGCGCGCGCGGTGGCGCGGCGGTCGAAGCTGTTCGTGCGCGTCAATGCGCTGGCGACGCCCTGGGGCTATGCCGACCTGGTCGCGATGGTCGCCGCGGGCATCGACGGCATCATGCTGCCCAAGGTCGAAAGCGCGCAGGAGCTCGGCACCGCCGAATGGCTGATCGGCGCGCTGGAGCGCGATGCCGGGCTGCCGGATGGGGGCATCGCGCTGATCCCACTGATCGAGACGGCCGCCGGCATGCAGGCGCTGGAGGCCATCGCGCGCACGGCGCGGCGGGCGCGGCGCATCGCTTTCGGCGCGGGGGATTTCACGCTCGACACCAACCTCGACTGGTCGCGCGACGAGTGGGAATTGCTGCCGCATCGCAGCCATTGCGTGGTCGCGTCGCGCGCCAACGGGCTTGAACCGCCGATCGACACCGTCTGGGCGCGGCTCGACGACGCCGAGGGCTATACCGCTTCGGTCGAACGCGGCCGCGCGCTGGGATTTGCCGGCAAGCTCTGTATCCACCCCTCGCAGCTCGACCCGGCCAATGCGGCCTTCTCGCCATCGCCGGAAGCGGTCGAGCGCGCGCGCCGTGTTGTCGCGGCCTTCGAGGAGGCGGAGGCCAAGGGCCTCGCCTCCATCACGCTCGACGGCGCCTTCATCGACTACCCGATCGCCCATGCCGCGCAGCGCATCCTGGCGCGCGCCACTGCCATCCAGAACGCGGAGTCCGCTGCATGAACCTGCCCCTCCTCGCCGACCAGGTCGAAGCCTTGCAAGGCTGCAAGGTGATCGATGTCTCGAGCTTCCTGGCGGGGCCGTTCTGCTCGACGCAACTCGCCGAATTCGGCGCCGATGTCATCAAGCTGGAACTGCCGGGCGTGGGCGACCCGCTGCGCAAATTTGGCACGGTGATGGAATGCGGCGAGACGCTGCCGTGGCTGTCGGAATGCCGCAACAAGAAGATCGCCTCGCTCGACCTCCGCAAGCCTGAGGGCGCAGTGCTGTTCAAGAAGCTGATCGAGGATGCCGACATCCTGGTCGAGAATTTCCAGCCCGGCACGATGGAGAAATGGGGTCTGGGCTGGGAGGTGCTGAAGGCGATCAACCCGCGCCTCATCATGGTGCGGATCTCGGGCTATGGGCAGACCGGGCCGTATAGCGGAAGGCCAGGCTTCGGGCGGATCGGCAATGCCTTCGGGGGGCTGTCCTTCCTGGCCGGCTATCCGGACCGGCCGCCGGTCACGCCGGGTTCGGCGACGATCCCGGATTACCTGGCGGGGCTGTATGGGGCGCTCGGCGCGCTGCTGGCGATGAAGGCGCGCGACCTGACGGGCGTGGGCCAGTTCATCGATATCGGGCTGTACGAACCGATCTTCCGTATCCTCGACGAGCTCGCGCCGAAGTACCAGACCAGCGGCTACGTGCGGCAGCGCATGGGGCCGGGCACGGTGAATGTCGTGCCGCACAGCCATTACCCGACGAAGGATGACCGCTGGATCGCCATCGCCTGCACCTCGGACAAGATCTTTTCGCGGCTCGCGGAAGCGATGGGCGTGCCGGAATGGGCCGATGACGGCAAGTGGGGCACGATCCGTCAGCGCGACGCGGACCGCGCACAGGTGGACGACTATGTCGGCAACTGGACCGCGCAGTTCACGCGCGACGAAGTGCTGGCGCTCTGCGAGAAATTCCAGGTGCCCTGCGGCCCGGTCTACGGCATCGACGAGATCTTCGACGACCCGCAATACAAGGCACGCGAGAACATCGCCTGGGTGAAGGATGAGCGGGTCGGCGAGCTGGCGGTGCCGAACGTCGTGCCAAGGCTCTCCGAGACGCCGGGGCGCGTGAAGTGGCTGGGGCCGTCGCAGGGCGCGCATGCCGACCATGTCTACAAGGAACGCCTCGGCCTGGATGACGCCGAGATCGAGCGGCTGAAGGCGCTCAAGGTCCTCTGACGTGACCGACGCGGCGAGCGACGCGGCGATCTGGGCGCTGCCGGCAAGGACATCCTTGCCGGACTTCGTCACGGAGCGCTTCCTCGATGCGATGCGCGCCGGCGTATTGGCGCCGGGCGAGCGCATCGTGGAATCGACGCTCGCGCGGAAGCTCGGCGTCAGCCGCGGGCCGCTACGCGAGGCGCTGAAGGGGCTGGAGGCCGAGCGCCTGGTCGAACGCCGCGCCAATCGCGGCATGTTCGTCGCCGAGGTCAGCGTGGACCGCGCGGTCCAGATGATCGTGATGCGCGCCATGCTGGAGGGGCTGGCGGCGCGGCTGGTCACGGCACGCATGACGCCCACGATGGCGACCGCGCTGGCCGCGCAGCATCGGTTGATCGAGGAAGCGGCCGCCGCCGGGATGACGCGCGAATGGCGTGACCATGACTGGCGCTTCCACGAGATGGTCTGCGAGGGCGCGGGCAATGAGTTCCTGCTGCGGTCCTGGGTGTCGATCAGCAACCTGATCCGGCTGTTCCTGCACCATCACCCGGCCTATGAGCGCGATGCGGAGGATGTGCTGCACAACCACCTCCGCATGCTCGATGTGCTGCGCGGCGGCAATGCCGACCTGGCCGACGCCACCTTCCGCACCGTCATAATCCGCAGCGGATACCGCCGGCTTGGCATCGAGCCGGCCGCCGAGGTCGCTGCGCTTTGCGTGGATATTCGCCAGTGACCCTTCGCCTGCGCCGATCCCTGATGCTCACTCCGGGACACCGCGCGGAACGGCTCGCCAAGGCCGTGACGCTGGCCGCGGACAGCCTGGCCTTCGACCTGGAGGATGGCGTGCCGCCGGCACGCAAGGCCGAGGCGCGCGCGGTCATCGCGGAGGCGATGCGGACACTGGATTTCGGCCGGCGCGAGCGCGTGGTGCGCGTGAATGCCATCGGTTCGGCGGAGTTCGAGGCTGACCTGGCGGCGCTGCCGCTGGACCGCATCGATGCGATCATGGTGCCGAAGGTCGAAAGTGCGGCGGATTTGCACGCGCTTGATGCGCGGCTGGCGAGGCATCCGGCGCTCGGCACCATCGTGATGCTGGAGACGCCGCGCGGCGTGCTGCGGGCGCTCGACATTGCCGAGGCGTCGTCGCGCACCCTCGCGCTGTTCTTCGGGCCGGGGGATTACACGCTGCAGACCGGCGGCAGCCTGACGCCGGCGACGCTCGCCATGCCGCGCGCGGTCATCGCGGCGGCGGCGGGGGCGGTGGGCATCCAGGCGCTGGATGCACCCTTCCTGCTGGGCCTGCGCGATGCCGAGGGCACCCGCGCCGATGCCGAGATCGCGCGCGAGCTCGGCTTCTCCGGCAAGGTGGTGTTCCACCCCGACCAGATCGCGCCGGTGAATGCGGTGTTCACGCCGGATGCGGCGACGGTCGCGCATGCGGAGCGCTACGTTGCGGCGTTCCGCGATGCCGCCGCGCGCGGGGAGAATGTGGCGCAGGTGGATGGCGAATTCATCGCCATGGATCTGGTGCCGCGCATGGAGCGGATCATCGCGATCGCGCGGGAAGCCGCGCTGGCCGCGACGTGAGATCCGAATCGGAGGAAACCAACATGACAAAGCTCGCACTGGGTCGCCGCGCATTGGTCGCAGGTGGCCTCGCCATGCCCGCCATCGCGCGGGCGCAGGCGGCCTGGCCGTCGCGGCCGGTGCGGATCGTCGTGCCCTACGCGCCGGGTGGCGGGACCGACGTGACGAACCGCGCCTATGCCGAGGCACTGACCAGGCGCTTCGGCAGCCCCTTCATCATCGAGAACCGGCCCGGCGGCAACGGCATCATCGGCGCGGATGCGGTGGCCCGCGGCCCGGCGGATGGCACCAGCTTCGTGGCGCCGAACATCACGCACACCATGCTGCGCCACATCACCAACCCGCCCTTCGATCCGATCGCCGACTTCACGCCGGTCGCGCTGCTCGCGAGCTACTGCTTCGTGCTGCTGGCCTATGTCGATTCGCCGTTCCGCGACGTGGCGTCCCTGGTGGAGCACGCGAAGCGGCGGCCGGGCGAGATCGCCTACGGTACGGCCGACATAGCCTCGGCCTATACCGCCGCGCAGTTCGCCACCGCGGCGGGCATCGACATGACGGAGGTGCGCTACCAGGGGTCGGGCCAGGCGGTCGGCAACCTGACGGGCGGCCACATGCCGCTGGCGTGGATGAGCACCGCGACGGTGATGACGCTGCTGCCCGGCGGCAAGGTTCGTCCGTTGGCGGTGAGTTCCTCGCGGCGGTCGAGCTTCCTGCCGGATACGCCGTCGTTGCAGGAGCTCGGCTTCGGCGCGGCGAATTTCGACGGCTGGTTCGGGCTGTTCGGGCCGGCGCGCCTGCCGGCCGAGATCGCGAACCAGATGAACGGCGCGATCGTCGAAGCGGCGGGCACGCCGGTGGTTGCCGAACGACTGCGGACGCTGGCCGTCGAGCCCTGGCCCGTGAACACCGCGGAGATGGCGACGATCGTCGCGGAGGATGATCGGCGCTGGGCCGCCGCCGCCGCGGCTGGCCGCCTGCCGCGTGGCTGAGCCCGTGGGATGCTAGTCGCCGCCGGTGGGGCGTCGGGCCGATTCGCGCACCACGATCTCGCCGCGCAGGAGCACGGATTCATCCGGCAGATCCGGTGCGCCGATGCGTGCCGCGAGCAGCTCCAGGCCACGACGCACCATGGCCTGCACCGGCTGGCGAAAGGTGGTGATGGCGTAGCAGGGCCGCGCGCCATCGGGGATGCAGTCGAAGCCGACCACGGAGATGTCGTCGGGCACGCGCAGGCCCTTGGCGCGCAGCGCGTCCATCGCGCCCATGGCGATGATGTCGGAGACGGCGAAGAGGCAATCCGGGCGATCGCGGCGCTTCATGGCGGCGATCGACTCGCCCGCGGCGTGGCCGCCTTCGTAGCTGGATCGCGCATCGAAGCGGGCGACGATGCGCGCGTGGTCGTCCGCGAAGGCGTCGGTGAAGCCGCGTTCGCGCTCGATGCCGTTGGAGCTGCCGGGGCCGCTGTGCAGGATGGCGGCGCGGCGATGCCCGCCGGCGCGCAGGAACCGCGCGATGGTGCGACCGCCCTCCGCATTGTCGCAGGATACGGCGCTGGCGTGGCGCCGGGGGATGCGATTGATCATCACCAGCGGCACGCCGTTGCGCGCACAGATGTCGGCCGCGCGGGACGAGAGATCCGCCGAGGTGACCAGGCAGCCATCGACACGGTAGTGCAGCAGCGCTTCGGCGGTGCTGTCCTCGATGGCGCCGGGGCCGGCGTGGATGATCATGAATCGCTGCTGCCGCGCCGCGGCTTCGCGCACCAGCTCCTCCAGCAGCATGGCGTAGAAGGGGTTCGTCGCGGGGCCGAGCACCAGGCCGATCAGGCCGCTGCGCCCGGACGAGAGCGTGCGCGCCATGATGTTGGGCATGTAGCCGGCCTCGATGGCCAAGGCGGCGATGCGCGCGCGCATCGCGGGGGAGATGCTGGGATCGCCCTTGAGGGCGCGCGAGACGGTGGAGGCCGAGACGCCCGCGCTGCGCGCCAGCGTCACGATGGTGGTCCTCGGCCTGCCCGGGGCATCGGTCATGCAGACAGAATGGGGATTTGCCGGCGGGGACGCAAACGGTCCCGCCGCCCTGCCGTGATTCCATCCCTTTTCCATTGATTTCAATGAGCGCACACGTTTGCGTAAAATGACTCGACTGCCATCGCCCTGCCCGCTTAGTTTCACGCCAAGGACGGAGGAAACCACGCAATGAGCGCAGCGCCCGAGCGCCAGATGACCATGGTCGGCTTTCTGCAGGCGCAGAACTGCTCGATCGCGCCAGGATCGTGGCGGCACCCTGCCAATCCGATGGATTTCCTGACGCCGGACTACTTCCAGCGCATCGCCCGCGTGCTCGAGGACGGCAAGTTCCACCTGGCCTTCTTCGACGACCGTCTGGCGATGCCCGACATCTACGGGCGCGACCATCGCGAGGCCGTCGAGAACGGCATCCGCGTGGTCAAGATGGATCCCTCCGCCATCCTGTCGAGCATGGCCTGCGCGACGACGAAGCTTGGCCTGGGCGCGACATACTCGACGACCTACTACGAGCCGTTCCATGTCGCGCGATTGTTCGCGACGCTGGACCTGATGACGCGCGGGCGCGTCGCCTGGAACATCGTGACCTCGCTGAACGATTCCGAGGCGGCGAATTTCGGCAAGGCCGAGCACCTCGAACACGACCTGCGCTACGACCGCGCCGACGAATTCGTCGAGGTGGTGATGGGCCACTGGGACAGCTGGGAAGACGACGCGATCATCGGCGACAAGGTCAGCGGGCGCTTCGCCGACGGGTCGCGCGTGCATGCGCTGAACCACCAGGGCAAGTGGTTCAAGTCGAAGGGGCCGCTGCCCGTGCCGCGTTCCCCGCAGGGCCATCCGGTGCTGATCCAGGCCGGCCAGAGCGGCCGCGGGCGGCGCTTCGCGGGCCGCTGGGGCGAGCTGATCTTCGTGGTCTACCCGACCAAGGAGATGGGCCAGAAGCAGTATGCCGACCTCAAGCAGGCGGTGCGCGAGGCCGGCCGCGATCCCGACAAGGTCAGCATCAACCCGGCCTGCTACGTGTGCGTGGCGGAGACGCGCGCGGCGGCGGAGGCGAAGCGCGACTTCGTGCTGTCGCTGTCCAAGCCAGTCGATGCGCTGGTGCTGCTGTCGGAGGTGACGAATTTCGACTTCGCCTCGAAGGATCTCGACAGCGAGTTCACCGAGGAGGAGCTGAAGAAGGTCTCCTGGACCGGCTTCAAGGATCGCGTCATCGCGCTGAGCGGCAAGTCCAACCCGACGGTGCGTGACTTCGTGCATTTCTCCGGCCGCGGCACCATCCGCGAATTCCCGATCTTCTGCGGCACGCCGACCGACGTCGCCGACCAGATGGAGGAATGGTTCACCGCGCGCGCCTGCGACGGCTTCGTGCTGGTGGCGACGCAGATGCCCGGCGCCTTCGAGGACTTCACGCGGCTGGTGGTGCCGGAACTCCAGCGGCGCGGGCTGTACCACAAGGACTACGCCGGCACGACGCTGCGCGACAACCTCGGCCTCGAACGGCCCGAGGTTGGCGCCTGGCGCAGCCGCTGACCGAACGAACCACGGGAGAGAACGACAATGAACGAATTCACGGCGGGCCGCCGCGCCCTTCTTGCTGCCGCCGCGCTGATCGCGCCCGGCATTGCGCGGGCGCAGGACACCTGGCCAAGCCGGCCGGTGCGGATCATCGTGCCCTACGCGCCAGGCGGCGGCACCGACATCACCAGCCGCGCCATCGCCGAGGCGCTGACGAAGCGCTTCGGCCAGACCTTCGTGGTCGAGAACCGCCCCGGCGCGAATGGCGTGGTGGGGACCGAGCAGGTCTCGCGCGCCGCGCCGGACGGCTACACCTTTGTGGCGCAGACCGCGACGCACATCATGGCGCGGCAGATGCAGACGCTGCCGTATGACCCGGTGACCGACTTCACGGCGATTGCGCTGATGGCGCGCTATCCGCTGGTGCTGATGGCGAGCAAGCGGGCGCCGTTCCGCGACTTGGCGAGCCTCATCACCGCGGCGCGTGCGCAGCCGGGCGGCATTGCCCAGGGCACGTCCGATGCGCAGTCGAGCTTCACCGCGGCGCTGTTCGCCAAGCAGGCCGGCATCGAGCTGAACGAGGTGCCTTATCGCGGCAGCGGCGCCTACCTGGCGGACCTGACCGGGGGGCATCTGCCGGTGGCCTGGGGCAGCCCGGCGACGGCGGCGGCGCTGACCGCCTCGGGCCAGATCGGGCTGATCGGCGTGTCGTCGCGCGACCGTTCGATCTACCTCCCCGACGTGCCGACGCTGCGCGAAGCCGGCGTTCAGGGCGCCGAGTTCGAGGGCTGGTTCGGCCTGTTCGCACCGGCGCGGCTGCCCGAGGCCATCGCGCGGCAGATGAACCAGGCGATCAACGAGGCGATGGCGACGCCGGAGATGCAGGCGCGCTACCGCACGCTCGGCAACGAGGTCGCTGCGCTGAACCTCGAGCAGCTCGCGACACTGATGCGCGAGGACGATGCCCGCTGGGCAGAGGCCGCCCGCAACGGCCTGATCCGGCGCACGTCATGAACGAGATCCGCATGCTGTCGACCAGCGGCATCCTCGGCTACGGCTTCTCCGAGGAAGCGCTGCGGATCGGCATGGAAGCGGCGCCGCACGTCATCGGCGCCGATGGCGGCAGCACCGATCCGGGGCCGCATTACCTCGGCGCCGGCACAAGCTTCTGCGCGCGGCTGTCGGTGAAGCGCGACCTGCGGCTGATGCTGCTGGCCGCGATGGCGGCGCGCATACCCTGCATCGTCGGCACCGCCGGCGGCGCGGGCGGCGAGCCGCATCTGCAGGACACCGCGGCGCTGGTGCGCGAGATCGCACGCGAGGAAGGCCTGTCCTTCCGCATGGCGCTGATCCATGCGGAACAGGATGCGGCGACGCTGAAGGCGGCGGTCGCGGCGGGCCGCACGAAGGCGCTGGCGAAGCTGCCGGAGCTGGACGACGCGACGATCGACCGCGCCGTGCGCGTCGTTGGCATGATGGGGCCCGAGCCCATCATCCGCGCGCTGGATGCCGGGGCGCAGGTGATCCTGTGCGGCCGCAGCAGCGACCCCGCGCAATGGGCCGCCGTGGCGATCCGCGCGGGGCTGCCGGCGGCGCCTGCCTGGTATGCGGGCAAGATGCTGGAATGCGGTGCCGAGCCCGCAGTGCCGAAGGAACCGGACTGCCTGCTGGTGACCGTCCGCGACGATCACGTGGTCTGCGAGCCGCCCAATCCGATCCGTCGCTGCACGCCGCTGTCGGTGTCCAACTTCGCGCTGCACGAGAATGCCAGCCCGATCCGCCATGTCGAACCCGGCGGCATCCTGGACACCGCGGACATCACGATCGAGGCGGTGACGGACCGTGCCGTGCGCGTCGGCGGCATGCGGTGGGATGCGTCGCCCACCTATACCGTGAAGCTCGAAGGCGTGGAGCTGAACGGGTATCGCACCATGACGGTCTGCGGCACGCGCGACCCGGTGCTGATCGGGCAGATCGACAGCTACCTGGCCGCGCACCGCGAGCGTGTTGCGGCGCGTGCGGCGGCGATCGGCGTGGGGGCGAGCAACTGGCGGCTTGCGGTGCGGACCTATGGCCGTGATGGCGTGATGGCCGATTGGGAACCGGAACGCGATGCGGGCTCGCAGCACGAACTCGGCTTCGTGCTGGAAGTGCTGGCGGCGGACCAGGAGACGGCGAACACCGTGCTGGCCGTCGCGCGCACATCATTGCTGCACGCGGATTTCCCGGGACGCTTGTGCAAGGAGGGCAACATGGCCTTCCCGTTCTCGCCTTCTGACATTCCGCTGGGACCGCATTACCGCTTCAGCGTGTTCCACACGATGGCGGTGGACGACCCCTGCGCGCCCTTCCCCATCGAATACGAGACCGTCTGACATGCCGCGCATCCGAGACATCGCCCAGGTCTGCAAGAGCAAGAACGCCGGCCCCTTCCACGTCACGATCGACGTGCTGTTCGAGGATCCGGCGCTCTATGCGCGCGTCAAGGCGACGGGCGTGCTGAACGCGGCGCTGTTCGCGCGGCTGTATGGCGTCGCGGAGGAGGATGTGCAGTTCAGCCCGTATGACGCGGCCTCCGCCTTCAAGGCGACGCTGCCGCGCCTCGTGCCGGCGGGCGATGTCGGGGACACGGATGTCTATGGGGCGCAGCAGCATGCGCCGCTGCTCGATGTCGATATTCCGCTGAACAGGTAGGGCACATTCTGGCAGGCGGGGCGCCCGCAGCCTTCACGAGCAGCGTCATCGGTTCAACGCCGTCCGCATGGGCAGAGGCTGCCCGCATGCCGCGCAAAAGGCGTGCGGGGATAGGGCGAAACGGCGCAGCAGAGGGTTGCGCAAGGAAAGCGCCGCCTGCATACAATGTTTCAGTGGAGCGTCGCCTCCGACAGATTGACAGGAGCCGGGATGGCGACTGCCTGGGAGCAATCCTACCTGACGCTGCGGCGTCGGCTTGCGGACGGCACCTATCCTGCCGGCGCACGCCTGCGGGAGGAGGAACTCGCCACCCAGCTCGGCGTCAGCCGCACGCCGATCCGCGAGGCGTTGCGACGCCTGGACGCGGAGGGCTGGCTGCGCGTCGTGCCGAACCAGGGCACCTTCGCCGCGTCCTGGTCGCGGCAGGATATCGAGGAGATCTTCAACCTGCGCGCGCTGCTCGAGGCCCATGCCTGCGAGCACGCCGCGATGCGCCCGACCGCGTCCGGCATCGCCGCGCTGCATGCGGCCTGCGAGGCGGGTGAGCGCTCGATGCCCGCGGACACGCTTGCGGCCACCGAGCGCGTGTCGGATGCCAATGTACGCTTCCACCAGGCGATCTGGGACATGAGCGGGCAGGTGCGGACGCGTTCGATGCTCGGCACGCTGGCGGTGCCGCCGATGATCCTGCGGAACTTCCAGCATTTCGACGACGCGAATCTGCGGCGCAGCCTATGGCAGCATCGCGAGATGGCCGCGGCAATCGAAGCGCGCAACCCGGCCCTGGCGGGTGCCGTGATGCGCGCGCATGTGGAATCCGGCAAGGCCATCTTCCTGGCGGCGACAGTCGCCGACACCGCGAGCGCCGCAGCATGACTCAAGCGCAATATTGCATACAATCCGGCTATCTGACCGTTGCCCAGGCGTTGGATGGCCTTCAACGCGGGACCATCGCATCATCGGACGTCGTGGAGGGCTGCCTGGCGCGCATCGCCGCGCTGGATGATGGGCTGCACGCCGTCCACCACCTCGACGCCGCGGGCGCGCGCAGGCCGACGACCGGACCGCTCGCGGGCATCCCCTGGGGCATCAAGGACAATTTCGACGTCGCAGGCCTGCCATGCGAAGCGAATTCGCGGCTGCGCGCGGGGCGTCGCGCGACGGACGATGCTGCCATCGTGACGATGCTGCGCGCCACCGGCGCGCCACTGCTCGGCAAGCTCGCGACATGGGAATACGGCACCGGGACGGGGTCGGAGCATTTCGATTTGCCGCAACCACCGGCGCGCAACCCGTGGGATCGTACACGCTTCACCGGCGGGTCTTCCACGGGAACGGGCGTTGCCGTCGCGACCGGCATGGCGTTGTTCGCCATCGGCTCCGACACGACGGGGTCGGTGCGCTTGCCAGCGGGCGCGACCGGGTGCTGCGGTGTCATCATGACGCCAGGCGCATTGCCGCTGGATGGCGCACTGCCCAACACCTATTCGATGGACCGTCCGGGCACCGTCACCTGGACAGCGGAAGACGCTGCCATCGTGCTGGATGCCGCGATCGGCTCAAGGCTGCGTGCCGAGGGCGCGAACGATGTTGCGGGGCTGCGCGTCGGCGTGCTGCGCGACCCCGGACCCACCCTGCCTGGGCCGGATGCGGAGATGGCCGCTGCGCTGGAAGCCGGCATCGGTGTCCTGGCGCAGCTCGGCGCGCGGATCGTGGATGCGCGTCTGCCCTGGCCGGCCTCGACCTGCCTCGATGCGGCGCGGGTGATCGGTGCCGTCGAATCCGCATCGATCCACGAGAGCGAGTTCCGCACATCCGCGCATCTGATGGGCGCGGCGTTGCGCGACAAGGTGATGGCGGGGCTCGGCGTGAGCGCGGTCGATTATCTTGCGGCGCAGCGCTTCCGGCGCGCCTTCACGGATGCGATGGACGCGGTCTGGGCCGAGCACGATGTGCTGTTGGCCTTCGGCACGCTGCACCAGCCGCCACGCCTTGGCATCGAGCCGGAATCGGGCGCGTATACCATGGAGACGATGCTCACCCCGGCCAGCCTCGCGGGGCTTCCGGCGATGGTCCAATGCACCGGCTTTTCGGGCGATGGCCTGCCACTGCATTGGCAGTTGGTGACGCGCCGTGGCGATGAGGCAGCGATGTTCCGCCTCGCCATGGCCTATGAACGCGCGACACCGTGGCGCACCAGGAGGCCGATGTGATTCCGCAGCCCTGGGCACAGCGCGCGGCAGACCTCGCCGCGGCGATGACGGCGATCACGGCCCGGATCCCGAGGGATTGGGCCAAGGACCACCCGCCGGCAAACCCGGCCTGCGATGATGCAACAAACAAGGGAGTGCAGAAGGATGGCTGATCGTTTGGCGGCGCACGGCTTCGACCGGCGCATGTTTCTGGCAGGGGCGGCGGGCATTGCCGTCGGCAGTGCCTTCGGTACGCCGGTGATGGCGCAGGGCGCGCAGACGCTGCGGATCCGCTTCGGGTCGGATATCTCGCAGCTCGACCCGGCGAAGATCTTCGGCATCGAGAACCAGTCGATCGCGACGCATATCTACAGCGGCCTGGTGAAGTACGACCAGGCGAACAACGCCATCATCCCGGACATTGCGACCGGGCACGAGGTGTCCTCCGACGGCACGGTCTGGACCTTCACGCTGCGGCCGGGCGTGACTTGGCATAAGAATTTCGGTGCCTTCACCTCGGATGACGTGAAGTTCTCCTTCGATCGCATCCTCGATGCCGCAACCGGCAGCGCCTATCGCGGGCAGCTTGCGGGGCTGAAGGAAGTCCAGGCGCCCGATCCGATGACGGTGCGCTTCGTCCTCGATGCGCCGAATTCCGGTTTCCTGCACAAGCTGTGCGCCTTCAACCAGGGTTGGATCGTCTCCCGCCGCGCGGTCACCGAGATCGGCGAGCGCTACAGCATGAACCCCATCGGCACGGGGCCCTTCGTGTTCGAACGCTGGGCCACCGGCAACGAGGTGCGCCTCAGCGCCAATGCCGCCTATTTCGGCGGTGCGCCGAGCCTGACCGACCTCAGCTTCCGCGTGGTGCGCGACGAGACCGCGGCCGCCATCGCGCTCGAGAACCGCGAGCTCGACATCTTCTTCGCGCTGCAGTCGCCGGATGTGATCGACCGGCTGCGCCGCGCGAATGCCGTGACGATGCTCGACCGGCCGGCGAACAACACGGTCAACCTGGTGCTGAACACGACCGCCGGACCGTTGCGCGACGTGCGGGTGCGCCGCGCGATCATGCATGCGCTGAACCGCAAGGCGCTGATCGACGGCTTCTTCCGCGGCACCAAGACCGAGGCGACCAGCGTCCTCACCCCGACCTTCCAGGAATACACGGACGAGGGCGTGCCGCGGTATGCCTACGACCCCGACCGCGCGCGCGCGCTGCTGCGGGAAGCGGGCGTGTCGAATTTCCGCTTCGAAATCAGCACGCCCGCGCTCAACCCCTATGACCGCTTTCCGGTGCCGCTCGCCAACGACCTCCAGCAGGTCGGCATCCAGGCGACGGTCCGCGTGCTGGAACGCGCCGCCTATGGCCAGGCGCGCAGCAGCGGCAATGTGCAGTCCTGCATCACGGCCGTGGTCGGTCCGCCCGACCCGGACGCGGCGCTGGTGACGCTGTTCCACACGCGGTCCTTCCCGCCGGGCCTGAACACCTCGCGCTACGACCGCGCGGACGCCCTGCTGGCCGAGGCCGCGCGGGCGCCCGACATGGCGCAGCGCAAGGCCGCCTATGGCCGGCTGCTGAAGCAGAGCATGGAGGACGTGCCGGTGCTGCCGCTGTTCGCCGAGCAGCTGTTCCTCGCGCATGGGGCGCGCGTGCAGGGCTTCGTGCAGAACAGCCTGTTCACGGTGAACGCGTCGCCCGTGTCACTGCGCAGCGCCTGATGCTGGCTTACGTCGCCCGTTGCGCGGGGCAGCTCGCCGTCGCGCTGGTCGGGATCGTCACGGTGGCCTTCTTTCTCATGAGGGCCATTCCGGGCGATCCGGCCATCTACATGTTGGGCGACTTCGCGACGACCGAGGCGCTCGCGACGCTGCGCGCGCGCCTCGGCCTCGACCTGCCGGTGTGGCAGCAATACGGAATGTTCCTGGCCAGTGCGGCGCGAGGCGATCTCGGCGCTTCCGTGGTCACCGGGCAGTCGGCGCTGGCCGAGATCTGGGCATCGGTCCCGCCCTCGGCCGAGCTCGCCGTGGCCGGCATGGCCATCGCGATCGCCTTCGGTGTGCCGCTCGGCATCGTCGCGGCCGTGCGGCAGGGGACGATCATCGACGTCGCGGTGATGGCGCTGGCCCTTGGCGGGATCTCCTTCCCGGTGTTCTGGCTCGGCCTGGTCGCCATCCTGTTCCTGTCGCACGACCTGGGGCTTTTCCCGGCGCTTGGTGCCACGACCGAACCCGGCCTGTTGAAGGCGCTGCACCACCTGGCGTTGCCCGCCCTCGTGCTTGGGCTGTCGGTCGCTGCCTACATTGCGCGTCTGACGCGCTCGGCGATGCTGGAGGTGCTGGGCCAGGATCACATCCGCGTCGCGCGCGCCATGGGTGTGCCGGAACGGCGCATCGTGTGGCACCTGGCGCTGCGCAATGCGCTGATTCCGATCCTCGCCGTGGTCGGCGTCACCTTCGCCTGGTCGCTGGGCAATGCCATCCTGGTCGAGGCGGTGTTCAGCCGGCCGGGACTTGGGTCGACCATTCTCAAGGCGATCCTCGCGCGGGACTACCAGCTGGTGCAGGCCGGCGTGCTGGTCCTCGCCGCGGCGGTGGTGCTGCTGAACACGGCGCTCGACCTGATCTACGGCGCAATCGACCCGAGGCTCCGCAAGACATGAGCGCCACTGCCGACGACATCGAGGCCCGCGAGGATTCGGCGCAGCGGCGGCGCGCCGCGTTCCGGCGCTACACCAGGCATCCGGGCCTCGTGATTGGAACATGCGGGATCGCGGTGCTGCTGGTCATCGCGCTGCTCGCGCCGTGGCTTGCGCCGCATTCGCCGACCCGCACCGACCTGATGAACACCCTGGCCCCGCCCTCGGCGACCTATTGGCTGGGCACCGACCAGTTCGGGCGCGACGTGCTGTCGCGGCTGATCTACGGCGCGCAGGTCTCTCTGCAGGTCGGCTTCTTCGTCGTGCTGATCTCGCTGACGGCCGGCACCATCCTGGGCGCGGTGGCGGGCTATGCGGGCGGTTTGCTGGAGCGCGCGCTGGTCGCCGCGATCGACATCCTGCTCGCCTTCCCGTCCTTCCTGCTGGCGCTGGCGCTGGTGGCGGCGCGGGGCAATACGCTCGATTCGATCATCATCGCCGTCGCCATCGCCTATACGCCGCGCATCGCGGCGGTGATGCGATCCGTCGTGCTGACCATCCGCCCGCGACCTTTCATCGAGGCATCGCGCGCCATCGGGCTGTCGCCGTGGAACATCATCACGCGGCACATCATCCCGAACGCGATGCCGCCGGTGATCGTTGTCGCGACCGTCAGCGCGGCGACCGCCATCCTGGCCGAGGCCGGCCTGTCCTTCCTTGGCCTCGGCGTGCAGCCGCCAACGCCGACCTGGGGCAACGTGATTGCCGAGGGGCAGACGGCGATCACCACCAATCCGCTGATCTCGCTTTCGGCGGGGCTGTGCATCGCCTTCACGGTCGTCGTGCTGAACCTGCTGGGCGATGGGCTGCGCGACACGCTCGACCCGCAGATGCGGCGCAACACGGGGAAGCTGCTGTGAGCGCCGCGACCTTCGAACTGCGCGGCCTGACCGCCGCGGTGCCTGGCGAGAAGCAGGCAGTGCGCCTGGTCGAGGCGGTCTCCCTGGCCGTGAACACGGGCGAGACCCTCGCCGTGGTCGGCGAGAGCGGGTCCGGCAAGACGGTCACCTTCACCTCGGCGCTCGGGCTGCTGCCCAAGCCCGGCCGCGTCATCGAAGGCCAGGCGCTGTTCGAGGGAACCGACCTGCTGAAGCTCACGCCCGAGGCGCTGCGGCGCGTGCGCGGTGCGCGGATCGGCATGGTCTTCCAGGACCCGCTGACCGGGCTGAACCCGGTGTTTCGCGTCGGCGACCAGATCATCGAGGTGCTGCGCGCCCACCTGCCGATCGGGCGGCGCGAAGCGCGCGAACGCGCCATTGCGCTGCTGGCCCGCGTGCAGATTCCTGATCCCGCAAAGCGCGTCGATGACTATCCGCACCAGTTCTCCGGCGGCATGCGCCAACGCGTGCTGATCGCCATGGCCATCGCGCTCGGGCCGCGCGTGCTGATCGCCGACGAACCCACCACCGCGCTCGACGTCACGGTGCAGGCGCAGGTGCTCGACCTGCTGTCGGAGCTGCGGCAGGAGGAGGGCATGGCGATGGTGCTCATCACGCACGACCTCGGCGTGGTGGCGCGCCAGGCGGACCGTGTGGCGGTGATGTATTCCGGCCGCGTGGTCGAGACCGGCACGGTGGACGAGGTGTTCCGCGCGCCGCGGCATCCCTACACGATCTCGCTGTTCCGCAGCATTCCGGATCTCGAGGCGCCGGCAGGCGTGATGCTGTCGCCGATCGCAGGCTCGCCGCCCGATCCGACGCGGCGGCCGCCGGGTTGCGCCTTCGCGCCGCGCTGTTTCGGCGCGCGGGAGGCGGATGGGTGCATGACACGCCGCCCTCCGCTCACCGGAGACGCGCATGCCGTCGCCTGCCACCGGCAGGGCATGCTGGAGCAGGCGGCATGAGTGCGCTGCTGGCGGTCGATGGCCTGCGCAAGACCTTCGGCGGCGGACGCGCCTTCCTCGGCGCGCCGCGGCCGACGGTGCGCGCGGTCGATGGCATCTCCTTCACCCTGGCGCCGGGCGAGACGCTCGGCCTGGTCGGCGAGACCGGCAGCGGCAAGAGCACGCTCGGCCGGCTGGTGCTGCGCCTGATCGAACCCTCGGCGGGCAAGGTTCGATTCGAGGGGCAGGACGTGACGGCGGCCTCGGCGTCCGGGCTGCGCGCGATGCGGCCGCGCATGCAGATGGTGTTCCAGGACCCCTATGGTTCGATCGACCCGCGCATGACCGCCGGGCAGGTCGTGGCGGAACCCATGATCGCGCATGGCATCGCGCGTCGGGAGGCGGCGGAGCGCGCCCGCGCGCTGCTGTCGAGCGTCGGCCTGCGCCCGGCGATGGCGGCGCGGTATCCGCACGAGTTCTCCGGCGGCCAGCGGCAGCGCATCGGCATCGCGCGCGCCATCGCGCTGGACCCGGCGCTGGTGGTGCTGGACGAACCGGTCTCGGCGCTCGATGTGTCCGTGCAGGCGCAGATCCTGAACCTGCTGGCGGAAATCCAGTCGCGCGCGGGCGTCGCCTACCTGTTCATCGCGCATGACCTGGCGGTGGTGCGGCATGTCAGCAACCGCGTCGCGGTGATGTATCTCGGCCGCATCGTGGAGATGGCGCCGCGCGATGCGCTCTATGGCGCACCGCGCCATCCCTATACCGTCTCGCTGCTGGCGGCGGTGCCGCATGCGGACCCGGTGCGCGAACGCGCGCGCCCGCGCATCCGCCCGATCGGCGAGATCGGCTCGGCCGCCGCGCTGCCCTCGGGCTGCCGCTTCCATCCGCGCTGCCCGCGCGCGCGCATCATCGCCGCGCGTGGCGGCGAGACGATCGAGGCTGCCGGGGCGCGATTGCCGCGGGCCTGCGTACAGGCCGATCCGCAGCTGAGCCCGGCAGCGAATCCCGACCATCTCGCCGCCTGTCACTTTCCCGAAGAAGCGTGAGGATCCCCACATGGATGTCACCCGCGAGCAGAATTACGTCGGCGTCTTCGACGGCAAGGTCGGATTCGGCAGCAGGCCGGCGGTGGTGGTGATCGACTTCACCCTCGCCTACACCACGCCGGGATCGCCCTTCTACGCGGAAGGCGTTGTGCGCGCGGTGCGCGACACCGTGCCGCTGCTGGCCGCCGCGCGGCGCGCCGGCATCCCGGTGATCCACACCAAGGTCATGTACCATCCGTCTGGGGCCGATGGCGGCTGGTTCGTCCGCAAGGTGCCTGCGCTGCGCAAGCTGGTGCCCGGCGAACCCCTGGCCGAGATCGACCCCGCCGTGGCGCCGCTGCCCGACGAGGTGGTGATCGTGAAGCAGTATCCGAGCCCCTTCTTCGGCACGCCGCTGGCGCCGATGCTGGCCACACTCGGCATCGACACGCTGATCCTGGCCGGCTGTTCGACCAGCGGCTGCGTGCGCGCCGGCGCGCTGGACGGCGTGCAGCATGGCTATCGCGTGGTGGTGCCGCGCGAATGCGTGGGCGACCGCCATGACGGGCCACACGACGCCAACCTGTTCGACATCAATGCCAAGTACGGCGACGTGGTCGGGCGTGAGGAGGTGATCGCCCACCTCGACGGCCTGACCGCGCGCGCAGCCTAGGGAGAAGAACACGATGGAACCGACCGCCGCGACCGACGACGCCATCCGGGTCTACTGGATGACGGGCTGTTCGTCCTGCCTGCGCACGAAGGAGTTCCTCGCCCGCCACGGCGTGCCCTTCCTGTCGCGCAATGTGCTCGAGGACGAGACGGCCTTCGAGGAACTCTCGCGCTTCGGACTGAAGCAGGTGCCGATCGTCACCCGCGGCGATGCCTGGGCCAATGGCCAGGTGTTGCGCGACGTCGCGAAGCTTTGCGACATCGCCTATGGCGAGCAGCGCATGCTGCCGGTGGAGGAGATGCGGCAGAGGCTCGACGCCGTTCTTGCCGGCGCCGGGCGCTTCATCGGCCAGATGCCGGACGAGGCGCTCGGACGGATGCTGCCAAACCGGCCGCGCAGCTTCGCGCAGCTCGGCTGGCACATCGCGAACATCGCCGATGCCTTCCTGGAGCACGAGGACGGTACGCCGCTCACCTTCGACAGCTACATGCGCGTGCCCGCGCCGCAGGAGGAATCGCGCGAGGCGCTGGTGGCCTATTGCACCGAGATGCGCCGGCGCATGTCCGAATGGTTCGACGGGCCAGGCCGCAGCCGCGACTGGGCATCGCGTGCCGATGTCTATTACGGCGAGCAGACCATGCATGAGTTCCTCGAACGGACCGTCTGGCATGCGGGCCAGCACACGCGCCAGTTCATGTGGGTGCTCGAGGGCATGGGCATCGCGCCCGATCGCCCGCTCGGGCAGGAGACCTTCGGCGGCCTGCCCATGCCCGAGAAGGTGTGGGACGAGGCCGATCCCGCCAAGGTCCGCCGGGCCTCCTGAAGCCACCACACGCCGCCTTTCGACGGAGATATCGCGTGCCCGAGCTGGATCCCGAGACCGAGTTCGACACCTGCCTGGCGCGGGCCGGCATCACCCTGCCGCCCGAACGGCGCGGCGCGATGTTCGAGGCCTTCCTCGCCTGGCGCAGCCTGCGTGCCCCGTTGAACGCGCCGCTGCCGCATGCGCTGGAGCCGGCCTTCGGCCTGCGGCAGAAGGATGCCGCGCGATGACCCCTCCCCTGCCCTCGCTCGCCGAGGCGTCGCGCGCCATCGCGGCCGGCAGCCTGTCCCCGGTCGCGCTGACGGAACAGGCGCTCGACCGGATCGCGGCGCTCGATCCGACGCTCAATGCCTTCATCCTGGTGACGGCGGATCGCGCGCGCGCCGCCGCCGCCACGGCGGAAGCGGAGATCAAGGCCGGCCGGCGCCGCGGCCCGCTGCACGGCATCCCCTATGCGTTGAAGGACATCTACGACGCCGCGGGGCTGCGGACGTCGTGCCATTCGCGCCAATGCCTCGATCATGTCGCGGACGCCGATGCCGAGACGACGCGGCGGCTGGAAGCGGCCGGGATGGTGCTGCTCGGCAAGCTCTCGACGCATGAATTCGCGCGCGGGGGGCCGACCGATTCGCTGCCTTTCCCGAACGCGAAGAACCCCTGGGACACGGCGCGCTTCGCCGGCGGGTCGTCGTCGGGCTCGGGCGCGGCTGTCGCTGCCGGCCTGGTCGGCATGGCGATGGGCAGCGACACCGGCGGGTCGATCCGCCTGCCGGCGGCCTATTGCGGCGTAGTCGGGCTGAAGCCGACCTATGGGCTGGTCAGCCGGCGGGGGATTTTTCCGCTGTCCTTCACGCTCGACCATGCCGGGCCGCTGACGCGTTCGGTCGAGGATTGCGCCATGGCGATGCAGGTGCTTGCCGGGCACGATCCGGGCGATCCCGGATCGGCCGACGAAGCCATCCCGGATTACGGCGCGACGCTCGGCGCCGGCGTCGCGGGCCTGACGATCGGGCGGGCGCGGGCCTACGACATCGAGTCGGGCGTCGATGCCGAGACGATGGCCGCGCTCGAAGCCGCCTGCGAGGTGCTGCGCGGGCTGGGTGCGACCATCGTGGAGGTGCGCCTGCCATCGCGCGCGCGCGGCGATGCCGTCAGCCAGGGCGTGCTGCTCGCCGAGGCCTTCGCCATCCACCAGGAATGGCTGCGCGACAGGCCGGAGCTCTATGGCCGCGTCACGCGCGAGAGGCTGACCATGGGCGCCTTCGTGAGCGGCGCCGAATACGTCCAGGCGCAGCGTCTGCGGCGCGTGATCACGGCCGAGATGGATGCGGTGCTGGCTGGGTGCGACGCGATCCTGTGCGCGGCCACGACAGGCGTCGCGCCCCTGGTGAGCGACGTGGACGAAGGGCCGTTCCGCCGGGAGCATCCGGTGACCGCGCTGTTCAACGCGACAGGCCATCCGGCGATCGTGCTGCCCAGCGGGTTCGGCGCGACGGGCATGCCTTTGTCGCTCTCGCTGGTCGCGCGATCCTTCAACGAGGCGCAGCTGTTCCGCATCGCGGCGGCCTATGAGCGGGCCATGCCGTGGCGCGAGGCGAGGCCGCCGCTGGGCTGACGCGCGTGGCCGCGCATCTGCCGGACGACGCGGCGCCATGCGATGGTTGGTGTCGCATGGCGCGCGCGGCGCTTGGGCGAGCTGCCCTGCCGTGCCGGACGCTATAGCGAGATCGGCCGCTTGTACTTGCCGGCGATCGTGTCGGGGTGGATCAGCCCGCCGGCCAACATGATCGACCAGTAACCGATATCCGCGGTGTGGACGATCGTGTTCTCCAGGCTGCGGACCAGCAGCTCTCCCTCGCCCGAATGCGCCGCGGCGATGTGCGCCACCTCCTCCGGCAGGCCGACCAGCAGGCAGAGATGGGCGCCATAGGCCGGATGCCGCAGGGAGGGCACGCCCGCCTTGTGCCGCGCCGCCTGCCAGCGCTTGCGGTTCTCGGGGTCGAATTCCCAGGGCTTGCCGACATCGTGGCAGATGCCGCCGGCCACGACGATGTCGCGGTTCAGCGGCAGGTCCGCGTTGGTGGCGGCGAGTTCGTCCGCCATGGCGATGGCGAGGCGCGTCACGCCGCGGATGTGGTCCGTCTGGTCGCCGCGGATCAGCCGCATCGACCCGGGATTGCCCTCGGGCGGTATTTCCCGGATCGATGTGTAGCTGCTGCGTGCGAGGGCGAGGCACCAGGCGCTGACCACCTTCGCGCGCAGGTCATCGTCACGGATCTGCGCGATCTCGGGCAGCTCCTGCTGCACCTGGTCGCGCAGCGCCGGTGTCAGTCGGCGCGTCACGGCTTCGCTTTCGGCTGCAAACATCATGTCGATCCTAATCCGCCGTTGCGCCGGAGGAGCGGACCACCGGCGTCCAGAGTGCTATCTGCTCGTCCCAGAACCGCGCCAATGCGGCGCCGTCCGAACCCACCACATCCACGCCGAGATCGAGCAGCCGCTGCCGCAGCGCCTGGGTGCGGATGGCCTGCACCGCGGCTTCCTCCAGCCGCGCCTGCACCGCCGGTGGCGTGCCCGCCACGCCGAATACGCCATGCCAGTTGTAGGTCTCGTAGCCAGGCAGGCCGGCCTCGGCCGCGGTCGGCACATCCGGCACCACGGGGCTGCGCTGGCGCGTCGTGATCGCGAGCGCGCGCAGCCTGCCATCGCGCACGAAGGGCAGCAGGGACGGCATGGTGTCGACCATGAAATCCACCGTGCCGGCGATCAGGTCGTTCATTGCCGGGCCGGAGCCGCGGTAGGGCACGTGCACCGCCGTCACGCCCGCCTGTGCGGTCAGCATGTGCGCGGCGAGATGCACGATGGTGCCGGCACCCGAGGAGCCGTAGGTGATGCGGCCGGGCTGGGCGCGCATCCGTTCGATCAGCTCCTGCAGCGTGCGTGCCGGGAAGTTGGCCGGCACGACGACCAGGTTCGGCACGGTGCCGACCAGCGCGATCGGCGCGAAGGCGCGCCGCGTGTCGAAGGGCATGCTGCGGTACAGCGCCGCGTTCAGCACCGCCGAGGACAGCGTGTGGAAGATGATGCTGTAGCCATCCGGCGGCGACTTCGCGACGTTGTCGGACCCGATGACGCCACCGCTGCCGCCGCGGTTCTCCACCACCACCACCTGGCCGAGCTGCTCGGACATGCCCTGCGCGACCAGCCGCGCCACGAGGTCCGCCGCGCCGCCAGGTGCGAAGGGCACCACCATGCGGATCGAACGATCCGGGAAGCGAGCGCCCGATTGCGCCAGGGCCGGTCGTGCCATCCCTGCTGCCAGCACTGCGCCGGCGGTTCTGCGTGTCAGCATCGTGTCTTCCTTCCTTTGCGAGCACGCACGCCGTGCGTGCGGCACCATGGGCTCGTCAATGCGTACGGGCGGCGGATGCTCGCACCACCTGGCCCCATGTCGCGCGCTCGGCCGCGACGACCCGCGCGACATCCTGACCGAATCGCGTTCCCGGCTCGGCGCGCGCATCGGCGATGGGTTCGAACCGCACCCGGCCCTGCATGGCGGCGCGGATGGTGGTCGTGAAGCGGTCCACGACGGCCGGGGGCGTGCTGCCGGCTGCGCAGAGGCCGAACCAGGACGATGAATCGCAGCCCGGCGCGCCGGCCTCGGCGATCGTCGGTCGATCGGGCGAGACGGCCTGCGCGGCAGCGGGCTGTTCCAGGCCGATCATGGCGGACAATGGCCATTGTCCTCACGCGGTGCCGCCCCGCGGCGCGCGCGCGAGCGTGAGTCCGTCCAGGAACACGTCGACCAGGCGCATCACGCGGCCCTGCCAATCGGCGCCATCCTGCAGGTAGCAGAGGCCAACCACCGTCCTGAGCAGGTCGTCGGGGCCGATATCCGGCCTGATCGCGCCGGCTTCGGCGGCGGCGCTGAGCGATGTCCCGATCGCCTCCTGCAGCAGGTTGGTCGTATACGCCATCAATTCCGGCGGCTTGTGCGCGGCGAGGGCCAGCGCGGCGGCCATGCCCTTCTTGGTGGCCACGAGGTCCAGCAGCGCCTGGATGAACCGACGCAGCGCGTCCAGCGGCGGATACGACGCAGCGAAATTCTGCGCGAGGCCGGCCAGGTGTTCGACCTCCCGCCGGTAGACTGCCTCGTAGAGCGCCTCGCGTGTCGGGAAATGCCGGTAGAGCGTGCCGATGCCGACGCCGGCGCGCCGGGCGACCGCTTCCAGACCCGCCTCCGCGCCGCCCTCGCTGAACACGGCCTTCGCCGCCTCGAGCACGCGCTCGCGGTTGCGGACGGCGTCCGCCCTTGGCTTGCGGGGCGTGCGATCAGCCAGGCCGGACATGGTGCGCGTCGTGCCTTCCCTTTAAAACGGAGTTACCCTCCGTTTATCACTTGCAACCGGAGGCGTCCTCCACATATGAGGACGCGAAGGCCGCTTCGATAGCCCCTCCCGCCGCCAGCAGCCTGGGCGGGGCTTCGATCCTTGCCCGCATACCCGGAAACCGGCGTCATCGGAGCCCCCCGCATGAGCGTATCCGTCACCTTCACCATCAACCGGATCGCGCGCACCGTCGACCTCGACGATCCACGCGTGACCCTGCTCGACCTGCTGCGCGAGCGGCTCGACCTCACCGGCACCAAGAAGGGGTGCGACCGCGGCCAGTGCGGCGCCTGCACCATCCTGGTCGATGGCCGGCGCGTGAATGCCTGCCTGGCGCTTGCCCTCAGCCATGACGGCGCCGACATCCAGACCATCGAGGGCGTGTCCTCCGGCGGCGCCCTGCATCCGGTCCAGGCCGCCTTCATCGACCACGATGCGCTGCAATGCGGCTTCTGCACGCCAGGCCAGGTCATGAGCGCCATCGGCCTGATCACGGAAGGCGAGGCCGGCGAGGACCCCGAACGCATCCGCGAGGGCATGAGCGGCAACATCTGCCGTTGCGGCGCCTATCGCGGCATCACCGAGGCGGTCGTCGAGGCCACCGGCCAGATGCGCGCCACCCGGCAGGAGGACGCGGCATGAACCGCTTCGAGTATGTGCGGCCGGCCAGCATCGCCGAGGCGGTGGCGGCCGCTGCGGGCCCGGACAGCGCCTACCTCGCCGCTGGCACCAACCTGCTCGACCTCATGAAGATCGGCGTCGAGCGCCCGGCCCGGCTTGTCGACATCACCCACCTGCCGGGCCTCGATCGCATCGAGCACGGTTCGGATGGCAGGCTGCGGATCGGTGCGCGCGTGCGGAATGCGGATATCGGGCGCGACCCGGTGGTCCTGCGGCACTTTCCGGCCGTCGCCGAGGCCCTGTTGTCCGGCGCCTCGGCGCAGCTTCGCAACGTGGCCACGGCCGGCGGCAATCTGCTGCAGCGCACGCGCTGTGCCTATTTCCAGGACACGGCGAGCGCCTGCAACCGGCGCGTGCCGGGCAGCGGCTGCGACGCGCTGGGCGGCGAGAACCGACGGCACGCCATCCTGGGCTGGAGCGATGCCTGCATCGCGACGCACCCATCGGATTTCTGCGTCCCCCTCGTCGCATTCGACGCGGTGGTGGAGATCGAAGGGCCGTCCGGTGCGCGCGAGGTGCCGCTGCGCGACTTCCATCGGCTGCCCGGCACGGCGCCGGAGCGTGAGAGCGTGCTGGCGCGCGGCGAGCTGGTCGTCGCGCTGCGCCTGCCGGCTGAGGCGGCCCGATTCGCCGCCCATTCCCGCTACATCAAGCTGCGCGAGCGCACCTCCTACGCCTTCGCCGTCGTCTCTGCCGCGGCCGGGCTGCGGATGGAGGATGGCGTCATCGTCGAAGCGCGCCTCGCGCTCGGCGGTGTCGCCGCGAAGCCGTGGCGGGCCGAGGCCGCCGAGGCATCCATGGTCGGGTTGCGCCCGGGACCCGATGCCTTCGGCCAGGCGGCGCGGATCGCCCTCGCGGATGCCAGGCCGTCCGGTGACAACGCCTTCAAGATCGAACTCGCGCGTCGCATCGCGCAACGCGCCCTGCAACGCGCCGCTGACGGCTCACCGGACAGGCTGCCGGCGCTGCCAGCCTCTCCCTTTGCCCCCATCGCCGGAGGTCACCATGGTTGACGTCGTTCGCATGCGGCATGGCTCCAATGCCGGCCAGCCGATCACGCGCCGCGACGGCGCGCTGAAGGTGACGGGCCAGGCCCGCTACGCCGCGGATCATCATCCGCCGGGCATGGTGCATGCGGTCCTCGCCACCAGCCGCATCGCGCGCGGCCGCGTGGTATCGCTCGATACCGGCGCAGCCCTGGCTCATCCGGGCGTCCTGGCGGTGATGACGCCGGAGAACCGGCCGGCGCTGGCGATGCATCCGGACGACAAGTCGGTGCCCTTCTCCTTCCGGATGGACCTGCTGCAGGACGACGCGGTGCGCTACGCCGGGCAGCCGATCGCGGTGGTGATCGCCGAGACGCTGGAAGCCGCCGCCGAGGGAACCACGCTGCTCGCGCCGCGCTATGCGGCGGAACCGGTCGCGGTCACGCTGGATGCCGATGGCGTCTTCGCGCCGCCATCCGTGGGCATCGGCGAGCCCGGCGAATCCCGGCACGGCGACGTGGAGGCCGGCCTTGCCGCGGCCGAACGGCGCATCGACGCGACCTACGAAACCCCGATGCAGTTCCACAACGCGATGGAGCCGCACAGCGTGGTGGCCGCCTGGGATGGCGATGCGCTGTCGCTCGACATGCCGACGCAGGGCTTCGCGCTGACCCAGATGCGCCTCGCCGCGCTGTTCGGGATCAAGGCGCAGGACATTCATATCCGCAGCCCGTTCCTGGGCGGCGGCTTCGGGTCGAAGTTGCTGACAGGGCCGCAGGTGCTGGGCGTGCTTGCGGCGCGCCTGGTCGGCCGGCCGGTGAAGCTCGTGCTGCGGCGCGACCAGATGTACGGGCCGGTGACGCATCGCGCGCCGACGCGGCAGCGCCTGCGGCTCGGCGCCGACCGCGACGGCGCGCTGACCGCGATCGATCATCATGTCCGCACGGCGGTCAGCCGCTTCGATGATTTCTTCGAACCGGCGTCGGGCGTCAGCCGCGCGCTCTATGCCGCGCCGGCGATCGCGGCGACCAATGAGGCGGTGCGGCTCGATACCGGCACGCCCGGCTTCATGCGGGCGCCGGGCGTGGCCAGCGGAAGTGCCGCGCTCGAGGTGGCGATCGACGAGTTGGCGGAGGCCTGCGGCATGGATCCGCTCGACTTCCGGCTGCGGAACTACGCCGAGGTCGAGCCGGTCACCGGGCGCCCCTACTCCTCCAAGGCGCTGCGCGAATGCTACGCCGAGGGCGCGGCACGCTTCGGCTGGGCGGGCCGCCCCTTGTTGCCGCGGCAGATGCGCGACGCGGACGGCCTGCTGGTCGGCTGGGGCATCGGCACCGCGGTCTTTCCGTCGCACATGTTCCAGGCCGAGGCGCGCGCCGTGCTGCGGCGCGACGGCACCGGCGTGATGGAGACCGGCGCGCATGACATGGGCCAGGGTGCCTGGACGGCGCTGGCGCAGATCGCAGCCGACAGTCTTGGCCTGGATGTCGATCAGCTGGAATTCCGCTCGGGCCACTCCGCGCTGCCCGATGCGGGCATCGCCGGCGGGTCCGGCCATACCGCGACGGCGGGTGGCGCGATCCAGGCGGCGGGGGAAAAGGTGATCGCGCGGCTGACGGAGCTCGCCCTGGCCGATCCGCAATCGCCACTGTTCGGCGCGGGCAATGTCGGGGTGGTTGCCCGCCGGGGTCGCCTGGTGCGGTGGGACGATGACAGCCGCGGCGAGTCCTTCGCCGATATCCTGGCCCGCGCCGGGCTGGACCAGATCGAGGAACGCGGCACGGCCGGCAGCCCCGCCGCGGCGGAGCACTACGCGATGCAGGCCCATGGCGCGGTCTTCGCGGAGGTGAAGGTCGATCCTGAGCTCGGGCAGATCCGCGCGACGCGGCTCGTCGGCGCCTTTGCGGCGGGGCGGATCATCAACCCGCGCCTGGTGCGAAGCCAGTATTACGGCGGGATGGTCTGGGGCGTGTCCTTCGCGCTGCATGAACGTGCGGTGCTGGACCCGCGCAGCGGACGGGTGATGAACGCAGACCTCGCCGAGTACCAGGTGCCGGTGAACGCCGACGTGCCCAGCCTCGACGCCATCCTGGTCGAGGAGGAGGACCCGCATGTGAACGCGCTCGGCATCAAGGGCGTCGGCGAGATCGGCATCACAGGGGCGGCCGGTGCCATCGCCAATGCCGTGTGGCATGCGACGGGCGTTCGCGTGCGGCACTTCCCGATCGGCATCGAGAGCCTGGTGTGAAAGGCGGCCGCCGCGTGACGGCGGCGCGTCCGCCATGAGGATCAGGCTGGACAGAGGCAGCCACGCGGAACACCAGCGCGGCGAGTCGACGTCCGCGTGGCGACGCACCGTCGATACGATGTCACACCTGCGTTATCCGCGATGGATGATTGCGCGCCTTGTTCAGTCGCGCACGCCGATCGATGCGGCTGTCACACGCCTTCTGCCGAAGCGTCACACTGCCGTAGCGTAGTCTGGGTACGCCGCAGCCTGACGTAAGGGGCTCGGTGACATGCGGCAGCGCAAGAACGTTCTTCTCATCGTGGTCGATCAGTGGCGCGCCGATTTCGTGCCCGCGTTGGGCGCCGGATTCCTGCGCACGCCGAATCTCGATCGCCTCACGCGCGAGGGCGTGACCTTCCGCAACCACGTCACCAACACCGTGCCGTGCGGCCCGGCGCGCGCCAGCCTGCTGACCGGGCTATACCTGATGAACCATCGCGCGGTGCAGAACACGGTGCCGCTCGATGCGCGGCACACCAACCTCGGCAAGCAGCTGCGGCTGATCGGCTACGACCCGGCGCTGATCGGTTATACCACCACCACGCCCGACCCGCGCGGCACCGGCCCGCGCGACCCGCGCTTCACCACGCTGGGCGACCTGATGGACGGGTTCCGCTCCGTCGGCGCCTTCGAACCCAGCATGGATGGCTATTTCGGCTGGCTCGCGCACCAGGGCTACACGCTGCCGCCGCGGCGCGAGGACATCTGGCTGCCGGAGGGCGAGGACGCCGTGCCCGGCGTGACCGACCGCCCCTGCCGCATCCCCGCCGCGCTGTCCGACAGCACCTACTTCACCGAACGCGCGCTCACCTACCTCAAGGGCCGCAACGGCAAGCCGTGGTTCCTGCACCTGGGCTACTACCGGCCGCACCCGCCCTTCATCGCGCCCGCGCCCTACAACGCGATGTACAGCCCCGCCGACATGCCCGCGCCGATCCGCCGCGAGCGCTGGGAGGACGAGGCCGCGCAGCATCCGCTGCTGGAATTCTACCTGCGCGGCATCAGCCAGGGCAGCTTCTTCCACGGCGCCGGCGGTGCCGCGACGGCGCTGCACGAAGCCGCCATCCGCCAGATGCGCGCCACCTATGCCGGGCTGATGACCGAGATCGACGATTGCCTCGGCCGCGTCTTCGCCTGGCTGGACGAGAACGGGCAGTGGGACGACACCATGATCGTCTTCACCTCGGACCACGGCGAGCAGCTCGGCGACCATTGGCTGCTCGGCAAGATCGGCTACCAGGATGAGAGCTTCCGCATCCCGCTGGTGGTGAAGGATGCCGGGCGCAATGCGCGCGCGGGTGCCATCGAGGCCGCCTTCACCGAGAGCGTCGACGTGATGCCGACGATCCTGCGGGCGCTGGGCGGCGACATCCCGCGCGCCTGCGACGGCCATTCGATCCTGCCGCTGCTGGATGGTCCCGCGCCGGTGGGTTGGCGCGACCACCTGTTCTACGAATACGACTTCCGCGACGTGCATTACTCGAAGCCCGAGGGTGCGCTCGGCCTGCCGATGGATGATTGCGCACTCTGTGTCGTGCAGGACGCGGCCTACAAGTACGTGCACTTCACCGCCCTGCCGCCGCTGTTCTTCGACCTCGCGGCCGATCCGCACTGCTTCGAGAACCTGGCCGAGGACCCGGCGCATGCCGCGCTGGTGAAGGCCTATGCGCAAAAGGCGCTGTCGCACCGCATGCGGCATGCCGAACGCACCCTCACGCATTTCCGCGCGACGCCGCAGGGGCTGGAGGAACGGGGCGTTGCCCTGCCGCCGGGCCTTGCGCGCGCCGCCGAATAGCCACCCCAGCGAAGGAACCCCCGCCGATGCTGAACCGTCGCCTGCTGCTTGCCGCCCCCGCGCTTGCCGTGCTGCCGCGCCCCTCGCTGGGGCAGGCCGACCAGCGCCCCGCCATCACCATCGCCGTGCAGAAGGTGGTGAATTCCAACACGCTGGAGCCGCTGCGCGAGCAATCCAATGTCGGCGAGCGGGTGTTCTATTCCTCGCTGTGGGAAGGGCTGATCGGGCGCGACTGGCTCGGGCAGCTCGGCCCCGTGCCGGGCCTCGCCACCGAATGGCGGCGCGTGTCGGACAGCGTGGTCGAGCTGTCGCTACGCCAGGGCGTCAGGTTCCATGATGGCGAGGAGATGACGGCCGAGGACGTGGTCTTTTCCTTCGGCCGCGACCGCATGTTCGGCACCACGCTCGCTTCCGCGCAGGGCCGCACCATCCCGATCGGCGAGGGCATGCCCGCGCCGCGCCCGGGACGCGAATTGCCGCCGGAAGTGCCCGCCGTCGCGCGCCGGTCCTGGCCGGCGCTGGAGCGTGTCGAGATCGTGGACCGCCACACCGTGCGCTTCGTCAACGCCACGCCGGATGTCACGCTGGAAGGCCGGCTGTCGCGCTACGGATCGGACATCATGAGCCGCCGCGCCTTCGAGGCGACCGGCAGCTGGCTCGAATGGGCGCGCAAGCCGGTCGCTACCGGTCCGTACAAGGTGGCGGAATACCGCCCGGACGTCTCGCTGACGCTGGTCGCGCATGACGAGTACTGGGGCGGCCGCCCCCCGCTGCGTCAGATCCGCTTCGTCGAGGTGGCGGAGGTCTCCTCGCGCATCAACGGGCTGCTGTCCGGCGAATACCAGTTCGCCTGCGACATCCCGCCCGACCAGATTCCCGGCATCGAGCGCAACCGCGCCTTCGAGGTGCAGGGCGGCACGATCCTGAACCATCGCCTGATCGTGTTCGACAAGACCCATCCGCAGCTGCGCGATGCGCGCGTGCGCCGCGCCTTCACCCACGCGATCGACCGCAAGGCCATCGTGGACAGCCTCTGGGCCGGGCGCACCGAGGTGCCGCGCGGCCTGCAATGGCCCTATTACGACGACATGTTCATCAGCGACTGGGAGGTGCCGCGCTTCGACCAGGCCGAGGCGCGCCGCCTGCTGCGCGAGGCGAATTACCGCGGCGAGACGATCCCGTACCGCCTGCTGAATAACTACTACACCAACCAGAACGCCACCGCGCAGGTGATGGTCGAGATGTGGCGCCACGTCGGCCTGAACGTGCAGATCGAGATGCGCGAGAACTGGTCGCAGATCCTCGAGCGCAGCCCGACGCGCGCGGTGCGCGACTGGTCCAACAGCGCGCCCTTCAACGACCCGGTCAGCTCCATCGTCAACCAGCACGGCCCCAACGGCCAGCAGCAGCAGGTCGGCGAATGGACGAACGAGGAGATGAACCGCCTGTCGGTCGAACTGGAAACCAGCACGGACCGCGCACGGCGCCGCGAAATCTTCGCCCGCATGCTGGTCATCACGGAACGCGAGGACCCGGCCTACACTGTGCTGCACCAGAACGCGACCTTCACCGCCAAGCGCCGTGACATCCGCTGGAAGGCGAGCCCCGCCTTCGCGATGGATTTCCGCACGACGAACTGGGGGGCATGAGGGCCATGACGACCCTGCCGCGCCGCGCCGCGCTGACCGGCGCGGCGGCACTTGCGCTGCCGCGCTTCGCCATCGCCCAGGCCGACCAGCGCCCGGTGATGACGATCGCCGTGCAGAAGATCGCGAACACCAATACGCTCGAGACGCTACGCGAGCAGTCCAATGTCGGCACTCGCACCTGGGGCAGCTATGCCGAGACGCTGATCGAGCAGAGCTGGACCGGCGACCTGTCGCTCAAGCCGCAGCTCGCGCAATCCTGGCGGCGGATCGACGACCGCACCGTAGAACTCTCGCTGCGCCCGAACGTGCGCTTCCATGACGGGCGCACGCTGACGGCCGAGGATGTCGCCTTCTCCTTCGGGCCCGAGCGCATGGGCTGGAACCTCACGGTCGAGCAGGCGCGCAACCTCTTCGGCTCGATCCCCGGCCAGACCCAGGGCCGCACGCCGCCGCCGGAGGTGCTGGCCGTCGCGCGCCGCACCTATCCTGGCTTTGAACGCATCGAGATCATCGACCCGCTGACCGTGCGCTTCGTCAACCGCGTGCCGGACGTGACTCTGGAAGGGCGCATCAGCCGCAATGTCGGCATGATCCTTTCACGGGCAGCGTTCGAAACGCAGGCGAGCTGGCTCGACTGGGCGCGCCGCCCGATCGGCACCGGCCCCTTCCGCATTGCCGAGTTCCGGCCCGACCAGCTGCTGGTGCTGGAAGCCTTCGACGAGTACTGGGGCGGCCGCCCGCCGGTGCGCCGGCTGCGCTTCGTGGAAGTGCCGGAAGTGGCCAGCCGCATCAACATGCTGCTGTCGGGCGAATGCGACTTCGCCTGCGACATCCCGCCCGACCAGATCCGCGGCGTCGAGCGCAGCCCGCGCCACGAGGTGGTCGGCGGGCCGATCATGAACCACCGGCTGACGGTATTCGACAAGAACCACCCGCAGCTGCGCGACGCGCGCATCCGCCGCGCCTTCACCCACAGCATCGACCGCGAGGCGATCGTGCAGGCGCTGTGGGGCGGCCGCGCGCCGGTGCCGCGCGGCCTGCAGTTCGAATTCTACGGCGAGATGTACCACCGCGACTGGGAAGCCCCGCGCCACGACCCCGCCGAGGCGCGCCGGCTGCTTCGCGAGGCCGAGTATCGCGGCGACCCGATCCCATACCGGCTGCTCAGCAACTACTACACCAACCAGGTCTCGACCGCGCAGATCCTGGTGGAGGGCTGGCGCGCCGTCGGCCTGAACGTGCAGATCGAGATGCGCGAGAACTTCCCGCAGGTGCTCTCGCGCGAGGGTGCCCGCGCCGTGCGCGACTGGTCCAACAGCGCATCCTTCAACGACCCGACCGCGTCGATCACGACGCAGCACGGCCCCGACGGCCAGCAATGGCAGATCGGCGAGTGGCGCAACGAGGAATTCGGCCGCCTGAGCGGTGAGCTCGAGACCGGCACGGACCCGGCGCGGCGCCGCGTGGTGTTCCGCCGGCTGCTCGAGATCGCCGAGCGCGAGGACCCCGCCTACACCGTGCTGCACCAGTCGGTGAACCTCACGGCCAAGCGGCGCGACCTCGCCTGGCAGCCGGGGCAGTCCTTCGTGATGGATTTCCGCAGCCGCAACTGGGGCGCGTGATGGCGGCGCCGCTGGTTGCGCTGCGTGGATTGACCGTCGCCTTCGCCGGGCAGCCGGCGCTGCGCGGCATCGACCTGGATGTCGCGCCCGGCGAAGCGGTCGGGCTGGTCGGCGAATCCGGCTGCGGCAAGTCGGTCACCTGGCTTGCGGCGCTGGGGCTGCTGCCGGCGCGCGCGCTGGTCGGCGGCAGCGTGCGGATCGGAGGCACCGAGCTGCTCGGCGCGCCGGCGACGACGCTCGACCGCGTGCGCGGCGGGCGCATCGCCATGATCTTCCAGGACCCGGCGAGCAGCCTGAACCCCGTGCACCGCATCGGGCGGCAGATCATGGAGGCGCTGACGCTCCATCGCGGCATGACCGGCCGCGGGGCGCGCGAGGAAGCGCGGCGGCTACTCGACCAGGTCGGCATCCCGGATGCGGCGCGGCGGCTCGATGCCTATCCGCACGAACTCTCCGGCGGGCAGAACCAGCGTGTGATGATCGCCATCGCGCTCGCTGGCCAGCCGGAACTGCTGGTGGCGGACGAGCCGACCACCGCGCTCGACGTCACCATCCAGGCGCAGATCCTCGACCTGTTGCGGGAGTTGCGGCGCGACACGGGCATGGCGCTGGTGCTGATCAGCCACGACCTCGGCGTGGTGGCCGATACCTGCGAACGTGTCTGCGTGATGTATGCCGGGCGCATCGTCGAGCAGGCACCGACGCATCGCCTGTTCGACGCCGCGGCGCATCCCTACACGCGCGGGCTGATCGGCGCGTTGCCGCCGATTGACGGGCCGCGCCGTCCGCTGCTGGCGATCCCCGGCGGCGTGCCCGAGCCCTGGGCCATGCCGCCCGGCTGCGCCTTCGCGCCGCGCTGCGCGCTGCATGTGGCGGCCTGCGACGCCGGCCTGCCGCTGGATGCGTTGGTCGCGCAGGGCCACCGCGCAGCCTGTCTGCGCGCGGTCCCCGCGACGCGTCCCGCCGAGCACGCCGTCGCATGAGGCCCGGCGCGGAATTGCTGAAGGCGGAAGGGCTGGTGCGCCGCTACGCCATGCGGCGCGGCCTGTTCGGCCGCAGCGTGGAACTGCGCGCGGTGGATAGCGTGTCGCTGACCATCGCGCGCGGGCGCACGCTGGGCCTGGTCGGTGAATCCGGCTGCGGCAAGTCCACCACCGGGCGTCTGGTCCTGGGGATGGAGACAGCCGATGCCGGCTCGGTCGCCTTCGATGGGCGGCCCATGCCGACACCAGGTACCGCCGCCTGGCGGGCGGCGCGGTCACGGATGCAGATGGTGTTCCAGGACCCGCTCGGCGCGCTGGATCGGCGCCTGCCGATCGGCGTGCAGGTGGCCGAACCGCTCGACATCCATCGCATCGGCGCGCGCTCGGAACGCGCCGCGCGGGTGGAGGCACTGCTGCTCGCCGTCGGGCTGCGCGCGGACCAGGGCGCGCGCTACCCGCACGAGCTCTCTGGCGGCCAGCGGCAGCGCGCGGTGCTGGCGCGCGCGCTCGCGACCGACCCGGCGCTGCTGGTGTGCGACGAACCGATCAGCGCGCTCGATGTCTCGATCCAGGCGCAGGTGATGAACCTGCTGGTCGAGCTGCAGGATCGCTTCGGCATGGGCATGCTCTTCGTCAGCCACGATCTGCGCGCGGTGCGCCAAGTCAGCCATCGCGTCGCGGTGATGTATCTGGGCCGCATCGTGGAGGAAGGCGATCCCGACGCGGTGCTGCACGACCCGGCGCATCCCTATGCCCAGGCGCTGGTCTCGGCCATCCCGCATCCGGGGCGCAGCGGCAAGCGCATGGTGCTGCAGGGCGACCCGCCCAATCCGGCGGACCGTCCATCCGGGTGCGCCTTCCATCCGCGCTGCCCGGTCGCAACGGCGGTGTGCGCGCGCGAGGCGCCGATGCTCAAGCCGCGCGCCGATGGCCGGCTGGTCGCCTGCCACGTCGCGCAGGACGAGGTCGCGCCGGGCCGCGGCATCCTGGCGGAGGCGGCCTGACATGCTGCGCTTTCTCGGCTTCCGCCTGGCGCGTGCGGCGCTCACCATCGCCATGGTCGTCACCTTCGCCTTCGTCGTGCTGCGCCTGTCGGGCGACCCGGCGCAGATCATCATGGGCGCCGATGCGCCGCCCGAGGCGGTGGAGGCGTTCCGCGTCGCCTGGGGCCTCGATCGGCCGCTGTGGGAGCAGTACTTCCACTATTTCGGCGCGATCCTGTCGGGCGATCTCGGGCGATCCATGCGCGACGGGCGCGACGCGATCGTGCTGGTGGCCGAGCGCATTCCCGCCACGCTGGCGCTGACCGTCCCTGCGCTACTGATCAAGATCGCCATCGGCATCCCGGCCGGCATGTATGCGGCGCTGCATCGGAATTCGCTGGCCGACCGCATCGTCATGGTGGTGGCGGTGGCGGGCTTCACGGTGCCGTCCTTCGTGCTGGGGCTGCTGCTGGTGCTGGTCTTCGCGGTGCAGCTCGGCTGGCTGCCATCGGGCGGGCAGGAGAGCTGGCGACATGCCATCCTGCCGATCGTCACGCTGGGTGTCGGCGGTGCGGCGGTGCTGGCGCGCTTCACGCGCAGTGCGATGCTCGAGGTGCTGGGCCAGCCCTTCATCCGCACCGCGAGTGCCAAGGGCGTGCCCTGGCGCATGGTGGTCACGCACCACGCGCTGCCGAATGCGGCGATCCCGACGGTGACCATCATCGGCTTCATGGTGGGCAGCCTGATCGCCGGTGCGGTGGTGGTGGAGAGTGTGTTCTCCTGGCCCGGCGTCGGGCGTCTGCTGGTGGTGGCGGTGTCGAACCGCGACCTGGCGGTGGTGCAGTGCATCCTGCTGCTGGTCGCCTGCACCATGGTGGTGGCGAACCTGGTGGTGGACCTGCTGTATGGCCTGCTGGACCCCAGGCTGCGCAGCGCGCCGCGGCAGGCGAGGGCCTGAGATGCCGGAAGCGCCCCTGATCGTCGCGGCACCGCCGCGCATCCGTCGTGCCCGGCCGCCCGCCATGGTGGTGTTCGGCTTTGCCTGGCTGGCGCTGATGCTGGCGGTCGCGCTACTGGCGGACGTCATCAGCCCCTATTCCTACACCGCGCTCGACCTGCGCAACCGGCTGTCGCCGCCGATCGGCTTCGGCGGTGACTGGGTGCATCCGCTGGGCACGGACGAACTGGGTCGCGACGTGCTGGCGCGGCTGATCTATTCGATCCGCACCAGCCTGCTGATCGCCTTCGGCGCCACCATCATCGGCGCGGTGGTCGGCACGTCGCTCGGTTTCCTCGCGGCGCATTTCCGCGGGCTGGTGGAACAGGCGGTGATGGCGCTGGTGGATCTCTCCGCCAGCATCCCCTTCCTGATCCTGGCGCTGGCGGTGCTCGCCTTCTTCGGCAATTCGATGGTGCTGCTGGTCTGCCTGCTCGGGCTGCATGCCTGGGAACGCTATGCGCGCATCGCGCGCGGGCTGGCGCTCTCGGCGGGCGCGCAGGGCTTCGCGGCGGCGGTTCGGCAGCTCGGTGCCACGCCGTGGCGGCTCTATGGGCGGCACGTGCTGCCCAACATCGCCTCGACGCTGATCGTGTCGATGACGCTGGCCTTCCCGGAGATCATCCTGCTGGAAAGCGGGCTGTCCTTCCTGGGGCTCGGCGTGCAGCCGCCGGAGACCTCGCTCGGCTCCATGGTGGGATATGGGCGCGAATACCTCACGCGCGCACCGTGGATCCTGCTGGCACCGGCCTTCACCATCGTGCTGACGACGCTGTCGGTGTCGCTGATCGGCGACTGGCTGCGCGACAGGCTGGATCCGACGCTGCGCTGAACGGTCGGACTGAACGCGCATTGGTTCATCGACCTCGCAGACGCGCGGGCGAGATCGCGAGGCATGGCGCAGGCACGAGAACGGGTTTCACCCGCGCTTCGGAATCAGCAACCAGGCACGGGCGAGCTGATGACGTCGGCCAGCGATGCACCGCCCACGCGGACCGAATAGCGCTGGGTGAAGCCCGTCAGGGTGGTCCAAGGATGCGCCGCGGGTCAGGCGGGGGCCTTGCCACGCCAGCGAGCCATGCCTACCGTTCCATCTTCTTGCATGTCTGTTCCATTTAATGGAACTTTTTGGGATGCCTGGATGACGACCCTTGCGAGCGCGGCCGCACTGCTTCGTTGCTTCAGCGCGACGCGCAGCAGCGTCACCGTGACCGAGGCGGCGTCGCTGCTCGCGCTTCCCAAGAGCAACACCTCGCGCCTGCTGCGCGCCATGCGCGACGTCGGGCTGCTCGAGACGATCGCGGAGACCAAGCGCTACCGGCCCGGCGCGTTGCTGCTCGGCATCGGCCAGAGCTTCCGCACCGCGTCGTCCCTGGTCAGTCGCGCCGACGCCGTGGTCGCGCGCCTCGTCGCCGCGATCGGGCACACCGGCTATGTCTCGATCCGCGACGGCCATGCGGTCTCGGGCGTCACCTACCATCCGGGCAGCAACGCGCTGCATGTCGCGACACCGGTCGGCCGGCCGCTGCCGGCGCATTCCTGCGCGACCGGGCGGTCGCTGCTGGCGCGCATGACCGACGACCAGGTGCGCGCGCTATGCGGCGAATCCTGGACGCCTGTCTCGCGCACCGCGCCGCAGGACATCGCGGAGCTGCTCGACCGGCTGCGCAAGGTCCGCGCGCTCGGCTACGCGGAGTCACATGACGAGGCCAATCGCGGCGTCGGCGCCATCGCCTGCGCCGTCGGTGCGCCGGACACCGGCGAGACCGTCAGCCTCTGCATCGCCTACCCGATCGCCACCGTCACCGCGGCCGAGCGGAAGGACATCATCAGCCGGCTGCTGGCCGGGGCGCGGGATGTCGCCGCCCTGGCGGGCGATCCGGCCTGGGCCGCCCAGGCCGCCAGCCTGGCCCCCGCCGCGTAACCGGGAAGGATCCGACCGTGCCCGACACCACGCCCCGACTGGCCGGCCGCTGGCGCCTCGGCTTCGACATCGGCGGTACCTTCACCGACTTCGTTTTGCTCGATGCCGCGACGGGCGGCATCACGCTGTATAAATGCCTGACCACGCCGCAGGACCCGGCCGAGGGCGCGCTGGAGGGCATCCGCGCCATCACCGCGCAGGCCGGCATTGCGGTCGGCGATCTGTCCGAAGTGGTACACGGCACTACCCTCGTGACCAACGCGCTGATCGAGCGGCGCGGTGCGATCACGGGGCTGCTGACGACGCGTGGCTTTCGCGACGTGCTCGAACTCGGCATCGAGCAGCGCTACGACATCTACGACCTGTTCCTGAAGTTCCCCGACCCGATCGTGCCGCGCCGCCGGCGCATCGAGATCACCGAACGTGTCACCCATGACGGCGGCATCGTCGCGCCGCTGGATGCGGAGGCGGTGCGCGCGGCCGGGGCGCGCCTGGTCGCGGAGGGCTGCACCGCCATCGCGATCTGCTTCCTCCATGCCTACGCCAACCCGGTGCATGAGAAGGCCGCCGCGGCCGTGCTGCGCGCCGCCTTCCCCGGCGTGTCGGTCAGCCTGTCGAGCGAGGTCGCGCCGGAAATCCGCGAATACGAGCGCAGCGTCACCACCTGCGCCAACGCCTTCGTGCAGCCGCTGATGGACCGCTACCTGGGACGGCTGCTGCGCGAGATGGATGCGCTCGGCTTCGCGGGCACGCTGCGGCTGATGCAGTCCGATGGCGGGCTCTGCGCGCCGGAGGTCGCCCGCGCCTTCCCGATCCGGCTGCTGGAATCCGGCCCGGCGGGCGGCGCGCTCGCCACCGTGCTGTTTGCCCGCGCGGCCGGGCTACCGGACGCGCTCGCCTTCGACATGGGCGGCACCACCGCCAAGGCCTGCCTGATCGAGAATGGCCGTGCCGAAGTCGCGCCGATGATGGAAGCTGCGCGCGTCCATCGCTTCAAGCGCGGCTCCGGCCTGCCGATCCGCTCGCCCGTGGTGGACATGATCGAGATCGGCGCCGGAGGCGGTTCGATCGCCGGCGTGGACGAGACCGGGCTGATCAAGGTCGGCCCGCATTCCGCGGGTGCCGATCCGGGCCCCGCCTGCTACGGCCGCGGCGGGGCGGAGGCGACGGTCACCGACGCCAATCTGCTGCTCGGCTACTACGATCCGGGCTTCTTCCTCGGCGGTGCGATGTCGCTCGACCTGCCGGCCAGCGAGGCCGCGATGGCGGGGCTTGGCGAACGGCTCGGCCTGTCGGGCATCGAGGCCGCCTGGGGCGTCCATGCCGTGGTCTGCGAGGCCATGGCGGGCGCGGCGCGCGTGCATCTGGTCGAGAAGGGCCGCGATCCGCGCCGCTACGCCATGGTCGCCTTTGGCGGCGCCGGGCCGGCGCATGCGGCGGATGTGGCACGCATCCTCGGCATCACGCAGGTGTTGGTGCCGCCGGCCTCGGGCGCGGCCTCGGCGCTGGGTTTCCTCGCGGCGCCGCTGGCCTTCGAGCAGTCGCGCAGCCTGATCGCGCCGCTGGGCTCCGCGGCCGACTGGGTTGCGGTGAATGCGGCGCTTGCCGCGCTGGAGGCGGAAGCGCGCGACCGGCTGCGCGGTGCCGGTGTCGCCGAGACAGCGATGCGCGTGGAACGCTCGGCCGAGATGCGCCTGGTCGGACAGTTGCACCAGATCGCGGTGCCGCTGCCCGAGGGCGCGCTCGATGCCGCGCGCCTGCCCGACATCCGCGCCGCCTTCGTCGAGACCTACCAGCGGCTCTACACCCGCGTGCTCGCGGATACGGAGATCGAGCTGCTCTCGCTGCGAGTCCGCGTGCTGGGGCCGGAGCCGCAGATCACCGTCTCGGGCGCCGTCGCCGGCAGCGCGCAGGACGGCGCGGCGCTGAAGGGCAGCCGAAGGGCCTGGTTCGACGGCGCCTTCCGCGACACGCCGGTGTACGACCGCTACCGCCTCAAGCCCGGCGACCGCATTCCCGGCCCGGCCATCATCGAGGAACGCGAGGCCACCACCATCATCGGCCCCGGCGACGCGGTCGAGATCGACGTCGTGCTCAACCTGCGGATCACGGTGGCCGCGGCGGCGAAGGGCGAGGCGTTGATCACGCCGGGCATGGCGCTCGCCGAAGCCAAGGCGCGCATCGAATCCGACCCGATCGGGCTCGAGATCATGTGGTCGCGCCTGATCTCCATCGTCGAGGAGATGTGGCAGACCGTCTGCCGCACCGCCTATTCGCTTATCATTGCCGAGGCGCAGGACTTCGCGAACGAGATCCTCGACCCGCAGGGCAATCCGCTGGCGCATTCGCCGCGCGCCATGCCGCTGTTCAACCTGACGCTGACGCGCTGCGTGAAGGCGCTGCTCGAACACTTCCCCGCCGAGACGCTGCGGCCGGGCGACGTGCTGGTGACGAACGACCCCTGGCTCTGCGCCGGGCATCTGTTTGACATCGCGCTGGTGACGCCGGTCTTCCACCAGGGCCGCGTCGTCGCGCTGATGGGCACGGTCGGCCATGTCAGCGACATCGGCGGCGTGAAGGACCCGCTGGCGGCCCGCGAGATCTATGACGAGGGCTTCCAGATCCCGCCGATGAAGCTCTATGCGGCGGGCGTGCCGGACCGTTCGCTGCTGCGCCTGATGGCGCAGAACATCCGCAACAGCGACCAGGTGCTGGGCGATGTCGAATCCATGGTCACGGCCAATGCGCTCGGCGCGCAGCGGCTGGTGGCCTTCATGGAGGAGTACGGCATGCACGATCTCGCGGCGCTGGCCGCGGTCGTGCAGGGCCGCAGCGAGGCCGCGACGCGCGCCGCCATCCGCGCCGTGCCGGACGGCGTGTATGAGAGCGAGATCGAGAACCGTCCGCTCGGCGAGGTGCTGCGCTACCGCGTGCGCGTCCACAAGAAAGGCGACAGCATCCATGTGGAACATGTGGACGCGCCGCCCACCCTGCCGCGCGGCGGGTTGAACTGCACGATGAACGTCACGGCCGCGCATTCGTCGTATCCGCTGAAATGCATGCTGACGCCGGGCGTGCGCGGCAATGCCGGCTGCTACGCGCCGATCAGCGTGGTGGCGCCCGAGGGCTCGGCGCTGAACTGCAAGCCGCCGGCCGCCGTCGCCTATCGCACGCGGCTGTCCTGGTTTCTCGGGCCCAACCTGTATCGCGCCATGGCGCCGGCCATCCCGGACAAGGTCCAGGCCTTCACCGGCCTGCCGAAATCCTACGGCTTCTATGGCCGCAATCATCAGGGCCGCGTCGCGTCGGACCACTTCTTCATGGGTGGCGGGCAGGGCGCGTCGTCCAAGGCGGATGGCAAGTCGGGGCTGCTCTTTCCGACCTCGGCGGCCAATACGCCGGTCGAGCTGCTGGAAAGCCGCATGCCCGTGCTGGTGCTGGAGAAGGGCCTGGTTGCCGACACGGCCGGCCCGGGCCGGCAGCGTGGCGGCCTCGGGCAGCGCATGCGCGCCCGGCGGCTGGTCGGCGGCACGGAGCCGATCATGGTCGGCCTCTACCCGGAAGGCTGGGGCCTGAAGCCGGAAGGGCTGTTCGGCGGCCGTCCCGGCGCGCCCGGCCTCGGCCTGGTGAAGAGCCCGGACGATGCGACGCCGCGCGATGTCGGCACCGGCGAGATGGTCACGTTGCTCGACGCCCGCACGGAAATCGAAGGCCGCATTGCCGGCGGCTCGGGCTTCGGTGATCCTTGGGAGCGCCAGGTCGAGGCGGTGCAGGCCGACCTCGACGATGACTACATCACGCCCGAGGGCGCCGTTCGCGACTATGGTGTCGTGCTCGGGCCGGACGGGCGCATCGATCCCGTCGCCACCGCGCGGCGACGGGCGGATAACAGGAGGGGCGCGGACAGGGACATGGCAGCAACGACCGGGGGTTCAGCATGACACAGGATGTTTCCCGCCGCGGGCTGATGGCCGGCGCGGCACTTCTCACCGCCGGCATGCCCGGCATCGGCATGGCCTTCGAGCGCGACGGCAACCGCAAGGTGCTGGTCTTCTCGGGCAACCAGCAGGTGCCCGTGCTCGACCCGCATGTGCGCTACGACTGGTCGACGCGCATGATCCAGCAATCCGTCTATGACGCGCTGCTGAAGTACGAAGGCGATCCGCCGCGGATCGTGCCGTGGCTCGCCGAGCGCCACGAGGTCTCGCCCGATGGCCTGACCTACACCTTCCACCTGGTGGCCAACGCGAAGTTCCACAACGGCGATCCGGTGGACGCCGAGGCGGTGCGATTCTCCTTCGAGCGCGGCCTGAAGCTGAACGCCGGCATCGCCTGGATGCTCAAGGATTTCCTGAAGCCCGAGAACATCGCCGCGGTCGATGCGCGCACCGTCCGCTTCACGCTGGACCGGCCCTTCGCGCCGTTCATCTCCTACGTGCCGTGGTGGTACATCGTGAACCCGCGCCAGGTCATGGCGAACCAGGACGGCACCGACCTCGGCCGTAAGTGGCTGACCGAGAATGCCGCTGGCTCGGGCCCCTACCGCCTGCGGCGGTTCGATGCCAATACCCTGATCCACCTCGATGCCGTGGCCGACTACTGGAAGGGCTGGCCGATGGCCGATGCCGACCGTCCATCCGGCATCATCTACCGCATCATCCGCGAATCCGCGCCGCGCAGGGCCGCGCTGCAGCGGCGCGAGGCCGACATCATCACCAACCTCACGCCTGACGACACCGAGCAGCTGGCGCGCCTGCCCGGCGTCGTGGTGGAGAACCACAAGGGCTCGACCACCTTCGGCATCAAGTTCAACTGCCAGCAGGGTCCGACCGCCGACATCAACCTGCGGAAGGCCATCGCCTACGCCTTCGACTACGACAGCCTGCTCGCCATCCACAATGGCGCGGCGACGCTGATGACAAGCCCCTTCCCGGCCTCGATGGCGGGGCACATCGACGTGCCGGGCATCCCGCGCCGGGACCTCGACAAGGCGCGCGACTTCCTGCGCCGCAGCGGCACGCCCAATGGCGGGATCGAGCTGGAATACGTGCATGTCCAGGGGCTCGAGGATGCGCGGCGCATCGGCCTCGCGCTGCTCGACAGCCTGCGCGCGCTCGACATCCGGGTGAACATCGTGGGCCAGCCCTGGCCGACCATGACGAGCCGCGGCTCGAAGCCCGAGACCTCGCCGAACATGATGTCGATCTATGTGACACCCGTCGGCACCGACCCCGACACGGTGGCCTACCAGTACCACCGGTCTTCCTGGGGCCTGTACTACGGCACGGCGCATTACGAGAATGCCGAGGTGTCGCGCTGGATCGACGAGGCGCGCGGCGAGACCGACAACGCCAAGCGCATGGCGCTCTATGCGCGCATCCAGACGCAGATCGTCGCCGACCAGCCGGAGATCTTCGGGATGGTGGCGAACCGCATCTGGGCGCGGCGCGACTACGTCCAGGGCTTTGCCTTCTCCCCCGTGCGCTTCACCGGGGAGATCGACCTCTACCCGCTCTGGGCCCGCGGATAGGTGCTGGGCTACCTCCTCCGGCGCATCGGCCTTGCGGGGCTGATGCTGTTCGGTCTGGTCTGCCTGACCTTCGTGATCTCCAACGTCGCGCCGTCGGATCCGGCGGCGCTGGCGGCGGGTCCGGATGCCGGGCGGTCGCAGATCGAACAGGCGCGCCGGGACTACGGCCTCGACAAGTCGCTGCCGGAGCAGTTCCTGCGCTACCTCACGGACCTCGCGCAGGGGGATTTCGGGCGTTCGATCGCCACGGGGCGTTCGGTGGGCACGGATCTCGCGCGCTATTTCCCGGCCACGCTGGAACTCGTGATCCTCGCCATGGCAATCGGCGTGCTGTTCGGCGTGCCGCTCGGCGTGCTCTCGGCCTTGCGCAAGGACGGGCCGGCGGACCAGGCGACGCGCATATTCGCGGTCTCCGGCATCGCGCTGCCGCCCTTCTGGTTCGGGCTGCTGCTGCAGCTCGCCTTCGCCACCTGGCTCGGCCTGCTCCCCACCAGCGGGCGCTTGTCGGTCTTCACCGAACCACCACCACCCATCAGCGGCCTGCTGCTCGTGGACTCCCTGCTGACCGGGAATTTCGCCCTGTTCCGCGAGGCGCTGTCCCACATCATCCTGCCGGCGATCGTACTGTCCCTGCCCTGCCTCGCCTCCATCCTGCGGGTGAACCGGTCGGAGATGGTGGAGGCGCTGCGCATGGACTACGTCACGGCGGCGCGCGCGCATGGCGTGACACCCTGGCGCATCGTCATGGTGCATGCGCTGAAGAACGCGATGCTGCCCACGCTTGCGATCATCGGCCTGCGCTGGGGCTGGATGATGTCCAGCACCGTGCTCGTCGAGACGGTCTTCGACTGGCCCGGCATCGGCCTCTACGCCGTCTCCTCCGCCATCGCCGGCGACTTCAAGCCGGTGATGGGTGTCACGCTGATCGTCGGGCTGAACTTCATGATCGCGAACCTGGTTGTCGACCTGCTTTACGGCGTGCTCGACCCGCGACTGCGCAGGGCCTGATGTCCGCCACCGCCGAGGAAACCGTCGCCGCCCCGCCGCGCCGCCGCCTGCGGCTCGCGCTCTGGCTGCTGTCGCGGTCCTTCTCCTCCATGCTCGGGCTGTTCCTGGTCACGACCATCGTGGTGCTGGCGCTGATCGGGCCATGGATCGTGCCCTATCCCGACGATGTCGCCGGCGCTGTGAATCTCGCGAACAAGCTGCAGCCGCCCTCGGCCGCGCATTGGCTGGGCACGGACGAGGTCGGCAACGACATCCTGACGCGCGTGATCATCGGCGCGCGCATCTCGCTGTTGGTGGGCATCGGCATCACCTTCGCCGCCGCCGCGATCGGCGTGCCGCTGGGCATATTGGCCGGCCTGGCGGGTGGGCGCCTGCGCGAGGTCATCATGCGCTTCACGGACCTGTTCCTGTCCGTGCCGGGCCTGGTGCTCGCGATTGCGCTGGTGGCCGCGCTGGGGCCGGGGATCGTGAACGCGATGATCGCGCTGATCCTGGTCTGGTGGCCCGGCTATGTGCGCCTCGCGGAATCCAAGGCTCTGTCGATCCGCGAGGAGCCTTTCATCGAAGCCGCGCGCGTCGCCGGCGCCTCGCGCGCGCGCATCCTGCGCCGCCATGTGCTGCCCAACAGCATCTCGCCCCTCATCGTGAAGATGTCGATGGATATCGGGCAGGCGATCCTCGCCGTCGCCTCGCTCGGCTTCATCGGCCTGGGCGCCAAGCCGCCGACGCCGGAATGGGGCGCGATGATCTCCATCGCGCGCGGCTACCTGCCCGACTGGTGGTGGTACGCGATGGCGCCAGGGGTCTTCATCTACCTCGCGGTGCTGGGCTTCAACCTGCTCGGCGACGGGCTGCGCGACATCCTCGACCCGCGGAGCAATCGCGGATGACGGCGCTGCTCGCGATCGAGGACTACCGCCTCGCCTTCGACACCTTCGACGGCACCGCGCAGGTGCTGGACGGCATCGACCTGGCGCTGGAACCGGGCGGCACGCTCGGCATCGTGGGGGAGACGGGCTGCGGCAAGTCCGTGCTGGCGCGCAGCCTGCTCGCGCTGAATCCCATGCCGCCGGCGCGCGTCGTCTCCGGGCACATCCACTTCCAGGGCCGCGACATCCTCGCCATGTCCGAGCGTGAGATGCGCCGCCTGCGCGGCCGCGCCATCTCCATGGTCTTCCAGGACCCCGCCTCCTATCTCAATCCGCTGCTCGCCATCGGCACGCAGATGGAGGACGCGATCCGCGGCCAGGATGCCGCGGCCGGCGAGCGGCAGCGCCCGCGCAGCGTCGCGCGGGCACGGGCCGCGGAGCTGCTCGCCGCCGTCGGCCTGCCCGAGCCCGCGCGGCTGCTCGACAGCCATCCGCACCAGCTCTCGGGCGGGATGCGGCAGCGCGTGCTGATCGCCATGGCGCTCGCCGGGGATCCCGTGCTGCTGGTGGCGGACGAACCGACCACCGCGCTCGACGTCACGGTGCAGGCGCAGGTGCTGGCCCTGATCGCGCGCTTGGTCAGCGAGCGCGGCCTGGCGCTGATGCTCATCACGCATGACCTCGGCGTGGTCGCCGCCGCCTGTGCGCGCGTCGCGGTGATGTATGCGGGCACGGTGGTGGAGGAAGCCCCGACCGCCGATCTGTTGGCGCGCCCGCTGCATCCCTATGCGCGCGGCCTGATCGCCGCCGTGCCCGACCTCGATCACCCGGAACGCCGGCCACAGGGCATCGCCGGCAGCATCCCCAGCCTCATCGCGCCGCCGCAGGGCTGCCGGTTCCATCCGCGCTGCCCGATCGCGACCGAACGCTGCCGTGGTGAGAAGCCCCTGCGCCGCGAGATCCTCCCCGGCCGCAGCATCGCCTGCCATCACGCCGTGCCATGACGCAGCCGCTGCTCCGCGCCGAGCGCCTGTCCAAGACCTTCGAAGGCAGGCGCGGCCTGTTCCGCGCGGCGCGCGACGTGCGCGCGGTGGCGGAGCTCGACCTCGCGCTCGATCGCGGCGCCGCGCTTGGTATCGTGGGCGAGAGCGGCTGCGGCAAGTCGACGCTGGCGCGGCTGCTGCTGCGGCTGATTCCGCTGAGCGCCGGGCGCATCACCTTCGACGGCCAGGACATCACCGCGCTGGACGAGCGCGCGTTGCGCCCGCTGCGACGGCGCATGCAACTGATCCACCAGAATCCCTCGGCCGCGCTCGACCCGCGGCTGACGGCGGAGGATGCGGTGGCCGAACCCCTCCGCGTGCAGGGCCTCGCGACCGGCCGTGTTCTGCGCGACCGGGTCGCCGTGCTGCTGGCGGAAGTCGGCCTGCCGCCGGCCTTCCTGCATCGCTTTCCGCATGAGCTTTCCGGCGGGCAGAAGCAGCGCGTGTGCATCGCGCGGGCGCTGGCGCTGGAACCCGACCTGCTGGTGTTGGACGAGCCGACCTCGGCCCTCGACGTCTCAGTGCAGGCGCAGATCCTCGACGTGCTCGACGGGCTGCGCGCCAGGCGCGGCCTCGCCTACCTCTTCATCAGCCACAACCTGGCCGTGGTGCGCCAGGTCTGCGAGCGCGTCGCGGTGATGTATCTCGGCCGCATCGTCGAGGAAGGCACCGCGGCCGAGGTGCTCGGCGCACCGCGCCATCCCTATACGCGCGCGCTGCTGGCGTCCGTTCCGCGCCTCGCGGCGCAGGGCATCGCCCCCGCCGCGCCTGGCGAACCGCCCAATCCCGCCGCGCCGCCGCCCGGCTGCGCCTTCCACCCGCGTTGCCCGATCGCCGCGCCGGCCTGCCGCGAGGCCCTGCCACCGCTCGCCGTGCTCGGCGACGGCCACCGCCTGCGCTGCCCCCGTGCCATGGAGGTCTCGCCATGACTGCGCTGCCCGTCTTCGTCATCGGCCAGGCGCCGCGGCCCGATCTCGCCAACGAGATCGAGGCTGCCGCGCCAGGGCTGCGCATCGCCATGCGCGGCGCTCTGGACGGGATGACACGCTCCGACATCGCCGCCATCACGCCGCGCGATGGCGCCGACACGCTCTTCACCATGCTGCCGTCGGGCGAGGGCGTGTCGATCTCGAAGGACGCGGTGACGCAGCGCATGCGTTCGCTGCTGGAGACGACCCCCGGCCCGGTGCTGCTCGCCTGCACCGGCACCTTCAAGGGCCTGCCGGAACGGCCCGGCCTGGTGCAACCTTCAGCCGTGCTGAACGGGCTTGCCGAGGCGCTGCTGCCGCGCGGCCGGCTCGGCCTGTTCGTGCCGCTGCCTGAACAGGCGGCGACGCTCGGCGCGTCCCGTGCGCGCGACGGCCTGTCGATCGCCGTCGTCGCGCTGCGCCCGCATTCCGACGATGCCACCCGCGCCGCGGCGATGGCGGAAATGGCGGCGCAGCAGCCGGACCTCGTGCTGCTCGACTGCATTTCCTACACCCGTCAGGACAAGGCGGCCGCCGTCGCCGCGCTGGCCTGCCCCGTCCTTCTCTCCGTCGCCGTGGCCGCACGCGCCGCCGCCTCCCTGCTGCCGGAACCCTGATGCGCGAGATCACCCTGGACGAGATCGAAGCCCTGGCCGTCGGCGCCTGGGTGCTGGGCACCGGGGGCGGCGGGTCGCCCTATCTCGGCCTGCTGAACATGCGGCGCCTCTATGCAGAGGGGAAGCGCGTGTCGCTGATGGACCCGGACGAGTTGGCGGATGACGACATCGTCGCCGTGGTGTCCAACATGGGCGCACCGCTGGTCGGGCAGGAACGCCTGGTGGACAGTGCCAACATCGCCCGCGCGGTGACGCTGATGGAGGAGTATCTCGGCAAGCGCTTCCGCGCGATCATGTCGGTCGAGATCGGCGGCAACAACGGCGTGCAGCCCTTCCTCGCCGCCGCTGAGCTGGACAGGCCCGTGGTCGATGCCGACGCCATGGGCCGCGCCTATCCGGAAGCGCAGATGACCTCCTTCGCGGTCGGCGACCTCAAGCCCTGGCCGCTCTCCCTGGTCGATCCGCGCGGCATCGAGGGCATCGTCGCCAAGGTGCCGAGCTGGAAATGGATGGAACGCCTGTCGCGCAAGATGTGCGTCGAAGTCGGCTCGATCGCCGCCACCTGCAAGGCGCCGCGCAGCGGGGCCGAGGTGAAGCGCTGGGGCATCCTGCGCACGACGACGCAGGCGATCAAGCTCGGCCAGGCGATCCGCCTGGCGCAGAAGGAACATCGCGATCCGGTGCAGGCGATCCTGGAATCCGAGAAGGGCCTGCTGCTGTTCCGCGGCAAGGTGGCCGACATCGCGCGCCGCACCACGGAAGGCTTCCTGCGGGGCACGGCGAAGCTCGACGGCCTCGATGAATGGCGCGGCAATGGCTTCGAACTCGCCTTCCAGAACGAATGGGCGGTCGGCTGGCAGGATGGGGTTGCGCGCGTGATGACGCCCGACCTGATCTGCGTGCTCGACACCGTCAGCGGCGAGGCGATCGGCACCGAGACGCTGCGCTACGGCCAGCGCGTCACGGTCGTGGCCTTGCCCGCGCCGCCCGTTTTCCTGTCGGCGCGGGGTCTCGATTTCGTGGGTCCGCGCGCCTTCGGCTACGACCTCGATTTCCGATCGGTCTTCGCGGGAGCCGTGGCATGAGGCGGCGCATCGGCATCGATGTCGGCGGGACGAACACCGATGCCGTGCTGCTGGAGGACGACCGCGTCCTGCACGCGATCAAGACGCCGACCACGGCGGATGTGCTGACCGGCGTGCGGCTCGCGCTGCAGGACGTGGCGCGCAGCATCGGGACGCAGGGCGTGCAGGCCGTGATGATCGGCACCACGCATTTCGTGAATGCTGTGGTGCAGCGGCGCGACCTGGCCCGCGTCGGCGCGCTGCGCATCGGCATGCCGGCATCGCAGTCCCTGCCGCCCTTCTGTGATTGGCCGGAGGATCTCGCGGCGCTGGTCCGCGGCCAGGTGCACATGGTCGAGGGGGGTTTCGACTACGACGGCCGGCCCATCATGCCGCTGGACGAGGCCGCCGTGGCGGCCGCGGCGCGCGCGATGAAGGCTGACGGAATCGCCTGCGTCGCGGTCAGCGGCATCTTCTCGCCGCTCGATCCGGGCATGGAGGATCGCGCGGAGGCGATCATCCGCGACGTCATGCCGGAGGCCGCGATCACGCTCTCCCACGACCTCGGCCGCATCGGCCTGCTGGAACGGGAGAATGTGGGCCTGCTCAATGCCGGCCTGGCGCCGCTCGCGCGCCATACGGTGCAGGCCTTCGAGGACGCGCTGCGCCAGGCCGGCATCGCCGCGCCGCTGTTCATCACGCAGAACGACGGCACCGTCATCCGCGCGGAGCTCGCGGCGCGCTTCCCGGTGCTCTCCTTCGCCTCTGGGCCGACCAATTCCATGCGTGGCGCCGCTTTCCTGACGGGGCTCAAGGACGCGCTGGTGGTCGATGTGGGCGGCACCACCAGCGACATCGGCGCGCTCAAGGCCGGCTTCCCGCGCGAGGCCAATGCCATCGTGCAGGTGGGCGGCGTGCGCACGCTGTTCCGCATGCCGGACCTGCTGTCCATCGGCCTCGGTGGCGGGTCGCATGTGGCGCAGGAGGACGGGCGCATCACCATCGGTCCTCGCAGCGTCGGGTTCCGTCTGCCGGAGCTCGCGCGTATCTTCGGTGGGCCGCAGCTCACGACCAGCGATATCGCTGTGCGCGCCGGGCTGCTCGAGCTGGGGGATGCGGCACGCGTGGGCGATGTCGCGTCCGGCTTTGCGCAGGCGGTGCTCGCCGAGGCCGCACGGATGCTCGAGGAGTCGGTCGATCGCATGAAGACCGACGCGGCCGCAGTGCCGTTGCTGGCGGTGGGCGGTGGCGCCTTCCTCGTGCCCGACCGCCTGCCTGGCGTGTCCGAAGTTCTGCGGCCCGCGCACGCCGCCGTGGCGAACGCCGTCGGCGCCGCGATCGCGCAGGTGAGCGGCGAGGCCGACCAGGTCTTCCAAGGCATGACCCGCGCGGAGGCGATGACTGAGGCGGAACGCATCGCGCGCACGCGCGCCGTGGACGCCGGCGCCGATGGCGCTACGCTGGACCTGGTGGATATCGAGGACCTGCCCATTGCCTACCTCCCTGGCGGCGCGATCAGGGTGCGGGCGCGCGTGGTCGGGGAGATCGCCGCTTCGCGTTAAGCGCGCGGAGCGCCGGTGCCCAGGGGACAGTAGGGCTCGTCGAAGCGTGGCGTGGTGTTGAAGCTGCCTCAGGTCGGCGGGCGATTGGAGGGAGTGGCCCGTCTTCATGAGCGTCGTCCTCGGTGGGCCAATGATCGGGATCGCCCGGCTCGTCTTCCAGGACTTCGATAAGGGTGTGGCCAACGCCATCGTCTACGTGGACGAATTCGCCGATCCTGCGATCATGCGGGCCATCGCGAACAGCGTCGTGCGACGACTGGAGGCCATCGATCCATAGGGGCTCGACGCGCTTCGCGCGACGCTAGGCCCGCGCTGCCCCAAGCGGCACATAGCGGGGCGTCCAGATCTTCGCGCGGATGCGCTGTTGGAGTTCATCGACAGGGACGCCGGTCACGTGTCCTTCCTTGTGCGCCTGCACGGCCACGGCGAGCGCGACCTTGGCCGCGACCTCGCGCAATGCGCTGACCGGCGGCAGCAGATTGTGCTTCGGGTTGTCACGCGAAGGCGACGCGCCGGCCAGCGCCTTCGCCGCCGCCATGAACATGCCGTCGCTGACGCGGCTGGCGCCCACCGCCAGCGCGCCCAGGCCTACACCCGGGAATACGTAGGCGTTGTTGTTCTGGTCCACCTTGACGTGGATGCCGTTGCGCGTGATGGGCGGGAAGGGGCTGCCGACGCCGATCAGCGCCCGCCCGCCCGTCCAGGCATCGATGTCCCCTGGCGTCGCCTCCGCGCGGGACGTCGGGTTCGACAGGGGAAAGATGATCGGCCGGTCATTGCATTCGGCCATGCTGCGAATCACCGGTTCGGAGAAGGCTCCCGCCTGTCCGGAAACCCCGATCAGCACGGTCGGGCGCGCATTGTGCACGACGTCGGGGAGTTCGATCCGGTCGCCATGCTCGAGCGTCCAGCCTTCGACCGCGTGCCTGGCCTGGACGAACGGCATCTGGAACGGCGCGAGGCCGGGCATGCCTTCGACCAGAAGCCCACCCTGATCCACCATGAAGAAGCGCGCGGTCGCCTCGCGTTCCGACAGGCCGGCATCAATCATCGCCGCGCGGATCAGCTGAGCGATGCCGCAGCCGGCTGAACCCGCACCGACCACGGCCACGCGCTGCTGCGTGAGCGGCACGGCGGTGATGTTGACGGCCGCGAGCAGCGTTCCGGTCGCCACCGCAGCCGTGCCCTGGACATCGTCATTGAACGTGCAGAGCCGGTCCCGATAACGCTCCAGCAGGCGCGTCGCGTTGTTCTTCGCGAAGTCTTCCCATTGCAGAAGGACGCGCGGCCAGCGCCGGATCACCGCGGAGACGAAGGCCTCGATGAAGTCGTCGTAGTCCTGGCCGCGCACGCGCTCGTGCCTCCAGCCCACATAGAGCGGATCGGCCAGACAATCGGCATTGTCAGTCCCGACATCGAGCACGATCGGCAGGGTCGTGGACGGATGCAGGCCGCCGCAGCCTGTATAGAGCGCCAGCTTGCCGATCGGGATGCCCATGCCGCCGGCGCCTTGGTCCCCCAGGCCGAGGATGCGCTCGCCGTCGGTGACGACGATCGCCTGCACGGCATCGAAGCGCGGCTGCGCGAGGATCTGGTCGATCCGGTCCTTGTGCGGGATGCTGAGGAACAATCCCCGTGGCTTGCGGAACAGGCTGCTGAACCTTTGGCATCCGGCGCCGACCGTCGGCGTGTAGACGACCGGCAGCAGTTCTTCGAGGTTCGCGACCAGCGTCGCAAAGAACAGCGTCTCGTTGTTGTCCTGGAGATCGCGCAGGAACGCGTAGCGTTCGAGATCGGTCTCGAACTGCCGTACGGCCTGAAGGGCGCGGGACATCTGTTCGTCCAGCGTCGAGACATGGGGCGGCAGCAGGCCGTGCAGGCCGAACGCGTCACGCTCGGCCTCGGAGAAGGCCGTGCCCTTGTTGAGCTGCGGATCGGACAGCAACGCGTATCCGCTCGGTGTGGCCGGGGTGTGCGCTGCGACCGGATCTGCCATGACACCCACCCCAACATTGCCGGCCATCGCGCCACTGTCGCGATCCTTGGCTCAAGGATGGACCGGATGGCGCGCCGCCATCCAGCCCGACATGATGGCGGCAATCTCGGCTCTGTTGGCGTCGGCCCTCAAGGCATGACTGTTGCCACGAATGCCCTGCGCGGGCAGGTCGATCCAGGTGACGTCGACGCCTGGCGCGACCAGGGCGTCACGCCAACGCTCCGAGGCCATCCGGGATGTAACCCGGAAGGGATTGGCATCCCGTTGGCCGACTACCGGAGCGCGCTCCACCATCTCGCGCGGAAGGCCACGACAGGCGGTCGGCGCCTAGCGCAATTTCGCCAGGCAGAACGCCAGGCGCACCCGCATACCGGGCGGCGGATCGATCAATCCCCCGGTGCCGCCGCCGGGGGTCCAACGGCGATGTGACACCACGTCGCTGCGATCCACCGGACACGGCCGTTCTGGAGCAACACCTCAAGGGGAACCGGCGCGATGGCGGGTGAGCGTTCCGGCCATTATCGCGCAGGCGCTACGCTTGGTCGCCGACAGCGCACCGCGCAGTTCAGTGTCGTGCCCACCCGGACCCAAATAGCCATAGTGCTCAGCCCCCGGTGAGCACCGCAGCTATCCACCCCCACGTTGGATCGCTCGGCATCTAGCGACCCAACACCGCCAGCGCGGCCTGCCGAACGGCGTCTTCAATCGCCATCCATCTCACTTGGAAATTCGTGCAATCGATGCCCCCTATTCCGAAGCGAGCCATATGTCCGCCAGATGCTGATACACCATGTGGCTCGGCGATATCGTGTAGTTGCGAACGCGCTTGTTCGTCACGACGATGCGCTGCCACCAGAGAATGGGCGTTGAGAAGCTGAGATCAAACACACGCTTCTCGAACTCCCGGATCAGCCGCCGCCGCTCCGTCTTGTCCAAGGTGCGCGACTGCTGGTCGAACAATCGGTCGAGGTCCCGATCGGTGATACCACTCCGCGAGCTGGGCGACCGGTCAGCCGACAGATACTTCGGCATGATCGTGCTGGGATCATCATTGTAGGGCGCCTCGGCATCGACGATGGCCTCGTAAGTCAGCCCGCTTTGCGTCTGGTACCATGCCGCAAGCTCGACCTGCTGATGCTCGACCTGAACGCCGATCTGACGCCACTGGTCGATCAGGAACACGCCGGTTGTGACGTACGGCGCGATACTCCGGTTCGTCAGCGTGAAACGCAGGTTCGGCACTCCCGCTTCACGCAGCAGTCGGCGCGCCTCGGCACGACTGGCGGCGATGTCTGCACCGAAGCCAGGCCACTGCCGCAACTCCTCAGGGGTTGCCGAGAACTCGCTGCCCGGGCGCACGACGCCCCCGACAGGGCCAAGCGTCGAGATGCGGCTCAGCGCCTGGGACCCGCCCCAGCGGTCGATTGCCATGTTCAGCGCGCGTCGCACCCGGACATCGTTGAAAGGCGCGCGCGTGGTGTTGAAGGTGCAAAGCAGCAATGCAAGCCAGGTCGATTCCTGCACCGACGCATCCTGGCCGAGGCCACGGACGATCCGGTCGCGCTCGACAGGAGAAAAGCCGCGGAACTCAGCCATGACCTGCCGACCCGCGAGCGCGTTCACCACTGCTGCGGACGACATGGTGATCGCGCGGAAGCCATCGAGGTAGGGCTGGCCCTGGCGGAAGTAGCCGTCGAAGCGTTCCCCGACCCAGTGGGAGCCGGCGACATGCTCGACGAAGCGGTATGGTCCGGTGCCCATGATGTTGCGCGCCGGGAAATTCGCGTCCGCACGCAGGCGAGCAGCGCTGTAGATGGAGTTCCACGGCGAGGCGAAGAGATCCATCATGGAGGCGTTCACCTCCTTCATGCGGAAAACCACGGTCAGCGGATCCGGCGTTTCGATCGATGCGATCGACGCAAAGGTCGCGAGCTTGTGCGACACGACGCCATCCGGCGGAGCGCGCAGCCGGTCCCAGCTCGCCTTCACGTCCTCCGAGGTGAGGATCGTCCCGTCGTGGAAGCGCACATTCGGATGCAGGCGGAAGGTATAGGTCATGTGATCCGGCGCGGCCTCCCAACTCGCGGCGAGGTCGCCGACGATGGTGGGGTAGTTGCCGGTCTCGTAGCGCAGCAGTGTGGAGTAGTGTGGGGAGACGCGCTGGATAACCGCAAAGGTGCCGGTCGCATGCAGGTCGTAGGTCGGCGGCTCAGCCGCGATCGCGAAGGTCAGGACGCCTCCGCGGCGCGGCTGCTCCGCGGACTGGGCAAGGACCGGGCCGGCAGCAAGCCCGGCGGGCAGCGCGAGCAATCCGCGACGCCCAAATCCAATCCGATCCTTCTGCATCGTTCTTCTCCCTTTTGTCGCACGTATGCGGGCCTGGCTGATCAGGTCCTGAACTTCGGGTCGAGCCAATCGCGCAGTGAGTCGCCGAGCAGGTTGAAGGCAAAGACGGCGAGCGAGATGGCTAGGCCGGGAAAGATGATCATCCACGGCGCCTCCTGGTAGAAACTGGCGCTGTCACCGGCGAGCATGAGGCCCCAGGCCGCCTTCGGCTCCGAGACGCCAAGGCCGAGGAAGGAGAGCGACGCCTCCAGCAGGATCGCCTGGGCGATATAGGCGGTCAGCAGGATCATGTACGGCGCGAGCACGTTGGGCGCCATGTGTCGAATGATGATGTGCATCGACGAATAGCCACCGGCGCGCGCTGCATCGATGTAGGGCATCGCCCGCACGGCGAGCGCAGCGGACCGCACGACGCGCGAGGCACGGGGGATGATCGGGATCGCGATCGCGAAGACCAGGTTGAAGTCCACGCCGGCCAGAGATGCCTTGCCCAGAACGGCCACCACGACAAGCGCGAGCACGATGATCGGGAAGGACAGAACCATGTCCACGAAGCGCTGCAGGAACAGGTCGACCCGACCGCCAAAGAACGCCGAGGTCAGGCCGAGCAACCCCCCCAGCGTGCAACCGATGAAGGACGAAAGGAAGCCGATCGTCAGTGCGGTGCGTGCCCCGTAGATGAGGCGCGTGAGGATGTCCCGGCCGAAGGAATCCGTGCCGAGCGGGTGCTCCCAGGATGGCGGGGCCAGCATGGATGCGAAGTCGATCGCCTCCGGTTCGTAGGGAGACAATGCCTCCGGCATGATCGCGGCCATGGTCATGAGGGTGATGACGATGAGCCCCGCGGTTCCCATGGGCTGCGTGCGCAGGAAGGACATGAGCGCGCTGCGCGGCTTTGGGCTGGTGGATGCGGTGGTTGCTGACATCGTGGGTCTCAGCGGTACCGGACCCGTGGATCGAGCACGCTGTACAGCAGGTCGATCACGAGGTTGGTTGCGACGAAGACGAGCGCGAGCAGCATGACCAGTGCCTGGATCAGAACAAAATCCGAGCGCGAGACGGCCTCAACGAACAGGCGGCCGATCCCGTTGAGATTGAATACCTGCTCGGTGACCACCAGGCCGCCGATGAGGAAGGCGAACTCGAGGCCGATCACCGTGATCGCCGGCAGCATCGCGTTGCGCATCGCATGCCGCGCGACGACCACGCGTTCGAATACGCCCTTTGCCCGCGCGGTCCTGATGTAGTCCTCGCGCATCACCTCGATGATCGAGGACCGCACCATGCGCGCCACCACGGCGGAATACCGATAGCCGACTGCGAGGGCCGGCCAGATCAGCTGCGAGATATTGGCGACGGGGTCCTGGTAGAAGGGCGTGTAGGTGATCGGCGGCGACCAGCGGAAGACGGTCAGCAGGCCCAGGATGATGAGCATGCCGAACCAGAAGGATGGCACCGCAAGGCCAGCGATGGTGATGACGCGCACGGCATTGTCGATCCATGTATCCCGATACAGGGCGGAGATCGTCCCAAGCGGTATCGCAATGACGACTGATATGAGCGCCGCCATGAAGGCAACCTGCATCGTCAATCCGATGCGGCCGCCGATCTCCTCCGCCACCGGACGTCCGGTCCACATCGAGGTACCGAGGTCGAGCGTGACAAGGCCGGCCATCCAGTCGACGAATTGCTGCGGCAGCGGCTGGTCGAGGCCGAACCGCGCGCGCTCGCGATCGAGGATCTCCTGCGTCACGTGACCGCCATCCGCGCGCAGCTTCAGCTCGACGACGTCGCCCGGGATCACGCGCAGCATGACGAAGGTGAGCAGCGCCACGCCGAGCAGCGTGGGGACCATCAGCAGGATGCGGCGCGCGGCATAGTGAAGCATCTGACGCGTGCCTCCTCAGATCTTGATGCAGGCGGCGAGGTGCCCGGGACGGACCTCGCGCAATGGCGGCACGACCTCGCGACATTCAGGGCCGGCCATCAGGCAGCGGGTGTGAAAGACGCAGCCGGCGGGCGGCGTCAGCGGCGACGGAATCTCGCCCCCGAGCAGACGCGGCGCCCGCGCACGTTCGATCCTTGGATCCGGCACTGGCGCAGCGTCCAGCAGGGCCTTGGTGTAGGGATGCAGCGGTGTGCCATAGAGCGCGTCGCGATCCGCCATTTCCATGATGCGGCCGAGATACATGACGACGACGCGATGCGAGAGATGCCTCACCACGGCCAGGTCATGCGCGATGAACAGGTAGGCGAGACCGAGCCGCGCCTGCAGATCCTGCAGCAGGTTGACGATCTGCCCCTGGATCGAGACATCCAGCGCCGAGACCGGTTCGTCGCAGACGATGAAGTCCGGCTCCATGGCCAGCGCACGTGCGATGCCGACGCGTTGGCGCTGTCCACCGGAGAGCTGATGCGGAAAGCGTTCCGCCATGTCGCGATGCAGGCCGACCTGGTCGAGCAACTCCGCGACACGATCGCGCGTCGCGTCACGGCCGAGCTTCAGGCGCTTGCGCAAGGGTTCCGCGATCGTCGATCCCACGCTCATGCGCGGATTGAGCGAGGAGAACGGGTCCTGGAAGATGACCTGGATCCGTCGGCGCAAGTCGCGCAGCCGTGCCGGGCCCGCCCGCGTCAGATCCTCGCCGGCAAAGGCGATCTCACCGGAGGTGGCGTCGTCCAGCCTGAGCACCAGGCGCCCGACGGTGCTCTTGCCGCAACCGCTCTCGCCAACCAGGCCGAGCGTCTCGCCGCGCCGCACGGTGAAGCTGACATTCTGCACGGCCCTCACGGTCCCGGTGCCACCGAAGAATCCACCAAGGCTGATCGGGAAGTGCTTCACGAGCCCGTTCACCGTGAGCAGCGGTGCGCCGTCGCTCGGTGCGGCCGCTGCGGTCCCGGCCTGCGCTGCCTCCGGGACGGGCTGGCCGGCGAAGTGGCAGGCGGCGAGATGATCCTCGCCGACGTCCTGAAGGCGGGGCTCCTCCTCGCATGCGGGAGCGCGAAGACGGCAGCGGGGTGCGAAGCGGCATCCGCGCGGCGGCGACAGCAGGTTCGGCGGCAGGCCCTCGATCGTCTCGAGACGGCCAACCCTCGTCTCATCGAGCCGCGGCACCGAGCGGAGGAGCCCGTGCGTGTAAGGATGGCTGGGGGCATCGAAGACGGCGTCGGCCCGGCCCTGCTCTACGATCCGCCCCGCATACATCACGGCGACGCGATCGGCGTAGCGCGCGACGATGCCGAGGTTGTGCGTGATGATCACCAGGCTGATGCCGAGGCGCCGCGACAGATCCTTCATCAACTCGAGAATCTGTGCCTGGATCGTCACGTCGAGGGCAGTCGTCGGTTCATCTGCGATGATCAGTCGCGGATTGCAGGCCAGCGCGATGGCGATCATGACGCGCTGGCGCATGCCCCCGGAGAATTGGTGAGGATACTGGCCAAGCCGCCGCTCCGCATCGCTGATGCCGACCAGGCCCAGCAGCTCGACCGAGCGCGCACGCGCCTGCTCCGCCGTCATGCCGAGGTGGATGCGCAGCGGTTCGGCCAGTTGCAGGCCGATGCTGAGCACCGGGTTCAGGCTGGTCATCGGCTCCTGGAACACCATCGCGATGTCGCGGCCGCGGATCTCGCGCATGCCTTCCTCGGATCGCGCGAGCAGGTCCTGGCCGTCGAACATCACGTGGCCCTGCACGATCCGGCCGATCGGCTTCTGCAGCAGACGCATCACGGCGAGGGCGGAGACCGACTTGCCGCATCCACTCTCGCCCACCAGTGCGAGCGTCTCGCCAGGCGCCACCGACCACGAGACACCGTCCACGGCGCGCAGTTGTCCGCGCGGCGTCGTGAACTCGACTGCAAGGTTCTCAACGGAAAGCAGAGGTGCAGCCGCTGCCGACGCGCGATCAACGACAAGATCGCCATCAGAACGTGACGCCACCCGCATCCGGACGCTTCCTTCCTCACATTACTTCTCTGCAGCGACGCTTGCATCATCGCCGCGCGGCAGCAAGCGTCGCGGAATGGCGCGCGCGCCTGCTCCGCACGGCTGCGGTCATTGCGTAGCGTCCGTGCTACGCGGAAGCCTCAGGAAATCTGCGGACCTTGCGCTGCATCAAGGATGAAGGCCGATAGGGAACGGCTTTGGGTGCATTGGCAGTTCCGATTGGTTCGCCCCAATCCGGCAATCCTACTGTCTGTGCGTTCGCCATGGAGGTCCGTCGTTTTGGGCAAGCGCACGAACATGACGCTGGTCGGCTTCCTGCAGGCGCAGAACTGCTCAAACCTGCCGGGGTCGTGGCGGCACCCCGAGGCGATCCCCGACTTCCTGACGGCGGACCACTACGTCCGCATCGCTCGCACGCTCGAAGAAGGCAAGTTTCATCTTGCTTTCTTCGACGACCGGCTGGCGATGCCGGACATCTATGGCGACGACTACAGGACGGCGGTGAAGTACGGCATCCGCTCGGTGAAAATGGACCTCATCCCGCTGCTCACGGCGATGGGCATGGCGACGCGGCATATCGGCCTGGGTGGCACCTACTCGACGACCTACTACGAGCCGTTCCATGTCGCGCGGACGTTCCAGACGCTCGATCTCATGGTGGGCGGACGTGCAGCCTGGAACGTCGTCACATCGCTGAACGACTCTGAAGCCGTGAACATGGGCGCTACTGCGCATCTGCCGCATGACGTGCGCTACGATCGTGCGGATGAGTTCATCGAGTGCGTCCTCGGCCACTGGAATTCGTGGGAGGATGATGCGCTGGTGGTGGACCAGCGCCCCGGCGGACTCTTCGCCGACCCCGACAAGGTCCATCGGCTGAACTACGAGGGGAAGCACTTCAGGTCACGCGGTCCCTTCACGGTCCCGCGCTCGCCGCAAGGCCATCCGCTGGTGATCCAGGCCGGCCAGAGCGGGCGGGGCAAGACTTTTGCGGCGCGCTGGGGCGAGCTGATCTTCGCATCGTACAAGTCGCTGCCATCGGCGCAGGCGCAGTATCGCGACCTGAAGGCCGCGATCGCCGCGGCGGGACGCGACCCGGACCATGTCCATATCGCACCGCCGATCTACGCGGTGGTAGGCGAGACGCGCGGCATCGCGAAGGAGAAGGAGGCCTTCCTGGCCTCGCTCGCCCAGCCCGAGGACGCGCTCTGCCTGCTCGGCGAGATCCTCAATTTCGATTTCGCGGGGCGCGACATCGATGCTCCGCTGACCGATGATGACATGCGCGCCATGACAGGACAGCAAGCGCTGCGCGATCGTGTGGTGCAAGCGGCCGGGACGCCGCATCCGACGACGCGCGACTTCATCGACCTGTCCAAGCGCGGGACACTCTACGAGATGCCGGTCTTCAGTGGCACTGCATCGGATGTGGCCGACGAGATGGAGGCATGGTTCCAGGGTGAAGGCTGCGACGGCTTCGTGGTCGCGGCGACGCACCGGCCGGGCTCCTACGAAGATTTCACCCGCTACGTCGTGCCGGAATTGCAGCGACGTGGTGTCTTCCACACGGAGTACCGTGGCACAACGCTGCGGGAAAACATGGGGCTGCCGCGCCCGATTGCGCGCGGCGTGCCGAAGCGGACGATCTAGCAGGGGGAAGCGGCATGGCGCGCGAATACAGGATGGTCTCGACAAGCGGCATTCTGGGATACGGATACCCGGCCGCCGCGTTGGATGCCGCGATGGAGCGTGGCGTCGACATGATCGGCTGCGACGGCGGCAGCAGTGATCCCGGGCCGTACTACCTCGGCAGCGGCAAACCCTTCGTGTCGCTGCGCGCGATGAAGCGCGACCTGCGGCTGATGGTGATCGCGGCGATCAGGCACAAGGTCCCGATGGTGGTCGGCACGGCCGGCGGCGCCGGCGGCGAACCGCACCTTCAGCTGGTGGCTCAGATGGTGCGCGACATCGCGAAGGAAGAGGGCCTGAGCTTCAAGATGGCGTTGATTCATTCGGAGCAGGACAAGGCCACCATGCTGCGCCACGTGCAGGACGGCCGCACCCGGCCGCTTGGCCGCATGGGCCCGCTCGACACCGGTACCGTCGAGCGCGCCGAGCGCATCGTGGGGCTTTGCGGACCAGAGCCCTACATGAAGGCCCTGGATGAGGGCGCGCAGATCATCCTCGGCGGCCGCAGCAGCGACCCCGCGCCCTTCGCTGCCGGCGCGATGAGCGCGCAGCTGCCGCCCGCCCAGGCCTGGTACGCCGGCAAGATGCTGGAATGCGGCGCGTTGCCGGCCTGGCCAAAGGGGCCGGATTGCCTCCATGTGATCGTCCGCGAGGACGGCGTCGTCTGCGAACCGATGGGCGATCGCGCGTGCACGCCGCTGTCCGTCGCGACCATGGGGCTGCACGAGAACTCCAGCCCGATCCGCCATGTGGAACCTGGCGGCGTGCTCGACACAAGCGATTGCCGCTTCGACCAGATATCGCCCAAGGCGACGCAGATCTCCGGCATGCGCTGGGTGCCGGCCGAGGACTACTCGATCAAGATCGAGGCCGCCGAACGCATCGGCCACCGCGCCATCAGTGTCTGCGGCACGCGGGATCCCGTGCTGATCGGCAATGTCGACCACTTCCTGGAGCTGGTGCAGAAGCTGGTGCGCAGCAAGGCTACCGACCTCGACATCCAACCCGACGACTACCGGCTGACGATCCACACCTATGGACGCAACGGCGTGATGAGTAGCCGGGAGCCGGTCACCGACGCGACGCCACACGAACTCGGCTTCGTCATCGACGTCGTGGCCCGTGATCCCGACATCGCGCAGGCGGCCATCGCGCTGTCGCGCACCAGCATGCTGCACAGCGATTTCCCCGGCCGCCTATGCAAGGAAGGGAACATGGCGATCCCCTTCTCGCCATCCGATTTCATGGCCGGCGAGGTCTTCCGTTTCACCATGAACCATGTGGTCTTGCCCGCCGACCCCTGCGCCCTGTTCCCGATCGAGCACGAGACGGTCTGACATGCCCCGCATCCGAGACATCGCCCGCGTCTGCAAGAGCAAGAACGCCGGCCCCTTCGACCTGACCATCGACGTCATGTTCGACGAGATCGAGATGTTCCGTCGCGTGCGGGACACCGGGGTGCTCTGCCCCGCCCTTTTTGCGAAGCTCTACGGCGTGGACGAGAAGGATGTTCTCTTTACGCCCTACGAGCCAGGACACGCTTTCAAGGCGACCATCCCGCGCCTGGTGACGGCCGGCGACATCGGGGACACCGACGTCTATGGTGCGCAGCAGCATGCGCCGCTGCTCGACGTGGAAGTGCCGATCTAGAGGCGCAAGCCTCTTTTCCGGACCCCGGCGCACGACTAGCATGCCCCGATCCTGGCGAAGCACGCCGGGGGTCGGGAGGAATCGTGCGCCGTATTTCGCTGGACCCGGCGGAACTCGAGACGTTTCTCGCCATCGCGGAGACCGGGAGCTTCACGAAGGCGGCGAGAATGCTGGCGCTTGCCCAACCATCGATCAGCCAGCGCGTGCAGAAGCTCGAGGCGGAACTCGGCGCGAGGCTGTTCGACCGGACTGGCCGCGATGTGGTGCTGACCGATGCGGGCGAGCGGCTTCGCATGCGAGCGCGCCCGATCGTCGACGAGATGCGCGCCCTGGTCTCGGAATTCCAGGACGGCAGCGAAGCGCGCCGCCGGGAGGTCAAGGTCGCCGCATCGCCCATGGTCGCCGCAGTTCTGCTGCCGCCGGTCGTGCGCCGCTTTGCGGAGGTGACGCCAGGCGTTGCGGTGCACATCCACGAGACGGTGCTGTCGCAGGCGCTCGATCACCTGGCCGCGGGGCGCGCCGATTTCGCTGTCATGGTGATGGACAGCCCGGATGCGCGATTCCGTTTCGACCTTTTGCTCGAAGACGAATCCGTCGTGGTCGCGCAGCGCGGGCATCCACTCCTGAAAGATCCGGTCGTCCCGCTGGACGCGATCCTGCAGTACCCGATGCTTCTGCCCCGGGGGCATGTATCTTTGGTGGCGGCGGTGACACGGGAGTTCCGCAAGCGTGGGCTCGACTTCCACCCGATCCTGACGGCACGGACGGTGCAGACGATCCTCGGCATGGTTGCGGCCGGTGTCGGCATCGCCCTGGTGCCGACATCCGTGCTGCGCTGCGTGTCGCATTCTGAGGTTGGCACGACGCGAATCGTCGGCTCGCCATTTCCGAGGCGCTTCGGGATTGTCCAGCTGCGCGGACAGGTGCTGTCGCCCGCGGCGCGCGCGTTCAACGCCCTCCTACGGCAGGAATGGCCGCGGCCCGATACCGCGGCTCAGCCAGCGGCGGCCGAATAGTCCTTCATAACGGCCGGCGCGCGCGAGGTATCGGCAGGCCCATCGTCTCGCGCAGCGTGGTGCCGGGATACTCGGTCCGGAACAGGCCCCGGCGTTGCAATTCTGGCACCAGCAGCCGGGCGACATCCTCGTAGGTGCCGGGAATCTCGGTCGCGGAGATCACGAAGCCGTCGCAGGCGTCGGAGAACCATTCCTCCATCTCGTCGGCAACCTGCTTCGGCGTGCCGCTGATCAGCATGCTCTCGTGCAGCGTGCCGCGGCCGGAGGCCTCGACGAAATCGCGGACCGATGGATTCTTCTTGCCGCTCTTCAGGATGACGCGATCGCGCAGGCTGTGCCACGAGACCCCGGCCAGATCCTCATCCGAAAAGGGCTCGTCATACGGCCGCTTGGCGAAATCCACGTTCAGCACCTCGCAAAGCAGGGCGAGGCCATCGATCGGCTTCGCCAGGGCTTCCGTCATCGCGCGCTTGTCTTCCGCCATCGCCGCGGATTCGCCCAGGATGATCTTTGCCGATGGGGCGATCCGGACAAGGTCCGGGTCCCGGCCCGCCGCCGCGACAGCGGCCCTCAGCGCCGCGTACTGCTTCCGTCCGACATCGCGCGAGTGATAGGAGGCGAAGACGACCTCCGCCCAGCGACCGGCGAAGGCTATGCCGCGCCCGCTCTGCCCGGCCTGTAGCAGCACCGGCTGGCCCTGCGGCGAGCGCGGCACGGGCAGGGGCCCGCGCGACCGGAAGTATTCGCCGCGATGATCGAGACGATGGACCTTCTGCGGGTCGGCGAAGCGCCCCGTTTCCTTGTCCACCACCAGCGCATCGTCCTCCCACGAGGACCACAGGCGCGTGACGACGTCGACAAACTCGTCGGCACGATTGTAGCGCGCATCGTGCTCCATGTGCTCCTCGCGGCCCATGTTCTCGGCCTCCGAGCCGTTCAGAGATGTGACGACGTTCCACGCGACCCGTCCCTTGGTCATCAGGTCGAGCGTGCCGAACAGGCGCGCCACATGGAACGGCTCGTAGTAGGTCGTCGAGTAGGTGGAGCCGAGACCGAGCCGAGAGGTCGCCGCCGCCATGGTCATCATGACGGTCGTCGGGTCGAGCTTCACGGCGCGGATGCCGTGCTCGACCGTTGCGCGATGGTCGTCGCCATAGATGTCGGGCATGGCGAGCCTGTCGTCGAAGAATGCCATGTCGAACTTCGCGTCTTCCAGGGTCCGGGCGATACGCTGGTAGTACTCCGGCGCCAGGAAGTCCGAGGCCGAGGCGGGATGACGCCAGGAGCCGACATAGTTGGTGCAGTTCTGCGCCTGCATGAAGGCAATGAGGCTCATCTGGCGCTTGGCAGGGGGCATGGTTTCCTCGAGTTGCGGCGAGCCACAGGACGCAGTCGGATGCGTAGGGTCACGACCATGCTGGACGTCGAACGGCATTCTTCGACAAGCGACTGCGTGGCGCGAACGCTAGAAGCGCGGCGCAACAAATGCCAATCACTAGGCACGATGTGCGGATTGCCAATTCCTATTGATCGTGCCGACCGTTTCCCGGACTGAGCTGGGCTGGACGATTCCAGTTCGGACGCGTCGCGGCGCGGTAGCGAGGAAGTGGCGATCGTGCCGGAGCTGCCTCCAGCCAGTGCGCCGACCGCGGATGCCGCACCAGGCGCCCCATCCCCGGGGACGGTCCCAACGGCGGGGCCAGGTGGGTGAGTGGTCGCCGTCGAAGGCCATCGACGCGCCGGGCAATGGCATAGCCTGCTGCTATGCCATTGCCCCAAACTCGCATTGGACAGATCGGCGCTCAGGGCAGGACACTTCCCCCGTGCATAAGCGATGGGGCGCCGGCCCGACCGTCCTTGTGGTCGGCGCGATGCGAGGAGCTGCGTCCGTGACGAAGGTGCTGCACGACCCGAGGGACGACCACCCGAAACACGCACTGATGCTCCAGGGCGTTCCGCCGATGGCGCCGAGCGTCGGCACCTGCGCCGAGGCACTGCCGTTCACCACTTGCTACGGCCATCCAGGGTGCAAAGGGTCTCGACGCCAGGCGACGCGCTGATGCAGGCACCGCTGATCATCGACGGCGCCACCATCATCATCGGTGACGTGGCCGGCACCATTCATCACGGCGGCGCCATCGCCATCGAGGCTGACCGCATCGCCGCGCTCGGACCCTCGGAGGAGATTCGCGCGCGCTATCCGCAGGCCTCCGTGGTGAATGGCCGGAACCGGGCGGTGATGCCGGGCTTCGCCAATACGCACACGCATCTCCATCTCACCCTCGCGCGCGGCATCTTCGAGGACATGTCCTCGCCCAATGCGCCGCCGTTCGACGCGGTGAATCGCTTGCCGCTGCCAAAGCTGTCCGACGAGGAGCACACGGTGATGTGCCAGCTCGGCGCGCTCGAGGCGATCCGCAGCGGCACGACAGCGCTGCTCGAGGACAATATCGGCATCGCACGCTATGCGGGGCAGCTTGCCGATACGGGGCTGCGCCTGCTGCTCGCCGAGCGCGCCTGGGACAAGGCGGTCGGCAATATCGGCGGAGTCGAGCCCTTCCAGGCTTCCGAAGCGCTTGCCGAAGCCGGCCTTGAACGCATGGCCCGGCTGCACGCGGAATGGCATGGCGCGCGCGGGGGCCGCATCACGGTAGGCTTGGCCGCGTGGGCGCCGGACATGTGCTCGCCGCGGCTGCTCAACGGCATCTCTGCCCTGCGCGAGAAGTTCGACGCGGTCTGCACCATCCACCTCAACCAGCTCTGGGGTGAGGTCGCTGCGGTCCAGCGCGAGCGCCGTTGCCTGCCCACCGAATACCTCGACGCCGAAGGCTTCCTCAACGATCGACTCATTGCCGCGCATTGCCGCTGCATGACGTGCCGCGAGGAGACGCTGCTCGGTCGTTCCGGCGCCTCGGTCGCGTTCAATTCGTGCATCGCTGCGCGCCGCGGCCTCAGCCCGCGCATCGCCATGTTGCAGGCCGCGGGATGCAACATCTCCATCGGCACCGACAACATGGCGGAGGACATGGTGGAGGCGACGCGCACCGCCATGTTCATGGAGCGCGTCCGCCGCAGCGACGGCCGCGAGCCGACGCCCGAGGAGGCCTTCGGCTGGGCCACGCGCAACGGCTACCGCGCCATGGGCGTGGCCGATGGCGGCGTGCTCGCACCAGGCATGAAGGCCGACCTCGTGGTGGTTCGCACCGACCGGCCGCATCTGGTGCCGCGCATGCGGATCGTCTCGACCTTCGTACACCAGGGCCAGGGCGCGGACATCGAATCGGTGATGGTGGACGGCGCCTGGATCATGCGCGACGGCACCGTTCTGACGATGGACGAGGCCGCCATTGTCGAGGAAGCCGACCGCATCGCGCGTCGTGCATGGGCACGGCTCTTGCTCGAACGCCCGGAGCTGGAGGTGCCACCAGGCTTCAGCCCGGCGCCATGACACGGCAGGCCCGATACCCGTCGACAGAAGGATCGAACAGCATGAGCATCGAACGACGCACCCTGCTTCTCGGCGCCATGGCGAGCCCGGCCCTGGTGAGCGGGACGGCGACGGCGCAGAATCGCCGCGTCATCCGCGCAGTGCCTATCGGTGACCTGCGCATCCTCGATCCGATCTGGACCACCGCGTACATCACCCGCAACCACGGCTACTTGGTGTGGGACACGCTGTTCGGCCTCGACGAGAACGACGTGCCGCAGCCCCAGATGGTCGAGAGCCACAGCGTCAGCGCCGACGGCCTCACGTGGAGCTTCACGCTGCGACCCGGCATGCTCTGGCACGATGGCGCACCGGTGCGCGCGGCGGATTGCGTCGCCTCGATCCGCCGCTGGGGCGCGCGCGACGGCATGGGCCAGGCGCTGCTGTCGGTCACCGCGTCGCTCGATGCGGTGGACGAACGCAGCTTCCGCCTCGTGCTGTCGCGCCCGGTCGGCTTCGTGCTCGATGCGCTGGGCAAGATCGACAGCAACGTGCCTTTCATGATGCCCGAGCGCATCGCGAATACCTCGCCCAATACGCAGGTGCGCGAGATGATCGGCTCCGGCCCCTTCCGCTTCGTCGCGGGGGAATGGGTGCCGGGCGCGAAGGTGGTCTACGAGCGCTTCGATCGCTACGTGCCGCGATCCGAACCCGCGAGCCGCGCCGCCGGCGGCAAGGTTGCGAAGGTCGATCGCGTCGAGCTGGTCTACACGCCCGATGCCGCGACGGCGGCCAATGGCCTCATCACCGGCGAGTTCGACATCCTCGAATCGCCCGCACCCGACCTGCTGCCCCTGCTGCGCCGTTCGCGCGGCGTGACGGTCGGCACGAATGATCCGCTGGGCTACGGGCTGTTCACCGTGCTGAACCACCTGCATCCGCCGTTCGACAAGCTCGACGCGCGACGCGCGCTGATGATGGCGATCCGTCAGTCGGAGTTCATGCAGGCGACGGTCGGCGACGGCAGCCCCTGGCGCGAATGCGCGGCCGTCTTCGGCTGCGGGCCGAACGAGGATGCGCGTTGGCAGGAACTCGGCTGGCCCGCGCACGACCTGGGGCGCGCGCGTGCCCTGCTGGCGTCCTCGGGCTATGATGGGCGGCCGGTCCTGCTGATGGACCCGGCCGACAATCCGACGCTGCATCCCCCGGCGCTGATGCTGGCCGAGGCGCTGCGCAGCATCGGCGCCAACGTGAACCTGCTCGCGATGGACTGGAGCGCGCTAGTGGCACGGCGGTCCTCGCGGGCGCCGGTGGATCAGGGCGGGTGGAACCTCTACTCCACCAACGCAACCATGACCGGTATCGCCACGCCGCTGACGAACAACTTCGTCCGCAATTGCGAGCGTGCCGGCTTCGGCTGGCCCTGCGACCGCCGCATCGACGCGAAGTCAGACGAATGGACCTTCGAGACCGACGCGACGCGCAGGGCCGCGCTGATGACGGAACTGAACCGGCTGCACATCGAGAACGTGACCTCCATCCCGCTCGGCCAGTACCGGAACGCCATCGCCTATCGCGAGGGGCTGAAGGGCCTGCTGCCGGCGCCGGCCGTTCTCTACTGGAACATCGAGAAGGCGTGACGACCGGTGCTAACGCTTGCGGCGCGGCGGTTCAGGAAGCTTGCGACCCCGCGCCGCATCCGCTGGCGCCGAGGCGTCGAGCAGCGGCTGCAACTCCTCGGCGAGCAGCGACAGCAAGGCGTCGCGGGCCGCGCTCGGCGCGGCACCGACATTCCACAGCGCGTAGATGGCGTAGTCCGCGGCAGGTTCGATCGGCCGGATCGTGATGCCCGGGCGCTTGCCGATGACCTTGGTGGTCATCGGCCCGGCAATCGCCAGGTGGCCGAATGTCCGCACCGCCTCGTAGCAGAACAGCGGCGAGCCGATGGTCAGCTTGACGTCCGGCTGGATGCCGTGCCGGGCGAACAGGCTCTTTGCCAGGGCGCCGAGCGGATCCCGTTCGGAACCGAGAATGCAGGGATGGCGTGCGAAATCCTCGAGCATCACCACCTCCCGCGATGCCAGCGGATGCGACGCCGGCAGCACCGCGACCAGGCGCGATCGTCCGAATACCCGGGAGGCCAGGCTGGGCGGCGGCTCCGGCCCGGTCGCGATGCCGAGATCCGCGCCGCGGCCGTGCAGCATGTTGACCTGTTCCGCCTGGCCCTTGGTGTCGAGCTCGATCTCAAGGCTAGGGAAGCGCCGGTGCAGCCGGCCCATCACGCGCGGCAGCGAGGATGTCGCGAGCATGTGCACGCAGACCACCGCCATCCTTTCCCCCTCGCCACGCGCAAGGCGCCGCGCAACAGCAGCGGTCTGCTCGACGCGCAGAAAGATGGCATCGACCTCGTCGATCAGGTTCTGCGCTTCCTGGGTCGGGCGGATCCGGCTCTCGCCGCGCTCGAACAACGCATAGCCGAGCTGCTGTTCGAGGTGGCGCAGCATGCGGCTCGCGGAAGGCTGCGACACGGCCATGCGTGCGGCACCGCCGGTGATGCTGCCGGACCAGTAGATTTCCCTGAAGAGGGCCAGGGCGCGGAGATTCAAGGTCATGCTTCGTCGTCGCCTGGTGGAGGACGGATCGCAGGCCAAGGCTGCACCATTGCCGTCGCCGCCGAAAGCCACGGCAGCACGCCCCATGACCACGCCTTCCACCTCAACCACCGACAAGGATCCGACACGCCATGACGATCGCCCGCCGTTCCCTCCTGCTCACGGCGACGATCGCGCCGGTCGTGGCCAGGCCGGCCATCGCGCAGGCCGCCTTCCCCGACCGCGCGATCCGCATCGTCGTCGGCTATCCGGCGGGCGGCGGCGTGGACACGGTGGGGCGCCCCGTCATGCAGGCGCTCCAGGCGCGGCTCGGCAAGCCCGTGGTGGTCGAGAACCGGGCCGGCGCGAACGGCAACCTGGCCATGGAGCACGTAGCGCGCGCCGATGCGGACGGCCATGTCCTGTTCCTGGGCGATGCCGGCAACCTCGCGATCACGCACGCGCTCTATCCGAACCTGCCCTTCGACACGCAGCGGGATTTCGTCGGCGTGGCGCAGATCACCGTCGGCCCCGTCGTGCTGGTCGTACCGAACAGCGTGCCGGCGCACACCCTCCAGGAATTCGTCGCCCTCGCCCGCGCGCGGCCGGGGCAGTTGCATTTCGGTTCGGCCGGCGTCGGCAGCGGGCCGCATCTGTTCTACGAATCCTGGCGGCGCGCCGTCGGCGTGGACATGCTGCACGTGCCCTATCGCGGCACCGGCCCGGCGCTGCAGGGCCTGCTGGCCGGGGACAGCCACTTGATGATCGGCAATTACGGCGTGTTCCGCGGCGTGCATGAGGGCGGGCAGGTCCGCATCCTCGCGATCTCCGGCACCGAGCGGCATCCAGGGCTGCTCAATGTCCCGACGGTGCGCGAGCAGGGCATCGACTGGTCGGTGATGAGCTTCAACGCCCTCGTCGCGCCGGCCGGCATCCCCGCGGATCGGCGGCAGGCGCTCGAGGACGCATTCCGCGCCGTGATGGCGGAACCCGAGATTCGCGACCGCCTGACCGGCATGGGATCGGTCGTCGCCTTTACCCCTGGCGCCGAGCTGGACGCCCGGATGCGCCAGGACCGCGCCTCCTGGACCCAACTTGTGCGCGATGCCCGCATCGAGGTGAACTGACCATGACCCTGCTGATCCGCAACACCACGATCGTGACCGGCGACGATGCGGGCACGATCCACTACGACGCCGCGCTGGCGGTAGAAGGCAACCGCATCGCCGCCATCGGTCCCGATGCCGAGATCGCGGCCCGCTTCCCCGGTGCCGAGACGATCGACGCCAAGGGACGCGCCATCTTCCCCGGCTTCGCGAACATCCACACGCACCTGGTGATGACGCTGGCGCGCGGCGTGTTCGAGGATCTCTCGCCGCCGCATGAGCCGCCCTTCTGCGGCGGCCTCTCGCCGATTCCGCTGCCGGCGCTGGCTCCTGCCGAACAGGCGGCGATGTGCCGCCTCGGCGCGCTGGAGGCGATCCGCTCCGGCACCACCGCGCTGCTCGAGGATGCGGTCAGCATCGAGAACTACGCGCAGGACATGGTCGATACCGGGCTGCGCCTGGTGCTCGCAGAGCGCACCTGGGATCGCGTGGACGCGTCGATCGGCGATCCGTCCGAGTTCCGTCGCGATCCCGCGCTCGGCGAAGCCGGGCTCCGCCGCATCGAGAAGCTGCACGCGCGCTGGGACGGCGCCGGCGAGGGGCGCGTGCGCGTCGGCGTTTCCGCCTGGGCGCCGGACATGTGTTCGCCTGAGCTGCTGCGCGAGGTGCGCGCATTGCAGGACCGGCTGGATACGGTCGGCACGATCCACCTGAACCAGATCTGGGGCGAGGTCGCCGCCATCCAGGCGCATCACAACATGCTGCCGAGCCAGTTCCTGGAGAGCATCGGCTTCCTGAACGATCGCCTGGTCGCCGCGCATTGCCGCTGCATGACGAACGAGGAGGAGCGCATCCTCGGCAAGCACCGCGTGCATGTGGCGTTCAACTCTGCCATCGCGGCACGCCGCGGCCTCAGCCCGCGCGTCTGCGAGCTTGTCGAGGCCGGCTGCAATGTCGGCATGGGCACCGACAACATGGCCGAGGACATGGTCGAGGTGATGCGCACCGGCCTGTTCATGGAACGCATCCGCCGCAGCGACGGGCGCAACCCGACGCCGGAGGAAGCGCTGCGCTGGGCGACGCGCAACGGCTACACGGCGATGGGCGTGAAGGATGGCGGCTGGCTCGCCGAGGGCAGGCTCGCCGATTTCATCATGATCCGCACCGACCAGGCACATCTCGCGCCGTTCCTGCGCGCCGTCTCCATCCTCGTGCACCAGGGCCAGGCGCGGGACGTCGAGGATGTGATGGTGGACGGGCGTTGGATCATGCGCGAGGGAAAGGTGCTGACCCTCGACGAAGCCAAGGTGATCCGCGAGGCGGAGGAGGTCGCCGACCAGGCCTGGGCGCGGCTGTTCGAGGCCAATCCGCAGATGCGGCCGGACGGGTTGCGGCCGCTGGCCGCCGTCCGGCGGGATGGCGTGGCGCGCGGGACGCTGCAGCCTGTCGCGCCGCCGAAGGCCTGATCGACCGCTTCACGGCCAGCAATCTCGAGCAGGATGCCCAGTACATCGTCGGGCCGCCGGTCTTCGGCAGCACCTTCGCGATGGGCGACATCTACGTGAACCAGGACCAGACACAGATCAGCGCAATGCCGATGGTCGAGGCGCGCTTCACCAGCGGCCCCGTCCGGCATGTGGTGCTGGCGGCCTGATGCCGGCGCGGATGGACCTGGTGGCCGCGATGCGCGATCCGGTGCGGTCCGATCTCGGCGTCGGCATCGTGCCGACCGCGACCTTCGACGAGATCGAGCCTGGTCTCGACATCCTCTGCGTGCCGGGCGGCGCGCAGGGGGGACTCGCGGCGATGGCCGACCCCGCGACCATCGCCTTCGTTGCGCGCCAGGGTGCGGCGGCGCGCTGGGTCACCTCGGTCTGCACGGGATCGCTTGTGCTGGGCGCGGCCGGGCTGCTGCGCGGCGACCAGGCGACGACGCATTGGCTGGTGCGCGATGTGCTGCCGATGTTGGCGCAACCAGTGTGACCGCACGCGTGGTCACCGACCGTAGCCGCATGACCGGCTGCGGCGTGACGGCGGGCATCGATTTCGACCTGACGCTGGTCGCACGTCTGCGCGACCCGACCTGCGCGCAGGCGGTCCAGCTGCTGTCGGAATACGATCCCGCACCACCGCTTCAGGCCGGCAGCCCGGAGCGCGCGCCCGCCGAGGTCACCTCGCTGATCACCAGCATGCACGTGGATTTCGTGGACGAGGTGCGGCGTGCGAGCGAGGCCGCGGCGCGCCGCATGTTGGCGTGACGCTGCGCCGTCAGGCCGTCTATTCCAGGGAGATGTTCAGCTCGCGCACCACCGCGCCCCAGGCCTGCCGCTCGTTGCGCTCAAAGGTCGCCAACGCCTCGGGGCTGCCCGGTTCCGGCCGGCCGCCCTGGACGCGCAGGATCTCGACGAAGGCCGGCGCCTGCATCGCCTGGTGCAGCGCGGCGTTGAGTTGCGCGACGATCGGCGCCGGGGTGCGCGCCGGCACATACACCGCCTGCCACAGGCTGAGCGCCAGCGGCAGGCCGAGCTCGGCCAGGGTCGGCACATCCGGCAGCAGCGGCAGGCGTGCTTCCGAGGTGACGGCCAGGACGCGCGCCGAGCCGTCCCGCGCCAGGGCGGCGGCATTGCCCGCCGGCACCACCATGACATCCACCTGCGACGCCAGCACCGCCTGGATCGCCGGGGCCGATCCGGTGAAGGGCACATGCAGGAAGCTGGTGCCGGCCGCGCGCGAGATGCGCTCGAAGGACAGTTGCGACGTGCTGCCCACCCCCCAGCTGCCGTAGGACAGCACGCCCGGGGCCTGCTTCGCCGCGGCAACCAGGTCGGCAAAGCTGCGGATCGTCGGGCGGGACGGGCCGGCGATCAACGCGGTCGGGATATGGCTGACGAAGCCGACCGGCGCGAAGTCGCGCTCCGCGTCATAAGGCAGGGTCCGATAGGTGAAGGGATTGATCGCCATCACGTCGACCATGCCGAGGAACAGCGTGTAGCCGCCGGCCGGGGCGCGCGCCGCCGCGCCGGCGCCGATGCCGCCGCCCGCGCCGGCGCGGTTCTCGACCACCACCGGCTGCCGCAGCACGGGCGACAGCGCCTGCGCCAGGCCGCGCGCCACGACATCGCTCAGCCCGCCGGCGGGGAAGGGCGAGACGATGCGCAGCGACCGCTCGGGGAAGGCGAGCGCGGGTGTTGCGAAGAGCGCCGCGCCCAATCCGGGCAGCAGCCGGCGGGACACCATCGGGGGCAGGGCCATGGGCACCTCGTGCAAGCCGGTCTTGGCCGTATCGTGCGTTTCCATGCGCAGCCTCGCGCGGCATCGCGCGTGGCGGCAATGACGTTTCCCCCTCGGTTCCTGCCATCAGCGGCGGCCTGGCAGGAACCGAGGGGAGAATGGCATTGCTGCCATGGCATGCCCTGCCCCAGCATCCGGTGCATGGAGAGTCCCGACCCCCGCCGCGTGCTGATCCTGGGCATGGCTCCGGTGCAGCTGCTCGACCTCGCCGGCCCGGCCGAGGTGCTGGCGCAGGCCGGCCGGCTGGACGGCATGGCGCGCGGCAGCGCGGGGCCGACCCGGCTGTACGACGTGACCTGCCATGTCGTGGCCGCCCCGGGGATGGCGCAGACCTCGGCGGGGCTCGAATTCCGCGCCATGGCGAGCGACGCCGCGCTGCTCGGCATCGCGGCGCTGGATACGCTGATCGTGATCGGCGGCGAGGGCGCGCGCGAGGGCTCGGAGGACCGGCGCCTACAGCGCCTGCTGCGCCACCTGGCGCCGCGCGCCAAGCGGCTCGTCAGTGTCTGCACCGGCACCTTCAGCCTGGCCGCCGCCGGGCTGATCCCGGGGCGGCGCGTGACCACGCATTGGCGCTACTGCGCCGAGCTGGCGCGGCGCCACCCGGACCTCACGGTCGACCCCGAGCCGATCTACATCCGCGATGGCAACCTCTGGACCTCTGCGGGGGTGACGGCCGGGATGGACCTGGTGCTGGCGCTGGTCGAGGAGGATCACGGCCACGCCCTGGCGCTGGCCGTGGCGCGGGAGTTGGTGCTGTTCCTGCGCCGCCCCGGCGACCAGAAGCAGTTCAGCAGCGTGCTGGCGGCGCAGAGCCGCGGCGGGTCGCGCCTCGGCGCGCTGCTGGCCTGGCTGGCGGGCAACCTGCACCAGCCTGTCTCGGTCGAGGCGATGGCCGAGCGCGCCTGCCTCAGCCCGCGCCAGTTCGCCCGGGTGTTCCGCGAGGAGACCGGCCTGACGCCGGCGCGCTTCCTTGAACGCATGCGCGTCGATGCGGCGCGCCAGCGCCTGGAATCCGGCGCCGGCGGCCTCGCCGCCGTCGTGCAGAGCTGCGGCTTCGGCACCGAGGAGACGATGCGCCGCGCCTTCCTGCGCCAGCTCGGCGCATCGCCGGGCGCCTATCGCGACCGCTTCCGCCGCGACGCGCGCGGCCCCCATTCGGCAAAGGACCTTCACGCATGATCGACCCCGACCGTCACCTCACCATCGGTTCCCTGATCTTCGAGGGCATCGACCAGATCGACCTGACCGGACCTTTCGAGGTGCTGGCCCGCGTGCCGAATTCGACCTACCGGCTGTACAGCAAGGATGGCGGGATGATCCGCGACCTCAAGGGGCTGCGGATCAGCCCTGATGGCGCGATCGCCGATGCGCCGCAGCTCGACGTGCTGCACATTCCCGGCGGCTTCGGTCAGGAGGCGCTGATGGAGGACGAGCAGGTGCTGTCCTGGATCCGCGCCCAGGCGGCGGGCGCGCACAGCGTCTTCTCGGTCTGCACCGGGGCGTTGGTCTGCGGCGCGGCGGGGCTGCTGAAGGGGCGGCGGGCCACCACGCATTGGGCGTCCTTCCACTTGCTGCCGTATTTCGGCGCGACGCCGGTGGATGAGCGGGTGGTGATCGACGGCGACTGGGTCTTCGCCGCCGGGGTGACGGCCGGGATCGACGGTGCGCTGCGCCTGGTGGCGGAGCTGCGCGGCGATGCTGCGGCGCAGGCGATCCAGCTCTACATGGCCTATGCGCCCGAGCCGCCCTTCGACGCCGGCACGCCGGAGAGCGCGCCGCCGGCGATCCTCGCCGCGATGCGCGACAGCGTGGCGGCGGTGACCCGCCAGCGCGAGGCGACGGCGCGGCGCGTGGCGGAACGGATCGGCGTGACGCCCGTGCTGCCTGCCTGACCGGCGTCGACCCCTCGCGGCATGGCTGGGTCGGCATGTCGCGCCTGTGGACGCTGCGCGCAGGGATCGTTGCAGCGAGCCGCCCCGCGGGGACGGCTCGCTCATGCGTCCTCGACCGGCAGCGGCGCCGGGTGTCCGGGCGGGTTGAAGCGCAGCATGGCCACGGCCGCCACGGCCCAGCCGCCCAGCATGCTGCTTGCCCGTGGGTCAGCCCGTCGCTAGACGAAGGCCCGGTGAAACGAACGCTGCACGCTGCCGCGCCTTTGCTCTGCCTCGTCCTGCTTCTGCAGGTCGTGCTGGCGCCGCTGCATTGCCTGGCCATGGCGGGCTCGGCGAAGGCGTTCGAGACCGTGCTCTGCTCGCCCGAAGGCATGCGCGTCGTGCATGTCGATGCCGATGGGCGCGCGCTGCCGGATCATGACGGCACGACAACCGACGCGGCCTGCTTCGCCTGCGCGGATGCCGTGCGGATGCTGCTGCCGGAACCGGTCCTGGCCGTCGCGCCGCTCGCGCTGCCGGCCACCATCGCGTGGCGATCGATGGCGCTCGCGGCCCCACCGCCGCCGGCCAGGGCGCCGCCCCATGGCCCCCGTGGTCCACCCCTGCACGCCTGAGGTCCGGGTTCCGTCGCAGCGCGTCTGACGCGGCGATGGCGCCCGTGCGGATCGGCGCCCAGCTGCGTGGCGCCGGCTCCGCTCCTGCCATCGCATCCTCAGGAGTGCCCGCCATGGAACAACCCCGTTCCGCTACCTCGTCACGCCGCAGCCTGTTGCTCGGCGCCCTCGCTGCACTGCCCCTGCCCGCTTTCGCCCAGGCGCCGCGCATCACCGATGCGCTGGGCCGCGAGGTCGCGCTCGCTGCCCCCGCCCGCCGCGCCATCATGGCCTTCAACTACGAGGAATTCACCGCCATCGCCGGCATCGAGGGATGGCAGCGGCTGGTGGGCATGAACCGCGTGGTGTGGCAAGGCTGGCGCCCGGCCATCTTCAACCGCTACCTGCCGCTGATCTCGAACCTCGCGACGTTGCCCGATGTGGGCAATACGGATGAAGGCACCTTCTCCGCCGAGAAGGTCATCAGCCTGCGACCCGACCTGCTGATGGTGCCGGCCTGGCTCTGGCGCGCCTCGCAGACCGCGCAACAGCAGATCATGGCGGCCGGTATTCCGGTGCTGGTCTTCGACTACAACGCGCAGACGCTCGACGCCCATGTCGCCTCAACCCGCGCCATCGGCACGGCGATGGGCACGAATGACCGCACCGAGGCACTGATCGACCGCTACCGCCGCAACTTCGAAAGCATCCGCGACCACGCCGCGCGCGCCGCCGGTGCTTCCAAGCCCCGCGCCTATATCGAACTCGGCCAGGGTGGCGCGGAGACAGTCGGCAATTCCTATCCGCCCAACAACCTGTGGGGGCGCTTCTTCGAGCACCTCGGCGCGCAGAATGTCGCGACGGGACGCATCCAGGGCGGCTTCGGCCCGATCCCGGCCGAGGCGGTTCTGGCCTTCGACCCGCAATTCATCTTCATCGGCGCGTCGTCCTGGGTGAACCGGCCGAAGGCGGTCCGCACGGGCTACGACGTCATGCCCGAGACGACACGCGCCAACCTCGCGCCCTATGCACAACGACCCGGCTGGGCGGGGCTGTCCGCCATCCGTGCCGGCGAACTGCACGCGCTGGAGCACGGCCTGGCGCGCACGCTGTTCGACGACACGGCGCTGCTCTACATGGCCAAGCGCTTCTATCCGGGCGCCTTCGAGGGCGATGACCCGGTCGCCTCGCTGGCCGACTACCACACGCGCTTCCTGCCGGTGTCGTTTTCCGGCACCTGGATGCTGCCATGGCGCGGGTGATCGGCATGGCCCCGTCGCGGCGTCGCCTGCTGCTCGGCACGCTCGCCGCCCTGCCGCTGCCTGCCCTCGCGCAGGCCGCGCGCGTGACCGACGTGCTGGGGCGCGAGTATCCCCTCGCCGCACCCGCGCAGCGCCTCGTCGTCATGCTCAACTACGAGGACTTCACGGCGATCGGCGGGCTCGGCGCCTGGGCGCGCGTGGCGGGGATCAACCGCGTGGTGTGGGAGGGCTGGCGCCCGGCGATCTTCTCGCGCTACCGCGCGCTGATCCCAGCGCTTGGCGCCATGCCGGATGTCGGCAACACGGATGAAGGCACCTTTTCCGCCGAGAAGGTCATCAGCCTGCGCCCCGACCTGGTGCTGATGCCGGCCTGGATCTGGAGCGCGGCGCAGACCACCCGCGACCAGATCGCCGCGGCGGGCATTCCGATCATGGTCTTCGACTACAATGCGCAGACGCTGGAACGACATATCGTTTCCACTCGCCTGTTCGGCGCCGCGATCGGCGAGCCCGCACGCGCCGATCGCCTGGCCGACCGCTACCGCCGCAGCGTCGAGGACATCCAGGAGCGCATCGCCCGCCAGCCTGGCGGATCGAAGCCGAGGGTGCATTTCGAACTCGGCCAGGCCGGCGCCGACACCATCGGCAACAGCTACGCCGGCACCATGTGGGGCCGGATCGCCAACAACCTCGGCGCCGAGAACATCGCCGATGGCCGGCTCGCCGGCCCCTGGGGGCCGCTGGCGGCGGAGACGGTGCTCGCCGCCGATCCGGACGCCATCTTCATCGCGGGGTCGTCCTGGCTGAACCGGCCGAACTCGGTCCGCACCGGCTATGACGCGACCGCCGAGGAGACGCGGCGCTCGCTCGCGCCCTATGCGGCCCGCCCGACATGGCGGGGGCTCGCGGCGATCCGCAACGGTGAATTACACGCCGTCGAGCACGGCATGGTCCGCACGCTGTTCGACGACACGGCGACGCTCTACATCGCCAAGCGCCTGTGGCCCGGCGCCTTCCAGGACCGCGACCCGGTCGCCGAGCTTGCCGCCTATCACCGGGACTTCCTACCGGTGCCCTATTCCGGCACCTGGATGCTGCCATGGCGGAGCTGAGCGCGGCCGGCGCCGCGGCGCGGGAGGGCTGGCGCCGTCTCGCGGCCCGGCGTGCGGCAATGTTGGGCGGCGGTGCGGCGCTGCTCGCGCTCTGCGTCGTGGCCGATGCGGCGACCGGGCCGGCGATGCTGCCGCCGGCGACGGTCGCACGGTCGGTCTTCGGGCTTGGCGCCGACCCGATGGTCGATGCCATCGTCTGGTCGATCCGCCTGCCGGTCGCGCTGATGGCGGTGCTGGTCGGCGCCGCGCTCGGCCTGACGGGCGCGGTGATGCAGACCATCCTGAACAATCCGCTGGCGTCGAGCTACACGCTTGGCGTCTCGGCGGGCGCGGGATTCGGCGCGGCGCTGGTGATCGTGATTGGTGCGGCGCTGCCGATCCCTGAGGCGCAGGCCATCCCGATATCGGCTTTCGTTTTCGCGGCGCTGGCGTGTTCCTTCGTGTGGCTGCTCGGCGGGCTGCGCGGGGCGACGCCGGAGACGCTGGTGCTGGCAGGCATCGCGCTGATGTTCCTGTTCCAGGCGGCACTGGCAACGCTGCAGTTCCTGGCCTCGCCCGAGGCGCTGCAGCAGATCGTGTTCTGGCTGTTCGGCAGCCTGCAGCGGGCGACCTGGCCGAAGCTCGCCATCGTCGCCGCGGTGCTGGTGGTGGCGGTACCGCTGCTGATGCGCGACGCCTGGGCGCTGACGGCGTTGCGCTTCGGCGATGAACGCGCGGCGGCCCTTGGCGTGGGCGTGCGCGGGGTGCGCTTCCGCGGCTTCGTCTTCGTGTCCGTCGCGACGGGAGTCGCGGTCGCCTTCGTCGGCACCATCGGCTTCGTCGGGCTGGTCGCGCCGCATGTGGCGCGCATGCTGATCGGCGAGGACCAGCGGCTGATGCTGCCGGGCGCCGCGCTGGCCGGCGCGGCGCTGCTGTCGCTGGCCTCGGTGGCGAGCAAGGTGATCTCGCCCGGCGCGCTGTTTCCCATCGGCATCGTCACGGCGCTGATCGGCGTGCCGTTCTTCGCCTGGCTCATCGTCACGGCGCGCCGGTCCCATTGGTGAGGAGATGCATCGCATGACCCTGTCCCGCCGCGGCCTGGCCGCACTCTCCGCAACGCTGGCGCTGCCTGCCTTGCCCGCCCGAGCGCAGATCGCGCTGCGCGACGCCGCCGGGCGCGCCGTGACGCTGCCGCGCGCACCCGAGCGCATCGTTCTTGCCTTCAACTTCGAGGAATTCTCCGCCGTCGCGGGGCCCGGCGGCTGGGACCGCGTGGTCGGCATCAACCGGCGGCAATGGGCGATCAACCGGCCGGCGGTGTGGCGCCATCACCTGGCGACCATGCCGCGCCTCGCCGAGTTGCCGGATATCGGCGCGGCCGAGAACCAGACCATGTCGGCCGAGCGCATCATCGGCCTGCGGCCCGACCTGCTGATCATCCACGCCTGGGGCTACCAGGCGCAGCCCGACGTGATGGCGCGGGTGGAGCAGGCCGGCATTCCCGTGGTCTGCGTGGACTACAACGCGCAGACGCGCGAACTTCACCGGGCCAGCACACTGGCGCTCGGCGCCGCACTAGGTCGGCACGACCGTGCGATCGCGCTCGCTGACCTGTATGACAGCAAGGTCGAGGCACTGGCGACGCGCGTCGCGCGCATCGCGCAGCGGCCGGCGGCCTATGTCGAGCTCGGCTCGGGCGGCCCGCAATCCGTGGGCAACAGCTATGCCGGCACGATGTGGGGCCGGATGATCGAACTGGCCGGCGGGCGCAATATCGCGGAAGGTCGCATCCGCACCGGCTGGGCGCCGCTGCCGCCCGAGACGGTGCTGGCCGACCCGCCAGCGCATGTCTTCCTGGTGGGCGCAACGTGGAACGACAGGCCGGCCTCGGTGCGCGCGGGCTATGGCGTCACGGTGGCGGAGGCGCGCGCGTCGGTCGCTCCATACGCCCAACGCGCCGGTTGGGCGGCACTGCCGGCGGTGCGGAATGGCAATGTCGCCGTGCTGGAATCCGGCCTGGCGCGCAGCTTGATGGACTGGATCGGCATGCAGTTCATGGCGAGGCGGCTGCACCCCGAAGCCTTCGGCGATCTTGATCCTGGTGCGGAACTTGCGCGCTGGCATGCCGAGTGGCTGCCGGTGCCCTTCGACGGGGCCTGGCTGGTCGCGCAGGCATGACGGGGCGGATCGCGATCGAGCAGGTGAGCGTGCGCTATGGCGATCGCCTCGCCGTCGATTGCGTGTCATTCGCCGCGCAGGCAGGCGAAGTCGTCGCGCTGGTCGGGCCGAACGGATCGGGCAAGTCGTCGCTGCTGCGGGCGATGGCGGGTCTGGCGCGGTGCAGCGGGGCAGTGCGCTGCGACGGCCGCATCGGCTTCCTGCCGCAGGACAATGGCGCACGCGCCGCGTTGACGGTGATGGAAACCGTGCTGCTGGGACGCATCCGTGCGCTGGGTCTGCGCGTGCCCGAAGCGGAGGTGGCGCGCGCGACCGCGGCACTGGAGCGGCTGGGCATCGCGGACCTTGCCTTGCGCCTGGTGTCGGAACTGTCGGGCGGCCAGCGGCAGCTGGTGTTCCTGGCGCAGATGCTGGCCTCCGACCCCGCGATCCTGCTGCTGGACGAGCCGACCAGCGCGCTGGATGTGCGGAACCAGCTCGCATTGCTGGCGTTGTTGCGCGACCTGGCGCGGCGGGCGGGCCTGCTGGTGGTGGTGGTGCTGCACGACCTCAACGCCGCGGCGCGCTTCGCTGACCGGATGCTGGTGTTGAGCGAGGGTCGCCTGTTCGCCGACGGGGCAGCCGCGGATGTGCTCACCGAGGTGTTGCTCGCGGACGTCTATGGCGTGCAGGCCGAGATCGGCGTGTCGCGCGGTGGCCTGCCCTTCGTGCTGCCGGTGGAGGCGATCGAGCAGCGATACGGACCGGAAGTGCGCCCTGGCTGACGGTGGTGCGTCCCGCGCCTTTTGCCGCTTCGCCGTGACCGGCCCGAGGCGCGCGACCGTTGGAGGCTTCGCGGCGATCCCGCGGCTGAGCAGGCGCCAACTTCGCCGGTGCCGCGCCATCGAGCGCTGCGGCAGGTGGGGCGCCCGGCGAGGCGCGGAGGGGCACGGCGCCTTCCGGGCGGTCGCCGACCGGACCCGCATGCGTCGCCAGCATGCCATGGGGATAGCCGGGCCAGGTCTTGAGGCACCCCGCCTTGACCAGTTTCACCGACAGCAGCGCAGTGTCTGCGATGGGAATGATCTGGCCGAGCGATGGGGGAGGTCCACCGCGGCGAGGTAACGGGCCTTGGAGGACTCGCGACGCAGGAAGGCGTGAGCGGCTCCTATGCCCCGCGCTTCATTCGGCTCGCGCTCCTCGCGCCGGATACCCTGACCGCGATTGTGGGCGGAGGGCAGCCAGCACAAGGCTCCGCGGCCGCGCTGCTGCAGGAGTGTCGCAACAGTCTGCCGCTCGTCTGGCAGGAACAGCGAAACGCGCTCGGCTTCCGCTGCTCTCTACAATCACCCCGACGTCACCGGGGATGCAGAGGTACGGTCGGCGTCGATCCGACGCGGCCTTGCTTTTCGCTTCCGGCGCCGCGTGGATAGCCACCCGCAAGACGCGTCGTGCCGAATTGGGCAGGCGCGACACGGGCCGGCATGGCGGCGAGAATCCGAGTCCAGATGCGTCCGTCAGGTGCCGTGCGGCAATGGCATCGGCGCTAGTGCGCGGTATTCCGCGGCTGGCGGCGAAGGTCTGCCCGAAGGAAAATTTGCTCAGTATCAACGACTTAACGTGGCTGTGGACGCAGTCTCACGCGAACCCGTCTCGTCCACTGCATAGCCTGATTTCCCTGTTCTCCAGGGAAAGAACAGGGAAATGAGCTCTATGTATCCCATTCTGTGGCGCAGTGCCGGCCTGGAAGGCGCAGAAATCCTCAGCCTCCGGGCGCCATTCCCTGCACAGCGGAACAGGGAATGTCAGAGCGCCTTGCAGGGAAAGCCTCGTTACGTTCAGGGATTCCGGTCGCCAACATGGGCATGGCGGTCATCTCTGTCCTGGCCGCCCGGCGCGACAACCACTGGCTTGCGCCGCCGCAAGGCGTCCATTCACCCGCTGAGACCGAACGCACTTCACCCGCTGAGACCGAACGCCCTGCCTTGGCCGTCATAACGAGGGCACAGTCCGGCGCCTTCAGCGACTGAGCAAAGCGCCGCAGGTCAAGCAGGCCAGGGCATAGCCACAAATGGTGATGCCAGCGGGTCCAGCCATCTCCTAGATGCCGGCCTGGATCACCGTAGGATCGGGCACAGCGATGCGGACTCCCCATGTCACGCAGCACACAGCCGGAATTCTTGTTTCCTGGTGGCCGGTACCATCGGCCCAACCGCATCGCGGACGGCGGCATCACCAGCGTGCTTTTCCCGCTCACCTGCGACTGCGAGCGCGGTCGCGGAGATCGTGCGGGACGTCATGCCCGCGGCTCACGGCCTACACCACGCTCTCGCACGAGATCCGTCGCATCGGGATGCGTCGTATGGTTCATCGATAGGAGCAGATGGTGCCTAGTAGCAGCACTGAAGCGCGCTCTGCGGTACAATCGGGTTCCGGTCGCGCCATTCGCGAAGCCTCGCCAACGGAGCTAATCTACATCGAGACGCGCATGATCGTGGTCAGCCGGAGCAGCATCGCCGGCTTGATCCGCCGTGACCAATTCGAAGCCGCCATTGCTCACCTAGAATGCCGCTACGGCATCCTGCGCGCGATCGTCGAAGACGGACAATTCGTGGAGCGGACGGGTAACCGCTCGGCGGTCGAGTCCTGGTTGGCGCCGGATGCATGCTCCGTCGATGCACTGTACGCGACATTGCTGAATGCCGATCTGGATACCAGGGCGTCGCTCTACAGCGTCCACGTCATCGCCGACCGCGACGCGCTGGATGTCTTCCTGTTGACGTCCCATGCCGTCACGGACGCGACGTCGCTGATCGAACTGCACGCCTGCCTTGCTCATCTGTGTGACTGTATCGTGCGCGGCGAAGCCCCGGCGCTGGCCCGGCAGGCCTTCCCAACCCCCGTCGACGAGGCGGTGAGTCGCAGCCTAGCGACGCTGCCGACGAAACCCCCGCCCGGATCCTACTCCGGTGCGTTTGCCGAGATCCCGATGCGTGCGCCCTATGATGGCGGCCCCGTGACCCATCGCCTCGAGCGCGTCGTTATTGCTGAGGACACCCTGAATCGGATCAAGGACGCGGCCCACGCGACCCGCTCCTCCATGCACTCCCTGCTGCTGGCCTCCTTCGCCCTGGCCATCCGCGACGTCGCGGAAGGGAAGCCAGGTGCCATCCTGATGCGATCTTCGGTGGACATGCGCCGGAGGCTCGAACCTCACGTCTCGCCGGCGTTGGTCTTCACCGCCATAACCGGTCACATCACACCCGTGCCCGACCTCGATCGGCCGATGGTCGAGATCGCACAGCTCATCTTCCGGGACATCCACGAGGGCGTGGCCAACGGCAGCATCTTCCAGGACTATGTGAACTACCCACGCGCGTTCGGCAGCCCGCAGCAGGCTCCTGTCGCGATCAACGTCTCCGACATCCAATCGGTCGAGTTCCGATGGCCCACGGAACGGCTGACCGTGACGGGATTCGAGTATGCGCTGGGGTGGATGAAGCGCTTTCCCAATGTCTCGGTCTCTGTCTACGGCGGCACGCTGGTAGCGAACATCGTCTATGTGGAGGAATTCGCCGATCCCGCGATCATGCGGGCCATCGCGAACAGCTTCGTGCGACGACTGGAGGCCATCGATCCATAGGGGCTCGACGCGCTTCGCGCGACGCTAGGTCCGCGCGGCCTCAAGCGGGGCGTAGCGGGGCGTCCAGATCTTCGCGCGGATGCGCTGTTGGAGTTCATCGACAGGGACGCCGGTCACGTGTCCTTCCTTGTGCGCCTGCACGGCCACGGCGAGCGCGACCTTGGCCGCGACCTCGCGCAATGCGCTGACCGGCGGCAGCAGATTGTGCTTCGGGTTGTCACGCGAAGGCGACGCGCCGGCCAGCGCCTTCGCCGCCGCCATGAACATGCCGTCGCTGACGCGGCTGGCGCCCACCGCCAGCGCGCCCAGGCCTACACCCGGGAATACGTAGGCGTTGTTGTTCTGGTCCACCTTGACGTGGATGCCGTTGCGCGTGATGGGCGGGAAGGGGCTGCCGACGCCGATCAGCGCCCGCCCGCCCGTCCAGGCATCGATGTCCCCTGGCGTCGCCTCCGCGCGGGACGTCGGGTTCGACAGGGGAAAGATGATCGGCCGGTCATTGCATTCGGCCATGCTGCGAATCACCGGTTCGGAGAAGGCTCCCGCCTGTCCGGAAACCCCGATCAGCACGGTCGGGCGCGCATTGTGCACGACGTCGGGGAGTTCGATCCGGTCGCCATGCTCGAGCGTCCAGCCTTCGACCGCGTGCCTGGCCTGGACGAACGGCATCTGGAACGGCGCGAGGCCGGGCATGCCTTCGACCAGAAGCCCACCCTGATCCACCATGAAGAAGCGCGCGGTCGCCTCGCGTTCCGACAGGCCGGCATCAATCATCGCCGCGCGGATCAGCTGAGCGATGCCGCAGCCGGCTGAACCCGCACCGACCACGGCCACGCGCTGCTGCGTGAGCGGCACGGCGGTGATGTTGACGGCCGCGAGCAGCGTTCCGGTCGCCACCGCAGCCGTGCCCTGGACATCGTCATTGAACGTGCAGAGCCGGTCCCGATAACGCTCCAGCAGGCGCGTCGCGTTGTTCTTCGCGAAGTCTTCCCATTGCAGAAGGACGCGCGGCCAGCGCCGGATCACCGCGGAGACGAAGGCCTCGATGAAGTCGTCGTAGTCCTGGCCGCGCACGCGCTCGTGCCTCCAGCCCACATAGAGCGGATCGGCCAGACAATCGGCATTGTCAGTCCCGACATCGAGCACGATCGGCAGGGTCGTGGACGGATGCAGGCCGCCGCAGCCTGTATAGAGCGCCAGCTTGCCGATCGGGATGCCCATGCCGCCGGCGCCTTGGTCCCCCAGGCCGAGGATGCGCTCGCCGTCGGTGACGACGATCGCCTGCACGGCATCGAAGCGCGGCTGCGCGAGGATCTGGTCGATCCGGTCCTTGTGCGGGATGCTGAGGAACAATCCCCGTGGCTTGCGGAACAGGCTGCTGAACCTTTGGCATCCGGCGCCGACCGTCGGCGTGTAGACGACCGGCAGCAGTTCTTCGAGGTTCGCGACCAGCGTCGCAAAGAACAGCGTCTCGTTGTTGTCCTGGAGATCGCGCAGGAACGCGTAGCGTTCGAGATCGGTCTCGAACTGCCGTACGGCCTGAAGGGCGCGGGACATCTGTTCGTCCAGCGTCGAGACATGGGGCGGCAGCAGGCCGTGCAGGCCGAACGCGTCACGCTCGGCCTCGGAGAAGGCCGTGCCCTTGTTGAGCTGCGGATCGGACAGCAACGCGTATCCGCTCGGTGTGGCCGGGGTGTGCGCTGCGACCGGATCTGCCATGACACCCACCCCAACATTGCCGGCCATCGCGCCACTGTCGCGATCCTTGGCTCAAGGATGGACCGGATGGCGCGCCGCCATCCAGCCCGACATGATGGCGGCAATCTCGGCTCTGTTGGCGTCGGCCCTCAAGGCATGACTGTTGCCACGAATGCCCTGCGCGGGCAGGTCGATCCAGGTGACGTCGACGCCTGGCGCGACCAGGGCGTCACGCCAACGCTCCGAGGCCATCCGGGATGTAACCCAGAATGGACTGGCATCCCAATGGTCGCCCCAGACGAACAGATGAGGCACGCCCGCGAGGGATTCGGCAGCAGCCGCTGCCGGATCAGGGGCGCCGGATGGCTCCATCGAGATGACCGCCCGCACCCGCTGGGGCGCATGAAGTGCGGCGGTGAGGCCGAAATTCCCGCCCTGGCTGTGGGTGAGGATGATGACGCCCGGATCGAGCCGCTGCACCAGCGCGTCGTAGGCCACCTGCGTCAGCATGTCGTTGCAGCTCCATCGCGGCACGCATTGCGCGAGGAACGCCTCGAAGGCGGCGACCGGAAAGCGCAGCCCTGGATAGGGGCGCCGGTTCGACGGATCGGCATCCCAGGAACCGGTGGGCCCGAAGCGAAAGGTTTCCTCCCAGGTTTCCCGCGCCGTCCGGAAGTAGGGCGCTTCGGAATAGACCTCGGGGAAGGGGGAGAAGGATGCGCGGCCGCGCTCGACAGCGTCCGAGACGAAGGTGTGGAAGCCTGCGCGCAGAAAGAACATCTGCCAACCCGGTCGCCAATCGGGCGTCGTCTCCCAGTTCACGCCCGTCATGCCGCCGCCGTGCCACAGCAGCAGAGGCGCCACAGCCTTGGGCGCGGCGAGCCGGACATACTGCACCTACATCTGCCCGGAGATGATCTCGCCATTGGGATCGATGTGGTGCGCCGGCCCGCCAGGCGTGCTGACCCGCTCACGAAGCGGCAGGCCTTCGAGGCGCACCAGGCGCCCGCCCACATGGAAGGATCCGATCTCCGCCACGGAGATGGAAAGGGATGTCCCGGTCACCTGTCAGTTCCCGTGCCTGCGTGGCCAATCGTCCGAGATGCGCGAGCATGACGCCGTGCGTCATTCGGTGGGCAGTTCATGCGGACTCACCGGGGGACCGAGAAACTCGACACCCCACTTGACCCCGAAGGCGTTGAGCGCAGCTTGGTCGGCCATGCCGTCACGCATCGTCGCCGCCAACTCCGTGAAGAAGGCTGCAGCGTCGAGCGCCGGGGCAATGATGATGAACTGCCTGGCAGGTTTGTCGGTGACGTTCACGAAGCCATGCTCGACTCCGCCGGGGATGCTCACCACGTCGCCTTCCTCGGCGTAGAAGCGCCGCCCGTCCGCCTCGTACAGATAGCGCCCTTCGAGGACTCGGAAGATCTCCGCCTCATGGTGCCGATGCCGCGGCGGGCCTTTGCCTGGCGCGTTGATCGTCTCGATGAGGCAGAATTCCCCGCCGCTTGCGACCGGCGGCATGCGGACGAACAGATCGAGACCGATGGCTGGGATCTTGATCGCGGGCTCGGTTCCGCGGGAACGCAGGAAAGAGATGGTCATGGGTTCAACCTCCAAGGCGTTCATCTGGGGCTGGGGGTGGGGCCGGCGGCGGGACGATGATCGGGATGCTGCCGGTATCGACCTGCACGACCCGCACCTCCAGGAAGGTGTCGGGCCCATAGTGGATAATGTTGCGTGAGAAATAGGGCGGCACCTGCATGTCGAATTGCGCGTGCCCGCGGCCGATATCGCTGCGCAGCAGATCCGTGCGGCTGGCGATGTCGAGGCGCAGGCGATCGCCTGGCCTCAACACCACCGGCTGCGGCGTCAGGCTGAAGATGAGCGTGACCGGCGCGCCTGGCACCAGCGGCTCGGGCGTGTCGATGTCGATGGCGACCTCGCTCGCCGTGGAGCGCGCCGGGTCGATCCTGCGGCAGGCCGGCCGGATCGCGCCCATGGAGAGGATGCGGTAGGCGCCGTCGGCCGATACGAGGCCGGTGCGGGCGACCACGTATGAGTCAATCTCGTTTGAACTGAAGGACAGGCTCGCCGTCAGCGGGCCGGTCAGCTCCATCTCGGTCTCGGCGGTCATCTCGTAGCTTAGGATCTGGTTCGCCACGGCGTCGAAGCCGCCGCAAAGCGTGGCGTTGGGCGGCACGGCGGCCCAGCGGTTCAGCCCGGACTGAAGCGGGTCGCGCAGCAGCCGATGCATCGCCGCATCGGCGCCGGCGGAGGTCAGGTAGAGGCGGATCGGGGCAGAGCCGGGAAGCGGCCAGGCCGGGGCGCTGCGATAGGTGTCGAGCCCCTGCACCCAGTAGCGCACCGGCGCTTGGCCAGCATAGCCATTCGCGGCGCCGTAGAGGAGGTGGTCGAAGAAGGCGAGCGCTTCCAGCTGCCAGTGATAGGCCGGCAATTCGTAGCCCGGCGGCCCGATGACCAGCCGTTTGCGGTCGGGCGGCGTGCCGGCATTCTCGAACAGGTCATAGGCGCCGAACTGGTGCAGGTTGAGGAAGCCCGGATTCTGCACCACCACGAAAGGCACCGTGATGTCGGACAACGCGCCGGACGGCCCAGCGGGCAGTGGGCTGGTCGCGCGTGTCTTGCCATCGAGCATGAGCGCCGCGAACAGGTCCCGCGTCGGCAAGGCGGGCGTCTGTCGCGCGAACTGCGCCATGATGCGGGCCATCCGCTTCCTCAGTTGCGGCCACCACAGGCGCTTCAGGGGCGAGTTGGTGACGTGGCTCATCAGCGCGCGCAGCAGTGGCGGCACGCGCAGCCGAAACTGGAGGGGCGTGAAGTTGGCGCCCATCCAAAGCGCGAAGAAGCCCGGCTGCGGCACGCCGCCAAACATGGCGATGTGGCGGAAGAAGTCCGTGCTCATCTCGATGGCGAAGAAGCCCTTCAGCGCGGGGGGCCGGAGGCGCGCCACCTGCGGCTGCGTCATGCCGTAGTAGGAGGTACCGAACAGCACGACCTGCCCGTCGCACCAGGGCTGAGCGGCCGCCCAGGCAATCACCTTGGCATGATCCGCCACATCCGTGTCGTTGAGATAGACGGCATCCGTGCCACCCGACCGGCCCATGCCGCGTCGGGCGACGATGACATGGGCATAGCCGCGATCGGTGAAGACGGGTGGGCTGCCGGTCTCGTTGTTGCCGGTTGGCGCGCCTGTCGCCTGCAGTTCCTTGCCATAGGCCGCGAAGGCGATGATGGCCGGATAGCTTCCCGCGGCTTTGGGCAGATACACATCGGCCGAAAGCGCGACGGACGGCTCCACCGCGATCATCCGGTCCGCAAGGATGCGGCAGCCCAGGCCCGACTTCGCCGGCGGGTCCGGCGTCCAGCCGGCAAGCTGCGGACCGGACACCTCGCCCTTCAGCGGGACGAGGTTGTCCCAGAAGCCGGGCTTCACGCGCCGCGTCCCCACGACGGACGCCGTTGCGCGTCGCGGCGTGGCGCCGGACTACAGCTGCGCGACATCGCGCCCCGTCTCCTGCCGGGCAGCCAGGCGCATCCCGCGCAGGACCCATTTCTGCGTCTCATCAGGGATGAAGAATCCGCCGATGCCGGAGGAGAAGAGCAGGTCCAGGACCTGCTCCGTCACGCGCGCCAGTTCCTGCTCGATATCCAGACCCGGCTCGGGCTTCGGCGGCACCATGATCACGATGGTGTCGTCCGCCTGCTCGATGATCTCGATCTTCAGGTCGGGGCCGGGGGTGTAACCGAACTGCTCGCTCACCACCGCGACCGGATCGGCGAGCAGCCTGGCGCGGTAGGCGGGATCGGTCGCGATGCGTGCGTAATACTGCTCAACGAAATCAGCCTTGTTCACGGTCAGCCCTCCGCCTTGCGGGAGGCGTTGCGCAACGCCAGTAGCTTGAACTTGGCGGCGACGGGCACCAGCCAGACGAACAGCCCCTTGCTGGACCAGAGGTCCATCTGGTTGAGCGGCGCGGCCGGCGGGGCCGGTCCGGCGTCGCGGAGAGGCGGGATGGTGAAGTAGATCCGGTCCCGACGCTGCACCACGACCTTCACCTTGAGACCCTCCGGCACCTCGATTCCCATGGTGCCAAGCGCCCCGATCGGATCGCTTTCCACCCGGGCGGCGAAGGCGTCATCCGTCCAGACGCGCCGCGTCAGGTCCGCTTCGAAATCGCCGGACATCGGTGTCGTCTCCATCACGGTTCGCGATCGATGATCAGGAAGGTCGGGCCCTGATGCGCGAGCGCCCGCGCCAACACGTCGCCGACCGCCGCGATGTTCGCGATCCTTTCGCTGCGGGCGCCGAACCCCTCCGCGACGCGTTGCAGGTCCACATTCGGGTCCCCGAAATCCAGGCCGACGAAGCGCGTCGTCTCGAAGGTCGTGCCCATCGCGGCGCACCAGAGATCCTTCAGCAGCCGGTACTCGTGGTTCACGAAGCAGACGAAGATCGCGGGGATGGCGTATTTCGCCGCGGTCCACAGCGCGTGGATCGAATAGAGGCTGCCGCCATCGCCCACAAAGCACACGGCCGGCTTGCCGGTCGCAAGACCGATCCCGACACCGAGCGGCATCGCCCAGCCCAGCCCCCCGCCGCGCGGCGAGAAATGGACGTCGCGAAAGCCGAGCGCCACCGCCATGTCCTGCACGATGGCATCCTCGGAGGAGCCTTCGGTGACGACATGGGTGGCGCGGTCGAGCTGACGCAGCACGGCGAGGATCAGCGCGTCGCTCGGGTTCTTGCCCGTGCCCGGGTAGCGCGCATCCAGCGCGGCCTCGTCGATCTCCCGCCCGGCGACCGACTCCGCCGGCGCACCAAGCGCCGTCGCCAAGGCGTTCAGCGTGGCGCGGATGTCGCCCAGCACCGCCATGTCGCAGGGAAAGTCGAAGCCGAGTTGTCGGGCGGCCGGTGCGATCTGGATGACCTGGAGCCCGGCCGGCATCGCCGGCAGCCCATCATAAGTGAAGCTGTCCACCTTCTCGCCGATCAGCAGCATGGTGTGGTAGCGGCTGAGCGTCTCGTTGATCCCGCGCGTTGTCGCTGGAAGTTGGCCGCGGACGTTGGGGTGCAGCGGGTCGACAGTCCCCTGCACATGGAAAGGCGCGGCGAAGATGTCGGCACCAAGCACCGTTGCGATGCGGCCCACATCCTCGACACCCCGCGCAGCGCCGACGGCATAGTCGGTCACGATGGCGAGCCCGCCCGCCGGAATCTCCCGCAGCGCACGAGCGACCTGGTCGATGCCGCGCGGCACCGTATCCTCGATGATCCGCGTCTTCTTGAAGGTCGCTTTTTCCGTCCGGTCCAGCGTGACGTCCATCGGGATCGAGAGGAAGACCGGGCCTGGCGGCTGGAGTTGTGCCTGCAGGTGGCAGCGCTGCAACGCGATGGCGAGATCATCGGTGCGGGTCACCTCATACGCATATTTCGTGGCGGTTTCGGCCAGCTGCGTGTTCGGGGCGCCGAGGACCGGATTGTGAATGAGGAAGCGCGAATCCTGCTGCCCGTTGATCACCAGCAGCGGCACGCCGGACAGCAGCGCGTTGCGCATGTTGCACATGCCGTTGGCCAGGCCCGCGTAGGTGTGCAGGTTGACCACGGCGGGCTTGCCCGTGATGAGCGCATGACCGGCGGCGATGCCCACGGCGCTGGATTCATGCAGGGCAAGCATGTAGCTGGCCTTTGATCCAGCAACGGCCGCGAGGAAGGTGGTCTCCGTCGTCCCCGGATTGCCGAAGACAAAGGGCACCTCGTAGGTATCAAGGAAGTCCTGGATGACTTCGACGCCTGTTCGTGTGGTCATGGTGTCCTCGTCATCGGAACCGCGGCACGCGTTGGCATAGTCGTGCCACGGCGGCACAGGCTGCATGCCCACTACTGGTCATCCTCAATGATTCCCGAATGGCTATCGGATCGGCCTCCCGTCTGCCGAGGCCGCAGACATGACCGCCGCGGCACAAGGCTGCGCCTCCGCCCCGAACCAACCTGCCGTCCCGGAACACCGGAGGTCGCCAGAGGCAGCGGTTCAGTGGTCCGGATCGGCACCGTACGTCCACGGTCCGGCGCAGGAGGGCGGCGCGCGGAGACATTCGCGCCGGCCGATTCAGCACATCAAGGAGTTGCCCTGGAGTAGGGGGGGCCTCACGCCGCCCCGTCCTTGACCGCGTCGAAGCCATATTCCTGCCAGCGATCCCTCACGCGCGCGACGATCGCTGTCGGATAGCCGTGCCGGAAGGAGGCACGCATGGGCAGCATCTCGCCCCATTCGTCGGGCGGCAGGCAGTTGTAGACGATCTTGCCCGTGCTGGCCGACATCTTCTCGCTGCTGCGCAGATAGGCGAGCAGCGGCGCGGCAGCGATGTGCTGGAAAGTCGCATGGCCTTCGAGAGGATGGCAGCGCGTGGCGAAGGCCCAGACCAGCTCCTGGGTGTCCGTCGGATCCACGTCGTCGGGGATGACGATGACCTTGGGGATGAGGGTGCCGGCCTTGCTGCGGAACACCACCTCTCCGATGCGGCGGCAGAAGTCCTGGCCGCCTTCGGCGCCGCTGCGCTGGCGCCAGTCGCGCGGCACGGTGACAACAAGCCAGTGCAGCGCCGCTTCGAAGGGACACCAGGCGGTCGTCACCAGCAGGCCCGCCGCACGCAGATCATGCAGGATGACCGCGGCGGTCGGGATGCCCCAGGCCGTGTGGTTCTCCTCCACTGGCTCACCGGCGACGACCACCGGCAGGATCGCGTCGTTGCGGTGGCTGAGCGCCGACACATGGTAGACGGGCCGCTTCATCGCGCCGCCGGGCCAGAGATAGCCGGCGAATTCGCCCATCGGTCCTTCCTCGGCCATCTCGTCGAGATGCAGGTGGCCCTCGATGAGGATCTCGGCGCTGGCCGGCGCCTCGAGATCGACGGTCCGGCACCGCACGGTGCGCAGCGCGCGTTGCAGGAAGGCGCCCAGCCGCCCAGCCTCGTTCACCTCCGCCGGCAGCGGCATGCCGCAGATGAAGGGAATGGATGGCTCGACACCGAGCGCAAGCGCGAAGGGCATCGGCTTGCCGATATCGGCCCAGCGCCTGGCGACCATGCCGATATGCTGCTCGGGCGCGACGAGGCCGGTCATGCGGCGGCCGTCGAGCAGCATCATCCGGGCGATCGACCAGTTGGTCCAGGACCCGTCCGGCGTGCGCGCGACGATGCATCCCCAGGTGTTGAGGTAGCGCCCGCCATCGCCGTCATGCAGCAGCGGGACGGGCAGCCGCGTCAGGTCCACGGCATCGCCGGTGGCGGCATTCTCGAAGCATGGCGCGGTGTCCACGATCACCGGATCGACCGCCGGCAGGTCGAGGCTTCCGGCCAGCGCGCCGACGATGTCCTGGCCCGTGCTCTCCGCCGGCATGTCCAGCGACGCCGCGACGCGAACGAGCGGCCGCTCGGGCTGATGGCCGAGGCCGGCCGGCGCACCCAGGATCCGGAAGCCGGACGGGTGGTCCGAGAAGGCGGTGAACAGCGGCGCCGGCGACCTGGTCTCGTAGCAGCGCCGCACGATGGCGCCGAGTTCCAGGTCGAGCGAGACAGGCGCCGCGACGTCCTGGATCTCGCCCAGGCCGCGCAGGTGGTCGATATAGGCGCGCAGATCGGTCAGCGGCACGTCACGACCTCCTCCTCGGCGGCAGTGGAGGACGTCGCAACCGGCGGCGCCCCGCCGGACCAGCGGCGCACGAGCCCTGCCTCGATGTCGAAGAGATCCAGCACGCGGCCGACCGTGTGATCGACCATGTCCGCGATCGTCGCAGGGCGGTCGTAGAAGGCCGGCACGGGCGGGAAGACGATCGCCCCGTTCTCGGTGGCCGCGGCCATGGAGCGGATATGCCCGGCATGCAGCGGCGTCTCCCGCAGCATCAGCACGACACGGCGGCGTTCCTTGAGGCAGACATCGGCGGCGCGGGTCAACAGCCCGTCGGTGTTGCCCGTCGCAATCGCAGACAGGCTGCGGACCGAACAGGGTGCGACCACCATCCCCATCGTGCGGAAGGAACCCGAGGCAATGGCCGCGCCGATATCCGCATCAGGATACCAGTGATCGGCCATGGCACGGACGTCGCGCACCGTGTGGCCGCTCTCATAGGCCAGGGTGCGCTCGCCCGCCTTGGTCATCACCAAATGCGTCTCGATTTCCAGCCGGCGCAACATCTGGAGAAGGCGCAGGCCGTAGACGACGCCGGTCGCGCCGCTGATGCCGACGATGAGGCGGCGGCGGGCCAGCGGGAAAAGGTGTTGCTCCATGGTGCTCCTCGGGGACAGGGTGTGGGTCGCGCATCTTGTCGCGCGATCCGCCGCCTCCGCATGACCAGAACGGGCCATGCCAGGATCGCGCGGCCCGATGTGGCGCGGGGTCGCGCAAGCCGGGACACAGGGCCATCAGGCGTCGATCTGCGCATTCAGGGTCACGCGCACGCGCACCATCGGCATGCCGCGCGACGCATTGCCGCGATGGGGAATGAGAACACGACATCCAGGGTGTTCCGGGCGCGGCGCGATCGCCGCACCGATCTCTCAATTGCGCCGTGCCGTATAGCCCAGGGGAAGCGCATCGGGACCGCAGGCGATCACCGTCTCGTCGTCGGGCGCACGATCCTCGATGAAGGTGATGTCGGCGAATTCATCGACGAGCTCGGTCGGATAGGTCGGCCCAACGTCGCGGTACCGCTGCATCAGCGCGATACGGGGGTTCTGGAAGCCGATGATCTTCTTCGGCTCCTCCACCACCCAACGCGGAAAGAACGTGGCGCCGTGCACGCGGCGCTCCGCCAGGTTGATGGCGATGCTGACGCAGGTTCCGGTCGGTTCGACCCAGGACACCTTGAAGACGCCATCAGCGAGACGGACGATGTGCGCCTCCTGGTCCTTGACCCAGCGCCCACCGACGATGCCGCTATGGACGCGGTATTCGATGCGCCGCTCGTTCTTGATGTAGAACTCGTACTGCCAGCCATTCTCGTAGGTGTAGATGTAGTGCTTGCCAAGGAAGGGCGCGATCTCGGCGCGCCTGGTCGAGGCGAAGGGGTCGGTCATCGCTGTCTCCGTGCGGCGGGATCCAGGGTGGTGCACCTGGCCGCATTGCCGGAGTGAATGCCGTCGCCGGGCCGTGCGGGCATGGCCATTTCTGGGCATGCGGCGCGCCGGCCGGTCGGAGGAGGATGCCTGTGCCGCGTCGCGGCCTGTCAGCAACCCTCCCGGAGCACCCCGACCATGAAGCCCTTCCTCGCCCTCGCCGCTCTCCTCGCCGCCGGTCCGGCCTTCGCCGGCACGCTGCCGATCATCGAGACCGCCCGTTCGCCCGCGCCGGTCGCCCAGGCGCTCGGCGCGTCGGCGGAGGCGACGGCCTGCCCGGCGCTGGATGCCCTGCGCGAACAGCATGCCCATCGCTGAGCGATCATTCGAGGGATCCGGTGCCGCGCTTCGGAATGCCCCGTTCGGCGCATTCCGAAGCGCTCCCTGCACCATCGGTGGCGCGCGGAGGACCGATCAGGATGCCGTGGCGCTGGGCGTCATCAGCCCGCCCGAGGCCGCGACCGAATCGAGGTGCACGGCGACGCTGAACGCCTTCTCGAATCGCGCGAGATCCTCCGGCCGGCGCAGGAACCAGCGGGAGGGCTTGCCGCTGGCGACCCATTCCGGGTGCAGGCGCCGCATCTGCGCCAGCGCCGCCCGCGCTTCGTCGAAGCGCCCCGTCTCGATCGCCGCGACGACGATGCTGCCCTGGCAGGGCACGAAATCCGGCATCTGCGCCGCGCAGAGGCGCAACTCACTGAGCGCATCCTCGAGCTGATCCGCCAGCAACAGGGAACGGCCCAGCACGGCGCGCGTGCGCGGGGGGCAGTGCGGATCGAAAGCGAGCGTCTCGCGCAGCGCCTCGACGGCCTCCTCGGAGTGCCCGGCGACGGCCAGGGCTTCGGCACATGCCGTCCGGGTGCCGTGCTGCGTCACGGCGCTGAAGCGAAGCCCCAGGCGCGCCTCGTCGGCCGCCTCCTTCGTGCGCCCATCGACCGCGAGCGCAAGCGCCAGCGCCGAGCGGCTCAGCGCCGAGGCTGGATCGCTCCGCACGGCCATGCGCGCGACGCGCACCGCTTCCACTGTCTGCGCCTGGCGCCCGGCTTCGTCCCTCGCATAGGCGGTGAGGCGCATCAGCGCGACGGCGTGCCACGCATGGGTGGCGCCATAGCCCGGGTCGACCGATGCGGCGCGGACGAACAGCGCCAGCGCGCCCGCCGTGTCGTCCTCGGTTTCGTAGAGGTTCCGGCCGATCAGGATCAGCTCGCGGGCCGTCAATTCGTCCCGGGCCTTGTCCTGCGCGCGGCGCAGGCTCTTGCGCGCGATCTGGAGGTCGATCGTGGCGGCGAGCGTGGTGATCGCCGCCAGCGACGGCACGCCCGTCGCGGCCGGCCATTCGATGCGGTCCGCCCAGAAGGAGGTGCCGGTGTCGCTGTTCTCCAGGCGCAGGGACAGCCGGAACGCGCCGCCGGCCGCGTGCAGGTCGGTATGCAGCAGGAAGCCGTTCACGACGCCGCCCCTCGGCCCGGCGACGACCCGCAGATCCTCGAAGCGGACGAGTTCGGTGAGCAGATCGGATGCGAGGGCCGGCGCCAGGCTGGCCGCCGTTTCGTCGCCATGCGGGACGGCAACCGGCAGGATGGTCAGCGTGTCGCACCGCGCGAGCGCCAGGGTCTGCATCGGCCCGCGCGTCGCCGCCCCGGTGCTGCGTGCGGCTTCGGCCGGCGGGGCGGGTGGCGAGCCGGCCGAAGTCGGCGCCCTACGGCGCACCTCCGCAGCCAGCATGTAGCCGCGGCGGGACACGGTGCGCAGGATGCTGGGGGCCGCGTCGCCGAGGGCGCGCCGCAACTCGCTGACGCATTGGGTCAGCGAATCGTCGCTCACCACGACGCCGGGCCACAGCGCCTCGAACAACTCGTCCCGGCCGAGCAGCACCCCGGGATGGTCGAGGAGGTGACGCAGCAGGGCGAAGGGCTTGGGCCGCAGCCGAACCTCGTGCCCGGCGGGGTCGAACAGCATGCCGCGCAGCGGCTCCAGCCGGTAACCGGCGAAGAGGTAGCTGGTCTCGTCCTCCTGGGGCGGCATCGCTCGGTCCGGTCGTCCTTCGGCAGGCTGTGATTATGCCTTCTGGCGGGCCGCCGCAAAGCGCGTTCGCCGCGGCGCATCGGAACACCATCGGAAACCGTTCGGAAACTGCTGAGCCGCCCCTCAGGACTTTCGGCGACCGGACCCGCTACCTCGCCGTCATGCCGGCCAGAGGGGTCGGTCGGTTCGGAGATGCATCACGATGTCGGCTTCAAGCGCCCAGCTGCACCTCGATCCGGTGCGCCGCCCTGTCCCGGCGTCGCTGCCGGCCCGTGCGTCGGTCGCGGTTGGCGACCGGTCCGCGTCCCAGGATCCCCTGGCCTCCTGCCTGCTTGACGCCTTGCCGGTCTGCGCGGTGGTCGTCGACGGTGCCTCGATGGTGCGCCTGGCCAGCGTGGCGGGCATCGAGGCGATCCGCCGCCCGGGCTCGGGCGTCGCCATCCGGCCGGCCATGCCTGGCGGCGGCGGGGCCATGGCGCTGACGGCCCTGCATCGGGAAGATGCCGCCACGCTGCGACGGCTGGTCGCCGCCGCGGCCCACGGCGGGACCGGCGGTTCGCTGCGGATCCACCCGCGGGATGCGGATGGCGCGCAGGAGGGGATGCAGGTGGTCGTGGTGTCGCCGCTCCCGGCCGGCGCCGGCGGCGGGGCGGGGCTCGTCCTCGTGAAGATCGAGGACCTGGTGCGCCGCGCCGCACCACCCGCCGCCATGCTGTGCGACCTGTTCGGGTTCAGCGCCGCGGAGGCCGAGGTGGCGCTGCGCCTGGTCGGCGGCGCCAGCGCGGATGAGGTGGCGCTCAGCCGCGGCGTCGCGCTCGACACTGTGCGCGGGCAGATCCGCGCCATCCTGCGGAAATCCGAGGCGACCAACCTGCGCGACTTCGAACGCCTGATGGCGACGCTCGCGAAGATCGGCGCCGCCACGGCAGCGCCGATGCGCTGGAGCTAGATCGTCCTGGGATGGACGTGGACCGGCGTGCAGCGCTGCGCGCCTGGCGCGGCGACGGCGGCGCCGCCCGCGTGACCATCCCTCTGCCTCCCTCCGCGACCGGCGGCAGGCGTCAACGGCCCATCGGAGCCGCCACCGACGATCCGTCGCGAAGCCCCGATGCCGACACTTCCGCTTCGCGCAGCAGGCGCGGCAGACCCTCGGTGAATTCGTTCGCGATGACGAGTTCTGGGCATGAGCCGCACCCGACCGTTGCGGGAAGCTTCGCACACCGAATGCAAGGCGAGGACCTTTCCATGCTGCATGTCATCCAAGGGCCGTCGGCCGCGCCGCAGAGGCGCGCGATCGATCAAGCAACGCGGCACCGCGCCGCACGGCACGCCGGCGGTTCGCCGGTGATGGATGTCGCCCGCCCTGACGGTCTTGCCGTGGTGGCAGGCCCTGCGCCGCAGCGCGACAGCTGGCTGCGCTACCTGCGCGCCACCACCGCCTTGACCACGGCAAGCGGCCTTGTGGCCTTCGCCCTGCTGGGCGCGGCCGCCGCGCAGACCGTGCTACCGCCCAACCAGCCCTTGCCCTACGTGCCGACCCTGACCGGCACGCCGGGCACGCCGGGGAACGACGGCAATCCCCCGACCTCCGGCGGCCAAGGCGGCGCCGGCACGACCGTCGACATCGCGGTGCCCGCCGGCGTGACCTGGCAGGTGAACAGCACGCAGCCGGTGATCGGGCTCAATACCACTGGCGGCGATGGTGGCGCTGGCGGCGACAGCACCTGCGGCATCAGTTGCGTCTACCAGAATGGCGGCGATGGCGGCGCCGGCCAGGGCGCGGGCAATGCGACGCTGCAGATCGGCGGTTCTCCGGCCCAGCCGACATCGATCACCAACCAGGGCGCCGGTCCGGCCATCGCCATCGTCGCCGATGGCGGGTCGGGCGGCACCGGCGGGACCCCGGCCAATCACGGGACCGGCGGCCAGGCCGGCCCATCCGGGAACGCCGGCGTGATCACCTTCGGCATGGTCGCCGGGGTCAGCGTCGCGACCAACGCCCCCGGCGCGCCCGCCATCATTCTGCAATCCAACGGCGGCAATGGCGGCAATGGCGGTCAGAACACCGTCACCAATGTCGATCATGCCTATGGCCCGAACGGCGCGCCGGGCCAGTCCGGCGGCGTCATCCAGACGCCCGGCGGTACGACGCCCGTGCCGATCGGCGGCACGATCACATCCGCCGGCTCCGGCATCGTCGCCATCAGCCAGGGCGGCAATGGCGGCTACGGTGCCGCGGCCGGTTCGGACGTCGGTCCCGTGACCGGCGGCTCCGGCGGCGCGGGCGGCGATGGCGGGCCGATCAACCTGAACTTCGCTGGGGCGAACATCACAGCGCAGGGCGCCAGCGGCCCGGGCACCGGCGGGCAGATCAACGTCGATGCAGGCCCCGACGGCACCACCACGGCGAATGCCTCGGTCATGTCGGCGGCGATCTCCGCGGCCAGCATCGGCGGGCTCGGCGGCTATGGCGACTATGCGGACAGCAACGTCGTGTCGCATGGCGGCGATGGCGGCGTCGGCGGCAATGGCGGGTCCGTGCAGATCACCGTCGATGGCGGCCGCATCCAGACCACCGGCTACGGCGCCATGGGCGTCGTGGCGATCAGCGCCGGCGCGGCCGGCGGCACGGGCGGGCAGTCCGGTGCCGTCTGGAGCCGGCATGGTGGCGCGGGCGGCGCGGGCGGTTCTGCCGTCGATTCGACCATCACCCTGACCGACGGCATGATTCTGACTACCACCGGCCGGCATGCCGATGGCGTGCTGGCGCTGAGCGTCGGCGGCGGCGGCGGCGTCGGCGGCGATGTCGAGGGCGGCGGCTTCGGCATGTCCCTGGCCTTCGGCGGCCAGGGTGGCCAGGGCGGCGATGGCGGCCCGGCCGAGGTCTACAACGGCCTCTTCAGCAACGGGCTCGTCCCGGGCGGCGTCGTCTCGACGACCGGTAGCGGGGCGCGCGGCCTGTCCGCGCTGAGCGTGGGCGGCGGCGGCGGTCGCGGCGGCGACGCCAATACCGCCGATCTCGGCGTGGGCGCCTTCCCGATCGGCGGCAATGGCGGCGTCGGCGGTGCCGGTGGCTTCGCGCAGGTGACCAATTTCGGCGTGGTGCAGACCACCGGGCTGCATGCTGTAGGTATCGACGCGCAGAGCATCGGCGGCGGCGGCGGCAATGGCGGCGCGGCCCATGCCTACAACGTCAGCGCCACCGGCGTGATCAACCTGGGCGCGGCAGCATCGGTCGGCGGCACCGGCGGCGGCTGCATCGTGAACGGTGCCTGCCCCACCGGCGGTACCGCCACGGTGCTGAACCACGGCCAGGTCCTGACCATGGGCGGCGACGCGCATGGCATCCGCGTGCAGAGCATCGGCGGCGGCGGCGGCCATGGCGGCGCCAGTGTTGCCGAGAACCTGATGGTCAACCTCTCGCCGGAGGACACGCCCTCGATCCAGCTCACCGCCTCGATTGGCGGCAATGGCGGCAGCGGCGGCGATGGTGGGCTGGTCACCGCACTCAATGCCGGCATCGTCATCGCCCAGGGCGTCGGCGCGCATGGCATCATCGCGCAGAGCATCGGCGGCGGCGGCGGCACGGGCGGCGATTCGACCGCCACCACAAACTCGATCACGCCTTCCAGCCTGAGCATCACCACCGCGATCGGCGGCAGCGGCGCCGGCGGCGGCAATGGCGGCTACGTGAACGTCTATAATAGCGGCCTGGTCTGGACGCTGAACCGGCTGGCGCCGGGCATCTCCGCGCAGAGCATCGGCGGCGGCGGCGGCAGCGGCGGCTACGGCAACGCCAGCACGGGCAGCTACTCCACCAGCGATGGCACCGGGCTGAACGTCAATGTCAGCCTTGGCGGCACCGGCGGCGTGGGCGGCGAAGGCGGCAATGTCACCGTCACCAACTACGTCACCGCGGCCAATACGCCGGACCCGACGGGCGCAGGCGGCTATGGCGCCGGCGCCATCGCGACGATGGGCGACGGGTCGGATGGCATCTACGCCCACAGCATCGGCGGCGGCGGCGGCAATGGCGGCAATGCCAGTGCGAATGGCGGCAACGGCACGGTGGTGATGAACATCTCGCTGGGCGCCAATGGCGGCGCCGGCGGCAGCGGCCACACCGTCACCGTGGACAACGGCACCGGCACCATCCAGACGCTGGGCGGCCATGCCGCCGGCATCTTCGCGCAGAGCGTCGGCGGCGGCGGCGGCCGCGGCGGCAATGGCGGCCAGAGCGGCGGCGGCGACCCCAACTACACGGTCAACACGCTGATGCAGCAGGGCCTCGGCCTGAACGGCCAGGTCACCAATGTGGTCGACAACGTCTACCAATGGAGCGGCCAGGTCGCCGGCTACTTCGGCCAGCCGGGCACGCTGAGCCAGGTCGTCGATGCCTACATCACCAGCAACATGGCGACCTACCAGCCGGCGACGCCGGGAAGCTCCGACAGCAGCCTGACGGTGAACCTCGGCGCCGGGCTGTCCGGCAGCGGCGGCGGGGCCGGCAATGGTGGCCAGGTGACCGTTCTGAATGCGGGCAGCATCACGACCTTCGGGCCGCTCTCGCCGGCGATCTTCGGGCAGAGCATCGGTGGCGGCGGCGGCCTCGGCGGTGCTTCCAACCCGGCCATGGACCAGGCGCAGGTCAACAGCAGCACGGTGAACCTATCCATGAGCCTGGGCGGCGCCAATGGCCTGAGCGGCTCCGGCGGCCAGGTCGGCGTGACCGACAGCGGCGTCATTGTCACCGGCGGCGATGCCTCCCCGGGCATCCTGGCGCAGAGCATCGGCGGCGGCGGCGGACACGGCGGCGTCACCATGATGGGCGCGAGAAACACCACCGACGGAACCGGCCTGCTCGGCACCGTCACGCTGGGCATGGATCGCACCGGCAATGGCCAGGCGGCCTGGAACGCGCCCTCCGGCGGCCAAGTCACCGTCACCACCAGCAACATCACCACCACGGGCAATGAGTCGCCGGGCGTGCTGGCGCAGAGCGTCGGCGGCGGTGGCGGCATCGCCGCGGCGATGTCGGGGATCTTCAACCCGCAGACCGGCGGCTGGACCAGCGCGCTGCAAAACCTGCCGGCAGACAACGCGCAATGGGTGGACTTCCGCTTCATGGCGAATGCCCCGGCCGGATCCACCGGCGGTCCGGTCAACGTCACGCTGCAGCCCAACGGGACTGCGTGGGGGACCATCACGACCGGCGGGCACAATTCCTATGGCATCCTGGCCCAGTCGGTCGGCAATGGCGGCGGCATCGCCATCACCGACTACACGCCCTTCGCGATGGCGAACTTCGTCTCGCCGGAGCTCGCGGTGGCCGGGAGCAATGCCGGTGCCGTCACCGTCACCACGGTCGGCCCCTCCGTCATCACCACGACCGGCGATGGCGCGGTCGGCATCCTCGCGCAGAGCGTCGCCGGCGGCGGCATCGTCGGCGGCATGGACGGCGTCGCCATGACCTACTGGACCGTCAACGCCCAGGCGCAGAGCTATGGCGGCACCGTCACGGTCAACAACAGCGCCGACATCCATGTCAGCGGCGCCTATGCGCATGGCATCTTCGCGCAGAGCACCGCGCTCGGCGGCGTATTCGGCCCTGCGGCCGGTACGCCAGGCAGGCTGATCACGGCGGCCTCGGCGGGAAGCTGCGGCCGCGATTGCGCCAGCGTCGGCCAGGTGACGGTGAACCACAATGGCGGGACGATCTACGTCCATGGCGCGAATGCCTATGGCATCGCGATGATCAGCCAGGGCAACCCGAGCGGCACCAACAACACGACGTTGAATGTCGGCCCGGGCGGCTGGATCGCGACCGACGTGAATGCGGCGGGCGCGGTGTTCATCGGCGGCGCGGATGCCAATGCCGTCACCAACTACGGCATCATCAACGCCCAGGCCGCCGGGCTGGCCTTCGCCACCTGGGCCGATCGTACCAACACCCCGGCGGTGGCCCATGTCGTCAACTACGGCGGCATCATGGGGTCCGCCGTGCTCGGCGGTGGCAGCGTCTTCACGAACATGGGTGGCAGCCAGTGGCAAATGGGCAGTGTGGTCGATCTCGGCGCCGCGGGGCGGGTGGACAATGCCGGCACGCTCGAAGTCGGCTATGGCCGGTCCATCGCTTCGACGACGCTGACCGGCACGCTGGCGCAGACCGCCACCGGCCGCCTGGTGGTGGACACGGATCACGCGGCCCGGCGCGGCGACATGCTGACCGTACAGGGGGCGGCGGCCATTGCCGGCAGGGTCGAGACCCATCCGGTCAGCGTGGCCAACGCACCCGTCACGGTGCTGACCGCAACCGGTGGCGTCACGCTCGACCCGGCGACCACCGGGACGCAGACCGTGGCCTTCAACTTCCTGCCGCTCAGCGACGGCAGCAGCCTGCGCATCCAGCCGCGCGCCGACTTCGTGAACGTCGCCGGCGGCCTTGGGGCCGCGCAGGCCGCGGTTGCCGCGCACCTGCAGCAGGTCTGGGACAGCGGCGGCACGCTTGGCGGAAACGGCTTCACGCTGCTTGCCGGCATCAATGATCGCGCCAGCTATGGACGGGCGATGGACACGCTGTCGGGCCAGACGCTCGGGGCCATCGCCGCCTGGCGCTTCGCCAGCAGCCAGACCTTCGTCAGCAACATGCAGAGCTGCCCGGCCTTCGTGGATGAGAGCCTGACCCTGCGCGAGGAGACTTGCAGCTGGGTTCGTGCCACCGGCGGCACCGCGACGCAGAATTCGTTGAACGGTGCGCTGGGCTATCGCGTGAACACCGAGACGGTGCAGGCCGGCGGCCAGTGGGAATTTGCGCCGGATTGGTTCATCGGCGCCTCGGCGGCCTACGAGAGCACGCGCTTCTCGGGCGAACAGGGCACCTCTCGCGTCACCGGCAATGGCGGCGTAGCGGGTCTGTCCATCAAGTACAATCCGGGCAACTGGCTGTTCACCGGCACGCTCGATGCGGGCTTCGGCAGCTATCGCAGCTCCCGCCAGGTCGAGGTCGGCGACTTCCTGCAGACCGCGACGGCGTCGCCTGACGCCTGGCATGTCGGCGGCACGCTGCGGGCCAGCTACCAGGCTGTGCTCGGCAGCGTTTACCTGCGCCCGATGGCTGAGCTACGGCTGATCAACGTGACCAACAGCGGCTACACCGAGACCGGCGCAGCGCCGTTCAACCTGGCGGTGTCCTCGGCCTCCAGCACGACCGTGGCTGGGACAGGGGCGCTCGAGATCGGCACGCGCATCGGCCTCGGCGAGACGGGCACGCTGCATCTCTTCGCCAGCGCCGGCGTGAGCGTCTACGGCAATGACGGCTGGTCCGCGAATGCCCGTCTCGCCGCCGCTCCCGCCGCCGCCGGCAGCTTCCAGGCGACAACGCCGATCCCCGATGTGCTCGGGCGGTTCTCCGTCGGCGCGAACCTTTACACCGCCGGGAATATGGAGGTTCGCCTGCAATACAACGCGGATATCGGCGAGGGCTTCGCCGCCCATACCGGCATGGCGCGCGTCGCCTACCGCTTCTGATCCATACGGCTGCGAGGAGAGACGATGATGACCAGGCAAGGATGGATGGCACGCGCGGCATGGATGCGCGGCGTGGCGATGGCGGCGGCCTTCTGTGCGCTCCCGGCAGCGGCAATGGCCCAGGCGTCACCGCAAACGCCGGGGCAGCTTGCCGCGCCCCAATCAGCGCCCGCTCCCCAGCCGGATCGCACGACGGCCCAGTACGGGGAGTGGGCGCTGCGCTGCCAGATGACGGGCGCCGACGGGAGGACCTGCGACGTGTCGCTGACCATCATCGACCAGCGGGCACAGCCTCTGGTCCAGGTCCTGATGCGGCGGGGCGCGAATGCAACCGGCCTTGGCGTCTCCGTGCAGGTCGGTGTGAGCGTCACTGTCGCCGAGCCGACGCGGCTGATGATCGAGGACGCGGCCTTTGCCACGCTGCCCTTCCAGCGCTGCGTGCCGCAGGGCTGCTTCGCAGAAGGCCAGCAGGATGCAGAACTGATTTCCGCCGCTGGGCGCGCGGAGACGATGCGCCTGGAATACCGCAATGCCGATGGTGCGCCGGTCGTGTTCCAGATGCCGACGCGCGGCCTCGCCGCCGCATTGCAGGCGCTCGGAGCCACGTAGATCAGGACATGCTGCAGAGTGCTACGTCGCTGTTGCGCCCACCATTCCGGGTGTTCGGGCATCCCGACGGACACGCGCGCAGCCTGTCGACCAGGACATGACGATGACCGTTTCCCAAAGGAGAGCCCACCATGTCGCGGCTGATGGACGCTGAAGACCTCGACCTGCTGTCCATCGGTGCCTGGATCCTGGGAACCGGCGGTGGCGGGTCGCCCTACGCCTCCCACCTCGTCGCCCGGCAGTTCTACGAGGATGGCGGTCGGATCGCGCTGCTCGACCCGGACGAGCTCGCCGATGACGACCTGGTGGCCGTGGTCTCGACCATGGGCGCGCCGCTGGTCTTCCAGGAACGGATGACCGACGCCGCCTTCGCCCTCAAGCCGGTGCGGATGATGGAAGCCTATCTCGGCCGTCGCTTTCGCGCCGTGATGTCGGTGGAAGTCGGCGGCTGCAACGCGTTCCAGCCGCTGCTGGTCGCCGCGGCATCGGGCCTGCCGGTCATCGATGCGGATGCGATGGGCCGCGCCTATCCCGAGGCGCAGATGCAGACCTTCTCCATCGCCGGTCTCCAGATGGTCCCGCATGTCGTCTCCGACATCCGCGACAATGACGTGATCATCCCCACCGCGTCCGGCTGGCGGGAGTTGGAGCGTGTGCGGCGGAGGGTCTGCACCGAATACGGATCGGTCGCGACCACCTGCCAGGCACCGCGCAGCGGGGCTGAGGTGAAGCGCCACGCCGTGCTGCGCAGCCTGTCACGGGCCATCGCCCTGGGCCGCGAGGTGCGTCGCGCGAGGACGGCCCATGAGGACCCCGTCATGGCCACCGTGGCCGCCGGCGACGGTAAGCGCCTGTTCACCGGCAAGGTGATGGATGTGCAGCGCCGCACCACGGAAGGCTTCCTACGCGGATCGCTCACCCTTGCCGGCCAGGATTCGGATGCCGGTGCGACCTTCGCCATCGAGTTCCAGAACGAGTTCACCATCGGCCGGCGCGACGGCGCGGTGATCGTCACCACGCCCGACCTGATTTGCGTGCTCGACAGCATCTCGGGCGAGGCGATCGGCACGGAGAGCCTGCGCTACGGGCAGCGCGTCACCGTGATCGCTCTGCCATCACAGCCAATTCATCGGACCGAGGAAGGACTGCGCCATGTCGGCCCGCGCGCCTTCGGCCACGACGTCGACTTCCGCAGCGTCTTCGAGGAGGCCGGCGTATGAGCCGCATCGGGATCGACGTCGGCGGCACCAATACCGATGCCGTGCTGCTGGAGGATGAAAAGGTCCTCGCGGCGGTCAAGAGCCCGACCACCGCCGATGTCGCCGACGGCGTGCGTCAGGCCTTGGCCGATTTGCTTGCCGCCGCCGCTGGGCTGCCGGCCGTTGGTAGAATCGAGGCGGTGATGATCGGCACCACCCACTTCACCAATGCCGTGGTCGAACGTCGTCACCTCGACCGTGTCGCGGCGCTGCGCATCGGACTGCCCGCGAATGCCGGGCTCCCGCCGTTCATCGGCTGGCCGAAGGACCTCGTCGACGTGATGCGCGGCAGCACCCACATGGTGCGCGGCGGGCACGAGTATGATGGGCGGATCCTGGTGCCGCTCGACCGCGCGGCGGTCCGCAGCGAGGCGCACCGGATCGCGGAGAGCGGCATCGCCGCCGTCGCGATCACCTGCGTCTTTTCCCCGCTGACCGATGAATGTGAGCGCGAGGCCGCCGAGATCGTTCGGGAGGTCATGCCCGCGGCGCGCGTCACGCTCTCGCACGAGATCGGTCGCATCGGGTTGCTTGAGCGCGAGAATGCGACGCTGCTGAACGCGGGGCTACAGGGCCTCGCGCAGCGCACCACGGCCGCCTTCGTGCGGGCGTTGCACGACAGCGGCATCACCGCGCCGCTCTACCTGACGCAGAATGACGGTACCATCGCGCAGGGCGCGGTGGCGGAGCGCCATCCGGTCTATTGCTTCGCGTCCGGCCCGACCAACAGCATGCGCGGTGCGGCCTTTCTCTCGGGCCTGGCGGATGCGTTGGTGATCGATGTCGGCGGCACGACCAGCGATGTCGGGTGCCTCAGGGGCGGGTTTCCCCGCCAGGCCAATGCAACGGTCGAGGTCGGCGGCGTGCGGACGCTGTTCCGCATGCCGGACCTGATCTCGATCGGACTGGGTGGCGGCACCGAAGTCACCAAGGCCGGGCGCCGGATCGGCCCGGGCAGCGTCGGCTTCAGGCTGCCGGAGAAGGCGCTGTGCTTTGGCGGTGATACGCTGACCGCCACCGATATCGCCGTCGCGGCGGGACGCATCGCGCTCGGGGATCCGGCGCGCGTCCGAGCACTGCCCGCTGCACTCGTCCGCGACAGTCTCGCCCACATGGAACGCACGGCCGCCGAGGTCGTGGACCGCATGAAGACCGATGCCGCGCCGATGCCCCTGATCGCCGTGGGCGGGGGGAGTTTCCTCGTGCCCGACCAGATGGAGGGGATCTCGGAAGTGGTGCGGATCGAACACCATGCGGTGGCCAATGCCGTCGGCGCGGCCATCGCGCAGGTCAGTGGCGAGGTGGATCGAATCTTCTCGGGCGTCGAGCGAGACACCGCGCTGGGTCTGGCGAGCCGCGAAGCGACGCGACGGGCGATCGAGGCTGGCGCCGAGGCGAGCAGCGTGCAGACGCTGGACCTGGAAGACATCCCCATCGCGTATCTGCCCGGCAATGCGCGCCGTATCCGTGTCCGCGTGATCGGCGAAATCAGGCGGCTAGGCACCTAGGGTACTGTGCGTTCGACAATGCGCACGATCGCGATCGCTCGGGTGATCATGCATCGACGAATGCGTCTCTGATTCCATCTGGGCACGATCCGCTCACGGCGACGACGCGCACCCTCACACCGGGTAATGCTCGGCGGGTAGGGATCGCATGCGCGGCCTGCGATGGGCTTGCCCGAGACAGGTCACCAGTTCTGGGCATGCCAGGGGTGCAAATGACCCGCAGGGTGATGACAGCCAAGATCAGCGCTGCCGAGGAGATCATGTCGGACACTGTGCTCATCATCGGATCGGGCCCGGTCGGCTTGACGCTTGCGGTGGAGCTTGCGCGCTACGGCGTCGCGGTCCGCATCGTCGACCGGATGGCCGCGCGCAGCACCACCTCCCGGGCCATCGGCATCTGGCCCCGCACGCTGGAATTGCTGCAAGGCCAGGGGCTCTCAGGGGACCTCGTGGCGCAAGGCAACAAGGTGACGGCCGCGAATATTCTTTCCGGCTCCAGGTCCATCGCGCGGCTCGACCTGGCGGAAGTCGCCTCCCCCTATCGGTTCCTCCTGATGCTGCCACAAAGCGATACCGAGGCGATCCTCGAGCGGCATCTCGACGCCGCCGGCGTTCGTACCGGGCTTGGCGTCGAGCTGGTCGGCCTCGATCAGGATGACACTGGAGTCGCGGCCACGCTGCGCCACGCCGACGGCCGGGAGGCAGCCGCCCGGTTCGCCTGGATGGTCGCGTGCGATGGCGCGCACAGCACGGTTCGACATGCGCTACGCCTGCCTTTCGAGGGCGACACGCTCGACACCAACTGGATGCTCGCGGATTGCCGGCTGTCCGGCGCGCCGTTTCCGTCGAATGAAATGTCCACCTATTGGCACTCCGAAGGACCGCTGCTCATTCTGCCCTTGGGGGCCGGCCACTATCGCGTCATCGCGAGCGACGGCCCCGCGGGGGACGCGCCGCGTGCGCTGCCGGATGCGCAGGCGATTCAGGCTGTGATTGATCGGCGCGGGCCAGGCGGAATGGCGCTGACCGAGCTGATCTGGACCAGCGCTTTCCGCATCAATGAACGCCAGGTGCCACGGTATCGCGAGGGCCGCGTCTTCCTCGCCGGCGATGCGGCACATGTGCATAGCCCGGCCGGCGCTCAGGGCATGAACATCGGCATGCAGGACGCGGTGAACCTCGCCTGGAAGCTTGCTCTTGTCAGCCGCGGCCTGGCCCGGCCGGCGCTTCTCGACAGCTACGACGCGGAACGCCGCCCGGTCGGCGCGGCGGTGATCGCAGAATCGGGGCGGCTGACGAAGGCAGCGCTGATAGAGAGCTCCGCGGGTCGTGCAGTGCGCGACAGCCTGGCGCACCTGCTGCTCGGGCTCGGTCCGGTGCAGCGGGCGATGGTGGATACCATGACCGAGATCGGCATCGGCTACCCACGCAGCCCGATCAACGGCCCAGCGCACCACGCGCCACGCGCCGGGGGATCGCGGATGCCGCCGCTTGACGGGGAGACGCCCTATGGCACGGGCAATACGCCGCGCTTCGTGCTGAGGGCCGACGAGCCGCCGCCGCCCGGATTGCTCGACCGCTTCGGGGCGCTGATCGATCCCGCGCCGCGCGACGCCGCGGGCAGCGGCTTCATCGAGGTGGTCCGCCCCGACGGCTACCTTGTCCTCGCGGTGCCGGCGCGAGATTGGACCGCGGTCGCAGCCTGGTTCGACGCATTCGTGCCCGCCGGCTGACGACACGCCCCAAGGGGTCTGCGGCGCGATCGGGCGCAGTAGGCCCGCGAATACCGCTGCACGGCTTTGCCGCACAGGTTGGCCGCCCGCTTCAAACTCGGCCCGGAACACTGGAGGGATGACCGTGATGATGGGCGTGGATGACGCGTTCGCCCTGAAGTTCCTCGGCGCGCTGATCGCTATCCTGAATCCACTCGGCGGCCTGCCTTTGTTCCTGGCGCTGACGGCCGGACTCAGCGCGCAAGCACAGCGGCGGATCGCGCTGCAGGTCGTCCTGTGCGTCGCGGCGATCGGCGCTGTCGCCGCGATGGCCGGCGCGCCGATCCTGGCCTTCTTCGGCATCGGCATCCACGATCTGCAGGTCGCCGGCGGGCTCATGGTCCTCAAGATCGCCTTCGACATGCTGGCCGGCACACGAGGCGCCGCGCCAGCGTCGCCGGACGGCGCTGCCGGCGGCGTAGCCTTCTATCCCCTCGCCTTCCCGATGCTGATGGGCCCGGGCGCCATCACCACCATGATCATCTTCGCTGGCCGGGCCCAGCATCGCGGGGCGGATTGGGCAGCCTGCATCGCCGCCTTCGGCGCAGCGCTGCTGTGCGTCACGGTGGTCCTGCTGTTGGGTGCCAGGTTCGGCGCATTGCTGTCGGATACCGCGCGGGTGATCATGACCCGCGTGATGGGGCTGATCCTGGCCGCGATCGCGGTGCAGATGGTCGTCGATGGCCTGCGCGCCCTGCTGCCCGGGCTGGCATGACGGCGCGCCGCCGCCCGAACGTCTTTCCGCCGCGGCGATGCCGGCCGCCACCGTCGCCATCAGGCGTTCGAGCTCGCGCAGGTTCGCCGCGTCGGATTTCCGAAGGATCGCCCGGGTCTGTCCCCGTTCGGTGTCGACCGATACGCCGCGGCTGGTCGCCACCTCCTCCGCGCCCGCACCGCCACCGAGACCGCGCGCCACCTCGGACTCGGCCCGGCTGAAGCCGAACAGGGTGCCCAGCGTCGCCGCGGACGGCGCGGCGCACCAGGTCCTCGATCATCACCAACGCCAGCTCCGGCGAGGCCGGCAGCGGCATCACGCAAGCGGCCCGCATCGGCTCGCGCTCATCCTTCGCCCCGCGCGTCCGCGCGCCGCTTTCCGCCTCCTGGCGATGCGGCATACTGCGTGCCCAGATGAGGGCAATGATGCGCGTCATGCAGACCGAGGCGAGCGACGCGGCGTATCTATTCGCCAGCTATCGGCTGGACCCGCTGCGCGGCATGTTGTTCGACGCGACGGGCGCGGAAGTGCGCCTGCGCCCCAAGCCCTTCGCCCTGCTGCGCTACTTGGTCGACCATCCCGGCCGACTGTTCGGCCGCGACGAACTGCTCGCCGCGCTGTGGCCGGGCGTCGTGGTTGGCGATGATTCCCTGACGCAATGCATCAGCGACCTGCGGCGTGCCTTCGGCGTGCGCGCCGCGGAGATCCTGCGGACGGTGCCCCGGCGCGGCTACATCCTTGCCGCCACAGTCACGCGGGAGGCCACGCCGGACGCGCCGCACGCACCGATTCCCCACCCGGGCCCTCCATCGCCCCTGCTTGGCCTGCAGCGGCGCGACACGCTGGTCGTCGTGCCGGCGGCCACGCTGCCGGGCGATGCCGCGGCGGCGCGGCTCCTCCATGCCCTCGCGGCCGACCTGGTCGCCGAGCTCGTGCGGTTCGAGGACCTGCGCGTGATCGCCGGCTCCGATACGACACCGTCCCGGGGCTTTGCGGTGTTCCTGGACGTGCGCGCGGCGGAGGAGACGGCACGCGCCGTCGTGCGGCTGGAAGACATGGCCACCGGCACGAGCTTCTGGGCCGACCGCATCGCCTGGCCGGCGCAGGAACCCACCCCGCCGCTGGCCACCATCGCGGCACTGGCCGGCGCGATCGACCTGCAGATCGGCCGCAAGAGCCTGCGTCGCGCCCAGCAGAAGCCGCCGGAGCACCTGACCGCGCGGGAACACATGCTGCTCGGCCGGGAACTCCACCAGCGCGGCACCGAGCAGGACACCATCGCCGCGCGCGCGATGTTCCTGCGCGCCACGCGGATCGACCCGACCTTTGCCGCGCCCTATGCCTGGGCCGCCTTCACGCTGATGCGCGTCGCCACCTTCGATTGGAACGCGACGCTGCACGGCGGCGGCGCCGAGGCGGCGGTGGAGCTCGCGCGCCAGGCGGCGCGGCTCGACCCGGAATCGCCGCTGTGCCAGTCCGCCCTCGCCTTCGCGCTGTCCTTGACCGGGCATTGGGACGAGGCGGTGGATTTCGCGCGCCTCGCGCTGCAGCTCAGCCGCGTCGCGGACTACGGCACGCGGTCCGCCTGCGGCGAGGTGCTGACGGCGGCGGGCCATCCGGAGGAGACGATCGCCGCGCTGCGCGAGACCCTCGCCCTCGACCCCCATTGCCCGCCGCGCACGCGGGCCGTGCTCGGTCGTGCCCTGCTGCTGGCCGACCAGCCGGAGGAGGCGCTGCGCGAGCTGCGGCGCTGCGCCGCGCATCTGCCGGACTACGCGCCCTGCGCCCGCACCATGGTCGTCGCCGCGACCGAGACCGGCATGGTCGAGGAGGCGCGCGCCGCCATCCAACTGGTGCGGCGGCTGCGCCCGCAATGGCTGCCGGGCGGCGATCCGATCTTCTGGTTCCTGCGCCGGCCCGGCGATATCGCGCGGTTCGAGAAGGCCTTCGCCGTCGCGATGCGCCTCGACGTCGCCGGGGCGTCCGGCGGACTGGCGCGTCCGAGCACCACGCGGTCCTGACGCGGCCGCGCCTGGCGCCTCACGCAGCCGCGGCCAGGCGCAGGATCGCGGCGCGGTCGGGCTTGCCCTGTTCGGTCAGCGGCACGCGGCTCACCGGCAACCAGGTCACCGCCCGCGCCACCGCATCGCCGTGCGAGTTGGCTACGGCCCGCCGCCAGGCCGCGGGATCGAGCTCGCAGGCGGGCCAGGCCACGACCGCGGCGACCCAGCATTGCGTGCCGGGGTTCGCCACCACCGAGGCGTAGCGAATGCCCGGCAGCCGGCACAGCGTCTCCTCGATCATCGTCGGCAGCACCGTGACCCTATCGACCTCGATGGCATCGCCTGCGCGGCCCATCACGTACAGCGCGCCCGCAGCATCGCGGCGCGCCAGGTCGGTGCTGCGGAACCAGCCATCGCGGAAGGCCTCGGCTTCCTCCTGGGGACGATTGCGGTAGCCGGCGGCCATGGCGGTGGACCGGATCTCCACGATCCCAGGTTCATCCACACCCACCAGGCCGCCATCGGCGCGGCGCAGCCGCAGCGTCACCCCGGGCAGGACATGGCCGGCGGACGAGAAAGTTTCGGGCCGCGCGGGATCGAGCCCCGTCGGCGGCAGCAGGCTGACCAGCCCCATGTCGCTCGCGCCGTAGGTATGCGCGATGATGGGACCGAGGCGATCCCACGCGCGGCGCCGCAGCACCGGCGGCGCCGAGGCGCCGACATGCACGAGCTGGCGCAGCGACGACAGGTTGCGCCGCGGCAGGTCCGGATGATCCATCAGCTCGAACAGCTGTGGCTCGACCAGGAACAGGTGCGTGATGCGCTCGCGCTCGATGGTGGTGAGCGTATCGGTGGCGTCGAAGCCGTCGCGCAGCACGACCGACCCGCCGCCGAGCAGCGTCGCATCCACCAGCGTCTGCGACAGGTAGGCGAGCGGCCCGTTCACCAATTGCCGCCGGTCCGGCGGGCTCGGCGCAGCGATCAGCGCGCCGTAACCGGCGAAACTGCGCCACGATCCATGCGGCACGCCCGTGGTGCCGCCCGAGGAGACGATGATGCCGAGATCCTCCGGGCGCGCCGCGCAAGCGAGCGGCGCATCGGATTGCCCGGCCGCGAGATGGTCGAGACGCACCGCGCCGTCGATGGCGATGCCGACGGATGCCAGTGGCACAGCGGTGCCGGGCGGGATGAGCGGCGCGGTGTCCCGGAACACGACCAGCAGCGACGGCGCCATCTGCGCGATCAGGCCCGCGCGGCTCTCCTGCGCCGGTGGCGCCGACAGGAAAACGCTGCCCGCACCGACCAGGCTGGCCGCATAGCGGATGGCCAGCGCATCCGGCCGGTTGGGCGCCATTAGCGCCACCAGGCTGCCGCGCCCGATGCCCAGCGTAGCAAGGGCGCGGGCATGGCGGTGGATCGCCGCGAGCAGGGCCGCCGCCGGGATGTCCCGCCCGCCGGAGCGCAGCACGGGTGCAGCGCCGCGCGCGGCGAGGCGCTCGACGAGCGCCTCGATGTACGTCGTCGTGGCGAGGGCGGCGGCGGCGCTCATCGGATCAGCCTTCCTCTTCTTCGAACAGCCAGAGCTGCCCGCTGGACTGCGCCGGTCCTGCGTGGTCGGTCATGCCCAGGAAGGCGGGCAGGCGCCGGCGCTGCGTGTCGGTCAGCGCGTTCACCAGCGGCTTCGCGGCGTCGACGAAGCGTCGCAGGTCGCGCCCGCGCGCCGCCTCGCCATCGGCGATGGCGCCGAGCACGTCGAGGAAATGCGCCGGCGGCGTGGTGGCGAAGCGCTGCGCGCGGCGGTTGGCGGCATCGCGCACGATGTCGCGGATGGCCGCTTCGACCGGCGCCCATAGCGGTTCTTGCTGCGGCGTCAGGGCGATCACGGCCTTCAGCGCAGCGAGGCGCGCGTTGAGCACGGCGCGGGCATCGTCCGCCGTGTAGTCGGGCACCGAGGCGACGGCCGGGGCCGGCTGCGCCTGGGCGGCAGTGATCGCCGCGGGAGCGGCGACGGCCAGCATGGTGGCGGTGGCGAGGGTGAGCAGGGTTCTCATCGCGAGCGTCCTTGGATGTCGGTGTGTCGGTGCGGGTGTCAGCGCCAGCCGCCGCCAGGCAGGCGGCCGTGATAGGGCGTGTCGCGGCAATGGCCCCAGGGGCCGCGCCAGTAGCCGGGCGGGCAGCCGTTCCAGCCTTCGGCAGGCGGGCCGCCATAGGCGTAGCCGGGGCCGGGGCCCCAGCCGGGACCGCGGCAGCCGCCCCAGGGCCCGCGCCAACGCCCGGGGCCGCAGCCCTCGGCGATGGGGGTGACGGGCGTCGCCGTCATGCCGAGGGTCGCCGCGAGCGGCGCGGCGGAAGCGGGAGCGGCGGTGGCCATCAGGCCGGCGAAGGCCGCGATGATGGTCAGGGTTCTCATGGTCTTGGTCCTGCGGTTCGGGGTCAGCGGAAGGCCAGGCGCGCGAGTTCAATCTCCTGCAGCGCGCCGCGGATCAGCCGCGCCGCGTCGGCCTTGTGGCCGCCGAATCGATCGGGGGCGCGGTGCAGGGCCTCGAGCGCCGCGGCGAGGTGTTCTTCCGCCTCGGTCAGGTTGGGAAAGGGCAGCTGCGCCACGGTGCAGCCGGCGGCCAGCATGCCGACGCCGGCGGTCAGCAGGGGCAGGGCGCGCAGCATGCCGCGTCGGTCGTAATCTGATTCGGTCATCGTGCTCTCCGTCATCGACGATCGGCGCCCGGCCGTGTCGTGGAGAGGCTTTTGCGCTGCAGAGTCATGACGCGCATGACCAGGACTGGTGATGTCGCGCGACCTGCGTCAGTCGACGGCTTCATCCGCACGACGCGAACGCCGCCGCGGCAGGAACTCCCCCAACAGCTCAGGCCGCCAAGCGATCCAGTGAACGCCTCGGCACAGTTTGAGTGACAACCCCGAAAGTCGCGCGTCACGGTCGTGTCACGACGCGTGGTGAAGGTGCGGTGGTCGCTGGCGGGTTGGGCCGCCGTGTCAGCCCGTCATAGCGGACAGGCTGACGTCGCGAGTGTCGCTGACGGCGCGGATGTTTTCCAGGGTCATGTAGCAGCGGCGCTGGGTGGCCCATTCGTCGGACTGCTCGACGAGTATGGCGCCGGCGACGCGAATGAGGACGGTCCCGTTGGGCAGGATGCCGACGACGTTGGTGCGGCGCTTGATCTCGCCATCGAGAAGCTCGATTCTGTCGCTGCAGTGTCTGGCGTACTGAACCTCGCGACATTGGTGCTGCTGCTGGCGATGGGACGATTGGTCCGGCTTAGGGAGCAGTTGCGCTGATTTCCATCGGCCAGGACAGTTCGCTAGCACCCGGTCGGTGCTGTACCGCGGTCTGGCTGTGCTTGTCAGGCGGCTGGCAGCAGCAGCGCGAGGCCTCGGTTTTCGCTGATCCGCACGAACACCCCACGGCACCTGGGATGCAGAGCCGCGCGCCGGCATCGGGCCGGCGTGTTCTTGCTTTAGGCTTCCGGCGCCGCAGCGAGGGCCACCCCCGAAAACTCGTACTGCCAAAAATGGGCAGGAGAGACATGGGCCGGCATGGACCGGTGAAACCGGGACCAAAAGCGTCTCTCTGTGGGGGACCGATCGTTTTGGCACAGGCGGAACCCGGGTGGCCGGCGATGCAAGTACGCCAAAACCGGCCAATGAACTGGCGTTGAGCGGGAGGTGCGATAGCGCCGCCTCGCCGGGCGGTTTGGCACGGAGTGATCGAAACTGATCGCGGGGCGACGGAATGTGCGCGCGATTTGGCACATGCCCGAGCGGCGATTGATCGGAAGCGATCCCTATCGTCGCCTCCAGCCCAGGATGTGTTGGCGGAGGCTGGCGAGATCGGCGTCCGGCAGCTCGCTGAGCGAGGTGGTGCCGAAGACCCGCGCCATGTAGGCCTCGCGGCGGGCGACGCCGTCAGGGAACTCCCGGCACCTGGCGTGAATGAACTTCAAGGCCGACGTACGGAAGTCCGCCCCAAGCTTTTTGGATGCTGACTTCGTGGACAGCATCCGTCCCCGCATAGTCGTCAGAAATGCAAGGGCGTCCAAGTAGCGCTCCCGAGGGATCAGGAGGTATTGGGTGACGCCCATCTTCTTGTTCAAGGCACTGTAAACGCTGGGATAGGTGGGCGGGTTCTTCTTTATCACGCCGCCCGTATCGACGATGCTTTCGACCAGCTCCTTGAGGGCGCGTGCCTGCATCGGGGTGATGTGTGCATCGCCGGGCACGATCTTGGGCCGCACCGGCCGGGGCGAATGGTTCACCGTGACCTGGTTTGCGACAATGTTGCCGCTGCCGCTGACGATGAAATCTGCGATGGATGTACCACCTGCGCGAGAGCGCCGCCTTGGGGAGGCAGTCGCGGCAGGCGTGTCCGGCTTAGCGGACTTTAGGATGTCGCGTAAACGGCTGCTAGGCCCCGGCCTGTTATCGTTCATTGCGTTCCTCAGCTTGCCATCTTCATGATCTGATGGACGATTTTGTTGGCAAAGGCCGCCGGCTTTTGTTCGGTGGCGGCGGTTCTTTCGGCACATAATTCATAGGCGGCGGCGATAGCCTTCGCCTTTTCTGCGGGCGCCAGGGAGCGCGCGTGCTGGCTGAGCCACCCTTCGATCAGCTCGATCACCTCGGCGAGCAGCTGGTCATCCAGCGCGCTTGCGGGCGCTGTGGAACTGTCAGTGCCGTCGAGCCGCATCGGGCCTTGGCCGGTAAGCACCCAGGTCGGGCTGAAGCCCAGGTCCGCCAAGCGCAGCAGCGTGTCCGCGCTGGGTAGCCCCCCGCCGGTCTCCATTAGGCGCCAGGCATTCGGGCTGAGGCCAAGCCTCAACGACATAGATTTTTGGTTCGTCTCGCCTGCCAGCTCACGAAGCTGTTTCAGTCGCAGCTTCGTATCGCCGGGCGTCAGACCCGTTGACGTCAGGTCTGACATTGCGCGCAGATCAGGTCTGACGCGTAAGACCTAAGCAAACTCAGATACTTAGACGGATTCTGCGCCAACCGAGCGCGGACGCAGGTCTGACGCAGAAAACTGTCTTGATTGAACCATTGTTCTGTTCCATCCTCCCTTCTGTTCACCCCTGTGGACCTCACGACCGACACCCCTAGTTGACCCGCCTGCCAGGGCGGGGATGGAGGAACCCCTCTATGGCCATCCGCCGCAGAGACGGCACATGGCACGTCGCCAAACAATCGAACGGCGACTGGCATCCGGAGGAGGTCAAGGCGGCGGTTCGCATGAGCCAGCCGCGAATGACCCTCCAGCGCCTGGCGCGCGAGCGGGGGTTGCACCCCCACGCTTGCAGCCACGCGATCGCCAAGCCGCACTACCTCGGGGAGCTGGCCATCGCAGAGTTCCTGGGCACCACCGCCCAGGACATCTGGCCCAGCCGTCACGAGGCGGACGGCACCCGTCACTGCCAGATCAGGGTGCCGGCAAAACGTAACGCGGCGGTTGATGCCGGTCATTGTGAATCTCGGGTGGCCGCATGAGCCCGCTCCGGGAATTCGATGACCAGGGCAGGGAGCGGCTCGTCCTGCCGCCCGATCGCCCCTTTACCGCGGGCGCGCTGTTCGTGCTGGTGGTCGCGGCCATCTTCTTCGGCGGCCCGGTGATTGCCTGGGCGCTGGGGGGTGGCCAGTGAGCGGCGACCAGCACACCGCCGCGCCCTGGCACGCGGAGATCAGCCGCGGGCACGCCGTCATCCGTGGACCGGACGGCCACACCATCGCTGTCATGTCTCTGCACACCGAGCATCGGGGCGGGCCGGAACAGGCCGCCAACGCCCGCATCCTCGGCGCCGGCGTCGAGCTGCTGCACGCGGCCGAGACGCTGATGCTGCCGCTCCAGGCCGCGCTGGATGATGGGTGCCAGGTCAACCCGGTAGACCTGGTCGCCACCCTCTCGCGCGTCCGCCACGTCATCGCCAAGGCGCGCGGACGGCGGCAGATCCCTGACCATCCGTTCGATGGGCGCGGCGGCGGGAGGCCCGGATGACCCGGCGCCTGTCCTTCCGCGTCGGCGCCGCCCCCAGCGTGGACCTCGCGCCACCACCGGCCTGGGCCTTGGCGCTGCTGATGTCGGGCATCGTGCTTGCGGGCTTGGTCGGGGGCGCGCTGCTCTTCCCACTCCTTGTCGCGCTGTTCGACGCCGCGCTGAGGCTGGTCGGATGAGCCGCCCGTCCGACACTGGCGAGAGCGTCGCCGCGACCAACCGGCGCGCCTCCGAAGCGGGCTGGAAGACCGTGCTCCCGCTTATGCAGGGCGGCGCCAAGCTCGCACGCGATCCCAGGACGCGCCGCTGGTATGTGGACGGCCACGGTAGCCTCACCGACGCGCATGTCGCCCGCTTGGAGCGCGAAGGGTGCATCCGCCTCGTGGGCGCGCAAGCTTACCAGCTCGTCGGGCTACCAGCATGAGCTGGGCCAGCGACTGGATCGGCGCTCGGCTGATGCTCCGCCGCGCGCGCGAGGCAGCCGGCCTGCGCCAGGTGGACGTGGCCGCGCATCTCGGCATCTCGGTGCGGCACTTCGCGCGCATGGAGAGCGCCGAGACGGACCCGCCGGCTCGTATCTTCTTCGGTTGGTCAAACGCGGTTGGCCTGCGCGTCGAGATCGTCGAGCGGACGGATATGTCCGGTGTCGTGCTCGGCGCGCCGCGCCTGGCGCGCGTGCCCCACGGCGAAGAAGGCTGATGCCGCGGCGGCGCCCATCTTCGCTGCTCGGGGACGCCGCGCAGGCGTCGTTCTTCGATCGCCGGGAGGAAGCGGTTCCTCTCGGGGATTTCGGGCAGCAGGTGCGCACCGTTCTCGCCGACATGCTGACCCGCGCGCGTGATGAGCGCGGCATGGATCGCCATGCCGTTGCCGCCGAGATGAACCGCATCGCCGGCGATGCCGAGGGGCGCGAGGTCACGAAGCGGATGCTCGATGCCTACGCGGCGCCGAGCGCCACGGAATGGCGGTTCCCGCTGGAGGCCCTGCCCGCGCTGTATCGCGCCACCGGCGACGACGCGCTGCTGCGCCTGACGATGACTGCATGCGGCCAGAAGATCGTGCCGGAAGAGGCAGCCGCGCTGGGCGAGCTGATGGTGCTGCAGCTCCAGGAGAAGCGCATCCGCGACCGCAAGGAGGCCCTGCGGAAGGCGCTGCCGAAGGGCGCCATGGAATGGGCGCAGCGCGAGATCGCGCGGGGGCGGAAATGACCGCCGCTTGGTTCACGGCGCGGCAGTTGGCGGACCTCGCCTTGCCGAGCGTTCCCCGCTCCGAGAGTGCCATGATCCGCCGCGCCACGCGCGAGCGGTGGCAGTCGCGCGACCGTGCGGCGAGCGGTGGCGGGCGGGAGTATGCGGTGACGTCGCTGCCAACACCGGCGCGCGCCGAACTGCTGCGTCGCGCCGTCGAAACCGCACCCATGCCGACGGTCTCGGACATCACGCAGACCATTCCCGCGCCGCCGCAATCCGCCCTTCTGGCCGACTGGCAGCGCCGCACGATGGATGCGCGCGCTGCGATCCTGCTGGAGGTCGAGCGGCTGGCGGCGCTTGGCTCGATGCGGGCCGCGATGTTGGAGATCGTCACGCAGGCCCGCGCGGGGACCTTGCCGCCTCATCTCCGCGGCCTGGTCGCCGAGGCCAATGCGCGTGGCGGCAAGACCGGCAGCCGCCAGCTCTCCCTTCGCACGCTGTATCGTTGGCATGACGAAGCGAAGCGCGGCGTCGCGGCACTCGCCCCGGTCGCGCCGCCACCGGCCGAGGCGCTGCCGCTGTGGGCAGCGGCCCTGCTCAATGCGCACGGGCATCCGAGCAAGCCGAAGCTCGCCACGGTGCTGCGGCAGCGGCTGCCGGAGCTGCTGCCCCCGGGGGTTGAGCCGCCGTCCTATGCGACCGCCCGCCGCTTCCTCGCCCGAATGTCGATCGTCGATCGCGAGCGCGGCCGGCGCGGGCCGAACGAGCTGCTGGCGGTGCAGGCGTTCAAGCGCCGTTCAACAGAGGGTTTGCAGCCCTTGCAGGTGGTGACGGCGGACGGCCATTCCTTCAAGGCCGACATCGCGCACCCCATGCACGGCAACCCGTTCCGGCCCGAGGTCTGCGCCCTGATGGACACCGCCACGCGGTATGTCTTCGGGTGGTCGGCCGGCCTGGCCGAAAGCAGCGCCGTGGTGATGGACACGATCCGATGCGGGGTCGAGCGGCTCGGCCAGTTCGGCATCTTCTACACCGACAACGGCTCCGGCTTCGTGGCTCAGGCCATGACGGACGAGGTGTTCGGCCTGCTCGGACGCATCGGCGCCACGGCGGAGAACAGCACGCCGGGCCGGGCGCAGGCGCGCGGCAAGATCGAGCGCCTGCAACAGACGCTGTGGAAGGCCGCCGCGCGCGAGCTGCCCACCTATGCCGGCCGCGACATGGACCGCGAGGCGCGCCGCCGCGTCGTGAAGCTGGTGCAGCGGGATATCCGCGAAGTCGGGACGTCGCGCGGGCTAATGCCCTGGGATGCCTTCCTGGCGTGGATCGGCCAGGTGGTGGAACGCTACAATGCCACCCCGCATCGCGGCCTCCCGCGCGTCGCCGATGCGATCACCGGCCGCCAGCGGCACATGTCGCCGGCCGAGGCGCTGGCCGACCACAAGGCGCGCGGTTGGCAGCCGCGGATGATCGACGCCGCCCAGCTCGATGACCTGTTCCGCCCCTACGAGATGCGCGTCACTCGCCGCGGCGAGGTGCGCCTTCCTTGGGGCATCTACTTCAACCAGGCGCTGGTGCCGCACGGCGGCAACCAGGTTCTGGTGGGCTACGACATCCACGACGGGTCGCGCGTGTGGGTCCGTACCGAAGAAGGCCGCCTGATCTGCATCGCCGAGCGCGGTGCCAACGTCATTCCCGAACAGCCGGCCAGCAAGGTGGAGCACGCCCTCGCCGTCCGCGAAGCGGCGCGGCTCAAGCTGCTGGAGGGTCAGGCCGATCTGATCCGCGCGGAGCGCCGCGGCCCGCAGTTGATCGAGCAAGCGGTCACGCCGCCCGCCTTCGCCCTTGATGCCGCCTTCGAGGCCCTACACGCCGAGACGGTGCGCCGCTTCGAGGCGCCGGCACCCGCCGCTGCGCCCGTCACCGGCGAGGACGCCTGGTATGCGCGCGCCTGCGCGCTGGCCGCTCGTCGCGATGCCGGCGAGGCGCTGCCTGACGCGGACGCCGAATGGCTCGCGCATGCCGTGACGCGGCCTTGGTTCACGCAACGGCGCGATCACGAGCGGCGATACGCCGAGTTCATGGCGCGCACCGCCCCCGTTCCCCCCGCCCCCTCCGACCCCACCCCAGCGAGGAAAACCGCGTGACACCGCATCTGTCTCTCGTTTCGCCGGAGGCCGCACAGCGGCCCGCATCCGGCATCGCGCCGCTCCGGAACATCACCGCACTGTCGGCGCTGATTGCCCGCACCCAGGGGCGCGCGTCGCACCTGCCGGGGCTTGCGACCTTCTCCGGCCCATCCGGCTTCGGGAAATCCTTCGCCGCCGCGCACGCCGCAGGGCAGTTCCGCGCCTACTACGTCGAGGCCCGGTCCGGCTGGACGCGCAAGGCGCTGCTGCTGGCGGTGCTTCGGCAGCAGGGCGTCGTGCCGGCGCGCACGGTCAGCGAGATGGTCGACCAGGTGGCCGAGCAGCTCGTGCTGTCGCGCCGCCCGCTGATCATCGACGAATTCGACCACGTCGTCGCGCGCAACCTGGTCGAGCTGGTGCGCGACATCTACGAGCAGTCGCAGGCCACCATCGTGCTGATCGGGGAAGAGTACCTTCCGACCAAGCTCCAGCGGTGGGAGCGGTTCCACGGTCGCGTGCTGGCCTGGGAACAGGCGGCGGCATGCAGCCTGACAGACGCGCAGGCGCTGGCCCGGCTGTATTGCCCCCGCGTCGCCGTCGCGGACGATCTGCTGGAGCGCCTGGTGGCGCAGGCGCAGGGATCGTGCCGGCGCGTCTGCGTGAACCTCGATCAGATCGGCGCCTTCGCGCTGGATGCCGGCCTGCCGATCGTCACCCTCGGCGATTGGGGCGAACGCCCACTCTACACCGGAAATCCGCCGGCGGTGCGGAGGTTCTGACCATGTTCGACACCTGGTGCACGGTGCCCACGCCGCCGGCGTCCGAACGCGATCTCACGCCCGAGGAGGCCGCATTGATTGGGGCGGTGCGCGGCTATTCGGGGATCAAGGACCCTTTGGTGGTCGCGCGTAGCCTCGCCTTGAACCGCCGGGTCTATGAGGCCGTCTGCGCGTATGCCGCGGTGCCGGACAGGCACTCCAGAAAGAAACGCGCGGCCTACTCCCGGTACCAAGAGGCCCGGGATCGCTCCGACGCCTTCGATGCTCGCTATCTCGGGGGCCATTGACCATGCCCGCGAAGCCCAGGGCGGTGAAGGTTCCGCCGATGCCCACGGACATCAACGACCTTTCGCGAGACGGCATGGCGTTCTTGCTCCGCATGTGCGCGCCGGTCATCACCCGGCGCGACATTGCCAGCGCCCGTTGGCATGAGTTGCTGCGCGCCTCCGAGAAGGCCAGCGCCGCGTGGCGCCAGGCGATGGCGGTGGAAGAGGCGCTGCTCGCGCGGCCGATGCCCGCCGTGGGCTTCGGTGGTTCGGCTTATCACAAAGCGCAGGCCCAACGCGCAGCGGTGCGCGAGCGGGCGCAGCGCGCGTGGCAGGCATCCGAGCGGGCGTATGCCTTGGCGGCGGCCTTCTACGAGGTGCACATCGACCCACGCCCGGCACCCACGCCGATCCCGGCGCCAGCGCCGGCGGACGCGCACGTATGAGCGCCCGCCGCAAGCGTCCCGTCGTGCTGCGCCCGCTGTCCCGGCTCTCCGGCCGGGACGCGGTGTGGGCGGCGATCCGCGCCCTGGCAGCGCGGTCGGGGCAGCACTTCACTGTCCGGGACATCCTGCGCAGCGTCGTCTCTGGCCCCGACCTGGTCCGGGACTATCTCGGCCGCCTGGTCGCCGCCGGCATCGTCGCCGTCATCGTCCCCGCGCGGCTTACGCGGCCGGCGGTGTATCGGCTCTTGCATGACCGCGGCGTGGAAGCGCCGCGCGTCAATGCGGCCGGTGAGATCGACGACGCGCCCACCGACCAGGAGCGCATCTGGCAGGCCATGAAGGCGCTGCCGAGCTTCGATGCGCGGGATCTTCGGACCGCGACCGGCATCGCATCGGAGACGACGGTGCGGAGCTATGTCGCCCACCTGGCGCGGGCTGGATACCTCGCTGTCGTGGTGCCGGAGGTCCCTGGGCGGAAGGGCCGGCTCGCCCGCTACCGTCTGCTGCATGCGCGGAATACCGGCCCGCGCCCGCCAGCGATCCGGCGCGGGAAGATCGTCTTCGACGCGAACCTTGGCCGTCAGGTGTGGCCGGAGATGCCCGCATGAAGCGCCCGCCCATCACCGCGCCAGCGGCGCGCTTCCGTGCGGCCACGGCCTGGGGGGAAGACATTCCCGCATGGGTCACGGCGCTGGCTGTCGCGTGCGACGGCAGCAGCGCGCGTCGCGTGGCTGAGCGCCTCGGATACTCGGCCGCCACGATCAGCCTGGTGCTGCGCCGCCAGTATCGCGGCGACCTGTCGCGCATCGAGACCGCGGTGCGCGGCGCCTTCATGGGCGGGACCGTGGCGTGCCCCGCGATGGGGCACGAGCTGCCCGGCGACCAATGCGTGACCTGGCAGCGCCGCCCCTACGACGGATCGAACCACCAGACGGTGCGCATGTTCCAGGCGTGCCGTTCGTGCCCCAACCGCAAGCAGGAGGACACAGCGTGAGCACGCTCACCGCGCGCGACGTCACGCAAGGCATGGCGCGCCAGGCGTTCGATGCCGGGGTCACCGCGGCGTCCCGACCGCGCGCCGAGCGGGACCAGCGGCGCATCCAGGTGATGGAGTATGCCGGCACGGTGGTGGGCGCACACCTTGATGCCCGGGCAGATCCACCCGCCGCCGTCGTGGACCGGGTCGCGATCGCCGAGCAGATCGCGGTGGTGCGCGACCAGCGGGACTATCTCGCGCGGTCCGCCGAATGGCGGGCGGGACGCGCGGGCTACAGCGCCGCGCACCAGGCGCGCGACCTAGAGCGCCTGGACGGCGCCATTGCGACGCTTGAGCGCCTCGCCGCGACCATCCCCGGCGGGACGGATGGCCCGCATGGCTGAATTTCTCCCCCGCCCCATGACGCCCTCCCGCATCGTGACACTGGGAGAGCGCGCATTGGAAGACGTCGCCGCGCTGCGCGCCGAGGTCCGCACCTTGCAACGTCGCGTGCGCGCGCTGGAAGCCACCATCGCGCCCGAGCAGGACGACATCCGCCCGCGGTCGATCGGCGCCGTCGTGAAGCATGTGGCGGAGGACTACGGCTTCACGCCCCGGCTGCTCGCGTCGCACTGGAGCCGCGCGGACATCGTTGAAGCGCGGCAGATCGCGATGTGGATCGCGCGGGAGACCTTCGGCTTCTCCTCCGCCGTGCTCGGCCGCGCGATCGGCCGCCGCGACCACACCACGGTGCTGTCCGCCGTGAAGTCCATCAAGGCGCGCGCCGAGCGCGACGCGGCGCTGCGTGCGCGGATGGACCGGCTTGTCTCTGAACTCACACAGGAAGGAAGCGGTGATGGCGAAGGCGAAGAGCGCGCGGGTGAAGACGGCCGCGCTGGCGGTGGTGGCCCCGACGACGGCCGAGCAGGCCGATGCGATGGTGCGCCGGGTGGGCGAGCTGATGCGCGCGAAGATCGTGATCCAGGCCGCGCTGGATGAAGGCATGTCCACCCTGCGGACCGAGGCAGCGGCGGAGGCCGCGCCGATCACGACCGAGATCGCGAACCTGACCGCCGCGGTCCAGGCGTGGGCCGAGGCGAACCGGGATGAGCTGACGCGCGGCGGCCGGGTGAAGACCCATCGGTTGCCGTCCGGCGAGATCGCGTGGCGGCACCTGCCGCCATCCGTCCGGATCAGCTCACCGGAAACGGTGCTCAAGCTGTTGCAGCAGATGGGCCTGTCGCAGTTCCTGCGCGAGAAGGTGGAGATCGACCGCGACGCGCTGAAGGCGCAGCCCGAGGCGGCGCGCGCCGTGCCGGGCGTCACCATCGGATCGGCCGGCGAGGAATTCATCGTGACGCCGGCGACGACGGAGCTGGCGGCATGAGCGCGCCGGCCTTCGCCCTCCGGCCGCACCCGGCCGGGCAGCCGGGCTCCGATGCCGCGAGGAAGCGCATCAAGGCGGTGCAGGCATGCCGACGCCAGGTGGCCGGGCTGGAGGATGACACAGCCTGGCGCGCCTTCCTGGGGCGCGTGGCGGGCGGGCAGACGAGCCTGCGCGCCATGGGGTATCGCGACCTCGGCAGGGTTCTGGACGCGCTGCACGCGGCCGGGGCGCCGCGCCGCGACGGTGGGGCCTGGCGGTCGCGCTACGCCGACGACCTCCAGATGCGGATGATCCGGGGGCTGTGGATCGAGGCCGCCGATGCGGGCGTGGTGAGCGACCGATCCGAGACGGCGCTCGGCGCCTTCATCCGACGCCAGACGGGCCAGGACCTGGGCGCGCTTTCGGCGGGCAAGGCACGGGCCGTAATCGAGGCGTTGAAGGCCATGGTGAAGCGCGGTCCGAAGGCGGCACGCTGATGGCCAAGGCCAAGACCCCGCTTCTGCTCGCGCAGGCGCTGCGCGCCGCCGGCCTCCCGGAGAACGGCTGCGCCAAATTCACCGTCACGCTGCTGCGTGCGCTGGACGAACGCGGCCTGATCCTGATGCCGCATGCGGCCGGGCCGCAGATGCTGGATGCGGCCATCCGCTGCCTGCACAGCACCGGCTACATCGTCGGCTCCGCATCGGAGCGGAAGGTGGTGAAGCAATCTATCCGCTATCGCGCGATGGTCGAAGCGGAGCGCCGACGCCTCGGCGTCCATCGCGCGGCAGGTGGCACATGATGCAGCTCACGCTCCCGTCGCTGCCGCCCGTGCCGGAGAAGCGGCGGCGCGATCGCAGGGCGTCCCTGCCGCCGCCGACCGCGCAGGAACGCGCGGAGGCCGCGGTTGCGGCGCGCCAGCTGCGCGAGTGCTGGCCTGACCCTGTTCGCATGGGAGACCGCACCTCCGCGCACCTGCTGCTGAGCCACCCGCGCCGGAGCACCTGGTTGACCACCTGGGCGAATCTGCCGGGCTTCAGCTGCATGCTCGGCGGCTATCAGCACCGCCTGCTGCCCGGCTGGCAATACTCGGCCGAGGAGGTCGGGACCGAGATGATCCCCGACCTCGAATTGCTGGCGGCGCGCGGCGTGCGACCGGTGGAGGCGACGCGGTGACGGACTTCGCCGCCCTCACGCGCGGCTGGCCGGCCTCGCTGGTCGAGATCGCCGAGGTGATCGGGCCGGCCGGCGCGCTGCGCCTGGTGGACGCCTACGGCGGAACCGTCTGCTACGTCCCGCAGGGGAATGTGGAGCCGGCGCATCGCCTTGCCCAGGCGATCGGCCCGGCGGCGGCGGAGCGCCTAGTGGCGCGCTATGGCGGCGAGAAGATCGAGGTTCCGGTGCTGCATGTGGCCCGCACCCGGAAGGCCATGATCGCCCGGGCGGAGGGCGGCGTCGCGGAGGTTGCCCGCGCGCTGGGCGTCACACGGCGGTGGGTCCGCATGGTGCGGAACACCGGGCGCGGCGATGGTAGGCAGATCGACATGTTCCCGATTAAGGCGGAAACTAAGTAGTTTTCGCTACGCAATGAGGCCCGAACCTGCATGCAGACGCTCGTCTTTCGCTCCACTAAATTCGATTCACACACTCTCCTAAACCTCAAGGAACTAGCCGCAGTTGGTTCTGCGTACCGAGACGGCGATCGGCTTGTTCATGTAGGGCGAGTGTCGGACTGGGCGGGTGCAGCGTTCATCGCGTTCGTTGAAGACACGTCGATGCCCCTCGAAGACTGGATTAAGCACCGCTTCGGCGCGACAGACATCGAGACATCCGACCATCTAGCCGGGCATTCCATCCGGAGCGTCTGGCGCCCAGGGATGTCGGAGCACAGCCAGGGTGAAGAGGCGCTCGGCACTCCAGATTTCGAGATGAGGCTCGCTGAACAAGCGTTGTTTCTCCTTATTGCTCGACTAGACGAAATACTAAACTTCATCGAACCCGCCGAGGAGACGCTGGACACATATGGTCACAAAGCACGCGAGTTGTTGATCCTCGCCTGTACCGAGGTTGAGAACACTTGGAAGGCGTGCATCCGTGAAAGCGCAGCGGGGCTATCGCCGGACCAACGGCTAACGACAAACGACTATGTCAAACTACTGCCGAAGCTCTATTTGGCCGAATACGAGATATCGATGCCGCGCTACGATACGCTGTCGCCGATGCGCCCGTTCAAAACATGGGACATCAATCGACCCACCAAGTCGCTTCCATGGTATGATGCCTACAACCTGACGAAGCATGACCGCACTGCCAATTTCAACGTTGCGACGGTGCGCCACTGCCTCAACGCCGTCGCGGCGAATGTCGCGCTATTCACAGCCCGCTACGGGTTCAGCCGGCTAACGACCGGCCGCGGCACGCTCGCCACGCTTTTCACGGCCCTGTTCGCTATCTCCGTCGTCGACGTGCGCGCGCCAACGGTCTTCACTCCACGGCCGAAGCTCCCGGCCTCGGTTCTCGGTGGTTCAGGCTGGTTTACTTTAACCGAGATCCACCCCTGGATAGTCGAACCCCTCGACTTATAGCCCGCTGGGCGGCGCCGGCGCACCCGCCGCGATGGCGGAGGGGAAGGGCTTCCCCCCGATCCGCAAGGGCGCGCGCGCATAGGCTTGGCGCTTCCCAGCGGAGTGCCAGCCATGGACGATTTCCTGACCCTCGCGGTCGCGCTCAAGGCGAGCTACGCCATCGCCGCGATCCTCGCCGCCCTTTATTTCACCGCTTGGCTCGACCGGCGCGCCGGCGTGCGTTTCCGCGAGATGATCCAGGGGCTAGCGAAGGAACCCTTCGCCGCCGGTGTCTACTACGGCCTGCGCTTCCTGGGCGTGTGCATCCTGATCGGCCTCCTGGTCGGGTGCAGCTCCGCCACCGCCAGCACCCTGTTCCCGTCGCGCTACGACGCGCAAATCCGCGCCGCCGTCGAACGCCACTGGCCGGAGCATCCGGACTGGCTGGCCTGGCGCGCGCAGCTCTACCAGGAATCGCGCCTGCGGCCGGATGCCGTCTCGCCTGTGGGTGCCGCCGGCCTGGCGCAGTTCATGCCGGGCACCTGGCGGGACATGATGCGGGAGCTGCGGCTGCCGCCCGGCGCATCGCCGCACCAGGATATCGCGATCGACGCCGGCGCCTACTACATGGCGAAGCTCCGTCGCGCCTGGTCCACGCCGCGCCCGTCCGACGAACGGCACCGCCTGGCGCAGGCCAGCTACAATGCCGGCATGGGCAATATCCTGCGCGCCCAGCAGCGATGCGGCGGCGCGCGGGACTGGGCGGGCATCGCGCCCTGCCTGGTGCAGGTGACGGGCCGCCATAGCGCCGAGACGCTCGGCTATGTCGATGCCATCGCGCGCTGGCGACGGCGCATGATCCTGGACGGCGCCACGCCCTGATGACCGGGTGGCGGCTGTATCTCGGGCTTGGCCTGCTGGCGGCGGCGGCCGCCGCAGTGCTTGGGATCGGCCTGCATTGGGCCGGCCTGGAGCGCGACGCCGCCGCCGCCCGCGCAGCGGCCACCGCCGCCACCACGCGCGCCGAGACCGCCGAGCGCACGGCCGCGCAGAACGCGGCGGCGGTCGAGCAGCAGCGGGCACAGCACGCGCTGGCGATGCGCGAGCTGGCCGACCTCGCCACCAGGGCCGCGGAAGACGCCCGCCGCCTGTCCACCGAGTTGGAGGCCCTGCGTGCCGAACCCACCCATGCGGCTCCCGCTGCTCGCGTGCTTGAGCGGGCTGTTGATCAGTTGCGAAGCCGCCGTGCCGCTGCCGGAGGTCCGCCTAGTGCGGACGCCGGTGCCCGCACCCCTGTTGATCCCGCCCGACCCACCGCGCCTGCCGGCGCCGGGGGCGGCGCTGTCGCAGGGGCGGATCGGTGAGCTGCTGCTCGGATACGATGCGGCGCTTGCCGCGTGTTCCGCACAGCTTGGCGCCATTGCGCGCCTGGATGCCTGTGAACCTGGCGCGCCCTGCGTGCCGCCTGACGTGAGGGGGGCGCGGTGACGCTCGATATTCTGGCGAAGCTCTGGCCGTTCGTGTTCGGCGCTGGTGGCGTGGTGGTTGCCGCGCTGCTGTGGCGCATGCGCGGCGAATTCGCGACCAAGACCGACCTGGCCACCGCGCGCAGCGAGATCGTGAAGCTCGGCGATCACATCGACGGCGTGGACAACCGCGTGAAGGGGATGGAGCGCGACATGCAGCACCTGCCGACGAAGGACGACATCCACGGCCTGCACGTCGCCGTCGCGCAGATGGGCGGCGAGCTGCGCGAGATGCGGGCCGAGAGCCGAGGCATGCGCGACCTGGTGGTTCGAACCGAGGCCGTGCTCACGCGGCATGAGGACATCCTCGCCACCGCGGCGAAGGCGAAGTCGTGATCCTGGTCCGCGTCGAGCTGCACAGTGCCGTCACGGGCAAGGTGACCGAGCTGGCGCGGGCGGAGATCGTGAACGACGGCACGGGGTCGGAGAGCGTCGGCCACTATGTCGCCACCGTGATGCGTGGCCGGTCGCGCAACCAGCTGGTGCGCCGGCATGTGCTTCGCAGCGTCGCGGTGCGGAATTGGCCGCGCCAGCGCCTGCATGTCTGGAACCTGGTTGCCGAGGCGCTCAAGGCCATGGGCTACGGAAGGGGGAAGCCGTGATGGAAGACATGGGCGAGGCCTGGCGGTCGCACCTGCGGATCGCCCTGCTGCGCGCGCTGAACGACGATCCCGGCCGCATGGGCAACGAGAGCATGCTGGTGGACCTGGTGCAGGCGGTCCACATCAGCGCCGATCGCGACCAGGTGCGCGCCGAGCTGCTGTGGCTGGCCGAACAGGACCTGGTGGTGGCGGAGGTCAAGCGCGGCAGCCTGGGCGCGCACATCACCGAACGCGGCAGCATGGTCGCGGAGGGCAAGCGCACGCATCCCGGCGTGAAGCGCCCTAACGTGACGGCGCAGATCGCGCGCAAGGCGCTGTCCATCTCGCTCAGCCAGCTGAAGCGGTGACCCATGGCGCACCCGCCCGAGACGCAGGCGAAGCTCCGCGCCGCCTATGTGTATGACCGCCTGGGGATCGAGGCGGCGGCCGAGAAGGTAGGCGTCAGCGTCGCCACGGCGCGGCGCTGGAAACGCGAGGCGGAGACAGGCGGCGACGACTGGGAGCGCGCGCGTTCGGCTGCGCGGCTCGCTGGCGACGGCACTCAGACGATCGCGCAGCTGATCCTGGATGACTACCTGGCCATGCACCAGGCGACAATTGAGAGCGTCCGGGATGCCACTGATGTGCCGCCGATCAAGAAGGCGGAGATCATGTCGCGCATGGCCGACGCCTTCACGAAGACGATGGCGGCGGTGTCGAAGGCATCGCCGCAGTTGAACCGCCTGGGCGTCGCGACCGACGTGCTCCAGCGCCTGTCGCGCTTCACGGCGGAGGTCCATCCGCACCATGCGGAAGCGCTGCTGGAGGTGCTGGAGCCATTCGCGGCCGAGCTGTCGCGGGACTATGCGTGATGGCTGCCGATTGGCTGTGGCCTGTCGCAACGCTGCTGGCCTGGTGCTTCGGCTTCACCGCCGGCATCGCATGGGCGGCCCAATGGCGGCCCACCCGGATTGAGGTTCGCACGACGCTTGTGGCCGGCGAGCCGCCATAATGAGCGGAACCGCTTCCCCTCGCCTCGGCAAGCGCAGTGCCGCCGAGTTCCGGCAGGAGATGGCCGACGTCGCGGCCGAGCTGCGCCGGCGGATCGAGGCCGAGGTCACCGGCCTGGATGACGGCGCGGCGGCGATAGCCGGGCGCCGGCGCCTCGCCCTCGCGCCCGATGGCTTCGCCTTCTTCTGCGAGACCTACTTCCCGCACTACATCCGCAGTCCGCACCGATCCCGCCTGCACGAATACCTCTATCGGCGCCTGCCGGAGATCCTCAGCGACCCACGCGGGCAGAACGACGTCATCGCCGCGCCGCGCGGCGAGGCCAAGTCCACCTATGTCTCGCAGCTGTTCGTGCTGTGGTGCGTGGTGCGCCGGGCCAAGCACTACGTCCTGATCCTGATGGACGCCTTCGACCAGGCCGCCGTGATGCTGGAGGCGATCAAGGCCGAGCTGACCGCGAACCCGCGCCTCGCGCTCGACTTCCCGGACATGTGCGGCCAGGGCCGCGTTTGGAAGGAAGGCGTCATCACCACCGCCAGCGGCGTGAAGATCGAAGGCGTGGGCTCGGGCAAGCGCCTGCGCGGCCGTCGCCACGGGCCGCACCGCCCCGACCTGGCCGTGCTCGATGACATCGAGAACGACGAGAACATCCGCAGCCCCGAACAGCGCGACAAGCTGGAAGGCTGGGTCGACAAGGCGGTGCTCAATGTCGGCGCGGCGGATGGCACGCTGGACGTGATCTTCATCGGCACCACGCTGCACTATGACGGCGTGCTGGCGCGCAAGCAGCGCAACCCCATGTGGCGATCGGCGAAGTTCGCCAGCATCATCCGCTGGCCCGACGACAGGGCGCTGTGGGATCAGTGGGAGGAGCTGCTCCGCAACGACGGCCCGGACGCTGCCGATGCCTTCTATGCCGCGCGCAAGGCACGCATGGATCGCGGCGCGGAGGTCAGCTGGCCGGCGGTGCGCCCGCTGGAAGCTCTGATGAAGCTGCGGGTCAAGATCGGCCACGCGGCCTTCGACAGCGAACAGCAGAACGATCCGGTCAGCAGCACGGATGCGCTGTTCGGCACCGTGACCTTCTGGGTCGATCGACTGGATGACTGGGTTCACTTCGGCGCCTGCGATCCGTCGCTCGGCAAGCAGAACCGCGCGCGCGACCCCTCGGCCATCCTGATCGGCGGCCTCAATCGCGAGACCAACGTGCTCGACGTGGTCGAGGCGCTGATCAGGCGCCGCCTGCCCGACCGGATCATTGAGGACATCATCGCGCTGGAGGAGCAGTACCGCTGCCAGCGCTGGGCGATCGAGGCGGTGCAGTTCCAGGAATTCTTCCGCACGTCGCTGGTCGCGCGCGGCCTGGTGCGCGGCATTCCCGTGCCGGCCATCCCGATCATCCCCGGCACCGACAAGGGCCTCCGCATCGAGCGCCTGCAACCGCACGTCCTGAATGGGTCCATCCGCTTCCATGCCGGCCAGTCCACCTTGCTCGCGCAGCTGCGCCACTACCCGATGGTGGACCATGACGACGGGCTCGACTGCCTGGAGATGCTGTGGATGACGGCGATCGGCCGCCCGCCCGCGGCCGGCGTGACGATGCCGCCCCCGACCGGCGGGCGTGCGGGCAGCGGCAGGCAAATGCACGGCCGGGTCGCGATGCGAATGAGGAGGCGTTGATGGGCGTGTTGAACGGGGCGCGCCGCAGGGCCGCCGCAGCGGTGCAGGGCCTGGCCCGCTTCCTGGAGGCCGCGCCCACGCAGCCGGCGCGCCTGGTCGAGAGCGGCAGCGGCGACCCGCCCAGCGACCACCCGCCCGCCGGCGCCACGGCGCGCGACGACGATGCGGGCTGGACGCGCCTATCTGGGCGCATTGGCCAGCGCGATCTATTGCCGCTGGAACAGGCGCGCATGCAGGAACTCGCCGCGTATGTGTGGGAGGCGAACCCGCTGGCGAACCGCCTGGTCGAGCTGCCGGTGGCGTTCCTGATCGGCGAGGGCGTGCGCCTGGAGGCGGAAGCCGAGGACGCCCAGCAGTGGCTGGACGCGTTCTGGCATGACCCGATCAACGCGCTCGACCTGCGCCTGTCGGATCACATGCGGGAGCTGGCGCTGTTCGGCGAGCAGCTGTGGCCCGTGCTGGGCAACGAGGTGACCGGGACGATGCGTCTGGGCAAGGTGGACCCATCCTGGATCACGGCCGTCATCGTGGACCCGGAGAACCCCGCCATCGCCATCGGCGTCGAGACGCGCGACCCCGTGTCGTCGGGCCAGCTGCGTCGGCGGCGCGTGATCTATGCGGGTGCGGAGGCGGACCTGTTCAGCCCGGCCGCGCAGGCGATGCGTGCCGACATGGCTGATGGCGAATGCTTCTACTGGCGCATCAACGCGCTTTCCTCCGGCGTGCGCGGCCGGTCGGACCTGCTGCCGGCGCTCGACCATGTGGACGCCCACGAGCAGCTGCTGTTCGGCGAGGTCGAGCGCGCGACGGTGCTCCGGTCGATCCTGTGGGATGTCGAGATGACGGGCGCGACGCCGGAACAGGTGGCCGAGAAGGCGCGCACGATCCAGGCGCCCACTCCGCTGTCCGTGCGCGTCCACAACGAGGCCGAGAAGTGGAACCTGCTGACGCCGACGCTCAATTCCGCCGATGCCGGCGAGGCGGCTCGGCTGATCCGCAACCATGCGCTCGGCGGGGCCACCATCCCGGAATTCTGGATGGCGGATGGTGGCAACGTGAATCTCGCCACCGCGTCCAGCATGGGCGAGCCGACCTACAAGGTCTTTCAGCAGCGCCAGAAGCTGTGGCGCGCGATCCTGGAGGACGTGGCGGGCTATCTGATCCGGCGGCGCCTGGCCGCAGTCGGGCTGCCGCAGCTGGCGGCCGAGCCGTCCTACAAGCCCAAGGCGGTGTTCCCCGAGCTGACGGCGAAGGACCTGGCGAAGTTCTCCACGGTGTTCACGCAGGTGGTCGCCGGCGCCGTGCAGGCGGTGCAGATGGGCGTGCTGGGCGAGGAGAGCGCCGTGCGCCTGGTGGTGCTCGCCGCCGCCGCCCTCGGCCTGGAGGTCGACCCCAAGGAGGAATTCGACCGCGCGAAGGTGGACCATGCCAAGCGCGCCGAGGGTGACGTGTTCCGCGACCCGCCGCCGGCCAACCCCTTCCCACCACCTGGTGCGACGCCGGCGAAGCCACCGGCCTTCCCGGAGGACAGTCGCGGCCCGCGTGAGCCGTGACCGACCGCGAGCGCCAGGCCCGCTTCCAGCGCGAGCGCGAGGAGCGTCTTCGCGCCGGGCTCCGCATCCAGCGCGACACCTCGGGCGAGGTCCGCCGCCTACTGCTGGCGGCCGAGGCGTCGATCATGCAGGTGCTGGCCGGCCAGCCGTCCGACTTCCGCCGGTGGCAGCTGGCGGAATTGCAGCGGGTGATCGCGCGCATCCTGGCGGGGGTGGATGCGCCGGCGGTGAACCTGGTGGGCGCCGGCCTGGCGCGCAGCTGGGAGGCCGGCGTGGCGCTGATCGACGCACCGTTGGTCGCGGGCGGCGTGGACCTGGTGGGGTCGCTGGTGGCGCTCGACACGCGCAACCTGGTCGCGATGCGGGCCTTCACGACGGAGCGCATTCGCGACGTCTCGGCGAAGGTCGCGAACCGGATCAACGACCAGCTCGCGAACACCATGATGGGCCTCCAGACGCCGTGGGAGGCGGCCAACCAGGTGAGCGGGCTGATCCGCGAGGGAGGCATGCGTCGGGCGAACACCATCGTCCGCACGCAGCTCGGCCAGGCGTATTCGGCCGCAGCGCAGCAGCGGCAGGAACAGGCGGCCGAGGTGGTGCCGGGCATGCAGAAGCAGTGGCGCCGGTCGGGGAAGCTGCATTCGCGCTACGGGCACGACTTCATCGACGGCCAGGTGCGCGATGTCGACAAGCCCTTCGACCTGCCGGGCGGGGTGCAGCTGATGTTCCCCCGCGACCCGGCCGGGCCGATCGGCGAGATCATCAATTGCGGTTGCACGGCCCTGCCATTAATGGCGCACTGGCCGGCGTCCACCCCGGGTGCCCGGCGCTTCACGGCCGAGGAAATCAAGGGGAACAGGACGAAGCGGGCCTTGGCTGAGATGAGGGGCAAAATCTAGGCCCGCTGGGGCCGCCCTGGGGGCCGGAGCGCGGGGGCACTACCACTCGACCCCCGAAAGCCCGCCCTGCCCCGTTTAAACCCCGTTTAAAATCGAGCCTGCGCGGGCACCCCCACCCGGGAAAGAGACCCCGGGGGCGCCGGCCGGGCGGAAGCCGTTCCTCCCGAACTCCCTGCCGCCACCCCTGCAACGTGCCGCTCTGCCCCCTGTCCGGTGGAGACGCCACGCATGTCCCGATCCAAGCCCGCCACGTCCGCCACGCCGCGCGAGGATGCCTCGGCATCCAGCGCGGCGCCGGGCGCGCCCTCCCGATCCGATGCGGCCCGCGACGGTGCCGCGCCGGATGCCGGCGATGGTTCGGGCGGCACCAGCTCCGCGGGGGCGGATGGCACCGGCGCCGGGGTGGCGCCGGAAGGCGGCGCGGGGGAATGCGGCCCCGCGCCGCTGCTGCCGCCGGGGTTCTTCGACCAGGTAGTCCAGAGCGCTATCGCGGCTCTGGTGGCGCAGCCGCCCGCGGCCTTCTCCGACAGCCTCGCGGCCCGGGTCATGGCCGATCCGCCGCCTGCCATGATCGAGGGCCTGGCGAAGCGGGTGGCGGAGCATCTTCTCCAAGCGACGCCGGTCGCGCCGGAGCCGCACCAGGCCGAGCCCAGCCCTCCCGTCGCGCCGGTCGAGCAATTCACCCGCGCCGACCTCGCCCACCTGCACGACGTGCCGGAGGGTGACATCTACGCGGCCAATCTGGTCACCGGCGCCATCGTCACCACCGGCGGCCAGAAGCTCCAGCTCGCCTGATGGCCCGCCGCGTCGTCATCGCCGATGGGTCCATCCTGGAGGCCGCGCAGGCCGAGGGCGGCGGCGTTGTCTATCGGGTCCGCGTGATCCGCGCGGGCCTGTCCCGCAACCGCAACTTCTATCCCGCCGAGGTGCTGCGTGAGGCGACGCAGCTGTTCAACCGCGCCCGCGTCTTCGTGAAGGGCGATGCCGAGCACCTGGTGGGCGGCGGCAAAGATGTCCGCAACCTGATCGGCGGCCTCAGCGACGCCCGCTGGGTCGAGGCGGATGAGAGCGTGGAGGCCACGCTCACACTGATCACGGGGCCGGATGATCCCGTGGCCATCCGCATCCGCGAGGCGTTGGCGCGCGGCGCCGGCGACCTGTTCGGCCTGTCGATCGACGCCCGCGGCCCGTCGCAGCGCGACGGCCGTGGCGTCGTGCATGTGCGCGGCATCGCGCAGGTCAATTCCGTCGATCTGATCGTCGAGCCCGGTGCCGGCGGTCAAATCCTGTCCCTCATCGAAGCCGTGAACGGCGAAGGAACCAACACCATGGATCGTGAGCAGCTGATCGCCCTCATCAAGGGCGCGAACCCCTCCCTGCTGGAAGGCATGGACCTCGAAGCGGCCACGATGGAGGAGCTGCAGGCGATCCTGACCAAGGCCCTCGCGCCGGTGACCACTGCCGTCACCGAGGCCGATCCGAACGCGCCCGCCGCAACGCGTGACGAGACGCTGGCCGCGATCCGCGCGCTGGATGCCTCGCTGATCCCGGGCGACCTCTCCGCGGTCACCGATGCCGATCTGCTCGCCATCCTCGACCGCGCCAAGGCCGCTGCCTCGGCAGCGTCCACCGGCATGGTCGAAGCCGCGGTGGATCGCGTGCTCGGCCTGCGCGACCAGCTCGACCGTTGCACCCTGCCGCCCGCCTCCCGCGCCCGCATCGCGGCCGAGATGCGGACCGCCCGCTTCACGGAGGCCACCCTGACCCAGCGCATCAAGGATGAAGGCGAGTATCTCGCCGGCCTCGGCGTCGGCCGCATCACCGGCGCCGGCATGGGTGCCGGCCGCTGGCAGATGGGCGAGGGCCAGGGCGAAAAACACCTGCGGATGCTGGAGGCGTTCTTCGACCCGAAGCACAAGGACCACAAGGAAGCGCGCAGCTTCCGCGAGTGCTACATCCAGATCACCGGCGACACGCGCGTCACCGGCCAAATCCAGAACGCCACGCGGCTGCGCGAAGCACTGTCCTCCGGCAGCTGGGCGGAGGTGCTGGGCAACAGCATCACTCGGCGCATGATCGCGGACTACCGCGGTGCGACCGACCTCGACATGTGGCGCCTCGCCGCCAACGTCACGCCGGTGGGCGACTTCCGCACGCAGGAGCGCACGCGCTTCGGCGGCTATGGCGACCTGCCCGTCGTCGCCGAGAGCGGCCCCTATACCGCCCTGACCAGCCCGACGGACGAAGCGTCCACCTATGCCGTGTCGAAGCGCGGCGGGACCGAGACCATCACGCTGGAGATGATCAAGAACGACGACGTCGGCTCGATCCAGCGCATCCCGATGAAGCTCGCGCGTGCCGCTAAGCGCACCCTCTGCAAGTTCGTGCTCGACTTCATCCGCACCAACCCGACCATCTACGACGGCCTGGCGCTGTTCCATGCGACGCACGCCAATCTCGGTGCGGCCGCACTGTCCTCCACCACCTATGCCGCCGCGCGGCTCGCGATGGTGAAGCAGACGGAATACAACAGCACCGACGCAATCGGCGTCGGGCCGAAGAACCTGTGGGTGCCGCCGGAGCTGGAAGAGACGGCCGCCAACCTGTTCCGGCGCAACACCAACCTGGACACCACCTTCGTCCAGACGCTGACGCCGAACATCATCCCGGTCTGGTATTGGACCGACATCAACGACTGGGCGGCCACCGCCGACGTCGCGGACATCCCGTTCATCGAGATCGGCTTCCTGGATGGCGAGGAGGAACCCGCGCTCTTCGTGCAGGACAACCCGACCGTCGGGTCCATGTTCACCAACGACCAGCTGACCTACAAAATCCGGCACATCTACGGCGGGTCGGTGCTGGACTTCCGCGGCGCCTACAAGGCCGTGGTGCCCTAAGCCATGCTCGCCGACGTCCAGGCCCTGGTGGATGACCTGGTTCGGGATGACGTCTCGCGCGTCACCCCGGATCAGCGCGATCGCGCCATCGGCCTGGCCGTCGTGCAGTATTCGAAGGACCGCCCGCGGCGCGAGGTGGACGACGTCACCGCGCCCGGCGGCTACCGGCTCGACCTGCCGGCCGGCGCGATCCGTGTCGAGGCCGTTGAATACCCGGTTGACCAGGCCATTCCCGCCTGGCTCGCGCCCAGCAGCTGGGCGCACTACCAGGCACCTGGTGGTGCCTCCCTGCGCTTCATGCGGCACATCCCGGCCGGCGCCGTCGTGCGCCTGACCAGCCTGCATCCGCATGTGCTGGCGGCGGATGAGGACACGATCCCCCTGACGGATCGCGAGGCGGTGGCGAGCTACACGGCGGCCCTTCTGTTCGACCAGATCGCGGCCACCACCAGCGGCGACAGCAACCCGACCATCCCGGCCGATGCCGTGAACCATGCGTCGAAGCCCGAGAGCTTCGCAAAGCGCGCCGAGCGCCTGCGCCAGCGCTACTACGACCTGCTGGGCATCGACGTGAAGCGCACACAGCCCGCCAGCGCCATGGCGGTGCAGCCGCTGCACGCCAGCGACGGTGGGCGGCGCCTGCGCCGGCGGTGGCGCTGATGAGCGGCGCCGTCTCCATCCGCTATGAGGATGCGGCGTTTCGGCGCCTGGCGGAGCGCGCCCCGGAGATCTTCCGGGGGGAACTGGTTCCCGCCGTGACCGAGGCCAGCCTGTTCGCCGAGAGAGAGGTGAAGGAGCGCACGCCCACCTCCGGCGCCGGCACGCTGCGCGACAGCATCGGCGCGCTACCCGTCACCATCTCCGGCGTCTCCGTCGCCGGCGGCGTCGGCACGTCGCTCAGCTATGCCGCGCCGGTCGAACTCGGCAGCAAGCCGCACTGGGCACCGCTGGCGCCGCTGCGCGATTGGGTGGAGCGCAAGCTCGGCCTGTCCGGCGACGAAGCCGAGGGGGTGGCCCGCGCCATCCGCTTCAAGATCGCGAAGGAAGGCACCGAGGCCCACCACATGTTCCGCGACGGCTTCGCCCACGCGGAAGCCTTCATCCGGGGCCTGCTGGCCGCCGCCGCCGCGCGCGCCTCCGCCAGGATCGGGGGCGGCTGATGCCCAGCACCGAAGCCATTCGCGCCGCCATTGCCGCGCGCATGCTGACCGTCCCGGGCCTGGGCGTGCTGCACCTGTATGAGCGCTACACGGCGAAGGAAGCCGGCCTGGCCGCGCTGTTCATGTGGCAGCCGCCGGCACCACCAGGTGCGGCGAAGCAGCTGCGCGGATGGTTCATCCGCCGCCTCACGCTGCGCGAGACCGAGCTGACGCACACCTCCACTCTGGTCGCGGTGGGCTGGCAGCTGCGCGGCTTCATGGCGATCCAGGACGCCATCGCGTCGGAGATCGTGATGGATGGCGTGGCCGATGGCATCCGCGCCGCCATCAAGGCGGACGAGACGTTGGGCGGGCTGCTCGACGGCCGGCCCGATCCGCCGGGCGTCGTCGGCGCGCAGCTCGCCGAGAGCGGCCCCTTCATGTTCGGCGGCGTGCTGTGCCACGGCATCCGGCTGGACCTGACCACCACGCATATCGAGCGCGACGCCCCCGGCCCCGACGACGCCGTCGGCGACTTCCGCATCTTCCACGCCAATTGGGACATCCCGCCGCACGGCAACGTGCTGGCGCCGCTGCCGGCCGACGACACGGCCGATGCCACCGATCACGTCGTCATCCCGGAGTGACACCGCCATGGCCGTCGCCTTCAACCTGATCCCGATCGACCTCCGCACGCCGGGGACCTACATCGAGGTCGACAACAGCCAGGCCGTGCGGGGCCTGTCGATCCTGCCACCGCGCGTTCTGATCATCGGGCAGAAGCTCGCGGCCGGCACCGCGCCGGCCAACACCATGCGCCTGCTGTCCGATGTCGCGCAGGTGGATGCGCTCTATGGCCGGGGCTCGCAGCTCGCCGCCATGTGCCGGGCTTTCCGGGCCGCCAACGCCGTGTCCGAGCTGTGGGTCATGGCGGTGGTGGACCTGCCTGCTGGCGTCGCGGCGACCGGCACCGTGGTTTTCACCGGCACGGCGACGGCCGTGGGCACGCAGGCGCTCTACATTGCCGGGCGCCGCATCCGCACGGCGGTGACCAACGGCATGACGGCCGCCCAGGTCGCCACCGCCGTCGCCGCCGCGGTCAATGCGGACCTGGATGCGCCGGTGACGGCGTCGGCGGCCACCGCCACCGTCACGCTGACTGCCCGACACAAGGGCCTGACCGGCAACGATATCGACGTCCGCACGTCCTACTACAGCGACGACGTGCAGCCGGCCGGCATCACTGCCACCGCCAACGCAATGGCGGCCGGCGCCGGCAACCCGGACATCGCGCCGCTACTGGCGGCGGTCGGCGACGACTGGGTGACGGACATCATCCTGCCCTGGAACGACGCGGCGAACCTGCTCGCGCTACAGGATGACCTGGTCAGCCGCTTCGGCCCCATGCGGATGATCGACTGCCGCGCCTGGCGTGGCGTGTCGGCCGCGCACGGCACGCTTGTCGCAGCCGGTGCCACCCGCAACTGCCCGCACATCTTTCCGGTCGGCTGGGAGGCTTCGCCCACGCCGCCATGGGTGGTCGCCGCAGCCGTCGCCGGCGTCGCCATTGGCGTTCTGGCGATCGACCCGGCGCGCCCGGTGCAGAACCTGGTGGTGCCCAGCATCCTGCCGCCGGTGATCGAGAAGCGCTTCACCCGCGCGCAGCGCAATACGCTGCTGTTCAACGGCTTCGGAACGCTGATCGTGGACGCCGGCGGCGCCGTGGTGATCGAGCGCCTGGTCAGCGAGTACCGCCTGACGCCGTCCGGCGCCGCCGATCCGTCCTTCCTTAATGTCGAGACGGTGAGCACGGTCACCTATCTGCGCTACGACACGCGCACCTTCTTCGCGCGCAAGTATCCGCGCCACAAGCTGGCGCAGGATGGCACGCGCTTCGGCGCCGGCCAGCCGGTGATGACGCCGAAGCTGGCGCGCGCCGAGCTGATCGCCCGCTTCGACCTTTGGGAGGAAGCCGGCCTGGTGCAGGACCGCGCGGCCTTCATCCGCGACCTCGTCACTGAGATCAGCGGCAGCGATCCCGACCGCCTCAATGCGCTGATCCCGCCCACCATCATCAACCAGCTGCGCGTATTCGCGGGGCTGCTCCAGTTCCGCCTGTAAGGAGGGCCGCCACATGACCGACCGCGCCGGCACGATCACGCTCAAGGCCGATGGCCTGGTGCTCGATGCCAAGGGCAGCTTCACCTACAACCTGGGCCAGCCGCGCCGCCAGGCGATCCTTGGCCATGACCGCGTGCATGGTTCCTACGCCCTGCCGCAGGTGCCCTACATCGAGGGCGCGATCACGGACGGCGCCGAATTCGACCTGGCGGCGATCGTCACCGCGAAGGACCTCACCGTTACGCTCGACCTCGCCAGCGGCAAGCAGATCGTGCTGCGCCAGGCTTGGTATGCCGGCGAGGGCAACGTGACCACCGAGCAGGGCGAGATCGCCGCGCGGTGGGAAGGCATGAGCGCAACGGAGCTTCCCGCGACATGAGCGACACCCCGAAGACCGCGCAGCAGACGCGCGTGGCGGAGATGTGGGGCGAGGGCTTCGTGCCGCTCGCCGAGCATCCGCGCATCGAGTTCGGCGAAGCGGACATCAAGGTCATGCTGTGGAAGCCCATCAAGGTGGGCGGCACCGACGTGCCCGTGCTGTCTATCGCCGAGCCGACGCTCGAACAGCTCCAGCAGCTGGACAAGGCGCAGGGGGAGATGGCGAAGACCCGGCGCCTCCTCATGCAGGTAGGCGGGCTGACCGAGAAGGAAGCCGGCGCCATCGGGCTGCGCGACATCACGCTGATGGGGCAGCTGATCGAGGCTTTTACCGACACCGCCCGCGCAACTGGCGCGTAGCGCTGGCGGACCTGGCGGCGGCCTGGCACTGGCCGCCCTCGGAACTGATGGCGCTGACCCCGCGCGAGGCGCTGGCCTGGCACGACGAATTGCGGAGGCGGTCGGAACATGTCTGAAAGCCGTGGCGCCGTCCGCGTCGTCATCGAAGCCGTGGATCGCGCTACGGCGCCGATCCGCAAGCTGGGCGCCGGCGTCCGGTCCATGCTGCGCGGCCTCGACCTGGAGAAGGTTCGCGACCAGATCGGCCGTGTGACGCGCGGCCTGATGGACGTCACCAGGGCCGCGGCGGCGATGGCCACCAGGGTGGTCGGCGCCGGCGCGGCGGCGGCGGGCGCGTTCGCCGCGATCACGCGCAGCGTGGCGGAAACGACGGCCGCGCAGACGCGATCGGCGCGCAGCCTGAACATGTCCATCGCGTCGTTCCAATCCCTCGCCCATGCCGCGAACCTGGTGGGCGGCAGCTCGGATGAGATGGCGGCGGCGTTGAACGGCCTGCAAGGCAAGGCGCTGGAGGCCGCGCGCGGGAATGCCGAACTGCGCCGCGCCTTCCGGCTGATGGGCGTGCAGCTGCGCGACAGCCGCGGCCAGATGCGCCCGACCGCGGACCTGATGGACGACGTGGCGAATGCCTTCGCCCGCGTGCCCGACAGCGCGCGGCGCACCGAGGCGGCGATGATCATCTTCGGGGACGCCGCGATCGGCATCCTGCCGCTACTGCGGCGTGGTGCCGCCGGCATGCGCGAGGCCCGGGAGGATGCGCGGCGGCTTGGCCTGACCATGTCGGAGGCGGAGCGCGAATCCTTGGCCGGCTTCAGCCGGGGCATGTATCGCGTCCGCGCCAGCATCACGGGCGTGCAGAACGCCATCGCCACGCGCCTCGCACCCATCCTGACGCCGCTGCTCAATGACTGGGCCAACTGGATCGCGGCCAATCGCGAGCTGATCGCCACGAAGGTTGAGGAATACATCCGCGCCATCCCGCGCGTGATCGCGCAGCTGCGCGCCGAGGCCGAGAGCCTGTGGGAGAAGCTCCGGCCGGTTGTCACCTTGTTCGGCGACTGGGTCGAGCGGATCGGGCCGCTGCATGCCGCGCTGGGCGGGCTGTTCCTTCTGCTCGGTGGCGCCGGCCTGGTCGCTTCCATCGTGAAGCTCGGTGCCGCCTTCGTCGGCCTCGGCGCCGTGCTGCTCGCCAATCCGATCGGCGCCGCGGCACTGGCGATCGCCGGGGCGGCGATCGTCATCTATCGCAACTGGGAAGAGATCGTGGATTTCTTCCGGGGCATCTGGGACGGGGTGGCGGCGGCGTTCGAACGCTTCTTCGGCTCCGAGCAGATGCAGGAAGCTGGGCGGATTTTCGGCGCCCTGGCGAACGGGATCATGGTGGCCTGGCGCCCGGTCCGCGCCTTCTTTGAATGGGTGGTTGAAGGCATCGCGGCCGCCTTCGAATGGGTGTGGGAGAAAATCCGGCCCATCGTGGAAGCGATCCAGGCGGCGGCGGCCTTGGCGCGCCGGCTTGAAGGGAGCGGAACGGGTTCCGACCCCCAGCGGCAGCAGGGGCAACGCCAGAACTGGCAGGGCCGCGGGCAGAACAGCGGCCCGGGCGGGGAGACGGCGGCAGAGATTGAGCGCCGCCTGTATCCGGACACGCCGGCCGCCCCGCCCGTTCCCCGCGTCAACACACCCGCGCAGCGTGTCGATGCCGGCGGCACCATCCGCGTCGAGATCGACCAGAACGGCCAGGTCACCGGCGTCCAGGCGCGGCCGAACGACCCGCGTATCCGTTTCGACGCCACAAGCGGAACTGGCCGATACATGGGAGCGCCCGGCTGATGAGCGGCACCATCACCAGCGCCCTCACGGGCCTGCTTCAGCGCCTGCGCCCCGCGTCGTTCCGGGGCGTGCCCTTCGGCGTCACCGGCGCCGGCAAGGACCTCGGCCGGCGCGTCGTCACGCACAAATTCCCCCTGCGCGACACCGTGATGCACGAGGACCTCGGCCGGCGCGAGCGCGGCATCACGATCGAAGGCTTCCTGGTCGGGCCGGACATCGCCGGCCGCATGAAGCGCCTGGAAACCGCGCTGGAGCGGCAGGGGCCGGGCCGCCTGGTGCATCCCCACTACGGGGCGGTGGATGTCGTCGTGATCGCCGCGAAGGTGATGACCGGCGAGGCGATGGACCTCGCCACCATCTCGCTCACATTCGAGCTGACCGACCCCGCCAGCCCGCAACCGGCCGGGGCGGTCAATGGCGGGTCGCTGGTCGACCGCCTCGGCCTCGGCACCGTGGTGGAGCTGGCAAACGAGTATTCCGGGCTGCTGACGCTGGATGGCTTGCAGGACTTCGTGGCGGGGCAGCTCGGCACGCAGCTCGCTGGCCTCGGCGTGGACATCGGCGAGATCGCCTCCCTCTACGGCCTGGCGCAGCAGGTGCAGGGCGCGATTGGCGGGCTGGCCAGCTGGTTCGCTTCCGGCGATCGCGAGGGCTCAGCCGCCGTGGTCACCGCGGCGATCGGCGCGCTCGGCGTCGTCGGCGCCGCCGCCCCGCAGCCCCAGGCGCTGATCCGGCTGGCTGGCATGGGCGTGCGGGCGCCGGCCGTGCTGCCCGGCACGCCATCGCAGGATGCCGTCGCGGCGAATACCAAGGCGCTGGATGCGCTGGTGCGCGGCACGGCCTCGGCCGAGGCGGCGCGCGCCGTCTCCGCCATGGCATGGGAGAGCCGGGACCAGGCGCTTGCCCTGCGCGACCAGGTGGCGGATGCGCTTGACGATGCGACCGAGCGCGCAGGCGACATGGCCTGGTCGGGCAGCGCGCGCGCGCTAATGGACCTCCGCGCGGCGATGTCCGCCCATGTCACGGCCGCCGCCGCGCCGCTGCCGCGGGTGCGCCGCGTGCAGCTCGCGGCCGAGACTTCCGCCAGCATCCTGGCCTATCGCCAGGACGGCGACGCCCTGGCCACGCTGTTCGACCGGGCAGAGGACCTGGTGCGCCGCAATCGGTTGCGCCACCCCGGCTTCCTGCCTGTCGGCACGCCGCTGGAGGTGCTGGGCAATGAGTGACCTCACGCGCGTCGTGCTGTCGGTCGATGGGCAGGATTGGGCCGGTTGGACGCAGCTGGAGATCGTGCGGTCTCTGGAGCGCGTCGCCGGCGGCTTTGTGCTTGGCCTGACGGAACGCTGGGCGGGGCAGTCCGAACCCCGCCCGATCCGCCGTGGCATGGCGTGCAGCCTGGCGATCGACGGCGAGACGCTGATCACCGGATGGATCGACGATGTCGAGCACGCCTATGACGCCACCACGGCCAGCCTGGTTGTGCGCGGCCGGGACGGCACCGGCGACCTGTTCGACTGCGCCGCGGTGCATCGGCCCTATGAGATCCTCGGCCTGACGCTCGATGCCATTGCGCGCCGCCTGTGCGCCCCGTTCAACATCTCAGTTACCGCTGTCGTGGACATGGGCCGGCCGTTCGGGCGCTTCGCCATCCAGCCCGGCGAGACGGTGTGGGATGCGATCGAGCGCGGCTGCCGCCAACGCGCGGTTCTCCCTATGCCCGATGGCAAGGGCGGGCTGCTACTGACGCGCGCCGGCGAGGCCGGCCCTTCCGCCGCGCCGCTTCGGCTCGGTGGGCCGGAGGGAAACATCCTCACCGGCCGCATGACCCAGTCCGCGAAGGAGCTGTTCAGCGAGTACATCGTGATGGGGCAGCAGGCGTCAGGGAGCGCCTTCGACGTCTTCACTCCCGGCAGCAGCGACCGGCCGGAGCAGCGGCCCATGGCGCCGTCCGCGCGCTTCTCCGATCCGTCCGTCACGCGGCATCGCCCGACCATCGTCATCGCCGAGATGCAGGGCACCGGCATGACGCTGGCGCAGCGGGCGGAATGGGAACGTGCCGTCGCCATCGGAAAGGCGGTGCGCGGCACCTACACCGTGCAGGACTGGAAGGCCGGCGGGAAGCTGTGGCAGCCGAACACCCTGGTGCGCCTCACCGATGGTCTGGTGGGTCTCGACGACGCCGAGCTGCTGATTGCCTCCACCACCATGCGCTTGACCGAGGCAGGCACGATCACCGAGATGGAGATCACGCTTCGCGACGCCTACCGCCTCATTCCCGAGGGAAACAGTGGCGAGGGCGGAAGCGCTTCCGCCCTCGACCCGTGGCGGCAGTTTGCTAGGCCCGGTCAGTCATGACCGACCTGTCCCGCGCGCTTGGCCCGATCTACCGCCGCATCATGCTGATGGTCGGGCGCGGCACCCTGTCCATGACGAATGACGGCAGCGGCCAGCAGCGCATGCAGGTCGAGCTTCTGGACGGCGAGACGCGCGACGTCGCGGATCGCGTCCAGCAGTACGGCATCAGCTCGCACCCGCCGGCGGGTTCGCATGTCGTCGTGCTGAATGTCGGCGGACAGCGCGACCATCCGCTGATCATCGGCGCCGACGATCCCTCCGCCCGCCCGACGAACCTTGGGGCCGGCGAGGTGATGATCTGGTCCGCGCACGGCCATCGGACGCACATGCGCGCGGACGGCGGCATGCTGATCACGACGCAGGAGGGTCATCGCGTCGAATACAAGCCCGGCGGCGGTTTCGAGATCGAATGCCAGGACGCCGTTGTGAAGGCCACCGGCAGCGTCCGCATGGAGACGCCGGCGCTGAACGTCACCGGCGACATCAAGGACCAATGCGACGCCGGCGGCATGACGATGCAGGCCATGCGCGACCGCTACAACGCGCACACGAATGGCGGCTACGGCCCGCCCAGCCCGCTGATGTCGCCATGATCGCGCTCGGTTGGGACAACGCCATCATGGGCGGCGTGCTGCCCTTCGCCGGCGGCTTCCAGCGCGATGACGGGCTTGGCACCTGCGTGTTCATCAGCCTGTTCACCGATGGCCGCCTCGGCGCTGACGACGCGCCGGCGGATCAGCGCGGCGGCTGGCATGGGGACGCGCTGGCCGAGGTCGAAGGGGACCGGATCGGCAGCAAGCTCCGGCTACTCAAGTGGCGCAAGGAAACCGAGGAGACGCGCCAGCAGGCGGAGGAATGGACCGCCGAGGCGCTGGGCTGGATGGTGACCGAGGGCCTGGTCACCGGGATTGAGGTCGAGGGCGCCTGGGTCGCACCAGGCGTGCTGGGCATGCGCGTGGGCTTCCAGGGCGGCAGCACTGCCGCCCCCGTCGTGTTCCAGCTCCAGGTGGGTGCCTGATGCCCTGGGTCCGCACCTCTCGCGCGGTGCTGCGCGATCGCATCACGGCCGAGTTCGACGTGCTGTTCGAAGGCGCCGATCCGCGCCGCCGCCGGTCGGTCGAGGCCGTCATGGCGAAGGTGCTGACGCTGGTGAGCGAAGACCTGCACGGCCATATCGACTGGGCCGCGCGCCAGATGCACATCGACACCGCGGATGCCGAGGAGCTGCCTCAGCGCGCCGCGGTGTGGGGCATCACGCCGAACCCGGCGACGGCGGCGGGCGGGCCAGTGACCTTCGCCGGCAGTGCAGCGGCGGTTGTTCCGGCCGATGCCGAACTGCGCCGCGCCGACGGCACAATCTATCGCCTGGTGGCGGACTGCACGATCGGCGGCGGCGGCACGGGCAGCGGCGACGTGACGGCCCTCGTGCCCAGCGCGCAGGGGAATGCGCCGGTGGGCACGCAGCTCGCCCTGATCGAGCCTGTCGCCGGCGTCCAGACGATTGCGACGGTCGCTGCTGGTAGCCTCACCGGCGGCATGGATGTGGAGGGTGTCGAGAGCCTGCGCGCGCGGACCATCGAGCGCATCCAAGAGCCCCCCGCCGGCGGGTCGAAGAGCGACTACGAGCAGTGGGTCAAGGCCGTGGTGGGCGAGACCAGCGTGTGGGTGCAGCCCTACACGCCTGGCGCCGGCGAGGTCACCGTGCACTTCATCATGCCGGACGGGTCGATCCCGGATGTCGGCACCGTCGCGCTGGTGGCGGCGGCGGTCGAGGAGCGCCGGCCGGTCACCGCCAGCGGCGTCTATGTCCTCGCGCCCGTGCCGCACCTGGTCAACTTCACCATCGCGCTGACGCCCAACACGCTTGCCGTGCGGAACGCTGTGCTCGCGGCGCTGGACGATCTGCTGGTGCGCGAGGCCGAGCCGGGCGGGACCATCGCCCTCAGCCAGATCAGCTTCGCCATCTCCGCCACGCCCGGTGAAGTCTCGCATGTGATGAGCGTGCCGGCCTCGCCCATCGTCTCGCCCGCGGGCCAGATCGCGCGGCGCGGCACGGTGACTTGGCTGTGACGCGCGGCGCCACCGAATACGCCGCCCTGGTCGCGGCGCACTGGCCGGAGGGCGACGCCTGGCCGCGCGAGCCCGGCACGCAGCTCGCGCGCCTGTGGAGCTGGACGGGTAGCGAGCTGGCGCGCGTGGATGCCCGCGTCGGGGACCTGCTGCGCGAGGCCGATCCGCGCCAGGCCTCGGAGACGCTCGACGAATGGGAACGCGCCTTCGGCCTGCCCGACGAATGCAGCGCCGGCCTGACGCTGATCGAACAGCGCCGCGCCGCCCTGCTGGCGCGCATCACGGAGCGCCTGAGCCCGTCGATCCCGACGATCGAAGCGCTGGCCGCGTCCTACGGCGTGCGTGCCAGCGTCGTCGAGCACCGCCCGCACACCTGCGAGAGCAGCTGCGAGGACCCGGTGAATGACGAAGCCTGGGCGCATGCCTGGACGGTGTGGGGCTCCGGGCGCGTCATCTGGGACCTGACCTGCGAGGATGATTGCGAGCAGCCGCTGCGGCTGTGGAGCGACCTGCCGCATGAATGTGCGCTGCGGCGCCTGGCGCCGGCGCACACGGTGCCGCTGTTCGGGTCCTTCACCGACGAATGGTCCTTCCTCGGCGGGCTGCCCGCGGGCGCGACCTTCACCCGGCCGGCGCCGGCGAACCGCGTCAACAGCCTCGGCGCGACCGAGAGCATGGGCGTCAATGTGCCGCGCCTCGGCTACCAGGCGGGGCTGGAATACAACCTGGTGCCGAACCCCTGGGGGGATGGCCTGACGGCGGGCACGCCAGGGTCTTTTCCCGCTGGATGGTCCGGCTCGACGACGTCGAACGGCATCACGCGCACGATCATCGGCTCGAAGGTCGATGGCGACGTTCATGGCCCGATCATCCAGTTCACTGGCACCGCCGCCGCCAGTGGGCTGTTCGAGGTGCTGCCGGCCGGCTTCGGGCCTGCTGCGGTGGCCGGGGAGACCTGGTCTGCCAGCATGTATCTGGCGCTGCTCGACGGCTCGCTTCCGCCGGGCACGCGGCGGCTCATTCTCTGGGGGCGCACCGGCGCGAACGGGCAGGTTGATCCTGGCATGCCGACGGCCGTGGCGCCGGTGAACGCGCCGATCGGCGGGCAGCTGTTCACTGCCAGCCACACGCTGTCGAATGTGACGGCGGTGGCCATCAGCATGGACCTGGAGTTCCTCGTCACCGCCGGCGACGACGTCAACCTGACGCTGCACATCGGCTTCCCCGCGCTGGTCAAGGCGGCCTCGCCGATCACTGACCGCGTGCCGATCGCGACCCTCGCTGCCCGCATCAATGCCGTCCCGCAATACGGCCTGCTCGGGCTGATGCTGGAGGCCGGCGCGAGCGAGGAGCTGCGGCTCGCTGTGCCGGAGGGCCTCTACACCGCGCAGATGGTCGGCGCGACGCCGGCGGGCGCCGTGGCGACCTACCACCAGCCGCTGCTGGCCTCGGTCGGCGGGTCGCTGCGCGTGCAGTGGCCCGCGGCCGCCATCGCCGACGGCGCGAACCACCTTCGATCCCTCATCCTGCGAAAGGTGCTCTGATGCAGCGCGTCACCCGATCGACGGCCGTCGCCGTCCTGCCGGCGCCGCCGGGCTCGCCCGGCACCCCGGGCTACTTCAGCGGCGGCGATCCTGTCGCAGGCGTGCCTGCCACCGTGCCCGGCTTCGAGTGGTTCAACGGCGTGCAGGAAGAAGGCATCGCCATCATCACGCATGCCGGCTTAACGCCGGGCGACGCGGACCTGGCGCAACAGCGCAAGGCCATCTCGCGCATGGCCGGTGCCGCCGTCCGCGCATTGACGGTCAACACCACCCTCACCGCCGACGACGCCGGCTTCTGCAGCATTGCGATCACGGCGAACCGCACCTTCACGCTGCCGCTGGCCAACAGCGCCGGTGGCCGCCCGATCCGCTTCACCTTCGCGCGCACCGACGTCAGCGCCTTCGTGGCGACGATCGCCCGCGCGGGTGCCGATACGATCAATGGCCTGACCACCGGCATCACCATTCCGGCGGGCGCGATCGTCGTGTTCGTCTCCGATGGGGCGACGGCCTGGCGCCTGGTGGCCAGCACCGGTCTGCGACAGACGGACATCTTCACCGCGTCAGGCACAGCGACCGCGCCCTGGTGGGCGCGCGGGCAGCGGGTGCGGGTCTGGGGCGGCGGCGGTGGCGGAGGCGGGTCGTTCGCCGCGAACTCGGCCAGCGGCGCTGGCGCCGGCGGTGGCTATGCCGAGGGCATTTACGCCGCGACGCCAGGCGCGACCTATGCGGTGACCGTCGCAACCCTCGTCGTCGGCGGCCTCGCCTCCAACCCGCCCACCGCGGGAACCAACGGGCAGTCGTCGAGCTATGCCAGCTTGCTGTCCGCGACGGGTGGGCAAGGCGGCGAGCCCGGCAACGCGGGCATCGCCACGACGTCGGGCACCGGCGGCATCGGCTCCGGCGGGAACATCGCCAACCGCCAGGGCGGGCGGTCGAGCCTCGGCTTCCTGGCCAGCGCCGGCACCGTCACCGCGATGGGGGGCATGGGCGCCGGCGGCGGCGGGCAGGGCGGCCATGTCGGCGTGTCCAACGTCAGTTCGTCGGGCTCCGATGGTGTCGCGCCAGGCGGCGGCGGCGCCGGCTCGGTCAATCAGCAGAACGGGACGAACGGAGCCCGCGGCGAGATCATCGTGGAGTGGCTGGCATGAGCGAGACCTATGTCCGCGTCGTCGATGGCGCCGTGTGGGAGATCATCCCGCCGCACCCCGACGATATTCCCCTGGCGGAGCGCTTTCCGGCAGAGTTCGCCGCCGCGCTGGTGCCCGCGCCGGAGGGCGTCGCGCAGGGGTGGCTGTGGGATGGCAGCACCTTCACGGCGCCGCCGCCGGCACAGCCGCCCGCGCCTGTCGTGCCGGCCAGCATCACGCGGCGGCAGCTGCTGTTGGCGCTGGCGGGTGCCGGCCTGATCACCGCGCCCGAGGCGCTGGCGGCGGCCACCACCGGCGCGGTGCCGGCGTCGATCGACGCGGTGTTCGCCGAGCTGCCCGCGGGCCAGGCGCTGGCCGCGCGGATCACCTGGGCGACCATGGGCGTGGCCGAACGCGAGCACCCGCTGATCGGCGCGCTGGTCGCGGCCGAGCTGGCGACGGCGGCCGAGGTGGATGCGCTGTTCATCGCGGGGGGTGCGCTGTGAGCGCTGCAGCGAGAGTCATCCTTGCGGCGGCTGTGCGCTGTGGGGCGCATTTTGGTGGCAGGTGCGGCGTCGCCGGAGGCGGCGCGTGTTCCGCCCCGCGTTCCCCAGGGCGCCGGCAACGGAGCCTCGCGCCTCAAGCAGCAACGTAACTCCGCAGTGGGTTCTTCCGATGGTCCGGCTGCTGCGCTGCTGAGCGGCATCAATGCTAGAGGCCCTACGCGAGCTGCCCAAGGACTGGCCGCCGGGGATGAGATGGGCGACGGCGGCAGAGGAGCGCGTAACCCTTCTTGCGCTGGGCTGCTGACGGGGTAGTGAACTGGCCCTAGACCAAGGCCGCCCCAGACCATTGGGCGGGCCGAGTTGAGCACGCGACCCTTGACAATCCGCATTGCCGTATTCACCTTTTGTTCCAAGTTGAGGAACGCTGCGATTCGATGGCGAGGGAAAATGAACGACCGCGCGCCCAATCGACGCCTAAGCCAACCGCTATGCCGCCACTGCGGACGCATCTGGCGCCCCGCCGAGGGCGTGGGTGCAGACGCTGCGTTTTGCAGCGCATGTGCTGGCACTCGGCGGACAATTGCGGGAGCGATCCACGATCTAAAGCGTATCGCGACCGCCGATCTGACGGGTAACTACCTGCTCCCTCGAAGGCTTCGGCCGCGCTAGCCGGCAAAAAACCGTTCGAGGCCGCGAAGTGCTTCCCCACCACTTACGATACCGCCGGAACCGCTGAGTTGGAGCTTCCGCCCTTCAGTCAGCGGATGGCTCACCGCAGCCCATTCTTGCTTTCGGGCAGAACGCCTGTGCCACTCAACAACAATTTGTCGGGTGCCCTTGGTCCTCGACCATCGGACAAGCTCGTCGCTCACGGCGATTTCCCAATCGGGAGCAACCGGCACACCGGCAAGGGCTGCAAGGCTCGCCGCAGCATTCTGGTATCTGATCGCCGTGTCGTCGTTGAGCATCTTGCGGATCACCCGACGCCACTGCTTCGGCACGTGAGGAAGCCATCTCAACGTGTCGGCGAAAGAACCTAGCTTGACGACGTCTTTGGGCTCCGGCGATGCCTCGTACCAAGCCATCCCATGCAGTAGTCTGAACAACGTCATTCCGAGAGCCCAAACGTCGGACTTCACGCTCGTCCCTCGCCCGTGCCAGACCTCGTATGCGATGTGATCGCTGTAGCCAGCTTGCGACGCATAGCCGAACACAAGATCATCGGTGACAAGGCCGAAGTCGCTAATCTGCGCCTCGCCTAGAGCATTCAGGAGGATGTTCGCAGGCTTGATGTCACGGTGGATCATCTGCCGCGCGTGCAGTGTGCCAAGGCCCATGAGGACCTCGGTTCCGATCTTACGCACGTTGAGCAGAGACATTGGCCCTTTTTGATAGAGCGACGCCAGCGAGCCGCCCGGGCAGAACGCCATGCAGATCAGGACGCTGTTGCCGTCGGAGGCCTCTACAACATGGTGAACTTGCACAACGTTCTTGTGGCTCGCACGCGCTAGCTTCTGAGCCTCCGCAAGATAGCTCGCCTTGTACGCCGGCCATGCGTCATCGCTGAGACAGGCGTCGCGCGAAAGTATCTTGACTGCGACGGGTCCGTGAGCTGGGTCGTCACCCCGCAACACGACGCCGAACGCGCCACGACCGAGTTCGGGACCGAGTTTCAATCCCGATAGGAAGCCAGTCATTATGCGTTCCTCGCAGCGATCAGCAGCATTGCTGCCTCTCGGCTCAGCTTCCGCAAGGCCTCTCCCTGTGTGTTTTCCATCCAAAACGCGTCGTCAGCGACGTAGTCATCCACATTGCGATTGCCGTAGGTCCTGCTGACTACGGCCTTCGACACAGACCTCACTGGGCATATGCCGGCGGCTGCGGCCATCACCACCCCGCGCACCTCCGCACCGATCAGCAGGCCAAGCTTCGCGCCGCCCATTCCGCTTACCGCACTGGCTTTCACCACCACGAGTTCGATGCGGTTCTCCCTCACGTAATCGGTGCACTGTTGGTGAAGGAAGTTATAGGCGGCTGCTCGGTCGCCTTTCTGTACGCGCCAGGTCACGTCAGCATTAATGACGATGGGATCGTCCGTGTCGGGAATGTGGGCATCGATCACAATCACCGAATCACTTAGCGCGCTCAGTCCAAGCCAGCGCTTGCTCATTAGAGCCTCCCCAGCAGATTGTCCCCTGCGGCAGTGTAAGCGAGGCCATCAGAAAAAACAGTCCAATGGCAAGTAAAGCGCTGCAGGGAAGCGGGCTGTCGCCTTCGCACGCCGAAGAGCGAACTCCGACGTCCATGATTGGGCGGTTGATGCCGCCGGCGCGGGGTCGATTGGCTGGAGTGCGAACCCAAGGAAACCGCCCCTGTCGGGCCTGTCTCCGCTATCAGGGCTGGGCGGCGTTCCATAGGCGACGCAGCACCCATTGCGGAAACGCATTAGCGCAGTGGCGGTCATCCTAGCACCACGCTCGAAATCGCAGCGGAGCATCCGGGCGAAGCAGGGGCGGAACATGATCCACTCGCACCCAAATGACCCCCGAACCCGCTTCAGTTTGCAGGGCACTAGGCTCAACTTGAGGGTTCCTAAAGCACAGCAAAAGTCGCTCGCCAGCGCTAAAAGTACGGCCATTTATGGACGTTCAACGGCCTTTTCGTTTCGAGGCGCGAGCGGCCAAATCGCGTGCCAACACTGGCCAAATCTCGCGCCGCGCTACAGTCAGCGGCCGTTCAACGGGCCGTTCATTCCAGGTTCGCGTGTGCCAAATCGGCCGGCGATCTGTGCCAAATCTCGCGGCGCGCTACACTCTCGGGCGCCGCGCGGAAGTCGCATCAGCGCAAGCGCGCGGAATTCCGGGGGTGTCGGCGAGGGCTCGCTCAGGAGTAAAAATCGTTCAATATCAACCACTTAGCGTGGCTGGGGCGCCAGGATTCGAACCTGGGAATGGCGGTACCAAAAACCGCTGCCTTACCGCTTGGCGACGCCCCATCCGCCCCGCCTCATACCCCCGCGGTGCCTGCCTCGTGAAGCCCCCCACCCCAGCGCCACCATGCCGCGGGCAACATGGTCGCCCGTTGGCGCGCCGCCTCGGGGTCCGCGACGATCGCGAAGCAGGTCGCGCCCGACCCGCTCATGCGCGCCAGCAGGCAGCCGGGCAGCCCGCGCAGCGTGGCCAGGACATCCCGGACAGGCGGGCAAAGCGCCACCGCCGCCGTCTCCAGGTCATTGCCCAGCAGTGCCAGGTCCCGCGCCATGGCGTGGGCATCGTCCCAGCCCTCCGGCAGCCTGGCGTGCGCCGAAAACGCACCGTGGCGCGCAGCGAAAACGGCGGGCGTGGGCAGCGCCACGCGGGGGTTCGCCAGCAACAGCCCGAAGGCGGGCAGGCGCGGCGCCGGCGCCAACGCATCCCCGATACCCCCCATGCGACACGGGCGCGACGCAACGCAGGCCGGGATATCGGCGCCCAGGGGCGCGGCGACCGCAGCCAACCGCGCCTCGCCCCAGCCCAGCCCCCAAAGCGCGTCCAGGGCGCGCAGGGCCGCCGCCGCATCCGCGCTCCCGCCGCCGATGCCCGAGGCAACCGGCAAGGTCTTCTCCAGCACCAGCGCGGCCTGCGGATCGATGTCCGCCGCCTGCGCCAGGGCGCGCGCGGCGCGCAGCACCAGGTTGTCCGGCTCTGCGGCCAGCGCTGCGGCTTCCGGCCCGCGCAGCACCAGCGACAGGCCGGCATCCGCGCGGACCTCCAGCGCATCCCCGGCGCCGGCGAAGACCGCCAGGCTGTCGAGCAGATGATACCCGTCGGCCCGCCGCCCCGTCACATGGAGGAACAGGTTGACCTTCGCAGGCGCCGGTTCGCGCCGCATCGGCAGGCTCAGCGCTGATTCTCCGCCACCGGGTTGGCGGGCAGGCCGTTGCGGATCTTGGCCTCGATCTTCGGCCCTTCCTCGCCCTCGGGACCGAGGGCGAGGGCACGGATCCACTGGAACTGCGCCTCGCGCTGGCGTCCCGCGCTCCAATACGCATCGCCCAAATGGTCGTTGATGACGCTGTTGCGCGGTTCGAGTTCGACCGCGCGTTCAAGCCAGCGCACCGCGCCCGGCATGTCGCCCAGCTTGAACAGCGCCCAGCCCAGGCTGTCGGCAATGTTGCCGTCCTGCGGGCGAAGTGCCACGGCGCGTTCGAGCATGCGGCGCGCCTCGGCCAGGTTCTCGCCGCGCTCGACCCAGGTATAGCCGAGGTAGTTCAGCACATAGGGCTGCTCGGGGCTGAGCTCGAGCGCGCGGCGGAAATCCGCCTCGGCCAGGGGCCAGTTGCCGCTGCGCTCGTGGGCGATCCCGCGCGCGTAGAACAGCGGCCAATGCCCGGCGGTGGGCGCAGGCACGCGCTGGATGGCATCGTCATAGGCGGCGGCGGCCTCGGCCCAGCGCTGCCGGCCGCGCAGCATGTCCCCGAGCCGCGCCGGCGGCTGCGATGCCCCCGGATAGGCCGCGGCGACACGGCGGAATTCGGCGATCGCCTCCTCCGGCCGGTCGAGCCGGTCGAGCAGCCCGGCGCGGCGCAGCCCGGCCAGCCCCGACAGCGCATCATCGGCCGGCACCTGGTCGAGCTGCGCCAGCGCCGCTGCGGTTTGGCTTTCGTCGGCCAGCGCATCGGCCGCCAGCAGCATGGCGGGCGGGAAACCCGGGCGGAGCCGCTGCGCCAGCCGCGTCAGCGCCAGCGAGAATTCCGCCGCCCCCTGCCCGCGCAGCGCCCCGGCCAGAGCGAGGTAGGCCTCGGCCATGCCCTCGACCGCCGAGGCCACGGCGCGTGTCGAGACCAGCTGGCGCATCGCCTGTTCGCCGGTGGCGAGCGCCAGGTCGTCCTGGCCGCGCGACAGGGTCTCGACCAGCCGCTCGGCTTCGGATTCGCGGCCGCCACGGGCCAGGATGCCGGCCGAGATCTGCACCAGTCGCAGTGTCGGCGGGCTGTTGTCGCCGATGGCGATGCGGACGAAGCGCTCGGCCTCCCGCGACCGCCCGGCGAGGTCGCAGATCAGCGCGGCATGCAGGGCATAGAGCGTCCGCAGCCGGCCGGTTTCCGACAGCGGGCGGAGCAGTGCCACAGCGGCGTCGGTCTGGCCCTTGCCATGCAGCGTCCAGGCCAGCAGCAGCGGCTGGAGAAGCTGCGCCGCACCCTGGCGCGGCAGGGAGCGGATGCGCGCCTCGGCCCGGTCCCAGCGCCCGGCCTGCGCCTCGGCGCCGGCGATCATCATGGCGGCGAGCGGGTTGTCCGGCAGGCGGCGGGCCAGGCGCACCGCCTCGGGGCGGCCATCGAGCAATGTCGCGATGAAGGCGCGCTGGATGACCTCGGGCTGGTCCGGGTCGGCGCGCAGCGCGGCCAACAGTGCGTCGGCCGCGACCTGCGTATCCGTTGCGGAGGTGGCGAATCGCCCCGCCAGATAGGCCCCGAAGGCGTTGCTGGGCGATGGCGTGAAGGTGGCCTCGTCGGCCGTACTGCCCTCGGCGGCACCGCCTGCCGACAGCAGGGCGGCAGCGAGGAGGAGGGTCCGCGGCGACGGCAGGGTCAGGATCATGGCGGTATCCTAGCGAGCCCCGCTGCGCCGCACCACGACGGATCGGGCCTGTCGGTGAGCAAGCGTGGCACTGCGCCCTAGCGAACCGGTTGTGCCGCCGCGATCACTCCAGCGTGATCCCGGCGGAGCGGATCACGCCGCCGAGCTCCACCACCTCCCGCCGCGCGAGGGCGTCGAGTTCGGGCAAGGTCATCGCCACCGTCGCCGCGCCTGCCTGTTCGGCGCGCTGGCGGATCGCGGGCGTTTCGGCCAGGGCGCGGAGGGCAGCGTTGAGCCGCTGCTGGACCGGCGCGGGGGTCGCGGCCGGCGCGGCGAAGGCGAACCAGGCATCAAGCGTGAAGCCGGGCAGCCCGGCCTCGGCGGTGGTCGGCACGTCCGGCAGGCCGGGGGCGCGGCGCGCGCTGGCCATGGCGAGCGCCTTCACGCGCCCGGCCTGGATCAGCGAGACCGCCGAGGAGGGGGTGGTGATGAACATCTCGACCCGCCCGCCTGCCACGTCCTGCAGGGCCGGCGCGGCGCCGCGATAGGGGACATGCACCATCTCGGCCCCGATCGCGCGGGCGAACAGCACGCCGCCGATATGCTGGATCGACCCGTTGCCGGAGGATGCGTAGTTCAGCTTGCCCGGGTTGGCGCGGGCATGGGCGATGAATTCCACCAGCGTGTTCGCCGCGACGTTCGGCGCGACCAGGATGACATGCGGGGCGGTGGTTGCCATGCCCACCAGCGACAGGTCTCGGATCGGATCCCAGGTCAGGTTCTGCATCATCGCCGGGTTGCCGGCGTGATAGCCATTGTATTGCAGCAGCAGCGTGTGGCCGTCGGGCTGCGCGCGCGCCACCGCCGAGATGGCGATGTTGCCGTTGGCGCCCGGGCGGTTCTCGATCACCACCGGCTGGCCCAGCGCGGCGGTCAGCCCCTCCTGGTACAGTCGCGCCGCGAAATCCGTACCGCCGCCCGGCGGGTTGGGCACCACCACGGTGATCGGGCGCGAGGGGAAGGCAGGCTGCGCGCGCAGCGGGGCCGGCGCGGCCAGGGCAGCGCCAGCACCGAGCGCGACGCGACGGGTGATGCGGGTCATGGTGGTTCCTCCGGTGCGCCGCCTCTGCGGGCGGGCTCGTGCGGCAGGATCGGACAGCCATGCGCCGGCGGCAAGCCATCGCGGCTGGCCCCGCGACAGTCGCGAGGCTAGGGTGCCCGCCAAATCCCACCCGCGGAGGAATGCGCCGATGTCGTACCCGAATGTCCTGCTGCATGTGAACGGGGAGTGGCGCGCCGCGCGCTCCGGCAAGACCATCGATGTGCTGAACCCCGCCAACGAAGAGGTGATCGGCACTGTCGCGCATGCCGAAAAGGCGGACCTCGATGAGGCGTTGGCCGCGGCGGAGAAGGGTTTCGCGACCTGGCGCAAGGTCTCGGCCTTCGACCGCTACAAGCTGATGCGGAAGGCCGCTGACATCTTCCGCACCCGGGCCGATGCCACCGCCAGGCTGATGACGCTGGAACAGGGCAAGCCGCTGCCCGAGGCGAAGATGGAGGTGATGGCGGCCGCCGACATCATCGACTGGTTCGCCGAGGAAGGCCGCCGCGCCTATGGCCGCGTCATCCCGGCGCGCGCCGAGGGCGTCTACCAGCTCGTGGTGAAGGAGCCGGTCGGCCCGGTCGCCGCCTTCACGCCGTGGAACTTCCCGATCAACCAAGTGGTCCGCAAGCTGTGCGGCGCGGTGGCGACGGGGTGCTCCATCATCGTCAAGGCGCCGGAGGAAACCCCGGCCTCGCCGGCCGAGCTGATCCGCGCCTTCGTCGATGCGGGGCTGCCGCCGGGTGTGGCTAACCTGGTCTATGGCGTGCCGGCGGAGATCAGCGAATACCTCATTGCCCACCCGATCATCCGCAAGGTGACGTTCACCGGCTCGACCCCGGTGGGCAAGCTGCTGGCGGGGCTGGCGGGCCAGCACATGAAGCGCGTGACGATGGAACTCGGCGGGCATGCGCCGGCCATCGTGTTCGACGATGCCGACCTCGACCTGGCCGCCAAGACGCTGGCCGGGGCGAAGTTCCGCAATGCCGGGCAGGTCTGCGTTTCCCCGACGCGCTTCCTGGTGCAGGAGAAGCTCTATGACGGTTTCGTGGAGAAGTTTGTCGCGCACACCAAGGCGCTGAAGGTCGGCGACGGCATGGCAGAGGGCACCACCATGGGCCCGCTGGCGCATGACCGCCGCGTGCCATGGGTCGAGATGCTGGTGCAGGACGCGCAGCAGAAGGGCGCCAAGGTGCACACCGGCGGGGCGCGCATCGGCAACAAGGGCTATTTCTACGAGCCGACGGTGATGACCGATGTGCCGATGAACGCGCGGGCGATGAACGAGGAGCCCTTCGGCCCGATGGCCATGATCTCCCGCTTCAAGGACCTCGATGAGGTGGTGACGGAGGCGAATCGCCTGCCCTATGGCCTGGCGGCCTATGCCTTCACGCGCTCGGCCAAGACCGCGAATGCGGTGGCGAACCGGGTCGAGAGCGGGATGATGACGATCAACCACCTGGGCCTGGCGCTGCCCGAGGTGCCCTTCGGCGGCATCAAGGACAGCGGCTATGGCAGCGAGGGTGGGACGGAGGCCATCGAGGCCTACCTGAACACGAAGTTCGTGTCGCAGGCCGGGATCTGACGGGAAGGTTGGGGGAGGAGAACCTCCCCCAAACCCCCACCCTTTTTCTGGCACTTGGGGACTGACTTCAGCGGTCAGTTCCCAAGTGCCAAAAGAAGGAGGGGGTTCGGGGGAGTTCCCTCCCCCGACCTTTCTTCCTTGATGCGAACCCTTTTCCGCGAGCGCGACTTCCTTCGCCTCTGGATGGCTGGCCTGTGCATCTTCGTGGTGCGCTGGCTGGAGATCCTGGCGGTCGGTGTGTTCGCCTATGCCGCCACCGGCTCGGCCTTCGTCGTGGCCGTGCTGACCATGCTGCGCCTGTTGCCGATGGGGCTGTTCGGCGCCTTCCTGGGTGCGGCGGCGGATCGGATGGATCGGCGCCGGGCCTTGCTGCTGGTGGTGCTGTCGCAGGCGGTGACCTCGGCGGTGATTGCCGCGCTGGCGTTTTTCGATGCCGTCGAGGTGTGGCACCTGGCGGTGGCGTCCTTCATGAACGGCGTCGCCTGGGCGGCGGACAATCCGGTGCGGCGCGCGATGATCGGCCAGGTGGTCGGGCCGGCGCGCATGGGCGTGGCGATGTCGGTCGATGTCGCGACCAGCAATGGCAGCCGCGTGCTGGGGCCGACGCTGGGCGGGGCGCTGCTCGCGACGGTCGGGCTGGATGGTGCGTTCCTGCTGAGCGTTGTCATCTATGTACCCGCGGTGGTGGCGGTGTTGCGGCTGCCGCGCACGCCGCCGGCGCCGGGCGTCGTGGCCGCACCCGTGCTGGCCAGCATCGCCGAGGGCTTCACGCTGGTGCGCCGCGAACCACGCCTGGTGGGCGCGTTGCTGGTGACGTTGCTGTTCAACCTGTTCGGCTGGCCCTGCACCAGCATGATCCCGGTGATCGGCAAGGACCGGCTGGAGCTCGGCCCGCAGGGGGTGGGCCTGCTGGCGGGGATGGATGGCGTGGGCGCCTTCATGGGCGCGGTGACCATCGCGCTGCTGGCGCGGCCGCAGCACTACAAGGCGATCTACCTGGGCGGCATCTCGCTGTTCATGGCGATGACGGTGGCGTTTGCACTGGCGACCGGACCGCTGCTGGCGGGCACGGCGCTGCTGGTCTCGGGTGTGGGCGGGGCAGCCTTCGCCATCATGCAGCCGACGCTGGTGTTCCTGGCGACGCCGGCGGAGATGCGCAGCCGCGTGCTCGGGCTGCTGTCGGTGTGCATCGGGCTGGGGCCGATCGGGTTCCTGGTGCTGGGCGGATTGGCGGAGCTGGTCGGTGCCTCGGCGGCGACGGCCATGATGGCGCTGGCGGGGCTGGCGGCGATCGCCGCGACGCGCCGATGGTGGAAGCACATCTGAACGGAGGACGACGCGATGGACGTGTTGCTGCCCGGGGCCCGGGCGATCGGCGAGAGGCTGAAGGCGCGCGGCGAGACGGTCGCGGTGGCGGAGAGTTCGGCCGGCGGGCTGATCTCCGCCGCGCTGCTCGCTGTGCCAGGGGCGTCCGCGTATTTCCTCGGTGGAGCGGTGGTCTACACCAAGGCGGCGCGCGGCGGGCTGCTGGGCATCACGGATGCGGAGATGGCGGGGATGCGGTCGTCGTCGGAACCCTATGCGCTGCTGTTGGCGCGCACGGTGCGGGCGCGGATGGGCGCGGATTGGGGGTTCGCTGAGACCGGCGCGGCGGGGCCGTCCGGCAACCGCTATGGCGACGCGGCGGGGCATGCCTGCCTGGCGGTGTCCGGGCCGGTGGAGCGCGTCATCACGCTGGAGACCGGGGCGCCGGGGCGGGAGGCGAACATGCGCGCCTTCGCCGCCGCGCTGTTCCGCCTGGCGGCCGAGGTGCTGGAATGACCGGGGCTTGCGCGTTTGCGGGTCCGGCCCGACCTTGGCGCCGGACGGTCGAAGGGTAGGCAACGTGGCGCAGTTCAAGGGCACCGAACGCTATGTCGCGGGTCGCGACCTGGAGGTCGCGGTCAATGCCGCGGTCGCGCTGCAACGCCCGCTGCTGGTGAAGGGCGAACCTGGCACCGGCAAGACCGTGCTGGCGCAGGAGATCGCCAAAGCGCTCGGCTATCCGCTGATCGAATGGCACATCAAGTCGACCACCAAGGCGCAGCAGGGGCTGTACGAGTATGATGCGGTGTCGCGGTTGCGTGATGGGCAGCTTGGCGACCCGCGCGTGCACGACATCGCCAACTACATCGTGCGCGGCAAGATGTGGGATGCCTTCGAGAGCGAGCAGCCGGTGGTGCTGCTGATCGACGAGATCGACAAGGCCGATATCGAGTTTCCGAACGATTTGCTGCTCGAACTCGATCGCATGCAGTTCTTCGTCTACGAGACGCGCGAGACGGTCGCGGCGAAGCACCGGCCGGTGGTGATCATCACCTCGAACAACGAGAAGGAGCTGCCGGACGCCTTCCTGCGCCGCTGCTTCTTCCACTACATCCGCTTCCCCGACCGCGAGACGATGGAGATGATCGTCAAGGCGCATTACCCCGACATCCGCCAGGGGCTGCTGCGCGAGGCGCTGAACGTCTTCTTCGAGATCCGCGACGTCAACGAACTGAAGAAGAAGCCGGCGACGTCCGAACTGCTCGACTGGCTGAAGCTGCTGACCATCGAGGACATGCCGCCGGAGGCGCTGCGGTCGAGCGACGCGAAGTCCGCGCTGCCGCCGCTCTATGGTGCGATGTTGAAGAACGAGCAGGACGTGCATCTGTTCGAGCGCCTGGCCTTCCTGGCGCGGCGCCGCGGCGGCTGAAGCGGTGTTCGCGCCCTTCATCCTCGCGCTGCGGGCCGCCGGCGTGCCGGCCTCCATCATGGAGTACCTGGCCCTGCTGCGCGCGATGAAGGAGGGCGTCGCGGATTTCAGCGTCGATGATTTCTACCATTTGTGCCGCGCGGCGCTGGTGAAGGACGAACGGCATCTCGACCGCTTCGACCGGGTGTTCGGGGAGATCTTCAGGGGGCTGGAATCGCCGCAGGGCCAGGCACCGCAGACGCTGCCCGAGGAATGGCTCCGCAAGATCGCCGAGAAGACCCTGACGCCGGAGGAGATGGCCGCGATCGAGGCCATGGGCGGCCTCGACAAGCTGATGGAGACGCTGAAGAAGCGGCTCGAGGAACAGAAGGGCCGGCACCAGGGCGGGTCGAAATGGATCGGCACCGCCGGCACTTCGCCCTTCGGCGCCTATGGCTACAACCCGGAAGGCGTGCGCATCGGGCAGTCGGAATCGCGCCACCGCCGCGCGGTGAAGGTCTGGGACGAGCGCAACTTCAAGGACCTCGACGAGGACGAGGCGCTGTCCTCACGCAACATGAAGGTTGCGCTGCGCCGGCTGCGGCGCTTCGCGCGCACGGGGGCGGCGACGGAGCTCGACCTGCCCGGCACCATCGGCGCCACGGCACGCAACGGCGGGTCGCTCGACCTGCACATGGTGCCGGAGCGGCACAACGCCGTGAAGGTGCTGCTGCTGATGGATATCGGCGGGTCGATGGACGACCATATCCGCATCTGCCAGGAGCTGTTCACCGCCGCGCGTTCCGAATTCAAGCACCTGGAGTTCTGGTACTTCCACAACTGCCCCTACGAGCGCGTGTGGCGCACCAACCGCCGCCGGCGCGAGACAGAACGCCCGATGATGGAGGTGCTGCGGACCTACGGCCCCGACTGGCGCCTGGTGTTTGTCGGCGACGCCACCATGAGCCCCTACGAGATCATCCAGCCCGGCGGGTCCGTCGAACACTGGAACGAGGAAGCCGGCCAGGTCTGGATGGCGCGGCTGACGCGGCACTTCCGCAAGGCCGCCTGGCTGAATCCGGTTAACCAGTCCCACTGGCGCTACACGCAATCCATCGGGATCATGGAGCGCCTGATGGAAAGCCGGATGTACCCGCTGACGCTGGCGGGGCTCGAGACCATGGCGCGCCAACTCGCGCGCTGACGCATGTCTGATCGCGCGATTCAGGCCTTCGGCCATCGCGCTCAATGAGGGAACGACAATGTCCGCTGCCACCCGCATCCCCCGCGGCCGCCAGTTCTTCGCCAATCCCGGGCCGACGAACATCCCGGATTCCATCCTGAAGGCCGTCGCGCATGTCAGCGTGGACTTCAACGACCCGGCCTTCCTGAAGGTCTATGACGATGCCGTCGCGGGCGTGAAGCGCATCCTGCGGACGCAGCATGACGTGTTCCTCTACACCGGCTCGGGCCACGCGGCATGGGAAGCGGCGCTGGTCAATCTGTTCTCGCCCGGCGACGAGCTGCTGGTGATCGAGACCGGGTATTTCTCGGAGTCCTGGGCGAAGATGGCGCAGGATTTCGGGCTGGGCATCCGCACGCTGGCGGCCGACTGGCGCGTCGGCGCCGACTTCGCCGCCCTTCGCGCCATGCTCGCCGCCGACAGCGCGCATGCCATCAAGGCGATCTGCGCCGTGCAGAACGAGACCGCCACCGGCATGGAACTGCCGTTGACCGAGGTGCGTGCTGCGCTCGACGCCACGGGCCATCCGGCACTGCTTCTGGTGGACACCATCTCCTCGCTCGGCTCCATGGAGTTCCGCATGGATGACTGGGGCGTGGATGTCGCGGTGGGCGGCAGCCAGAAGGGGCTGATGCTGCCCACCGGCATGTCCTTCACCGGCGCCTCGCCACGCGCCATGGCGGCGCATGCGGCATCGACGCTGCCGAAGTCGTACCTCAACTGGACGCACATGCTCACGCGCCGGCACAAATCGTTCATCGGGACGGTGCCGACGTCGCTGTTCTATGGGTTGCAGGAATCGGTGCGGCTGCTGGAGGAGGAAGGCCTCGACCAGGTCTTCGCCCGCCATGCGCGCCTGGCGGAAGCGGTGCGGCGCTGCGTGCGGCACTGGTCGGGCAACAACGGACCGCAGCTGTTCTGCACGGCGCCCGACCGGTATTCCAATTCGGTCACCGCGGTGATGATGCCCGAGGGCCATGACGCCGACGCCGTGCGCCGCATCGCATTGCAGGTCTTCAACGTCTCGCTCGGCGGCGGGCTCGGGAAGCTCGGCGGCAAGGTGTTCCGCATCGGGCACCTGGGCGATCTGAACGAGCCGATGATCCTCGGCACGCTGGCGACGGTCGAGGCCGCGCTGCGCGTCGCCGGCGTGCCACATGCCTCGGGCGGGGTGAATGCCGCCATCGCCTATCTGGCGGAAGCGGCGCAGGCCGGCTAGCACGCGGCGACCTTGCGCCACCGCAAGGCAGCCAAGCCGGCCACGGGCCAGAAGGGTGCATGGGAGTCGAGATCGAACGCCGCTTCCTGGTGGCCAGCGATGCCTGGCGCGACGCAGCGCTGGGCCGGCAAAGGCTGGTCCAGGGCTACCTGGCGCGGGAGGATGGCGTCTCCGTGCGGCTGCGCCTCAATGGGTCCGGCGCGCGGCTGACGATCAAGGGGCCGGGCGGCCTGTCGCGCCCGGAATTCGAATACAACGTCCCGCGCGACGACGCGCAGCAGATGATCGAACAGCTCTGCGCCGGCCGCAGCCTGGCCAAGACGCGCCATATCGTCCCGCATGGCGGGTTGCGCTGGGAAGTCGATGTGTTCGAAGGCGTCCTGGCGGGCCTGGTGATCGCCGAGGTCGAACTCCCCGCCCCCGACCACCCTGTCGCGCTGCCGCCCTGGGTGGGCCGGGAGATCACCGGCGACCACCGCTATGCGAATGCGGTGCTGGCCTCCGCGGAGGCGCCGCCGCAGGGGTGACGCGGCGCGCGACCGCCCTTAGGCTTGCCACACCGAAAGCAAGACCAGGGAAACGTCCGCATGAGTGCCACGACCCGCGCCGTCTATCGCCACGGCGAGATGGGCCGCCTGTTCGACCCGGCCTCGATCGCCGTGATCGGCGCGAGCCCCCGCGCAGGGTCATTCGCCGACCGCACCATCCAGGCGCTGAAGGACTATACCGGGCGGCTCTACCTGGTGAATTCGCGCTACGAGAAGATCGGCGAGCGCGCCTGCTTCCCCTCGATCGGCGCCATCCCGGAAAAGGTCGATTGCTGCATCGTTGTCGCCGCCAAGGACGCGATCGAGGAGATCGCGACCGACTGCGCGAAGGCCGGCGTCGGCGGCATCATGATCTATGCCTCGGGCTTTGCCGAGACGGGGCGCGAAGCCGACATCGCCGCGCAGCAGAAGCTGGCCGCCATCGGGCGCGAGGCCGGCATGCGGATCGTCGGGCCGAACTGCATCGGCATGCTGAATTTCGGCTCGAAGGCAGGCGTCACCTTCATGATCCCGCCGCCGATGGACAAGCCGCTCGGCCATGCCATCGGGCTGGTCAGCCAATCGGGCGCACTCGGGTTCTCGCTGGCGCAGTCGGTGATGCGCGGCGTGTCGGTCAGCCACCTGCTGACCACCGGCAATTCATCGGATGTCGATGTCGCGGATTGCGTGTCCTTCCTGGCGGATGACCCGTCCTGCCGCGCCATCGCCTGCGTCTTCGAAGGCATGCCGGACCCGATGCGCTTCATCCAGGCGGCACAGGTGGCGGACGCCGCCAACAAGCCGCTGGTGGTGTTCAAGCTGGGCACCGGCGCGGCCGGGGCGGCGGCGGCGATGTCGCATACCGGGTCGCTCGCTGGCGAGACCGCGGCCTATCTCGCGGCCTTCGAGCGCGCGGGCGCGATCGTGGTGCAGGATTTCGAGGCGCTGGTGGAAACCGCCGCCTTCATGGCGAAGGCCCCTGCCCCCAAGGCGCGCGGTGTCGCGGTGGTCGCGGTCTCGGGCGGTGCGGCCATCATGTCGGCGGACAAGGCGGAAGCGCATGGCGTGCCGTTGCCGCAGCCCACGCCGCCGGTGCAAGCCATCCTGGAATCGCGGATCCCGGATTTCGGTTCAGCGCGCAACCCGTGCGACGTCACGGCGCAGGTCGCGAACGACCCGGAGAGCCTGACCGCCTGCGCCGGCGCCATGCTGGGCGAGCAGCACTACGGCGCGCTGATCTACGCGCAGATCTATTCGACCGAATTGTCTGCCAAGCGGCCTGGCGAACTCGCCGCCATCGCGGAGCAGCACGACAAGCCGATCTGCGTGGTCTGGACCACCGAATGGCTCGAGGGCTTCGGGTCGAAGGAGGCGGAGCAGAACCCACGCATCGGGTTGTTCCGCTCGATGGATCGCTGCTTCGCGGCGCTGTCGCATTGGCATAACCGCGAGGCACGCCGCGTCGCCGGCCCGCGCGTGCTGGCCCGCCTGTCGCGCCCCGAGGCGGCATCCGAGGCCGCCGCGCTGATCGCCGCCTCGCAGGACCGCACGCTGACCGAACGCGAGGCCAAGGCCGTGCTCGCCGCCTATGGCGTGCCGGTGGTGCCCGAGCGCCTGACGCAATCCGAGGACGCCGCCGTCGCCGCCGCCGAGGCGCTGGGCTTCCCCGTCGCGATGAAGGTCGAAAGCCCCGACCTGCCCCACAAGACCGAGGCCGGCGTGATCCGCCTGAAGCTGAAGGACGCGGCGGAGGTGCGCGAGGCCTATCGCGCCGTCATGGCGAATGGCCTGCGCCACGCGCCCGGTGCGCGCATCAACGGCGTGCTGGTGCAGCCCATGGCGAAGCCGGGTGTGGAAATGATGGTGGGCGGGCGCGTCGATCCGCTGATGGGGCCGCTGATCGTGGCCGGCCTGGGCGGCGTGCTGGTGGAGCTGATGCGCGATTCCGCGCTGGCGCTGGCACCGGTGACGAAGGGCGAGGCGCGCGCGATGTTCGAGGGCCTGCGCGGCCGCGCGGCGCTGGAAGGCTTCCGTGGCGCGCCGGCCGCCGATCTCGACGTGCTGGCGGATATCGTGGTGCGGCTGTCGGAATTCGTGGCCGACCAGCGCGGCCGCGTCGCGGAGCTCGACGTGAACCCGATCATCATCGCCGGCAGCGACGCTGTGGCGGTGGATGCGCTGATCGTGAAGGCGTGACGCCGCGCGGCGGGGGTCACGCCCCGCCGCGGTGCATCGTCAGGCCCATTCGGCCCTCGCGCGGTCGATCGCGCCGGTGCCCGCCGCGCCGAACAGCGGACAGGCCAGCAGGATCGGCAGCGCCTGGGCGGCCAGGCGCAGCCCGGCTTCGCTGTCGCTCGGGTAGTGCATGCCGAGCACCTCGCGGTTGCGCGCGATGCGTTCGGCAATGCGCCACAGCGGCGTGTTCTTCATGCGGTCCGCCATGCCTGGCAGGTTGCGCACCGGCCTGGTGATGTCGTTCGCCAGCGTCGCGTGCGTCGCCTCGGCGGGGCTGACCGTCACCTGCGCACCGCCCACGCCCTGGCCCCAGGCGACACCCGGCATGACCTGCGCGAGCACCAGCGCGAGCAGGTAGGATTCGGTGGCGTGGCCGGATGGGTAGGCGGCGTGGCCGGGCGGGTCGATCGGCGGCATCAGCGCGGGCAGCAGGCGCGAGGGGCGCGCGCGCTCGTGCTGCATCTTGTGGTGCATCGAGATGAACTGGCCGATGCGGATGGCGGCATGGCCGAGCTTCACGGTCCAGGGATGCGTCTGCCCCTTGAAGGTCAGCACGCCGCGAAAATAGCCCAGCACGTTGTCGCGCTGCTCCAGCGCCTCGCTCATCACCCCGGCGCGGAATTCGGCGATCTCGAAGAGTTCTTCCAGCTCGCGCTCGATCGGCGTGAGCGCCGGCGGGGCGGGCGGCGTGGGGTCGATGGCCGGCGGTGGCGGGATGGCGATGGACGTCCAGGCCGGGCCGGCGCCGCCCATCGCCTGCTGCGCGAACTGGGTCAGCGCGACGACGGCGAAATGCGCGAAGGCCCACTCCTCGGGCCGGAACGTGACGGCGGTATTGCCGAGCGAACGGCCGCGCAGGTCGGTCGCGAGCTCCGGCAGGTCCTGCGGGGGCCATCGGTTGCCGCGGAACCAGTCCTCGTTGGCGAGCGAGGCCAGCGCGGGGGAGATGCCGAAGGGGCGCGCCGCACTGCGCCCACCCCCGCCCCCGCCGCCGCCGGCCGAATCCGCGCTGTCGGCGCTGTCGGCGGAATCCGCGCTATCGGCTGAATCGGACGGGCCTATGCCACCGGTCATGTCGCGCTCCTGTCGATTGCAAGGCTATTCGGGCAGTCCGGCGGCGCGCAGATCGGACAGGAAACGCGCGCGGATGCCGGCGTCGCGGAAAGGCAAGCGGGTCCGCGCATACTCCGCAAGCGTGAAACCGGGCTCGAGCGCCATCAGCCGTGCCGCCGCGTGACCTGCATCATCCTTCAGACCGGCTGCGGACAGCGCGCCGATCATGATCCGCAGGTTGGATGTGAAGCGTGGCGTCTCGACATCCGACAGCCGGCACCAGCGGATCGCCTCGGCCAGGTCGCCATGGGCGTAGTGCGCGATCGCGAGCAGGTTGTAGTAGCTGAACAGGTTCTGGTCGAAGGGCGACAGGCGAAGCCCGTGACGTGCGTTACGGATCGCCTCCTCCGTCCGTCCGACATAGGACAGGGTTGCCGAGGACAGCAGCCAGGCGAAGGCGTTGTTCGGCCCGACCGACAGGGCGCGGTCGAAGAACACCAGCGCGGTGTCGTAGTCGTGGAACAGGTAGGACCGCACATGGCCATAGGTCGCGAGGGCAAGGCCGTTCTGGCGGTCCAGTTCGATGGCGCGGCCCGCCAGCGCGGCGGCTTCCTCCATGTCGGCGCGCGGGCTGTCGGACCAGCCCTGCCCCACATTGATGCTGCGCCAGCGCGCGGCCCAGGCGACCGGCAGGGCGAAGCCAGGGTCATGCGCCATGGCGCGCTCGAACAGCGTGCGCGCCTCGGTGAAGCGGGCGCGATCCAGGTCGTGGATCAGTCCGAGGCCCTTCAGCGTCAGGTCATAGGCCGTGAAGCTCTCCGGCCGCTTGCGCAGCGCGCGCTGAAGTTCCGCCGCACGCACATGCGGCGCCACGCCGGCGACGATGCGCTCCACCAGACGGTCCTGCAGGGCGAACAACTCGCCGCCCTCGGTCTCGGCGCGGTCGCCCCACAGGCTGGTGCCGGTCTGCGCGTCGCACAATTCCACCTGCACGCGCAGGCTGCGCCCAGCGCGCCGCACGCTGCCGGTCACGACATAGCGCACCCCCAGCGCGCGGCTGACCTCCCGCGGGTCGATGTCGCGCCCGCGCCAGGCGAGCGTCGAACTGCGCGAGACCACCATCAGCTCGCGCAGGTTGGCCAGCGACACCACGATGTCGTCCACCACGCCATCGGCGAAGTAGTCGTCCTGCGGGTCGCCGCCGAGGTTGCGCAGCGGCATCACCGCCAGCGAGGGCAGCGGCGAGACGTCGGGCGGGCTGGGCAGGCGCGTCGGCGGCGTCTCGGGGTCGATCGCGAAGGCGCGCTCGGCGTCGGGCAGGTGCTTGAGCGTCAGCCAGCCGAGGTCGCGCGCCGTGCCGGGCAGCATGTCGCCCACCACCTCCCGCACCGCGGCCGAGACCAGCACGCCACCGGCCGGCGCGTGTTCCTGCAGCCGCGCCGCGACATTCACGCCCTGGCCGTAGATGTCGTGCTCGGTGGCGGTGATATCGCCGGCATGCACCGCGATCCGCAGCGCCAGCGTCGGTGCCTCGGGCTCGGCGCCATCCTCCTGCGCCAGGCGCCGCTGCACCGCCAGCGCCCAGGCCACCGCGCCGCGCGGGGCGGCGAATTCCGCCAGCACCCCGTCGCCGGTGGATTTCACGATGCGCCCGCCATGCTCGACAGCCAGCGGCCGCAGCACGCCATCCAACACCGCCATCCAGCGGCGATGGGTGCGCGCCTCCTCGGTCGCCATCAGGATGGTGTAGCCGACCACATCGGCGAAGGCGAAGGCGGCGAAGCGGCGCGCGTCGGACGCGTCCTTCGTCTCCAGCAATCGCGTCAGGGGTTGGGCCGACATGGATCGGGACGTTCCAAATTTCTGCTGCGCCGCAGTGACGGAGATTTCACGAAACGCATCGGAAGTGCAAGGATACCCGCGAAACGTGCACGGAGGCCCCGGTCATGGCGGTGAAGGGCGACAAGGAACAGCCGTCGCGCAGCGTGCGGCGATGCTTCGTGTTTCGCGACCCGCCCTCGTTGCGCGGGGATGACGCGCTGCTGAAGGCGTATCTCGACCCCGACCCGGTGCCGCTGTCGCGCCTGCTGCTGCGGATGCTGGGCATGGACGGCGCGGACCTGGCGGCCGCTGCGCTCCCGCTGCGCGTCACCCATCGCCCGCTGCTCGACTGGGACCTCACCCTGAGGGAGTTCCGCGAGGCTGCGACCGAATTGCCGCGCCAGCGCCAGCCGCCGAAGGATGTCGCGCTGGCCATACGCTTCGCGTCCGAGAAACTCGCGCAGACCTTCGCGGAGGGCGCCACGAAGGCGCTTGGCCGCTTTGACGAACCGCTTGGCGACCTGCGGCTCAATGCGGCGCTGCATTGGGGCCCCGGGCGCGGCGAAGGCGGTTCCTTCGGCACGCTGGAGGACGCGCATCGCCTGATCCGCGCCGATGCGCTGGGCAAGGCCCGCCTGGATGGCGAGGGGGTGAAGGTCGTCATCATCGACCAGGGCGTGGATGCCAGCCGCCTGCCGCCCGGCAGCCGCTTCATGGGCGGCTGGTGGAAGGCCGGCCAGCCAGGCGCTGTGCGGCCGGGCCAGGCGGCGAAGGACAACCACCACGGCACCATGATCGCGCGCAATGTGCTGGCGCTGGCGCCGCGCGCGATGATCTTCGACTGCCCGCTCATCCCGCCGCGCATCCTGGGCAACCTACCGGCCTTCCTGTCGGATGCCTTCGGCGCCATCACGCGCATGGCGGAGGACATCGTCCTGCTGGGCAAGATCTGGCCGAAGGTGTTCGCGGGCCGCTGGATCTTCGTGAATGCCTGGTCGGTGTATGACCCGCGCGGGGAGGCGGTGCCCGGCGAATACACGAAGAACCGCTACCACTGGGTGGCCTGTGCCGTGGATCACGCCGCGACGGTGGCGGATGTGGTCTTCGCCGCCGGCAATTGCGGTGCCTTCTGCCCCGACGGGCGATGCGCGCCGAGCGTGATCGGCCCGGGCAGCAGCATTCTCGGCGCCAATTCGCTGGACAGCGTGCTGACGGTCGGCGCGGCGCGGGCGGATGGGATCTGGGCGGGGTATTCCTCGCAAGGGCCGGGGCAGTTCCCGGCCTATGGCGGGGGGCCGCAGGAGAAACCGGATGTCGCGGCGCCCGCGCATTTCCGCATGCTCGACACGGCGCACCGGCTCGCCGGCGGGTCCTCGGCGGCAAGCGCGGTAGCGGCGGGCGTGGTGGCGGCGCTGCGGACGCGATGGGACGACACCGTGTTGCCCTCGCCGAAGCTGTTCCGCCGGCTTCGCGACACCGCCTGGCAGCCCGATGGAAGCAGCGAATGGAACAACCGGCACGGCCATGGCGTGCTGAACTGCGAGGATGTCGTGAAGAACCTGATCACGGTGCCGCCGCCGTGAGGCCGCGTCACGGTGTGACGGGCGTCACGCGCGGTGCGTGGCAGGATGACGCAGTCTGCCACCCATGGCGCCGCAGCGGCGCCGTGACGGAGGCCCGGCATGCGTCCCTTCCACGATTCCACGGTGCCGCATCTGGTGTGGCTGCGCCCGGCCATGGCTGAACCGGTACGCCCGCCCAGCCTCGCGGACATCGCCTTCTTCCGCGGTGCGGACGCGGCCGCCCTCGCGACGCTGTCGGCCGCCGTGCGCTGGCGCATGGTGGAACCGGGCCAGGTGGTGGTGGATGAGGACGAGCCCTCCACCGACATCTTCTTCGTCGCGACCGGCGCGGTGCGGGTGCAGTTGCGCGCGGCCTCGGGGCGCGAGGTGCTGCTCAACGAATTCGGCGCCGGCGAGTTCTTCGGCGAGCTCTCCGCCATCGACGGCGCGCCGCGCGCGGCGAATGTCACGGCCATCGCGCGGTCGCGGCTGTGCATCGTGCCGGCGCAGGCCTTCCTCGACTTCATCTTCGCGACACCCACGGCCTGCCACGGGCTGCTGAAGACGCTGACCGCCAAGCTTCGCCTGCAGACCGAGCGCACGCTGGAACGCGAGGCGCTGCCGGTGCGCCTGCGGCTGTTCTCGGAACTGCTGCGCCTGTCGCGCCCGCGCGCCAGCGCGCCGGGGGAACGCGTGGTCTCGCCGCCGCCGCCGCATCATGAACTGGCGGCGCGCATCGGTGCGCGGCGCGAGGTGGTGTCGCGCGAATTGTCGGAAATGACGCGCGAAGGCTGGCTGGCGCGTGACCGCCGCGCCATACGCATCCTGCGCGTGGCGGAAATGCAGAAGCTGGTCTCCGCGGAGCTGCGCGCGCCGGCCGCCTGACCTGGACGCGCTCCGCCGCCTGCCGCAGCATCGCGGCCAGGACGGAGGGATGCGATGACCAAGCCGCTGCTGCTGCTGTGGACCGACGGGGCCGAGCCCTATGCGCGCGCGATCGCCGAGGCGGGCCTGGCCGACCGCTTGCGCGTCGAGACGCTGCCGCGCGCCGCCACGCCTGACGATGCGCTGCTGGCGGAGGCTGAGGCGCTGCTCTCCTGGGGCCCTCCGGCGGGGATGCTGACGCGGATGCCGAAGCTGCGCTTCGTGCAGGCGCTGACGGCGGGGGTCGAGCACTGGCTCGCGCGCGCCGACCTGCCCGCCGACCTGGCGCTGTCCTGCGCGCGCGGGACGCATCGCGTGCAGATGCCCGAGAACATTCTCGGCGCGCTGTTCCATATCACCAAGCCTTATGCGGCGATCGTTGGCGACAATGCGCAATCGCACTGGACGCGGCGCGTGTCCACCACGCTGGCGGGGCAGACGCTGGGCATCCTGGGCCTCGGCGCGATCGGCGCGGAGCTGGCGCGCAAGGCGGCGGCGCTCGAGATGCGCGTCGTCGGCACCAAGCGTGGCGTGGCCGATATCCCGCATGTCGCGAAGGTGGTCGGGCCGGAGTGCAGCGACGAGATCCTCGCCGAATGCGACTTCGTCGTCCTGCTACTGCCCGCCACGCCAGCGACCGAGAACTTCATCGACGCGGCACGCCTGGCGCGCATGAAGAAGACCGCCTGGCTGCTGAATTTCGGCCGCGGGGCGCTGATCCATGACGACGACCTGGTGGCCGCGGTGCGCGCCGGCACGATCGCCGGCGCGGTGCTGGACGTGTTCCGCACCGAACCCCTGCCCGCCGACCACGCCTTCTGGGGCGAGGAGAAGATCATGGTGCTGCCGCATATCGGCGGCCTTCATCCGCAGCGCGATTCCATGGTGGCGGCGCTGCTGGTCGAGAACCTGCGCCGCTTCGTGGATGGCGCGCCGCTGACGCAGCTGGTGGACCGGAAGGCGGGCTACTGATGGCGTTCGCGCCCTTCGACTTGTCAGGCAAGGTCGCGCTGGTCACCGGCGGGAATTCCGGCATCGGGCTGGGCATGGCGCAGGCGCTGGCGCAGGCCGGCGCGGACGTCGCGATCTGGGGCACGAATGCGGCGAAGAATGCGGCGGCGATCGACGCGCTGGCGGCGACCGGCGTGCGCGTCCATGCCACGGTCACCGATGTCGGCGACGAGGGCGCGGTTGAACGCGCGATGGAGGGCACCCTGGCGGCGCTCGGGCGGGTCGATGCCTGCTTCGCCAATGCCGGCACCTATGGGCGCAAGATGAAGTTCACCGATCTCGACAGCGCGGAATGGCATCGCGTCACGCGGGTGAACCTGGACGGCGCCTTCTACACGCTGCGCGTGGCCGCGCGGCATATGGCCGAACGCGGAGGCGGCGGGTCGCTGGTGGGCACCGCGTCGCTCGCCGCCATCGAGGGTGCGGCGCGCAACGCGCAATACGCCGCGACCAAGGGCGCCATGGTCGCGATGATCCGTGCGCTGGCGGTCGAGATGGCGCGCCACGGCATTCGCGCGAACGCCGTGCTGCCCGGTTGGATCGAAACGCCGATGACGGCGCGCAGCGTGGCGGACGAGAAATTCGCTGCTGCCGTGCTGCCCCGCATCCCGGCCCGGCGCTGGGGCAACGGAGATGATTTCGGCGGGATCGCTGTGTATCTCGCCTCCGATGCCTCGGCCTACCACTCCGGCGACTGCCTCGTGCTGGATGGCGCGTATTCGCTGTTTTAGGCGGGTGCCGGCTGCGCCCGCGCGCGCAGCCAGTTCGCCAGCAGCACCGGCGCGGCGATCACGGCCCCCGCCGCCGTCATCACCACCGATGGCGAGATCATCAGCAGCGATGCGATGACCAACACGCCCTGCGACACCAGGCCCATATGCGTGAAGGCGTAGCCGGTCATGCCGATACCCAGGAACAGCACCCCGATCGCGCAGGTGATGGTGGTGAACAGGAAGGCGCTGAGCGTGAAGTCCGGCACCATGATGAGCATCACCGGCGCATAGGCGAAGACGAAGGGCACCGTCGCTTTCGCCATGCCGAGCCGGAACGCTGTCAGCCCGGTGCGGAACGGGTTGGACCCGGCGATACCCGCCGCCGCATACGCTGCGACGCAGACCGGCGGCGTCAGGTCCGCGAGGATGCCATAGTAGAGAATGAACAGGTGCGCCGCGAGCGGCGGCACGCCCAACTGCTGCACCGCCGGCGCCGCGATCGCGGCCAGCACGATGTACAGCGCCGTGGTCGGGATGCCCGCGCCCATCGCGATGCAGATCAGCGCGATGAAGACCAGCGTGATGAACAGCGTCAGGCCCTGCATCGACCCGATGCCGGCGGGCAGCATCTCGACAACCGGGCGGAAGAACTCCGCGGTCTGCACGGCCGCCTGCGTCACGATGAAGCTGACGCGGAAGCCCGCCCCGGTCAGCGTGACCACGCCGACCACGATGCCGACCGCCGCCGCCGCCGCGCCGACCGCGAGGGCATAGCGCGCGCCCATGTCGAAGGCGTCCCATAGGTCCTTCAGCGTCATGCGGTTGCGTGGGTTCAGGAAGCCCACGACGATGCAGGCCGTGATCCCGACGAAGGCCGCGAGGTAGGGCGTGTAGCCCTGCATGATCACGTAGACCAGCAGCACCAGCGGGATCACGGTGGGCCAGCCGTCGCGGATGGTCGGCCACAGGCGCGGAACCTCGCTGGGTTCCATGCCGCGCAGGCCGAGGCGCTTCGCCTCGAAATGCACCTGGACGAAGACGCCCCAGAAATGCATCGCGGCCGGCACCGCGGCGGCGATCAGCAGCGTGGTGAGCGGGATTTCCAGGAACTCGATCATCACGAAGGCCGCGGCCCCCATGATGGGCGGCGTGATCTGCCCGCCCGCGCTGGCAGCGGCTTCCACCGCGCCGGCGAAATGCGGCTTGTAGCCGATGCGTTTCATCGCCGGGATGGTCAGCGACCCGGTGGTCACGGTGTTGGCGATGGACGACCCGCTGATCGACCCGAACATCGCCGAGGACACCACCGCCACCTTCGCCGGCCCGCCGGGATACCGCCCCGCGATGATGGATGCGATGTCGATGAAGAACTGCCCGAGGCCCATCCGCGTCGCCAGCACGCCGAACAGTACGAAGTGGAAGACGAAGGTCGCGACCACCTTCACCGGAATGCCGAAGATGCCTTCCTGCGTCAGGTAGACATGGCTGAGGAAGGCCTCCCAGGAAGAGCCCGGATGCGCCAGCACGCCCGACAGGTTGTTGCCGAACAGCCCGTACAGGATGAACACGATCACGATCGCCGGCAGCACCCAGCCCATCGCGCGGCGCGTCGTCTCGAGCACCAGCACGATCATGATCGTGCCCATGATCATGTCCGGCAGGTTCGGCATGCCGATGCGGAAGGTGAGTTCGTCGAAGACGATCGGCAGGTAGAAGCACGACGCCGCGACCAGCGCCGCCAGGATCCAGTCCGTCACCGGCACGTTGCCGATGCGCGGACCGAATTCGTGCTTCGTCGGGAACATGATGAAGATGAGGCCGAGCACCGCGGCCAGGTGGATCGACTTGTGCCAGTGCTCGGTCAGGATGCCGAAGCCGGCCGTGTAGTAGTGGAAGGCCGAGAGTGCCACCAGCATCGCCGAGACGAAGACCGCCGTCGGGCCATGCAGGTCGCGGAAGGAGACTTCGGTGTCGTACTTCTTCTCGAGCTCGGCCGCGGCGTCGAGGTCGAGCGTCGCGCGGCCGGAGGGAGCGGCCGTGCCGCGAGGATCTGATGCGGACACGGCCCTGCCTTTACGGGATCAGCGAAGGATGCCGGCTTCGCGGTAGAAGCGTTCCGCGCCGGGGTGGAAGGGCACCACGCCGCGGCCCTGCAGCGCGTTCTCGCGCACGATCTCGCGCCCCTTGGCGTGGCCGCGGTCGAGCAGGCCACGGGTCGTGTCGGACCACAGCGCGCGGGTGATGTTGTAGACCAGGTCGTCCGGCAGGCTGTCGCGCACCACCAGCACGGCGCCGACGGTCAGCGTCGGGACGTCGGCTTCCAAGCCTTCATAGGCGGTGCGCGGGATCACGCCGCGGCCGTAGAAGGGCGCGCGTTCGATCACGCGCGCGGCCTCGGCTTCCGGGACCGGCAGGAAGCGGCAGCCGGTGCGCGAGCAGAATTCGGTGAAGGCCGCCGCAGGGTATCCGACCACCGTGATGGTGGCGTCCAGCCCGCGGTCCTGCATGCGCTCGGTGCCCTGCGCCTGGTTCAGGTATTCCGCGGTGAAGCCCTGCCCCGCCGTGAGGCCATAGGCGGAGAGAATCAGCTCGGACCCGATGCGCGCACCCGAGGCCTGCAAGCCGATCGCGATGCGCTTGCCGCGCAGGTCGCTGAAGGTCTGGATCGGGCTGTCGCGGCGCACCGCGGCATGGATGTGCTCGGGAAACAGGTGGCCGACGAAGCGGATGCGGTTCTGCGCCGGGCGGCCCTGGAAGAGGCCGGTCGCGGTATAGGCCCAGTGCGTCACGTCGGACTGCGCGAAGCCGGCCTCGGCGTTGCCGGCCTGCACCATCGCCACGTTCTGCACGCTGCCCTGGGTGGCCTGCGCGACGGCGACCATGCCCGGGATGCCATCGGTCGCGCCCGCTGCGTTGCAGGGCGAGCCCGGCGGGCAGGACAGTGCGTTCGCGATGATGCCGCCGATCGGATAGTAGGTGCCGCCGGCGCTGCCGGTGCCGATGCGGAAGAATTGCGGCGCCTGCGCGAAGGCAGCGCCCGGCAGGGCGATGGCGGCCGCGGTGGCGGCGGCAAGGATGCTGCGGCGGAACGTCATGGCGCGTCTCCCGACTTGTTGAGCGGCGGGACACTACAGCGAAGCGGCGCGGGCGGGAAACCCGCCCCGGTCAGAAGGATCCGCCGGTGCGAAAGCCGCCGCCCGAATCGCTCTTGCCGCCGGTCGAGAAGCCACCGCCGGTCGTGCCGCCGCCATTGCCGCCCCAGGGGCCGCCCTTGGGCCCGGCGCTGCCGGCCTGCTTGCCGCCGCGGTCCCAATAAGGCGCGGCATCATCGCCGCCCCACCAGCCGCCGCCAGGGTCCTGCTGCCGCTGGTCGGTGTGCCATGGCCCGGGTGCGGGCTTGCCCCAGGGTCCCGGCAGCGGCTTGCCCCAGGGGCCGGGATGGGCGGTGCCGCGCGTCTGGTCCGGCACGCGCTGGCGTTCCATGCGGTCCCAGAAGCCGTCGCGCGACAGCGCGCCGCGCAGCACTTCGCTGAGCAGCGCGCCGACCAGCGCGCCGCTGGCGAAGCCCCACTCGCTGCGCTCGACGCCGCGCGTGCGCATGTCGGTCCGCAGCGCCTGCATCTCGGCGAAGCGGCGCCGTGCGCCTTCGGCCTGCGCCTGCGCATCGGCCAGGTCGCGCTCGATGCGTGCGCGCTCCGCCGCGGTGATCTCGAGCCGTGCCACGATGGCATCGTCGTCGCGGGTCGGCGTGCGGGCGGCGTCCTCGCGCAGCGTGCGCAGGGACCGTGTGCCAATGGCGGCTTCCAGCGCGCGGATCGCCGCCTGGGAATCGGGATCCTCCCCGGCGGCAAGGGCGCTGCGCTTCGCCTCGGCGGCGGCGAGCGCAGCCTGGGCGGCTTCCACCGCGTCATCGGCAGCTTCCAGCGCATCAACCGGCGGGCGGGCCTCGTCCTGCGGCAGGCCGGCGATGGCGCGACGGCGGTCGAGCATGGCGCGCACCGCCGCATCGGCCGCGGCGCGCATGCGCTGCGCGTGCGCGGTCATGTTGCCGGGCAGTTCGGACAGCAGGTGGTACGAACGCCGCGCCGGCTCGAAGTCGATCAGCCTGGCCACCCAGCCATCGATCATCGCCACCAGCGGGAAGGCGCGGTAGCGCGCGGTGCCGTAGCCACGATCCCACAGGTAGGCGAACAGCGGATCGGCCCGGTAGGGCTTGCCCTTCTCCTCGAAGTCGCGCGCGGCGAAGCCGGATTTCTGCTCGGCATGCTGGGCGGTGCGTTCGGCTTCCTCGGCGGCGGTGGCCAGGCGGCGGTAATCGGCATCCTCGGCGGCCTTGGCGTCGGCGGCGCGCAATGCGGCGGCCTCGGCCTCCTGCAAGGCGCGGTGGCGAGCGGCCTCGGCATCGCGCGTCGCCTCGGCGGCCATCAGCGCGTCGCGGGCGTCGAGCACGGCGCGCTGGGTGGCTTCCAACTCGGTGGCGCGGCGGTGCAGGCTGGCCTGCACCTGCGCGCCGGCGGCATCGAGCGCCGCCACCGCGGTACTGCCATCCGCGAGTTCGAGCACATGCAGGCGCGCGAGTTCGCGCAGCGCCTCGGCCTCCTCGGCGCGCAGGCCCTCGCGCCGCGCGGCCAGCGTATCGGCCTGCGTCTGCGCTGCGGAGGCCTCGCGCTGCGCCTCGGCCAGGCGCTGGTCCATCTCCTGCAGGACGGCGACGCCGCTCACCATGACAGGATCGCCCCCCCGTTGGTCTCGACGGTCCAGTTCGTCGTGGTGCTGCCCGCGACCTTCTGGCCGATCACCGGCTGATCGATGATGCCGTCGGCCAGCTTGTCGCGGCGGACGCGTTCGAATTCGGCTTCCGGCACGCGCAGCGCCCAGCGCGAAACGCGGGAAACGCGGCCGTCTTCCTCGCTGGTGATCGGCACGTCCACCGGGCGGCCGTCGCGGTCCACCGCCTCGACCACCAGGTAGTAGTTGCGCGCGCGCGGGTTCGCGGCGGGCACACGCCAGACGGCGGAGGGTTCGCCCGGCCGGTTGACGATGCGGACGGTGTAGGCGGCGGCCAGCCGTGCGGCTAGGTCATTCAATGCCGTGCGGCGGGCGCGGGCCTCGGTGAGGTTGCCGGCGCGGGCGGCGGCCTCGCCCTCGGCCAGCAGGCGGGCGGCCTCGGCGCGCGGCGCGGCTTCCTGCGTGCCGGCCAGCACGCGGTCGTGTTCGGCGCGCAGCGCGCGCGGCAATTCGGTCTCCAGTTCACGCGTGATGGCGGCGGCCTCGCGCGCGCGCGGCATCGCCACGGTGAAGAAATGCACGCCCCAGGCCAGCACCAGCACGCCAAGCCCGGCCAGCGCGAACTTCCCCCAGCGCCCGCGCGTCGCCCAGGCGGTGGCGAGGCTGCGCTTCCAGCCCTCCCCCTTCGGCGTATAGGCGAAGCGCTTTTCCTCCAGCGCGGCGATGCCCTGGTCCAGCACATGGTCCGAGACCACGATGCCCTGCGAGGTATAGATCTCGCGCAGGCGTTCGCGCAGCCGCGCCTGGCGGTCGGTGCCTTCCAGCTCGCGTTCGACCAGGCGCTCGGCGTGGCGGATCGTGTCCACCACGTCCATCGCCAGCATGGTCTCGGTCAGGGCGGGCGCGGGTGCGCCCGCGCGCGTCTCACCCATTCGCGGCGGCAACCACGGTGGCGCGCTGCGCCAGCTTCGCCATGCGCTGCTTGGCGTCCTCGACCGAACGACGGATCTCGTCGCTGTTCTGGGTGGCGGCGGTGCGCATCTCGTCGATGATCTCGATCGAGCGCTCCTGGTAGTTCACCACCGATTCCACCAGCTTCTTCACAGCGTCCGCCTGGATGGTCGGGCCGTAGCCGGCGCGCAGCGCGGCTTCCTGCACCTTGCCGCCGATCTCGGACAGCACTTCCAGCGACTGGTTCACGCCGGCCTTCATGCTTTCCAGCGCGCGGGTGCTCTCGTGCAGGCCGTGCATGCCGGTGAAGGAGGCGGTGAGCGCCGTCAGCACCGCCTCGTTGGTCGAGAAGAAGGAGACCGACTGCTGGTAGACGCGTTCCTTCGCCGTGGTGATCTGCACCAGGCGCGCCATGATGACTTCGGAGGTGTTGTAGGACACCGTCAGGTTGTCAGCGAGGTCCTTGGCGATCTGGTACTTGCCGTCCTCGGCCTGCAGGTGGCGCAGTGCCTCGTCGCGGGCGAGTTCCAGGCGGGCACGTTCGGCCGGCTCGGCCGTGGCGGCGGCCTCGGCGGCCTTCACGGCCTCGTCGGTCGCGGCCTTCGCGACGTTCAGACGGCCCTCGGCGTTCTTCAGGACCTCCAGCGCCAGCACCTCGCCCTGCTTCAGCGCGCCGCGGAAGTCGCGATAGGCTTCCAGGATCGCGTGCTCGCGGTCGATGTTCTCCTTGGTGTCCTTGGAGACTTCCAGATACGTGTCGCGGATGGTGTTGAAGCGCGAGGCGATGTCGCCGCGCGTCGCCTTCTGCCAGATGTTCGACAGCCGCTCCATGGTGGAGATCTTGCCGTCCTCCATCTGCGCGACCATGCCGCGGGCGTCGTCGCGGATGGAATTGAAGGCGGTGGTGATGGTCTGGTAGCGCTCGCCCACCTCCATCGCCTTGATCTGCTCGCGAACCACTTCGTTGAAGTTGGTCGCCTGGTTCAGCACGCGGGCGATCAGCGTCACGCGGTCGGCATCCACGTCCATGATCTTGGACAGCAGGCCGGTGATGGGGGTTTCCTCGGCCGAGGCGGTCGGCATGGGCAGGCCGAGGTCGCGCAGCGCGCCCATCGCCTTGTCGAGGTAGCGCATGGGCTGCACGGTGACGGCGGTCTCGCTCATTCGGTCCAGTCTCCTGCCGGGGGGTGGCGCGGCGCCCTTCATAGCGCGCCGCGAACCGTTTCGTCAGCGCCCATGTCGGGGCCGGGGCGGCCGCCTTCAACCCGCCCCTCAGCCGAGCAGATACGCGGCGCCCGACCTGTCGCAGATGCCGCGGATCAGCGTGTCGAGCGACGCCGGGACCGGGATGCCCTCGCGCAGGCGGCGCTGGCGTTCGGCTTCCTCCGGGTCGCCGGCGACCAGCACGGGCTTGGCCGGGTCGGCAGCGGGTGTCGCGTGCAGCACGTCGATGACGTCATCCAGGTCATCCTCGAATGCGCCCGGCGCGCGGAAGGCGGCGGGGTCCACCGCCATGAAGAAGTGCCCGATGTCGTCCGGGTCACCGGGCTTCTGCGTGCGGTTGCGGATGGGGCTGAAGGAGGAGCCGACCAGCGTGCCGCCCAGGATGTGGACCATCATCGCCAGGCCGTAGCCCTTGGCGCTCGCCATCTCGGCGGTGCCGCCGAGGGGCGAGAGCCCACCATCCGGTCGGTTGAAGACGATGTCGAAGCCCTGCTTCGGGTCGGTGACGGGCTGGCCCTTGGCGTCCAGCACCCAGCCGGCGGGAAGCTGGCGGTCGTTGAGGTCATAGACCTTCACCTTGCCCGCCGCCGTAGTGGTGGTCGCCATGTCGAGCACGAAGGGCGGGTGCCGCTTGGCCGGCGCCGCGAAGGCCAGCGGATTGGTGCCGAGCACCGGTGCCGCGCCGCGCGTCGGCACCATGGTCACGCCGCGCGTCGCGGAGGTGACCATGCCGATCGCGCCGCGCCGCGCGGCGATTCGCGCATAGACGCCCGCCGCACCGAAGTGATGCGAGTTGCGCACGCCGACGATGCCGACGCCGGCCTCCTTCGCCTTGTCCACCGCCAGGTTCATGCCGAAGGCCGAGACGGGATGCCCCAGCCCCGCCCCGCCATCGACCAGCGCGGTGCAGGCAGTCTGCTTCTCGATGCGGGGGCGCGCCTGGAGGTTGAGCGAACCATCCTTCACGCGCTTCTCGTAGGTCATCAGCATCGAGATGCCGTGGCTGTCCACGCCGAGCAGGTCGGTCTCGATCATCGCCTCGACGGTGGTGGCGAGCAGGTCGGGCGCCATGCCCCAGGATTGCAGGATGGCCTCGATCTGCGCGCGCACGCGCTCATGCGGAACATTCACGGATTCAGACGCCTTCGCGGATGACGGGGTTGGTCAGGTGGCCGAGGCCGGTGATCTCGATATCGACCACATCGCCATGCCTGAGGTCCGGCGACGACCCATCCGTGCCCCACCAGATGATGTCGCCCGGATGCAGCGTGACGTTGCGGCTCATGGTCGCCATGAATTTCGCCACGCCGAACAGCATGTGGTTGGTGTGGAAGCGGGTGGTGATGTTGCCGTTCAGCCGCACGATGGTCTCGGCGGCGTCGAGGTCGAAATCGGTCTCGATCCACGGTCCCATCGGCTTGAAGGTGTCGGTGTTCTTGGATCGCCAGAAGGTGCGGTCGGCCTTCTGCCAGGTGCGTTCGCTGACGTCGTTGCCGATGGTCCAGCCGAGCAGGCAGTCCAGCGCGTTCTCCTCGGTCAGGTGCTTGGCCTTCCTGCCGACCACGGCGACGAGTTCGCCCTCGTAGTGGACCTTCTCCGTCGCATCGGCGGGGATGACGATGGTCTCGCCATGGGCGATCAGCGCGTTCGCGGCGCGATAGCCCATGTCGGGCTTGGTCGGGATGTTGGGCACCTCGCCACGCTTCGCCGCACCTTCCTTGACGTGCTCCACGTAGTTCAGCCCGGCGCAATAGAAGGTCGGCGGGATGACCGGCACCTCGATCTTCACGGCCGAGAGGTCGTGGCGGCGCGACGTTTTCTCGTGGCCGCGGAACGGGTCGCCGGCCACCTCGACGATGCGGTCGCCGTCCAGGATGCCATAGGCGGTGCGGCCCTCGGCCGTGAAGCGGATCCAGCGCATCAGGCGGCCAGCGCCTGCTGGATGAAGCCGGGCTGGAAGACCTTGTCGGCCATGACCTGGCAGCGCTTCATCAACCGGTGCTCGTTCGGCTCGTAGTCGGGGATGGCGTTGTGCAACGTGCCGATATTGTCCCAGATCAACAGGTCGCCCTCGGTCCATTGGTGGGTGTGCAGGAAGCGGTCCTGCAGCTGGTGCTCGAACAGGGCGTCGAGCACACGGTCGCTCTCGGCCTCGTCGAGCTCGTTGATGCGCACCGCATAGCCGGGGTTGCAGTAGAGCACCTTCCTGCCGGTGACCGGATGCGTGAGGAACACCGGATGGACCGAAGGCGGGCGCTTGGCGCGTTCCTCGAGTGTCAGCGGCTTGCGGTTGGCGGTGCCGCGCCTGACCATCATGTCCCAGAACTTGTTGAAGTCGTGCGTCGCGGTGGCGGTCTCCAGCCGCGCCTTCAGCGCCGGGTCCAGCGCGTCATAGGCCGCATGCATGTTGGCGAAGACGGTGGAACCCAGCGCACGCCCATCGCGCCGCGGCACCTTGTGCGCGTTCAGCACGTTCACGAAGCCCATCGTGTCGCGATACGACATGTCGGTGTGCCAATCCTGCCCGGCATCGGCCAGGCCGACCGGCTTCCCGTCCTCGACGATGTTGGACAGGATGCCGACCTCGGGGATCTGCGGGTCCTGGAACTTGCCCGACAGCGAGGTCTGGATGGAGCCGAAGCGCAGCGAGAAATCCCGCAGCGCGGCGGGCTCCAGCAGTTGGTTCGGGAAGCACAGCACGCCATAGCGGCCGAGCGCGCGCAGGATGGTCGCGAAGTCCGCCGCATCCATCGGGCGCGACAGGTCGATGTCGGTGACGGTTGCGCCCAGGACGCCGCTGGTCGGACGAATGGTGGGCATGGCGGTATTTCCCTTCCTGCCGGCGCGGGAGGGGCCGTGCGCGGATGCGGTCGCATCCTGCGCGTGTCGTTCCCATCCCGCCGAGGCATCGCGGCCCCGGTCGGTGAAACGCTACGCCCGCCTGCCACGTCGGGCAAATCGAGCGGCAGGATTGGCGCCGGGCCCGCGGCACGCCACCTTCAGCGGGAACAACGCGAAGGCGGGGCAGCATGACGACACCGGTGGTGGCCATCCTGGCGCAGGGTGCGATGGGGGCGGGTGTGGCCGCGCGGCTTGCCGCGCATGGCGTGACGGTAATGACCAACCTCGATGGGCGCAGCGCGGCGAGTGCGGCGCGCGCCGCGGCGGCGGGGATGCGGGCGGTGCCTTTACCTGACCTGGCGCAGGCCGATGCCTTCCTGTCGATCCTGCCCCCGGACCAGGCGGAAGCGACCGCCGCCGCGCTGGCGCCGCTCCTCGCTGCCGCGCCCAAGCCGCCGGTCTATGTCGACTGCAACGCGGTCAGCCCCGAGACGATGGGGCGCATCGCCACGCTGCTCGGCGGCCATGGGCTGCGCGTGGTCGATGCCGGCATCATCGGCGGGCCGCCGCGCGAGGGCTATGCTGGGCCGGTGGTCTATGCCTCGGGGCCGGAGGCGGCGGGGCTCGTCGCGCTGCTGGGCGGGCGCGGCATCGACCTGCGCATGGTCGATGGGCCAATCGGCGCGGCCTCGGCGCTCAAGATGTCCTATGCCGGGATCACCAAGGGGCTGGTCGCGATCGGCTCCGCCATGATGCTGGCGGCGACGCGCGCGGGTGCCGCGGATGCGCTGCGCGCGGAGCTCGCGGCGAGCCAACCCGCGCTGTCGGCCTGGTTCGACCGCATGGTGCCCTCGATGTTCGACAAGGCCTATCGCTGGGCCGGCGAGATGCAGGAAATCGCCGACTTCACACGCGAGGACGACGCCGCGCGCGCGATCTATGGCGGGGCCGGCGCGCTGTACGACCGCCTGGCCGACCCCGCATCGGCGCAGGAGATCGCGGCGCTGCGCGCGTTCCTTGAACGCCGCTGATCAGGCGGGGCTCTTCACGCCGAGGCGCGTCGCGGTCGCCAGGATATTCGACCAGGTCTCGTCGGGCAGCGGCACGCCGTTCGCGGTGCGGTCGGCGCGGCGCTGCTGTTCCGGCTCGCCCGGCAGCAGAACGGGTTCGGCGGCGTTGGCGGGGCGCGTCGCGCTGATCCAGTCGGCATAGGCCAGGCCCATGCGTTCGAACTCCGCCTGGGTGCCGAAATGCCGCGGCGAAAGGAAGACGGAGAGCATGCCATTGGCGATGCGCCCGCGCCCGCTGACCGGGCCGGAGGTGCCGCCGGCGGTCAGGCAGCCGGCCAGCATCTCGCACATGAAGGCGAGGCCCGACCCCTTGTGGTCACCGAAGGCGCGGATGGCGCCCTGCCCGTTCGCCGGGTTGCGCGGCCCGACGGCGTCGTAGGGGCCGTACAGCGTATGCGGGTCGGTCGAGAGCCGGCCGTCCGGTTCGATCAGCGCGCCCTCGGGCAGCTTCTTGCCACCCGATGACGCGACCAGGACCTTGCCTTCCGCCACCAGCGAGGTGGCGAAATCCAGCACGAGCGGACGGCCCGGCAGCGGCACGCCGATCGCGACCGGGTTGGTCGAGAAGCGCCGCTCGACACCACCGAAGGGCGCCACCAGAACGCTGCCCGCGACATTGACGAAGTGCATGGAGATCAGCCCGGCGGCGATCGCCTGCTCGGCATAGTCGCCGACACGTCCGATATGCCCGGCGTTGCGCAGCGCGGTGACGGACACGCCGTGCTGCTGCGCCCGCGCGATGCCCAGCGCGACCGCCTGCGGCGCCACGGTCTGGCCGAAGCCCCATTTGCCGTCGAGCAGCGCGAAGGCGCCGCCATCGGTGACGACCTCGGCGTCCTGCCCCTTCACGACGTAGCCCGCTTCCAGCCATTCGACGTAGCGCGGCACGCGCACCACGCCGTGGCTGTCATGCCCGGCCAGGTTGGCGCCAACCAGGTGCACGGCGATGCGGTTGGATTCGGCGGCGTCGCAGCCGGCGGCGAGGAAGACGTCGCGCACCAGGGCGGTGAGGGCGTGGACGGGGATGTGGTGCATGTGCATTCGGGCGTTCCAGGAGGAAAAAAAGAGCGGGGGAGGAACACCTCCCCCGAATCCCCCTCCGTCTTTTGGCACTTGGGAACTGACAGCCGGAGTCAGTCTCCAACGGACAGAAAAAGGAGGGGGTTTGGGGGAGTTCGCTCCCCCAACCTTCCTACATCGCCGCGACCTTCTTCGCCTGCGGCGCCAGCAGTCGCATGTAGGTCGGTGTCACCAGCATCTCGGTGATGTTGGCGCGTGCCGGCATGGTGGCGACGAACAGCGCCATGGCGGCGATGTCCTCTGGCTGCAGCAGGCGTTCGATGTCTTCTGCGGGCACGGGCTCGGGCCGGTTCTTGAGGATGTCGGTGGCGACCTCGCCCGGGCAGATGCAGCAGGAGCGGATGTTATGGATCCCGTTCTCCTGGTTGATCGACTGCGACAGCGCCACGAAGCCGTGCTTGGCCGCGGTGTAGCCGGGGCCGGACAGGAAGGAGATGCCCTTGCCTGCCATCGACGCGACCTGGATCAGGTGCCCGCCGCCGCGCTTGCGCATCCCCGGCAACACCGCGATGGAGGTCATGAAGGGCGCGGTCAGGTTGCCGTCCACCAGCGCGCGGATGGCCTCGGGCGTGAGCTGGTGCATGTAGCGCTTGGGCAGGTTCACGCCGGCGTTGTTCACCAGGATGTCGGGCCCGCCGATGCTGGATTCCACCGTCGCGAGGGCGGCGGCGATCTGCTTCTCATCCGTCAGGTCGCAGGGCACGACGACCGCGCCGCCGCCGATCATCGCGGCGGTTTCCTCGAGCGGCGCCGTGCGCCGGCCGGTCAAAGCGACCTTCGCCCCCTCCTGCGCGAACAGGATGGCGATGGCGCGGCCGATGCCGCTGCCCGCCCCGGTGACCCAGGCGGACTTCCCTTCGAGACGCTTCATTCAAATGACCTTGTCGGTGGTGGGGTCGATCAGATGCATCTGGTCCATATGCGCGATGAGACGCAATGGCTGGCCGACCGCGGCCGGCGTGGCGGGATCCAGGCGCGCCGTCAGTTCCGCGCCGTCCAGCTTGAAATGGGCCAGTGTCTCCATGCCCATCGGCTCGATCACCTCGGGCGTCAGCATCATCGGCGCGGGGTTGGTCTTGTCGGTCGGCTTGTCGTCGGTCAGGTGTTCGGGGCGGATGCCGAAGATCACCTGCTTGCCGGCATAGGGGCGGTAGCGTGCCGTGCGGGCCTCCGGCACGTCCACGCTCATGCCGCCGGGCAGGTTCAGGCGCAGCCCGCCCGATGCCTCCTCCAGCGTCGCCGGGATGAAGTTCATCGCCGGCGATCCGATGAAGCCCGCGACGAAGCGCGTGGCCGGCGTGTGGTACAGCACCTGCGGCGGGCCGACCTGCTCGATGATGCCGTGGTTCATCACCACCACGCGGTCGGCGAGCGTCATCGCCTCGACCTGGTCGTGCGTGACATAGACCGTGGTGGTCTTGACGGTCTGGTGGACCTTCTTGATCTCGGTGCGCATCTGCACGCGCAGCTTGGCATCGAGGTTCGACAGCGGTTCGTCGAACAGGAAGACCTTGGGGTCGCGCACGATGGCGCGGCCCATCGCGACACGCTGCCGCTGCCCGCCCGACAGCGCCTTCGGCTTGCGGTCGAGCAGCGGCGTGATGTCGAGGATGCGCGCGGCTTCCTTCACGCGCTTGTCGATCTCGCTTTTCGGGAATTTCCGCAAGGTCAGGCCGAAGGCCATGTTGTCGTAGACCGACATGTGCGGATAGAGTGCGTAGTTCTGGAACACCATGGCGATGTCGCGGTCGCGCGGGGGTATGTCGTTCACGACCGTGCCGCCGATCGCGATCTCGCCGCCGGTGATCTCCTCCAGCCCCGCGATCATGCGAAGCGTGGTGGATTTCCCGCAGCCGGAGGGGCCGACCAGGACCACGAATTCATGGTCCTCGATCTCGAGGTCGATGCCCTTGACCGCCTGCACGCCGCCTTCATAGGCCTTGATGATCTTGCGAAGGGAAACCTGCGCCATCGTAAATCCTTGATGTTGAGCCGGCCCGTTCACGCCTCCGCGCCTTGCGGCGCTCCGACGATCGGACGGCTAGCCTTTCGTCGCGCCGGCGGTCAGCCCGGCGATGTAGTAGTCCATGAGGAAGGCGTAGACGATCACCGGCGGCAGCGCCGCCAGCAGCGCGCCGGCCATCAGCTGGCCCCAGGCGAAGGTGTCGCCGCGGATCAACTGGCTGACCACGCCGATCGTCATCGGCATCTCGGACGGCGAGGTGATGAACGCGGTCGGATACACGAAGGCCGCCCAGGACACGGTGAAGGCAAAGATGGTCGCCGCGATGATGCCCGGCAGCGCCACCGGGATGAAGATGCGGGTGAGCATCTGCAGCCAGTTGGCCCCGTCGATCAGCGCCGCCTCGTCCAGTTCCTTCGGGATCGAGGCGAAGTAGCCGATCATGATCCAGGTGCAGAAGGGCACCGTCAGCGTGGGGTACACCAGCACCAGCCCCCAGGCATTGTCGAGCAGCCCGAGCCCGCCCACGATCTGGTACAGCGGAATGAACAGCAGCGTGTCCGGCACCAGGTAGGTCAGGAACACCCCGGTCGCGAGAAACTGGCTGCCCCAGAAGCGCATCCGCCCGAGCGCGAAAGCCGCCAGCACCGATATCACCATCGAGATCGCGACCACCGCGATGGTGACCTTCACGCTGTTGTAGAAGAAGCCGCGGAACATCGGGTTGTTGATCAGCGCCCAGTAGTTCTCGAAGGTCGGCGCGTTCACCCACCACGGGTTGCCCGACAGGTCGGCGATCTCGGCGCTGGTCTTGATGCTGGTCAGCAGCATGTAGAAGGGCGGCGCGAGCATGATGATCGCGGCCACCACCAGCGAGATATAGGCGCTCCAGAGCGCCCAGCGCCGTTCGGCGCGCAGGCTGCCCGCCTTGTGGAACATGCCGCGCGGATGCGCCTGCGGTGCCGTGCTGGCCGACATCACGCTTCCTCCCGATTCCGCTTGTTGATGCCGCGCAGCACGAAGAAGGCGATGACGCCCAGGATCGGGAACATGAACAGGCTGACCGCCGCGCCGCGCGGGATGTTGCCCGCCAGGATGCCGACCTGGAACGCGTAGGAGGCGAAGACATGCGTGAGGTCCCGCGGACCGCCATTGGTCAGCACGCGCACGATGTCGTAGTTCGCGAAGGTCACGATCAGGCTGAACAGCACGGTGATCGAGATGATGTTGCGCATCATCGGCAGCGTGATGTAGCGCAGCCGCTGCCATGACGTGGCGCCGTCGATCGCCGCGGCCTCGTACAGCGCTTCCGGCACCGATTTCAGCGCCGCCAGGTACATGATCATGAAGAACGGCGCGCCGTACCACACATTGACGATGATGACGCTGATCCGCGCCCACCAGGGTTCGCCCAGCCAGGGCACCGACGGCACGGCGAAGATGTTCAGCAGCCAGTTGATCGACGAATAGGACGGGTCGAACATCCACCACCAGCCAAGCGTGGACAGCGCCGGCGGGATCACCCACGGCACCAGCAGCATGCCGCGCCACTTGCGCTGCCCCTTGGTCGGGATGTGGTGCAGCATATGCGCCAGCCAGAAGCCGATCAGCGCCTTCAGGATCACCGCGGTGACCGCGAAGAACACCGACTGGAAGATCACCATCCGGAAGCTGTCGGATTCGAGCAGGATCTCGAAATTCGTCAGCCCGATGAACTCGGTCATCCGCCGGTTCAGCGTGGACAGGTAGATCGCATAGCCGGCGGGCCAGGCGACCAGGCCGCCGATCACGAGGATCAGCGGCAATGTCATCACGAAGGCAACGGTCGAACGCCGCCGCGCGAAGCGCCGCAGCGCGGAACTGCCCATCGGCGCAGCCGCGCCCTGCATCACCAAGCTGCCATCCGCCATTGCGTTCGTCCCCGGGAAGTCGCCAGCCGGCACCGGGCGGCGGAGCCTTGCCCCGCCACCCTGCCGCCGCGCGCCGGACCCGGCGCGCGGGCGGGGTTCAGCCGCCGCGGCGCATGTTGGTGATCTCGCGCTCGAGCCAGCCGAGCGCGGTCTCCATGTTCTCGCCACCCTGGGCGATGCGCGCAATCACCTGGGTGTTGAGCGCGCGGATGTACATCTGCTGCGCCAGTTCCGGCGGTGCCGGCGAGAAGGCGATGGAATAGGTCGCCTGCTGGTGCGCCTTCAGCGGGTAGTTGAAGATGGTGCCGACCGGCGGACCTTCGCGTTCCCACACCGGGAAGTCCGACATGCTCAGGAAGGGCGGGATGTCGTAGCCCTGCGACATGGTCGAGCACAGCTCGGCGCTTTCGCGCTCCGAGATGAACTCCAGGAACGCCTTGGCGGCGGTCTTGTTGCGCCCGAACGCCCAGATGCCCGTGATGTAGGGCAGGTAGGCCAGGAAGCGCCCGCGCGGGCCGGCCGGCATCGGCACGGTCCAGCAGTTCTCCGCCACCTGCGGCGCATCGCGCTTCGCCACCGCCCAGGCCGAGGGCGGGTTGAAGATCAGCGCCGAGCGCCCCGAGATCAGCGCGCGGTTGTTCGACGCGTCGTCCCAGGCCCAGACATCGTTCGGCAGGAACCGCGACAGGCGCACCGCGTAGTCGACCGCCTGGCGCAGCTCCTGGTTGCCGCGGATGGTGGGGTTGCCGCGCTCGTCGGTGATGCGCGCGCCGTAGGAGATGAACAGGGCACCGACCCAGTCCACCGCGTCGGTGAACTGGCCCATCGGCAGGCCGAAGGGAACGCCGGCGGCATGGCACTTCTCGGCCGCCGTCAGGAAGGTGTCCCAGGTCCAGTTCTCGGCGCCGGGGCCACGCTGGTTGGCGGCCGGCCACATCGCGCGGATGTCGATGCCGGCATGCTGCTGCAGCAGGTCGAAGCGCACGCAGGCGGGCTTGGTCTGGGTGCCGGCGGTGGCAGGCACGCCGCGCCAGGCGCCCTCGCGCTTGCCGAGGAACTCCGCGACCGGGTTGACCGCACCGTACTTCGCCGTCAGGCGCTGCATCACGTCGTCGCAGGGCTCGAGCTGGCTGGCATAGGTGCCCGGATCCCACGGCAGCAGGCTGATGCCGTCATGCCCGCTGCGCGACTGCGCCTGCGCGGCGATGGTCAGCTGCAGCTGGTTGCCCGTGGTGTTGATGAAGTCGAGCGTCATGTTGACGCGGTTGCGCTCGCCCCAGCGCTGCGCGAGCTGCTGCAGCGCGCCGTTCGCACCCGGCACCCAATGGTCCCAGAAGGCGAAGCGCAGGCTTCCCGCGGTGCCCTGCGCATGCACCATGGGCGCGCCGAGCGCGCCCGCCGCAACAACACCCGCCCCGCTGCGCATCGCGCCGCGCCGGGTGATCCCGTTATTGGACATCGCTTTCCCTTCCGTTCTCTCCCCGGGGACAGGCTTCGGCTTCGAGCCCGCTTCTCGGATACGGCAGGTTAGTCAGGGACAAACGCGCATGGCAACCACCTTACGACCTGTAAGGCGCCCCGGCTTGCCGCGCGCGCGGCCGCGGCGCAGGCTCTCTCGCATGGACCACCATGCTTTCGATGCCATCGTCATCGGCGCCGGGATCGCCGGCGCCACCGCCGCCGCGCATCTCTCCGCCACCCGCCGCGTAGCACTTCTCGAAGCCGAGGAAAGCGCCGGCTACCACGCCACCGGCCGGTCTGCCGCCATCTGGATCCGCAACTACGGCAGCCCGGATGCGCGCATCTTCACCGCTGCGTCGCGCGCCTTCTTCGAAGCCCCGCCGCCCGGTTTCGCCGATGCGCCGCTGATGCACGCGCGCCCTGTCGTGCACCTGGCCCCGCCCGACCAGGTCGAGGCGCTGCGCGCCATGATCGCCGGTGCCAACGACATGCGCGAGATCGCGCTGGCCGAAGTGCAGGCCATGGTCCCCGCCCTGCGCCCCGGCTACGCCGCCATGGCGGCCATCGAATCCGACTGCTTCGACATCGACGTCGCGGCCATGCACCAGGGCTTCCTGCGCCAGGCCCGCGCCGCCGGCGGCGTGCTGGAACTGCGCGCGCGCGCCGGGCGCATCTGGCGCGACGGCGCCGCCTGGCACGCCGAAACCAGCAGCGGCGCCGTCTTCACCGCCCCCGTCATCGTCAACGCCGCCGGCGCCTGGGGCGACGAGGTCGCGCGCATCGCCGGCCTCGACCCGATCGGCCTGCAGCCCAAGCGCCGCACCGCCTGCATCATCGATCCCGGCGCCTACGACTGCGCCGACTGGCCGCTGCTGGGCGATGCCGGCCATGGCTGGTACGTGCGTGCCGAGGCACGGCGCAAGCTGATGGTCAGCCCCGCCGACGAGACCGACACCGACCCCTGCGACGCGCAGCCCGACGAATACGACGTGGCCGTCGCGATCGACCGCATGCAACAGGCGCTCGACATCCCGGTCGCGCGCATCGAGCACCGCTGGGCCGGCCTTCGCACCTTCACGCCCGATCGCGGCCTGGCGGTGGGCGAAGGTACCGAGCGCGGCTTCTTCTGGATGGTCGGCCAGGGCGGCTATGGCATGCAGACGGCGCCCGCCGCCGGCGCGCTGCTCGCCGCGCTGGTCGATGGCAGCGACCCCGGCGCCCTGGCCGCCGCCGTGCCGCTGTGCGACCCGCTGCGCTTCGCCCGGGCAGCCGCCGCATGACCGACGCCCTGCCCAGCTTCGACGACGTCCGCGCGGCGGCCGAGCGCCTGTCCGGGCGCATCCTGCGAACGCCGCTGCTGCGCCACCCGCTGCTGGACGAGACCGCCGGCGCGACCGTGATCGTGAAGCCCGAAACGCTCCAGCGCACCGGGTCGTTCAAGCTGCGCGGCGCGACCAATGCCGCGCTGCTGCTGGATGCCGCGGCGCGGCGCGGCGGCATCGTGACGCATTCCTCGGGCAATCACGGCCAGGCCTGCGCGGCGGCGGCGCACATGCTCGGCATGAAGGCCACCATCGCCATGCCGACCGACGCGCCCGCCATCAAGGTCGCGGCGACGAAGCGCTGGGGGGCGGAGGTCGTCGCCTTCGACCGCCACAGCGTGGACCGCGACGCGCTGGCCGAGACACTCGCCGCCGAACGCGGCGCCACCATCATCCCGCCCTTCGACCACCCGCACGTCATCGCCGGCCAGGGCACCGTGGCGCTGGAGCTGATCGAGGATGCCGCCGCGCTCGGCCTCACGCCCGATGCGGTCGCCATCTGCACCGGCGGCGGCGGGCTGACCGCCGGCTGCGTGCTGGCGCTGGAAGCCCTGGCACCCAAGGCCGAGGTCTGGGCCGTCGAGCCCGAGGGCTGGGACGACACGAAGCGTTCGCTCGATGCCGGGCGCCGCCTGCCGAACACCGTGACCGGCAGCAACCTCTGCGATTCCCTGCTGTCGAAGCAGCCCGGCGCGCTGACCTTCGCGATCAACCACCGCCACCTGGCCGGCGCCGCGGTGGTGACGGAGGCGGAGGTCTTCGCCGCCATGCGCTTCGCCTTCGAACACCTGAAGCTGGTCGTGGAACCGGGCGGTGCGGTCGCATTGGCGGCCGTGCTGGCGGGCAAGGTGGCGGCGCGCGGCGGGGTGGTGGCGCTGGTGCTCAGCGGCGGCAATGTCGATCCGGGGGTGTTCAGGCGCGCGCTGGCGGGCTGACGCCCTTGCCCGCCGACGCGTTCGGCGCTTCCCTGGGCGCATAACCACAACAGCCCTGGGAAACGTACCGATGCAACGCCGCAGCCTGATCGCCCTCCCCCTGCTCGCCGCCCCCGCCGTGGCCCGCGCGCAGGCCTTCCCCGACCGCGCCATCACGCTGGTCAGCGGCTTCGCGCCCGGCGGGTCCACCGACATCACGGCGCGGCTGCTGGCCGAACGCATGCAGGGATTCCTTGGCCCCAATGCGCGCATCGTGGTGGAGAACCGCCCGGGTGCCTCGGGCACCGTCGCGGCGGATTGGCTGCGCCGCCAGCCGGCCGATGGCCACCTGCTGATGCTGAACGAGGCATCGTCCCACGTGCTGATCCCGAACGCCATGCAGGGCGGCACGCGCTACAACCCGATCGACGACTTCACCCATGTCGCGATGGTCGCGAACGGCCCGCTGATCCTGGTCGCGAAGCCGAACTTCCCGGCCGCGAATGCCGCGGAAGCGGTGGCGAAGCTGCGCGCCGGGCCGCAGGACGACATGCCCTATGCGTCCTCGGGCGTCGGGTCCATCCCGCATTTCGCAGGCGAGGCGATCGCCGTCTCGCTGAACCTCGGCGGCCGCTTCGCGCATGTGCCCTATCGCTCCGGCGGGCTGATGGTCGAGAGCATCGCCAAGGGCGAGACCGCCTGGGGCGTGGCGGTGCTGGCCTCGGCCGCGGCGCAGGTGCGCGACAACCGCGTGCGCGGCATTGCGCTGACAGGGCTCGAGCGCTTCCCCGCCTTCCCCGACATCCCGACGCTGGCGGAATCCGGCATCCCCGGCTTCGACCTGGGCAATTGGTTCTCGGTGGTGGGGCCGCCGCGCATGCCCGCGCCGGTGACCGAGGCGCTGAACCGCGCCATCGGCCAGGCGCTGCGCGACCAGCAGCTGAAGGATCGCTTCCTGGTGGCCGGCATCACGCCCTGGACGCGGCCCAATGCGCCCGCCGACACGCGCGCCTTCTTCGTCGCCGAGCTGGAGAAGTTCAAGGGCGTGGTGGAACGCACCGGCGTTCGCATGGAACAGTGACCCGCCACGACGCGGGTTGCACGGCACAGGGCGGGCCCGCATGAATCCGCCGGGCGACGACGCCGACATCGTCATCATCGGCGGCGGGTCGGCCGGCTGCATCCTGGCGGCGCGGCTGAGCGAGGACGCATCCTGCCGCGTGCTGCTGCTGGAAGCCGGCCCGCCCGACCGCGACCCCTGGATCAGCCTGCCGGCCGGCTATGCGAAGCTGTACGGCAGCGGCAAGTACGACTGGCGCTATGAGACCGAGCCCGAGCCCAACCTGGATGACCGCCGCATCCATTGGCCGCGCGGGCGCGTGCTCGGCGGTTCGGGCAGCGTGAATGGCCTGGTGTTCCTGCGCGGCTCCCCGCACGACTACGACCGCTGGGCGCAGGCGGGTGCCACCGGCTGGGCGTATCGCGACGTCGAGCCTGTCTTTCGCCGCATCGAGCACTGGGACGGCGCGCCCGATCCCGCGCGCGGCGCCGATGGCGCGATTCATGTGCGGGAGCCGCGGACGCTGGCTCCCGCCGCGGCGGCCTTCGTCGAATCCTGCATCGCCGCCGGCCTGCCCCGCAATGCCGACTGGAACAACGGCCAGCCGATCGACGGCGCCGGGCCGGTGCAGTTGAACGTGAATGGCGGCAGGCGCTCCTCGACCGCGCGGGAATACCTGCGCCCGGCGATGAAGCGGGCGAACCTGCGCGTCGAGACCGGCGTGCTCGCCACCCGCATCGTGGTCGAATCCGGCCGCGCCGTGGCGGTGGAGGCTTTGCAGAACGGCCAGCGCACCACCTTCCGCGCGGCGCGCGAGATCGTGTGCTCCGCCGGCGCGATCGAGACGCCGAAGCTGCTGATGCTGTCGGGAATCGGCGATGGCGCGGCCTTGCAGGGCCTGGGCATCCCGGTGGCGCATCACAGCCCGGGCGTCGGGCGCAACCTGCAGGATCACCTGATCGCGAAGTGCATCTACCGCGCCAAGCCCTGCGGCACGCTGAACGAGATCATGCAATCGCCTTGGCGCAAGGCGCGCATGGGGCTCGACTACCTGCTCTCGCGCTCAGGCCCGCTGGCGATCGGCGCGGGCGAGGCCAATGCCTTCGCCCGCGTGACACCGGGTGCGGAGGAAGCGGAGGTGCAGTTCCTGTTTGTGAACTTCTCGACCTTCGACTACGCGAAGGGGCTGCAGGATTTCCCCGGCTTTATGGTGAACTACGGCGCGTGCCGGCCCGACAGCCGCGGCGAGGTCTTCCTGAAATCCCCCGATGCGCGCGACAAGCCGGGCATCCGCGCCAATTACCTCGACCACCCGAATGATGTGCGCGTGATGCTGGACGCGGCGCGGCTCGGCCGGCGCATCGCGCAGCATGCCCCGCTGGCGGCGCTGATCGAGCAGGAACTGCGCCCCGGCCCCGACGCCACCACCGACGACGCGCTGCTGGCCAATATCCGCGCCACCGCCGGCACGGTGTTCCATCCCTGCGGCACGGCGGCGATGGGCAGCGTGCTCGACCCGCAACTGCGCCTGCGCGGCATCGACGGGCTGCGGGTGGCGGATGCCTCGGCCTTCCCGCTGATCCCCTCACCCAACATCCAGCCGGCGGTGATGCTGGTGGCCGAACGCGCGGCCGCCTTCATGCGGGGCGGCTAGACGTAGCCGAACATCGCCAGCCAGCGCGCCAGGATGCGGTCGATCTGCGCGCGGTGCCGGTCGTCCAGCTCCGCGCGATGATTGCCCGGCGCCACCTGGCGAATATGCGCCGAGGGGTCAGGCGTGGCGGGGCGCACGTCGTGGTGGTCGGCGACGCGGGCGCGCGCATCGGCCGGGATGTCCCAGCCGAACCAGGCGCAGATCGCATCGACCCAGTCGCGCTTGCGGAAGATCACGTCCTCGTAGCGGAACACCGCGGTGGCGTCGCGCTGCAGGATGCCGCTGGACAGCAGCCGGTCGTATTGCGCGTCGAGCCCGCGCGCCACCTGCATCACATGCGCGTCCCTGCCCTGGGCGAGCGCCTTGGCGCGGGCGCGCGCCATGAAGTGCTCGCCCTGCTCAGCCTTGGGCACGACATGGCTCTGCGTGACCGAGTACCAGTGCGACACCGCCATGTCGCGCGGGTCGCGCACCAGCACGACGCAGCGCGCGGCATCGAGGATGGGAATGGCATAGGGCGGCGGCCCACGAAAGCCGCCGTAGCAATAGCCGCGGGGCCGGAACAGCGCAGCGGCCTCGTGCGGCTGCTCGGCCAGGCGCAGCCCCCGGGCGAAGAAGAAATCCTGCAACGAGACATAGGCTAGCCCGGCCTGCGGCGCGAGGTGCTTCAGCATCTCGAACAGCAGCGTCGATCCGGCCTTGGGCAACGACATCGCGACCACGCTGGGCGCGTCGGAAGGTGCCGGCGGCAGGTCAGGCAGGCCAATGCCGGTTGGGGCGAAGCGGAAGCGCAACGCCGCCAGCGGATCAGCCATCGAGGTAGCGCGCCCGCAGATGGTCCATGAAATCCTGCGGGTCGAGCGGCTTACCGGTGGCGGCGCGCAACAGGTCCTGGAAGCCGAGCAGCGAACCCTTGGCATGCACATGCACGCGCAGCCAGGACAGCAGCGGCGCCATGTCGCCCTGCGCCAGCGCGGCATTGAGGCCCGGCTCTGCGGCCCGCGCCGCCTTCATCAACTGCGCCGCCGCCATCGCACCCAGCGTGTAGGACGGGAAATACCCGAAGGCGCCGTCATGCCAGTGGATGTCCTGCAGGCAGCCCCGCGCATCGTCGGGCGGCGTGATGCCGAGCATCCGCTGCAGGCCCTCGTTCCACGCACCCGGCAGGTCGGCGACCTCCAGCGTGCCCTGGATCATCGCGCGCTCCAGCCGGAAGCGCAGGATGACATGGGCGGGGTAGGTGATCTCGTCGGCGTCGACGCGGATGAAGCCGCGCTCCACGCGCCGCCAGGTCGCCGCCAGGTTGCCCGCGGCATAGGCCGCCGCATCGCCGCCGAAGGCCGCGCGCAATTCGCCGCCCAGGAAGCCCAGGAAGGTATCCGACCGGCAGGCCTGCATCTCGACGATCAGCGACTGCGATTCATGCGCCGCCATGCCGGCTGCCTCGCCTGCCGGCTGGCGCGCAAAGGCGGCAGGAAGGCCGGCTTCGTACAGCGCATGCCCGGTCTCGTGCAGCACGCCGAGCAGCGCCTTCGCGACATCGTGCTCGTCGTAGAAGGTGGTGATGCGGATATCGGTGGGCGTGCCGCCACAGAAGGGATGCAGCGATTCATCGAGCCGCGCATGGTCGTAGTCGAGGCCGATGCGCGCCGAGAGCCGCCGGCAGAGGTCGCGCTGCACCGGCACCGGGAAGGGGCCGGGCAGCGGCAGGGCCGCGGGGCGCGCGGCCTGGATCGCCTCGGCGCGCGGCAGGGCCTCCGCCAGGAAGGCTTCGTAGGCGGCGAAGACGGGTTCGACATCGGCGGCGGTGACGCCGCGCTGGTAGCCATCCATCAGCGCGTCATAGGGGTCCATGGACAGCGCGGCGGCCAGCGCCTGGGCGGTCTCGCGCTGCAGGCGGACCACCTCGTCCAGCGCGGGCGCGACCAGGGCGAAGTCGGATTTGGCCTTGGCGACGCGCCAGATCTTCTCGCAGGCCGAATTGGCGCGGGTGCTGGCTTCCACCAGGTCGGTCGGCAGGGCGGTGGCGCGAGCATGGGCGCGCACCATCAGCGCCAGGTTCGCCTCCTCCCACAGGCCTTCGGCGCGGGCGATCTCGAGGTCCTCGGCCACCACCGGGGCGGTGAGCAGTTCGTGCGACAGGCCGGCCAGGGCGGCGAGCTGTTCGCCGCGCGCCGCGCCACCGCCCGGCGGCATCATGGCCGAGGCGTCCCAGTGCAGCATGGCGGCGGCCTCGCCCAGCGCGGCAATGCGCGCGAAACGGGCCTTCAGGCGGTCATAGGCGGCGTTGTGCATGCTGCGTTCAATCCTTCAACCGGCGCCGCGCCCAGACGGCGAATACGCCCACCAGCGCGGCCGCGAGGCCGTACCAAGTGATGGCATAGCCCAGATGGTTGTTGGAGGGGCGGGGCATGCGCCGGTCGGGTTGCGGCAGGCCGCCGGCGTCGCCCAGCGCCACCAGGGCGAAGGGGGCGACCTGCGGCAGGCCCAGTGCGGGGCCGATCACCGCCGGGTCGAAGGTATAGAAGCGGCGCGCCGCCGGGTCGTCGGTGGCGGAGAAGCGGCCGGCGCGCTCGGTCGGGCGGACCCAGGCGGTGACGCGCGTCTCGCCCTCCGGGCGGTCGATGGCGCGGCCGGGCTCGAGCGGCACCCAGCCGCGATCGACCAGGATGGCCGGCGCGCCGTCCCGCGACAGCGGCGTGACCAGCCGCGCGCCCAGCATCGCGCCGCGCACCTCGAGGCCGATCAGCGCTTCGCGCGCATGGTCGAAGCGACCGGCGGCCTCGACGCGCGTGAAGGGGGTCGGGTCGGCGGGGATCGGCTCGGCGGGGCCGGCCTCGGCGGCGTCGATGCGCGCCAGGATGGCGGCCTTCCAGCCCAGGCGCTGCGCCTGCCAGGTGCCGAGATACAGCAGGACAAGCAGCACCGGCAGCGTGACGATCAGCGGCAGGATCAGCCGGCGCGGGCCCCGGGGGGTGGTCATGCGGGCCGCTATATGGCGTTGCGGGCCGGGCCGGAAGCCCGTCAGGCGGAATCGCGCCGATGGCGGAACTGCAAGGCCGCCAGCGCGGCCTTGGCGACGCGCATCGTGACCACGGACAGCGGCAGCACGATTGCGGGCCAGAGCACCGCATGGACCCAGAGCGGCGGCGTGAACCGCACATCGACCCAGATGGCGAGGCCGACCGTCAGCGCGCCGATGACGAAGATGCCCGCCACCGCCGGCCCGTCGCCGGCGTCATGGGCGCGCAGGTCGAGGCCGCAGGAATCGCAGCTGTCGCGGATGTCCAGCAGGCCGCGAAACAGCGCGCCCCGGCCGCAGCGCGGGCAGCGGCCGAGCAGAGCGACCTTCCAGACGGGCGCGGCGGTGGTCATGCCTGACCTCCCCAAGCAGAAACGGCCCGAGGCATTGCCTCGGGCCGGGAGCGCAAGGCGCGACCGCGCCCAACCTGCCCGCCGCCGCCAGCGCACCAGTGCAAGGCGCACAAGCCAAGCCGCCGGATGGCGGCGCCGGCGCTTGAGGCCGAATTAATGCTGCGCGATGACGCCCGCGCCCCACCAGTAGATGCACACGAACAGGAACAGCCACACCACGTCCACGAAGTGCCAGTACCAGGCGGCGGCTTCGAAGCCGAAATGCCGTTCCGGGCTGAAATGCCCCTTCATGGCGCGGATCAGGCAGACCGCCAGGAAGGTGGTGCCGACCAGCACGTGGAAGCCGTGGAAGCCGGTGGCAAGGAAGAAGGTCGAGGAATAGATGCCGCCGCCCGCGAAGGGGAAGGGCGAGATCGAGTATTCCCAGGCCTGCAGCGAGGTGAACAGCACGCCAAGCGCCACCGTCAGCGACAGCCCCTGGATCAGCGCCTTGCGGTCGTTCTTGATGAGCGCGGCATGCGCCCAGGTGACCGTGCAGCCCGACAGCAACAGGATCATGGTGTTGAGGAAGGGCAGGCCCCAGGGGTCGAAGGTCTCGATCCCGCGCGGCGGCCAGATGGACGGCGCGACGGCGCCCGAGACGTGCTCGGGGTACAGCGCGAAGTGGAAGTAGGCCCAGAAGAAGGCGACGAAGAACATCACCTCGGAGGCGATGAACAGGATCATGCCGTAGCGCAGGCCGATCTGCACGATCGACGAATGCAGGCCAGGCGTCGCGCTCTCCTTCAGCACGTCGCGCCACCACATGAACATGGTGCCGAGCGTCATCAGCAGGCCGAGCCAGAAGACCCAGGTGATGGATGAATGCGCCCAGAGGACGATGCCCAGCACCAGCGCGCCGCCGCCGAAGGCGCCGGTCAGCGGCCAGGGCGAGGGATCCACCAGGTGGTAGGGGTGCTTGTAGTGGTGCGCGCCGGCGCCGTGGGACGCCTCGGCAGGGGTGGTGCTGGCCATCGGAATTCCTGGACCTCGGATCCTGTGCAGAGGGGTCGGGACCCCGGCTCGTATCGCGCCGCATCAATCCCGAAAAGCCGCGGCGGATCAAGCCCGCCGGCGGCATGATCGGGCGATGCGCCGCCTTCAGTTGGTGCGCGCCCCTGCCCGGCCGACATGTGGCCCGGCATTCGCCATCGCGCCGGCGCGCTGCGCGTCCTCGATGGTGCGGTAGAAGGTGTAGGACAGCGTGATGGTGGTGACGTCGCGCGTGTTAGGATCCTCGGCGATGCGGGGATCGACCCAGAAGGACACCGGCATGTCCACGCGCTGGCCCGGCGTGAGCGTCTGCTCGTCGAAGCAGAAGCAGGCCACCTTGTGGAAATACCGCCCGACCTTCTCCGGCGTGACGTTGTAGACGGACACGCCGGTCACCGGCGTCTCGGCGCGGTTGGCGGCGGTGTAGAAGGCCATGCCTTCCTCGCCGAGCCGCACGGTCATGGCGGGCTGCTCCGCCTGGAAGCGCCAGGGCAGGGAGCGGTCGGTCTGGGCGGCGAAGCGCACGGTGATGGTGCGATCGGTCGCCCCCGGCGCGGCCAGGCCACGCTGCGTGGTGCCGTTGTACCCCGTAACGCGGCAGAACAGGTCATACAGAGGCACAGCGGCGAAGGACAGGCCGACCATGCCGAAGGCCACGCCGCCCATCACCAGGCCGAGCCGGCGGTTGCGCGTGCGGATGTCGCTCATCCGCGCATCACCCGCGCCATGCCGACGAAGTAGAACAGCACCGACAGCGCCACCAGCACCAGCAGGATGGCGATGTTGCGCCCCCGACGACGGCGGTGGAACAGCGCGAGTTCCTCGGGCGTCATGTGGGCAGCACCAACCGGTCGATGGCGAGCGCGCCCAACAGCACGAACAGGTAGTAGAGCGAAAAGCGGAAGCAGGCCTTCGCCGGCGCGTCCTTGGTCAGGCTGCGCCCGGCCTCGTCCTGCTGGTCGCGCAGCACGGCCAGGGCGTGGCGCAGGAACATCGCGCCCAGCACCCCCGCCACGATGGCGTAGACAGGCCCGGCAAAGCCCACCAGCCACGGCGTCAGGCTGAGCGGCGCCAGCAGCCCGGTGTAGATCATGATCTGGCGGCGGGTTTCCTTGGCACCGGCGGTGACCGGCAGCATCGGCACGCCGGCGCGGGCATAGTCGTCATGCGCCCAGAGCGCCAGCGACCAGAAATGCGGCGGCGTCCAGGCAAACACGATGGCAAACAGCAGGATCGGCACCAGCGTCACGTCGCCGGTCACCGCCGCCCAGCCGATCACCGGCGGGAAGGCGCCGGCCGCGCCTCCGATGACGATGTTCTGCGGCGTGCGGCGCTTCAGCCACATGGTGTAGATGAACACATAGAAGGCGATGGACAGCGCCAGGATGCCGGCCGCAACCAGGTTGGTCGCCATCCACATCACGGTGACCGACCCGACCGACAGCCAGATGCCGAAGGCCAATGCGGCGCGCGGCGCGATGCGTCCATCCGGGATGGGGCGCTTGGCGGTGCGGCGCATCACCGCGTCGATGTCACGGTCGAACCACATGTTGATGGCACCCGCGGCACCCGAGGCGACGGCGATGCACAGGATGGCGGTGACGGCCAGGACAGGGGGCATGGCGCCCGCGCCCGGGGCGACCAACAGGCCAACCAGGCCGGAGAAGACCACCAGCGTCATCACGCGCGGCTTCAGCAGCGCGATCCAGTCGCGCACCTCCGACATGTCATAGGAAGCAGGAAGGGGGGCCGTGCCCCCCTGTCCCGTCTGCAGCGCGGTGTCGCTCATGGCGGCTCCGTTCCGGCGCGCGCCCTAGCGGACGCGCGGCAGCTCGTCGAAGGAGTGGAAGGGCGGCGGCGAGGAGACCTGCCATTCCAGCGTGGTCGCACCCGGACCCCACGGATTGGCCGCCACCTTCTCGCCCGAGCGGAAGGTCAGCCAGATCACGTAGAAGAACAGGATCAGCGATGCCGCCGAGATGTAGGACCCGATCGACGCGATGAAGTTCCACGCCGTGAAGGCCTCCGGATAATCCGGGTAGCGGCGCGGCATGCCCTGGTTGCCCGAGAAGTGCATCGGGAAGAAGGTGATGTTGACGCCCACGAAGGTCAGCCAGAAATGCACCTTGCCCCAGAATTCCGGGTACTGGCGGCCGCTCATCTTGCCGATCCAGTAGTAGAAGCCGGCATAGATGCTGAACACCGCACCCAGCGACAGCACGTAGTGGAAGTGCGCCACGACATAGTAGGTGTTGTGCAGGATCTGGGTGATCGGCGCATTGGCCAGCACCACGCCGGTCACGCCACCCACCGTGAACAGGAAGATGAAGCCGATGGCGAACAGCATCGGCGTCTTCAGTTCGATCGACCCGCCCCACATGGTGGCGATCCAGGAAAAGATCTTGATGCCCGTCGGCACCGCGATCACCAGCGTCGCGGCCATGAAGTAGGCGCGGGTATCGACGTCCATGCCCGACTGGAACATGTGGTGCGCCCACACGACGAAACCGACGAAGCCGATCGCGACCATGGCGTAGGCCATGCCGAGGTAGCCGAAGACCGGCTTGCGGCTGAAGGTGCTGACCACATGGCTGATGATGCCGAAGCCCGGCAGGATCATGATGTAGACTTCGGGGTGGCCGAAGAACCAGAACAGATGCTGGAACAGCACCGGGTCGCCGCCGCCCTCGGGCCGGAAGAAGGCCGTGCCGAAGTTGCGGTCGGTGATCAGCATGGTGATCGCACCCGCCAGCACCGGCACCGCCAGCAGCAGCAGGAAGGCGGTGACCAGCATCGACCAGACGAACAGCGGCATCTTGTGCAGCGTCATGCCCGGCGCGCGCATGTTCAGGATGGTGGTGATGAAGTTGGCCGCGCCCATGATCGACGACGCGCCCGCCAGGTGCAGCGAGAACAGCGCCAGGTCCATCGCCATCGACGGGTGGAACTGACGGTCCGACAGCGGCGGGTAGATGGTCCAGCCCGCGCCAGGGCCCTCGCCGATGAACAGCGACGCACCCAGCAGCAGGAAGGCCGGCACCAGCAGCCAGAAGCTGATGTTGTTCATGCGCGGGAAGGCCATGTCCGGCGCGCCGATCATCAGCGGCACGAACCAGTTGCCGAAGCCGCCGATCAGCGCCGGCATCACCACGAAGAACACCATGATGAGACCGTGGGCCGACACGAAGGCGTTCCACATCTGGCCGTCGGCGAAGATCTGCATGCCCGGATACTGGAGCTCGATCCGCATCAGCACGGACAGGCCGACGCCGATCACCCCCGCGAACAGCGCGAAGATGATGTAGAGCGTCCCGATATCCTTGTGATTGGTCGAGAACAGCCAGCGGTTGACGAAACCGGGCTTGTGGTCGTGGTCGTCGTGATGCGCGTCTGCTGCGGTGGCCATCGTCTGTCCTCTCGGTCGCGCCTTAGCGGCGCGCCTCCGCGATCTGAAGGCTGTCGGTCTGCTGGGCGGCGGCCTGCACCGGTGCGGGCGCGTCATCCGCCCGGGCGAAGCGCGTGCGCGCCGCGGCCACCCAGGTTTCGAACTCCGCCGGCGGTACGGCGCGCACCGCGATCGGCATGAACCAGTGGTTGGTCCCGCAGATCTGGTTGCACTGGCCGTAGAACACGCCCTCGCGGTCGGCGCGCATCCAGGTCTCGAGCGCGCGGCCCGGGATGGTGTAGCGCTGGATGCCCAGCGCCGGCACGAAGAAGGAATGGATCACGTCATAGCCGGTGGTCAGCACGCGCACATTGGCACCCACCGGGATCACCAGCTCATTGTCCACCGCCAGGCGGAACAGGTGGCGCTGCTCGGGCGGCAGCTGGTCCTCGGCCAGCGGATAGCTGTCGAAGTTGAAGTTGCCGTGGTCCGGGTAGGTGTAGTTCCAGTACCATTGCCGGCCCTGCACGCTGATCGTGATGTCGGCGTCGGGCGTGCGGTCCTGGTAGTAGATCAGCCGGAAGGACGGGATGGCGATGACCACCAGGATCAGCACCGGAACCACGGTCCATGCCACTTCCAGCAGCGTGTTGTGGCTGGTGCGCGACGGCGTGGGGTTCACCTCGGCCCGATAGCGGAACACGCACCAGGCGAGCAGCACCAGCACGAAGATCGTGATGACGACGATGATCCAGAAGACCAGCGAATTGAAGCTGCTGATCGCAGCCTTGATCGGGCCGCCCGATTCCTGCAGGCCCATGCCCCAGGATTGCGGGGCGCCGACCATCCCCTGCGCCAGGACCGGGCTGGCCGCAAAGGCCAGCACCAGACCGAGCATTGCCGCCCACAGGCGCTTCGCGTCGCTCAACCGCATCACCATTCCCCGGGCGCGTTGCCCGCGCCGCCCCGCCAGAAACATGCACACGCGCCGATGGATCGACGCGCGCGGACCATAGTCGCGGCACCCCGCACCGCACAAGTGAGCACGGCTCCCGATCCGCCAACCCTGCGTTGGCGCAACGATGGCGCGTGCGGTCAGCGCCGCGTGACGTTCGGCGTGATCCAGACGCCGCCCGGCGCCGCCCAGGGCTGCGCCGGCTGGATGGTCGGGTCGGGTGGGCACATCGGGCGCATCACGCCGCAATCCCAGGCGAAGCGATCGGGGCGGCCGGTCAATTGGCCGCCGCGCTCGAACCGGCATTCGCACAGCTTGTCGGCCATGCAGGCGGCCTGGCCCTCGACCTCCGGCGTGCAGGCGGGCGGGGCCTGCGCGGCAGCAGGGCCGGCGAGGAGCAGGGCTAGCAACCGGATCATGCGCATGGTGTCCAGCCTGCGCCGCAAAGATTGCCGCTTCGTGCATTGCCCCAACCCTTGCCAGGGCGCAGGGGCTGCCCTCCCATGCCGGGATGCATGGCCCGCCCGACACGACCAGCCCCGCTCCGCCCGCCATCCCGCGCGTTGCGGGAGCCTGAACCCTGGACCCGCTGACGCGCATCCTGGTTCAGGCAGCCCAATGGATCCGCCACCCGCCTTCGCGCACGCATGTGCGCATCATCGTCGTGGTGATCGTGCTCGCCTTGGCCCTGGTGGCGGTCGAGACCTGGATCGGCTGGCCGGACTGGGCGCGCGCGGATCGCGGCGGCGTGTTGCGTGCGCGGCCCTGAGCGGGCAGGCCGGCAGCGTCGTCATCAGACGTGACGCATGAAGCTTCGGGCTCGACACACCCTCCAGGGGCGACGCCGCCACGGGCGAATGGGGTGACCTCGACGCGCCCCGTTGGGCCACCGCGTGACACGCCTTCGGTGTGACGCTTGACGCGCCCCCCACCGGCCGGGTTAGGAACGCTCTCCGGCAGCAAGACCGGCACCCATCGCGGCATCGTGCGCCGCCCACCGGGGGATGGGCCAGGCAGACCCGATCGACCAGGCGCCGTCGTGGCGCCGGCTCTCCGGCCCATTGCGGGGCCGCCGCGAGATATGAGGCCTTGCCATGCCCGTCGCCGACCCATCCTCCGCTGACGCCGCCGTGCCGGCCGCCTTCGCGCGGCTGTGCGGCAACCGCGCATGGGCCGCGCGCCTCGCCGATCTCGCGCGACGGGCGCAAGCCGGGACGCTCTCGGGCCGCGCGGTGCAGCAGCGCCACGCCCTGGAGTTTGCCCTGGCCCGCGCCGCGGATCCGAACGCCGCCGGCCGGCTCTCGCCCGCCGAACGCCGGGTGCTGGGCTTCGCGCAGGATGCCGTGCGGCTGGCGCGCAGCCTGCCCGAAGCCCCGCGCGCCCGCCTGCGCGCGCTGGTCCAGGAGGGCCTGACCGGCCAGGCAACGCTGATCCCGTTGTTCCACCTGTTGCGGACGGCCGCGCTGTACCGCGCCCGCGGCTTCGTGGTGGAATTCGTCGGCCTGGCCGAGGACGCCCCCTTCGACCTCCGCGTGACGCGCGAGGGTGTGGCGGCCGAGGTCGCCTGCGAGACCGTCTCGGCCGAGGAAGGCCGCCCCGTGCATCGCGGCGACTGGTGCGCGCTGGTCGATGCCGTGAATCCCGAATTGCAGACCTGGCTGGCCGCCCATCCGGGCCGCTACCTGCTCAAGATGACGCTGCCCGAGGGGCTGTCCGGCGCGGACAAGTCGGCCGAGCTGCAGGGCCGCATCATGGCCCTGCTGGCCGCGCAGAAGCGCCAGGATTCGAGCGCCGACGCGGTGCTGAAGCTCGACCCGCTGGTGCTGGCCGGCGCGCAGGCCGGCCCGGCCCTGCCGCGCAGCCTGCGCGCGCAATTCGGCCCCGAGGCGCACCTGGCCGTCACCGGCGACGCGGCGGGCCGCTCGGTCTTCGTGATGGCCGCGCGCGCCGGGCGCGAGAACGCGGTGGCGGCCGCCGTGGTGGCGCGCATGCGGCTGGCGGCGGAATCGCGGCTGACCGGCGCGGCGCCGGGCATCCTGTCGATGTTCGTCGATGACCTCGACCGCGCCGAATGGCGGTCGCTGCGCGAGACGCTCGAACTGGAAGGCGCGGCGCGGCGCTTCCTGACCGAACCGGCGGCGCGGCGCGTGGTCGCGGCCGCCTGCGCCTCCCGCATGGAGATGTTCGCGCTGCCGCCGCCCGACGCGGCGCCGGAGGGCGAACTGCGCTTCCGCAACCCGTCGCACCCGGCGGGCAAGCTGGCGGCGCTGGCGCCGGCGGTGACCTCCTCGATGTAACGGCGGGCCGCGCGCCTTGTCCGGCGCGCCATCCAGGTGCCAGTCTCGCGCCGACCAAGCAGGAGAACCCGCCATGCGCCGTCGTTCCTTCCTTGCCGCCGCCGCATCGCTGCCCGCCGCTCCGGCGCTCGCGCAGCCGGCGCGGGCGCGCACGCTGCGCTTCGTGCCGCAGGCCAACCTCACCTCGCTCGACCCGATCTGGACCACCGCCGCCGTCACCGAGAACCACGGCTGGACGGTGTTCGACACGCTGTATGGCATGACCGACGATTTGCGCGTGCAGCCGCAGATGGCCGAGGGGCACACGGTTTCCGACGACGGCCTGACCTGGACCATCCGCCTGCGCGAGGGGCTGCGCTGGCATGATGGCGAGCCGGTGCGCGCGCAGGATTGCGCGCCATCCCTGGCGCGCTGGGCGCGGCGCGACACCTTCGGCCAGTCGCTCGGCGCCGTGGTGGATGCCTGGGAGGCCGCCGATGACCGCACCATCCGCATCAAGCTGAAGTCACGCTTCCCGCTGCTGCTCGAGGCGCTGGCCAAGCCCGCCGCCGTCGTGCCCTTCATGATGCCGGAACGCCTCGCGCGCACCGACCCGTTCCAGCAGGTGACGGAGATGGTCGGCTCCGGCCCCTTCCGCTTCCTGCGCGACGAGTATGTGTCGGGATCGCGCGTCGCCTACGCGAAGTTCGACGGCTACGTGCCGCGGCAGGAGGCGGCGTCGCGCACCGCAGGCGGCAAGGTCGCGCATTTCGACCGCGTCGAATGGACCATCATGCCCGACAGCGCGACCGCCTCCGCCGCGCTGCAGGCGGGCGAGATCGACTGGTGGGAACAGATCAACGCCGACCTCGCACCGCGCCTGCGCCGCACGCGCGGGGTCGAGGTCGCGGTGCTGAACACGCTCGGCTACATCGGCGTGTCGCGCTTCAACCACCTGCACCCGCCGTTCAACAACCCGGCCATCCGCCGCGCGCTGCTGGGCGCGATCACGCAGGAGGATTTCCTGCGCGGTGTGACGGGGAATGACCCCTCCGCCTTCAAGCAGTGCCTGTCGATGTGGCCCTGCGGCACGACCTATGAGAGCACCACCGCGAACACCGCCATGCAGGGCGCGCGCGACCTCGATGCCGTGCGCGCCGCCATCCGCGCGGCGGGCTACAACAACGAGAAGGTGGTCATCATCAACCCGACCGACTTCCCGACCATCGGCCCCTTCGGCCAGATCATGGCGGACCTGCTGAAGCGCCTGGGGATGAACGTGGACCTGGTCGAGACCGACTGGGGCTCCGTCGTGCAGCGCCGCGCCAGCAAGGAACCGCCCGAGCGCGGCGGCTGGTCGATCTTCCACACCTGGTGGCCGGGCGTGTCGATCATCAACCCCGCAGTCAACGCCACGCTGCGCGGCCAGGGGGATCGCGGCTGGTTCGGCTGGTACGACAACCCCCGCGTCGAGGCCGCCGCATCGCAATGGCTGCTGGCCGAGACCGAGGCGGAGCAGAAGCGCCTGGCCGACGTGATCCAGCGTGAATCCTTCGAACAGGTGCCGATCCTCCCGCTTGGGCAGTTCTTCATCTCGACCGCCTATCGCAGCGGGCTGTCGGGCTTCGTCCCGGGGTCCGGCGCCTATCCGTGGAACGTCAGGCGGGCCTAGTGGCCTGCCCGCGCCCTTCGCTGGATCTCCAGGGAACGATGCGGAGAGGCGGGCCAGTGAATGCAGCGGCCAATGGCCTGACGACGACGTCCGCGGGACTTCAGACCAGGCCACTGGGCACGCGGCGAACCGGCTGTGCGTCAATCCCGCGACCACGCGCGCACGGACCCTCGGCGGTCCTGGCGGACGCGGCGTGAACCAATGTCTGCGCTACGCCGCAAGGACGGGCCGCTGTGACCGGCGCACCGCTGCTCAACAATGATGGGTTCTTCGCCAAACCGACGCAGCCCAGGCTGCCCCATGAACGGAGACGACACGACATGCCGCGACTGACGCGCGACGAGATGCGGGGCAAGGCCCAGACGGTGCTGGGGCTGGTGGATCCGGCGCTGCTCGGTACGACGCTGATGCATGAACACCTGATCTGGGACATCCGCCCGCCGGCCATCCGCGACCGCGACCCTGGCGTGGAACCCGGCCTGGCCAACCACTGGGGCATGAGCAGTTCGACCGCTGCATCGCCGGCCAATGCCTGGCAGCCGAGTGTCGAGGTCGCGACCGAGGCGGTGGCCGAGGCCGTCGCGGCCGGGTGCGAGACCATCGTGGAATTGTCGATCGGCGGGCTGTCGCCGGACCCCGACGGCCTGGTGAAGGTGGCGCAGGCGACCGGCTGCCACATCGTCATGGGCTGCGGCCAGTACGTCGAGGACTACCAGTTCCCCGAAAACCACACCCGCACGATCGACGACTTCGCCGCCGAGATGGTCGCGCAGGTCCAGGAAGGCATGTGGGGCACGCAGGTACGCGCCGGGCTGCTCGGCGAGATCGGCTGCCAGGACGCCTGGACGCCGCTCGAGCGACGCGTGATGGAGGCGGCGCTGATCGCGCAGCATGAGACCGGCGCCGCGCTGACCATCCACCCCGCCCGCCGCCAGGATTCGCCGCAGGAGGTGATGGACTTCGTCGCCGCGCACGGCGGCGCCGACACATCGCGCATCATCATGGACCACATCGACCGCACGGTGTTCGACGACGACGCGCTGTTCCGCCTAGCGGATACCGGCGTGGTGCTGGAATGGGATCTATTTGGCCAGGAAAGCAGCCTGTATGTCCACAACCTGGACATCGACATGCCCAACGACGCGGGCCGGCTGCGGGCCATCCGCAAGGTGCTCGACCGCGGGCATCGCGGCCAGGTGGTGATCAGCCACGACATCTGCCACCGCGCGCACATGACGCGCTGGGGCGGCTGGGGCTACGCCCATATCCATCGCACCGTGCTGCCGCTGATGCGGCGGCGTGGCTTCAGCGAGGCGGAGATCCAGGAGATCCTGGTGGATACGCCTCGCCGGCTGCTGACCTTCGTTTGACGCTGCGCGGCGCGGTCAGGCCGCGCGCATGTCCATCGGCACCGCCGGCACGCCGGCGGCCGGCGCGGGCTGCCAGGCGGTACCGCGCGCGACCGTCGGGTCGCGCAGCACATAGCCGCGACCCCAGACTGTACCGATCAGGTCGGTCGCGCCGGCCTGGGCCAGCTTCTTGCGCAGCTTGCAGATGAAGACATCGATGATCTTCACTTCCGGTTCATCGATGCCGCCATAAAGGTGATTCAGGAAGGCCTCCTTGGTCATCACCACGCCCTTGCGGAGCGCCAGGAGTTCCAGGATGGCGTATTCCTTGCCGGTCAGGTGGACGGTGCGGCCCTCGACCGTCACCTCGCGCGAACCCAGGTTGAGGTTGAGCGGGCCGACCTGCAGCGTCGGCTGGCTGAAGCCCTTGGCGCGGCGCACGATGGCCTGGAGGCGCGCGACCAGTTCCTGCTGGTCGAAGGGCTTGGTGATGAAGTCGTCGGCACCCATGCCGAAGACCTTCACCTTGGTCTGCGGGCGCGACACGCCCGAGAGGATCAGCACCGGCGTCTCGATGCGCGCGGCGCGCAGGCGGCGCACCACCTCCGACCCGTCGATGTCCGGCAGCATCAGGTCGAGGATCACGATGTCGTAGTCGTAGAGGCGGGCCAGTTCGACCGCCTCCTCGCCGGTGTCGGCGGTGTCCACGATCATCGCTGCCTGCTTGAGCATCAGGGTGATGCCGCGAGCAGTTGTGAGATCATCCTCAACTAACAAGACGCGCATTTTGGTGCCCTCTCACGCTACAGGCGTAGAATACCACCTATGCGCGTATCCTCAAGCGGTTTTTCATCCCCTGTTTGCATCAAGAATGGTTGGTAAACGCTTGAATTGAGGATTGATCGCGCTTTTGAGACAAACCACGCATTCAAGATTATCGCGGAAGGGAGAGCAGCGCCTCTACCCAGGGTTGTGGCGCCTCGCGCGGCAGGAAGTGCCCCGCGCCAGGCACCACCGCGCGGCGGAACGGGCCGGAAAACCAGCACCCGCAGCCCTCGCTGTTCGCCGGCGGGTCCACCCCATCCTCGGCGCCATGCAGCACCACGCTCGGCACCGTGATCGGCGGGCGCTGCGCCAGCCGGTCCTCGATTCCCTGCAGCGCCGGGTCGCCAGGCGCGGCCTGGTGGCGGTGGCGATAGGACTGCACCACGGTCGCCACGAAATCGGGGTTGTCGAAGCTGGCGGCCGTCGTCGCGTATTCCGCATCGCCCAGCGGATAGGTCGGCGACCACATTCGCCACAGCAGCCGGCAGAATTCGGCGCGGTTGGCGGCCAACCCGGCGGCGCCGCGCTCGGTGTTCAGGTACCATTGGTACCAGTAGCGTAGTTCGCGCTCCGGCGCGGCGGGTTCGATCGACCGGGCGATGTCCTGGATGTTGTAGCCGGTCGCCGAGACCAGGCCGATCACCCGTTCCGGCCATAGCGCGGAGACGATGCAGGCCGCCCGCCCGCCCCAGTCATACCCCGCCAGCAATGCGCGCTGGATGCCGAGCGCATCCATCAACGCGAGCAGGTCCGCCCCCAGCGCCGCCTGCTGGCCGGACCGCGGTGTCGCGGGGTCGCGATAACGGGTCGGCCCATAGCCGCGCAGGTACGGCACCACCACCCGCAGCCCCGCCGCCGCCAGCGGACCCACCGCGCCGTCATAGGTGCGGACATCGTCGGGAAAGCCGTGCAGCAGCACGACCGGCGTGCCGGATTCCGGCCCGTGCAACTCCACCGCGACGTCGAGCGCCCCGGCGGTGACCATGCTGTGCGACATGCGCCCCTCCTGCTGTGCAGGGGCGATGGTCTACCGCCAGCGGCGGTGCATCCAAAGCCACTGCCCGGGATATTCGCGCACCCAGCCGGCGATCACGTCGTTCATCGCCTGGGTCGCGGCGGCGACGTCGATCAGCCCCTCGGCGTCGCGCGGCAGCGCGATTTCCTCGGTCAGGTCCAGGCGGAAGCGGCCATCGGGCAGGCGGATGGCGCGCGCGCCGTGCACCGGGCAGTCAAACCGCCGCGCGAGCTGCGCCAGCAGAGGGTTCGCCTGCGCCGGCCGGCCGAGGAAATCGATCCTCGGGCCCCGCCCGAAGCGCTGGTCCACCAGCATGCCGATGTGCTGGCCGCGTTCCAGCGCGCGCGCCAGCTTGAAGGGCGCCGACATGCCCGCCGCCACCAGCGTGCCCATGCTGTCCTGGCGCAGGCGCAGGATTTCCTTCGCCACCGCCGGGCTGTTGGGGGTGCGGTAGAGCACCGCGCTCTCGATCCCGTGTCGCGCCGCGGCAATCGCCGGCAATTCCCAATTCGCCAGGTGGGCCGAGAAGACGATCGCCGGCTTGCCGTCATCGCGCAGGCGTTCGTACAGCGCGACGGTCTCGGGGCTGGCGGTGATGCGCCCGGCGTCTGGCCGCGCCGGGTCGAAATCCCAGATGCGGTCCATGTGGACGTATTCGCAGGCGACGCGCCCCAGATTGTCCCAGGCCTCGCGCAGGATCGCGGCGCGTTCGGCCTCGGTCTTGTCGGGGAAGGCGCCGGCGATGTTCTCCCGCGCGATGCGGTTCGCGCTGGTCAGCGGCCCGAGGGTGCGCGTGATCGCGGCGCCGATCTTCGGACCGGCATCAGGCCCCAGCAGGCGCAGCAGCGCGAACACGCCACGGACCAGCAGCCCGAACAGCCTGTCGGCGAACAGCCAGGCCCGATACTTAAAGCGTAACAACGATCTTCCCGAAGACGCGCCGGGACTCCAGCCGGTCGAGCCCCTCGGTGAATCGCTCCACCGGCAGCACGGTGTCGAGCACAGGCAGGATGCCGCGCGCCATCTTGGCGTAGCCATCGGCAATGTTGCGCATCGAGGCGCCGAAGGACCCGAAGATCCGCAGCTGGCGCTGGAAGATCATCATCAGGTTGGTCTCGGCGCTGACGCCGGAGGTCGACCCGCATGTCACCAGCCGCCCGCCCATGCGCAGCGACAGCAGCGACCCTGCCCAGGTGGAGGCGCCGACATGCTCGAACACCACGTCCACGCCGACCTTGCCGGTCGCGCGGCGCGCCACGGTGGGGAAGTTCTGCGTGGTGTAGTTCACCACGATATCGGCGCCGAGCGCCTTCGCCTTGGCGCATTTCTCATCATCGCCGGCGGTGGCGATGACCGTGCAGCCAAGATCCTTCGCGATCCGCACCGCCACTGTGCCTATGCCCGACCCGGCGGCATGCACCAGGATGGTCTCGCCCCGCTCCAGCTTCGCGTTGTCGAACAGCATGTGCTCGACGGTGCTGAAGGTGATCGGCCCGCAGGCGGCGTCGTCCCAGGAAATGCCTTCCGGCACGCGCACCAGCAGCCGCGCCTCCTGGTTCACCAATTCGCAGGCGAAGCCGCCGACGTGGAAGCCCTTCACGCCGCGCACGTCCTCACACAGGTTGTCCTGCCCGGCCAGGCAACGGCGGCATTTGCCGCAGGTCAGCGCGCCATAGGGCGCGGCGCGGTCGCCGACCTTCCAGTCCGTCACACCGGAACCCACGGCGACCACTTCGCCCACGGCTTCAGCACCGACGATCAGCGGCATCTCGCGCTTGGCGAAGGCCATGCCGCGGAAGCCCCAGACGTCGATGTGGTTCAGCGCGACGGCCTTGATCCGCAGCGTCACCTCGCCCGCGCCCGGCGGCGGCGGCGAAGGCACGTCCTCCAACCGCAGGTCGCGGTCGCCATGCAGGCGCAGCGCGCGCATCACGGTGCCGCGCTCACGACCAGGCACACATTCTGCCCGCCGAAACCAAAGGAATTGGACAGGACGTGGCGCAGACCAGACACCTTCCGCGCCTCGTTCGGCACCACGTCCAGCGTGATGGCCGGGTCGGGTTCTCGGTGATTGATGGTCGGCGGCAGCACCTGGTCGCGAATGGTCAGCAGCGACAGCGCCGCCTCGATCGCACCAGCGGCGGACAGCGTGTGCCCCAGCATCGACTTGTTGGAGGAGATGGGCGGCGGCGCATCGCCGAACACGGCGCGCATGCCCAGCGTCTCCATCTTGTCGTTCTCCGGCGTTCCGGTGCCGTGCGCGTTGACGTAGCCGATATCGGCCGGCGCGATGCCCGCATCGGCGATGGCATTGCGCATCGCGCCGATGATGGCGTGGCCATCCGGGTTGGACCGCGTGCGGTGAAAGGAATCCGCCCGCTCGCCACAGCCTGACACGATGCCCAGCACCGTCGCGCCGCGCGCCGTCGCGTGCTCCAGGCTTTCCAGCACCAGCGCGGCCGCGCCCTCGCTCATCACGAAGCCGTCGCGCGTCTTCTCGAAGGGGCGCGATGCGCCTTCGGGGTTGTCGTTGCGCGCCGTCAGCGCGGAGAGCAGCGAGAAGCGGATCACCGCCTCCGGTTGCACCGACCCGTCGGCGCCGAGCGCGATGGCGGCATCCGCCTCGCCGCGCTGGATGGCCTCTACCGCCATCTGGATGGCCGAGGCGCCAGTGGCACAGGCCGTGGTCAGCGCGATCGGCGCGCCGCGCGTGCCGAAACGCGAGGCCAAACGCTCACCGACGCCGCCGAACATGAACATCTCGTACAGGTCCGACCGCCCGGCCGCGACCTCGGTCGCCGCGCGGTAGGTCCCGTCGCCATTCGCCCGCCGCGCCAGCTCGAAGCGCTGCGGCCATTCGTATTCGACTGGCGGCATGCCGACCATCAGCGGGCCAGGGAAGCCGCCCTCGGCGATCGCCGCCTGCGCCAGCGCCTCGGCCACCGCGGCGGCGGCCATGCGTTCGACGCGTTCGGGCGAACTCACCGTCGCGCCGCCGGCCGCTTCCTCCGGCAATTCGACCGTGCCGGCGATGGTGGTCCGCAGCTTGTCGATGGGAAAACGGCGGATGCGGGAGATGCCGGACTTGCCGGCCACGATCGCCGCCCAATTCTCCTCCCGCCCCCAGCCGAGCGGGCTGACGATGCCGATGCCGGTCACCGCGACCAGCGGGCGCCCGAGATGGTCCTTCATGCCGCGCGCTCCAACAGGGCCAGGGCCTCGCCCCGCCACTGGCCGAAGCCGGTGACCAGGATGCGGTCGACCGGCCCTTCGCCGGCATCCGCGGGGTCCATCGCCGGATAGAAGCCGCCGCGCGACAGCGCCAGCGCGCCCAGCGCGACATTGGCCGGAAAGGCCGCTTCCACGCCGTGGCCGAGCAGCGACCCGGTGCGCCGCACCGCCGCCGCGCCGAGGCCGGACAGGAAGGCGTCTTCTTCCGCCCGCGCCTCTGCCACGCCGGTCATGCCCGAGAGCACGCCCAGGCCCGAACCCGCCGGTGCGCCCAGCGCCGCATGCAGCGCCTGTGCCGCTGCGGCCGATGCCCCGCCGGCCCGCTTGTGCGTCGCGTCCGTCGCCACGCCGGCGATGCGCGCCAGCGGCACCGCGCCGCGCGCCGCCGCGTGATCCGCCGTCTCCAGCACCAGGAACGCGCCCAACGCGCCACCCACGAACCCGCCAGCGCCATCGCGCGCCGAGACCGGCGCGAAGGGCCCGCGCCACACCGCCCCGCCGGCGCCATAGAGCAGCACCAGGTCCCAGCGCTGCGACGCATAGGCGCCGCCCACCAGCGCGATGCCCCCGCGTCCCTCGGCCAGCCGCGCCGCCGCGATGCGCACCGCATCCGCCGCCGCGGCTTCCTCGCCCATGAAGGTGCGCGACGACCCGGTCACGCCATGCACGATCGAGATATTGCCCGCCAGCAGGTTCGACAGCTGCGCCAGGAACAGGGTGGGCCGGAGGTCGGTCGCGAGCCGCTCGTTCAGGATGGCGCCGGCCTCGGCCGCGGGCATCGTGCACAGCGCCGTCGCCACCGCCTCGTCCACCGCCACGTCGCGCTCGCCCCCGCCGGCGGCGACGATCAGGTGCATGTCGGAGACCAGCCCGCGCGCGCCCGCCTGGTCGATGGCCAGCCCCGCGGCATAGGTGCCCAGGCGCTGCCAGGGCTCCATCTGCCGCTGGTCGCCCTTCTTCGGGATCTGCGCGTCGAAGCTCATCGCCGGCAGCGGATGCACGGCATAGGGCGCGAAGGCGGCCTCATCGACCACCGGCGTCGCGCCGGGCTGCGACAGCACCGCCCAATGCGCGTCCGGCCCCTCGCCCAGCGAGGAGACCAGCCCGATGCCCGTGATCACCACATCCTGCCGCGTCATGCGAGGCCGAGCTCCTGCCCGCGCGCCTTCATCGCCGCGGCGAGTTCCGGGGCCGGGAAATCCATGATCCGCAGTGTCAGCTCGGCATCGCAGATGCGCTTGCCGGCCGCCTCGATGCGCGCCTTGGTCACCGCATAGCCCGACCCGTCATGCAGGCGCTGTGCATGCACCGTGACCGGCGTGCCCGGCCCGACGAAGGAGCGGAACTTCGCCTCCTTCACCCCCATCAGGAAGGGCATGCGCTGGAACGCCATCAGCTTGAGCAACAGCCAGCCGGAGGCCTGCGCCATCGTCTCGACCAGCAGCACGCCGGGCATCAGCGGATAGCCCGGGAAATGCCCCTCGAAGACCGGCGAGGCCTCGGGGATGGTGCTCTCGACCACGATGGCCTCGCCGTCCAGCGAAGCCACCCGGTCGATCATCTGGAAGTATTCAAGGCGCATGTCGCTGGCCGGCCGTTTCAGGCGCGCGCGGTCTGCGGCGGCAGGCGGCGCCCGGTCACGGGCTCAGCCCCCCTTCGCGGCGACCAGCTCGTCGATGCGTGCCGCCAGGTTCTTCATCACGAAGTACTGCTCGGCGGGCGCCGTGCCGGCATTGACTTCCTGCGTCCAGGCCTCGACCGGGACCTTGATGCCGAAGGCCTTGTCGATGGCGAAGACGATGTCGAGGAAATCCAGGCTGTCGATGCCCAGGTCATTGATGACATGGCTGTCGGGCAGGATCTTGTCGCGCTCGACCTCGCTGTTCTCGGCGATGATGTCTGCGATGCGGTCGAAGGACGAGGCCATGGGTGGCCCTCCGTGGGGAATCCGGGGTGGGGAGAGGGATTGGGGGGCGTCTTTGGCGCGAATGGGGGCGGAAGGCAAGATTCGGCCGCCGCACGGCATCCTTCCCCCGGTTGCGGGCGCGCCGGGCCTGGGCGATCTTAAGGGAGACCTTAAGAACGCAAACCGGCCCGGCGGCCAGCAGGGCGCGACCCGCTGCCGCCCGCGACAGGAGGCTGATTGACCAACAAGGCCCCCGAACGGCCCCCCGAGCCGGCGCGTGCCGACGCACCCGCCCCCCGCGGCAGCCAGGCGGCGGCCGCCCGCGACCGACTCAACCGCGCCTCCCGCGCGCGGCTGCGGGCCTCGGGCTTGAGCATGCTGCTGCCGGTCCTGGCGGTGGCGGTGCCCGCGACGGTGCTGATCTTCGCCGGGCGGCTGAGCTGGAATGCCGTGGTCGCCGATTCCACCGCCGAGGTGGCGCGCCTGGCCGATGCCGCCGCCGAGACCGCGGACCGGGCGCTGGGCGGCTATGCCATCGCCGCGGCGCGCGTCAACGACCGGCTGGCCGCCCTCAGGGCCGCCGCCCCCCCCGATGCCGAACGCCGCGCCCATGCCCTGCTGGCCGAGCTGGTCGCCGACTTCAACCCGCCGGTCATCGCCTTCGCGGTGGATGGCGCAGGCGTGCCGATCGCCGCCAGCCACCTGTACCCGGTCCCGACCGCCCCGACCCTGGCCGACCGGGATTTCTTCCAGGCGCTGAGCCGAGACGACGCGCCTGCCGTGCACATCAGCCGGATGTTTACAGGCCGTTTCGACGGGCGGCTGTTCTTCGCGGTCAGCCGCGGCCGCAGGGCGGGCCCTGACGGGCCCGACCCCGGCCGCTTCGATGGGCTGGTCACCATCTCTGTCGACCCGAACTCGATCGGCGCCGGCCTCCGCCGGTTGCTGCCCGAGGAGACCGACCGCGTCGCGCTATTGCGGCAGGATGGCGAGCCGATCGCCAGCAGCCTGGCCCATGCGGCACCTCTCGGCACCGACGCCGATGCCGGCGCATTGGCGGCAGGCCCCGCGCAGTTCCGGGCGGGCCTGCCCGGCGGCATCGACGACCGCCAGGTGGCCGTGCGCCGGCTCGATGGCTTTCCGGTCTACGCCGTCGCGACGCGCCCCTTCGCCGCGGTGCGGGCCCGGTGGCGCGAGGCGTTCGGGCCGCATTTGGCCTTCGGCGTGCCGGCGATCGCGGCCCTGCTGGCGCTCAGCCTGCGCGTGAGGCGCGACCAGAAGCGCCTGGTGCAGGCCAATGCCGCCCTGCTGCGCGACGTGGAGCGCTCCGCCGAGCGGCTTCGGCGCGCCGAGCGCTTCGCCCTGGTCGGCACCTTCGAGGTCGACCTGACCAGCGGCGCGAGCCTGCGCTCGCCGGAATACATGGCCGTGCACGGCCTGGCCGCCCGCAGCGCGCGCGAGACGCATGCCGACTGGGTGCGCCGCCTGCATCCCGACGACCGCGTGAAGGCGGAGGCCACGCTGCTGCGCGCGATCGCCGATGACAGCCCTGCGACCGACTACGCCCAGACCTACCGCACCGTTACGCCGGCCGGCGAGGTCCGCTGGATCGCGGCGCGCGGCGAGATCGAGCGCGACGCGCGGGGCCGCGCGCTGACCCTGCGCGGCATCCATGTCGATGTCTCCTCGCTGCACTCGGCCCAGACGGCGCTGGCCGAGACCGATGCGCGGCTGATCCTCGCGCAGGAGGCGGTCGGCATCGCATCCTGGGAATGGTCGCCTGCGATGGGCACGCCGTTTCTCGCGCCGCGGCTGCTCGGCCTGGCGGGCCTCGATGCGGTGGAGCCGGCGCCATCCTGGCGCGCGGTGCTGCGGCGGATCGTGCCGCAGGACCGCCACGCGCTCTTCGCCGCGCTGCGCGAGGCCATCGCGGAGGGCGCGATGCGCGTGGAACTGCGCGTCGCCCGCATGCCGGCCGATGGCGCGCGAGCGGCCGAGGCGTGGCTCATGGTCCGCGCCAGGGCGGTCGATCTGGGCGACGGCAAGGGCTTGCGGATCCTCGGCGTCGCCTACGACATCACGGAGCGCAAGCTGGCAGAGGCCCGCGCATCGCTGCTGGCGCGCGAGGTCGAGCATCGCGCCCGAAACGCGATGACGCTGGTCGGCGGACTGGTCCGCATGACGACAGCGCCGACGCACGAGGAGTTCGTCGAGATCCTGGAAGGGCGCATCAAGTCGCTGGCGCAGACCATGACGCTGCTTGGCCGGTCGCGCTGGACCGGTGCCACGATCGGCGACATCGCGCAGGAGGAACTGCTGGCACCCGGACAGGGCACCGCCATTCATGTCGAGGGGCCGGAGGTGATGCTCCCGGTCGACGCGGCGCAGCATGTCTCGATGGCGTTGCACGAACTCGGCACCAATGCCGCCAAGTACGGCGCGTTGTCGGTCCCTGGCGGGGCGGTGTCGCTCACCTGGCGGGTGGCGGACGGGACGGTGGTGCTGGACTGGAAGGAGGAGGGCGGGCCAGTGCTGGACGGGCCGCCGGCACATGAGGGCTTCGGCAGCTTCCTCATTCAGTCGACGATAGAACAGCAACTCGGCGGCAGCGTCACGATGGCGTGGGAACCGGACGGGCTGCGCTGCCGGATGGAATTCCCGCTGGGCTGATCGGCCCGGCGCAACCGCCCGGCGGTCCCATTGCGGGACCGCCGGGCGGCGTCAGCGTCAGCCGCGCTCGGGGTAGGTGAAGGCGGGGCGGGCCTTCAGGCTGTCCACCGTGGCGCCGGGGAGCACCCAGCGCTCACGGTCGGAATTCCAGCGCAGCTCGGACAGCGGCATGGCGACATAGCGCTCGCCGATGCCCAGGAAGCCGCCGACCGAGAGCACGGCGAGCACAGGGCCGCCGGCCGAGGAGACCATCAGGTCGTGCACTTCGCCGACCGTACGGTTTTCGTCGTTCACGATGTTCGCCCCGATCAGCTGGCTCGCGCGGCGCGCCTGCGGCGCAGCAACGGTCACGCCCGCCGCGCCGGTCTGCGGCGCCGGGACATTGGCCTGCGGCATGGGCGCAGGCGCAGTGGCGGCCGGCGGCGTGGTGGACGGCGCGGTCTGCGCCAGGGCGAGGGCCGGCAGCGATGCCGTGACGGCGGCGAGGGCGACGGTCTTGAGGTTCATTCGCATGGTGCGTCTCCGTTGTTGCGGGCGGTAATGCCGTGCCGAGTGAACCGCTCAGCGCCCCGAAGGTTGCCGGCCGGGACGCGGCATCACGCAGCGGCGGCAACACATCCGCGCGATACGGCAACGCGGATGCGTCCCATCCGCCCCGTCGGGATGCATCCCTGGGCGCCCTGCCGCGTTGATCGCTGTGCGTTCACCATTCGGAGAGGCCCATCTTGCCCGCAGAAGACGCCCACGACACGACCGGGCGGCGCGACGCGCGCCGCAAGGTGGGCGCGCTGGACGAGGCGCCCCGCCAGCGCGGCGACCTGGATGATGCGCGTCGCCTCCTCGGCGACGACCCGCGCGCGCAGAGGCTGGTCTGGCGCGTCCAGCGCTTCGGCTGGGTGGCCATGAGCCTCCTGGTCGCGGCGGCCTGCGCCGGGGTATTCGGCGGCGGCGGCCCGCTGGCCGGAACCACGGCCGGCGGCGGCGCGCCGGGGCTGGACGTGGTCTACGAGGGCGTGGTGCGGCGCTCGCGCGCGACCACATGGACCGTCCTGCTGCCGGTCGGCGCGGATTCCCTGGTGCTGTCGGACGCGGTGACGGAGCGGTTCGACCCGCGGCTGGTGCTGCCGCGCCCGCTCGAGGAACGGCGCGTCGAGGGCGGGCTGATGATGACCTTCCACCCGACGCCCGGGCAACCGCTGCGCGTCACGCTCAGCCTGACGCCCAGCCAACCCGGCTGGCACGCGGTGGGGCTCGCCGCCGGCGGATCGTCCGCCGTGCTGCGCATCGCGACGCTGCCTTAGGACCATCCGCCATGGACACCGTGCTGCGCGCCGCCGCCGTCTACCTGGTTCTGCTGCTGCTGTTCCGCATCGCGGGGCGGCGGTCGCTGTACCAGATCACCACCTTCGACCTCGTGCTGCTGCTGGTGATCGGCGAGGCGACGCAGCCGGCGCTGCTGGGCGACGACCTGTCGGTCACCACCGCGGTGATTGCCATCACCACCCTGCTGGCGCTCGATGTCGGCTTCTCGCTGCTCAAACGCGACGTGCCCTTCGCCGACCGCCTGCTCGACGGCCGGCCGACCCTGCTGGTGCTGCATGGCCAGCCGCTGCATCGGGAAATGCGGATGGCGCGGATCGACCTGGCCGACATCATGCAGGCGGCGCGCGAACGGCAGGGGATTGTCCGCATGGAGGATGTCGGGATGGCGGTGCTTGAAGTGGGCGGGGCGATCTCGGTGATGCCGCGCATGCCGGCCGACGCAGGCGTTCGACCGTGACCGGCCTGCAGCGTCGGCGAAAAAATGGGATGTGGGAATCCTGGGCCTGCACGCCGCACCATGCGAAAATGCTGCCATGAAGCCCTTCGTCGCCCGCCACGCAGCCCGGCTGCGCCTGCCGCAGATCACCGGCGCCGCACAACGCCTGCGCGACTTCGTGAACGACCTGCGCGCATTGGGCCGCCCGGACGGGGCCGCCGCCGACCCGCACCCGCCGCACCCGTCGGACCTGCGGGTCGCGTCGTGGAACCTGCACAAATGTGTCGGCGCCGATGGCCGCTTCGACCCGCACCGCTCGGCTGCGGTGATCGCCGAACTCGGCGCCGACATCTTGGCCCTGCAGGAGGTCGACAAACGCTTCGGCCGCCGCGACGGGCTGCTCGACCTCGCGGCCGTGCGCCGCACCACGGGGCTCAAGCTGGTGCCGGTCTCGGATGCGCCGGCGGGCCATGGCTGGCACGGCAACGCGCTGCTGCTGCGCGAGGACCTGACGGCGCGCGTCCAGCGCATCCGCCTGCCCGGCGCCGAACCCCGCGGCGCGCTCGTCGCCGAGGTCGACCTGCCGCAGGGCCCGCTGCGCGTCATTGCCGCGCATTTCGGATTGCTGCGCCGCTGCCGCACACGGCAGGGCCACGCCATCCTGCGCCTATTGGCCGAGGGCGAGGACATGCCCACCATCATGCTCGGCGACCTCAATGAATGGAATCACGGGCCGCGCTCCTCGCTGCGCGTGCTGGAGCCGGTGTTCGGCGCCGCTAACCCGACGCCGGCGAGCTTTCCGGCCGCCGTGCCGGTGCTGGCGCTGGACCGCATCCTCGGGCGGCCGGAGGGGCTGGTGAGCGGGGTGCGCGCCTATGCCAGCCCGCTGGCGCGCATCGCCTCCGACCATCTGCCGTTGATTGCCCGGCTCCGGCTGGACGCGGCCGCCGGCCGTGCCGCAAGCGGATGATCGCGCGCCTGGATCGCCGGCCGGCGGATGGAAGCGGCCTCTGTGCCACCCGCGGCATCCGGCACGACGTGGCGGCGGCGATCGACCGCCACGCCGCCAGCCCGGCGCAGGAAGACCTGGTCGCGCTGGTTGCCGACGGCGCCACCGCCTTCCGGGTGCGCGCCGCGAGCGCGCGCCGCGCCGTCCGTAGCCTCGACCTGCAGTACTACATGTGGCGCGGCGACGTGACCGGGCGGGTGCTCGCGCAGGAAGTGCTGGCGGCCGCCGATCGCGGCGTGGTGGTGCGGCTGCTGCTCGACGACGTCTATGCGCCCGGGCGCGAACGCACGCTGGCGGCACTCGACGAACACCCGCGCATCGCGGTGCGGCTGTTCAACGGCACGCGCTGGCGGCGCTTCGGGGCGCTCGGCTTCCCGCTGGAGCTCGCCTTCGGCGGCTGGCACCTCAATCGCCGCATGCACAACAAATCCTGGATCGCCGATGGCTGCCTCGCGGTGGTGGGTGGGCGCAATGTCGGCGACGAGTATTTCGACCTGACCGCCGAGGACGCCATCGCCTTCCGGGACCTCGACCTGGTCATCGCCGGCCAGGCGGCGGGCCAGGCGGTCTCGGTCTTCGAGACCTATTGGGCGAGCCCGCTCGCGCGCCCGGCCGCGACCACCGCAGCCACCGCCGCGCGCGCCGGCGGCCTGCCGGCGCTGCGCCGCGTGCTGGCCGAAGCAGCTCAGGCGCCGGGGGCAGCCGATTTGGTCGAGGCGCTGGAGCACGACCCGCTGGACCATGTCCGCGACGCGTTGCTGCGCGTGAAGCGGCGCGGCGTGCAGGTGGTGGCGGACCGGCCGGAGAAGGCGCGCCGGGGGCTGGGCGCGCGCAAGCGGGCGCGCGCGGCGGGCGGCATTGCCGCCGAGATCGCCGACGTGCTGCGCCTGGCGCGGCGCGAGGTGCTGCTGATCTCGCCGTATCTCGTGCCGGGGCGTGCGGGCCTGCGGCTGCTGCGTGAATTGCGCGGGCGCGGCGTGCGGATTTCCGCCGTGACCAACTCGCTGCTCGCGACCGACGTGGTCGCGGTGCACGGCGGCTATGCGAAGTACCGGCGCGCCATGCTGCGGATGGGCATCGAGCTGCACGAGCTGAAACCGGCCACGGAGGACGGGCACGCGAGCCTGCTCGGGTCGCGCGGCGCGGCGCTGCACACCAAGGCGGTGGCGGTGGATGGCGCGGTCGCCTTCGTCGGGTCGTTCAACCTCGACCCGCGTTCTGCGGCGCTGAACACCGAGATGGGCGCCTTCGTCCGCGACGATGGGCTGGCCCGCCAGGTGGCGCAGGAACATGCCCGGTTGACCGATCCGTCGGTGAGTTGGCGCGTGGTTCTCGAGGGCGACGAGATGCGGTGGTGCGATGTGGGTGCCGACGGCCCGCGCTGCGTGGCGCAGGAACCGCCGGCATCCTGGACGCGGCGCATCCTGGCCTGGCTGGTGCGCCGGCTGCCGGTCGAGGAACAGCTCTGATCACATTCACGCCGGATGCCTGCCTGGCCGGCGGAAACCTGTGCATGCGCTGGAACCGCGCCGCCGCTGCCGCGTTGGACATGCACAGGCGGTTCAGGCCGCGCACCGAACGAAAGGAGAGACGATGAGCACGCCCTACCCGTTCCGCCGCGGGCTTCTTGCGCAGCATGTCGCCCTGGGTTCGCGCGGGCCACAGCGGCTGCCGACGGAGGCAGACGACGCCGCGGGGAAGCCGGACGACGATCTGACGAAGAACGCTGACCGCCCTCGAAAGAGCGGCCCGCGATACGCCGCGAACGCATCGGACCAGCCGCGCCGGTAACGCTCCGCTGCCATGCGGCGCGCGGCTGGCAGGGGCCGCCCTCGCGCCACAACCACCGCAAGCGCCTGTGCCACGGCGCACATCGCCAAGTTGCGCGCCTCGGAACGACTGGCTTGCCGTGTGACGCAATCGGTTGGGGTTGTGCGCGGGCGCTGACCGGCGCCCTTCTCGTGCAGCGCTGCCGCGCTCAGGCGGCCTGCTGCGGGAGCATCGCGGTGAACCACGAACCGCCATCATCGCGGTAGACCACCCACCATGGCTCGCCTTCGGCCTTGGGCTCGAAGGCATAGCGCGCGAAGCGCCAGCCATGCGGCGTCTTCACCTTCACGGGCACGGCCAAGATGCGGAACATCGGCTTCTCCTGCGGCTGTGGCGGCTCAACGCGGCGTGCATGTCCGGGTTGCGCCCTCCGCAGTTAACGAATTCGTGTGTCGCGCACGCGGGGCGCAGAGCGGCGGTGGCCCGCAACCGCAGGGATGATCCGGCGTTTTCCGTTCGACCCGGCCCGCATGGGCCACGACGGAGCGCGACCATGATGCGACCTACGCCACACCCTATCCACCGCCCACTGGCCTTCGCGCGGATCGGGTCGTGAGCACGGGCATGCACCGCCGCGACGTCGTGCTCGGCCTCGCCGGCGGCGTTGCCGCCATGGCGATGCCGACCGGCAGCCCGGTACCAGGCTCGGGCGCCCGCCAAGTGATGGCGGGCTCGCAGATCAGCGCAGCCTTTACCGACACGACCGTCGCGGAGATCGCCGCCGCCCTCGCCGCGCAGCCGCACCGCCCGGCGCGCGCTGCCTTGCCGCAGCGGCTCGCGGACCTGGACTACGACGGCTACCGGCGCATCCGCTTCAACGAGGCGAGCGCGCTGTGGGCGGACACGGACCTGCCCTTCCGCCTGCTGCCGCACCACCGCGGCTTCCTGTTCCGCGAGCGGGTCGACCTCTTCGAGGTCGCCGGAGGTCGCGCCACGGCGCTGACCTACGACCCAGCCCAGTTCCGCTTCGATGGCATCGCGCCGCCCGATGCCGGGGAGGAGCTAGGCTTCGCCGGGTTCCGCATCACCGGCACGCTGAACCGGCCGGACCATTTCGACGAGATCTGCACCTTCCTGGGCGCCAGCTACTTCCGCGCGCTGGGCCGCGGCCAGGCCTATGGCATCTCGGCACGCGGCCTGGCGATCCGCACGGCGGACCCGGCCGGCGAGGAATTCCCCAGCTTCACGGCCTTCTGGATCGAGCGCCCCGCCGTGGCCGATACCACCATGACCATCCATGCGCTGCTCGAAAGCGCCAGCCTGACCGGGGCCTACCGCTTCTTGGTGAAGCCGGGAGAGACCACGGTGATGGAGGTGTCGGCGCAGGTCTTCCCGCGCCGTGCGGTCCCGCGCATCGGCATCGCGCCGGGCACCAGCATGTATTTCTTCGGCCCCGGCGACCGCGCCGGCGTCAACGACTATCGCCCAGGCGTGCATGATTCCGACGGGCTGCTGATGCTGTCGGGACGCGGCGAGCAGATCTGGCGGCCGCTGCGCAACCCCCGCGAACTCCAGGTCAGCGGCTTTCAGGACACCACGCCGCGCGGCTTCGGCCTGCTGCAGCGAAGCCGCGACTTCGCCGCCTACCAGGATCTCGAGGCCGCCTATCACCGCCGCCCGCACTTGTGGGTGGAACCGATGGACGACTGGGGCGCCGGCGAGGTGCAGCTGGTCGAGATCCCGTCGCGCGACGAGATCCACGACAACATCGTCGCCGCCTGGTGCCCGCGCGACGGGCTGCAGCCCGGCACGCCGCATACGCTGCGCTACCGCCTGCATTGGTCGTCGCGGGAGCCTGCCGACGGAAGGCTGCTGCGCTTCGCCGCCACGCGGATCGGCGGCGGGCGCGAGGCGCGTTCGCAGCTGTTCGTGCTGGATACCTCGCCCAATGCCGGCCCTGCCGCCGCACTGCCCGAACTGGCCATCGAGACGAGCGCCGGCAGCACGCGCAACGCCGTGGTCCAGCCCAATCCCGAAACGGGCGGGCTGCGCGCAGCCTTCGAACTGCATCCCGGCAATGCCCGTACCATCGAGCTGCGGCTCCGCCTGATGCGCCTTGGCGTGCCGGTTTCCGAGACATGGGCGTACCGATGGACGGCATGACGCATGGCGCGGCGGACGAGATCCTGCCCGCCGAGGCGCCTCTCGACATGCCGGTCCAGGATCTGCGGCATCACCCCGCGTCGCCGGCGCGCCTGGACGGCCGGTCCATGGCGTGGCGGCGGGCGTTGGTGCTGGGCGGCGCCGCGGTGCTCACCGGCTTCGCCACCATCGAGATGTCCGAGGTTCTGGGCCTGGCGCGCTGGACGGTCACGGGCGCGCTGCTCACGATGCTGTACGCGTTGCTGCTGTTCTGGATCGCGCTGGCCTTCACCACAGCCCTGGCCGGTGCAGCAGCGCTGCTGCGCGCCCGGCCGGTGCTTCGCGAAGCGGTTCCGCAGGGCCGCACCGCGCTGCTCATGCCTGTGCGGCACGAGTCCGTGCCGGCGCTCCACGCCACGCTGGCGGCGATGCGCGCCGGCTTGCTGCGCCACGGCGCCGCGGATGCCTTCGACATTTTCGTGCTGAGCGATTCGCGCGACCCTGACGCCGCCGCCGAGGAACGTGCGCTGGTGCGCGCCCTGCGCGCCATGCCCGGCCCGACGGTGTGGTACCGTCGCCGTCGCGACAATGAAGGCCGCAAGGCCGGCAATGTCGCCGAATGGGTACGCCGCTTCGGTGGCGCCTATGAGCACTTCCTGGTGCTCGACGCCGACAGCGTGATGGAGGCCGGCACGCTGCTCACGCTGGTCGGCATGATGGAGCGCGACCCGCGGGCCGGGCTGCTGCAGACGCTGCCGGTGCTCGAAGGCGGCCAGACGCCCTTCGCACAGCTCCAGCAATTCGCCAGCGCGGTGCATGGGCCGGTGCTGGCGCATGGCCTGGCCTGGTGGCACGGCAACGAGAGCAACTACTGGGGCCACAACGCGCTGATCCGCACCGTCGCCTTCGCGCAGGCCGCCGGCTTGCCGGTGCTGCCGGGCCGCCGGCCCTTCGGCGGCGAGATCCTCAGCCACGATTTCGTCGAGGCCGCGCTGCTGCGCCGCGCCGGCTGGTCGGTGCGCCTGGTGCCCGGCCTTGCCGGCAGCCACGAGCGCGGGCCGCCGACGCTGGACGAAATGGCGCAGCGCGACCGGCGCTGGTTCCAGGGCAACCTGCAGCATGCCGCGGTGGTCGGCGCGCGCGGGCTGCACCCGATGGGGCGGCTGCACATGGTCTCGGGCATCGCGGCCTATGCCAGCGCGCCGCTGTGGCTGGCCTTCCTGCTGCTGGGGCTCTTGGCGACCGCGCAGGCACGGGTGCTGCTGCCGGTCTATTTCCCCGACACCCACGCCCTGTTTCCGCAATGGCCGGTCTTCGATGGCGAGCGGGCGATCTGGGTGCTGGCCGGGACGATGCTGCTGCTGCTGGCGCCGAAGCTGATCGGCCTGGCGTTGGCCCTGTGGCGGGGGCCGCGCGGATGGGGCCGGCTGCGCCTGGTGGTCGGCGCGGCGATCGAGCTCCTGTTCTCCGCGTTGCTGTCGCCCATCACGATGCTCACGCAGTCGCTGCAATGGATCGGCGTGCTGCGCGGCGTGGATGGCGGCTGGGCGGTGCAGCGGCGCGACGGGGGCGGCGCGGACCTGCGCGACGCGATCCGTGCCACCCGAGCCCAGGTGCTGCTGGGCCTGGCGCTGACCGGCGCGGCGCTGTCGATTGACCCGATGCTGTGCCTGTGGATGTGGCCGGTGCTCGCGGGGCTGCTGCTGGCGCCGGTGTTGGTGGCCGTGTCGTCGAGCCTTGCCCTCGGCGCGTGGCTGCGTCGCTGGCGGCTGCTCGAGACCGACACCGACATCGCGCCTGGCCCCGTGCTGCGCGCCGCCCGCTGCGACGCCACGGCTGCCGTCATGACACGAAGCTGAAATCCTTTCGTCACATGGCTGACGCGGGCGGCGCGCTAGGCAGCGCGGCTACCCCAGGGAGTGTCAGCCCATGCGTCGCCTTGCCCTTTTCGCCTGCGCCCTGTTCGGGCTTGCCCCCGCCGCAGAGGCGCAGCAGCGCACACGCCTGACCGTCTACACAGCGCTGGAGAACGAGCAGCTCGCGCCCTTCAAGCAGGCCGCCGAGGCGGCGCTGCGCGACATCGAGATCGCCTGGGTGCGCGATTCCACCGGCGTCATCACCGCGCGGCTGATCGCCGAGCGGCAGAACCCGCGTGCCGACGTGGTGTGGGGCCTGTCGGTATTTTCCCTGCTGCAGATGGAAGCGCTCGAGATGCTCGAGTCCTATACGCCGCAGGGTGCCGATGCGCTGCGCCCGAACATGCGGTCCGACCGCAGCCCGATGACCTGGACGGGCATGGATGCCTTCGTCTCGGCCATCTGCTTCAACACGGTGGTCGCGCAGAGCCGCAACCTGCCGCGGCCGACCACCTGGAACGACCTGCTGAACCCGGCCTTCCGCGGCCAGGTCGTGATGCCCAACCCGAATTCGTCCGGCACCGGCTTCCTGACGCTGGCGGGCTGGGTCGGTTCGCGCGGCGAGGCGGCCGCGTGGGACTACATGACGCGCCTGCACGACAACATCCAGCAGTACACGCATTCGGGCAGCGCGCCATGCAACAACGCCGCGCGCGGCGAATACGGAGTCGGCATTTCCTTCGACATGCGATCGGTCACGCTGCGCAACCAGGGCGCGCCGATCGAGATCATCGTGCCGACCGACGGCGTCGGCTACGACCTGGAAGCCACCGCCATCCTGCGCGGCACGCGCAACGCCGCGGCGGCGCGCCGGCTGGCCGACTTCGCGGTGTCGCGCCCGGCGATGGAACTGTATGGGCGCTACTACGCGCTGCTGGCGCTGCCCGGCGTCGAGCCCACGGTCCGCAACTACCCGGCCGACTTCGCCGAGCGCCTGGTCAGCGCCGATTTCCGCACCATCGCGGCGCAGCGCGACCGTTTGCTGCGCGAATGGGCGGGGCGCTTCGACGGCAAGTCCGCGCCGCGCAACTGACGTGTCCGGCGTGACCGCCGCCCCGCCGGGGATCGCCACGGACTACGCCTCGGCCGCGGCTGCCAGCCGCCCGCCCGAGGCGTATCTGCGCGTCGAGGAGGTCGGCAAGCAGTTCGGCACCTTCGTCGCGCTGCGCCGGATCAACCTCGATGTCGCGCGGGGGGAGTTCGTGACCTTCGTCGGCCCCTCGGGCTGCGGCAAGACCACGCTGCTGCGCGGCATCGCCGGGCTCGATCCGCCGACCACGGGGCGCATCCTGCAGGATGGGCGTGACATCACGCACCTGCCGCCGGCCGAGCGCGACTTCGGCATCGTGTTCCAATCCTATGCGCTGTTTCCGAACCTGACGGTGAACGCCAACGTAGGCTATGGCCTGCGCGGCACCGCCTGGCCGAGGGCGCGCGCGCGCGACCGCGTGGCGGAACTGCTGGGCATCGTGGGGCTCGGCGACCAGGGCGAGAAGTATCCGGCGCAGCTTTCGGGTGGGCAGCAGCAGCGCGTGGCGCTGGCACGCGCCCTGGCCAACGAACCGGGGCTGCTGCTGCTGGACGAACCGCTCTCGGCGCTGGATGCCACGGTGCGCCAGCATCTGCGGCAGGAGATCCGGTCGCTGCAGCAGCGGCTTGGCGTCACCACCATCATGGTCACGCATGACCAGGAGGAGGCGATGGGCGTCTCCGACCGCATCGTGGTGATGAGCAACGGGCGGATCGAGCAGATCGGTACGCCCGCGCTGGTCTATGACACGCCCGCCAGCCGCTTCGTCGCCGGCTTCATCGGGCATGCCAGCCACTTCGACGCGGTGGTGGATTCGCCCGCCGGCATGATCGTGGCAGCGGGCCAGCGGCTGCATGCCATCGCGGCGCAGTCGCTGCTGTATGGTTCGCGCATCGCCTGCTTCATCCGCCCGGAACATGTCCGGCTGGACCGCGCGGATCGCGCCCCGCCGGGCGCCTTGCCGGCAGTCGTCACCGGCGTCGAATTCCTCGGCGCCGCCTGCCGGGTGTCGTTGGAGGCGGGGCCGCTGCGCCTGCTGGCTGCGTTGGCGCCGGCCGACCTCGCCGTATTGGAGGCGACCCCCGGCGCCGCGCTGGTCGCCTCGCTGCCGCCCGAACGCGTGATGGTCTTCGCCGACGATGCCTGAGGCGGTGCTGCCCGGCGCAGCGCCGCGCCTGTCAGCCGACCAGCGGCTGATGCGCTGGGGGCTTTGGTTGGCGATCGGCTTCCTGCTGTGCTTCCTGGCGCTGCCGCTCGCCACGCTGCTGCTGCGCGCCTTCGAGACGCCGCAGGGCGGCTTCGCCGGCATCGCCAATTTCCGCACCTACGCCACCAAGCCGGCGCTGCTGGCCGCCGCCTGGAACAGCCTGTGGACCGCCGCGCTGACCTCCGTGATCGTGGTGCCGATCGCCTTCGGCTACGCCTATGCGCTGACGCGATCCTGCATGCCAGCCAAGCCGTTCTTCCGCGCGGTGATGATGCTGCCACTGCTCGCGCCCTCGCTGCTGCCGGCGCTGGCGCTGATCTACTTGTTCGGCAACCAGGGCATGCTGCGCGGGCTGCTGATGGGCGGCAGCATCTATGGCTCGTCCGGCATCGTGGCGGCGCAGGTCTTCTACTGCTTCCCCTCGGCCGCGCTGATCCTGGCGGTGGCGCTGTCCAGCGCCGATGCGCGGCTGTACGAGGCGGCGTCGGCGCTCAAGGCGTCGCGCCTGCGCATCTTCCACACCGTCACGCTGCCGGGCGCGCGCTACGGGCTGGTCTCGGCCGTCGTGGTCGTCTTCACCCTGGTGGTGACGGATTTCGGCATCCCCAAGGTGATCGGCGGGTCCTTCCCAGTGCTGGCGACCGATGTCTACAAGCAGGTGGCCGGGCTGCAGGACTTCAACATGGGCGCGGTGGTCGGCATCGTGCTGCTGCTGCCGGCGGTCGCCGCCTTCCTACTGGACCGCTGGGCCAGCCGCCAGCGCGCCGCCACAATGAGCGGCCGCGCCGTGCCGCTGCGACCCACGCCGCGACCCGCGCGCGACCGGCCGGCGCTGGCGCTGTGCCTGGTGGTCGCGGCGCTGATGCTGGGCATCGTGGGCACCGCGGTGTGGGGCTCGCTGGTGCGCTTCTGGCCCTACAACCTGGCGCTCACGCTCGACAACTACGACTTCGCGCGTTTCGACGCGGCGGGCTGGCAGTCGGTGTGGTTCTCGGTGCGGATGGCGGCGGTGGCGGCGGTGATCGGCACCGCCGTGGTATTCCTCGTGGCCTATGTGCTGGAACGCGGGCCGCAGGATGGGCCGCTGCCGGGCATCGGGCGCTTCGCGGCCACAGTGCCGCTGGCGGTGCCGGGGCTCGTGCTCGGCCTGGCCTACGTGCTGTTCTTCAACCACCCGGCCAATCCGCTGGGATTCCTGTACGGCACGATGGCGATCCTGGTGGTGAACTCGGTCGTGCATTTCTACACGGTCGGGCATCTCGCCGCAGTCACCGCGATCCGGCCGCTCGACCCGGAATTCGAATCCGTGGGTGCCTCGATGCGCGTGCCGGTCTGGGTGACCTTCGGGCGCGTGACGGTGCCGATGTGCCTGCCCGCCATCCTCGAGATCGCCATCTACCTGTTCGTCAACGCGATGACGACAGTGAGCGCTGTGATCTTCCTCTATGGCCCCGATACCAAGCCGGCCTCGGTCGCCATGGTGCACATGGACGAGGCCGGGCAGGCCAGCGCGGCGGCGGCGATGGGCGTGGTCATCCTGTCCATCGCCATCACCGCGAAGCTGGTGCAACTGCTGGTGGGTGCGTTGCTCGGCCGCGCAACCCAGGCCTGGCGGCGCTGACGCGCGGCCGGCAGGCCTTTCGCGTCGGACGTCACCGCGTATGATCGTGCGATGGAAGGCCGGCAGCCGGGGCAATCATCATGAGGGGGGCGCGCATCCTCCTCTGGTATTGGGGGCGCCGCGGCGGGGGGGCGCATTTCACGCTCTGCCTCGGCCGCGCGCTCGCTGCCCGATCGGCCGGCCTCGCGCTCTCGGTATCGCGCCAGGGCGACATGATCGAGGCCTTCCGCGCCATGCCGGTGCCGCGCCATGAGGTGGACACCTATGCCAGCATGCTCGGCTTCGCCGCCGGCCTGCTGCGCGTGCGGGCGCTCACGCGGGAACTGGTGAGCTTCGCGCAAAAGCAGCGGGTGGATGTCGTGGTCTCGGCCATGGCGCATCTCTGGACCCCACTGGTGGCGCCGGCGCTGGCGCGGGCGGGCATTGCCTATGTGCCGGTGGTGCATGACAGCGTGCAGCATCCCGGCGACACCGACTCCTTCTGGGAATGGCGCCTGCGCCGCGAATTGGGCGCCACGCGCGCCGCGGTGGCGCTGAGCGACTGCGTCGCGGAGTCCATCCTGGCGCGGCGGCCCGGCCTGCCCGTCATCCGCCTCGCGCTCGGTGCGCTGGCGCCATTGGGCACGGCCGGGGCGGTCGGCGTGGCCAAGACCTCGGATGTGATGTTCTTCGGGCGCATCCGCACCTACAAGGGCCTCGACCTTCTGCGCGACGCCTGGCGCATGGTGGTGCGGGCGCATCCGGGCGCCACGCTGCGCGTGGTGGGCCAGGGCGATATCGACCGCGCCGCGCCGGGGCTTCGCGCGCTGCCGGGCGTGACGCTGGAGCCGCGCTGGGTCGGGGACGAGGAGATGGCGCCGCTGCTCGCCTCCGCCCGCTCCGTGGTGTTCCCGTATCGCCAGGCGAGCCAGTCGGGCGTCGTGCCGCTGGCGCTCAGCCTGGGCGTGCCGGCGGTCGCGACCGCGGTGGGCGGGCTGGCGGAACAGGTGTGCGATGGCGTCTCCGGGCTGGTGGTGCCGCCCGAACCCGGCGCGCTCGCGGCCGCGCTGACGCGCATGCTGGACCCCGCGACGCATGCGCGCCTGGCCGCCGGCGCCAGTGCCGAGGGGGCGCGCCTGGCGGATTGGGCCGCGCCGGCGGCGGCGTTGCATGACGGGCTCGACCGCGTGCTGGGCGCCACCGGCGCGCGGCCGTGACGGGTGGGGCGGCGCAGGGCCCGCGCACGCATGGGCCGCTGCACCGGCTGTGGCGCCTGCTGCCGCCCCGGCTGCGGCGCGAGGCACTGTTCACCGCCATGGAATGGCTCGCGCCGCGCCCCGACGCCGTTGTCCCCCTGCCGCGTCTTCCCCTCACCGTCGCCGGATACTTCCGCGCACCAAGCGGCCTGGGCGAAGGCGCGCGGCGGCTGGCCGACATGCTGGAAGCCGCCGGCACGCCGGTGCATCGCGCCGACCTGACCGGGGCGCTGCGCCAGGGCCCGCCCGGCCCCGCGCCCGATGCGCCGGCCGGCCCCGGCACGCTGGTCGCGCATGTGAACGGGCCGATGCTGCCCTGGGCGCTGCGCGCGCTCGGCGCCGAGGCGGTGCGCGGCAAGCGCGTGCTGGCCTTCTGGAACTGGGAATTGCCGAGCCTGCCGGCGGATTGGACGCGCGGCTACCGCTTCGCGCACGGCATCCTCGCCTCCACCAACTTCGTGGCGGATGCGGTGCGCCGCCCCGGCGGGCCGCCGGTGCAGGTGGTGCACTACCCGGTGCCGGAACCCGACCCCGCGCCCCTGACCCGCGCCGGTCTCGGCCTGCCGGAGGATGCGGCTCTGTTCCTGTCGGTCTTCGACGCCGCCTCCTCGGTCGAGCGCAAGAACCCGATCGGCGCCATCCGCGCGCATCGCGCGGCCTTCGGCGACCGGGCGGACCGCGTGCTGCTGCTCAAGACCTACAATACCGGCATGGGCGGAGGCGCCTGGCGCGAGGTGGTGGCGGCCTGCGCCGATGCGCCCAACATCCGCATCATCGACGCCGAGATGACCCGCGCCGAGGTCTGGGGCCTGATGCGGCTCTGCGATGCCTTCGTGTCGCTGCATCGTGCCGAGGGCGTGGGCCTGTCGCTGCTGGAGGCGATGCGCCTCGGCCGGCCGGTGATCGCGACCGGCTGGTCCGGCAACATGGATTTCATGGATGCCGACAGCGCGCTGCTGGTCGGCTGCCGCATGGTGCCGGCGCGCGACGAACGCGGCACCTATGGCGCGGCGGGCGCTGACTGGGCGGAGCCGGATGCGGGAGAGGCCGCCGCGGGGCTGCGGCGCCTGGCCGAGGACGCGGCGCTGCGCGAGCGCCTGGCGCAGGCCGGGCAACGTCGGGTGCAGCGACTGAGTATGCTGGATTGCGGCACGGCGGCGCTGCACGCGATGGGGCTGGCGCGGTAGCGCGCCGCGCGGTCAGGCGAGGCGCGCCATCACCGCCGCCGCCGTCGCGGACCAGGATGGCGCGCGGAATCCGGTCTCGATCCGCGCGGCCAGTGCAGCCACCTCGTCCGGATTCTCGATCAGCCGGCGCAGCGTTGCGGTCGCGCCGGTCACATCATCCGGGTCGATCGCCAAGGCGAAGCCGGCCGCGGCCTCGGCGATGGCGCCCTGGCCGGTGGCGACGCAGGGTCGTCCCATGGCCAGGCTCTCGACGACCGGCAGGCCCCAGCCCTCGACGAAGGAGGGGAACAGCGTGAAGCGGCAGCCGCGATACAGCGCGGCGAGCGTGGCGTCGTCGGGCTCGCGCACCCAGCGGATCACCCCGTCGAGCCACCGGCAATTGTCCAGCGCCTGGACCAGGTCCGCCACCATCCAGCCCTCGCGTCCCGCGAAGACGAGCGGCGGCACGGTGCCAGGCGGCATCTCCTCCAGCAGCCGCCGCCAGGCGCGGAAGGCGAGCCAGTGGTTCTTGCGCGCCTCCAGCGTCGCGACCATCAGCACATAGCCGCCGGCGCCCAGGCCGTCGGGCAGCGCGGAGGGCACGGGCAGCGGTTGCAGGCCGACCGGCAGCACGCAGGGAACGTCACGCAACGGCAGGCCCTCGTGCGCCGACCAGGCCATGACGGCCTCGGCGGTGGCACGCGAATTGGCGAAGGCCACATCGGCCGCCGGCAGCGCCGCGCGCATATGCCCCGCGAAGGCGGCAATCTGCGCGCGGTCGCAGAATTCGGGGCGTTGAAGCGGGATCATGTCGTGCACCAGAAGCGCGATGCGCGCCCCGGTCGCCGCCGCCTCCCGCGCCATGCGGGCCGGCTGGCCGGGCGCCGACCAGGGCGAGCCGAAGGCGCCCAGCACGTCGCCCGGCCGCGCCAGGTTGCGCAGCGGCGCACCGAGCGGTGTCGCCACGCCCGGCCGCCAGAGCGCGGGCACGGCCTTCAGCGCGGCGACCCCGGCATGCAGCGCCGCACCCTGCGCGCGCACCGCGCGGCCGAGTGGCTGACGGATCTCGCGCGGCAGCCAGGCGAGGCGCGTGCGCGGCGTGGCGTCGGCCCGCGCCGCCGGGCCAGGCGATGCGGCGGCCGGCGCCGAGGCCATGCGGGCGTAAAGTGCCGCGACCGCGTCCGGCGCGACCTCCCGGAAGCCGTCGCCGCGCGGATCGTGCCGCAGGAAGCCGATGCGGCCGGGAAAATCCCGCAGCAGCGCCGCGGCGGTTTCGCAGGCCAGGCGCTGCACGCCGCTCGGTCGCGCGTGATGCGCGGCATAGGCGAACAGATCCTCCACATCGAGCCAGAGCTTCACGCCGCAGCACCGGAATCGGCGGGCATGCGCGCACACCGCCGACGCGGTCGATGCGGAAGGGGCCGCGCCATCGCGCGGAGAAGCGCCGTTGCCACGCCAATCTGGTAACGCCACCATGGCACCACGCCAAGGTGCCACGCCGCATCAAGGCTGCGGAGGCGCATGGATTCTGGCAACGGTACGGCCCTGGTGACCGGCGGGCGAGGCTTCATCGGGCGCGCGATCGTGGCGGGGCTGCGCCGGGCGGGCTGGCGCGCCATGACCCTCGGCCCGGCGCGCGCTGGCGATGGTGCCTGCCACGTCGCCACGGCAGGGCCATCGGATGCCGCGGGCATCGCGGCCGCGCTCGCCGCGCTGCGTCCCTCGCTGGTGCTGCATCTGGCAGCCGCACCGCCTGCCGCGCCGGACGAGGAGCAGCAGGCCGTCACGGTCGATGGCACGCGCGCGCTGCTCGCCGCCCTTGCAGGCGCCGACACGCCGCCGCTGCTGCTCGCCTTCGGCAGCGCGGCGGAGTTCGGACCGATCGACGCCGCCGCCGGGAAGCTGGACGAAACTCAGCCCTGCGCGCCGGTCTCCGCCTATGGCCGCGCGAAGCATGCGGCCAGCCTGGCGGTGCTGCGCCACCTCGAAGCCACCGGCGCGCCAGGCGCGGTGCTGCGCCTGTTCACGGCAGCCGGCCCCGGCGCGCCGCCGGGCATGCTGCTGGGGCGCATCGCCGCCGAGATCGCCGCCATGCCCGCGACCGGCGGCGCGGTGCGCGTGGCCGGGCCGGATCGCGAGAGGGACTACCTGCCGGTCGCCGAGGTCACCCGCCTGGTGCTTCGCCTGGCCGAGCCGGGCCATCGCCTGCCGCCACTGCTGCACCTGTGTTCCGGCCGCGGCATCGCCGTGCGTGAGTGGGTCGGCGCGCTGGCGGCGGCGCGCGGCGTGCCCGTCGCGGTTCTGCCGCGCGAGGACGGCGCGCGACGCGACGACCCGCTGCGCGTGATCGGCGACCCGGGGCTGCTGTGCGGGCTCGGCATCGCGCCCGTGCCCTTCGCGCTGGATGCGCTGGCACAGGAGATCATGGCGCCATGGCGCGGCTGATCGTCGATGTCTCGGCCAGCCTGCGCTGGGTCGGCCCGCCGGTCGGCATCCTGCGCGTCGAGCAGCAGGTGGCGCTGCAGGCGCTGCGGCGCGGTGGGGACGTGGAGCTCGCCTTCCACGACGAATCGCTCGGGGCACTGCGCGCCCTGGCGCCACGCTGGCGCGAGAGGCTGATCGGCCCGGATGCGGTGCTCGACAGCATCGGGCTGGATGTACGCCGGCACCTGCCGGCCTGGCGGCGGGCGCTGGCGCCGCGCTACCCGGTGGTGATGGCGCTGGAGCGCGCGCGGCTGGCCGGCCTGCCGCTCGCCGGCCGGGCGCTGGACCTGCTGCTCGGAAGGCACCGATACGAACCGCCCTTCGCCGATGCCGGCGGCCGACGGATGGATGTGGTGCCCTGCGCCGATGCGCTCGGCCCGCCGCTCGAACTGGGGCCGGCAGATACGGTGGTCTCGGCCGGGCCGGACTGGCAGCGCAAGGGGCGCGCCTTCATCGACCTGCGCGCGCGGCACGGGTTCCGGCTGGCGGTGATGTGCTACGACCTGCTGCCGCTGCTGCATCCCGAATGGTTCTTCGACGACGACGTGGCGCGCTTCCGCGCCTATTGGCGCGCCGTGATCCCGGCGGCGGACCGCATCCTGTGCAATGCGGACTGCGTGGCGCAGGATCTGCGCGACTTCGCCGCGGCGGACGGGCTTGGACCGGTCGATCCGGTTGTGGTGCCGCTGGGCCATGCACCGCCGGCGGCACCATTGGCGCTGCCGGATCTGCCCGCGCCTTTGGCGGAAGGACGCTTCGCGCTGTTCGTCAGCACCATCGAACCGCGCAAGGGCCACGCAGTGCTGGCCGAGGCCTGGCAGGTGCTGCTGGCGCAGGGGCTGCCGCAGCGCGCCGGCTTCCACCTGGTCTTCGTCGGCCGGCGCGGCTGGAAAGTGGAGGCGCTGCTGGAGCGGCTCGATGCGCTCGGCGCCGATCCGGCGAACCACTTCGTGCATCTGGATGCGGCGGGGGATGCGCTGCTGGCGCGGCTCTACAGGGACGCCGCCTTCTGCCTCTATCCCTCGCGATCGGAGGGCTTCGGGCTGCCGATCATCGAGGCGATGGCGCAGGGCAAGGCGGTGATCGCGTCGAATGGCGGGGCGGTGGCGGAAGTGGCGGCCGGCGTCGCACCCTGCCTTGACCCGCTGGATGTCGCCGCCTGGACCGCGACGCTGGGCGACTGGATCGCCGACCCCGCCGCGCGCGCGCCATGGGAAGCGCGCATCCGCGACGGCTTCCGCTACGCGACCTGGCCACAGGCGGCGGGGCGCATCATAGACGAGGCCCTCAAGTGATGCGCGCCAGGCTGCGCAGGTATAGCAGCGCCGCATGCACGCGGGTGCGCGGCCGCAGCCCCGGCTGGGCGCGCAGCAGGCGCAGCGCCGCGCGCGCCGCCCGCCCCTGCCCCGCCGCCAGCGCATCCTTCGCGGTGCCGAGGGCACGCGAGGTCAGCGTCGCGACGATCTCCGCCTCGCTGACGCCGGCAGCGCGCAGCCAGGCGTGGTCGATCGCGGCGGCGCCGTCGGCCGGGTCGGGCCGGCCGGCACGCCGCGCCCGCGCCGCCGCGCGCGCGCCGAGCTCGGCGAAGACGCGGTGCTCGATCTCCCGCCACGCCGTCTGGCCGCCATGCTCGCGGTAATCCAGCAGCACCTCGGGCACGGCGCGCAGCGGGTGGCGTTCCGCCAGGCGCAGCCAGAGGTCGTAGTCCTCCGCGCTGCGGAAGGCGGCGCGATAGCCGCCCAGCGCCAGCACCGCATCGCGCCGCAGCAGCATGGTCGGGTGTGCCAGCGGGTTGTGGTGCATCAAGGCCGCGGCGATGGCGTCCGGTTCGGTCGGCGGGACCATCACGCGCCGTGGCGCGCCATCGGCTGCCACCACGCGCCAGGCGCCGCCGATCGCGGCGGATTCCGGATACCGGGCGGCGGCCGCCATCTGGCATGCCAGCCGGTCGGGTGCGGCGATGTCGTCGGCATCCATGCGCGCGACCCAGGCGGCGCGCGACGCGGCGAGCCCCGCATTCAGCGCGGCGACGATGCCCGCGCGCGGCAGGCGCAGCACCCGCAGCCGGGCATCGGCGGCGGCCAGGCGCGCGAGGATCGCCGGCGTGCGGTCGGCCGACCCGTCGTCGCAGGCGATGCACTCGAAGTCGCGAAAGCCCTGGCGCAGGATGCTGTCCAGCGCCGCACCGACGTGGCGCGCCCCATCGCGCACCGGCATGACGACACTGACCGCGGGGCAGGACATGCGGCGTCCGTTGCTGCGCGACCCGGTTGCCGGACCGCATGAACAGGGAGGCTACCGCATGGCGCCGCGCCCCGTCAGCATCCTGACCGTCACGCGCGACGGGCTGTTCTTCACGCGCCTTCTGGCGGAGCGCGTCCGCGCCACGGTGCGCGACCGGCCCTATGAGATCATCGTCGTGGACCAGGGCAGCCGCGACGGCACGCAGGCCTGGGTGCGCGCGCAGCCCGACATGCGCCTGGTGGTGCAGCGCAACTGGTTCCGCAGGGCCGGGCACCGGCATGGCGAGGCCGCCGAACGCGGCGCCCGCGCGGCGCGGCACGAACATATCGTGCTGCTCGATTCCGATGCCTTCCCGATGGACGGCGGCTGGCTCGCCGCCAGCATCGACCTGATCGACGATGCGCGGCCGATCGCCGGCGCGGTGTTCCGCAGCCCGCATCGCGGCAATCCGCATGGCTGGTACATTCACCCGCATTTCATGGCGTTCCGGAGATCCGACCTCGGCGGCCTGGTGGTGCTGCGCAAGCTGCGCGGCGAGGACACCGACACCGGCGAGGAAGCGACGATCCGCGTGCTCGCCGCCGGGCGCGGTGTGATCGGGCACGAGATCGCCTTCTGCCCGGATTTCGACGTGGGCCACGACCGCGTGCCGACGGTGGCCGGCGGCGTCTTCCACTGCTGGTACACCTCCCGCCTGCTGCACAACGAGGCGGAGGTGGTGCGCGAGACCGAAGGCAAAGTGTCGCGCGCGGCGTATCTCGATCCGCTGATGGCGAAGCTGCGGACCGCCTATCCCATGGCGTAATGCGTGTGGCGCTCAGGCGCCGGGCGGCGCGCAGGCCAGCAGCGCCGCCTCCACCGCGCGGCAATTCGCCGCGAGATCCGCACCCTGCGCCGCCGCGCGCGCCGCAGCGCCGACGCCCCGCCGCAGCGCGTGGTCTTGCAGCGCCAGGATGAGGTCCGCCAGCCGCGCCGGATCCTCGGCGCGCGGCAGGACGAATCCGTTCTCGCCATCGACGATCAAGTCCGACGCGCCATTGGCGGCGGAATTCACCACCGGAAGGCCGGCCGCCATGGCCTCGATCGTGGCCAGGCTGCAGGCGTCCCAGCGCGTCGGGTGCACCATCGCGTCGGCGGCGGCGTAGAGGCCTTCCATCGCACCGACCTCTCCCGCGAAGACGACGGCCTCGGCCACACCAAGGCGCGCCGCCAGCGTGTGCCATTCGCCGTCGGCCGCGCCGCCTGCCACCACCAGGCGCGCCCGCGCGCCGCGCCGTCGTGCCGACGCCAGCCCGCGCAGCGATACATCGACACCCTTCAGCCAGAGGTTGTGCGCCACCGAGACCAGGAGCAGTTCATCGTCCTGCAGCCCGAACCGTGCGCGTTGCGCGTCGCGCAGCGGAGCCAGCCGGGCCGGCGCGAAGCGCGCCGTGTCGACGCCGTTGGGGATCACGGCGATGCGCTCGCGCGCCACGCCATGGCGGGCGATGAACAGCCGCCGCAGCGCCTGCGAGACGGCGATGACGCGCCCCGCGCGTTCCATCGCGCGCGTCTCGACCAGCGCCATGGCGCGGCGCAGGCGAACCATCCGCGGGTCGACCCGCCAGCGCAGGCGCTCGCGCAGGCTGCGCGCGGACATCATGCGCTCGAGACTGAGCAGGCGCGATCCTGTCTGCGGATGAAAGACATGCGCCGACCAGCCGGTGCCGTTGTCGTGAAGCGCCATGGGCGGCAGGCGGGCGGCGGCGGCGGCCACCGCCTCGGCGCGGCCGAGCACCGTGCCCGGGTCGTCCAGCAGATGCAGGTCGGCGATGCCCTCGCGGTCGCGCGCGGCGAAGGCGATGACGTGCACCTCATGCCCGGCCTCGCGCAGGTGGTCGTGGAACTGCGCGGTCCAGCGCTCGGCGCCACCGCCGGCCCGGTCCCAGGTCTCGATGATCAGGCCTGTGCGCATAGGACGCAGGCTGCCAGGGCCAGGATGGCGACCGCCGACGCAGCGCCGCCGCGCTCAAGGCGCGGAGGCGGTGGGTGGAACCGGAGTGTGCGGGCGATCACGCTGGCATGATAGCGCAGCCCGTCGCACAACCAGAATGATTGGCGTAGGGTGTGGCCAGGGGATCGTCGCGAGGGGAATGGGACGAATGAAGCGATGCCACGGCGGGATGGCCGTTCTTCTTTTCGCCTGTGCGCTGGTCATGCTGCCTCGTGCCGCCCTGACGCAAGGACCCGCCGGCGTGGTGATCCCGCCGCAGGGCACCCGCGTGCCGGAGATCGCGCCGCAGCAAGCCCCGCGTGTCGGTCCTGGTGCGCGGCCGGGCGCCATCGCGCCATCCGCCGATCCGACACTCGCCCGCACCGTGACCGTGACCTCGGTGGCGGTGGAGGGCGCGACCGCCTTCCCGCAGGCGCGCCTCGATGCGGCCATCGGGACCATCTCAGGCACGGTGCCGCTGCAGCGGATCGAGGAAGCGCGGGTCGCGATCCTCAATCTCTACCGCGAGGCCGGCTACGTCTTCACCGTGGTCGACGCGGCGGTGGAGCGCGACGGCCGGCTGCGCTTGACCGTGGGCGAGGCCGAGATCGTCGAGGTCCGGCTCGACGGCGACATCGGCCCTGCCGGCACGCTGGTCCTGAACTTCCTGGAAAACCTGCGCGGCGTGCGGCCGATCGACACCGCCACCCTCGAGCGCTGGTTGCTGCTCGCGGAGGACATCCCCGGCGTCAGCGTGCGCGCGGTGTTGCGGCCGGCGGGAACGGCGCCAGGGGCGCTCAGCCTGGTGGCGCAGGTCGGCCGGCAGTCGGTGACCGGCTACATCGCCGCCGACAACCGCGCCTATCGGCTCACCGGCCCCCAACAGGGCATCGCGGCCGTGCAGTTCAATTCCTTCACCTCGCTTGGTGAACAGACCGAGCTGCAGCTGTACTACGCGAATGGCCGGACCTCGGTGTACGGGCAGGCCTCGACCGAATTCTTCGTGGGCAGCCAGGGTGCGCGGGTGCGGGTCTATGCCGGCACCGGCGAGACGACGCCGGCCTCGCCGCTGCGCGACATCGGCTACCAGGGCACCACCACCGTGGCGGGCATGGCGGTGTCCTATCCGCTGATTCGCCGCCGGCAGCAGACCCTGACCATCGCCGCCGCCTTCGACGTCATCGACACCGAGATCAAGCTGGAGGACAGCCCCTTCGGCGACCAGGTGCTTAGCCAGGATTCGCTGCGCGTGGTCCGGGTCGGCGGCCAATGGGCGGTGTTCGACCAGCTGCTGGGCGACAGCCGGTCGGCGGTCAACGTGGTGTCGCTGCGGTTGCACCAGGGCCTGTCCAGCTTCGGGGCAAGTGCATCCGACAGCCCGCTGCTCAGCCGCGCCGGCGCGCAGCCCGACTTCACCAAGATCACCTTCGAGGCCAGCCGCACGCAGTCGCTGTTCTCGCCCTGGACCGGCGCGAACCTGGCGCTGATGGGCCTGGTGGCGGGGCAGTGGTCGAACGACATCCTGCCGCAGGCCGAGAAGTTCTACCTGGGCGGTGCGCGGCTCGGGCGCGGCTACTATGCCGGGCAGGTCACCGGGGACAGCGCCCTGGCGGCCACGGCGGAGCTGCAATTGTCCATCGCGTATGAGGCGTCGCTGTTCGGCCAGTCCCTGCAGATCGACCCGATGATCTACGCCTTCTACGACTGGGGCGAGACCTGGGAGAACGCGCCGCTTGACCCGAACCGCCAGATTTCCTCGGCGGGTCTCGGCGCGCGCTTCGGCCTGACGCGGCACGCGGAATTCCAGGTCGAGGGCGTGCGACGCTTCGACCGCCAGCCCAATGGTGCCGCGGGCGATCGGCTCAGTGCCGACGCCTTCTATTGGCGCGTGTTGATGCGGTTCTGAGGGGGATGACGAGCATGCAGCGCTTCCGTAGCGTTCTCCTGGCCGGCACCGCCCTCGTGATGCCGCTGGCCGCCGCCGCCCAGGCGCCCGCGCCGAACACCGCGCCGGTGGTCGATCGCATCGTCGCCGGCAGCATCACCGTGCACCAGGATGCCGGGCAGACCACCGTGCGCCAGGCGCAGCAGCGCGGCATCGTGGACTGGCGCACCTTCAATGTCGGGCGCGACCATACCGTCCGCTTCCAGCAGCCGGGTGCCTCCGCCATCACGCTGAACCGGGTCACCACGCCCGACCCCTCGACCATCGCCGGGCGCATCACCGCCAATGGGCAGGTGGCGATCGTCAACCAGTCCGGCGTGGTGTTCACGCAGGGCGCGCAGGTGGATGCGGCGGGGCTGATCGTCTCCTCGGCCAATATCAGCAATGAGAACTTCATGGCCGGGCGGATGGTGTTCGACCAACCCGGCCGGGCCGATGCGCGCATCGAGAATGCCGGCACCATCACCATCCGCGAGGCCGGCCTCGCCGCGCTGGTCGCGCCGCAGGTCGCCAACCGCGGCACGATTGCTGCACGGCTCGGCCGGGTCGCGCTGGCGGGTGCCGAGACGCATGTGGTCGATCTCTACGGCGACGGCCTGCTGTCCATCGAGGTGACCGGGCGGGTGCGCCAGGCACCGGGGAACGGCGCGGCGCTGGTGACCAATACCGGCGTGATCGAGGCCCAGGGCGGCACCGTGCTGCTCACCGCGGCCGCGGCGGACGGCATCGTGCAGGACCTGGTGCGGGCCGGCGGCGTGGTCTCGGCCGATACCGATGCCGCCACGGGCCGCGCCGGGCGCATCGCCATCAACGGCACCGGCGGTGCCGTCCGCATCGAAGGCGAGGTGCGCGCCACCGGCACCGCGGCCGGGACGCGCGGCGGCCAGGTCGAGATCGTCGCCGACCGCGTGCTGGTCGATCGCGGCGGGCGCGTCGATGCCTCGGGCGCGGCCGGCGGCGGGGAGGTCGCGGTCGGCACCACCCTGCGCGGTGCGGCCAACCGGCGGCTGGCGCAGCGCACCGGCATCGCGGAGGGTGCGACGGTCCGCGCCGATGCCACGCAGCGCGGCAATGGCGGCACCGTCATCGTCAATTCGCAGGACTATACCGGCCACGCCGGCGCCATCTCGGCGCGCGGCGGGCCGCAGGGCGGCAATGGCGGCTTTGTGGAGGTGTCCGGGCAGGCCGGCCTGCTGGTCCTCGGCAGCATCGACACCTCGGCGCCGATGGGACAACGCGGCACCATCCTGATCGACCCGGTCGATCTGCTGATCACCGATGGCGGCGACACCATCCCCGGATCCGGCAATGCGACGGTGGTGGACAATGTCCTGTCCGCGGGCGCGCCGCCCGATAATGCGTACATCTATCCCTTCCAGTTCGAGTCGCTGGACGGCGACGTGATCCTGGAGGCGTCGAACAACATCACCGTCACCGGTGCCATCGACCGCACCGGCGGCGGCCTGACCCTGAATGCCGGCAACGACATCCTGGTCAGCGCGCCGATCACTGGCGACAGCTTCATCAGCCTGGTGGCCGGACGCGACATCACCGTGAATGGTGCCATCCAGGCGGATGGCGCGATCACGCTGGATGCCGGCCGCAATCTCAGCGTGGACTCGCCACTCACCGCCTTCGCCAATGCGCCGGTCACGTTATTCGCGCGCACGGGTACCATCAGCTTCACAGCGGGCCAGTTCACCGGCAATGGCGGCGCCTTCGCCGCGACGGCCGCGACCGACATCACCAGCACGACCTTCATCACGGGCTTCACCAGCATCGCGCTGACAGCCCAGACCGGCAACGTGGTGCTGAGCGGCGAGGCCGCGCTGAACACCGGCGCGGAAGCCGACGGCGTCAGCATCACCGCGGGCAATGCCATCAGCCTGGGCGGCGGCGAGCGATCCGCTGGCCGCGTCATCTCCACCGAAGCCCTTGTCGACCTTCAGGCCGGCGCCGGCGGCATCAGCCAGACCGCCGCCATCCGGGCCGACCGCCTGCAGGTCCGCACGACCGGCAACGCGATCCTCGACCTGGTGCCGGCCAATACCGACCTCGACCTCAATCGCGTGAACGTCCTGGGCGCATCGGATGTCGCGGGGAACTTCACCTTCCGCGTCTCGGAAACCGGCGACATCGCGGCACCGCTGGTCATCGCCGACACCGTCAGCGTGGGCGGGCGGTTCAGCCTCGAAGCGCTCACCGGCGTCACGCAGGACGCGCCGTCGGCCATCGTCACGCCCGACCTGGCGGTGGACTCGCTGGGCCCCATCACACTGCTGGGTGACAACCGGATCGCGAGCATTTCCGGCATCACCGCCGGTCCCTTCGGCAACATCTCGATCCGCAATACCACCGACCTCACCATCGCCGGCCCGGTGTCGCTCGTATCGCCCAACACCTTCGCCACCATCCGCATCGAGGTGGATGGCGGCAGCCTGACCGTCGCCGCGCCGGTGTCCGTGACATCGCAGGAAGGCATCGGCCTGCTCGCCCTGTTGGCCTCGGGCAACCTGGTCGTGACGGAAAGCGGCAGCGTCACCGCGGAAGGTCCCCTCACATCCGCCATCACGCTGTTCGCCGCGGCGGATGGCGGCAGCCTCAACCCCTCCCTGCCCGGCGCGCTGATCCTCGCCGGCAACGTCACCGCGGCAGGCGAGGTCACGCTCGGCGCGGGCACCGGCGGCATCGTGCAGAGCGCCGGCGGCATCACGACCGGCGACCTGTTCGTGACCTCCGCCGGCGATGCGCTGCTGTCTAGTCCGGGCAACGCTGTCGGGCGCCTGGTGTCCTTCTCCGTGGACGGCACCTTCGTCCTCGACAATGGCGTGAACGACCTCCTGGTCGCGACCGGCGCACCTTCGGAGAGCGACGGTACGGCCGCCTCGATCGGCCTTCGCACGGGCGGCACCGTCACCCTCGTGGAGGACGCGTCGATGGACGCGGTGGCCGAGGATGGCCGCGTTTCGCTGCGCGTCGGCGCGCTGATCGCCGAGGACGGTTCGCGGATCACGGGCAATACCATCGAGCTCGCGCCCTTCGCCGCGACACCGATGCGCGTTCCGCTGGATGTGCCCGTGGACATTGACGCATCTGCGGACGCTGTGTTCGGCGTGAGCGCCGCGACCCTCTCGCGCTTCGAATTCCAGTCGCTGCGCCTCGGCGCCACGACCTTCGACGGCACCATGACGACGACCGCGGATGGGCTCAGCCTCGCCGCGGGGTTCACGGTTCCGGCGACGCTCGACCTGCGAAGCCTCGCGGGCATCACGCAGGATGCCGGCGCCGGCATCGTGGCCGCCACCCTCACCGGAGCTTCGGGCGGCACCACCGTGCTGACCGATGCAGCCAATGCCATCACCACGCTCGGCGGCTTCAATGCCGGCGGCGACTTCACGCTGTTCAGCCAGGGCCCCCTGCTGACCGTGCCGGGCGGCACCACCGTGACCGCCGGCGGCGCGCTGACCATCGAGGTCGCCGGCGGCGGCCTGCTGGTGGACGGCACGGTGACCGGCGGCACGACCTCCCTGATCGCCGACGAGACGCTGGCGGTGAACGGCTTCTCTGCCATCGCGCTGAGCGGCCCGCTGCTGCTGCGCGCGCCGGTGCTGACGCTGGCCGGCCTGGCCCAGGCGGCCGGGGACATCGTGGTGCAGGCCAGCATCAGCGCATCGTTGTCGGGCATCGCCCGGACGCCTGGCGCCCTCGCGATCACCAGCCCCTCCGTGACCTTCGGCGGGCTGGATGCGACCACCGCCGATGTGCGGATCGACCTGGGATCGGCGGGCTTCGCCTCCGGCGCTCTCGATGCCGGCGGCCTGCTGGTGCAGGGCGGGCGCGGCGCGGTGCTGACCGGCACCATCGACGGCATCGTGGGCGAGCCGGCGGCAGCGGTCGGCCGCCGCGCGACGGCCGGCGGCGTGCTGCTGCCCGACCCGGCGCCGAACCAGGCCGACTTCACCTTCAACGACTGCCCGATCGGCAGCGCGGCCTGCGCGCCGACGCCGGTCGAACCTGTGCTGCCCTTCCTGCCGCTGCTGCCGCTGGTCAATCCGGCGGCCGTGCTTGCGGTGCTGGACCCCGCCTTGCTGCTCGCGGCGGTGGACCAGCTCCGGCCGCCGACACCCGACCTCGCCCTCCAGCCCACGCGCGATCCGACCGAGGACAGCGAACTGGCCCCCCCCGACATCCGCGGTGGAGACTACTGATGCGCGTCACGCTCCGCCCGGCGCTGCTGTCGCTGCTGCTCGCCGGCTGCATCGCCCCCCCGCCCGAGGCCTATGTCCCCGGGGGCAGTTCCGCCAGTGCCGCGCAGGCCGTGCCGATCGGCAGCAATGCCCGCGGCGAAGCCTGCCGGATGCTGCGAAGCGGCGACACCGCCGACGTGTTCTGCGGCGAATGGACCTCGCCCTCGGCCCGCGTGCGCCGCGTCGCGGCCGCGCCGGTGCCCGCGCTGGCCGCGCAGACCGCCGCCGCCCAGGCCGCCCGCATGAGCTGCGACGCGCCGGCGACGACGAGCATCCTCGGCGGCCAGCCCGCCGCGCTGCTGAACTGCCGGCGGCATGTCGGCGGATGGCCCGCCTTTGCGCTGGTGGCCACGGCCGCGGGCAATGGCTACGAGGCCGAGGGCGTCCTGCCGGCCCTGCCGGCGGCGGAACGCGCCGTCGGCATCATGGCCGGGCTGGCGAGCCCGACCGGCACGCTGCCGCCTTCCGCCGCGCTCGACATGATGGCGGCGCGGCTGGCGCGGCAGAGCTTCGGCGCCAATGACCTCGCGCAATACGAACAGCTCATGACGCTGGGGCGCGACGCCAACCAGGCGGAACGCTTCGTCGCGGCCGAGACGGCCTATCGCGGCGCGCTGGCGGCGCAGGAGCGGATGCTCGGCGCCGGTTCGCCGGACAGCTTCGGGCCGATGGTCCGGCTGGCACTGCAATTGTCCAACCAGAGTCGATACCCGGAGGCCGAGGCGATGTTCGCGCGCGCCGCGCCGCTCGCCACGCGCGCCTCGGATCCACTGGCCCGCGCGCAGCTGGCGCATTACCGCGGCCTGCACGAGGCCAACCGCCGCCAGCCCGATGCCGCGCTGGCCGAGCTGAGCCGGGCCGAAGCGCTGTATGGCGCGGAGGTTTCGCCGGAATTGCGGGCAGGCGGGGCAGCGTCGCGCTCCGGCGCCTTCCAGGCCGGGGGCGCGGTGGTCGATCCGATCGCGGCGCGCGGGCTGGTCGGCCTGGTGGAGGTTCAGCGCAATCGCGCCGCCGTGCTGCGCGGCGCGGGCCGGGTGCAGGAAGCCGAGGCGGCCTCGGCGGCGGCGGCACAGCTGGCCGCGGTCGGCCCTGGCTTGCCGGGAGCGGACATGATCGCCGCGCGGGTGGCGCGCACCAGCGGCGCGGTCGCCGACAGCGCCGGGTCTCCGGGCCGCGCCAGCGGCTTTTTCGCAAGTTCCGCGGCGCGGTTCGCGCGCGGAGTGCCGCGCTCGCGCCCCTATGCCGACACGCTGCTGCTGCAGGCCGCGGCAGCGGCGGATGCGGGTGCCAGCGGCCGGTCCATCCTCGATCCCTGCCGTCGTGCCGCGACCGTGCTGCGGGACCTGCGCGAGGGCACCAGCGCCCGCGCCATGGCGCCCTGCGTGGATGCCTTCGCGCGCAGCGCCGGGCGCGACGACCAGGCGCTGCTGGCCGAGGCCTTCGAGGCCGCGCAACTCGCCCAGGGCAGCGTCACCACCACGCAGATCGCGCGCGCGGCGGCGCGGCTGAGCGAAAGCTCGCGCAACCCCGCCGCGGCCGAGGCGATCCGCCAGCGCGACGAGGCCGGGCGCCAGCTCGCCACGCTGTATCGCGCGCGGGACGAGGCCTCGGTGGCCGCGGGGCGCGGCGGCGGGCCTTCGGTGCAGGAGATCGACACGCGGATCGCCGCCGCGCAGGACGCGCTGACCGATGCCGACCAGGCGGCGCAGACCGCGGCACCCGGCTTCGCCCAGCTGCTGCAATCGGTGTCCTCCGCCGCCGAGGTCTTCGCGCAGCTGGAGCCCGGCGAGGCGCTGACGTCCGTCTTCCTGCCGCCGGAGGGCAATGGCTGGACCTTCGTCCTGCGCGACGGGCGGATCAGCGCCGGGCGGATCGGCGTGACCGGCGCGCAGATGGATTCGCTGGTCGCGCAGCTGCGCGGCACGCTCGAGGACGGCAATGGCGAGAAGCCCTTCGCCGCCGGCACCGCGCACGAGATCTACCGCGCGCTGTTCGCCGAGGTGGCCGCACCGATCGCCGAGGCGCGGCGGTTGCTGGTGGTGCCCTCGGGGCAGCTCCTGTCGGTGCCCTTCGGCGTGCTGGTGGACGCGCCACCGCCGGCGCCGACCGGGCATGACAATGTCTCCTTCCTGCTGGCGCGCATGCCGATCGCGCATGTGCCCGCACCCTCCAGCCTGGTGGCGCTGCGCCGCGCGGGGGCATCGCGGGCGTCGCAGCCGTGGTTCGGCTTCGGCGCGCCGACACCGGTGCCGCTGGCGCAGGCGGTGCGGACCTTCCCAGCCTCGGCGCAGTGCGGGCGGCTGCTGGCGAGCCTGCCGCCGCTGGCGACGGCGGGTCTCGAATTGCAGGCCTCGGGGCAGTTGATGGGGGCATCGACGCGCGACATCCGCGCCGGGTCCGCCTTCACGGCGGAGGCGGTGCGGCGGGCCTCGCTGCGCGACTTCCGGGTGCTGCATTTCGCCACGCATGGGCTGATGCCGGGCGAATTGTCGTGCCTGCAGGAGGCGACGATCATCGCCTCGCCGACGCCGGGTGCGCCGAATGCGGCGAACGCGCTGCTGACCGCGGGCGTGGTTCTCGAACTGGAGATGGATGCCGATGTCGTCATCCTGTCCGCCTGCAATTCCGGCGGCGGCAGCGCTGGCGAGAGCCTGTCGAGCCTGGCGCGGTCGATCTTCTACGCCGGCGCGCGGTCCCTGATGGTCACGCACTGGTACCTGAACGACGCGGCGGCGACGCGCATCATCGCGTATTCGCTGCGGAACCTGCAGCAGGGCCAGGGCATGGCCGAGGCGCTTCGCAACGCCCAGCTCGACCTGGCGCGCAACGTGCCGGGGGGCGGGCATCCGGCGCTGTGGGGCGCCTTCGCGCTGGTGGGGCCCGGGCCTTCGGCGCGGGCCTCGATGGCCGGCGTGGCGGGTGCGCCGACCAGCCGCAATTGAGTTGCCGCGGACGCGATGCCAGGCATCGCGTCCGTGCGGCGTATGGCTGGATTTCGACGGCCTCGGCAGCGGTGCGGCCGTCATCGCCGGCGCGTCATCCATGCGGCGCGTCCTGCCGGGCTCACAGCATTCCTGTTGAGGCGGGCGGGCTCGTGCGTCTGCCGGCAATGGGCATGGGCCGCACGCGCCTGGACCATGCTGCGTTCGCCCGCGCTGACTTCGCAGGCTCCAGTCTTTTGTTTTCAGAGCATCTTCACGCGCTCAGATGATTCCAGCCGAGCGCGATCTGCTCTACAGGCAGAAGGCGACGTCGCCGTTGCCATCGACCTCGTAGCCGCTCAGCCGCTTCGCGCGCGCCGCGAAGTCCGGCTGGCGTGCGAAGCGCAGCAGCCGCTGCACCGGTGCCCCGAAGTAATGCCGACGCTCCATCACCAGGTCGAAGCGCTCGCGGAACAGCGGCACGAAGCATAGCCCGCGCGCGGCGGCCTCAGCGCCGATGCCGAAGCCCGCATCGGCACGACCCTCCTGCACCGCGGCGGCGACCTCGTCCTCCGCCAGCGCCGGTTCGGGAAGAAGCCGCACGGCGTCGAGACGGATTCCCGCCTCACCGAGCAGATGCACGAACAGCACATGGCTGCCCGCCCGCGGCTGCCGCCCGGCCACGCGGATCCCGGGCTGCACCAGGTCAGGGATCGCCTGGATGCCGCGCGGATTGCCCGGCGGCAGGATCAGCCCCTGGGACCGCCAAGCCCAGACGATGCCGACCATGGGGCGGCGCCCCAGCGCGTCGCGCACCGCGGGCTCGTTGAAGGCCCCCGTGTCCACGTCGCGCAGGTGCATGGCGGCGGCCATCGCCTCCCCCGCTGCGAGCGCCGCCAACCCATCGAGGCTGCCGCCCGCACGCAGCGCCAGGCCGCAGCCGGACTGCCGCACCGCCCAGTCGAGCAAGGGGTCGTGGCTGCCGGCCAGGATCAGGGGCGGATCGAGCCGCGGCTCGGCCTCCGGCGCATCGGCCTGGACAGTCAGCCAGCGTTCGAGCTGGGCGCGCGGAAACAGCCATTTGCCGCCGAGCTGCGCGGCCGGCACGCGGCGCGCGCGCGCCAGCTCATACAGCGAGCGTTCGGACAGGCGCAGGAAGGCGGCTGCCTCGCGCAAGGTCAGCACATCGTTCATCTGCTGGCAGAAAGCGGCAGATGCTGCGCCCGCGTCAAGCCCAATGGCGGTTGACCCCGGGTGTTTGCCGACCGCAGTTTGGCGGCACGCCAGGAACCCGCCGTGTCCGACCTCGGAGAAGCTGCCTCGACCGCGCTGCATCTTGTGCTCACCGCCGACCCGGCGGTGGCGCAGATCGTGCTGCTGTCGCTGCGGGTCAGCGTATCGGCCCTGTTGATCGCCGCACTGGTCGGGCTGCCGCTCGGCGCGCTGCTGGCGGTCGCGCGGTTTCCGGGGCGCGGGGCGATCCTGACAATCCTGAACGCGCTGATGGGCCTGCCGCCGGTGGTGGCAGGGCTGCTGATCTACCTGCTGCTGTCGCGCTCCGGCCCGCTCGGCGATCTTGGGCTGTTGTTCACGCCGGCGGCGATGATCATCGCCCAGGCGGTGCTGATCGCGCCGATCCTCGCCGCCCTGTCGCGCCAGGTGCTCGAAACGCTGTGGGAGGAATACGCGGAGCAGCTGCGCTCCTTCGGCGCCGGCGCGACGCGCGCGGTGCCCACGCTGCTCTGGGATGGCCGCTTCGCGCTGCTGACCGTGCTGCTCGCGGGCTTCGGCCGGGCGAGTGCCGAGGTCGGCGCGGTGATGATCGTCGGTGGCAACATCGAGGGCTTCACCCGCGTGATGACCACGGCGATCGCGCTCGAGACCAGCGCAGGCAACCTGCCGCTCGCGTTGGCACTCGGCATGGTGCTGATGGCGATCGTGCTGGTGGTGAACGCGCTCGCGCAGGCCTCGCGCGACGTCGCCGCCCGGGCGGGTGCGTGATGCGCGCGCCGGACACCATCCTGCCGCTGCGCGCCGAGGGGCTCGGCTTCTCGGCTGGTGGCGTCGGCATCCTGTCGGATGTCGCGCTGACCATCGAGCCCGGGCCGCCCAGCATCATCATCGGGCCGAACGGCGCGGGGAAATCGGTGCTGCTGCGACTGCTGCACGGGCTGCTCGTGCCCAGCGCGGGACGCGTGCTCTGGGCAGGCAACGCCGCGCGCCGCCAGGCGATGGTGTTCCAGCGGCCGGTGCTGCTGCGCCGCAGCGTGTTCGCCAATGCCGTCTATCCGCTGAAGCTGGCCGGCATCGCGGCAGCGGAGCGCGAACCCCGCGCCCGCGCCGCGCTCGAGATGGTGGGCCTTGCCGCGCTTGCCGACCGCCCGGCCCGCCGCCTGTCCGGCGGCGAGCAGCAGCGCCTGGCCCTGGCCCGTGCCGCCGCCCTGACGCCCGAGGTTCTGTTCCTCGACGAACCCTGCGCGAGCCTCGACCCCGCCGCGACGCGCGCGGTCGAGGACATCGTCGCGACGCTGGTCGCGCGCGGCACCAAGGTCGTGATGACGACGCACGACCTCGGCCAGGCCCGTCGCCTGGCCGGCGAGGTGCTGTTCCTCGACCGCGGGCGACTGCGCGAGCAGACGCCGGCCGCAGCCTTCTTCAACCAGCCCGCCACGCCAGGCGCCGCCGCCTTCCTGCGCGGCGAACTGGTGTGGTGAAGGGCCGATCCGGGAGACCCGCCATGGTCCGCCGCCTGTTCCTCGCCGCCGCTGCCGCGGCGCTCATCCTGCCGGGCGCCGCCCCGCTTTTGCCGTCGGGCTCCGCCCTGGCGCAGGAACGCTTCATCACGGTCGCCAGCACGACCAGCACCGAGCAATCGGGCCTGTTCCGCCACATCCTGCCGATCTTCACGGCCGAGACGGGCATCGCCGTGCGCGTCGTGGCGCTCGGCACGGGCCAGGCGCTCGATGTCGGCCGCCGCGGCGATGCCGACGTGGTCTTCGTGCATGACCGCGCCGCCGAGGAGCGCTTCGTGACCGAAGGCTTCGGCGGGCCTCGCCGGCACGTGATGTTCAACGACTTCGTCATCATCGGCCCGGCCGCCGACCCCGCGCGCATCAACGGGTTGCGTGACACCAACGATGCTCTGCGCCGCATCGCGGGCGCGCGCGCGGCCTTCGTCAGCCGCGGGGACCGTTCGGGCACGCATGCGGCGGAACTTCGCCTGTGGCAGCTCGCCGGCGTGGATCCGGCGGCGGGGCGCGGCCAGTGGTACCGCGAGGTCGGCCAGGGCATGGGCCCGGCGCTCAACACGGCCGCGGCGCAGAACGCCTATATCCTGGCCGACCGCGGCACCTGGCTGTCCTTCCGCAACCGCCAGGACCTGCGCGTGCTCGTCGAGGGCGATGCGCGGCTGTTCAACCAGTATGGCGTCATGCTGGTGAACCCGCAGCGCCACGCGCATGTGAAGGCGGCGGACGGGCAGCGCTTCATCGACTGGATCCTCTCGCCCGCCGGGCAGCGCGCCATCGAATCCTACCGGATCAATGGCGAGCAGCTGTTCTTCCCGAACGCGGACCGGCCCGAACCGACGTCCTGATCATCGCGGCGCCGCGCCTGACCATGCCGGCGTGCGCGTGACACCGCGCGTCGGCAAGGCGAGCGTCATCGCCCAGCAGATGGCCAGCATCAGGGCCGAGCCCACCAGGCAGGCCATCAGCCCGGCCCAGCCATAAAGCAGCCCCGACAGCAGCGTGCCGGCGAAGCGCCCGACGGCATTGGCGGCATAGTAGAAGCCCACATCCTCCGCCGCCTTCTCGCTGCCGGCATAGGCCAGCACCAGGTAGGAATGCACCGAGGCGTTCACCGCGAAGGCGACGCCGAACACGCACAATCCGATCGGCACGACGATGTCCGGGCGCGGCGCGCCTGCGAGCAGCAGGACGGCCAGCGCGGCGGGGATTGCGGCCAGCGCCAGCGACCACGCGCGCGCGGCCGGCACCTCGGACGACAGCCCGTCGCTGCTCTTGCGGACCACCGCCGGCGCCGCCGCCTGGACGATGCCATAGCCGATGGTCCACACAGCCAGGAAGCCGCCCACCATCGTGAAGGTCCAGCCCGAGGCATAGAGGAACACCGGCAGGCCGACGACGAACCAGACATCGCGGGCGCCGAACAGGAACACGCGCGCGCCGGCCAGCAGGTTCACGCCGCGGTTCTTCGCGAGCAATTCCCTGGCGGATCTCGAGGCCTTCGCCCGGCCCATCAGGGGCGGCAAGGACAGCACGACGGCAGCCAGGACCACGCCCAGCGCGGCGGCCATGGCCCACAGGGCGCCACGGAAGCCCAGCGCCTCCAGCAGCAGCCCGCCCAGGAAGAAGCCCAGGCCCTTCATCGCGTTCTTGCTGCCCGTGAAGAACGCTACCCAGCGGAACAGCCGGCCGGAGGCGTCACCGGCAGTCAGTTTGATGGCGGATTTGCTCGCGGTCTTGGTCAGGTCCTTGGCGACGCCGCAGACGCCCTGCGCCAGCACCACCCACGCCACGGACAAGGCGCCGCTCCAATCCGGCGACATCACCGAGAGCAGCACGAAGCCCGCGATCTGCGTGGCCAGGCCCACCGCCAGCATGCGCGCGATGCCGAAGCGAACCGCCAGCCATCCACCCACCAGGTTGGCGCCGATCCCCGCCGCCTCATACAGAAGGAACAGCAGCGCCAGCGTGAAGGGGCTGTAGCCCAGGCGGAAGAAATGCAGCAGCACCAGCATCCGCAACGCGCCATCGGTCAGGGTGAACCCCCAATAGGCGGCGGTGACGATGGCGTAGTTGCGGGTGCCGGCGCTGCTCATCTCAGAGGCCGATGCTGTCCATATGGCAGGCCAGGTCCACCATGCGGCAGGCATAGCCCATCTCGTTGTCGTACCAGGCGTAGACCTTCAGCAGCGTGCCGTCGGTGACCATGGTGGACAGCGCATCCACGATCGCGCTGCGCGTGTCGCGCGCGTAGTCGGCGCTGACCAGCGGCCGTGTCTCGTAGCCGAGGATGCCGGCGAGCGGCCCGGCAGCGGCCTGTGCGAACAGGGCGTTGACCTCCGCGGCCGTCGTCTCGCGCCGCATCTCGAACACGCAATCGGTCAGCGAGGCATTGAGCACCGGCGCGCGCACGGCGTGGCCGTTCAGCTTGCCCTTCAGCTCCGGGTAGATCAGCGCGATGGCGGTGGCGCTGCCCGTCGTCGTCGGCTGCAAGGACAGCATGGCCGATCGTGCGCGGCGCAGGTCCTTGTGCGGCGCGTCCACCACGACATTGGTGTTCGTCGGATCGTGGATCGTGGTGATCTGGCCGTGCCGGATGCCGATGGCTTCATGCACCACCTTGACCACCGGGGCGAGGCAGTTGGTGGTGCAGGACGCCGCGGTGACGATGGGGTGCAGCGCCGGGTCGTAGAGCTGCTCATTCACGCCGACCACGACATTCAGCACGCTGTCGAACTTCACCGGCGCGGCGACGATGACGCGCCTGGCGCCGCGGTCGAGATGCCCTTGCAGCGACTCGGGCGTGAGGAACTTGCCGGTGCATTCCAGCACCACATCCACGCCGAGCTCACCCCAGGGGATGTCCGCGGGCCTGGCGTGTTCGGAATAGGTCATGCGACGGGTGCCGATGCGGATGGTGGCAGGGCCCTCGGCCGCGATGTCGGCGCGCCAGCGGCCTTGTACGCTGTCGAATGCGAGCAGATGGGCGATGGCCGGCGCACCCCCCTTGATCTCGTTGAGATGCACGACCTCCAGCCGATTTCCGGCCCGCGGGTCGTCACCCTGGCGCTCCGCTGCGCCCATCGCCGCGCGCAAGGCGAGCCGCCCGATGCGACCCATGCCGCTGATGCCGACCTTCATGCCATCCCCCCCGGGCCTGTCGACGCTCTCACCGGACCACCGCATGCGGGTCGGCCAGTTCATCCACGCGGGCCTTCAGGGCGATGCGGTCGAGCGAGGCGACCGGCAGGCTGATGAACGCCTCCAGCCGGCGGCGCAGGCCGGCATAGACCTCGTTCAGGAGCGTCGCGCGCTCCGCGGCCGTACCGCTGAACTTCGAGGGGTCCGGCAGCGGCCAGGCGCCGGTGACGGTCGTCGCGCCGAAATCCGGGCAGGTCTGCCCCTGAAGCGTGTCGCAGAGGGTGATGACGAAATCCATCCTTGGCGCGTCGGGACCCGTCAGCTCGTTCCAGGATTTCGAACGGAGATCCGAGATGTCGTGACCCAGCGTCTTGAGCAGGGCCACCACCTCCGGCAGCGGCCCATCGGGCCGCGGGTCGGAGCCGGCGGACCAGCCTTCGAAGCGGGGCCTGCCGATCTTGTCGAGAATGGCCTCCGCCATGATCGAGCGCGCGGAATTGTGCGTGCAGAGGAACAGCACGTTGAAGGCCGGTTGCGACATGATGCTTTTGTCCCGTGTGATGGTGTCGAGCATCCGGCCGAGATCGCCGCAGCGGTCGGGTTCGCCGCCACAGCAGGCTTCGACCAGGAAGGCCAGCAGGGCGCGCAGCCGTGCGAACTGGACCGCGTAGACCAGGCTGCGGCCCTGCCGTGTCGCGGCGATCAGCCCGGCCTGGTCCAGCGCGCGCAGGTGGAAGGACAAGGTGGAGGAGGGCACGCCGAGGCGGTTCGCGAGTTCCCCGGCCGCGACACCCTTCGCCCCGGCGTCGAGCAGGACGCGCAGCAGGTCGAGCCGAGTGGCCTGGCCGAGGGCAGCGAAGGCGAAGGCCGCTTCGTCTGTTTCCATCCTTCCAGTCTAATCGAATTATTTGAGTGCAGGATGACCGTTGCATGACAGCTTCACGTCAGCGGAGCCCCCTCGCGGTGGTCACGCAGACCCGCCCGCCCAGGCCAGCACCCGTCGCCCCTTCATGGCGACGGATCAGGGTCGAGCAGGCAAGGCCGTGCGTACAGCGACCTCAGCGGGGCTGGTGCGGCGCCCGATCGGCAGCGGTTTCGGCACCATGGGGTTGCCCGGCAGGGGGGTGTGGGTCACGGCCGGCGCCACCCTGTTGGCGGAAACCCCGCGCGGCGCGGGCCGGTAAGCCCGATCAGGGCAGCGTGCGATCCGTGCTACTGCGCCGCCATGGAAACCAAGCCGCCCATCCCCCGTGCCGTCCTTGTCGGAATCCAGACGCCGGAGGTCGACGACGTCACGCACGCGGCAAGCCTCGAGGAGCTGGGGCGCCTGGTGAAGACGCTCGGCTACGAGGTGGTGGGCGCGGTCACGCAGCGACGCGACGGCACCGGCGCCGGGTCTCTCCTGGGCAGTGGCAAGCTCGCGGAGCTGGCGGCGCTCACCGGCGGCACCGGCGTGGTCGGCTCGATGGCGCCGCCGCCGCGCTCGAAGGCGCGCGAACGCTTCGACGGCGCCGCCGACGCGCCGCCCAGGGAGCAGGCCGAGTCGGATGCCGGCCCCAAGCCAGGCTTCGTGGTCGTCGACCACGAGCTCTCGCCCAGCCAGATCCGCAACCTGGAGCGGGCGACCGGCGCCGAGGTTCTCGACCGCACCGGCGTCATCGTCGAGATCTTCCATCGCCATGCGAACACGCGCGAGGCGAAGCTGCAGGTCGAGATGGCGCGGCTGAAATACGTCGCGCCCCGCCTGCGGGAATCCTCCGGCGGTGGCGGGCGGCAGCAGGGTCCTGGCGCGGGCGAGACCACCCTCGACCTGGACCGCCGCAAGATCCGCGACCGGATCTCGGAGCTGAAGGACCAGCTGGAAGCGGTGCAGCGCGACAGCGACAACCGGCGCACAGGGCGGCGCGACCAGCTGCGGGTGGCGCTGGTCGGCTACACCAACGCCGGCAAGTCATCCCTGATGCGGGCGCTGACGGGCAGCCAAGTGCTGGTCGAGGACAAGCTGTTCGCCACGCTCGACACGACGGTCCGCATCCTGCAGCCGGAGACGCGCCCGCGCGTGCTGGTCTCCGACACGGTCGGGTTCATCAAGCAGTTGCCGCACGACCTGGTCGCGTCCTTCCGCTCGACGCTGGCGGAGGCGTTGGAAGCCTCGCTGCTGCTGTTCGTGGTCGATGCGTCGGACCCCACCTACGAGGCGCAGCTGGAGGTCAGCCGCAGCGTGTTGCGGGAGATCGGCGCGGATGCGGTGCCGTCGCGCCTGGTGCTGAACAAGATGGACCGGGTGGATGCCGCCGAGCGGGCCATGCTCGCCGAGAAACACCCGGATGCGATCATGCTGTCGGCCCACGCACCCGAGGATGTCATGGCGCTGCGGGAGACGATCATCGCCTTCTTCGAGGCGGCGATGGTGGAGGATGTGCTGGTGCTGCCCTATGCGAAGCAGGGGCTGATCGGCGACATCTACGACAGCGCGCGGGTGCTGTCGGAGACCTACGACGAGACCGGCCGCGTGCTGCAGGTCCGTGGCCTGCCGGCGGCGATCACGCGGCTACGGCGCAGCCTCGCCGCGAACTGAATGCCGGCGGCGCCGTCGCGGCATCGCAGGCGGCGCAGCGGACGGGCGGGATGGCGCGCATGAACGCACCGGCCGTGGCCAAGACGGGTCCGACGATGGTCGGCACGGGACAATCGCAGCGCCCGGAGGACGACATGATGACCGGGGTGGCATGTCGGGATGCTGCGCCTAGGATATGCACGAAAATTGAGATATTTCTCGTATAATGGCTTTACACGCCATCCAGTATCGTGATTGTGATCGCACCGAAGCGTTACCTGGCCGCGCGCGGCGGCTCACCATCATCGTATCATGTTGTTAGCAAACATATTTTATAGAACATGCGCGGCGGGCGCAGAATTTGCGGCGGCCACACCTCTGCCCTAGACAGGCCGCATGCGCTTGAATTGTGTAGATTTTAATCAATGAGACTATTTTTTGGACTCGCCGTGCTCCTCGCATGGGCGCTGCCGACCGCGCCCATTGCTGCCGCGCAACCGTCCGACCTGCGTGCCGAAGGCGTTGCCGCAGCGCGCGCAGGACGGACAGCCGAGGCCGTCCGGCTGCTCGATCGGGCACACCGTCTGGCGCCCGCCGACCGCGAGGTTCTCGCCGACCTCGTCGTTGTCCTCTCCTGGGCCGGCCGCGACCGCGAGGCGCTCGCGCGGTTCGCGACACTGGGTGAAGGGCACGCCCCCGCCTATGCGCTCGCCGCCGCCGCGGTCTCGGCGCGCCGCAGCGGCCAGGCGCTGCGCGCGGTGACCCTCTACCGCCTTGCGATCGCGGGCGGCGACGACACGCTCGAGACGCGGCTCGGCCTGGCACTGGCCGAGGCCGCGCGCGGCGATGCCACGGCCTCGCGCGCGGCCCTTGAACAGGCGGAGGCGACCGCCCCGGGCAATCCGCGCATCCGCGACGTCGCCCAGGCTGTCGAGCGTGCCGCCCGGCCCGATCCAGCCGCCGTCGCGAACCGCCTTCGCGCCGCGGCCGGCACGCAAGGCGCCGGGCGCACCGCCACCGACGCCATCGCGGCGTCGCGCGGCGCGTCGCCCGCGACCGCGTCCGCGCTGGCGGACATGCTGATGGACCTCGGCCGCCCCTTCGATGCGCTCGCAGTGCTGGAAGGCGCGCTGCGGTCCAACCGGGACGACCGCGGATTGCGCCGCCGCGAGGCGCTGGCGCTGGCTGCGGTGGGTGCGCCCGAACTCGCCTTGGTGCGGGGCCAGGGCGTGCTGGACGCCGCCGAGGACCGGCGTATCCACAATGCCGCCAATGCCTTCCTGGTGCGCTGGGGCGCCCAGGTCGCGACACCGAACCCGCGCGACCCCGCCGCCCGCCATGCCCGGACCGACGCGGCGCTGGCGGCGATCGACGCGGCGATCGCGGCCTGGGCCAGCGCCGGCCCCGACGCCGACGGCGCCATCCGGCGTGCCCGCCTCGATCGCGTCGTCGCCTTGCGCGACCGCGAAAGGATGGCCGATGCGCTGGCCGAGGCCGATTCCCTGCGCGAGGCCGGCGCCTTGCCGGCCTATGTGCGGGAGGCCGTCGGCGACGCGCTGATGGCCGAGCGGCGCCCCGAGGAGGCGCTGGAAGAATATCGCGCGGTCGTCGCCGCCGATCCCGCTGCGCTGAATCCGTCGCTCGGCTTGTTCTACGCGCTGGCCGAACTGCGCCAATGGCGCGAGGCGCGGGAGGTGGCGGATCGGCTCGAACGGCAAACCCCCGCCTTCCGGACCCTGCGCGGGCCGGAACCCCCGGTCGAGGAATGGGACCGCATCGAGGCCGTCCGCGCGGGAATCCTGTGGCGCGTCTGGGGCGACGACCTGGCCGGCGCGGAGGCCGAGGCCGATCCGCTGGCCGCCGCGGCGCCGATGAACGCGTCCCTGCGCGCGCTGCGCGGCGACATCTGGCGGATGCGCGGCTGGACCGAGCAGGCGCTGGCGGAATACGAGACCGCGCTGACCAACGACCCGGACGCGCTCGACCTGCGGCTCGGCCGGGCCGAGGCGCTGCTCGACCGCCGTCGCTGGGCCGATGCGCGGGCCGAGATCGAGACACTGGCGCGCGAATATCCGGCCAATGTCGCCGTGCGTCGCCTCGTCCGCCGGCTGGAACGCCACGACATGCGGCAATTCGACGCCGAGGCGACCGGCGGCCTGCAACGCGGCAATCAGGACCCGGAACTCGATGTGCGCACGCGCCTGTGGTCGGCGCCTATCGCCGAGGATTGGCGCGTCTTCGGCGGCTTCAACCTGCGGACCGGCAATACCGTCAATGGCTACCTCACCACCTATCGCGCCGCCGCCGGCGCGGAGTGGCGCGTGCCGGAGGCGGTGGTCACCGGCGGCGTGACCTTCGACATGGAAGGGGTGGATCGCGGCGGCGCCTTCCTCAGCGCCGCCATCCGCCTGAACGACCGCTGGACGCTGGACGGCGCAGGCGAGATCTCCGCGGCCGACACGCCGCTGGCGGCCCTGCGCGCCGGCATCCATGCCGATGCCGCCGGCGCCGGCCTCACCTGGCGGCACTCGGATCTGCGCGAAGCCGCCGCGTCCTTCCGCGTGATGCAGTTCTCCGACGACAACACGCGGCTGATCGGTTTCCTGCGCTGGCAGGAGCGCGTCATGAACCTGCCGGACTGGAAGATCGACCTCCAGCCCTACGCCTATGCCACGAGCAACACGCGCGAGAACGCGCCCTACTACAATCCCGAGCGGGACCTGGAGGTCGCCGCGACGGGGACGCTCACCTGGGTCGCCTGGCGGCGCTACGAACGCGACCTGCGGGTGCGGTTCATCGCCACCGGCGGCGCGTACTGGCAGGAGAATTACGGCTGGTCGCCGCTGGTCGCGCTGCGATGGGAGAACCAGCACAACCTGACCGACACGCTGGCCCTGTCCTACGGCGCCGGCTGGGTGCGGCGCGACTATGACGGACGGAGCGAGGACAACGCCTCCGTCACCGCCGCCCTGCGCTGGAGGTTCTGATGCGCCTGATGCCTCTCTGCCGCCGCGGCTTTCTAGCGCTGCCTGCCGCACTCGCCCTGCCGCGGGGCACCGCCGCGCAGCCGGGTCCCGGCCGCTTCGCCGCGCTGGCCTATCACGAGATCGGCGAAGACGGGGCGACGCGGCACTATTCGATCTCCGAGAGCCAGCTGGTCCAGCACCTGTCCTTCCTGCGCCAGGATGGCTGGCGCTTCGTCGACCTGGACGCGCTGCTGGCGGCGCGGGACGGCCGCCGGCCCTTGCCGGACAAGGCGCTGCTGCTCAGCTTCGACGACGGCTACAACGACTACTACACGCGGGTGATGCCGGTGCTGCAGGCGTTCCGCGCGCCGGCGGTCTTCGCGCTGGTCACCGCCTGGATGGAGACGCCGGCCACCGGCAGCTTCGACTATGGCGGCACGCCCACCCCGCGCAGCGCGCTGCTGAGCTGGGCTCAGGCACGCGAGATGCAGCGCAGCGGCCTGTGCGAATTCGCCTCCCACACGCATGACCTCCACCGCGGGGTGCCCGCCAATCCGCAGGGCAATGTGCAGCCCGCGGCGATCACCCGAATCTGGGACGCGGCGACCGGGCGATACGAAAGCGATGCCGCCTGGACCCGGCGCGTCGAGCAGGACCTGGCGCGCGCCAGCGGCATCATGGCGCGTGAACTGGGCCGCAGGCCGCGCTCCATCGTCTGGCCCTATGGCCGCTACAACATGGAACTGGTCGCTGTGGCGCGGCGCCTCGGCATGCCGGTGGCGATGACGCTGGATGCGGGACCCGCGCGTGTCGACCGGCTCGGCACGGTGGGCCGGGAGCTGACCATGGGCGACCCGCGCGTGTCGGACATCGCCCGTCAGCTGCGCTTCGACCCCATCGTGCGTGACCGCGTGCTGCATGTGGACCTCGACCATGTGCATGACAGCAATCCGGCGCAGGCCGCGCGCAACCTCGATGCCCTGGTCGAGCGCGTGGCGGGGCTCGGCCCGTCGCATGTCTACCTGCAGGCCTATGCCGACCCGGACGGCGATGGCGTGGCCGATGCGCTGTATTTTCCGAACCGGCATTTGCCGATGCGCGCGGACCTGTTCAACCGCGTGGCCTGGCAGCTCACCACCCGCGCGAACGTCCAGGTCTTCGCCTGGATGCCGGTGCTCGCGTTCAGGATCGGCGGGCCCGAGGACCTCGTGTTGTCCGTCCGCGGCGGCGCGCCGGCGCCCGACCGCGACCAGTATCGCCGGCTGTCGCCCTTCAGCGCGCGGGCGCGCGGCTGGATTGGCGACATCTACGAGGACCTGGCGAAGCACGCGCCCTTCGCGGGCCTGCTGTTCCACGACGATGCCTTCCTGAGCGATTTCGAGGATGCGAACCCGGCGGCCCTGGCGGCGTACCGCGCCGAAGGGCTGCCCGGCGACATCGCCGCCATCCGCGCCGACCGCGCCGCGATGGCGCGCTGGACCGCGCTCAAGACACGGACGCTGACGGCCCTCACCCTCGAACTGGCCGAGCGCGCGCGGCGCTGGCGCGCACCGCTGCGCACGGCGCGCAACCTCTATGCCCAGCCGGTGCTGAACCCGAATGCGCAGGAATGGTTCGCGCAATCGCTGCCGGATTTCCTCGCGAACTACGATCGGGCCGCGCTGATGGCGATGCCCTACATGGAGCAGGCGCGGAACCCCGATGCCTTCCTGCGCGACCTGTATGCCCGCGTGGCCGCCACGCCAGGTGGCGTCGTCAAGACCGTGTTCGAGCTTCAGGCGGCGGATTGGCGCCAGCAGCCGGCGCGGCCGGTGCCTGCGCAGACCCTGCGCACGCAACTGCGGCTGCTGCAGCGCCTCGGCGCGCATCACATGGGCTGGTATCCGGACGACTTCATCAGGGGCCTGCCGGAAGCCCGGATCGTGCAGGACGTGATCTCGTCCCGCAGCTTCCCGTTCCGGCGGTAGGCGGCGATGGATCCGGTCACCGCGCTGATGCCCGTGCTGTTCGCCTTCGTCGGCTATTGGCCGCTGCTGATGATGCTGATCTGGGTCATGGGCGGCCTGACCTTCTACCACCTGCACGAACGGGGCAGCCGGCAATCCGACATGCCGCCGGACCTCGCCGACGGGCCTTTCGTCACCATCCTCGTCCCCTGCTTCAACGAGGAGGACAACGCCGCGGAAACGCTGCGCGCCTGCGCCGACCAGATCTACCCGAACTTCGAGATCATCGCCGTCAACGACGGCTCGCGCGACCGCACGGCCGAGGTGCTGGACGCGCTGGCCGCCGAGATTCCGCGCCTGCGCGTCGTCCACCTGGCGCAGAACCAGGGCAAGGCGGTGGCGCTGCGGACCGGCGCACTGATGGCCAATGGCGAGGTGCTGGTCTGCATCGATGGCGATGCGATCCTGCACCCACGGTGCGTCGGCTGGCTGGTGCGACGCTTCGCCGAACGCCCGCGGCTCGGCGCGGTGACGGGCAATCCGCGGATCCGCAATCGCTCGTCCTTGCTGGGGTTGCTGCAGGTCGGCGAGTTCTCGGCCACGATCGGGCTGATCAAGCGCACGCAGCGGCTGGTGGGACGGCTGTTTACGGTATCCGGTGTCGTGGTCGCCTTCCGCGTCAGCGCGCTGCGGGATGTCGGGTGGTGGACGGCGGACAACCTCACCGAGGATGTGGACGTCACCTGGAAGCTGCAGCGCCGCCGGTGGGCCGTGCATTTCGAACCGAATGCCCTGTCCTACATCCTGATGCCGGAGACCATCCGGGGCCTGTGGAAGCAGCGGCTGCGCTGGGCGGAAGGCGGGGCGCAGACCTTCCTGCGCTACACCCGCGACTTCCTGGACTGGCGCGACCGGCGGATGTGGGGCGTGCTGGTCGAATACGCGGTGTCGGTCCTGTGGTGCTATGCCATGGTCCTGACCCTGATCCTGCTGGCGCTGGCCACGCTCGGCGTCCTGCCATCGTGGCTGCAACCGCCGCCCGCGCCGCTGGCGGTCTGGGGCATGGTCCTGTCGGTGGCATGCCTGATCCAGTTCGGCGTGGCGCTGTGGATCGATCGACGGCATGAGCGCGGCACCGGCCAGGCGTATCGGCCGCTGATCTGGGTGATCTGGTATCCCGCCGCGTTCTGGGTGCTGTCGGCCGCATCGACGGTGGTGGGGTTCCCGCGCGCGCTGTTCCGTCGCAGTGGTCGGCGGGCACGCTGGACAAGCCCGGACCGAGGGTTCCGGTGATGGCGAAGTTCACGCCGCCGCTGATCATGCACGCGACGTCGCGGTCCTTCGCTGCGAGGGCGGGCGACGTGGCCGTCACCGTGCTGCTCTGGTCGGGCTGGCTCTATCTGCTTGTCGCCGCGATCGGCGCGTTGTGGGTGCCTCCGTTCGTGCATCGCATGCTGCCGGTCGACCCGCCATCCAGCTCGTGGGACGCCTTGAGGACAGCCGCGATATGCGCGGTGATCGCTGCGGGCATTTGCGCTTTCGTGCGCTGGCGGGTCGCGCGGCACCGGCGCTGGTTCGCCGGCGAGGATCGCCGCCGTTCCCTGCCCAACCCCGAAGTCGGCGACCTGGCCGTGGAGTTCGATGTATCGGCCGAGGACCTAGCGGCCTGGCGTACATCGCGCAGGCTGCGTGTGCACCAGGATGAACAGGGGCGCGTCGTCGGGGTGGAGTGAGAGCCGGCACGGTCCAGGGGTCCGTCGTGCTGCACGACGCCGTGGACCATCCGCCCTGCGGCGGGCACGGGACGCGGGCTGGCCATCGGTCTTGCGATCCGCGGCGCGTCAGCCACCCGCCGCCGCCCGGCGCCCGCTCGCCGCACGTTCACCACCAGCCTGCCCCAGGGGAGGTCTCGCCCACACGGCGCGACGACGCCCGACAGCCAGAAGAGCGCGCAGGCGCCGAGCGCGCCACCCAGGGCGACAAGGACCATCTCGATCATCCTGCGCTCCAGGACGAAGGCGCCGGCGTGCGGAAGCACGCCCGGGGGCATGGAGCGAGAGGATCGGGCCAGCGGGTCGAACGGCACATCGCGACAGGCATGCTCCTTCCGCGGGCGCGTCATGGGGCTGCGGATGCTCGCGGTCTACGGATTGCCTGTCGGCCTGCTGGCCGCCGGTCCGCTCATTGCCTGGGCGGGCTTTGCGGCGACGGGTGTGGCTTACTCCGGCGTGGCGCTTGTGTGCACGGCAGCCATCGCGTGGCGCTGGCGTTCGCACCTCTGGCCCGCCGATGCTCCGGCGAACGCCCGGCATCGGCGACAAGCCCGTGGCCCATGGGAGCGCCGCCAAGCGCCAAGGCACGGGGATAGCCTCACCGAGTTGGGAACCACTCATCCGCGCTCAAAGGTCAGCCTGCGACCAAGACAACCCCGGCAGGATCGAGCGACAGGCCCAGCCTGGCGCCGGGCTGGAGGCGCGACGCTGTCCGCGGCGCGATCACGAAGAATTCCCCCAGTTCCGTCTCGAAGCGGCATTCGGCGTGGGACCCCATGTAGATCGCCCGCACGACGGTTGCCGGAATGGACGTTTCCCCTTCGGCGGCGACCTGCATCGCCTCGGGCCGGATGACCACGTCCACCGGGCCGGGGGCGAGGCCGCGCGCCGGCAGGTCCAGCACCAGGTTTCCGATACGGACGCGCGCGACGTCGTCGGCCACGGACTCGATGATGCCGCGTGCCTGGTTGGCTTCCCCCATGAAGGTCGCGACAAACACGGATTGCGGCCGGATGTAGAGTTCCTCCGGCGTGCCGGCCTGGGCAATCTCGGCGTTCCGCATCACCACGATGCGGTCCGAGACGGCGAGCGCCTCGGACTGGTCATGCGTGACATAAACGACAGTCAGGCCGAGCCGCTGCTGCAAGGTGCGAATCTCTTCGCGCATGCTGCGCCGCAGCCGCGCATCGAGGTTGGAGAGCGGCTCATCGAACAGCAGCACATCGGGTTCCAGGATCAGCGCGCGCGCCACCGCGACACGCTGTTGCTGGCCGCCCGACATCTCGGAGGGCAGCCGCGTGCCGAAGCCTTTCAGCCCGACCGTCTCCAGCACCATCTCGGCCCGTGCCTGCGCGTCGCGCTTGCGGACCCCGGAGGAGACGAGGCCATAGCCGACATTCTCCAGCACGTTCATGTGCGGGAACAGCGCGTAGGACTGGAACACCATGGAGACGTTGCGCGCGCCCGCCGGCAGCAGCGTGACGTCGCGATCGCCGATGAAGAGCTTTCCCTCCGTCGATTGCTCAAGCCCTGCGATCATGCGCAGCAGCGTGGTCTTGCCGCAGCCCGACGGGCCCAGCAGCGTGACCAGCGTGCCGCCCTCGATGGTCAGGTCGAGCGGCTTCACCGCCTGCACCGCGCCATAGCGCTTGCCGATGCCTTCGAGGCGCACCGCGGCGCCGGTCCTGAGGGTCATGTCCGGCCTCCGACCGGGATGGCGGGCTGGACAGCCTGGCGGCGCCCGAGCCGGCGGGTTCCGACAAGCAGGTTGATGAGCCCGATCGCGGTCATCATCAGCACGATCAGCACGGCGCAATAGGCGATGGCCAAGCCGTAGTCGCCGTTGATGACGCGGTTGATGATGAACACCGTCGCCATCTCGTACTGCGCGGACACCAGGAAGATCACCGCCGAGACCGTCGTCATCGCGCGCACGAAGGAATACACGAGCGCGGTGATGATGGCGGGCTTGAGCAGCGGCAGCACCACCGTGCGGATCGCCCGGAAGGTCGAGGCGCGCAGCGTCACCGCGGCCTCATCGAGCGACTTGTCGAGCTGGCTCATGGCCGCCACACCCGACCGCACGCCGACCGGCAAATTGCGGAACACGAAGCAGATCACAAGGATCGTGGCGGTGCCGGTGATCTCGAGCGGCGGCAGGTTGTAGGTGAGGATATAGGCCACCCCGATCACCGTGCCCGGCACCGCGAAAGTCAGCATCAGCGCGAATTCCAGCGCCGTGCGCCCGACGAAGCGCTGACGCGTCAACACCCAGGCCGCGAGCAGCCCGACACCGGCCGTGATGGGCGCCGCGATGGCCGCGAGCTGGATGGTGGTGAACAGCGAATGCCACGCCCCGCCCGAGAAGATCAGCCCGCCGCTCGGCGCCCATTCCAAGGCGAAGGCGCGCTGGAAGTGGCTCAGCGTCGGCGTCCAGTCGCGCCCCCAGACGCGCACGAAGGCCCCGGCCAGCGCCATGGTGTAGACCACGATCGTCAGCACCGCCCAGGGGATCGCCACCGCGAAGGCCACGAATTTCACGCGGCGCGGCAACGGCTGTGGCAGGCCCACATCGCCCTTGCCGGTCATTGAGACATAAGACCGCGTGCCGACCACCAGGCGCTGCCCGATGAAGGCCAGCAGGGCAACGCACAGCATCACCGCCGCCAGCACCGCCGCGCGCCCGAAATCCTGCTGCGCGCCGACCACGGCGAAGAAGATCTCGGTGGACAGCACGCCAAAGGAACCGCCGAGAACGATGGGATTGCCGAAATCCGCCAGACTCTCCACGAAGGCGACCAGCCAAGCATTGGCAAGGCCCGGCAGCATCAGCGGCAGCGTGACCGAGGTGAAGGTCCGCATGTGGGAGGCGCGCAGCGTCTGCGAGGCTTCCTCCATGGTCGGCGAAATGCCCTCGACAACGCCGATCAGCACCAGGAAGGCGATCGGCGTGAAGGAGAAGACCTGCGCCAGCAGCACGCCGTTGAAGCCGTAGATCCAACGGCCGAGTTCTACGCCGAACATCGCCTCGGCGATCTGGTTCACCACGCCGGAGCGCCCGAAGATCAGGATCAGCCCGAGCCCGATGACGAAGGGCGGCGTGATGATCGGCAGCACCGTCAGCAACCGCAGCCCGCGCCGCACCGGAAACGCCGTGCGCGTGACGATCAGCGCGAAGCACAGGCCGAGCATCGTTGTAGCCGTCGCGGTGCAGGTCGCCAGCAGCAGCGTGTTCCACACCACCCCGCAGCTGACATTGCCGGTGACGCAGGCGAGGCCCCAGATCTTGCGGTCCACCAGGCGGTCCGCGAAGGCCGCGGCGACGCCGAGGTCGCCACGCGGCGTGAACATCTGCGACAGCACCGTCAGCACCGGCCAGGCGGTGAACAGCAGGATCGACGCAGCCAGGATGCCGACCGCGCCGGCCACGAACCGGTCGCCACGGAACTTGCCGCGCATTGCCAGGCCGTCGGTCAGCAGCAGCACGAAGGCGAAGAAGGCGATCGCACCACCCAGGCCCATGCCGAATTGCCGGTCGTTCAGCTCGCCGAAGGCGTCCGTCATCCACGCATAGGACCAGCCCTGCACGCCGATCGCCACGCCCTGCGCGGCGATGGCGAGAACGCCGAACAGCCCACCCCAGAGCAGGAAGCCCGACCGGGCGCGCGGCGAGCCGAAGGGCAGCGCGCCCGGCAGCGTCACAGCCAGCGCAGCCACCACCGGCCAGAACCAGAAACGCCCATGTGCCAACGCCTGCCACAGCGCGGAGGCGGCTTCCGCATCCCCCTGCCCCAGGCCGATCAGCCCCGCGAGCGTCAGCCCGTCCTGCTGCATGTGCCAAGGCAGGATGAGCGTCGCGAGCGCCGCGGCGGACCAGGCCAACAGGGAGGAGGCAGGCTTCATCGCGGCAGCGCGCCGACCTCACGGTCCCAGCGGGCCAGCAGGCGTCGGCGTTCGGCCGAGGCGCCAAAGCGTGCATTGTCGTAGTCGATGATGCGCGCGGTGGCCATGTTGGGCGCGCCGTCGGTCAGCGGCACGTTGCGGTTCGCCATGGTCTGCAGCTTGCGCGCTTCCCGGCTGGCGACGATCTGCGCCTCCGCACTCAGCGCCCAATTATAGAAGCGCTGGGCGTTGGTCAGGTTGCGCGCACCACGGATGATCGACATGGAGCCGATCTCGTAGCCCGTGCCCTCGCAGGGCACCGCATGGCCGACCGGGAAGCCGGCGGCCGCTTCCTCGGCGGCATTGTGCACGAAGGAGATCGACAGCGCCGTCTCCCCGCGCGCCACCGCGGTGATCGGCGCCGTGCCGGACCGCGGGTAGGCGTTGATGCTGGCGTGCAGCTGCTTGAGGTACTCGAAGGCCGGTTCCTCGCCCATCATCTGCACCAGCGTCGCGATGACGATGTACGCCGTGCCGGAGGAATTCGGGTTCGCCATCTGGATCTCGCCGCGATAGGCGGGGTTCAGCAGATCCGCCCAGCAGCGCGGCGCCGGCAGGTTGCGGCGGGCGATCAGTTCCGTGTTGAAGCCGAAGCCAAGGACGGACGCATAGACGCCGACGGTGCGCCCCTGCGTCTGGCGCCACTGCGCCTGCGCCCAGTCATGCAGCTCGGCAATGCGCGGGCTTTCGAACGGCTGCGTCAGCCCTTCCTCGCCGGCCGCCACGTGCGGGTCGCCGGTGCCGCCCCACCAGACGTCGCCGCGCGGGTTGCGCGCCTCGGCGCGCAGCTGCGCCAGCATTTCGCCGGTGGATTTCTGCGACAGAACCACGCGGATGCCGCTCTCGCGTTCGAAGCCGCGGGCGATCGGCGTGCACCATTCGATGGTCGCGGAGCAATACAGGTTCAGCGAGCCATGCGCGGCGGCAGGCGTGGCGGTTGCTGCCACGAGAGCGGCAGCGATGACGGGAAAGCGCATGGACAACACCTCAGCGGGGAAGGGAACCGATCTCGCGGTCCCAGCGCGCGAGGATGCGGCGCCGCACCTCCGGGTCGCCGTATTTCGCGAAGTCGTAGTCGATCAGGCGGATCTGGGTCAGGTCCGGGATACGCGGATGCGGCGCAGCGCCGGGATGCGCGGGCACATGGAACTGGTTGGTCGCGACGCCGATGTCCATCGCCGCCGGCGTCAGGTACCAATCGACGAAGCGGCGCGCCTGCGCGACGTTGCGCGCGCCGCGGATGATCGACAGGCACGCCACCTCATAGGACGTGCCTTCGCTCGGATAGACCATCTCGATCGGGAAGCCGGCATTCGCCATGGAGGCGGTCTCCATGTTGAAACTGGCGGCAAGCGCCGTCTCGCCGCGCGCCACTGCCTGCATCGGCGCCGCGCCGGAGCGCGTATAGGCGTTCACATTCGCATTCAGGCGACGCAGGTAGTCGAAGGCGCGATCCTCGTCCCACAGCGGCACCAGCCCGGCAATGATGGTGTAGGCGGTGCCGGAGGAATTCGGGTTGGGCAGCTGCACCTCCCCGCGATAGGCGGGGCCAGCCAGTTCTTCCCAACTGCGCGGGACAGGCAGGTTCCGCCGGGCCATCACCTCCCTGTTGTAGGCGATTCCGATCGCGCCCGACGACACACCCACACAGCGCCCGCCCGAGGCCTGGTGCGCCTGCCGCGCCCAGGGTTGCAGCTGCGCCATGTTCGGCGAGGCATAGACCTGCAGCAGGTCGCCGGCCGAGATATGCGTCTCCGACGACCCGCCGAACCAGATGTCGGTGCGCGGGTTCTGCGCCTCGGCGCGGATCTGCGCGAGGATCTCGCCCGTCGACTTGCGCGCCATGTTCACGCGGATGCCGGTCTCGCGCTGGAAGCCGGCGGCGATCGCCTCGCACCAATCGGCCTGAGGCGCGCAGAGCATGTTCAGCGACCCCTGCGCCAGCGCCGGCGCGCTGAGTGCTGCGGCCAGGGCGCCGGCCAGGGCGATGCGACGGAGCGTCATGCGGGCGGTTCCTTGGCGATCACCGAATCAGCGCGGCAGGCTGCCGACCTCGCGGTCCCAGCGTTCGATCAGGCGGCGGCGCTCCGCGGCGCGGCCATACTTCGCGAAATCGTAGTCGATCAGGCGGATCTGGCTCAGGTCCGGCGCGTTGGGCGGCAGCGGCGCCTCGCGGTTCGAAGGCTGCTGCAACTGGCCGCCGGCCTCGAAGCCCAGGCGCTGCGCCGGCGCCGTCAACGCCCAGTCGTAGAAGCGGCGCGCCTGGGTCAGGTTGCGCGCGCCCCGCAGGATGGACATGGAGCCGATCTCGTAGCCGGTGCCCTCGCAGGGCGTGGCATAGGCGACGGGGAAGCCGCCATTGCGCTCGACCACCGCGTCATGGACGAAGGAGATCGAGACACCGGTCTCGCCGCGCGCCACCGCCTTGATCGGGCCGGTGCCGGACCGCGCGTAGGAATTGATGTTGGGATGCAGGCGCTTCAGGTAGTCGAAGGCCTGGTCCTCGCCCATCAGCTGCACCAGCGTCGCGATGACGACATAGGCGGTGCCGGAGGAATTCGGATTGGCGATCTGGATCTCGCCGCGGAAGCGCGGGTCCAGCAGGTCGGCCCAGCAGCGCGGTGCGGCGATATTCTTCCGCGCCAGCAATTCCGTGTTGTAGCCGAAGCCGACCGCGCCGGCGTAGACGCCGATGGCGCGACGGCCGGACTGGTCCCACTGCCGGATCGCCCATTCATGCAGCTGGGTGCGGTTCGGGCTTTCATAGGCCTGGGTCAGGTTGTCCTCCGCCGCGGCCAGATGCGGGTCGCCGGTGCCGCCGAACCAGACATCGGCGCGCGGGTTCTGGCTCTCGGCGCGGATGGCCGCGAGGGTTTCGCCAGAACCGCGCTGGGTCATGTTCACCCGGATGCCGGTGTCGCGCTGGAAGTTGGTGGCGATCGCCTGGCACCACTCGACCTGGACGGAGCAATAAAGGTTGAGCGTACCCTGCGCCCTCGCCGTTGAGGCGGCGAAGGGAACGACCGCACAGGCAAGCGCGGCAAGCGCAACGAGGCGAAACGGCATGACGTGTTCCTCAGCTCCCTTGGATCACGATGGCTTTGCCGCCCTGCAATGCAGGCGCGCCGGGGGCCTCGAGACCTCGACTTTGAACTGCCATAAAAGTGTCATCATTACCGCGGTCCGGCAAGCGAGTGGTGACCAAGTGCGGCGGACCTGCCCCGTGAGGCCGCGTCATGCGCAAGGGTTCGCAGCCACCCCGCCTGGCGGTCGGGCTCGCCCGGGTCTCGACCGCCGAGCAGGGCAACAGCGGGTTGGACCTGGAGGCCCAGCAGGCCAGCATCCGCGCCTTTGTCAGCGCGCAGGGCTGGACGATGGTCGCGGAGTTTTCCGAGATCGCCTCAGGCAAGGACAATCGGCGCGCAGGCTTCCAGGCCGCACTTGCGCGGTGCCGACAGCTCGATGGGGTGCTGGTCGCCGCGCGGCTGGATCGCACCACCCTCCGCGCGGGCACCCTGTCGCCCCCGCTGGAGGATGGCGTCTCGATCAGCGCCGCCGACACGGCGGGCGCCGACGACGCGATGCTGCGGATCGACGCCGCGATGGCGCAGAAGGAGCGAGACCTGATCAGCGAGCGGACCACGGCCGCCCCTGCCGCCGCGCAGGCGGCGCAAGCGCGTCGGCAGGCAGCAGCGCGGGCAGCGCACCGGCTGGTCCTCGAGATTGAACGGTTGCGCATCGAAGGGACCGGCGGGCGTGCCGCGCGAGGCCGCGCCTCAAGCGCACGCTGTGTCGCGACACCGGGCGGGACGGGCACCTGGACGCAAGCAACCGTCTCGCGCGTCATGCAGCGGGCCGCGTCTTCGCTAGTCGCGGACTGACAGGGCCAGACAGCATGGAAGGCGCGGGCGGAGCGTTCGGAGACATGCCGCCATGGGCGCACAATGCCCGGCCGCTTGCGCCAGCGATCCGCATCGACCCTAGAATGAACCCATGGACCTTCGATCCCTTGGCGCCGGTGTCGCCGCACTGCGCGAGCACAACTCAGCCCTCGTGTTGCGCCAGATCCTGTCGTCGCAGGGCCTGTCGCGGTCGGATATCGCCATGCGCGTCGGCCTCACGGAAGCTGCCGTCTCGCGGATCACCCGTGACCTCATCGCGGCGGGCCTTGTCCGCGAAGGGGATGAGGTTCCCGCCGAACCGGGCCAGCGCGGGCGCCGGCACGTCCAGCTGGCCGCCAACGCCAACGGTGCCCTGTTCGTGGCGGTAAGCCTGACGATCTCCGATCGCCGGGTTTCGATCGTTGATCTCACCGGCCGCCGTCGCGCGGAGGCGCTGCTTCCGCCCGAACTGCCGCACGACTACGCCGCGCTGCTCGACAAGGTGATCTCGAGCGCACGGCACCTTCTGGGCAAGACGCGGGTGCCGCGACACCGCGTGCTGGGCCTGGCGGTGGCGACGGCAGGCGCCGTCGACCAGCCGTCGGGCCGAGTCGCGGCATCCTCCCTGGCCGTCCTCGAAGGCCGGGCATTGGCCGCGGACCTGTCCCGGCAGCTCCGCGTGCCGGCCATCGTCGAGACGATCGGCAACACCTTCGGTCTCGCAGAGGCGCACAGGTCCATGCGGCAGGGCAGCGCCGAGATGGCCGGGCCAAGCCTCGTGGTTCACGTGGCATTCGGTCTCGGCGTCAGCGTCATGATCGACGGGCAGCTGATGCGAACCGGCGGCGACGAGCGTCTCGCCGGCCACGTTGCCGTCCCAGGGGGCATGAGCCGGTGCGTGTGCGGCGCGCGCGGTTGCCTGATGGCCGAAGCCGGTGGCTACGGCATCCTTCGGCGCCTTGCGGGGGTTGCCGCCGACGCTCCGCGGGACGGTTGGGCGCAGATGCGCCCCGATGCGCTGCAGGACGCCGTGCGGCGATCGCGGGCCAGCGGCGACAGCGCCGCCGGCGTCGTCGCGCAAGCCGGACGGCTCCTGGGCGAGCGGCTTTTCGACGTTGGATCGGCGATAGCGCCTCGGCGCGTGATTCTCGGCGGGCCGCTTGCGGCGGCCGAGCCTTTCGTGGCCGGCGTTGGCGACGGACTCGCTGCCGCTCACGCACGCATCGGCGGCGCGCCGCCGGCCCTGCGCGTGTCGGCGATCGACTACCTGCAGGCGACCGAACTCCTTGCGATCGAGGAATTCGCGCTGAACCGCCCTCTGGGCGTCGCACTGGCGCCGGTGGCTTGATGCCGCACCGACAATTGCTTACCGTTTGCAATCATATCTGATCACCGGAGGTTGCCTTGGAACTCATCGATCTGAGCCGCGAGATCCACCACAAGATGCAGCGGCTGGTGAACCACCCGACGATCGAGGTGTATCCCTTCAGCACGCATGACGAGAAGCGTGTGGCGGATGGCTACGAGTTCTCCTCGGCGACCATGGTGCTGCACATGGGCGACCATGGCGGCACGCATGTCGACGCCCCCGTCCACTTCGACGACAGGCCGGGCGCCCGCACCATCGAGGAGATGCCGCTCGAGACCTTCTTTACCGAGGCACTCTGCCTTGACCTCACGCATGTGCCGGACCGCACCGACATCACCATCGCGCATCTTGAGGACGCGGAACGCAAGGCGGGCGTGGCGATCCAGCCGAAGGACACGGTCCTGCTCTATACGGGTTTCTACAAGCGCGCGGCCGGCACGGATGGGTACATCACCGATTTTCCCGGCCTCACGAAGGACAGCGCCACCTGGCTCGGGCGCAAGGGCATTACCGCCTTCACCGTGGAATCGGTCAGCCCGGGCCGCCCGGGACGGAACAATTTCGAGGTGCATCACGTCTGCCGCGACCTCGGCTTCACGCATTACGAAGGGGTGGTGAACCTCGACAAGGTGGTCGGCCGCGGACGCTTCCGCTTCATCGCCTTTCCGCTGCGAATTCGTGCCGGCACCGGCAGCCCGGTGCGCGCCGTGGCCTGGTTCCCGTGAGCACACCTCCGGCCTGGGCGCTCGACGCGAAAGACCTGGTCGCCGCCTTCCGCAGCGGAGCGCTGGACCCGGTCGTAGCGCTGGAGGCCTGCCTGTCGCGCGCGGAGGCAACCAATCCGACGCTCAACGCGATCGTCACCTTCGACCGCGACGGCGCGCGGGCCGAGGCAGTGGCGAGTGCTCGCCGCTGGCGCGATGGCGCGCCCCTGGGGCCGTTCGACGGCGTGCCCATCACGGTGAAGGACAACCTGTACGTCGGTGGCCTGCGCGCGACCTGGGGCAGCCAATTGTTCGCCGACCACGTCGCGCCGCAGGACGACGTGCCGGTGGCCAGGCTGCGCGCCGGCGGGGCGGTGATCATCGGCAAGACCAATACGCCCGAATTCGCCCTGGCCGGCTTCACCGACAACCCGTTGTTCGGCTCGACCGGCAATCCCTGGGCGCCGGACCGGCAGCCGGGCGGATCGAGCGGCGGCGCCGTCGCGGCGGTCGCCGCGGGCATCGGGGCGGTCGCGATCGCGACGGATGCCGGCGGATCGCTGCGTCGCCCGGCGGGCCATGCCGGCGTCGCGACGCTGAAGGCGACGCCGGGACGCGTACCGCGGCGCTGGGGCTTCCCGGCGCTGGCCGCAGACTTTCAGGTCATCGGGCCAATCGCGCGCAGTGTCGGCGACCTGCGCGCGACGCTGTCGGTGGTTGGGGATCCCCGCGCAGCGCCTGAGACACCGGCGCGCCTGCGCATCCTCGCGGTCAGCTGCTGCGGCGATGCACCCGTCGATCCCGGCGTGCTCGCAGCCTTCGACGACGCAGTCGGCGTTCTGCGCGGCCTCGGCCATGCTGTGACCGAGGTTGCGGCGCCCTGGGATCCCGACGAGGTCGGCACGCTCTTCGCGACGATCTCCTCGGTCGGCGTCGCGCGCGTCGTCGCCGGACACGATGGCTGGGAGGCGCTGGTCACGCCCGCGATCAGGGCGCAGGCGGAAGCGGGCCTGCGCCTGCCGGCGGCCGACTACCTGCGCGCGCTCGACAGGATCGGCGCGCTGCGGGCGGAGCTCGGCGACTGGGTCGCCACGGCGGATGTCGTGGCGACGCCATCGGCCGCCGTGCTGCCCTGGCCACGGGACAGGACGGGTCCGGCAATGGTCGATGGCAGCACGGTTGGGCCGCGGGCGGCGGCGCTATACTCGACGGTCGTCAATCTGGCCGCGCTGCCGGCGGCGGTGGTCCCTTCGGCACAGGTCGATGGCCTGCCGACCGGTCTGCAACTTGTCGGCGCCGCGTTCCGGGAGGAACTCCTGCTCGACCTCGCCGAAGCCTATGAGCGGGCGAGGCCCTGGCCGAAGCTCGCCCCGCTCTGAGGCGGTTCAATTGCCGGTGCGCCGCACCGGCAATGTGCTCGTGTCGATGGTGCCGAGCCAGGCCGGCCCGCCATGCGCGACAAACAGCGCGGCCGCAAGCCCCGCGAATGCCGTCTGCACGGCGAGGTCGCGTTCACCGAAGGTGCCGCGCGCTGCATTCGCGCAGATGATCACGCCCAGGTAGTCATCCTGCCAGAGCATCGGCGTGAACATCGAGGACCCGGCGCGGAAAGCCTGCAGAATCTTGACGAAGCTCGCATGCAGCGTCGTGTCGTGCAGGACCATCGCGCGGCGTGTCGCCGCGACGTGACCGGGGTGGCCGAGCGCAATGTCCACCAGCTCGTGATGCTGCGCGGCGGGGAAGTTCACCGGCGCGCCGATCAAGTGGTGCCGCCCGTCCGGCATGCGCAGGAAGACCGCGCATGCGCTGGTCACCGCCGGCGGCGGATCGTCGCGATAGGCCATCGGCGCCAGCGCCGCGGACCGGTCGCCGAGCAGCGCGGGCAGCGTACGGGTGACGCACCACAGCGCGTCCTCCGGCCCCTCGGCTGCGCCGCCCTCAGCCGCGACGCGGGTCAGCGCCAGCATCGCGTCGTGCGAGAGTTCAAGCGTGTTGCGCATGCGGCGCCCTATCGCAGGAGGTTGAGTTGCCGCGCGACGGCGCCAAGCGCCTCGTACTCGGCACGGATCGACTGCGCGAATGCTTCGCCGGTCTCGATCTGCATGACGGCGCCCTGTTCGCGCATCAGCGTTGCGAAGGCGGGCTGGCGCGCCGCCTCGGTGAAGGCCGTCGCCAGGCGTTCGAGACGGTCGGCCGGCAGACCGCGCGGGGCGATCAGCCCCCACCAGATGGTGATCGCCATGTCGGACAGGCCAACCGCGGACAGCCCCTGGCTGCCGGGTGCCTCGGGCGAGCCCTCTGCCGTCGTCAGCATCAGGCATTTCGCCCTGTCGGCGCGCAGCGCCGGCACCGCGCCGGTCAGCGACCCGCCATAGAAGGTGATGTGGCCGCCAAGGAAAGCCGGCAGCGTCTGCCCGGCACCCTGGAAAGGCACCGCGGTCAGGTCGAGCCCGAGGCGGCGCCACACGCGCTCGACGCCGAGATGCATGACACCGCCCATGCCCTCGTTGCCCCAGGTGTACTGGCCGGGGTTGGCGCGGATGCGTTCGACCATCTCTGTCAGGTTCGAAGCCGGGAAATCCGGCCGCGCGCAGATCGCGAAAGGCGAATAGCCCACGCGCAGCACCGGCGTGTAGCTGTCCAACTGGTAGCGCGCGCCCAGCGTATGCGGCGCGGCGGTCAGCGGCGTGTTCCAGATGAAGCCGAGCGTATGCCCGTCAGGCCGGGAATCGATGACGAACTGCGTGCCGATGGTGCCGCTGCCGCCGGGCCGGTTCTCGACGATGATCGGCTGGCCCAACGACCCGCCGATGAGTTCGACCAGCTTGCGCGCGAAGATGTCGGTACCGCCGCCCGGATTGACGGGGACGATGATGCGGATCGGACGATCCGGGAATGTTTGCGCCCCAGCGGGCCAGGCCGCGAGCATGAGCAGGCACGTGACGACGGTGCGGATAAGCATCTGAACCCCTTTCCGATCAACCGTGCGATGGCGTGTGCGGATTTAGATGCCGCCTGTAATCAACTATGACCTCTCCGGCTGGAGTTGAAAAGAGGCCGGCGGGCTCCCGTCGGTTCACGCTGGGGTCTCGAGCACCGCATGCATGATGTGCGTTGGAGCCACGTCACGTTCACCACCGACCGCCGGTCGTTGCTCGGTGTTGAACCGATGCGATGCGTCGCGCGCCCGCCGGGATGCTTTGGCGCGTGGGTCTCCAGCCACTCCTTCTCCGACATGCGCGGCGTCACGTTGATCACGTACCGCTGCCGAATCTCCCCCTTCACCATCGCGTCGACATCGTGCTTCTCGGGCGACCCACCACCTGTCTTCATCCGGAATATCGCGGCCGCCACATTGTGTTGCCGCGTCGCCATCGTGAGCGGCGCCCCAGCGATGTTGCTGGTCGGGTCCATCCCAGCGAGTTCCAGCGCGTCCCGCAGCGTCGCCATCATCGCGGCTTCATCGACCCCGAGATGCAGCGCGATGTGCGTCCGCGACACGCCAAGCCCCGCCACCGCGCGAGCCATTCGGCGAAGCTACTGACGTGCTCCCCTGAGTGTCTCCACTCAGACGGAGAGTCCTCTGTGTTGATGTCTGGTGGGATGGCAACGGGGTTTGGGGGCATGCCCGCAACCCGGTTGGCCGGCGATCTCGGCGGGGGTGCGCCCACCCAGTTTCGAGTGCGGCCGGACGGTGTTGTGGTCCTGCCGCCAGGTGGCCAGCACGGCTCGGGCCGCGAACGCTTGAGGCCAATGTTCTTCTGGCCCTACACAGTCGAATGATGACGTCAGCGCAGACGCTGTTGGCCGATGCGCGCGAGGCGCGCCGACAGGGCCGGTTCGACGCCGCACTTGCCGCCTACGACGCCCTGCTGTCGGAGGCTCCCGGCAACCTGACGGCCAGGATTGAACGCGCTGCCACGCTCTCGCAAGGACGGCGCATGGAAGACGCGGCAGCGGCAATCGCCGCGGTCCTGGCCGATGCGCCGGACCACCCCAGCGCGCATATGGAGGCCGGCTTCATAGCGCGTGGGCAAGGGCGGCACGAGGACGAGCTGACCCACTTCGAAGCCGCCGCGGCCGGCGCCGCCGACGCCACCCGCGCTCTGATCCAACTCGCGACGGCCGCGCTCCGACTAGGACGCGTGCCGCGTGCCCTCGAGGCCGCGCGCGTGGCGACCGAGACAGCGCCGGGCCTCGCCGCCGCATGGATTGTCTTGGCGCAGGTGCATCGCGCTGCCGGCGACACCGCCGCGGAGCAGGACGCGCTGCGCCAGGCGATGCAGGCGGACCCGGACGACCCTGCGCCGATGATGGAGCTCGCCAACGCCGCGCTGCGGGCCGGCGATCCCCGCGCGGCGCTCGGCTTTCTGGACGAGGCCGCGAGCCGGTCCCCGCCCCCCCCGCTGCTCGACATCATTCGGGGACACGCGGCACTTGCCGCCGGCGAGATGGACCTGGCGCTCGACGCCTTCCGTGAGGGCGTGGCACGCAACCCCACGGTGGTGGCCGCGACCGCCGGCCTGATCCATTGCCTGCTGCGCCGCAACGACCACGATAGGGCCGAGGCCGTCATCGACGAGGCCAAAGCCGCGTTCGGCGACCGCCCCGAGCTGCTGGCCCAGCGCGCCGCATTGCTGCAGGCGGAGGGGCGGCTTGTTGAGGCGCGGGAGCTCCTTCGCACCCTCCATGCGACGGCCACGGCGGGGCGCTTCGAACGCTGGCAGGCCTGGATGGATGCCGAGCTGCGTATCGGTACGCCAGAGGAGCAGGCGGCGTGCATCCTCGCGGCGCAGCCCGCCACCCCGGCCGAAGCTGGGGCCGTCGCGCGCGCCGAAGGCCAGTCGGCCGAGGCGCGCTACGACTTCATGGCGGCGGAGGCGGCCTATGGCCGCGCGCTGGCGGCGGTGGCCGAAGATGCGGTCGCGCTCGATGGCATGGCGCGGCTGGCGGCGCTGCACATGCGCCACCAGGAGGCGCTGGACTGGCTGAAGCGCCAAGCGGACGTCGAGGCGGCACAGCGGGCGCGCGAAGGCCGGTCGCGCAACCCGAGCCAGACGACGGCGGGGCAGGTCGCGATCGAGTTCCGGCTGGACCGGGACGGCAGCGCGGTGGTGCGGGAGGTCATGACGCGCCCGCCGGCCGAGCGGATCGCGCCGCTGGCCGAGGCGGCGCGGGCGATGCCGGGGTCGACCGCGGTGGCGCTGTGGCTGCTGATCTCGCTGCGGCAGGCGGGGCGGTTGGAGGAGGTGGTGCCGGGCGGCGCGGGCCCGATTCCGCGGCGGCTGCTGTGGCTGCGGACGCGCGAGGATGGGGCCGAGGCGCGGCGGGTGGCGCGGTGGCGGGCGGTCAACCCCGCGGCCGAGGTGGTGGAGCTGGACGGGCGGGCGGCGGTGGCCTTCCTGGCTGAGCGCTATGGGGATGCGGGGCGGGCGGCCTGGGCGCGGACGCCGGAGCCGGAGGTGCGGGCGAACCTGGTGCGGCTGGCGTGGCTGGCCGGGGTGGGCGGCTGGAGCGCGGCGCCGGGGCGGCTGGCGGTGGTGGCTCTGCCGGGCAGCGCGGAGGGCGGGCCGGGGTTCTGGTGGGTGCAGGGGGAATGGGGGGCGCCGGAGACGGGGATGCTCGGCGCCGTGGCGGGGGATGCGGTGGCGGTGCGGGCGGCGGGGTTGGCGGTGGAGGCGCTCGCGCGGGGGGATATGGAGCATCCGTGGTTGCGGTGCGGGCCGGGGTTGTTGGCGCGGGCGGTGTGCGCGGGCGCACAACAAACTGTTAAGGAAGCGAGAACCTTAGCTCCCAGTTGCCGGGCGGCGATGCCCTCAATAGAATGGCTTGGTGATAATCGGAGTACGACTGTAACAAATGAGCGGACGTGCGTAATCATTGACGCAACAGAAGGTGGAGAGTTTGAGCTTTTTTGTTTTGATGCCCTAAAGAAGGCACTTAATGGTATTGTTGATGTATTTCTTGTTTTGAACGAAGCTGAGGCGTATGAGAAGGATAATATCCTAAGTATACCGAATAATGAAATATTTGAGTCGCGAGTCAATTTTAAGAAGGCTACCTCTATGATTCCGGGGAACCCGGATGTAAAGCTATTTACGGCACTGCAACACGAAATGTTTTCGCCGTACTCAAAGTTTGTAAGACTTGAATTTGACTGCATTGTGTCACATCCAATTGCGCAAGTGATTAAGAAAATTTTGGAGAGAACTGCGGACGTTGATGTCGCTTTTGTTGGAAATTATCGCCCTGAAGCGAGTCCGGCGTGGCAGTGGTGGCGTACTTTCTCTAATCATTTGGATTCAAGCGCACAGGCCCCCGGCCCCATCAGGGGTGGCATGCTTCAGATATTCGTCTTTAATCGAAAGTTCGAGGAGGAATATCTTCGTGTAGTCGCTGAAGGTTGGACGGCACACTACGAGGTGCTTATTCCAACAATCGCTTCCTGGAGCGGTCTACGTACACTCGATTTAGTAGCCGCTCGTGTCATCGATCTCGCAGCCTTCAGCGCAGTCCCACTACCCGAGATCCCCGAAAACAAATCTATGATAATTCATCCAGTAAAGGATTTTTCTACGTTTATGTCGCTACCGGCATTGAGCATACGTGAGTATATTAGGCACAGTAACGTGAGTCCCAGAGAAATTGCGCCGTATAAAGATATACGAATGACGGCCGGAGAAGTCGATCTTTTTCGAAGGTATCTGAAGAACGCGGACCGCTATCTCGAATTCGGTAGTGGTGGCTCCACTAGCATTGCGTGCACCGGCGGACCTCAATATATCTGGTCAATCGAAACAGATGATAAGTTCTTATTGTCTATTGAAAAAAAATACGAATTGCGGCGATTCATTATTGTCGGTAGGCTTCATCTTCTTCATATAGATATTGGAAGGACAGGTTCCTGGGGTACGCCGTTGCAGCCATATACGAAAAATAAATGGTCACGCTATACCGAGTTGGATTGGAGCTTTATTCGAGCAGATTTAGTTCTTGTTGACGCTCGTTTTCGGGTTGCATGCGCTGCGCGTAGTTATATTGAATATCATGGTAATCCGCGCCTTCGAGTCCTCGTGCATGACTACACGCCTCGGGAGCATTATCATGCACTCAACGATATCTTTGACGTTGAACAGGAGACCGAATCACTTTCAGCGCTCCGTGCTCGACCTGATAAGCTTTCAGTGGCAAAGGAAATTTACGAGCACTACAAAGAAGATTTCCGGTAATGAACGTATTTTTGAGGTTGCTTAAAAAAGCGTGCACTAGCCTCAGGTTTTTTTATGAGCTCGGTCAAGCAGGGCGGAAAGTGCTGCGATATCCACGTAAAAACTGGATCGATGCTTAGGTTGGACGGGATTTCCAATTTCGCCGCAGCGCAATTCATTCCATTCTAAGTTTTTTGCCGAGGCTAAATCAAAGAAGAAATCATCACCAAACCAGTCTGGAGTTAAGGAAAGAATTTTTGTGCCGGGTTTTGCAAAAACGATGTTTGTTAAGTCACTTCCAAGAGTAGAACAAAAGAAACTGCCGGATTGCCAAGTGCTTAGTTGTTCGGGTACGGGTAATTTTCCGAGAGCACGCGACTCAATCTGCCTCGAATGAAAAAATTGCCTGAGCGCATTTAAATTTTCGATATTGCGCCCGCCACTACTTCTTTCAATAAACCAATGTCCTGGCCTGCTCCCTGTTGCATCGTCAAATCCGTCGATAGTGATGCTTTCCAGAAGTTCGATTGCGAGCGGATGAACTCGCCCGCCTTTAGTTACACCATCATACAGGTAATCACAAATGATAATTTTCCTAAATGCATAAGTTCGGCTAGACTCGATCGCTAAAAGTCTTGTTGGAGAAATGCCGGCTAGCCGCATAAGTTGGGTAAGACGATTGGGCGCGTATCCATTCAGCGCAGTGGGGACTGCTAGCTTGATATCTGGAAATTTCTTTAGAAGGAGCATAGCTCTTGGAATGTTATGGACAACAAAATGCCCCCAAGTACCGCCACCTTCATTATGAAAGACCGCAACATCTTCATCCTTGAAGCGAATATCAATCTCCGGATCACATTTATCGATTAAATCTTGAAATCGCCGCGCTATGTTCTCGCCGAAATACATCCGCTCATGGGCAACATAAATTGATGAGTCGATATAAATTTCTCCATCGCGATGGACAACGTACTCAGCTGATATATTCCCGTTCTTTATAACTCGCGCCTGAATTGCAGGAAACAGCAGTTTCTCGGCTCCGGTCTGACGCTCCATTCTCTCGACGCAGCTATTGTCGGAGGAAACTTCACCGATACGCCTCACTCTATTTATTGTAACAGATGGGTATAACTGGATCCGTTCTGCATAATCATAATTTTCGGCTGCGGATTGAAATTTTACAGAAAAACGGTTTAGAGACACGCGCGCCTTCTCCGACACTTTTGTTCTAGGGAATGCTGGTGCAGCGTGTAGGGTTTTTGACTTGGGAATTTCCTCGTGGAAAGCCAGTTAGCCGCCCCGGCTCCTCCGCCAACCCCCGCAACACCTCCGCCAAGCTCCCCGCGCTCCGCGCCCGAAAATGCCACCCGTCCACGCCGTCCCTCACCTTCTCCGCCATCCCACCGATATCCGAGCATATCACCGGCCGCCGCGCCAGGAACGCCTCCTGGATCACCAGCGGCGAGTTCTCCCACCAGATGCTCGGCACCACCACCGCGTGGCAGCGCTGCATCAGCCCGATCACCTGGTCGTTCTCATACGCCCCGTTAAAGCTCACCACCGACCGGCTCGCCTGCAGCCGCCGCTCGATCTCGGTTCGCAGCTCAGCCGGCTGGTTCGACGCATCGCCCCAGATCTCGATCCGCACGCGCCCGCCGCGCGGCGGGCGCCGGCGCAGCTCCTCCGCCGCGTCCAGCAGCACGCCCACGCCCTTGAGCACCGAAAGCTGCCCGAAGAAGCCCACCACCAGCGGCTGCGGCGGCGGCATCGGCAGGTCCGGCCCCTCATGCGGCGGCAGCGCATTCTCGGCCACGCTGAAGCGGTCGGCCGGCAGGCCCCACGCGATGTAGCGGTCCGCCAGGAAGCGGCTGGGCGCGACGAAATGATCCACCAGCCCCAGGAAGCGCTGCAGGTACAGCTTGCGAAGGAAGAAGTCGTTCTCGCTGCGCTCGGGAAAGCAGCGCGCGCAGTCGCGCGGCGTTTCGCGGCTGCACAGCGCCAGGTCCGGGCGCTTCACCATCTGGCCGAAATGGTGGCAGATCGCCAGGTACTCATGGAGAGTGAGCACGATGCGCGCCTGCGGGCAGGCCTGCTTCACCTGCAGGAGGGCCTCGACCCCCAGGTTCGCGAAGTGATGGAAATGCACCAGGTCGGGCTGCAGTTCCGCCACCAGGTCGCGGAACTCCGGCCCGAAGCGCGGCGCCTGCGCGCTGTGCAGCCAGCCATCGTAGTCCGGTTCGCCCAGCACGAACTCATCCGGGCCGAAGGGCTGGAACACATGCGTGCCCAGCGGCGGGGCCAGCCGCGCGCCCGCCCCCGCGGCGAACCAGGCGTTGACGCCGGGCTTGGCCTTCAGGTCGCGATACATCTGGTAGGCGGCGATCTCGGCCCCGCCGCGCGACACCGCCGGGTGGAGGTGCGAAACGACCAGCACGCGCGAAGGCGCCTGTGCGCCGCCCGCGTGACCGGGCGCGACCCTGGCCGTGAAGCCGTCATTGGGCATGGGCGGTCCGCTTGATCCGGCGATTGAAGGTCCAGGCGTTCAGCAACGTCACGTTGCGCCGCCACTCCGCCGGGCCAGCATTCTGCGATTGCCGTTCCAGGTGCCGGGCGCGAACCGTCATGTCCACCGCGCAGCGCAGGCCCAGGACCGCGGCGCGCAGGCACAAGTCTGCGTCTTCGAAGTCACCGATGGCGTAGTCGGGGTCGAACCCGCCCAGCTCCAGCGCGACATCGCGGCGCAAGAGCATGGCGGCGCCGGTCACGGTCGGCGAGCGTCGCAGACGCGGGCCGCCAGCGGGCGGCACGCGCCCCTTCATCGGATGGCGTGGGAACAGCCACCCCGAGAGGTCAGGGACCGGCTCGAGCGCCATGCTCGCATGCTGGACCGAACCGTCCGCAAACAGCAAGAGCGGCCCTACGATACCAAGGTCCGGGTCCTCGTCGAGGTCGGCAACCAGGCGGTCGAGCCAGTCCGCGCCTTCGGGAAAGACGTCGGAGTTCAGGAACAGCACGTGTTGGCCGGCGGCCGCAGCGAGCCCGGCGTTGCTGGATGGGCCGAATCCACGGTTCTCATCCTGCAGGAGCACGCGGAACGGCGTGCCCAAGCTGCCATGGGCTGATCGCGCCATGGCGATGAGTTCGGCCGATCGCTCCGGCTGGTCGAGCACATAGATGATCTCGTCCTGCGCCATGTTCTGTCCGCTGAACACCGCCAGCTGGCAGCGCATGAAATCGAGCCGGCCATAGAGCGGGACCACCAGGCTGACGCGCGGAGCGGCCGGTGGCGCGCCGAACCGCTCCTCCCTGACGAATGGAGTGCGCGCCAGGCGGTGGCGGTTGAGCTCGACCAGGGGTGCTCCCAGCACGCGGTCGAACACCCGGTCGAGGTCATTGCCCGGCAGTTTCGCGGCGCTGAGCGCGCGGTGCATCGCGGCGGCCCCCCGGCGCAGCGGCAATGGCAGCGGCTTCAGGCCGGTGCGGCCGTCGCGCAGCTTGATTTCGAGAAACAACGTGCCGTCGCGGTCCGACTGAGTATCGGCCCACGCAACGAAGCCAGTGTCGCGATCGACCATGCCGTAGCGTGTGGTGAAGGCGTCGACGATGTCCTGGCGCGGCGTGCGGATCCAGGCGTCGTGGAGCGGGGCGGAGGTCGCCGGTCCGCGACAGAGGTGGATCGATTCCACCAACCCCAGCGGATCCAGGCACCACCCGAGCAGCAGCGCCGCGCCTGGGCGGACGCGGATGACTTCGTCAACCTCGATATGGACCGGTGCGCCAAGCGGGCCGAAGCTGTCCTGGCCGGTGAAGTTCGCGCGATTGAGCAGCGCGCCTATGGGCTGGATAGCACCGCGGTGCGCAATGGCGAGCACATCGCGCACCAGCCGGTGCATGCTTGCTTCATCGCGCAGGGTGAAGCCCGGGGACGGGGTCAGTCGCGCCGCCACGCCCGGCGAAATTGTCAGGGTGATCTGTTGCGGTGGCGCAAGCGGGGTGTCAGACAGCTCGTGCGGAATGAGCAGCACGAACGCATGGCCAATTTCTCGGATATCCGGCCGAGGATACTGGATCGCAAGGATCTCGTTCCGCGCGCAGACTTCCACTGGCAGGACCTCGCCGGCCAGTCTTCCGCCGCCTTCCGACGGCAATTCCGCAGGCATCCATCCGGTGACGAGCCAGCCTCCGACGGCAGGGCTGAACGTACACTCGTCGATCACGCCGGAGAGTGATACGCCGGTCGGGGTGGCAGCCAATGGGACTGTGGGTTGCGGGTCGCGGTGCGTATTCGGCAGATCACCATCGGCGCAACCGTCGTGCCCAGGATGGACCGGTTCGCCGGACAACATCGGCTGTGCGAGCGATATTGTCCGCGGCATTGCTGCCTCGACCTCACCGCGAACGACGAACCTGCCTCTCAGCGTTGCGCTTTCTCCACCGCGCACCGCGACGAACAGGCCGGCATCAAGGAAGTGCAGATCGACCGTAATGTGCGTGTTCAAGCCCACCCTTGGGGCGTCCACCGACCATTCCGGCCCCCAGGCCCCGCCGATACAGTCATTGAGGATCAACATGCCAGCTTCAGGCCGATGAATGACGTGAAGCAGAACGTCGTCGTCGCGAAGGAGGTTAAAACTTTGAAAATCCCGCAACGCCATTGCAGAAAACTCGACGATCCAGCGGGAACCAGCAGCTACTTCAACACGCATGCCTTCAGTTAGGGCCGCCCGCATCGCCAACGCAGTCATGTGGACTCCACACCCGTGAATCTTGGCGCGCTATTACCAACGAAAACGGGGAAGACCATTCCTAAACCTCCCGTCTTCGGCAGCGAAACCGCCATCCAGGCCGCATTTAGCAGGCCACTTCCTTCCATTTTACGATTATAATCTTATTCATCAATTAGCGTTAAGTTAGACTCATACGATCTTGGTCGACAAGTGGGTGAGATGGCACGGCGGTAGCGCACACACGCGAGGCTCTCGGCTTGGTGGCCTGCGTCCACGAGCGCCGCGCGGGACGCATCTCCTGTTGCGGGATGGGTGCGCTAAGGTGGGGCATCTGCGTCGGGCCACCCAGCGGGGCTCCGCCATTCCGCTAAATGGGGCAAGCACGGCCTTCGATTTCAGGCACTCCTGCATCGCGTAGCTGCCTGATGAAGCGTCCACCTCATGCGACGCAGCGACACAATTCGCGCGAAACCGAACAGGCCTCTGAAGCGACCACATCGGTCTCTCCCTGGCGAACGAGAATGAGGGCTGCAACTTGCCCGCGATTTGTACCCAGCGGGCCAAACTGGTGCCGGCACGCGGATTTGAACCGCGGACCTACTGATTACGAATAAGCGATAGAGCGCCATCGCGATCCATTTTGCGCCATATATTTCCTGGATTTCAGAAGGGTCCGCGAATAAGATAGCCCTCGAACGCCCTCATGCGGACCCGATGCGGACCTAGCCGCCGGGTCCGCGTGGGGTCCGCAAGATCGGGGTCCGCGCCGTGCCGAAATTCACCGACCGCTTCCTCGCCGGCTTCAAGCCCGAGCCGGGCCGCAAGGACCGCATCGCCTTCGATACCGAGTGCCGGGGGCTTGGGGTGCGCGTCACGGAGGCCGGCACCCGCACCTTCATCGTCCAGTGGACCGACCCGGCGACGAAGCAGAAGCGGCGCGAAGTAATCGGAGTATGGGGAAGTATTACGACCGAGAAGGCGCGCGACGCCGCCCGCGTGCGGCTGGGTGACGTGGCGAAGGGGATCGACCCGCGCGCCGTGCGCCTGGAGAAGCGCGAGGCCGCGATCCAAGCGAAGGCCGAGGCCGCCCTGACCTTGGAAGCCCTGGTCGGTGATTGGGCGAAGCTGCATCTGGCGCAGAAGCGCCCGCGCTACGCCGCCGAGGCTGTCCGCGCGATCAAGCATGCCTTCGCCAAGCAGTTGAAGCGCCCCGCCATGCGGTTGACGAAGGCCGAGGCGGTGGCGGTCCTCGACGACCTGTTGAAGGCCGGCAGCGTCGCAATGGCGGGCCGCACGCTGGCCTATGCGCGCGCCTGCTACGCCTGGGCAGAGAAGCGCGGCAAGGTCGCCGGCAATCCGTTTGAGGGCATCCCCATTGGCGCGGGCGTAGAAGCCCGTGAGCGCGTCCTGACGCCCGAGGAAACCGGACGGGTGTGGAACGCCGCCACCACGATGGGCGAGCCGTGGGGGCCGCTGTTCCGGGTGTTGTTGCTGACGCTGGCGCGGCGCGATGAAGTCGCGGGGATGCGGTGGTCGGAACTGTCCGGCGACCTCGCCACTTGGACCATCCCCGGCGCGCGGATGAAGCGCGGTCAGGCGCATGTCGTGGCGCTGCCCCAGGCCGCGCGGGACGCGCTGCGGTCGGTGAAGCGGATCAAGGGGCAAGACTTGGTTTTCAGCACCACCGGCAAGACGCCCGTGAGCGGGTTCACCAAGGCGAAGGCGACGCTCGACAAGGCCGCGAAGGTGAAGGACTGGCGCCTGCACGACATTCGCCGGACAGGCGTGTCTGCGCTGGCGGCGATGGGGTTCAACCCGGTGGTCGCGGACCTGCTGCTTGCCCACAAGCCGTCGAGCCTTTCGACCGTCGCGCAGGTTTACCAGCGCCACGACCACGCGGCCGAGCGGGCGGCGGCATTGAAGGCTTGGGCCGAGCATGTCGCGCGGTGCGCGGCCGGGAAGGACGACGCCGCCGAGAATGTCGCGGACCTCGCCGCCCACCGGGCCGCGCGCGGTGCCGCGTGATTTCAGATTGCCGGGGTGGGGGGCTGCTAATCCCGCTAATCCCGCTAATCCGCGCCGGGGCCTTTGCTAGCCAGAAGATGCATCGTCAGTCGGTAGCCGACTGCCCACGGTATCGCGCCACATCCCGCAGCAGGCCGGACACTGTGCTGAGGATGATGACCGCATCCACGCTGCCCCTCTCATGGGCGGCGCTGAGCACGTGCTCAATCGCCAGCGCGGCTGCCTTGAGCTCCTCGGAGATATCGATCCCCGTCGAAAGTGTATGTGCGGGCGAGGCGCCGATATTGAGCGTCTTCTCGATATCCATGATGACCCGTGACCCTTTCTGGATGGTACCTTCGTTACGCTCACTTAGCCGGAGCGGCTGCTCGCAGGAGATCGATGACGGCTTCGAGCACGCGCTCTGCGTCGATTCGCCCGGCTTCTCGGGCGGCGCTCAGCACCCCCTCGGCAGCGGCAATCATTCCCGAGCCGATACCCTGCGAGAGGGCAAAGTCGCTCACATCTCTGTTATCTGTTAATGGATCATTAATGAGATCGAATGCGCGTTCGTCCGACATAAAGTTATGCTCCTCGCTGCGCTCTGCCCCTCGCCAAGCCCAGAATTAGGCTTGCAAGGATCACCTTGTCCACAGGTCGGTAAACCAGAGATTGAGATGCCTTTTCACATAGAATCTCATAACGCTCTGAATTACCGCATATTTAAGTTCGTGCAGCGCGAGTCGCTGACGCAGTTTTCACGGACGCAGGCAATTTCCGCCACCTCCACAACCATGGCGATAGTGAATGTGTAAAAAATATATACCACTCTCGCCCATAGAGGCACTACGTCTCGCGCCCCGTCGAGATTCGTAATCGCCATGACCCCGCGAATGGGGCACCCTCCCGCCACCGAACGTACGCCGGGGTGGCCGACCACCCCTTCGCATAACGTCGTGCGGGGTGCATCCTCATAGGTAGCCATGACAACGTTCGACCCAAGCACCGTCGCAGAGGCCGCCGAGCACGCTATGCGCTTGCATTTGTCGCAGAGCGACCAACCCCTTCAGCGCATGGAGAGCTTGGCGCGCGAGCTGCACCTTGCACTTCGAGACGCGACTGTCAGACATACCGGAACCCCCGCCCTTGCTCAGTTGGCGGCGGGCTTTCGCATCGCTGTCGATCGGCTGTGGGCCGAATTCGGTGGCGATCCCAGCCGCGTGCCACACATCCAATTTCCTCTAGACTGCGCGCCCGATCCGTCCCCGTGGCCAGGCCACTTCCTGCCGCAGTAGCACGGGTGATTTCGCCCACTGGCGCCGTCGAGGCTACGGACCTCCACGTCGCCAAGGCGTTTCGCGCGTTTCGGATTGCGAGCGGGCTGAAGCTTCGAGATGTCGCGGTGGGACTCGCCGTTGCACCCGGCACTGTGCACAAGTACGAACGCGGTGCGATCCGCATCTTCCCCGACACCTTGCTGCGCGCCGCCGCACTGTTTGGCGTGCCGATAACTGAGTTCTTTCCGGGCGCTCAGGTGCTACGTCGCGGCTCGAAGGTCCGCACTCATCGCGAGCGCATCGCTTGCACCGCTGACTTTCTCGCGAATGTTCGTCGCATCCCCTCAGACGAGATGCGGGACACCTTGGTCCGCGTCACGCGACTCATTCTCGAAGGGCAGCCTGGCGGTGCAGGGTGATCCCCAACGCGGACCGATTTCTTGCGCGCGTTTAGGACTTTCCGCCGGCACCCGACAGCATTTCGGGGCAGTGCCGCCAAGCGATATTGACCTGAGACAGGCATCGATCTGGCGCCGCATCGCCACCGGCCGCGACGGCACACGACCTGGTGCCGTCAGGCAGGCCGGCAATCTTGCGTCTGGTGACGGCGCCTGCGCCGCCTTACCAATCAAGCCGGTTGTCGAGAGACGGCTGAGTGGCAGGGCCATCTTCGAGACGATCGAGCAATCTGGCGAAGTACGCCAGCGCATCGCCGAGCGCACATGCGGCGAACCAGATGCATGCGAAGAGGGCGATCGTCGCTGCAACCGATAACAGAAACACCATTTTGGCTTCCCTTCGCGCATCCTGCGCGGCGTGGTGATTGCAGCCATCCAAGATGTCCGCCGACGCCGCTATAGAGGCAAAGAGCTTTCCCAATGGTTGCCGACTTAGAGATGGAAATCCGTCCGCGCACCTCCGACCCGGCGACCGAGCGCGTCACGGCGATCCTGTCCGGCGGCCTGCCGGTGCGCTGCGAGGTTCTGTCTACCGATCCGGCCGCGTGGAACGTCACCGGCGCGCGCCTACCCCTACTCGACGTGCATCGCCGGGACTCCATCGCGGCCGTGATCGGGCATGTCGAGAACATCCACACCGATGGCGGGCAGATCGTCGCCGACGTGACCATCATCGACGAACGCGCCCGATCCCTGGTTGAGTCCGGCACGCCCGGTATCTCGGTCCGTTACATCATGAAGCGGTGGCGCGAGGACGTGCACGACGGCGCGCGCCACCGCGTCACGACCATCTGGCGTCTGTCGGAGGCGTCGCTTGTTCCCATCACTGCCGATCCCGGTAGCGGTTTCGGGAGCGATCCCATGGCGCTAACACTCGCGAATGGAGTGCTGACCCTCGCCGGGCATCCGCTTCCGGCCTGCGCGGATACTGCCGAGGCGGCGATCGGCTAGGCTCGAACTCGGCGGGGCAGGGCCGGCCAGCCCGCGCGGACCTCCGACCGCGCAGCCCCGCCGCTTTCATTCGGAGCGCGCGGAGGCGTTCATGTCGGAAACACCGCCTAAGAGCGCGAAGGCTGGGAGGCCTCGAAAAGGAAAGGCGCCGCCCGGCCCGGAGCGGGATGGGGTTCGCGCCGGCCGAATTGACGTAGCTGCTTTGAAGGCGATGGCCGCGAATGCCGGATTAACGATTGTGCTGAATGACGCGGGCTTGCCGATGCGCGCGCACATGATCAACGACGCCTTTCGTCACTATGCGACAATGCAAGCTACGGAACGCGCCAAAGGCTCGCCCGGCGAGCGCGCCGAGTGGGCTGCGGGAGTCGCCGCGGCGTGCGAACATGTTCTGACTGCTTTCGCGGGAGGCCATGACGGCTACCGCTACAGGCTCCAGCACAACCTTGCACGGGGCTTCCCCGCTGACAGCGGCGAGACGCAGGCGGACTACCGCGAAATTCGTTTCTTGCTGATGCGGGGGTTCGGCCCGGAGTGGCGTGAGCACCGCATCAACGGGGACCTCGGTGACCCGTGGGAATTGCTGATGCTCGGCACGCCCCGCTTCCTAGATTTTGCCAAAGCCATAGCGATGCTGGCGCAGCGGGCACAGGCCGAGTTTCTTGATGAAAAGGGGACGCGCGGAGGAAAGAGAAAAGACGACCTGCGCCGCAATCTCATGCTGCATCTTTGCGACGTCTATCGTGATCTCTTTGGCGCGCTCCCGACTCACTCCGACAGGCACGGCGCGCACGATTTCCGCGAGACCTTCCCCGAAGGCCCGGCGGTCGATTGGTTCAGCGATCTGCTTAATCGCCTGGAAGGCGAACGCCCCACCGCCGACGCGGTTAAGAACTGGATACTTTGGGGGAAGGCCGAACTCGTCGAAGCCGCCGCGCGCCTTGCGCGAGACAACGCCGAGTTTCCAGAATGACAGACATTTAGCCCCACATCGCCACGTCCGGCCTTGATGCCTCCCGGCGGCCCATTGGTGGGTCGCGATGGAGTTACCATGCCGGACAACGACACGCCGCCGAGTGCGGATGAATTCCTGACCGAAGCCGAAACCGCTGCGCTCTTGAAGATGGGGCGCAGCACCCTGGAACGCTGGCGCTCGACTGGCGAGGGGCCGCCCTGGTGCCGCATCGGCGCGCACCGCGTCCGGTATCCCCGCGCTGGCGTGATGGCGTGGGCGACCGCGCGGACCTATCCGCATCGCGCCGCCGAACTCGCTAGCAAGGTGGCCGCGTAGTGCGCGCCGCCCTGGCCCTCGCCGGCCCGTCCGCTGCCCTGGTGATCGCGCTCGCGGTCGCCGGGTTGCTGCGCTTCACCACCACCTGAAAGCAAACGCCCCCGACCGTGAGGCCGAGGGCGCGCGGGAAACACTATCAGTCTGGCGGCACCAGACAGATAGCGCGGAACGCGCCGCTTTCAAAGCCTTCGGTGGGGCATGGGAAAAATCCATGACCGCCCATTTTCTGCAATCCGATCCTGATCGGAATTTTCAGTTTCTCCGGTTCCACCTGCCCGAGCCGCGCAGCGGTCAGGCGGCGCGCTCGCTTGCTCGCGCGCTGCTGGCCGAGGCCGCGATCCATCGCCGCCATGGCGATATCGGTGCGGCCATCGCGGCGGAAGGCGACGCGCTCCGCATGGCCCGTGCGGCAGCACGGAAGGCGGTGCAGGCATGAGCACCCCCACCCTCTCCGCCGCCGCCGGGTGCAGGTTCATCACGCTGTATGCCCCGCCCGGCGCAGCGCCCGGCCCCGACTTCGAAGCGTTCCTTTGGACGAAGGCCGAGCCTGTCCCGGCTGTCGATGTGGAATATGTGGCGCGCGCCATCCGCGAAGCAGGCGCAGCCGGGCGCGGCTTCTACCTGATCTTCCGACACAAGCCGGCGCGGGACCGCATGAAGTTTGCGCTGTCGCTGGCGGGCATCAACGCGACGCGGGCGGTGATCCAGTGAGCGTCGTCCCGTTCCCGCCTCGCGATGCCGGGCGCGTTCTCGCGCGCGCCATGGAGGCTGCGGAGAGCGCGGCGGCGACCGCCATTCCGCCGCCGTCTCCACATCCGTGGGCGGCGCTTTGCGCGCCGCCGCTGCTCGACGACCGCGCGATCCAGCAAGCCGCGCTAATGGCCGCGCTGCCCATCGTCGGTGAATTGACCAGCGACCCGCACATGGCGGCCATCGTCGCCCACGGCATGGCCGAGGAAGCCATGATCCGGGTGCGGAAGCGGGGGCCGGCATGAACGCCGCCGAAATCGCGCAGGCTTTCGGCCTGCGCCGCCTCGGCCGCGGCTGGTCGGGCGACTGCCCGGCGTGCGGTTACGCCGGCACCTTCTCGGTCGCGGACAAGGCCGGCCGCACCCTTTGGCATTGTGCGTCCTGCCAGGATCGCGACGCGGTAACCGCCGCCGTCCGCAGCGTCACGGCGGGCGCGTGGACGGCGCCTGCGACCGCTGTGCCGGAGCGCGCCATTGACCCCGCCAACCGCATCCGGGCGGCCATGGAACTGTGGGATGCGTCGATGCCCACGGGGGGCACGCTGGCCGAGGTTTACCTGGCGGCGCGCGGCCTGGGTGGCGAGGCGTCAACCGCGCTGCGGTTCCATCGTGGTCTGCGGCACCCGAACGCGCCGGGCACCTTCCCGGCGCTGGTGGCGTTGATCGTCTCGACCTCGACCGGCGAGCCGCTGGCGATCCACCGGACGTATCTGCGCCGCGACGGGAGCGGCAAGGCGGACGTTGATCCGGCGAAGGCCAGCAAGGGGCCGATGGGCGGTGGCGCGATCATGCTGCACCCCCGTGAGGATGGCCGCCCGCTGGTGATCGGCGAGGGTATCGAAAGCAGCCTGTCGGCGGGCCGGATGATGGGCGCGCCGGCATGGGCGGCGGTGGCCGCCGGCAACATGCAGCGCATCACGCCGCCGACCGGGCCGGGCGAGATCATCATAGCCGCCGATTCTGATCCTGTCGGGCAGCGCGAGGCCTGGGCCGCTGCGGACGCCTGGCAGGCTGCTGGGCGGCGTGTGCGTGTCGCCACGCCCGACACCAGCGGGCAGGACTTCAACGACCTGTGGCGCGCCCGTATGGCGCGGGAGGCGACCAATGGCTGACGGGTTCACCATGAACGACGCGCGCCCCGCCGAGCGTCCCGATATCCGCGTCTTGAACCTGCATCGGCGCGCGCCGCCGCCGTTCCCGCTGCACCTGTTCGGCGCACGTTGGGGCGGCTGGATCAAGGACGCGGCCGAGGCCGCATCCGCGCCGACCGATTATGTCGGCGGGCCGCTGTTGGTCGCCGCATCGGCGGTGATCGGGAATGCGCGATGGGCGCAGGCATATCCTGGTTGGGATGAACCGCCGCACCTGTGGGTGTGCAGCGTCGGCGACAGCGGCGGGAGCAAGAGCCCCGGCGCCGACCCCGTGCTGAAACGCATCATCCCCGCGATCGAACGGGAGATGCAGCGCGACTTTCCCGACAAGCTGCGCGACTGGCAGGCGCGGGCGGAAATCGCCAAGGCGAAGCGCGAGGCGTGGGAGGCCGAGGTTAGGCGCGCGGCTAAGGGCGGGAACCCGCCCCCGCTGCCACCGCGTGACGCTGATCCGGGGCCGCCCCCCAAGGCGCCCGCACTGCGCAGCAACGACGCCACGATTGAGGTTGTCGCGGAGCACCTGGCCACCGGATCGCCGAAGGGGCTGTTCATGGTGCGCGACGAACTCGCCGGGCACCTGCTGGGCATGAACGCATACAACGACGGCGCGCGGGCATTCTGGCTGGAGAGTTACGGCGGACGCCCCTACCGGGTGGACCGCAAAAAGAACCCCATCCCGATCAACGTCCCGCATCTGTCCTGTGCCTGGTGGGGCGGGACGCAGCCGGCGCGGTTGCAGGAAATCATGGAGGCCGCCGACGACGGGCTGCTTGCCCGGTTCATGTGGCTGTGGCCTGAGCCGCTGGCGTTCGACCTGCCGAAGAACGCGCCGGACATGGTGTTCCCCGTCGCGGCCTTCCTGCGCCTGCACTGCTTGCAAATGCAGATGGGGATGGAAGGGCCGGCGCCGATCCTGGTCCCGCTGGTCGAGGATGCGCGCACTGACATGCGCGACCTCGCGCGCGAGATGCAGTCGCGGCAGAAATTCGCAGGCGGGCTTATGTCGTCCGCGCTCGGCAAGGGGCGCGGTCTGGCTCTGCGTATGAGCCTGATCTTCCAACACCTTTGGTGGTGTGCGGAGGACGGGATGCATCCGCCGCCCGCGTCCATCTCCCGGCGAGCCTTCGCGGCTGCGGCTGAATTCGTCGCCGACTACGCCATGCCGATGGCCGAGCGGACCTACGGCGACGCCGCTGCGCCGAAGGCGGATCAGGACGCTGCGACGCTGGCGCGCTGGATCGTCGCGACCCGGCCGGAGGAAATCCAGGGGCGCGCGCTGCAACGCGACGTTCGCCTGCCCGGTCTGTCGGACGCGGAGAGCATCCGGGCGGCGGCGGCGGTGCTGGAAGGCGCCGGGTGGTTTCTCCCGGCCGCGAAGCCGCCCGGCGCTGGCCGCCCGCGCGTCGCATGGACGGTCAACTCCGCGCTGTGGGAGGCTCTGCCATGAGCCGGTGGGCGGCCCTGTTCGCCGACCTCTCCGCTAAGGACACAATCGACACAATTGACAAAATCCCCTCGGCGGGTGGCGGCGGGGTGGATTGTGTCGATTGTGTCAATTGTGTCCCTAGGGGCACGGGAGAAATCGAGGTGGCGCATCGTGCGCCACCTGACCCCGACCCGCCTGCCGAATGGTGGCTGGCCGATATCGCCCGGAGCATCACGGAGGCGGTTGCGGCCGGCGCGGATCGTGATGCCGACCAAGAGGGGTTCCTGGTGCTGGTGCGGCCGGAAGGGGAACGCCTGGTGGTCACGCCCGGCACCGTCGCGGCGCTGGACGCGGCGGGGCTGTTGCCGCCCCTGCCGCCCGCCATGGAGCGATCGCGGCACGCCGCAACGGCCCGCCCGCCGTGCTGGTCCGATCCTGCCGACCTGCCGGTGAAAGGCGACCGCTGCCGGTGCGGCGGGCGGCGCTGGTGGACCTACTCGCCAAAGCCGGATGGCTGGTGCTGCGCGGCCTGCCGCCCGCCCATGCATCTGCGGCCCGAGACGGTGCGGGCGGTGGTGACGTGACCGGGAATTGTCAGGCGAAGACGCGCGCGCGCGGTGGGCCGGAAAATACGCGCGCGGTAACGTGGGCGAGCTGTGCGGCGAGCCGTGGGTGGGCCGGGACGACTAAGGCGCGGCTGCGCCTCGCTGGCCAATCTGCCCGATCGCAGTCCGACGCGTGGGGATTCGACGCTCCAACTCCGCCAGGGCGTTCCTAAGGCGAGGTCCCGCTGACACTACCTTGGCCGCCCTCGCAGGGGTGACGCCCAACGTGGAGCTGATCTGGTCGATACCCATGCCGGCATCTATCAGCGAGACCGCGAGAAGGTGCTGTTCCAGCGCTGCCTTCAAGCGCTCAGGTCTTGTGCCGCGTCGCATTCAACGAGATTCCGATCGTTCCAGACGTTGAGAACATGCACGCGGGACCTTGGTTGCGCGGTGCCCGCATCGTCCGGCGCCGCCGAGCTAGTTGCTTCGCTCATCCTTGCGCCGCGCGACCCACGCGAGGATGCCGCCGCAGGCGTGAAGAAATACCCACACGCCCACCAAGCCCAGCGCGACCATCCCGCCCGCCACCAATTGTGACACCAACACCTCCATGAGCCCGCCCGATCGCGTGCCGCGGGGATATGCCGCAGGGCGATAGGGAGCCGCCACCAACCACCGGGTATGGTGCCGCCGTCGTGATGATATCTGAGAGGGTGCCCGCGCGTGGGCTACACGCCGAGCGCTGAAACCTCGCGCCCGCCGTGCATCCTGAGGAATGCGCCGCGCCCCACCTATCGCCGTCCTGCTAGACGTGGAACGCGCCGGGTTGCGGCTAGTGTTTGCGGTAGCGCGGTTGAGAGGTGGGGCGCTGGACGTTCGACCGCCGCGCGGGCCGGACGGGACCGGCGCGGGGATATGGCTACCGGCACGCGAGCGTAATCGGATGCGCGCGGCGATCCTGGCGGCGGTGGATGGCGACCCGGCAGCGCGAGCGATGCTGCGGCCCTATGGGTGAGGCGGGTTATCAGGCCAATACCCCCGCGCGCGCGGACTGCTTCCTTAGGGTTGCGACACGTAGCGCACCACCGCGAAGCGGGTTGACCGTGTAGTTGTCGGGATGATGGCATTTGCCGTGACAATCATTGGGCCAGCGGTCCTGTTGGCGGTCATCTCAATTGCGGCGTCCCCGCCAGCACGGCGGACCTGCGACGCAACCTCGCTGCGGACAATGTCTGTCGCCCCCCACCCCTCACCGATATCGACCGTCAGAACGCCGAGCATTTCGAAGCGGCGAGGCGGGGCGCCGGTGGTCCAGATATCGACGCCCGAAACAGTGACACGGGTTCCGCCGTCCCCTTCGCTGAATCGGTTTCGGCCTTCATACGCTTGGAAATCGACGGAAGTGCATCCCACGGTCGCGAGCGCCGCTCCGAGGAACGCCATTGCCGCAATGAAGCTGCGCCGCATCGGTCTTCCCCGCGTTGTCCGGGAGCGACTATCGCGCACTCATCCCGCACGCGTCACCTTCGCGAGAGCATCCGCGCAATTCATCCCACCGGGTCCGCGTGGGGTCCGCACCGATTTTCGAGGCGGTGGATAAGTCTGCTAAGTCCTGGTGCCGGCACGCGGATTTGAACCGCGGACCTACTGATTACGAATGCGCGCAGTTTTCCAGCAAGATCAGCGCGGCATCCAAGTCAGGCGGCATACTTCATCAGGAAGTGCGCCTTCAGGCCAACAGCATCCGTGCCGGCATCGTCGATGTCGATGGTCACCAGCGCGTCGTCGTCGATGGTCGCCGTCGTGAGCACGGGCGGAACGGCGGCGGTGCGGCTCGTCAGCTCGCCCTGGTCGATCGTTACCTTGGTGCTGAGGATGCTGGCGCCATCGACATTCACATCGACGGTCACCGCGCCCGACGAAGATGCCACGTTCAGCGTGAAGCGCAGGCCCTCCAGCAGCCGATCGCGCAGCATGCGGAAGCTGACCTTGGCCGTGCCGGCCTCGATCTCGGTTGTCTCATCGCCCACGGCGATGGTCATGTCGGCGCGCAGGCTGGCATCGGTCAGCGGCGGAACGTCGCCGCTGTCGGGCGGCGTCACGAAGAAACCCGTCCGCGCAATGAAGGCCAGCGCGAAGTAGGTGGGGACCGTTGCGACGGTGTGCGTGTGGTTGTTAGCCCCGGTGATCGTGTGGCGGTGCGCCTCGCCGTTGCCGGTCGGATCGGATGTGGCTGGGCCGTTGCCCACAGCTGTGCCGCCAGGCGCCCCCGCTGGCCCGACGGTCAGGATCTGAATGCCGTGTGTATGCGGGGGCAACTGGCCGATGGTCAGCGCGTGCTCGCCTGTCAGGCCGCCATGGTCGTGGCCGCCGGCCTCACTGGTGGTCGCCGAGGCGGCGCCGCCCGTTGTGAGGTGCGGGCGCGTCGGCCCGGCCGCGACGATGAAGCGGTCGCGCAGGTCAGGCGTGCCGTTGCTGCCGTCGCACAGCTGCCAGCCTTCCGGGATTTCCGACAATGATCCCGCATAGGGCATCACAATCGTGCGCGGCAGGGCGCGGTTCAGCGCATTGGTGACCAGCATCTGCACATAGGATCGGTCGATGCCCAGGTCGGACAGGTCGACCTCCAGCGCAACCGGATTGCCGTCGCTGTCGAAGCCGAAGATCTTGTCGGCACGCTCATCCGCGTTGGGCAGCAGCAGGCCTGACGGATCCGTCTCCGGCACGCGGATTGTGCGGTCGAGTGCCCCCCGGATTTGCTGAAAGGCAATGAATACCTTGTTGTACTCGGTATTGAGCCCTTCGGCCGGAAGGTCGCCGCCGTCCACAAAGCGCGTGGTGCGCGCGATCGGCTGGTCGCTCACCACCACGATGATGTCGCCCGCCTCGGCCGGCGCGGTCAGGGTCGCGACGCCGCCGCCCTGGTCGCCGGCGCCGGTCACGCTGAAGTCCCCGCCGTAGGACAACTCGGTCTCGACACCGGCGCGCAGGCGGAACACTGCCACATGCTCGGGCCGATACAGCGGGTAATCGAAGGGGAATTCCGTCTGCCCCCCGCTGGCCACGAAGCGCTCGCGGCGGTCGTTTTCGGGAATGGAGGTGATGGCGGCCATGCTGGGCTCCTATTGGGTCGGGCCGCCCATGGCGGCGGCTGAGGGCGCACGGGATGCGGCGCCCTGGCCGGGCCGCCACCAGTATTCCTGGCCGTAGTCGCGGAAGGCCCGGCGCTCGAGCTGGCGCCAGCGCTGCTGCGCCTTCGGGTCGACCTGGTCCTGCAGCGCGTCCCAGACCAGCCGATCGACCGCCAGGCGCGTGTACCAAAGGCTGGTGCCGGGGGTGTTCCGCCGCACGAAGCGCGCCAGGTCGGCGCCGAAGGCGCGGTCCTTGTCGGCCTCGATCGCCGCGACATTCAGGCCGGCGATCTTGGCGATGTCGTCCACCAGGCTGCCGATCGGCCCGCCCACGGTGTTCATGTAGAAGCTGCTGTCGGCGCGCGAGACGCCCGTGTACAGGAAGTCGCCCAGCAGGCCGGACCCGCCGCCTTGTGCGAAGGCGGCACCCCAGAACCGATGGCTGGTCATGTCGCGCGGGTCTTTGCCCTGCGCGATCTGCCGCAGCTGCATGGACAGCGCGCCCATGGCGGTCAGCCCCACCACCAGGCTGGCGACATACCGGCCGTGGTCGCCCTGCCGCGCCTGATTGATGCCGCGCATGAGGTGCGTGGTCATCATCGTGATGGGGAAGGACTTGTACTGCATGGTGCTGCGGAGGAATTCACCCTCGATGGTGCCGCGCTGCGTGCCGCGCAGGGTCAGCGCACGCTCGGCCGCGCCGGGTTCCGGGATGGCGAAGCGCGTCTCGGCCTGCACCATCTCCAGCAGCCGCGTGGCGGCCTCGGTGCCGTCGGCGCCGGTGCGCGCGATGTCGTCGGCCGAGATCATGCGCGCGCCGCCTGCGCCCTGCTGCAGGCCCTTGGTGCGGATCAGATCCCAATGGGCCGGCGTGATGTCATATCGCGTCAGCGCATCGCGCAGCGGCTGGTCGAGCTGCTTGAAGTCGCGGCCGGAGCGATCGGCCAGGGTGCCCAGGAATTCCAGGCCGATGGCGTTCTTGGCCGCCTGGGTATGCGGGCTCAGCAGGGACAGGCGCATGACCAGGTCGGCGGCGCGCGTGCCCAGTCCGACGCCCTGCGTGTCGGCCAGGAAGCGCAGCCCGCCGGATGCCCGCTGCGCCCAGTGCTCGGCGATCAGGCCGGCGCGCACGGCGGCCGCGCGGTCCGCGGCATTGGCCGGGTTCATCTGCGCCAGGTATCGGCGCATGGCCCCGGCCGCCGACATCCCGTTGAAGCTGGACGCCAGGCGCATGGTCCACAGGTCGGACACGCTCGACAGCATGGCGCTGCCCAGCTGCGCGGATGTCAGGAAGGCCCGCGTCTGGTCGAAGAAGTTGGCCCAGAATTCCGAAACCGGCGCGCTGGCGCGGCCGCTCACATGGTCCCAGGTGCGTTTGATGGCGGCGGCGGCGCCCTTGGCCTTGTCGGGGCCGGCTTCCTTCTGCGCCAGGTCGGTCAGGTAGCGGATGGTCCAGTCCGGGTTCGGCCCCAGCACCTCCATCATGCCGATGTCGCGGCTGATGCTGTCGATGTGCCCGTTCAGCAGGTCGAAGATGCCGGCATCGCCCTGCCCGAAGCGCCGGTTGGCATCGACCCAGGCGTCGGCATTGGTCCATTCGAAGGCGCGTGGGCTGGTGCGGCTGTTGGCCAGGCTTGCGCTGCCCACCTGCTTGCCCGGCTCCAGGTCCGACAGGCCGCCCGTGGTGATGCGCTCGTAGGCGTCGCGGATGATGGCGTCGGCGCGCACGCCGGTCATGGCCTGGCCGGTGTCCAGGTCGTTGATCCGCAGCGCGCCGCGCGCCATGGCGTCCTGCATGAAGGCGGTGAAGGCGCCGCGCCCGGCCGTGTTGACCGCATCGCGGTCCCACACCTGCGGGAAGCGCCAGGTGGCCAGCGCCGGGATGTGCCCGCCGGCGGCCTCGAAGCGCAGGCGCAGCCGCTCCACGGTGTCGGCCCAGGCCTTCGCATAGGCGGCGAATTCCGGCTTGGTGGCGGTGCCGTACAGCGCGCCGATGAAGTCGGTCAGCCCTTCCTTGTCGGTCTTCAGGCCGAGGAAGCGGGCGCGGAAGCGGTCGAGCACATCGGTCAGGCCGGCATGCGCCAGGCCGCGCACTGCCCGCGCGCGCCGCTCGACATTGGAATAGTTCACCTGCCCGCGCAGGTCGCGCGCCAGCAGGGACTGCACGCCGGCTGCGCGGCCGCTGGGGTGGGTCTTGGTCAGCGCGTCCAGCTCGGCCGCCTTGGTCACGCGCAGCGCCGCCTGGCGTGCCTGGCGGGCGGCGCTGTCCTTCACCTCCTGCGCCGCCTTGGCGATGGCGTCGGCCTCGGTGATGCCCTTCTGCATCAGCTCGTCGATGCGCGCGGACCGTTCCTGCGCCGTCTTGGCGGACAGCTTCCCGGCCGCGACGGCCTTCTGGAAGCAGGTATTGATCGTGCGGGCCATCAGGCGGCACCCCCCAGCATGCAGGCCAGTGCCTCGTCGGCATCGGCCAGGGCGGCCTCGGCGTCGTCCAGCAGCTCGCGCGCGCCGCGCGTGGTGGCCACGGCCTGGCCGCTGTCGTTCACGGCCTGGCCGTCCGGCACCGGGATGTCGCGCTCGGCCGCGACGCGGCGGGCCTCCTGCAGCACGGCGCGGTCCAGCATCGGGGCTCGGGCCGGCGCGCTGATTTCCTGGTCGACCTCCAGTAGCCGGCGGGCCTGCGCGGCGGCGGGGTCGACGGCCTCCGGCTCGAAGCGGAACACCGGCGCCTCGGGCTCGGCCGCAGTCTCGGCCGCTTCGTCGGCTGCGCGCGGCGCCGGCACATCGGCGCCGTCGGCTGCGTCCGCCGCATCGCGCCGGGCGATCGCCGCCACCTGCTCACCCGGGCGCACCGGCGGCAGGTCGAACAGCCCGCCGCCCGGCTGGCTGTCCATGGCGGTCTCGACATAGCCGGTCAGGCGCTGCGCGATCTTAGGCCGCGGCAGCACCGGCCCCTGCATGTCGGGGTCACGATGGAAGGCGGCCAGCAGGGCGCGCGTGGTGTCGGTCGGGTCCACGCGCTCGATGTCGGCCTGGGCCAGCAGGTCGCGCACGCTCAGCTTCACACGGCGCGCATCGTTCAGCAGCCGCACCGCCGCCACCAGGTCGGCCGTCACGTCCATGGCGGGGTCGATCTCGCCGCGCAGCGCGGCGGCGCGCATCCGTGCCCATTCGCCCGCCACGTCGCGCAGTGCCCCGGCCAGCGCGCGCAGCCCGTCATTGCCGCCCTGCAGGATGGTATCCAGCAGCGCGCCCAGCTCCTGGCCATAGGCGCGCGCCAGCAGCGCATCGCCGATGCGGCGCACGCCCTCGCCATTCAGCCGGCCCTGTGCGTCGAGCATGCCGGCGCGCTCCGCCGGGCCCAGCGCCTCCAGCGCGCGGCGCACGAAGGGCACGTTGGCCACGCTGTCGACGTCGCCGCCGCGCCACATCGGCAGCGCGTCGCCCATCAGGCGGGCGTCATCCATGGCCCGCTGCGCCGGGCCGGCATCGGCCTCGCCACGGGCATTCACCTCGCGCACGAAGTTCTGCCGCTCGGCGGGCGTCATGGCGGTGATGCGCTGGCTGACCAGCACCGGCTGGTCGAAGCCCTCGACATTCCAGCCGCGCGCCGCCAGCGCCTGGCGATAGGCCGCCGCCTGCTGCGCCAGGTCGGGGCTGGAATAAACCTGCGTCAGCGCCATCACGCGGCCATTGCCGCTTTCCACCACCAGGTCCTCGCCGATGATGGGGCTGCCAGTGCGTGCCTCGACATTGGGCAGCAGCCGCTCCGGGATCAGCCGGGCAGCGATGTCGCGCACCTGGTCCAGCAGCGGGGCATCCCCGCGCGGGCGGGGCTGGATGCCTTCGTCGTGGGGATAGGCGGCGTTCCGCACCCCGTCGGGGCCGTGGCTGGGCACCAGCTCGCGCAGCTCGACCACGCGGGGTTCCACCAGCACGGCGCGGCCGGCCGGCGTGAAGGCGTGCAGCCGCTGGCCCGGGCCGATTGCATCCGTGGCGGCGGCGGCCTCCGCCAGCAGGCGCTCGCGCGCCGTGGCGATGCGGCTGATCTCCTGCAGGGTCACGCGCGCCTGGCCGCCCTGCGCCACGTCCTGCACCGCCTGGTCCAGCGCGCGCAGGTGTTCGGCGTGACCGGCATTGCCCACGGGGTTGCCGGCATTCTCCATGGCCTGCAGGCGCGCGGCATTGCCTGCATCCTCGGCCGCCACCCCGGCCGGCGTGTCGGGCAGGCCGCGCGAGACCAGGCCCAGCACGGCGCGCAGCCCGCCGCCGATGACGGCGCCGCCCAGGCCCGCCATTGCAATCTGCTCGACGGCCTCGCTTTCGAAGCCCAGGCTGCGGCGGTACGGGTCGGCGCGGGTTTCCACCACGGCCTGCGTGCCGGCGGCAACGGTGCCCTCGATGGCGGCGGTGCGAACCACGGCGCCCAGCAGGCTGCCGCCGATGCGGTACGGCGCGCCGACGGGCAGCGTGGCGGCCTGGACCGGGTCCGCGAAGATCCCGGCCATGGTGCCGGCGAAGCCGCCCAGGCCGCCGCCCATGCCATCCTCAAGCCGCTGGCGGCGCAGCGCCGCGGCAGCGGCCTGGTCGGCGCGCAGGCGCAGCTGCGCGCTGGTGGGATACAGGTCGCGCGCCTCGGGGTTCGCTTCCTGCAGTGCGCGGGCGGTTTCGTCCCATTGCGCCAGGCGGCGCTCGCGGATGGCGGTCTCGGCCATGCGGCGCCCCACGCCGCCGCCGGGCGTGGCCAGGCTCGCGATGCGGCCCAGGTCATCGAAGAAGCCGCTACCCTCGCCGACATCGAAGGGGTTCTCGACCCCGGCGCCGGCCTCGCGGAAGGCGGCGGACGCGGCGTCGTATTCGCGGCGGAGGTTGCGCTCCTGGCTGTAGAAGTTGCCCGTCGCCAGCGCGGCTTCCAGGTTGGTGTCGAACCGTTCCGCGTCGCTGCGCGGCGCCGTGGGCAGCGGGTTCTCGGCGATCGGCGTCTCGCGCGTGCGCAGGCCCCATAGGTCACTCATGGCGCGACGGGTCCGGGCGCCTCGCCATACCGCGGCCGGCCGCTGCGGCGCGGGCCGCCCATGGCGGGGCCTTGCGGTTCGGCCGGCGCGGCGCCGGTTAGGTCCAGGATGAAGGGGCGGCGGCCGCCGGCCTCGCGGTCCAGCACCTCGTACTGCCCCCAGCGGAGCATGTAGCGGCCGGGCGCCACAGGCATCAGGGCGAACCCGCCGCGTGCCACCTGGGCGGGCGTGATGGGGCTGCCATCGGCCGCGATGGCGCCAGCCAGGCGGTCGGGCGGCAGCGCCGCCATGGTGTCCTGGAAACGCTGCTCGGTCATGCCGGCGGGCAGTGGCACGCGCTGGCCACCATAGCGCGCCACGGGCATCACGACGGCCAGGGCCTCGTCGAACCGGCTGTTGTCGAAGCGGTTGCTGGCCAGCTGCCCGGCGTCCGACAGGCCAGCGGCGTAGTAGGCGCGCGCGGCGGCCGAGACCTGGCTGCGAAGCTCGCCGCCCGCCGGCCCGGCGAAGGCGGTGCCGGCATGGGCATCGAGGCGCGCTTCCATCAGCGCGGCGGTCTGGCCCGGCATGGTGTTGTCGCGCAGCACCGTGGCGCCGCGCAGGATGCGCCGGGCGGTGTCGTCGCCGCGGCCGGACAGCGCGGCCGCCACGATGATGGCCTGGCGCCGTTCGGTCTGCGCGCCGCCGGTGATGGTCGCGGTGCTGAACATGCGCGCCGCTTCCTGCGGCCCCACGGCGTCCACCAGCGTGCGAAGGGATTGCTCCGCGGCATTGGGGCTGGCGGCGTCGGCGATCTGGTCGAAGAAGCCCTGCACCAGGCGGTCCGGCAGCGCGCGCTGCTGGCGGTCAGGCACGCCCTGGCGCTGCTGCTCGCGGCGCAGGCCGTCCACCAGGGCGGGCAGCGCGGCCATGTCGCCCTGCGCCACGCGCTGCTCGAGATCCTGCAGCACGGGCGATGCCTGCGCGACATAGCCGGCCGGGTCGCGGGTGATGCCCGTGGTCCGTTCCTGCAATGCCTCGCGCCAGGCCGATGCCAAGCGCGCATTTTCGGATGCGCGGTCGCCCTGGACCACCAGGTCGGCCTCGACCCGCGCGCGCTCCTCCGGCGAACCGTAGAGCGCCTGCATCCGCTGTGCGGCCTGGCGCCCTGCCTCGGCGGCCTCGGCGGAAACCCGCGCCGCCCATTCCGGCGTCTGCCCCGCGGCCAGGGCTTCCTCGCGTGTGACGATGCTGGGCGGCTGCCAGCCGGCGCTCGATGGGTCGCCGCCGGCGGCGGGCAGCAACGCGGCCACATACTCGCGCGTCTCCCGTGGAACCGCGCCGGTGCGGCCGCCGGCAATCCATCTGTCCACGCTGCCGAAGCCCCAGTTGTAGGCCATCAGCGCGTGTTCGTGGTTGCCCTGGTAGCGGGTCAGCAGGCGGCGGTAGTAGTCGAAGGCCCAGGGGATGGCGCGCGCCGGGTCGGTCAGCGCCTCGCGCGGCAGCGGTGCCATGCCCAGGCCCGGGCTGGCCGCCGTATCGGGCATGATCTGCGCCGGGCCGATGGCGCCGGCCGGGCTCACCGCACCCGCACGTCCGCCGCTCTCGCGCCCCAGCAGGGCAAGGGCGAGGAATTCCGGCAGGCCGTGCTGCTGCGCGGCGGCAGTCACGATTGGGCGCCACTCTTGCGGCACGGCGCGGGCATGGCGCACGGCCTGCGCGGCGTTGGTCTGCAACTCGGCGGCGCGGTCGCGCACCGTGTCCTGCAGGGTGGCGGCGCGGATGGTCGCGCCGCGCTGGCGGGCGAATTCCAGCACCTGGCGCGCTGTCGTCGGGTCGGCGCGGAACAGATCGGTGCCGGGCTGGAACCGTTCGGCCACCTCCTGCGCGCGCTCCGGCGTGTCGATCGACCGCAGGTCGTTTGTCGCCTGCCAGCCCAGCATGCGGGCGCGCTCCTGCCCGCGATACTGCGCGACGTCATAGCCCGCCGCGGCCAGCTCGGTGTCGAGCACGTTGCTGACCGGCTCGCCCCGTTCGGCAATGGCCGCGCGGTCCGCATCGAGACGTCCGGCCAGGGCGGCGCGCGCCTCGCGCTGCCCTTCGGTCTGTGCGGCGCGCGCCTGGCTGATGTCGCGCCGGAAGCTGTCAGCCATCCGGCGCGCCTGGTCCGGGCGCAGGCCGGGGATCTCGCCGGCCTCGGCGCGGCGCTCGAAATCCTCGACGGCCGCCAGGGTCTGCGGCCCGGTGCGGAAGGCCCCGCGCGCCGCCGCGATCACCTCGGTGTCCTGCGCGCTGGTCCGCAGCTGCGCCAGCTGTTCGACCGTGTAGCGGCCGCGCCGCGTCGGGTCGGCCGGATACTCTACGCCCTCGAAGGTGAAGGCGTTGCGTGGCCCCAGCGCCACCAGGTCGTTGCGAAGCGCCTGCTGCTCGCGGTCCAGCTCGGCGCGGGCGGCGGGGTCGGTTGCCGCGCGCAGGCCCAGCCGCTCGATGCTGGCCAGGCGCGCGGGCAGCACCGCCGTGAAGGCCGCGCCGGCTTCATCGGCGACCGACCTATCGTTCTGTTCCTGGATGGCCCGCGTGTATTGCCCCGCCATGGCATCCAGCGTCGGCGCCAGGCGCGCCCGGAAGCTCTCCGGCATGCCCTCCAGCGTGCCGTCGCGCCAGGCCGTGAAGGCGCTGGTGAAGCCTGCCGGGTTGGCCTGGTGCTCGCGCCCCATGCGGTCCAGCTCGGTGCGCGCCGTCGCCTCCAGCCGCCAGCTCGCACCCTGCAATGCCGCGCGGTTGTAGGCCCGGCGGTACAGGTCGCCGCCGCCCTCCATGTGCGTGCCGGGTGCGGAATTGCCCGCCGCCAGGCCGGCATCCGTGGCGGCTTCCGTCGCCTGCTGGTCGGCGCGCCGGCCCTGGCTTTCGCTCAGGCGCAGGATGCGGTCGCCGATGCTGTCCATCTGCTGCGCCGCGACCAGCGCCGCGCCGCCGCCGCTTGGCTGCACCACGTCCGGCAGGACCCGGGCAGTGAACTCCGGCGCCGCCGCGCGGCCGCGTGTGCCGCTCATGGCGTGCCACCCGCGCGCTTGGGCGTGCCGGCCGATCGGCCATAGGCATTGCCCGCGGCCTCGAACAGGTTGATGCCGGCGCGCACATACCCGCTGGTCTGGGTCCAGTCGGCGCTGTCGTCCAGAAGGCTGGCCTGCATGCGGCCCTGCTCCGATCGGATGGTGGTATTGGCGCCCTGGATGGTCAGCTCGCGCTCGGCCCGCGCGGCGGTCTGTTCCTGCAGGGTCAGGGCGGTGCCTTCATCGGCGACCAGGCCGGATGCGGCATACCGGCTGCGCTGCGCCGCCAGGGTGCGCAGCAGGTTCTCGCGCAGCTGGTTGCCCTGCTCGATGCCCTTGATGCGCTCGCCCTCGGCGGCGAAGTCGGCCTGCCTGGCCTGGCCGCGCTGGATTGCCGCCTGGCGCTGGCTGGCCACCACCTGCATGCCGGCACCGGCGGCCGCGGCCACGGTCGACGTGATGGCGGCCACGGTCAGCGCGGTGCCGGAAATCGGCTCGCGGCACGCCGCCGCCAGCCCCATGGGTGGGTGCCACCAGCTCATGCCGCGATCCTTGCGAAGCGCAGGTAATCCGCCCCATCGGTCCAGTAGGCGCGCATCCGCCCTTCCGGCTCGAAGCCCAGCAGTCCTGCCCAACGGCTCCCCGCAACGAAGCCGCTGCGAATATCCGCCTCGAGGCGCCGCTGCCCCGCTGCGGCCAGGCAGTCGCGCACCGCCCGGGTCAGCGGCACCCATGCCGCCTTCGGGATGTCGGCGCGCAGGAAGCACCAGGCGGCGGCACGGCCCGGCCAGTATTCCGCGAAGCCGCCGAAGCCGATGCGCTGCCCGTTGAAGATCGCGACGATGGCGGACCCGCCCGCCACCAGGCGGTGCAGCGTCTCGAAGGCATTGCCCTGGAACAGCGACGCCTGGCGCGGGTCGATGGTGAACCCGTCCAGGTCGCGTTCGCGCGCCGCATGCAGGGTCAGGCTCATTCCCCGATCCTCATTTCGTAGTTGAGCGCCAGCAGCTCCAGCGGCCCGGGGATCGGCTGCTCGATCGGCAGCTGGTGCCGCTCGCGCCAGCCCAGCAGGCCGCGCAGCTGCATGTCGCCGGACCGGATCGGCGGTGCCGTGTCCAGCGGCAGGTTCGGGTCGCGCCCCACGCCGCGCAGCACCAGCGGCTGGCCGGCGATGGTGAAGGTGCCGCTGTCCACCACGCGCGCCGTGATCTTCACGACGCGGGACCGGCGGCCGATCAGGTTGCCGGATTGGTCGCGCGGCTCCAGCGGCAGCGGCAGTACCTTCACCTCGAAGGGCAGGCCCACCTCCACGTCCAGCGCCTCGCGCGGCAGCGTGATGGAATAGCCCGACACGGTGAACAGCCCCATGTAGGCGCCGTCGGCGATCGCCGCGACCTGCTGCCCCTCCAGGTGCGCCAGGCCCGACATCACGCTGAAGGCCGTGGTCGGTTCGGTGCGCCGCTTGCTCGCATCCAGGAAGCGCGTGTCGGCCCAGGTCTCGATGCGAACGGTGCCGTTGCGCCGGACCGCGAAGAACACCTCGCCGGATGCCAGGGCCGCCGCGCTCAGCATCGCGCCATCGCTCAGCCATCGCGTGAAGGCCGCCACTTCCTGGCTTCGCAGGGTGGTTAGCACCGTCATGGTGGCGTCCGCATTCACCAGCAGGATGTGGTCGGCATCGTCCTGGCGGGCCGTCTTGCGTGCCGCCGTGTCCACCGGGTCGATGATGAGGTGCGGCGCCAGCAGGCTGGCCATTTCCGACCGCCAGGCCTGTTCGGTCTCGACGAAAACGAATTGCCGCAGCGCCGCGCCCTGGCGCTGGATGAACAGCGTGGCGCCATCCACCTCCGCCGTCGGCACGAAGCGCTTGATGCCGCGCCGCGTCTGTTCCTCGCGCCCCACGGTCTTGGGGGTCAGCGGATCCCCGGTCAGCACATGCTCGGCGCCGCTGGTGAAGATCTGCAGGCCGCGGCCGGACACCATCTGATGGATGGCATTGACCTGGTCCGTGTCGATGGTGCCGACGATGGCCTCGTCGTCCAGGGTGGTGCCGACATCCAGGTTGAAGAAGTCGCCGGTCTTGCTTGCGATGAAGGTGGCCGGCTTGCTGCCCAGCCCGCCGATCCACAGCCGCCCCTGGTGGAAGGTGCCGCATTCCGGCCAGCCGCGCGTGTCGGACATGATCGGCTCGGCGCCGGCGCCGAAGTCGAATTGCGGGATGTTGGTCCAGGGCACGTCGCCGACGGTCCAGGTGGTTTCGACCGTGCCGCGCATGACCCGCTGCGGCCGCATGTTCGGGAAGAACAGCAGCAGCGTGTCGGCGCTTTGTGCACGGTTCATGTTCGCGGCCATCAGGCCTGTCCACGGGCAGGCGTCGACGGTCGCCAGGAACAGCCCGTCGCTGCGCCACACGTGCAGCTGCCCGTTGGTCAGGACGATGCAATAGGTCTGCTCGGTGTTGAAGGCGAAGGGGATGCAGCGGATGCCGGTCAGGCCCTCGCCGGCCGCAAAGTCATGCACATGCGCCATGCCGGGCCGGCGCCGGAAGCCGCCCTGCGGCTTCACCAGCACGTTCTGCATCAGCGCCGCGGCCGAGTAGTAGCGGCTGACGTCGATGCGCCCATACAGCGCCTCGGCGATCTCGCCGGAGGTGAAGGACAGCTGCGCGGCGCGGGCCAAGCGCATCAGCGCGACCGCCCACCGAAGCGGGCCGCCAGCAGCGGGTAGTCGGTCAGCTGCTGGGGCGGCTGCTGCTGGCTGTCGATCTTGCGCGCCACGGCCATCAGCCCGCCATTTCGCCCCTCGCTGGGCATGCCATAGGCGCGGCGATGGAACAGCTCGGCGGCGGAGCTGCCGGCGCCGATCGCCACGGCGAAGTCGCTGGCCAGGGCATTGCGCGCCAGGTTGGTGAAGTAGGGCGGCCAGATGCCGGGATCGACGGGCACCTGGTAGTCGCACCACAGGTCCGGCTGGTGCGAATAGACCCGGTGCTCGAACACCTCGTAGTCCCGCACCACGTCGTTGCCGGTGCCGGCGGACGCGCGCATGGCGCGGATGGTCAGGCGGTCGGGCGGCAGGGCGTGGGCATAGGCCCATTCGTTGATGGGCGGCGTCGCCAGGCGCGCCAGCACCGCCTTCCGCAGGGTGAAGCGCCAGGGGTGTTCGGTCAGCAGGGCGCGCACGGTGTCCTGCTGGATCAGCTGGATGGTCTCGGCCAGGTCGGTCCCTTCGTCCAGCGCGGCCACGCCGAATTCGCCCAGCAGGCGCAGGGCGGAATTGGCGAGGGTGATCTCGGTGACGCTCATGTGGTCACCAGCCGCACAGGCGCCGGCCGGCGCGGTTGTGCGCCAGCACGGCGCGCGCGGTCTCCGGGGTCAGCACATCGGCGTCGGCCACGAGGATGGGGCGCCAGGCTTCACAGCCCGCGGCGCCAGTCCTTGCGCAGCTCGGCAGCAGGATCATCGCTGCGAGCAGCATCACGATCCGCATTGGCTCTCCCCTCTGCTCCGGTGATGCGGTCCTGCATCTGGTCGCGCTGCTCGGCGGTGCGGCCGGCGCGCTGGCCGCGCAGGAACGCCGCGACGATGGCGGCAATGGCGGCAACGATGCCGCCCAACGCGGCCCAGGCTTCCGCCGGGATCACAGCGCGAACTCCCGAATTTGAGAGTTGGTCCAGCCCGTCTGTCCGGTGATCGTTGCCGCAGTCGTCCAAGTCTCGCCGTCCACCGTCCACTGAACGGTGAAGTCTCTCGGGCTGTCGCTGTCGGCGAATTCATGCGGCGCGCGCACCGCGACATACGCTGGGTCGGCGATCGCCGGGAAATTGTACCAGAGCCGCCATACGCCTCCGGCCATGAATTTCGGGCTGCTCGCTCCATCGAACGCCGCCGCATACGTCGTCGGAGTGCTGGGGCCTTTGCTCGCCATGCCCACACCGCCGGTGCAGAGCGATGCGCCTCCGCTGGTCGCCCGGAACTCCAGCTCACCGACCGCAGTGTTCCCGCCGCCATTGTTGGCCGACACGTTGATCCGCCAGGCGCGCGCGTTCTCGCGCAGCAGCTCGGGGTAGACCGGCGAGACCGCGAAGGTCTTGGTTTGCAGCGCCGTGTATGTCGTGGGCTCCACCAGGAAGTCCACGGTCCTCCACGTCGATCCGTCATCACTGGCCTGGAGAACAAGCGCAGTCGGCGCACGCTCGGGGAAGCCCGATGTAGACCTCAGGCGAAGCTCACGCACCGACACCGGCGCCGGGAATTCGTAAGCCAGCCAGATGCCATCCAGCGGCGGGGTGAATATCGTCCAGACAAACGACGCCGAAAAGCTGTCGTTGTTGTCGAACGCATTGGATGCGCCGGTCAGCTCGTTCGTGGTTGCTGTCCCGCCAGAGCATTGATCCGCTCCGCCCGGCGTTGCTGCCAGCTCAATTTCGTTGATCTCGTATGCGCCCGTGGGCGATGCCATGAGCATGACGCGCCAATGCAGACGCGCGCCGACTGGCTCACCCACAAGCCCGCCGCCAAACCGATACGGGTTGGTCAGCCAGGTCACGCCGCACGCTGACGCCGCAGCAGCACGATGGCCGCCAGCGCCACAGCGCCGGCCACCACGGCGACGCCCACGGCCCAATGCAGGCCCGACAGGCTGGAGACTGCCGGCGCCGCAGATGCCGCTGCCGCCGCCACGCCGGCCAGGATGCCTGCGTCCGTCGCCGGCGCCGGCGCCGAGACGCCCGGCTTCGGCACGCCCGCCAGACGCAGCCCCGCGTCGATCGTCGCAGCGTCGTAGGGGTTGCCGCCCAGCTCATGCGTGATGATCGCTTCGACCAGCGGGCGCAGATCGGCATAGGTGTGCAGGTCGAGCACGTCGTTGGCGCCGCGGCCGGTCAGCCGCGCCACATGCTGGATATAGGCGCCGGTGTTGTTTTCGTTGCCCGGCGCCCAGCGCGAGACGATCTGCGTGATGCTCCGCAGCCCGTGGCGATCCTGGTAGGTGGTCAGCAGCGCGGCCAGCGCGCGGATGCCGAATTCGTGGCTCTCGAACACGGCGAAGCGCGGCGGGTTGCCGGCCGTCTCGATGCCGACCTGGCCCTGCCAGCGGTTCCGCACGTTGTAGTCGATGTTGCCGGGGTTCTTGTTGCGGTAACCGCGGCTCTGCTTCGGGTCGGCCATTACTTCCCCTCCGGGCCAGCCGGCGGCGCCGGCAGGATGCGCGAGACCAGGCGGTCCACCCCGCGCGCGCCGATGTTGGCGAGCAGCGTCGTCACCACGACGCGGGCGTTCTCGTCGTCCATGCCCAGCACGGGGGCGACGTGCCAGCCCAGGATGGCGAAGGCGCAGATCAGCGGGACTTCCCACAGCACCGCCGTCAGGATGCGGCGCACGGTGATGGGCATGTCGCGGCGCGCTTCGAGCAGCAGCAGCGCGCGCCCCGCGAATGCCGCGCCCAGCGCCTTGGCGATGGCTGCGGCGTCGGGGCCGAGGAAGTCCTGCATCGTGGATGTCGCGGTCCGGTCCATGATGGTGCCCGGGGCGCCTTGCGGCGCCCCGGTTCCCGGTCAGTCGGTGTCGGTGACGGTAACGGCCAGCGCGTCGGCGACGTCCACATTGCCCGTGGCCGGCACGCTGTTGACCAGGTGGAAGCCCATGGTCTGCGGCACGCCGGAGCTGTTGATGGTCAGCCGCCAGATGGCGTCGCCCTGGCGCAGGATGTGCCGGGCGTCGTTGAAGTAGCCGGCGGTGTCGACGTCCGCCGCGGCGTCCTCCGTGGCGTACAGGTACACCGTGAAGGCACCGCCGCGCAGTGCGGCCGTGGTGTCGTGCTTGCCAGGCCGGCCGGTCGAAAGCGGAACCAGGTTGCGGATGGTCAGTGCCATGGCTCAGCTCTCCGTCGTTTCAATCTCGATGACGCCCAGGGCGTCGATCGCGACCGCACCCGCCTTGAGCAGCTCGGCCGACAGCCAGCTGGTCTTCTCGGGGATGTAGTTGACCTCCAGCGGGACCTCGGCGCCGATCGCCAGGCCGATCGCCTCCATGTCCCACGCGAAGTTGGTGCGCGTGGTGGAATTCAGCGGCAGGCCGCCTTCATCCATGTCCGGCACCATGATGATGTCGAACCCCAGCAGCGGCGGCAGCTTGCCCTCGCTGATGGCCTTCTTCTCGACGTAGTCGGCCGAGGTGAACTTCGCCTCGTTCAGCAGGTTGTCGTAGCCCTGCGCCGACACGGCCAGCTTGCGCTTGCCGAACGGCACCGACCGCGCATCCATCAGGCGCTTCGCCGCCGTGACCTTCGCGAAGGTCATGCCGGCGGAACCGTGCACGATGTTCGCGGACCCATTGGCCGCGTCCAGCGCCTCGATGATCATCTGGTCGGTGCGCCGTGCCACGGCCCCGCCGATGTTCTCCGCGAGGACGCTGCGTTCCTCGATGTTGGTCAGCACCTGGTCGAGGCGGTCGGTGTAGTCCGCGGCCTGCCAGTCGGTCAGCGTGGCCGTGGCTTCCGCATACTGCTGACCCATCGGGATCAGGTCGGTCTGCGGGATGCGCGGGCGCGCGATGCCGCGCACGGCGCGGCGGAACTTGACGGTGGACCCGATCACGCCGGTCTTCACACGGACATGCGGGCGGAACAGTCCCATCGACTGGTACGCCGCCTTCACCCGGGCGTCGTAGTCGATCTGGACGATTGTCGGCAGGCCGATGGACATTGGGGCCTATCTCTCCGAACAGCGCGATTGCGTTGGTCGCAGTCCGATAGGCCACGCCGTGCGGGGTCCCCTTTGGGGGGATAGGCCCTGGCGCGGGTCGTATCCGCTTCGCCCTTCAGGCAGGGCGCCTTTCCCGGGGTCTGTCCCCCGCGTCGCCGGGCTGGGCCTTCCTGGCGCCACCCCGAAAAGCGGCAGGCCCGAAGGCCCGCCAGTTTAGGGAGGAAACGTCCAAGAAAACCGCTTGCGCGGCAGGGTGAGACAATCACGGATTTCAAAGTGTGCTAGCGAAAAATGCACTTGGCCCGGCTCCCGCGATTTCCCCAATGATCGCCGCCAAAGCGGCCCGCCGCAGGGATTGCCAGCCACGCGCGCCGTGTCGTGCTCAGGGGGCGGCGCGCGCGGAAGATCGCAGGGAGATACGCCGCGCCGGGCAGCAGCGGCAGAATGGGGCGGACCCCCTATCTCGGTCAGGCTGCGGGCTTCAGCGCGCCGCGCCGCTCCAGCGCCGCCAGCGCGGCCGTGGCCTTCTCGATCTTTGGCTTGTCGCCTGTGGCATGACCCTCGCGCAGCATCTTGACCGCGTCGGCCTGCGTCATGCTGTCGGCCTGCATGGCGTCGGTCGGGATGGACGGCGCGCCCTGCGCCTCCAGCAGCTTCGCCAGCGCGCGCACGCCATCGGCGGTGCCCACGGCCTTCAGCGCCGCGGCCTCGGCGGCATTCAGCGCGCCGGTGCTGACCATGCCGTTGATGCGCCCGCCGACATCCGCGACGAAGGTGCGCGCGTTCGGCCCCAGCTTCGCCAGCTCGGCCTGGTACTCGGCCTGGTAGGCCGCGCGCGCCGCCTCCGGGTCCGCTGCCGCGCCCTTCGCCTTCGCCAGGGCGGTCAGGTAGGGCTTCATCACCGCCTGCATCTGGCTGTCGGTGATGCCGGCGGCATGCGCCGCGGCGCGCGTTTCGACCAGCAGCGGATCGTCGGGCTTCACCAGGTCGGGCGGCACGCCCTCGATCGTCGGGATGGTGTAGCCCTCGGGCTTCTCGGGCAGCTTGCCCTCGCCGCGGCTCACCTGCGCGCGAAGGTCGCGCTGGCTCTTGGCCAGCGCCTGCACGTCCACCTCGCCCTTCTCGCCATTCCAGAACTGGTCGGCCACCCAGTCCGGCTTCACGGGCTTGCCGTCGGCGCCCTTGGCGGGCTCGCCGCCGGCGGCGGCCGCGTCGAAGATGCTGCCGGGCGGGTCGCCACCACCACCGGCAGCGGCGGCCGCGGCAGCAGCGGCGGCGGCGCCATCGGCGGCGGGCGGCGCGGCCTGGTCACCGGCGCCGGCGGCCGGGGCAGCACCGCCGCCGGCGCCCGCGCCATTTTCCGGGGCCATGACGAAGCGGCGCGTCAGCGCATAGCGGAACGGGTGCATGGTCACTCTCCGGTCGGTGCGGGTTGGGATGCGGCGTGCAGCAGCTCGGCCCACTCGCGCGCCAGGGCGATGCGGCCCTGGCGATAGGCGGTGCCGGGGAAGTCATCGCCGGGCAGGTAGGACGGCCGGGCGTATTCCTGCTGCAGGACGCGATCGAGCCACGCGCGGCCGGCAGGGTGGCCGAGGGCGGCGAGGATGGCGTCCTGCTGCGCCTGGCGCTGCCGGGCGCGCTGCGCTTCCTGCGCCGGCGCGACGGCGCCGGCCGGGGCAAAGACGTCAAAGTCGTTCATGGCGTGTGCGCCTTCTGCAAGCGGTTGAGATACCAAGCAGCCTTGGCCAGGTCCTCGGCGGCGCCGCCCTTCAGGCCCGCGCGCCACAGGTACTTGATGACCTGGCCGCGCAGGAACGCGCGGAAGCCATCAATGCCCAGCGCGGCCTCGATGGCGTCGATGCACTCCACGCCGCCCTGCGTGTAGTGCGGCGGGTGGTTGATCATGTCGGCGGAAGTGTTCATGGCTTGCCCTTCCGTGCGGCGAGCATGGCGTCGGCCAGCCTGAAAGCCACCCTTGCCCATTCGTCAGGGGCGCCGCTTGTCTCTCTGGTGATCAGGCCCGCCAGCGCCTGCCCCGCGAACCAGTCGCGCAGGGACATGCCGCCCGACGTGATGGTCTCGACAAAGTCTTGCGCGGCCAGCCGTTCTGCCGATGGGAAGGCTTGGCCGCCATCATCGCGCCAGCTCATGCCGCCTCCGCCGTCTGCGGCACGGCCTTGGCCGCCACATTCCCCAGCGCACCCACGGCCTGGCCGATCACCGGGCTTCTCAGCATCTGTTCCTGCTGCCGCGCTGCCGCCTCATCGTCGGCCCGCTTCTTCAGCTCCGCCTCGGTCGGGATCACCACGGCCGGCACGCCCGACCGCTCCGCGATGAAGGTCGCCGTCCGGTCTTCGTCCAGCATGCGCTGCATCAGCCGCATGCCGTACTCGCCCAGCTGCGCCAGGCCGGTGATGACGCTGAAGATCACCTGCACATCCGCGCGGTCCTGCGCCTGGCTCAGCGGGCTGGTCGCCTGGATCTGGATCAGCTCCTCCTGCAGCGCCTTCACCAGGCCCTGGAACTGCGGCGCTGCCAGCTCGCCGGCCTCCTCGAGGATGTCGAGCACCCGCGCGACGATCGGCATGACCGCTTCCGCCTGCAGGCGCCCGAAGGCGCCGGTGTCCGCCTGGAACTGGCGCAGCCGCTCGACCACCTCCGTGGCGGTCAGGCCGGCCTGGATTTCCGGCGGCAGCGGGTTGTCGAACAGGATCTGCCGGATGGTGGTCTTCAGCTTGTCCTGCATCGCCTCGTTCAGCTGGAAGTTGGCCGGCATCTCCAGCCCGCGCAGGCTGGGGCCGCGCCCGCCCGTGGCATTGCTCGCGACCGGGATCACCACGCCCGGCGCGATGCGGATGGTGTCGGGGTTCAGCACCCCGTCATCGACAGCAGTCCACACGCCCGACACGCCCAGCGCGCCGGACTTCAGCGCCAGCTCCTGCAGCTTGTTCACGGTCCTGATGTCCGGCAGCGCCTGCGTCAGCGGCCCGCGCCCGTGCGTCTCACCTGGCGCCTTGGACCAGCGCGTGATGACCCAGGGGTTCGTGCGATAGGTCCGCTGGACGATGCGGTGCTTGTCGGCCTTCACCAGCACCTCTAGCCGCCAGAAATCATGATCCGGGTCGTAGTAGGTGCATTGCAGCAGCTCGACATCCTTGTCGGGCTCCTCGCGCGCCAAGGTCACCAGCGCGGCCGGCAGCTTCGCATCGGGATAGGTGCGATCGAGCAGCCGCGCCTTCACGGCCTGCTTGAAGAACACGCCCTCGATGCTGCCGAACGGCCCTTCGTCGAAGGCCACCAGCGCGGACGGCACCACCACGAAGCGCAGCCGCGGCCCGCGCCGTCGCCGCTGCCCGAACCGGCCATCCTCGATCATCATGCAGCCCAGGCCGGCAGACAGGTCCTGCCCCCATTCCGCCACGGCCTGGTCGAAGTTGCTGGCATGGATGTGGCGGAACATGCGTTCCGTCACCCCCTCCAGGTCCACGCGCAGCTGCTGCGCGTCCTTGTCCTTCGTGTCGTATTCGGGCGGGATTGCCAGCTGCGCCCAGCGCTGCTGCGGCGGGAACAGCGCCTGTTGCAAGCGGTTCGCAAAGCGCGGCACCGCCACCAGGGCCGTGCTGTCGTAGATGACGGTGTTGCGGTCCTGCCCGTAGCCATAGGATGACCAGGCATCGCGCTCCGGCATGGCGTAGGCGTAGCAATCCTGCATGAGGCTCGCGAACTGCGCGCGCTTAACCTCGGCGCGGTCATACCGCTTGCACAGCGCATCGACATCCATCGAAGCCATGGTCAGCCCCCCAGCTTGGTCTTGGTGTCGTCGCCGGCGCCGCCGGTGCCGCCTTCGGCCAGCAACGATGGCTGGCCCATGCGGCGGCGCAGCTGCGCGACCGCGGCGGGATTGGCGCCGGTGTCGGCCGTGGCCTGGTCGGGCGTCCAGCCGGACATGGCCATGGTGGCCGCGGCAATCTCGCGCATGCGCGGCTGCTGCGCGTCGGTCGCCGCGGGGGTGTTAAATCTGCCACCCATGGGTCAGCCCCCCAGCTGCGTCTTGGGGGCGCGGTCATCCTCGCTGATGCCCACGTCGCTGTTCAGCAGCAGGCTGCGCCCGCCGGCACGCCCGGCACGCGCGCGACGGGCGGCTTCTTCCTCCGTCGTCTGGCGCGCCAGGCGCGCGGCCTCGGCCTCGGCCAGGCGCCGCTGGCTGTCTTGCGCCTCAACCTGCGCGGCGGAGGGCTGCGCGGCCTTCGGGGAACTCATGATGCCACCCATGGCGGGCCTCCTATGCGGCGGAAGAAACGGGGATCGACGGGACATCCCACGCGCCGGCGGCGCGCAGGTGCCGCGCCAGCTGGCGCGGGAAGATGATGCGCGGCGCGCGGATGCCCAGCAGGGCCTTCACCACCTCCACGCAGGTCATGGGCGGGCGCAGCATGGCGGCGGCGTCCACCAGGTCGGGGCCGGGCAGGCTGAAGCCCAGCGCGTGATGCACCTGGCGCTGCGACAGGTAGCGCAGCACCAGCTCGTCCACCGGCATGGGCACGGCCTCCGCGATGAAGCGGTTGCCGACATGCTCGAAGGTCAGGGTGACGCCGCGCGACCAGGTGGCGCGCATGGCCATGACGTGCCGATAGCCAGGCGCCAGGAAGCGATGCCACCACGGCGCGGGCGTGCTGAAGCCGTCGCCGAACAGGACGAACCATTCCTGCATGGCAGGCTGCTCGATGGCCCTGCGCGCGGCGCAGGGGCCGTGGGGCATCGCGACCCGGCTGGCCATCAGGACATGCGCCGCGTGACGGCGCCGCCGTTGCGCTGCGCCTCGATCTGCGCGAGCTCCGGCCGCTTGTCGTCGAAGTAGCTGCGGAACTCGCGCAGGATGCGCTCCAGGTGCGCGCTGGGCGTCTCGCCGAAGATGCTGGCGCGCGTCGCCAGGTATTCGTGGTGGCGGGCGTTCAGCAGGATGGTGAGCGGCACCATGGCCTGGATGGACGCCGCGGCGTCGTCTTCGGTGCCGCCGCCTTCCTTCACGCGGCGCTCGGCGGCGGCGTAGGCTGCCTCGGCGGACTGGATGGCCGCGACCTGCACCGCGCTGAGCGCGGTCTGGCGCGGCGTGGCGCCGTAGAAGGTGGTCGTTTCCATCGCGCGCTTCATGGCCGCTTCGGTCATCGGCACGGCCTCGCCCGCCGCGGCAGATGCCAGCTTGGCGGCGACGTCGGGATCGGGGCCGATTTGGCCGCGCATGGATCCGTGCGCCACCATATTGGTGATGCGGACCTGCTCCGCCACCGGATCCCCGCCGGCCTCGGTGCTGGTCTCGGGCGGCTGCTCGGCCGCCAGCTTCGTTTCCATCGGTCTCACCTCGCGAAGATGTTGAAGTCGGTCCTGGCCACGGTCGGCCGCGTCATGGCGCCCCGCGCTTGCTGGCGCGCCATCACCTGGTGGTAGTGCCCGCCATCCAGCAGCGCGTACTGGTGCGCCTCGGTCAGGTGGGACGCCCAATTCTTCAGCGGTTCCTCGCCACGGCGCCCGGCCGTGACGGTCCACTGGTATTCGCCGGTCAGCGCGCGCGCCGTCAGCTTGCAGCCCGGGTCGATCAGCAGGCCCGGCGTGTAGCCGTCGATCAGCCGCGTCATCGGCAGGCGCAGCGCCTCGCGCCGCGGCACCGGCTTGTTCGTCGGCGCCGCCCGGAACGGGATGCCCGACACGCGCGAGACGATGGCGATCCAGTCTTCGTCGCCGGCGGCCGTGTCGGCGCCATAGGCCGCCGACGGATCGGCGATGCCCTCCAGGGTGAAGCCCGGGAACCGCTCGGCGGCCACGCGCGCCACGGCCTCGCCGAAGCGCCGCGGGCCGGTGACGGATCCATGCTCCTTTGCGTGGGTGCTGATCTCGGCATACAGGCGCCACTGGCCATCCGGCATTTCCTGCCAGAAGCCCGCGCCTGGCGTGCCGCCGGCATCGGCGCCGACAATCACCTTGCGCCCCGCCAGCGGCTTCAGCGTGCCGCCCGCGATGTGCAGGTCCGGGTTGAATTCGGGATAGACCGCTTCCTTGTTGCGGCTCAGGCCCGGGATGTTCTCGATGCGGCGCTTGCGCTCGAAGGGCGGCAGCGTCTGCGCCAGGTTGTGGTACCAGGCGCGGCCCAGCACCTGGATGTTCTCGGCATCCGGCGACAGGCCCGATGGCTGGCGGAACAGCCGATGCCCCGGCTTCACGTCGTCGATGAAGTCGCGCACGGTCCAATTGCCGTCGAGCGGGGCATTCATGGTGCCCCACACCCATTTCGGGTTCTTCTTCAGCGTCTCGGGCGGGAAGCGGCCGGCGCGGCCATAGGTCCAGGTCAGCACGTCCTCGGGCGCCAGGTCGCATTCATCGACATAGGCGAAGGAGAATTCCTTGCCGCGCATGGCTTCCTCCACGCGCAGGTCGCCGGTCGCGACAAATTCGGCCGTCATCTCGACCACGCCGCCGCCGGGGTGCGGCAGCAGCAGCTCATGCGTCGCGGGCTCACCCTTGCCGCCGCGCCACACGCCCTGCGTGCGCGGGAACCATTCCAGCCAGGACTTCATCGTCGTGGCCTCCAGGTCCTTCAGCAGGCGGCGGATCATGACGAAGCGGATGCGCGTGACGCCGCGGCGCGTGCGCGGCCAGACGTAGCTCTTGGTGATCCCCTTCAGGATGCCGCTGGTGGTCTTGCCCGACCCTTCCGGCCCCATCAGCACGGTGATGGGTTCGTCAGCGTCGATGAACGCCTGCGCGACCGGGCCAGGGGCGGACAGGCGGGGGCTGGTGTCGCTCATGCGAAGATTGCCGCCAGCACGATGCCGACGATAGCCGCCAAAACGTGCGCTGCCGTAACGGCGATCGCCTGACGTTCGCTCATGCGACCACGGTCCAGCAGCGGCGCAGCGAGTGGCGCGATTGGAACCGGCGGCCGCGCTTGACGGCCGCACGGACCGCGAGCCTCGGCCAACGATGGATGCGCCGCTGTTCCGCCTTATGGGCGTCGAGCACCTTCAGCACGCGGCGCATCTGCTCGTAGGTGATGGTGCTCATGCCGCAATCCGTCGATTGCACGATTTCGCCGGGCGGTAGCGCACCACCTTCACCAGCCCCAGCGCCGCGACCACGCTGTCCGGGATCGGCCGCTTCGCATTCAGCACATCCGACACGAAGGACGCGCTGAAGCCGTGCTTCTCGCCCCATGCCTTCTGCCCGCCGGCCTTGCGGCACGCCTCGCGCAGCACGCCATAGACGGCGATCAGGGTCAGGTCCTCGCTCATGCGAACAACGCTCCTTGTCGCTCGTCTTCGATCCGGCGATCGACATCGGCATCAGTCGCCTCGAAGGCCGTGCAGCATGGCCCGGCTGCGCCGCGCACCCATTCCTGCGGGTAGTCAGGATCGGTGACCTTCAGGAAGATGGTCGAGACCTTGATGGGACAGGGTTCGTCGTGGACGTCGTCACGCGTGCATTGGTTGCACCAGCGCGCAAGGAAGGCAGCGCCTTCGGTGTTGTTCGACGGTCGATAGGGCTCGCGCGCCATCACTCCATCGCCTCCCCGAACACCGCCCCGCCATCCAGCACCAGGTCCAGCGGCACCATCACGCACCGGCTGGCCGGCCCGCCGAACCGCATTTCCTTCCCGCGTTCCGCCCCCGGCGCCGTCTCCAGCGCCGCCTTCCAGCCGCCCGACGTGCCCGATGCCGCCGCGTAGTGGCTGCCCCGGAACACCGCGCTGTTCAGGCTGCTGTGCCCGTTGGCCACCGCCAGCATGCCGATCGCCCGCCCGTCGCCGCTCGCGCTCGGTTCCTTCAGCGGGTCATGCTTCCACCGCCGCAGCGGGTGCCCGCCCTGCTGCGTCTGCAGCACCACGCGCAGGCCATAGCTGGACAGCGCCCGCGCCGCGTCCTCTCGGTCCTTCGCCGGCCAGGGATGCGGCTGCCCCGTCTCCGGGTCCTTCCAGCCGTCCTGCATCGCCACCATGCCGATCAGCGTCCCCAGCGTGCGCTGCTGCCCACCCGAGAACGCCGGCACGATTGAGCTGGTGATCCGCTCCAGGCACCGCGCCCACTCCGGCAATTCCTCGGCGCGGTCGCTGGCGGTGCCCTCGGCCGTCGCCGCCGCCACCTCGGCCATGGTGTCGCTGTCGGCTGCCACGTCGTTCAGCGCCACGTCCTGCGCCGCCAGCAGGATGCCGAATTGCTCGGGCGCGCGGCCCGGCATGCCGGCTTCCTTCAGCGCGTGCTTCCACCGCGGGAACTCCACCAGGAAGCGCGGCCAGGCGTCGATCATCCGGCGGAACAGCTGCTGGCCCAGCAGCTCCAGGTGGCTGTCGCCCATGTCGGGCTCGCGCGCATCCTTCGCCAGCGGCAACAGCGCCAGCAGCATCATGCGCGACAGGTCCTGCGCATTCAGCGGCGGCCGCAGGATGGAATTCACCAGCCCCGTGAAGCGCACCGTGAAGCTGGCGCTGCCATGGTCCGCCGTGCCGCGCAGCACGTTGCTGCCCGACGATGCCGCGCGCATCAGCAGCACCAGGTTCCGCACACGCTCCGGCGTCTCGCCGGCCTCGGTGTCGTCCATCAGCACCGCCAGCGCGTCGTCCTTCAGCACCGACCGCAGGCCCGCCGGCGTGGTGTCGCCGGTGATGATGCTGCCGCGCGGCGCATGCAGCAGCCGGCCGAGATACCGGAACAGCGTGGACTTGCCCGCCGCGCGCTCGCCATTCACCCAGCCATGCGGGCGCCAGTCCAGCGCACCGGCGTAGAAGGTGGCGCACACCCAGCCCAGCAGCAGCTTCTGGTCGAGCCCCGGCCGCGCCCAATTCCAGCTCGACAGATCCAGCAGCACGCGTGCCGCTGGACCCTCGGCGCCGGGCGGCTGCGGGTCCTTCGCCGGCAACGGCCGCTCCGGCCCGCGCGGATAGACGAAGTCGTCGTGCCGCCCCGGCTTCAGCGCCTGGTTGCGGACATGGATGGCGCTGCCGTGGTGCAGCACCAGGTCGTTGTCGCGCCCGCGCCAGATGCCACGGCCGCGCACGCGCCCGACCGGGTTGAAGGGGCCCATGCTGGCGCAGGCGGCCATCAGGTCGCGCGCCACGGTGTCGGGGCGGAAATCCACCACGCGCAGGCGCTCGTTGCCGTGCTCGTCCGGCTCCAGCTTGATGGTCTTCGCCCAGTCGGGCTTCGCGTCCTGCACGTAGTGGGTGTGCGGGCTGAACAGCCCATGGATCGCCAGCTTGGAATGCCCCTTGCGCGGGATGCTGACCATCTGCCCGACGCCGTCGATGTACCAGCACAGGTCGCCCTCGACGCCCAGCGGCACGACGGGGCAGTCCTCCGGCAGGTAGTCGTCGCGCCGCCGCGCCTCCGGCGCCTCGCGCATGCGGGCGCGCAGGCTGGTGATGTTGTTCTTCGGCGGGGGCTTGTCGCTGCTCATGCGCCGCGCGCCTTGGCGATGGCGTCGCGGGCCCGCTGAACAACAGGTTCCGCTTCCGGGTCCCAGTTGCCGCAGTCTCCGCAGGCAACGAGCGCACGGTAGTGCTCAGTGATTGCCTCTAGCGCCGCCAGCATGGCTGGCGCCGCGGCGATCAAGGCGGCATTGGCGACGCCCTCGGGAGTGTCGCCACTGTAGCTAACCGCAATGTTCAATCCTCCAGGCCCTTCGATGTGCCGACCGAACCCGAAGGGGCCGTTGTCGCGCCACGGCCCCGGCGTGTGCTGCGCGCTCACGTCCGCCACTCCAGCGACCCGCGCACGATCGGATGCGGCTGCGGCCGGATCACCACCGTCACCTCATGCCGCGCCACCCATGGCGTCAGGATGTCCGCGACGATCCAGACCATCGCGACGATCGCCACCAGGCGCAGCACGCCGTTGATGATGGTGCTGGTCATGCCGTGCGGCCCTCGGCGGCGGCAATGGCGGCATCCGCCTCATCGAAGCTCTGCTGGACGGTGACCTCCGCCAGGTCGCGCGTCGCGCCGGTGTCGCGGTGCCGCCCGACGACAGTGAGGGAGGTCTCGGCGGGGTCGATATTCAGCCCATCGCACAGCAGCTCGATCATCGTGCGGGATTGCTTCAGCGCCGCGAGCAGCGCCCGCGCCGCGTGCTGGCTAATCTCGGGTTCGGCGGGCGTGGCAGGGGCGCTTTGCCGGCGCTCCCACTCACACTTCTCGCAGCGCTTGCAGTGATTGCCGAGCACTACGCTGCCCCGGCACGTCGGGCGCGTGAACGTCTCGTAGGGCGGCACCTTTGCGCTCATGCCGCATCCGCCTTCGCAGCCGGCTGCGCCAGCAGCTGCGCGATCTGCTCGCCGCGCGCGGTCAGCCACCACCAGCTGCTGTCCGGCGTGTTGCCCGTGCCGCGCTCGTCGCGCGTGCCGGCACCGTTCACCAGGCCGCCGATGTACAGCGCCTCCATCATCGCATTGCCGGTGCCCAACCGCGCGCGCGACAGCATCATCTGCGCCCCGGCGCCGCCATCGGCCAGCAGCTGCCGGATCACCTGCCGCTCGCGCCGCGTCAGATCCTCGGCGATCACCTGCGCCCGCGTTTCCGACAGCACATCCGCCCATGTGCCCATGCCCGCCTGGCGCTCGTGCCGGCGCTCCATCAGACCGTCGCTGCCGGCGCTCATGCTGCTGCGCCTTGCCGGGCAAGGTAGCGAAGGCGCCACGTCGGATGGAATGGAAGGGCATGCCTTTGGCCATCAAGGCGGATGCGCAGGTGGCCGCCCGACGCGCTGGTGATGGTGCCAAGCTCGGGCCTGCCCTCGCCGGTGTATTCGACGCGGCCGCCGCGCCTTGCCGGCACGCCATAACTTTTGCGGACCCACCTCATGCTCACGCCGCCCCCCTCCGGCCGCGCAGTCCGGCCATGTGTTCGTCGTTGAAGTCCTTGAACCCCTCGGCCGGCCGCATCTCGAAGACGCTGCGGCCCTCGTGCAGGTAGCGGTCGATCGCGCGCTCGCGCGCCACGCGCACCGCCGGGTTCTCGCCGTCGCGGTCGAAGCACAGCCGCACATCCGTGATGGTCGGCGGCAGCGTCAGCTCCGCCATGTTCCCCGCGCTGACGCACGCCACCACGCGCCATTCCGGGCAGGCCAGCGCGATCGTCAGCGCGTCCTCGATGCCCTCGGCGATCGCGATGGTGTCGCCCTCGGGCGCTTCCTTCAGCGGCTTGTCCGACGCGCCACGCCACAGCGGGATCAGCCCGCCCTTGTGCGCGCCCAGCACTTTCTTTGCCGCCCTGATCCGCGCCTTGCCGCGCCCGTCCGGCGCCAGGTAGGTGCGATGCGCGCCGATCGTGCGCCCCTGGTCGACGATCATGGCCACCATCGCCGGATGCTCGGCGCCGCGCTCCATGCACCAGGTGCGCGCGTTGAAGCGCAGCACATTCGGCGCGCGGCCGAGGTCATCGAGGCCGATGCCCCGCCCCGCCAGGTACACCTCCGCCGGCGTGCCCGGGATCGGCACGCCCGCCGCCCACAACCCACGCCCCTTCTGGCGGCGCTCCGCGGCCTCGCGCAGGTCCTTCTCCACGTCCCGCGGGGGTGGCGGCGGCGGTGCGGCGCTACGCCCCCCTGCCCCGGCCTCGCCCAGCCCCAGCCACCCCCGCGCCCACTTCAGCGCCTCGACCTTGTTCCCGCCGAACCGGCACACCGCCACCAGGTCGAGAGCGTCCCCACCCCTGCCGGCCGAGAACTCCCCCCACACGCCCGCCTTCGCCCCGCTGATGCACACCGAGACCCCGCGGCCGCGGCCGCCCGACAGGTCGCCGCACACCCATTCCCGGCCTTCGCGCTTGCCGCCCGGCAACAGCTCGCGCGCCAGGTCCTCCGCGCGCTGCGCCAGCATCCCGACGATCTGGCCAATCTCCATCATGCGCGCGCGCCTTCCCCCGCCCCCGGTGCAGGCCTGCCCGATTTTCCGCGCGCCCCCGTTTTTCCCCAGGTCTGACGGGTCCCGTGCAGAGGGGCGGACAGACACGCGCGCCCGCGCGCCGGGTGCCCGGGTGGGCAGGGGTGCCCGGGGGGGTGCGCCCGCGCGCGCGACCGGATCGCCGCCTGGTCGCCGCCGCCGGCCTGGCGCACTGGCGCCGGCTGATCCGCAATCACCTGCCTGCCATGCGTGAAGCCCAGGCCGAAGGCCGGATGCAGCCGACACGTCCAAGTGCGAGGCGTCCAAGTCATGCGGCCTCGCCCTCGATAACCCGTTGATCGTGCTCGCTTTCCCCGTTGAGGCCGAGCTGCCCCGCGACATCGCCCGAGATCACCACCTGGACGGCCGCCACTGGCGCGCCGGACATCTGGATCGCCGTCGGCTGCGCCTGGTGCCAGTAGGGCAGCGAGGCCTTCGCCGCATCGAGGATGATCCGCAGCGCCTCCAGCTTCGTGCAGGCCAGCTTGCGGGACAGATCCTCCACCTGCTGCGAGTAGATCGCCGCCAGCCGGCCCAGCGGCGCCGGGAAGCGCGTCTCCAGCACCTGGAGGTAAGCACGGTGCCGACCGCGCGCCGCGGCGCTCGGCAGCTCGACGTGCTTCTCGACCAGGTCGGCCAGCGGCAGCAGCGCGGCCTGGTCCTGCTCGGCCTTCACCCCGGCCGCCCGCGCCTCGGCCTCGCGCACGGCCCGGCGGCGGGCCCGCGTTGCGCGCATCCGCTCGGCGGCGGTCAGCGCCATGGCGCCGCAACCCCCGCCGCAACGGGCATCCAGGCGTCATGCGGTGTCACAGGGCATGACACCCCCCTGTGACGGCGCAAACCCTTGCCGCCCTTACTTTTATTCCTCTCTGTCATGCTGTCATGGAGAGAAGGGGGTCGCGCACATGTGCGCGCGCACGTGTGACCCCCTAAAGGCATGACGGGCATGACACCCGCCGCGACCCCTAGAGAAAGGCCGGACACAGCCGTCATGGTCTCTGTGACGGTGCATGACGGCTGCGACAGCGTTGAAAACGCTAGGCTTTCTCCCTCCCTGCCCCGGCAGCAGGCAGCCAGGACCGCGGCATCAGCGGTCTGTTCGCTCCCCCCCTTGGGGGCGGGGGCGAGGACGTGGGTCGCGGAAACCCGCGCCCGCCGGCCGGGGCTGGGGCGAACGAAGGCGGAGCTCATGCCGCGGCCTCGCGGGACGGGGCCAGCAGGGCGCGGGCCTCGGGGCCATGGGTGTCCTCCAGCGCCTCCAGCTGCTCCAGCAGCACCAGCGCGGCCTCGGCACGCCGGCGCAGCTCGGCGATGCCGATGTCGGGGCGGCGGCGCATCTTGCCGGCGATCGCCTCGACCAGCAGCGCGGCCTGGCGCTCGATCTCGCTCGACCGCGGGGGCGGGGACAGGGTCACGCCGATGTCCACCAGCGCGCCCGCCGGGCCGAAGCGCAGCGTGGCGGTCAGGTCCACGGTCTCGGCGCCCACCAGGCGCACGGGCAGCCGCACCACCTGGTGGGCCAGGGCGCCGTCGCGCTTCATGCGGCGATGCCCTCAGCCTGGCGCCGGCAGGCCGGGCGCATGAACATGAACCGCGTCTCGGGCGCGAAGGGCGCGCCGCAGCACAGGCACCGCCGCGACGGGGGCGGGAGGCGCGTTCGCTGCCGCGCACCCGTGGCGGCCCAGCCCTGGGCGCGCAGGTTCTCGGCCTCGGCCCGGCAGTCGGCCTCGTCGCGGCGCAGCGCGCGCGCCACGTCGCGGTAGCTGGTGGCGGCGCGCAGCAGGTCCAGCAGCGCCTGGCGCTCGGGATCCGTCCAGAGGCGCGGCACGGGCTGGCTGCTCATGCAGCGTCATCCACTTTGACGGGATATTCACGCGCCGCTGGCGCGGATGTAACGCTACCGTCATCCGAATGAGGAACGTCCACGGGCAGCAGCCGCACGCCCTCGAAGCCCGGCGGCGTCCACGGCACGCCCTTGGCCTGCGCCAGGCGCCAGATGGCGGCGTGGTGCTGCGACGGGATGCGGTCCGCCGCGACCCAATTGCTCACTGCCTGCGGAGTGACCCCGCAGGCCTGCGCGACGGCTTTGCCGCCGCCCAGCGCACGCACCAGGGGCTGCGCGCTCAGCACGACACTGCAACCTGCTCGTTACGCGACGCGGACGGGTTTGCAACCATGGGCTCGACGCTAGATCACCGTCTGTGTAGTTTTCAACCCCACAACTGGTTTGCGGAGAACACTGCCGGTGAACGCTATCGTCATCTGCATGGACAAACTTCGCGCCGGTCGGCAGCTGGCGCAGGCAGCAGCGGATCACGAGAGCATCGGGCGGCGGCTCATAGCCGCTCGCCAAGCCGCCGGCATGCAGGCCGTGGAGCTTGCCGCGGCCTCTGGCGTTGCGCCGAACGCAATCAGCAATTGGGAGAACGGCACGCGCCGCCCCAGCGTCGACCAGCTGGCGCTGGTGCTGCCGATCCTGCGGGTGTCGTCGGATTGGATCTACTACGCGAATGACGCTGGGCTCGACTGGCGGGTGAAGGAGGCGGTCGAACGCGAGCTCGACCGACTTCCCGCGACGACCGACGGCCGCCGTCGGCGAACGAGCGCAGCCTGAAGCGCGCTGTTTTCGCCGCCGCACTGGTCGCGGTCGCCGTGAGCGGCGGGCCGGCTTACACCTCCGAACTTTGGGGCCTGCATCGACCTGGTCCATACGACTTCCACACCAATGCCCTGGGTCCGCTTCTTTCTATGCCGTCAATAGTGTCCACGATCGAGAAATGCGGCATTCGCGATTTGCATTGGCGCCGTCTGCTAGAAGACAGATATTTGATTGAGGTCGAGAGCGCGGCCCAAGCACTTGCAAGGAGCCCTGATAGCTCAGATCGAATCGTCTATTATTACCTTGGTGCATATTATTTTGCGCTTTCGCGGGCGGAGGCTGTGACGCCCGATCCGGCGGAATGTCGACGCTGGCGCGCCGCACCGCGACTGCCGGAGCTCGACGGGCTTTTCGAGGAGGAACGTGCGCGGCTGGTTGCCGGCCTAGGGCGACGGCAGGTGCGGCTTCGAGAGTAGCGAGCACCCGCACTACACTGTGAGTGAATTTTATCGCTTGCGAACTACACCATTCGTGAATTAGCGTCGTTCCACCCCTAGGAGGTGGGACGAACGATGCTCAGCGATCTGCTCAACAGCCTGGCCGACCATTTCGCCGGCTGGACCAAGGCCGGCGGGGTGACGCTGGATGCGCGCACCTGCGCCCTGCTGCACTCCACCATCACCGACGCCAAGGACCAGGCGCACAGGCTTGAGGGCGCGCCCGTGCCGCCCGCCGCCATGGCCCTGCCTGCCGGCGTCGCGCGCCTGGATGACTACCGGCCCCTGGTGTCGGCAACCGGGGGGCATGCAGCATGAGTGCCGCGGCCGCCGCTGAAATCCGGGCCGGGCAGAATGTCCGCCTGGGCAGCGTGATGCACCGCGCATCGCGGGACGTCCTGGGCAGCGATGCGCGGTGCGGCTGGCAGTCGCTGCATCGCCTGTTGGCGATCGCCCAGGGCGACACGCACCAGAGCCGGTATGTGCGGGACTTCCTGCTCGCGTGGTGGAACCACCAGGTCTTCGGTGGGTTCGAGATCCACACGCTGTGGGCGGTGGATGGGGCGATCGCCGAGGACATCCTGCGCGTCCTGCACTTCATTTCGGTGTTTCACGCCTATCCCGACAGCCTCGGGCTGGGTGATGTCTTCGCCGATCTGATCAAGCGCCGGCAGGCAGCGTGATGGACATCATGTCCCCCCTGCCACGCACTGAGGTCGATGCACGGCTCGACCTGATGCGCCTCGCCGACCTGCTGGCCCAGGTCGGCCCCCACCTGACCACGCTGGGCATCGAGGTCACCAAGGCCAATGCCCTGCAGGTCGCCGCGCTGCAGCTGCGCCGCGACATCGCCACCGCGCGGGAGGCATCGCTGGTGTCCACTGCGCGCCGCATCCCCGCCTGACGCCAGGAAGGAGCCCCACACATGGCAAAGAAGCCCACCATCACGGCAAAGTCGGCGAGCAGGGCAAAGGCGCCGGCCGCAATCACCGCGGAGGACCTGACGAAGCTGCCGCCGGGCGCGAAGCCTGCCATCCTCAAGGAACCGCCCGAAGCCCCGGATGGCCGGCTGCGTCGCACCGCGCAGGCGCTCCACGACAAGGCGCAGGACGTGGTGAACGAGATCGACCGCATGGCGCTGGTGTGCCCGCCGGTCGAGGGGCTGCGCCAGGCGCTGCGCCAGTACCGGGCGGCGCTGACATGACCTGGGAAGCCGTCGACCAGGTGGCGACCAAGCCCAAGGGCGCCGGGGCATCGCCGTGCAACGTGTCCCTCTCGACGTTACGGGGGGGGGCACGTTCGGCTCATCGTGACGCTGTCGCTCGACGTCATGGATGAACTCGGCTGGATGCCCGATCAGTCCGTCAGCCTGGCCGTGGGGCGAGGCGACGATGCGGGCCTGGTGCAGCTGGCGCCGATCGAGGACGGCAAGCGGTTCCACGTCATCGGCCGGTCGGCCTATCGCACGGTAGCGCTGGCCGTGCCGACCGACATGGCCAGCTGGGAAGCCCCGCGCCTGCCCGCGCGGTACCAGGTTCTGCATCAGCGCGGCGTCGGCAACGCCCTGCTGGTCACCTTGCCCTGGGACCTGCAGCCCGCCGCCGAGGAAGCAACCAGCGACGAACAGGAGGCAGTTGCAGCATGAACCCCATCCACGACGCCCTGCTGCTGGCCGTGCGTGCCGGCTTCGAGCTCAACGTCCGGCAACTGGTTGTGCTGCTCGAGGTGGTCGAGGCGAAGCAGCCGCCCACGGTTCGCGGCCTGGCCGCGCACCTGCAAGTCTCCAAGCCTGCCATCACGCGCGCGATGGACCGGCTGGAGACGCTGGACTGGGCAAAGCGCAGCGTCGATCCCGCCGATCGGCGCAGCGTGCTCATCACCCCGACCGAGGAAGGGCGCAAGCAGGCCCGCCGGCTGTTCGATGCCGGCGGCCTGTTCGCCCAGGCGGCCTGACCATGCTGCGCCTGGTGCTCGATTGGGCCGGCTATGTGGGCGGCCTGCTCGTGCTGGTCTGGATGGCCGGCTACGTCACGGCGCTCACCGTGCTGGCGGCGGCCGGGCTGTGAACGCCTGGGCCGAGAAGGCGCGGCTGTGGCAGGCCGCGCAGGTGGCGGACAGGCTGGCCATGTCGCCCGCCGCCTTCTGCGCCCGCCGCCGGCGCCTGGAGGATGACCACGGCTTCCCGCCGCCGGTGCCGGGGCTGGGCCGGCGCTGGAACCCGGCGGCGATCGAGGCCTGGCTGGCTAAGCAGGCGGGCGGGATGCCAGCGCAGGATGCGCCCTCGGCCGAGGCCATCCTGATCGGCCGCGCCAGGGCGATGGTGGCGGCCTAGCTTGGCGCGCGGCACTCGAAGTTGATGCGCGCCTCGCCATAGCCGTAGTCGTCTTGGTCGCGCAGGATCGCCTCTCGGCCGAATTGCCGGCAGTGCGCGCCGGCTGTGTCGAAGACATCCTGCATCGAGTGGTTCATTCGCTTGAACAGGATGATGTTGTTTCGAGACTGCGCGACGGTCGTGGGCTGGGCAGAACAACCCGCCACGAGCAAGGCCAGCAGGATGATGATCTTGTTCATGGCAAATTCTTGCTCCGGCGTTCGTGATCGCGCAAGCCTGGGTTGAAAGAGGAACGGCAAGATGGCCCGCATGAAGATCCGCCACCTGGTGGCGAAGCGGAACACCGACGGCACCGCGCGCCACTACTGGCAGCCCTCGGCCGAGCTGCGCGCCGAAGGCTGGCTGCCGCGCCGGCTGCCCGACGATCAGGGCGCCGCCATCGACCAGGCCGAGCTGCTGAACGCCGACGTCGACGCCTGGCGCAAGGGTGAGGCCTCGCCATCGGCGCCGCCGGCCGTGAAGGCGCGGGCCAGGAAGGCGCCGCCCGGCACCGTCTCGGCACTGATTGCCGACTACAAGGCCAGCCGCTTCTGGACGAAGCTGGCCGCCAGCACCACGCGCCGGTCCTACGAATGGGCCCTGGACGCGATCGATGCCTGGGCTGGCGACCAGCCCGCGCGCGGCATCACGGCGCCGGCGGTGCAGGCCTTCTACGAAGCGCAGCTGCGCCGGGTGGAACAGCAGGGCCGCAAGAAGGTGGTGATCGAGACGCCGGCCAAGGCCGCGGCCGCGGTGCGCGTGCTGCGCCTGCTGCTGCAGGTGGGGGTGCGGCTGGGCTACCTCACCAGCAACCCGGCCTCGCGCCCTGGCATCAGCCTGACCCGCAAGCGGGACCCGCTGCCCTGGTCGCCCGACCAGGTGGTGCACATGGCGGCCGTCGCCGATCGGCTGGGCTGGCGCAGCATCGGCACCGCCATGATCCTCAATAGCTGGATCGGCCAGCGCGAGGGCGATGTGCTGACCCTGCCGCCCTTCCGGGTCGAGGCCGAGGCGCTGGTGATCCGCCAGGGCAAGACGAAGCGCCTGGTGGCCTTGCCGGTGCACCAGGTGCCCCATCTAGTCCACCGCCTGAAGGCCGAGGCAGAACGCGACGGCGCCGTGGTGTCCACCACCCACCTGCTGCTGCACGATCGCACCGGCCAGCCCTGGAATGAGCACACCTTCCGGCACACCTTCGCTGACATCCGCGCGGCCGCGGCCGCCGGCGTGCCCGCGCAGGGTGACCAGCCGGCGATTGACGCGATGCCCAGCTGCGCGGACCTGCGCTTCATGGAGCTGCGGCACACGGCGGTGACCAGGCTGCACGAAGCCGGGGTGGACTACCTCGGCATCAGCGGCATCACCGGCCACACGCCGGGCACCGTGCAGGCGATGTGCGACAAGCACTACCTGGTCCGCACCGCCAAGGCGGCGGAGGGGGCATTCAGGATGCGGCTGGCGGCGGAGGGGGGCGAACCATGACGTTCGTTTTCGAGTGCGGCGCGTGCAATGGGCGCGGCCACATCCATTATCCCCCGCCTTCCGCGGCGCTGCGGCCTCGATCGATCATCGACTACCATCAGGGGCCGTGCGCGCCGAGCAATCCACCGAATGTCCGCAAGACGTGCCCAATTTGCAGCGGGCGCGGGCGGGTGATCGTGCATGGCGAAACGTCCAAGTCACCCTGACTTGGACGTCCAACTTTTTGTGCCAATCTGTTCTGTAACTCTCGGCCTTAAAGCTGGTGCCGGCACGCGGATTTGAACCGCGGACCTACTGATTACGAATCAGTTGCTCTACCACTGAGCTATGCCGGCCACCCACCGCGCCGCTCCGCGCGGCCCAGGCGGCGCCTTCTACCCGCCGCGCGCCCGCCCCGCAACCGGCTTTGATCCCCCGCGCGCCATTCCCGCACCCGTGCTACCCATCCGCTGGCATGCGTCGCCGTCTGGTCCTGGTCGTCCTCATCCTCCTCGCCGCCGCCGGCGGCTGGTTCTGGTGGACCATGCCCGCCACCGTCGCCGTCGCGCTCGCCACCACAGGCCCGGCGGTACGGGCCGTCTATGCCACCGGCAGCGTCGAACCCGTCCATTGGGCCCGTGTCGGCCCGGCCATCCGCGCCCGCATCACCGACGTCCTGGTCGATGAGGGGGACCGCGTCACGGAAGGCCAGCCGATGGCCCGCCTGGACAACCGCGAAGCCGCCCACCGCGCAGAGGAAGCCGAGGCCCGCGCCCGCTTCGCCCAGGAGGACCTGGCCCGCATCCGCACCCTGGTCACCCGCGACATCGCCGCCCGCGCCGCCCTCGACCGTGCCGAGGCCGAGGCCCGCGCCGTGCGCGCCGTGGCCGATGCCGCCCAGCGCCGCCTCGACGACACCATCGTCCGCGCCCCCGCCGACGGTATCGTGCTGCGCCGCGATGCCGAGGTCGGCGAGGTCGTCGACACCCCCGCCTCCCTGTTCTGGATCGGCGAACCCCGCCCGCTGCGCGTCACGGCGGAGGTGGATGAGGAAGACATCGCCCAGGTCCGCGAGGGCCAGCGCGTGCTGCTGCGCGCCGATGCCTTCCCCGGGCAGGTGCTGACCGCGACGGTCGGCCAGATCACCCCCAAGGGCGACGCCACCCGCAAGGCCTACCGCGTCCGCCTGGCCCTGCCCGACGACACGCCCCTGCTGATCGGCATGACGGTCGAGGCGAACATCGTGCTCCGCCAGACCGACAACGCCGTGCTGGTGCCCCCCGCCGCCCTGCGCGACGGGCGTGTCTTCGTGGTGCAGGGCGAAACCGTGCAGGCGCGCCCGGTCGAGGTTGGCGTCCAGGGCCCCCGCGCCGTCGAGATCCTGCGCGGCCTGCAGCCCGGCGAAGCCGTGGTGCTGAACCCGCCGGCCGGCCTCGCCGCCGGACAGGCCGTGCGGATCAGGCCATGAGGCTGATCCTCGACCTCGCCCGCGGCATGCTGTCCCGCCGCCGGCGCCAGACCCTGGTCAGCGTGCTCGGTGTGGCGCTTGGCGTGGCCTTCTTCATCGCCATCGCGTCCCTGATGCGCGGCTTCCAGACCTATTTCGTGCAGCAGGTGATCGACGTGCAGCCGCACATCGTCATCAAGGACGAAACGCGAAACCCCGTACCCCAGGCGGCGGAGATACCTGCACCGGACGGCGCCGTCGCCATCAACGGCGTGAAGCCGCGCGACCGTGTGCGCGGCATCCGCGCGCCCGGCGACAAGCTCGCGACACTCGAAGCCATCCCCGGTGCCTCGGCCGCGGCCATCCTCACCGGTGCCGCCCTGCTGCGCTACGGCTCGCGCGACGTCACCATCACCGTCACCGGCATCGAACCGGCGGCCTATGCACGCGTCGCCAATCTCCAGAAGGACATGATCCACGGCCGGCTCGAGGACCTGCGCTCGGCCGCCAACGGCCTCATCATCGGCCAGGCGCTGGCGACACGCCTCGGCGTGCAGATGGGCGACACCGTCATCGCCGTCTCGCCGCGCGGCGTGTCCCTGCAGATGAAGATCGTCGGCATCTTCCACACCGGGCTGGTCGCGCTCGACCAATCCGCCGGCTATGCGCTGCTGAAGGTCAACCAGACCCTGCAGGACCGCCCCAACGTGGTGAACCAGATCCTGCTGCGCCTGGCCGACGTGACGCAGGCCGAACCGCTGGCCCGGCAGATCGAGGCCCGCTTCGGCGACCGCACCGAATCCTGGGAGGAGCAGAACGCCAACATCCTCACGGTCTTCGTCATCCAGAACGCCATCATGTACAGCGTCACCGGCGCCATCCTGCTGGTCGCCGCCTTCGGCATCTACAACATCATCTCGACCGTGGTGTTCGAGAAGACGCGCGACATCGCCATCCTGAAATCGCTCGGGTTCACCGAAGGCGACATCCAGCGGCTGTTCCTGGTGCAGGGCATGATCGCGGGGCTGCTCGGCGCGGTGCTCGGCTGCGTGATCGGGCAGCTGATGATCGAAGGGCTCGGCCAGGTGCGCTTCGGCACCCAGACACCCGCCGGCACCGACCGCTTCCTGATGGCGCATGACTGGCGGATCTTCGCGGTGGCGTCGTTCTTCGCGGTGGCGTCGGCTGCGTTTGCCGCCGTGATTCCCGCGCGGCGGGCGGCCAGGCTGGATCCGGTGCAGGTCGTCAGGGGGGCGGCGTGACCAAAGGTCGGGGGAGGGAACTCCCCCGAACCCCCTCCTTTTTCTGGAACCTGGCGCCTTGACCGCGGCGCTGCTCGCTGCCGAAGGCATCACCAAGCGGCTGGGCGAGGGCGTGACGCTGGTCAGCGACATCAGCCTGAGCGTCACCAGGGGGGAATTCGTCGCGATCACGGGTCCGTCGGGGTCGGGGAAGTCCTCGCTGCTCTATCTGCTCGGGCTGCTCGACCGGCCGAGCGCCGGGCGCGTGCTGCTGGAAGGCACGGATACCGCGACGCTGTCCGGCCAGGATCTCGCGGCGCTGCGCCTCGCGCGGCTCGGCTTCGTCTTCCAGTTCCATTTCCTGCTGCCGGAGTTCTCCGCACTCGACAACGTGCTCATCCCGATCCGCCGGCGCGGCCTGCTGAAGCCCGAGGCAGCCCGGGCGCGCGCCATCGCGCTGCTCGACGCGCTGGGTCTCGCGGATGCGGCGGCGAAGCTTCCGGAACAGCTCTCGGGCGGCATGCGCCAGCGCGTCGCCATCGCCCGCGCGCTGGCCAACGACCCCGTGCTGCTGCTGGCCGACGAACCGACCGGCAACCTCGACACCCGCAACGCCGCCGCGGTCTTCGACATCTTCTCGCGCCTGGCCACAGAGGAAGGCCGCGCGATCCTGGTGGTCACGCATGATGCCGACCTGGCCCGCCGCGCCACGCGCCGCATCCACCTGGTGGATGGGCGGATCGTCAGCGACGAGACGGCGGTGCCGGCCCCCTGACCACGACAATCAAGTTGACAAGGAAACTTTCTCCCTATAGTTTCCATGGAAATCACCATGACGCGCATCCCCGCCCTCACCGACCATCTCGGCTACTGGCTTCGCATGGTCTCCAACCATGTCTCGGCCGGCTTCGCCCGCCGCCTGGAGGGCGAGGGCGTCACCGTCGCCGAATGGGTCGTGCTGCGCGAACTGCTCGATGTCGAGGCGCTGGCGCCGAGCCTGCTCGCCGCGCGCATGGGCATGACGCGCGGCGCCATCAGCAAGCTGGCCGACCGCCTGCTCGCCAAGGCGCTGGTGGCCCGGCATGAGAATCCGCAGGACGGCCGCGCCCACACCCTGTCGCTCACGCCCGCCGGCCGGCGCCTGGTGCCGCGCCTGGCGCGCCTGGCCGAGGCGAACGAGGCCGCCTGCTTCGCCGCGCTCACCGCCGCCGAACGCGCAGCGGTCGAGGCCGCCCTGCGCAAACTCGTCGCGCATCACGGCCTGAAGGACATCCCCCTGACGTGAGGAACCACCCCATGGACCCGCACCACAAGCACATCGCGCAGGCGTGCCTGGCCGCCGCGCATGACGGATCGCTGAGCTTCCCCGCCATCATCGGCCGCCTCATGGAAGCCGGGTTCGAGGGCTACACGGTGGACTACCGCCGCAGCGCCTCGACCTACTACCTGCCGTCAGGCGACAGCGTCGAAGTCCCGCATCCCGAGCAGGAGGATCCCGTCGCCGCCGCCTTCGACGCGCGCACCGTCCAGGCTGCGGTGCACGAGGCGCAAACCCAGGCCCCCGGCTACACCTACCGCGGCTTCTCCCGGAAGGTCGCCGCGGCGGGCTGCGCCGGCTACATCGTCTCCTTCTCAGGCCGGCGCGTCGTCTATTTCGGCCGCACCGCGGAGACGCATGTCGAGCACTTCCCGCAGTAGCGTCAGGCGCCCTCCGCCGGGTCGTACATCACGCCCGACGACGCGAAGCCGCCATCCACGTTGAGGATCTGCCCGGTGACGAAGCCGTTGTCGCCGCTGCACAGGAAGGCCACCGCCGCGGCCACATCGGCCGGCGTGCCGTAGCGCTTCACCGCCATCCGATCCAGGAAGGCCGCGCGTTGCCGCGGCCCATGCGCGGTGCGCGCCACCTGCACCGGCCCGGGTGCCACGCCATTCACCAGGATACCGGCGGACGCCAGCTCCGTTGCCAGCACGCGCGTCAGCATCTCGATGCCGCCCTTGCTGGCGCCATAGGCGGCGCGCCCGGTCCCGCCGAACTGCCCCGACACCGAGGAGATGGTGACGATCCGCCCACCGGGATCCGGCACCGCCGACATCGCCCGCGCCGCCGCGCGCGCCGTCAGGAAGCAACCGATCAGGTTCACCCGCAACACCCGCTCGAAGGCCGCCAGCGACATCTCCAGCACCGGCACGCGGTCGGTGATGCCGGCATTGCACACCGCGATCCGCAACCGGCCGAAGCGGCGCTCCGCCTCGGCCACCGCGGCATCGACCTGCGCCTCATCGGTCACGTCCATCGCCTGCGCCGCGGCCGTCCCGCCGGCGGCCGAGATCGCTTCCGCCACGCGCGTCGCGGCCTCGGCATTGATATCCGCCACCACCACCGCCGCGCCGTCGCGCCCCAGCCGCAGCGCGATCCCCTCGCCGATCCCCGACCCGCCGCCGGTGACCAGCGCGACCTGCCCCGCGAGACTCATGCTTCATCCTCGATGGCAATGACCCGCGCCGGCGCGCCGTCGCTGTCCGGAATCTTCACCGGCAGGCCCATCACCTGGCAGCGCGGCGTCGTGATCGCACCCATGTTGCACAGGTATTCGAACATGATGATGCCACGCGCCAGCAGGTGGAAATGCGTGACGTGCTCGGGCAGCGGCGGGCGCGCCTCCCCGGTCAGGAAGAAGCGGATGCAATGGTCCTGCGGGAAGTCAAAGCCGACCGCCTTGATGCCCTGCTCGCGCAGCCAGATCGAGCCCTCGGCGGTCATCCAGGGCGCCTTCAGCCAGAAATCCTCGGTGTCGAGGCTCGCGCGCTCGTCCCAGCGCGTGCGGATCAGCGCGAAGTCGCCGCGCTGCAGATGCGCCCCTGCCGCCGCCAGCGTCTCGACCGGGATCGGGCTGTTCGCCGGCACGTGCGAGACATCCACCACCGCCCCCGGCCCGCAGGTCATGTCGAGCGAGATCGCATCCGTCGTGAACCCCTCGGGGTCCACATGCCGCGGGCTGTCCATGTGGGTGAAGGCATGGACGTTCCAGCCGGCCCAGGTCGCCTGGCCGGCGCCGGTATCGTGGCTCTTCGCCAGGCGCCGTTCCACCGCCCAGCGGAAATGCCCGGTGCGGACCGGGGTCGAGAGATCGATCAGTCGCGCCACGTCTCAGCTGTCCTTCCAGGGGCGCCGCGCCCACAGGGCGCGCAGCGCCCGATCCGCATCCCAGACGATGCGATAGGTGTCCTCGGGCGATCGGTATTGCAGCGGGATGAACAGGCGCTGCGCCTCGGCGATCCAGGCGGGGTCGCGCATGGTCTCGGCCAGCATCGCCTGCAGCCGCTGCAGGATCGGCGCCGGCGTCGCCACCGGCACGACCAGGCTACGCACCACGCCGGTGTCGATCGGATAGCCCGCCTCGGCGAAGGTCGGCACGTCGGGCGCCATCGGGAAGCGCGCCGGGCCGGCAGCGGCCAGGGCGCGCACGCGGCCCTCGCGCATCATGCCGACGCTTTCGCCCATGTTCATCGACGCGATCTGGACATGCCCGCCGATCAGCGCCGTCACGCCCGGCGCCTGGCCGGCGAAGGGCACGTGGTTCAACTGCACGCCGGCGGCGTTCTCGAATTCGATCATCAGCAGGTGGTCGTCGGAGCCGATGCCGGCCGTGGCAACCGCGATGGTGCCGGGCGCCGCCTTCGCCGCCTGCACCAGGTCCGCGACATTCCGCCACGGACTGTTCGGCGCGACGAAGAAGCCGCCCGGATCCTCCACCACCGTGCCGAGGAAGGCGAAGTCGCGCAGCGTGTAGCGCGGCGTGCGCTCGATCGTGTTGGTCTGCAGGCTTGGCGTGATGACGGTGCCGATGGTGTATCCATCCGCAGCCGCCGTCGCCGCCGCGGTGTAGCCGATCTCGGCGCCCGCGCCGGGCCGGTTCACCACCACGAAGCGCGCGCCGGGCAGATGCTTTTCGAAGAACGGCACCATGGCGCGGATGTTGATGTCGGTGCCGCCACCAGGCGGGAAGGGCACGATGAGCTGGATCGGCCTGTCGCCCGGCCAGGCGGCCTGCGCCCGCGCAACGGCCGGCGTGGCCAGCAGCGCTGCGGCGATCACGCCGCGACGTGTGGGTGTCATTCCCGGTTGTTCCTTCCCCAAGTGCGGCCGCACGCAGCGATCCGGCGCGCAGGCTAGGCCATGTCCGGCCGGGACGAAACGCCCCCTCAGCCGCGCACCGTCGCCGCCAACAGCCCGCCGCCCGCCACCAGCGCCGCCGCCACGGCGACGCGCCAGTCCAGCGCGCCCTCCCCCGCCGCCACCAGCAGCAGCGTCGAGGCCACCGGCACCGCATAGGCCAGCGTGCCGAGCAGCCGCGGATCACCGCGCTTCATCCCGGCATCCCACAGGAAGAACGCCGCGCCGAGCGGCCCGGCGCCGAGCAGCAGCACCGCCAGCCATTGGCGCGCATCCGGCATCACCGTCGTCTCGAAGACCAGGTGCGCCGCGCCGGCCAGCAGCGCGGTGGCGATGCAGAAGCCGGCCAGCGCATCGGTCGGCACCGCAGCCATGCGCTTCGACGTGACCGAATACACCGCCCAGACCACCGCGCAGCCGACCGCGCAGGCAAAGCCCAGCGCCGCGCCGGCCGGAAAGGACGCGCCCGCGCCCACCAGCAGCGCGCATCCCGCGAAGCCCAGCGCCACCCCCGCCAGCCGCCGCGCCCCCAGCCGCAGCCCAAGGATCGGCGCGGACAGCAGCACGATCAGCAGCGGCCACAGGTAGTTCAGCAGGTTGGCCTCCACCGCCGGCGCCAGCGCGAGTGCCGCGAAATACAGCGCGTGATAGCCGAACAGCCCACCCACCCCATGCAGCCAGGCCAGTGGCCCCTGCCGCAGCGCCCGCAGACGCCCGCGCGCCGCCACCACGCCCAGCGCCAGCAAACCCCCGACCGCGAAGGCCATGCCGGTCAGTTGCAGCGCCGGCACGCCCGCCGCCATCCGCGCGAGCAGAGCAAGAAAAGCCCAGAGCAGCAGGGCGCCGATACCGGCGAGGGTGGAATTCGACATGCGGTCGGCCCAGATGGTTCCGGCGAGCGATGACCGTCGCTTCGCGCGATCGGGCCGCCTGCCTGATACTGCGATGGCAACATGGCGTCGACCGACGCGGGGGTAGAATGGCGGGATTCATTGTCCGGACAGTCGTGACCGCAGTGGCCCTGTGGGTCGCGGTGGCCCTCGTGCCGGGGCTGAATGCGGCCGATGGCACGGCGCTGGTGCTGGCCGCGATCGTGCTCGGGATCGTCAACGCGTTCCTCCGGCCTGTCGCGCTGTTCCTGTCGATCCCGATCACCATCCTCACCTTCGGCCTGTTCATCCTGGTGGTGAATGCGGCGATGCTCGGCCTCGCCGCGCGACTGGTGCCGGACTTCACGGTGAGCGGCTTCCTGCCCGCGTTGTTCGGCGCGCTGGTGGTCTCGATCGTGTCCTGGGCGATCAACGGCGCGCTGAGCAACCGCTGACGCGACCGTCGCCGCGCCACGGCCGCCGCCGGTCGCGCCATCCGGGCAGCCAGGGCCGGATACGACCAGGTGCCGATGGGCGAAGGCGGGACCCTGGCGGAAAAATAGCCCGTCGCATGATCAGCCGCTGGCGTGCCGTCGTGCTGCAACTTCGTCCCCGAGCCTGCGTTCGTAATGGCTTCGGATTGAACCCCTGTCTCGCATCTGCGAAGGTGCGGCCTCCTCGCCCGGGACACATCGCACATGAGCACAGGCCTCCTCGCCCTGCTGGACGACGTCGCGGCCATCGCCAAGGTGGCGGCCGCCTCGCTCGACGACGTCGCGCTGCAGGCCGGCAAGGCGGGTGCGAAGGCCGCCGGCGTGGTGATCGACGATGCCGCGGTCACGCCCCGCTATGTCGTAGGCTTCGACGCCAACCGCGAATTGCCGATCATCGGGCGCATCGCGTTGGGGTCGCTGCGCAACAAGTTCCTGGTCCTGCTGCCCGCCGCCCTGCTGCTGTCGGCCTTCGCGCCGTGGCTGATCACGCCGCTGCTGGTGCTTGGCGGCATATACCTGTGCTTTGAAGGCAGCGAGAAGGTCGCCGAGTGGATCCGCCCGCACGCGCCCGAGGCCGTGGCCGACGCGCCGCCCGTCGATGCCCTGCATCTCGAGAACGAACGCGTCGCCGGCGCGATCAAGACCGACTTCATCCTCTCGGCCGAGATCATGGCGATCGCGCTCGCCACCATGCCGCAATCCAACATCTGGACGCAGGCCGCGGTGCTGGCGCTGGTCGGGCTGGTGATCACGATCGGCGTCTATGGCGTCGTCGCCGTCATCGTGAAGGCGGATGACGTCGGCGCGGCGATGGTGCGGCGCGGCATCGGCGCCGGCGCGCTGCTGGTGCGCGGCATGCCGGTGGTGCTGAAGGTGCTCTCGGTGGTTGGCACCGCGGCCATGATCTGGGTGGGCGGCGGCATCATCCTGCACGGGATGGAGGAATTCGGCCTGGGCTGGCTGCCGCATCTGTTCCACGACATCGCCGCCGGCGCCGGCCGCGCCATGGGCGGCGCCACGGTGGAGTGGATCGTGAACGCGGCGCTGGCCGGCGTGGTCGGCCTGGTCGTCGGCTTCGCGGCGATGCCCGTGCTGGGTCGCCTGCTGCACAAATAGCCTCAGGCCCGGCGCAGCACCGCGCGCACCACCTCGGCCAGGCCCTGGTGCCGCGGCCCTTCGTCGAGCGCCACCGTGCCTTCCAGCAGTTCCAGCACCTCCAGCCCCGCGAAGTGGCGTTCGACCAGCGCGCGTGACCACAGCAGCGACGCATCCTTCGGCCCACCACTGCGCCGGCCTTCCTGCGCGGGGGTGAAGGCTTCCAGCAGCAGGAGCCCACCAGGTGCGAGCGCGCGCATCGCGCCGGCACAGGCCAGCGCGCGGTCCTCGGGCGGCAGGTGCACGAAGATCCAGGCGATCACGTCGAAGCCTTCGGCGGGCCAGTCCCAGCGCGTGACGTCGGCGGTCACGGTCTGCAGCGCGACGCCGCGCCGCGCGGCCAGCGCGCGCGCCTTGTCCAGCCCCACCGCCGACCAATCCACCGCGGTCGCCGCCAGCCCCTGTTCAGCGAGCCACACGCCGTTGCGCCCCTCGCCATCGCCCACCGCCAGGGCGCGCATCCCGCGCTTCAGCCGATGCGCCTGGCCCAGGAGGAATTCGTTCGGTGCCTCGCCGAACTGGAAGCCGCCGCCGGCATAGCGTTCGTCCCAGGCGAGCGACGTGCTCACGCTTGCGTCCCCGTCACGCGCCCAGCACCACCGGCTGCGGATCCAGCCACACCTGGTACCAGGACAGCGAGAAATGCAGGTGCGGCCCGGTCACCCGCCCCGTCGCGCCCGACAGCGCAATGCGTTCGCCCCGGCCCACCATCTGCCCCTCCTGCACATCGATGCGCGACAGATGGGCATAGAGCGTGTTCACGCCATGCCCGTGGTCGATCACCACCAGGTCGCCGAAGAAATGGAAAGACGCCGCGAGCGTCACCCGCCCCGCTGCCGCCGCCAGCATCGGCGTGCCCGTCGGCACCGCGAAATCCAACCCGTAATGCGGCTGCCGCGGCTGCCCGTTCAGAATGCGCCGGCTGCCGAAAACCCCCGAGATCCGCCCCGTCGCCGGCGCGCTGAAGCCCTGCGCGAAGCCGGTCAGCGCGGAATCCGTCGCCCGCGCCACGCCCAGCCGCTCACGCTCCCGCAGGATGCGCGCCAGCATCGCCTCGTCCGGCGTGACCTGCGCCGGCGGCAATCCGCTGATCCGCTGCTCCTGCCACTGTCTCCGAGCAATGACGAGCCGCCGCGCCTCCCCCCGCTGCCCCGGCTGCGCCACCCCCAGCACCGACGCCGCCCCATGATCCCGCCCAAACCCGAAGGCAAACGCCCCCTCTGCCGACACCCGCACCACCCGCCCATCGAGCACCAGCCGCGTCCCCGGCGCGGCCTGCCCCACCACGAACCCACCCTGCGTCAGGCCGCGGTCCGGGAAGGTCACCGCGCGGGCAGGACAGGACAGCAGCAGGGCAGGGAGAGCGAGCAGTGCGCGGCGCGGGAGAGCGGAGGGGCTCTGCCCCTCCGGACCACCCCGCCAACGGCCTACGGGCCTCGGTACCCCTTGTGAGTCCTGGGGGCCGGGGGGGTGGGGGCTCCCGGGCGCGCCGGTCGCGACGCGCGCACCCGCCCCCTCCCCGACTTCCCCGATCAAGTTCCGGGTTCCAAGGGCCTTTAGGCCTTTGGTGGGGTGGGGTCCGGGGAGGGGCAAAGCCCCTCTCCGCGCATCCGTTCCGCTCACAGCAAGCTCCCCTGCCCTGGTGCCTGCCCCTTCCGCCGTGCCGGTGCGCCCTCCGCGACTGCGCGGGCCTCGCCGTCGGCGAAGGCCAGGCGGAGGGGTTGGCCGGGGGTGATGGCGGCGGCGGCGGTGATGGGGTGGCCGTCGGTGTCGCGGACCAGGGCGAAGCCGCGGGCCAGGACGGATTGGTAGGAGGCGCTGTCGAGCCGCGCGGCCAGGCCTTCGAGGAGCGTGCGTTTCTGGCGCAGCAGGGCCTGGACGGGGGCGGGGGAGAGGCGCGTCAGCGCCGGGGCGCGGGCGCGGCCGTCGCTTTGGCGCGCCCAGGCTGACCCGAGGCGCAGGGACAGCGCCTGCACGGCGGCGCGGCGGGCCAGGATGCCTTCGCGCGGGTGCGGCACGCGCAGCGCGGCGATCGCCTGGCGGCGGGCGGTGACCAAGGTGGCCAGGGCGCGCGGCAGGCGGCTGCCGGTGTCGTCCAGGCGCTGGCGGGATTGCGCGACGCGCGTGGGCAGGTCGGGCAGGCCGCGCTCCGCCCGCAGCAGGCGCAGCCGCGCGGCGTTGAGCGTGCCGGCAGCGGCCTGCACCAGGCGCGCGCCCGTCTGCGCCAGCGCGGCCTGCAGCTCCACGCGGGCGGGCACGGCGAGTTCGGCGGCGGCGGTGGGCGTGGGCGCGCGGCGGTCGGAGGCGTAGTCGATCAGCGTGGTGTCGGTCTCGTGCCCCACCGCGCTGATCAGCGGGATGGTGCAGGCCGCCACCGCGCGCAGCACGATTTCCTCGTTGAAGGCCATCAGGTCTTCGAGGCTGCCACCGCCACGCGCGACGATGACGACATCCGGGCGCGGCACGCGGCCGCCGGGCGGGATGGCGTCGAAGCCGCGGATGGCGGCGGCGATCTGCTCGGCCGCGCCCTGGCCCTGCACGGGCACGGGCCACAGCAGGATGCGGCGGGGGAAGCGGCGCGCGATGGTGGTGCGGATGTCCTGGATGACCGCGCCCTTCTCGGACGTCACCACGCCAATGACCGCAGGCAGGCGCGGGATCGCGCGCTTGCGCGCCTCGTCGAACAGGCCCTCTTCCAGCAGCCGCTTGCGCAGCGCCTCGATCTTCGCCAGCAGCGCGCCCTCGCCGGCATATTCCAGGCGTTCGATCACCAGCTGGTACTTCGACCGGTCGGCATAGGTGCTGATGCGCCCGGTCGCGATCATCTCCACACCGTTCTCGGGCATGGTGCCGATGTTGCGGATGGCGGTCTTCCAGATCACCGCCTCGATCTTCGCGTCCTGGTCCTTCAGCGACAGGTAGGTGTGGCCGGAGGGGTAGCGCTTCAGTTCGGTGATCTCGCCGCGCACGCGCACGCGGCCGAAGGCGCCTTCCAGGGTGCGGCGGATCGCACCCGCCAGGTCCGAGACGCTGTAGTCGGGAATGTTGGTCGCGGGCGTGTCCATGGCGCCACCCTATGCTAAGGCGCCCGCGTTGCGGAACGGGGGTGGTCACATGAAGGTGCTGGTGGTCGGCGGCGGCGGGCGGGAACACGCGCTGTGCTGGGCGATCGCGGCCTCGCCGCTGCTCACGCATTTGTGGTGCGCGCCCGGCAATGCCGGCATCGCCGAGGTCGCCGAATGCGTGCCGATCCGGGCGGAGGATATCCCCGCGCTGGTGGCTTTCGCGCGCGACCAGGCGGTGGACCTGGTCGTCGTCGGCCCGGAGGCGCCGCTGACGCTCGGGCTGTCGGATGCCTGTGCAGCCGCTGGCATCAAGTGCTTCGGGCCATCGGCCGCTGCCGCGCAGCTCGAAGGCAGCAAGGCCTTCACGCGAGAGGTCGCCGACGCCGCCGGCGCGCCGGGCGCGCGCTGGGCGCGCTTCACCGACCCCACCGCGGCGAAGGCCTATATCCGCGCGCAGGGCGCGCCGATCGTGGTGAAGGCCGATGGCCTGGCCGCCGGCAAGGGCGTGGTGGTGGCCGCCAGCACCCATGAAGCGGAAGCGGCCATCGCCGACATCATGGAATCGCGCATCCATGGCGAGTCCGGCGCCACCGTGCTGGTCGAGGAATGCCTGGTCGGCCAGGAGATCTCCTTCTTCGCGCTGTGCGACGGCACGCATGCCATCCCGCTCGGCGCCGCGCAGGACCACAAGCGCGCGTTCGATGGCGACACCGGCCCCAACACCGGCGGCATGGGCGCCTATTCCCCCCCGCCCATCTTCACCGACGCGCTGCGCGACGACGTCATGGCGCGCATCGTCACACCCGTATTGGCCGAGATGGCCCGCCGCGGCGCCCCCTTCCGCGGCGTGCTCTTCGCGGGGCTGATGATCACGCAGGACGGCCCGCGCATGATCGAATTCAACGTCCGCTTCGGCGACCCCGAATGCCAGGCGCTGATGGTGCGCCTGCGGTCGGACCTGCTGCCCGCGCTGCTCGCCGCCTGCGATGGCGAGCTGGCGCGCTTCGACCTGCGCTGGGAACCACTGCATTCGCTGGTCGTGGTGATGGCCGCGCGCGGCTACCCCGGCAGCTACGCGAAAGGCAGCGAAATCCGCGGCATCGAACACGCCGCGCAAATCCCCGGCGTGCAGGTCTTCCACGCCGGCACCGCGCGCGGCGAAGGCGGCGCGCTGGTCGCCACCGGCGGCCGCGTGCTGGGCATCACCGCCACCGGCACAACCCTGGCCGAAGCCCAGGCCGCCGCCTACGCCGCCGTCGACGCGATCGACTGGCCAGGCGGGTTCTGCCGCCGGGACATCGGCTGGCGGGCGCTGTAGGCGATGCGGCTGCGGAGGGGGCTTTGCCCCCTCCGGACCTCCCCCACCAGGGGGCTGCGGCCCCCTGGACCGCGGGAATTTAATCGGGGGAATTGGGGAGGGGCATCGTCGGTGCCACCGACGCGACGGGCACGCCATGCCCCTCCCCAATTCCCCCGATCAAGTCAGGGGTTCCAAGGGCCTCAAGCCCTTGGTGGGTGGGGGTCCGAGGGAGGGCAAAGCCCTCCCCCGCCGCGCCGCCATCACACCAGCCCCAGCACGCCCCGATGGTCGAGCGTCAGCGCCGGCGCGTCCGGCCGTGCGGCGAAGGCTTCGACCGGGTGGAACAGGTAGAGCCAGGGCGGGTTGTCGTGCAGGCGGCGCAGGCAGCCGGCGTAGGCCTGCGCGCGGGCGGCGTGGTCCATGGTGTGCGCGGCAGCGGTGATCAGCGGTTCGAGCGCCGGGTCGTCGAAGCCTTGCCACCACTGGCCTTTCACGGTCGCGGAGATCTTGTCGTTCAGCACGCGGAAGGTGGAATGCGGCGAGCTGTCGAACAGCGCGATGTCACCGATCTGCCCGCGGCCGACCTGGCGCGCGTAGTCCGGGCGGTCGGGCTCGGGCTGGATGCGGGCGGGGATGCCGGCGCGGGCGAGGTCGTGGGCGATCATCTCGGCCACCTGCGGCGCGCGCTCGGGCACACGCAGCGGTGTGCGGATCAGCAGTTCACCCGCCGCGCCGGCCTGGTCGAACAGCCTGCGCGCGGCGGCGTGGTCATGCGGGATGGGTGACAGCGCGGCCTCGCGATACCCCAGGTGGAAGGGGCTCACGATGGTCGAGGCCGGCACGCCCAGGCCGTGGAAGACGGCGTCGATGATGGCCGGCACGTCCACCGCCAGGTTGGCCGCGCGGCGCGCCGCCGGGTGCACGAAGGCACCGCGCCGGCATTCGAGATACGCCATGACCGACAGCGTGTTCGCCGCATGCCCCCAGCGCAGCGTGGCATCGCGATGGCTCGGGTCGGGCAGGCGTTCGAGGTTCTTGGCGGCGTCGGCGGTGCCTTCGCTGACCATGCGCTGGCGGGCTGTCGCGTCGAGTTCCGCGACCAGGCGGATGCGCGAGGGCGTACGCGTGCGGTCCAGCGCCTCCAGCAGGGCATGCGAATGCGGCGCGTGCTCCAGCACGCGGTAGGGGCCGGTTCCGAGCGTCGCCGCGCCATCCGCGCCGGCGCGCACGACGAAGAACTCCGCCAGGATCTCCGGCAGATCGCCCAGCGGTTCGGGTGTGGAGATCGACAGCATCCCCGGCCCTTCCGGCGTGATGCGCGCGCCGGCCAGGTAGCGCGCATAGGGGCCGGCCATGCCGAAGCCGTCGACTCCGCGCAGATGGGCGTGGATCGCCTCCGCCACATCGTCGGCGGTGCAGGGGCTGCCGTCGTGGAAGGTGGCGCCGGATCGCAGCGCGAATTGCCAGGCGCGGCCATCCCCCTCATGCGCCCAGGCGGCGAGCAGGCCGGGTTCGATCCGCCCGTCGCGCCAGGTGCAGAGCGGTTCGAACACCAGCGAACGCAGCGTCAGGATGGAGGTGTCGTCGGAGACGCGCCCGGCCGGGATGAACTCCACGCGCTCGAGCGCCAGCGTCAGCTCCATTCCCTGCGATTCCCCCGTGCGCGCGCGCCCCGTCGGCGGCGGTGCCCGGGCTTCACATGACCATTCCATGACTCAACGGTGAATTCCACCGCGCGTTCAATCAGGTGGCGCTGCTGCATTCTTGACCAACCCAGCCCTTTCTGCCCCTTCCGGCGGCGCCTCTCCACCAACTTTCCTCAATTTGCTGTGTTCCTGGGCATCATCGCGGTTGTAGGCGCCTCCACCGCCCGCCTAGTTTGCTGCGGGTGCGAACAGCGAGGCAGCCATGAAGCTCGGGGTCTTCCTTCCGATCGGCAACAATGGGTGGCTGATCTCCAGCACCTCCCCGCAATTCATGCCGAGCTTCGACCTCAACCGTGACGTGACGCTGAAGGCGGAGCGCTTCGGCTTCGACTTCGCGCTGTCGATGATCAAGCTGCGCGGCTTCGGCGGTCCTTCGCGCTACTGGGATTTCAACCTGGAGAGCTTCACGCTGATGGCGGGCCTGGCGGCCGTCACGACGCGCATCAAGCTGTTCGCCTCGGTGGCCGTGCTGTCGATCCCGCCGGCGATCATCGCCCGCATGGCGGCGACCATCGATTCCATCAGCCCGGGGCGCTTCGGCGTGAACATCGTGACCGGCTGGCAGAAGGCGGAATACGAGCAGATGGGCATCTGGCCCGGCGAGCAGCACTTCGCGCGCCGCTACGAACTGGCCGAGGAATACGCCACCGTCCTGCGTGACCTGTGGTCGACCGGTGTGTCCGACCACAAGGGCGAATTCTACCAGATGACGGACTGCCGCGTGGCGCCCACACCCGCGGGGCATATCAGCCTGATCGCCGCCGGACAGTCGAACCGCGGCATGAAGTTCGCTGCCGAACACGCCGACTACAACTTCATCAGCGCCGGCGGCATCAACGATGTCTCGCAGGTGGCACCGCACACGCAGCGCCTGCTGGCCGCGAATGCCGAAGCCGGACGCGACTGCGAAGCGATGCTGCTGATGATGGTGATCGCCGACGAGACGGACGAGGCGGCGATGGCGAAGTGGAACCACTACGTCGCCGGGACGGATCATGAGGCGCTCGCCTGGCGCGACTCCCAGGCCGCCGCCGACGTGAAGGCCGAGGCGCATTCCACCGTCGGCCGCATGGTGCGGTCCGACCGCGTGCCAACCAACATGCTGCGGCTGATCGGATCCTACGAGACCATCGCCAGGCAGATGGACGAATTGGCAGCAATCCCCGGCCTGGCCGGCGTGATGCTGACCTTCGACGACTTCCTGATCGGCATGGAGCAGTTCGGCACGCGCATCATGCCGCTGATGAAGTCCCGCCTGCCCGTCACGCAGGCGGCCTGAACGATGCCCGAGGCGCCGCTGATCGCGCAGCTGGATCTCGAGCTGCGGGGCATCCGCAAGCGCTACGGCAGCTTCGTCGCGGTCGACGATGTCTCGCTGAAGGTCGAGAAGGGGCAGTTCGTCTGCCTGCTGGGCCCCTCCGGCTGCGGCAAGACCACCACGCTGCGCTGCGTGGCGGGACTGGAGGAACCGGATGACGGCGACATCCTGATCGGCGGCCGCCAGGTGACGGGAGACCCGCCCTGGAAGCGCGACATCGCCATGATGTTCCAGGATTTCGCGCTGTTCCCGCACATGACCGTCGCGAAGCAGGTCGGCTTCGGGCTCGAGATGCTGAAGAAACCGCGCGCGGACATCGCGAAGCGCGTGGCCGAGGTGCTGGCGGCCTTCGAGATCACCCAGCTTGCCGAACGCCGACCGGCGCAGCTCTCCGGCGGGCAGAAGCAGCGCGTCGCCCTGGCGCGCGCCATGATCACCGAACCGCGCATCCTGCTGCTGGATGAACCGATCGGCGCGCTGGATTATTCGCTGCGCGAGACGGTGATGCTGGAGCTGAAGGCGCTGCAGCAGCGCACCGGCATCTCCTTCATCTGGGTCACGCATGACCAGAACGAGGCGTTCTCCCTGGGCGACCATGTCGTGGTGATGAACCACGCGAAGATCGAACAGCAGGGCCCGCCCGACGAGGTGCTGTCGCGCCCCGCCACCGCCTTCGTCGCGGGCTTCATCCAGGGCAACAACGTGCTGCGCGGCAAGGCCGGCGTGGCGATGGAGGGCGTGCTGCCCGTGGGCACGCCCGATGGCCGCTTCCTGGTGCCGCTGGGCGGCCGCGCGGCGCCGGCGCCCGGGGCCGAGGTGTCCTTCTCGATCCGTGCGGAGCTGGTGCAGGAGGGCGCGGCGCTGGACAATGCCATCAGCGCGCGCTGCACCACGGTCGAGTTCTTCGGCGCCTATCGCCGCCACGTGCTGGAAAGCGGGTCCGGCGTGGTGCTGAAATACGACCAGTTCGGCGCGGCGAAGCAGCGGCTGCGCGCGGGCGAGACCATCACGCTCGCCTGGCGCACCGAGGACGCCGTGCTGCACGCATGAGCACCATCCGCCTGCGTTCGCCCGCCGCCTTCTGGCTCGCCGTGCCGGCCGGGGCCTGGATGCTTGCGGCGGTGGTGGTGCCCACGCTGCTGATCCTGTGGGTGTCGTTCTGGGGCGGTCGCGCCTTCAGCGCCCAAAGCCCGCTCACCTTCGACAACTACGTCCGCTTCTTCTCGAACGCGTCCTACCTGCGGCTCATCGGCAGCACCTTCCTGCAGGCCGCGACGCTGATGGCGATCTGCGGGACGCTCGGCTACTGCATCGCGTATTTCCTGGTCTGCAAGGTGACGAACGGGCGCTGGCGCACCGCGCTGTTCCTCGCCTTCATCATCCCGTTCTGGACCTCCACGCTGATCCGCGCCATCGCCTGGGTGCCGTTCCTGGGCGTGAACGGCGTGATCAACCAGGCGCTGATGGCCACGGGGCTGACGTCGCGCCCGGTCGAGGTATTCCTCTATTCCATGACCGGCGTCACCATGGCGCAGGTCTCGCTCTACACCATGCTAGCCGCGGGGCCGGTGGTTTACATGCTGGCGTCGATCCCGCCGGCGCTGCGCGAAGCGGCGATGACGCTGAAGGCGCCACCGGTCACGGTGTTCCGCCGCATCATCTTCCCGTTGACCTTGCCCGGCGTGGTCATCGGCCAGGTGCTGGTCTTCCTGAACGTCATGGCGGATTTCGCCACCGTCGCCACCATAGGCGGCAACAAGTTCGCACTGCTGGGCAACCTGGTGCTGAATTTCTACGAGGGGTCGCAGCTGCGCTTCGCCGCCGTGGTCGCGGTGCTGCTGATGGTGTGCATGCTGGCCGGCGTGGTGCTCGCGCTGCGCGTGGTCGACATCCGCAAGCTGGGCGCGCGGTGATGCTGCACTGGAAGACGCGCTCGCGCCTGACCGGATGGGTGCTCGGCACCGTGACCGTTCTGTTCCTGCTGTACCAGTGGCTGCCGATCTTCACGCTCGGCCTGCTGTCCTTCGCCGGGCCGACGGGGGGCACCACCTTTCCGATGAACGGCGTCTCGCTGCACTGGTACCGCGAGCTGTGGGACGCCTCCATCATGAACGACTTCAAGCCGCCGGTGCTGCGGTCCTTCCTGCTGGCTTTGGCATGCTCGCTGACCACGGTGGTGCTGTCGGTCACGGCGGCGCAGGCGGTGCGCGGGCAGTTCCGCGGCCACAACCTGTTCTTCTACCTTCTGCTGCTGGGCATCATGGCGCCGGGCATCCTGGTCGGCTTCGGCTTCGCGCTGATGATGCGGATGCTCGGCATCGATCCGTCCTGGGACACCACGGCCTTCGTCACGCATGTCAGCTGGACGCTGCCCTTCGGCTTCCTGACCATGCTGGCGGTGTTCAACCGCTTCGACGCGAAGCTGGAGGAAGCCGCGCTGACGCTCGGCGCGTCGCGCATCACCACCTTCCGGCGCATCACGCTGCCGCTGGTGATGCCGGGCGTGATCGGGGCCGGGCTCTTCGGCTTCTCGCTGTCCTACGACGAATATCCGCGGTCCCTGTTCACCACAGGCGCGGACCTCACGCTGCCGCTCGCGGTGATGGCGCAGCTCGACCGACAGCTCACGCCGGAACTCTATGCCATCGGCACTGTCACCACGGTGTTCTCCTTCGCCGCCATCGGAATCTTCACCGTCGCCTTCTGGGCGCTGCGCCGTCGCGTGCAGGCCCGCTGAACCCAAGCCACAGGAGCCACGCACCATGGAGATCGGACGTCGCCATCTGCTCGGGGCCGCGAGCGCGGGCCTCGCCTTGCCGTCGGTCGCGCGCGCGCAGGCGCGCGTCATCAATCTCGCCGGCGCATCCTTCGACATGCGGGACCCGATCCTGCGCGAATTCGCGCGGCGCACCTCGATCACGCCGCGGCCATGGGTGAACCCCTCCACGCAGGCGCGCATCGACCGCGTGCGCACCGCGCCGGTGGACTGCATCACCACCGACGCGCCCTTCGCTGCCTATGGCCGCGGCGAGAACCTGACCCAGCCGATCGACATCTCTCGCATCCCGAACTGGTCGCGGATGCACCCGCTGCTGAAGGACGGCCGCGCCACGCCGACCAGCCCGCTCGGCTTCGGCGCCAATCCGGGGCGCATGATGTACACCTCGGATGCGAAGACCCAGGCGATCTTCATGCCGACCTTCTTCCAGATGGACAGCATCGGCTACAATACGCGCCATGTGGAGGCGGTGAACAACGAGCTGTCCTGGGGCGAGCTGTTCAACCCAAAATACCGCGGCAAGGTCGCGCTTTTCGGCATCGACTGGCTGGGCATGCTGGATGCGGCGCTGGGGATGAAGGCGCTGGGCCTGATCAACCCCGCCGACATCTCGAACCTGACGAATGCCGAGGTCGACACGGTCGTCGCCTTCCTGATCGAGAAGAAGAAGGAAGGCCATTTCCGCGCGCTGTGGCGCGCCTACGGCGAACTCGTGAACCTCATGGCCTCCGAGGAAGTCTGGATCGCCGATGCCTGGTGGCCGGTGGTGGTGGAAGTGGCCAGCAAGGGCATCCCGCTGCGCTACGCGGTCACGAAGGAAGGCTACCGCGCCTGGTGCCAGGGCCAGGCGATCTCCGCCACCACGCGCAACCTCGATGCCTGCTACGAATGGCTGAACTTCTGGCTGGAAGGCTTCGCCGGCGCGCGGCAGACCGAGATCGGCTATTTCTCCACCATCGACACCTATTCCCGGTATCTGCCGCCCGAACTCATCCGCCAGGTCTATGGCGGCGAAGGCCGCGATGGTGGCTCGCTCGAGGACCGCTCGCAGCGCGTCTATGTGTGGAACACGCGGCCCACGAACCTCGAATACTACACGGAGAAGTGGAACGAGTTCCTCGCGGCCTGATACTGGCGGCATCGGTCCTTCACCGATGCCGAGGCCGCGAACGCGGCCCGCCGGAAGTCCGGCGAACGCCACGCCGGCGAATGCCGGCGCGTCACGCCGAAGGCGTGCCTGCGGCACGACGCGCCTGACGGCATGCACACCGCCCCCTTGCCAAGCGCTGCCGGGCGCGCAGACTCCGCCCCGGCAGCGCAAGGCAGGGACGATGATCGAGGACGGCAAGACCGCACGGCAGCTCTACACCGAGTTCAAGGCCGCTCCATCGCGCCGGCGCTTCGGCTTCGGCCGCCGCGCGGCGGTGGTGAACATCGACGTGCAATGCGCCTATACGCAGCCGCAGACCTACGTCACGGCCTACGAGACCGACCCGCGGCAGATCGAACATATCAACGCCGTCAGTGCCGCCGTGCGGGCGCGCAATTGGCCGGTGGTCTGGACCTATGTCGCCTACCTTCCGAGCGGCGAGGATTGCGGCGTCTGGGGCACGCGCACCGACACGCCCGACAGCCTGCAGAACATCAAGGAGGGCTCGCCGCGCGCGCAGCTCGACCCGCGCACGCGGCGCGCGGCGACCGACATCGTCTTCAACAAGCGCATGGCCAGCGCGTTCTTCGAGACGCATTTCCGCTCGCTGCTGACCTTCCACCGCATCGACACCGTAATCGTCACGGGCGGGTCCACATCGGGCTGCGTGCGCGCCACCGTGGTGGACGGCCTGTCCTGCGGCTTCCGCATGATCGTCCCGGAGGAATGCGTGGCCGACAAGCACGAGAGCCCGCATTTCGCGAACCTATACGACATGGCGGTGAAGTACGCCGACGTCATGCCGGTGGCGGATGTGCTCGCCGCCATCCCGACGCTGGAGGGCTGAGCCGATGCTAAAGGAACAGCAGCACTACGACTACATGCCCTGGCGGCGCCGGCCGAAGATCACCTGGCCCGGTGGCGCGCGCGTCGCCTTCTGGGTCGCGCCGAACATCGAGCATTACGAGCTCTACGCGCCCAACAACCCGCGCCGCGCCCCCTGGCCACGGCCGCAGCCCGATGTCAGCGGCTATTCCTGGCGCGACTACGGCAACCGCGTGGGCTTCTGGCGCATGGCCGATGTCATGGCGAAGCACGGCGTGCGCGGGTCCGTCAGCCTGAACGTCGCGGTCTGCGACCACTACCCCGAGATCATCGAGCGCTGCTGCGAACTGGAATGGGAGCTGTTCAGCCACGGCACCTACAACACCCGCTACTTCTACGGCATGACCGAGGACCAGCAGCGCGACGTCATCCGCGAGAACCGCGAGACCATCCTGCGCGCCTCCGGCCAGTCGCTGGACGGGTGGCTCACGCCCGCCATTTCCAACGATGAAGCCACGCAGCACATCCTGGCGGAGGAAGGCATCAAGTACACGCTGGACCTGCTGCACGACGACCAGCCGACGCCGATCAAGGTGCGCTCCGGCAAGCCCTTCGTGTCCATCCCGTATTCGCTGGAAGTGAACGACGTGCCGCTGCTGGTCATGCGCAATACGCCACCCGACCGCTTCGCCGCCATCTGCAAGGCGCAGTTCGACCAGCTGTACGAGGAAGGCGCGGAATCCGGCACCGTCATGTGCATGCCGCTGCACCCCTTCCTGATCGGCCAGGCGCACCGCATCGGCGCGCTGGACGAGGTGCTCCGCCACGTCGTCAAGCACGACAAGGTCTGGCTCACGACCGGGCGCGAGATCGCGCAGCACTACATCGACCACCATTTGGCGGCCCACGAGGCCTGGATCGCGGAGGGCACGCCATGAGCGGTCTGCCGGCAGAGTATTTCGAATACCCGCTGCGCCGGCGGGGCATGGATCACGACATCTACCCCTATCGCGCGCTGCCGGACGCGAAGCCCGTGCAATGGCCGGGCGGGGCGCGCGTGGCACTCTGGATCGCCGTGCATGTCGGGCATTTCCCGATGGACATGCCGCTCAAGCCCTTCATCGCGCCCGGTGGCATGGAGCGCCCCTACCCATCCTTCTGGGACTACACGCAGCGCGACTACGGCAACCGCATCGGAATCTACCGGCTGATGAAGGCGCTGGACGCGCGCAAGCTGACGGCCACCGCGCTGCTGAGCGCAGCACTCGCGCCACTGTATCCCGTGCTGATGGACGATATCGAGAAGGCCGGCTGGGAACCGGCCTGCGCCGGCCTCGACATGGGCCACCTGCATCACGGCCAGGTGCCGGAAGCCGAGGAAGCCGCCACGGTGAAGCAGGCCGCCGCCCTGCTGCGCGCGCGTTTCGGCGATGCCGTGCGCGGCTGGCATTCCCCGGCCCATTCGGAATCACCCCGCACGCTCGACCTGGTGGCGGCCGAGGGCTTCGACTGGACCAGCGGCTGGCTGAACGACGACATGCCCTATGGCATGGCGACCGCGTCCGGCCCGCTGCTGGCCATGCCGCTGCCGCAGGACCTGGCCGACCAGAAGATGCTCCAGCAGCAGACCATGGCGACGGAGGATTTCTGCAATGCGGTCCTCGCCGCCCATGCCGCGCTGGATGCGGAGGCCGTGGCGACCGGCGGCGGGCGCATCCTGACGCTGTCGGTGACACCCTGGCTGATGGGCCAGCCGCACCGTATCCGCGCCTTCGGCGCGATGCTCGACGCCATCCTGGCGAAGGGCAGCGTGTGGAACGCGAACGGCGCGCAGATCGCGGAGTCCTGGCGCGCGCAGCAGGCGTAGCGCCACGAGCCGGCCGGGCGGCGCCCGACCGGCAATCCGCGCGGCATGACACCCCACGGCCGCGGGCCGTCACGCCGGGTACGGTCACGCGGCCGCTGCGGTCCGGCCTTGATGGCGTGCGCGGATGCCGCTGCGCGACAGTCCGGCCGAATTACCGCGTCGACGGCGCCGCGGGCTGGGTGGGCGGCGTGCCGGTCATGCGTTCGCCCTGGCGCGCCGTCCATTCGCCGGCGCCCTGCATCTGCTGGCCAGACCAGCGCAGCGCGCGGCCGACCGCCGACCCGGTGTCCTCCGCCGCGCGTTCCAGCGCCTGGCCGGTCTGTTCCGCCGCGCGGTCGACGGCGGCGCCGGCGCGTTCACCCATGCCGGGCTGGCGCGACGGCGCCGCATCGGCGGCCGGCGGCGGCGCGACATACGGCACCGGCACGGGCGGCGGCAGGCTGCCCGCGCCCTGCGCCAGCGCGGGCGCCGCGGCGACGGCCAGGAACAGGGCGGCAGGAATCACGCGCATCTTGGGTCTCCACGGGCGGTGGCGCGACCAGGGGCGGGCGCCATGCCGCATGAGATGATGGCGCGCCATCGCGGCGACAACGGGTCGATGCGCGCCGCCATGAACGACCGTCGCGCCAAGGCGTCGCGGCGTCAGGCCCCGGGGTGCGCCAACCCCGCCGACCCGCCGTCACTTCCCGAAGGCCCACTCCCCCGCGCGGCGCAACCGCCGACCGGTCCAGTCGGCCGCGCGCTCCAGCGCCGAGCCGGTGCGCCGCGCCCCGCGCTCAATGGCATTGCCGCTGCGTCTCGCGGTGCGTTCCACGGCGCGCCCGCTGCGCTGCACCGCCCCTTCCGAAGCGGCGGCCGGCAGGGCCGCGGAACAGGCCACCAGGGCAAGGATCCAGCTGCGCCGTGTCATGCGCCGAAACTGGGCAGGCTGCGCCGCCCGGTCAACCGTCCAGCCGAATGCCGAGTTCGCGGATCAGCGGCCGCCACAGCGCATTCTCGGTCGCCACGAAGGCGTCGAATTCCGCCGCCGACCAGCCGGTGGTCTGGATGCCGAGCGCGCGGGTGCGCGACTGCACCTCCTCCGACGCCATGGCGCGCACGATCTCGGCATTGAGCCGCGCCACCACCGCTGCCGGCACGCCGCGCGGCACGCTGATGCCCTGCCAGCCGAAGGCGACGGCGTCGTGGCCCAGTTCGCGCAGGCTCGGCACGGCCGGCGCCTCGGCGGTGCGGGATTCGCTCAGCACCGCCAGCGCACGCACGCGGCCGTCGCGGATGAAGGGCAGGCCGGTCGCGGTGTCGATCATCACCAGGTCGACGCTGCCGCCCAGCAGGTCCTGCATCGCCGCCTGGCCGCCGCGATAGGGCACGTGCTCCGCCGCCAGGCCGGCGCGCCGCTTCACCAGCTCCATCGCCAAGTGGTGCGGCGAGGCGACGGCCGGCGTGCCATAGGTCGGCGCCCGCGCCCGCGATGCGGCGACCAGCGCGGCGAAATCCGCGAAGGGCGCTTCGGCCCGGCACACGATGTACAGCGGGAAACGCCCGATGAAGCCCACGCCGGCGAAGTCGCGGTCCGGGTCATAGGGCAGCCGGCCATAGAGCGCCGGGTTGTAGACCAGGATGCCGTTGTCCACGTGCATCCAGGTATGGCCATCCGCCGGCGCGCGCGCGGCGGTCTCGCTGGCCAGCACGGCGCCGCCGCCGGGACGGTTCTCGACCACCACGGGCTCGCCGAGGCGCGGGGCAATCTGCGCGGCCAGCAGCCGGGCGAAGACATCCGACGGCCCGCCGGCCGGGTAGCCGACCACCAGGCGGATCTGGCGGTCCGGCCAGGCACCCTGGGCCAGCGCCAGGGCGGGCACGCCCGCCAGCCCGAGTGCCGCCAATCCGCGTCGTCCGATCATCGCTGTCCCGATCCCTCGCATCCGTGCCAATCTAGGCGGCGCGATGCCGCTGCCAAAGGGGCCGGGTCAGCCAACCACCGATCCCGGGTCGCAATTGGCGCCGCACACCACCACGCCCACCCGCGCGCCCGCGGGCGGCACGAAGCCACCGGACAGGATGGCGGCCAGCGCCGTCGCGCCGCCGGGTTCGGCGACCACGCGCAGCCGGTCCCACAGCCAGCGCTGCGCGTGCAGGATGGCATCATCCTTCTGCACGACGCATTGGCCGCCGAGTTCCGCCATGACCTGGAAGGCCAGCGCGCCGGCGCGCCGCGCGCCCAGGCTGTCGGCCGCCACGCCGCCGGTCGGCGCATCCATCGGCTGGCCGGCCATGGCGGCCACCAGCAGGGTCGGGCATTCGTCGGGCTCGACGATCACCACCTTGGCGCGGTTGCGGTACCAGGACGCGATGCCGCCATAGAGCCCGCCGCCGCCGGCCGCGACCAGCACATGGGTCAGTTCCGGCGCGTCCTCCTCGAATTCCATCCCGACGGTGCCCTGGCCGGCCAGGACTTCCTCCTGGTCATAGGCATGCACCACCAGCGCGCCGGTCTCGGCGGCGCGGGCCTCGCTGGCCTGGCGGGCGGCGTCATAGGCCGCGCCGCCCACGGTCAGCGTGGCGCCGGTGGCGGCGATGCGGGTGCGCTTGGCCTGCGGCGTGATCTCGGGAACGAAGATCTCGGCCCGGATGCCCAGCACCTGCGCCGCATGGGCCACCGCCAACCCGTGATTGCCGCCCGATGCCGCGACCACTCCGGCCGCCGGCACCTGTGCCGAGAGGATGCGGTTGAAGGCCCCGCGCGGCTTGAACGACCCGGTCACCTGCAGCTGTTCCAGCTTCAACGCCAACGGGTGGTCCAGCCCGGTCTCGGCCGGGGAAAGCCGGATGACCGGCGTGCGCCGGACATGCGGGGCGATGCGGGCGGCGGCGGCGCGGATGTCGTCCTGGGTCGGCATGCGGCGGAAGGTCGCACCGGCCCCGGCCGGCGTCCATCCGGCGGGGTTTCCAGCCGGCGCTTTTCCCCATGCCCCATTTCTGCCATGGTCCGCCGCAGAACGGGGTGACCCTGCTGGGATGCGTGTCCACGGAAGCTGCGTTGCGCGCGAAGGTGCCGCGGTGCTGGTGCTGGGTCCTCCCGGTTCCGGCAAGTCCGACCTTGCGTTGCGCCTGATCGGCCGGGGCTTCATGCTGGTCGCCGATGACCAGGTGGAGGTGGACGGTCGCGCCACCAGCGCACCGCCTGCCCTGCGCGGGCTGCTGGAAGTCCGCGGCCTTGGCATCTTCGAAGACCTGCCGGTGGCCGAGGGCGCGCGCCTGGCGCTGGCCGTGGACCTGGTCGCGCCCGAGGGCGTGACCCGCCTGCCCCTGCCCGCCGCCTGGGGCGATGCCGCGGTGCCCCGCATTGCGCTGCATGCCTTCGAGGCCTCCGCCTGCGACAAGCTGGAATGGGCGCTGGATGCGGCACTGGGCCGCCGCGCCCAGCGCGCCGGGGCCTTCGCGGCCTGATGGACGCCACCGCGCCCGCGCGCCGCCAGGTGGTGCTGGTCACCGGGCTGTCCGGGGCCGGCAAGGCCTCGATCCTGCGCGCGCTGGAGGATCTCGGCTACGAGACGGTGGACAACCCGCCGCTGGCGGTGCTCGAGGCGCTGGTCGGCGACGGCGGGCAACCGCTGGCCGCCGGGGTGGACAGCCGAACGCGGGATTTCGACCCGCAGGCCGCGCTGCTGCTGCTGGAACGGCTGCGGCTGCGCCCGGACATCACCGCCACGCTGGTCTTCGCCACCGCCGATGCCGATGCGCTGCTGCGCCGCTATACCGAGACCCGCCGGCGCCATCCGCTCGCCCCGGGCGGGCCGCGCGGCCACAACGTGGCGGACGGCATCGCGCGCGAGGCCGCGCTGCTGGCCCCGCTGCGCGAGACCGCCGAGATGCTGGTCGATACCACCGACCTGCCGCTGCCCGACCTCCGCCGCATGGTGGAACGCCGCTTCGGGATCGAGGGCGCGGCGGGGATGGGCGTGTCGGTGCTGTCCTTCGCCTATCCCAAGGGCCTGCCGCGCGAGGCCGACCTGGTCTTCGACCTGCGCTTCCTGCGCAACCCGCATTACGACGAGGCGCTGCGCCCGCTCACCGGTCGCGACCCCGCGGTGGCCGCCTTCATCGAGGCCGACCCCGACTTCGCGCCCTTCTGGCGCTGCATGACGGAAATGCTCAGGCCGCTCTTGCCGAGGTACGCCCAGGAGGGGAAGAAGTACCTCACCATCGCGCTCGGCTGCACCGGCGGCAAGCACCGCTCGGTGCTGGCAGCGGAGCGGCTGGCGCACCATATCGTTTCCCAAGGCTGGCGGGTGGACCTTTTCCACCGCGAGCTGTCGGCCGGCGCGGCGCCGGGACCCCAAGACGGGGTGCGCGCCATCGGCCGCGAAGCGGGGCGGGAGGCCCTGACACAGGTATCATGATCGGAATGGTTCTGGTCACCCACGGCCGCCTGGCCGAGGAGCTGCGGCACGCCATGGAACACGTGGTGGGCCCGCAGCAGGGTGTCGCGACGGTCTGCATCGGGCCCGAGGACGACATGGAGCACACGCGCGCCGATATCCGGCGGTCGATCGACGCGGTCGACCAGGGCGACGGCGTGGTGGTGCTGACCGACATGTTCGGCGGCACGCCGTCGAACCTGGCGATGCAGATGACCGGCCAGGACCGGCCCATCGAGGTGCTGGCCGGGGTCAACCTGCCGCTGCTGGTGAAGCTGGCGAAGCTGCGCGGCACCGAACCGCTGGCGGAAGCGGTTGACCACGCCCTCGCCGCCGGGCGCAAATACATCGCGAGCGGCAAGGACGTCGCCGGGGCCACGCCGCCCCGTCCGAACGGAGGAAGCGGTCAATGAGCGATCGGCCCAGCGCGACCGATGCCAGCGCCACGGCCGATGGCTGCGGCTGCGACCCCAGCCCCTCGGGCCTGGTGCTGCGGCGGTCGGTGGTCATCCCGAACAGCCGCGGCCTGCATGCCCGCGCCGCCGCCAAGCTGGTGACCATGGCCGAACGCTATTCCGCCTGCGTCAACGTGCTGCGCAACGGGGAGAGCGTGCCGGCCTGTTCCATCATGGGGCTGATGATGCTCGGCGCCGGCCAGGGCGCCGAGGTCACGATCGAGGCCGAGGGCTGGGACGCCAAGGAAGCCCTCGACGCGGTCGCCGGCCTGGTCGAGGCCGGCTTCCATGAAGACTGACCCGCCGAAGTCCAAGGCCAAGGCCAAGGGGCGCGAGGTCGCGGTGCCGGGCATCGCGGTCTCGCCCGGGGTCGCGATCGGGCCGGTCTTCGATACCTCGGACCCGCCCGCCGAGGCGCCGCGGCGCACGATCACCGCCGATGACGTCGAGGGCGAGCGCGCCAAGCTCGCCGCCGCCATCGCCTTCTCCCGCAAGCAGGTCGCCAAGCTCAAGACCCGCATCGGCGTGCTGCCCGAGGAAGCCCAGGACGAGATCGCGCCGCTGCTCGACGCGCACCTGATGATGCTCGGCAATTCCCGGCTGATCCGCGGCGCGCGCAAGCGGATCGAGGCCGAGCTGCTCGGCGCCGAGACCGCCGTGGCGGACGAGGCCGAGGGCATCATCGCCGTCATCCAGGCGATCAAGGAGGACGACAAGGCCGGCCTGGCGCGCCGTGCCGCCGAAGTACGCGACATCGCCCGCCGCCTGGTCCGCAACCTGACCGCGACGCCGTTCCGCAGCCTGAAGGACCTGCCGGAAGGCTGCATCCTGGTGGCGGAGGAACTGACGCCGGCTGATGCCGCGCTGCTCGACCCCGCGCGGATCGCCGGCGTCGCCACCGAGGAAGGCGGCGCCGATGGCCATACCGCCATCATGCTGCGCGCGCTGGGGATTCCGGCGGTGCTGGGTGCCCATGGGCTGACCGAGGCCGCGCAGCGCGGCGACCCCGCGGTGCTGGATGGCGCGGCCGGGCGCGTGGTGGTCCACCCGACCGCCGCCACGCTGGCCGAGGCGAAGGACCGCCTGGCGGCCTTCGCGCGCGAACGCACCAAGCTGGGCAAGCTGCGTCGCCTGCCGGCCGAGACCACCGATGGCGAGCATGTCGAGCTCCAGGCCAACCTCGAGATCCCGCAGGAATTACCGCTGATCGCCCAGGCCGGTGCGGAGGGCATCGGCCTGCTGCGCACCGAGTTCCTGTTCATGAACCGCGAGGACCTGCCCGACGAGGACGCCCAGGTCGAGGCCTATACGCAGGTGGTGGACGCGATGGAGGGCCTGCCGGTCACCATCCGCGTGCTCGACTGGGGCGGCGAGAAGGACATGGAGGCGCTGGCCGAGGGCGTGGCGCCAGTGCATGCCGGCGGCAATCCGGCGCTCGGCTTGCGCGGGCTGCGGATGCTGCTGAAGCGCCCGGAATTGCTGGAAGTGCAGTTCGCCGCGGTGCTGCGCGTGGCCTCGGCAGGGGCGGATGGCAATGTGCGGCTGCTGCTGCCGATGGTGACCATCCCCGAGGAAGTGCGCCAGGCGCGCGAGATCTACGAACGCGTGGCGCGCCGCCTGCGCCGCCGCGGCGAACGCCTGCCGGAGAAGCTGCCGCCGCTCGGCGTGATGATCGAGACGCCGGGTGCGGCGCTGGCCGCCGATGCCATCGCGTTGGAGGCCGATTTCTTTGCCATCGGCACCAATGACCTGGCGATGTACACGCTGGCGGTGGATCGCGCGGAAGCGGAGGTCTCGCACCTGTACGACCCGCTGCATCCGGCGGTGCTGCGGCTGGTGCAGTTCGCCACGGAAGCGGCGCTGCGGCTGCGCATGCCGGTGTCGATCTGCGGCGAGATGGCGGGCAACCCGCTGCTGACGCCGCTGCTGCTGGGGCTGGGCGTGCGGACGTTTTCCATGAATGCTTCGGCGATTCCGCGGGTGAAGCAGGCGGTGCGCGGGCTGGATATCGGCGATTGCGCGCGGTTTGCGCGGCGCGTGATGGAACAATCGGACCCGGCGCGGATCCGGGAATTGGTGGCGGGCTTCGCCGAAGGGGTGGCGGAGCGGGCCTGACGCCGGGCGGGGGGAAGACTGCGCCTGGCTGCTGCGTTGGTCGGGCAGCACAGGAGACGCCGCCCATGCCCGGTATCCGCCGCCTGACCCTCATCGCGGGGCTCGTCACCACCTTCGCGCCGGTGGCCGTGCCGGCGGAGGCCGGCAGCCAATCCTCCGATTCCTCCTCGAACTGCTCGAATGGCCGTTGCACGCGGGTGGACCGCATGGTGATCGAGGACCGCCACGGCCGCCGAGGCTGGGTGCGCGAGCAATCCTGGCGCGAAAGCGACGACCGCGGCCCGCGCTGGCGCCAGGCGCCGCGCCTGCCGGAATGGCGCCTGCCGCGCCGCGCGCGCGACGACGACGACGATTGATGCCGGCGGCCCGAAGCGGGCTGGCCGACCTGCCGGCGTGGCGGCGCTGCGCGACGCCAGAGCCATGCCCGCGATGCGAAACACTTCATCACTCGCCCGGCGCGAAGACGCCATGCCATGTCTCTGACACCTTCACGCCCTGCCATGGCCAAGCCCGCCCAACACGGTTGGGGTGTCGCCAAGGGATACCGAACGCCATGCGAACCATCCGCCGCGCCGCTGTCACCGGACTTTTCGCGATCTGGCTCGCGCCGCTCTCCGCCGTGGCGGAAGCCCCGAATGGCCCGTGCTGCCGCGGGGATCGCCCTATGCGCGCCGAGGCCGTGGCCACGCCCGGCCGCGACGAGCAGGACCTGGAGCCTGAGCAGCGCGCCGGGGCGCCACGACGCTAGGCTGATCGCCGCGCCATAAAGATATCCTTATATCTTGTCTGTGCCTCTGGTCTCGGCGGGCGCCGCGTGCTACCCGCCGCGCAGTTCCAGTCAGACAAGAGAGACCCAAGCGCATGTCCGCTGCCGCCGATTTCGTCGTGAAGGATCTGTCCCTGGCCGGCTGGGGCCGGAAGGAAATCTCGATGGCCGAGGACGAGATGCCCGGCCTGATGGCGACCCGCGCCGAATACGGCAAGCAGCAGCCGCTCAAGGGTGCCCGCATCGCCGGCTGCCTGCACATGACCATCCAGACCGCCGTGCTGATCGAGACGCTGAAGGCGCTCGGTGCCGATGTGCGCTGGTCGTCGTGCAACATCTTCTCGACGCAGGACCACGCGGCCGCCGCGATCGCCGCGACGGGCACGCCCGTGTTCGCGATCAAGGGCGAGACGCTCCCGGAATACTGGCAGTACGTGAAGCGGACCCTGGAGTGGGCCGATGGCGGCACGCCCAACGTGCTGCTGGACGATGGCGGCGACATGACGCTGCTGGTCCATTACGGCCTGCGCGCCGAGCAGAGCGACGTGGCCTTCCTGGAGAAGCCGACGAATGAGGAAGAGGAAGTCTTCTTCGCGCTGATCAAGGACTGCCTGAAGACCAAGCCGGGCTGGTTCGCCGAGCTGGCGAAGAACATCGTCGGCGTGTCGGAGGAGACGACGACGGGCGTGCATCGCCTCTACAACATGGCGAAGGAAGGCAAGCTGCTGTTCCCGGCCATCAACGTGAACGACAGCGTCACCAAGTCGAAGTTCGACAACCTCTATGGCTGCCGTGAATCGCTGGTGGATGCGATCCGCCGTGGCACCGACGTGATGATGGCCGGCAAGGTCGCGATGGTGTGCGGCTTCGGCGATGTCGGCAAGGGTTCCGCCGCCTCGCTGCGCAATGCCGGCTGCCGCGTGATGGTCAGCGAGGTCGATCCGATCTGCGCCCTGCAGGCCGCGATGGAAGGCTATGAGGTCGTCACGATGGAGCAGGCCGCCCCGCAGGCGGACATCTTCGTCACCGCGACCGGCAATGTGGACGTCATCACGGTGGACCACATGCGCGCGATGAAGCACCGCGCCATCGTCTGCAACATCGGCCACTTCGACAGCGAGATCCAGGTCGCCGGCCTGAAGAACTTCAAGTGGGACAACATCAAGCCGCAGGTGGACGAGATCGAGTTCCCCGACGGCAAGCGCATGATCCTGCTGTCGGAAGGCCGCCTGGTGAACCTGGGCAACGCGACCGGCCACCCATCCTTCGTGATGTCGGCGTCCTTCACGAACCAGACGCTGGCGCAGATCGAGCTTTGGACCAACCCGGGCAAGTACGAGAAGAAGGTGTATGTGCTGCCCAAGCACCTCGACGAGAAGGTGGCGATGCTGCACCTGGCGAAGGTGGGTGCGACGCTGACGAAGATGTCGGCGCAGCAGGCGGACTACATCGGCGTGAGCCAGCAGGGGCCGTTCAAGGCCGAGCAGTACCGCTACTGAGGAAGAAGAAAGATCGGGGGAGGTTCTCCTCCCCCAACCTTCAGGCGACTTCGAACAGCCCGGCGGCGCCCTGCCCGCCGCCGACGCACATCGTCACCACCACATACTTCGCGCCGCGCTTCTTGCCCTCGATCAGCGCATGCCCCGCCATGCGCGCGCCCGACATGCCATAGGGATGGCCGATCGAGATCGCGCCGCCATCGACGTTCAGCCGATCCTGCGGCATGCCGAGGCGGTCGCGACAGTAGATCACCTGGCAGGCGAAGGCCTCGTTCAGCTCCCACAAGCCGATGTCGTCCATCCTGAGCCCGTGCTGCGCCAGCAGCTTCGGGACCGCGAAGACCGGGCCGATGCCCATCTCGCCCGGGTCGCAGCCGGCCACCGCCATGCCGCGATAAATGCCGAGCGGATGCAGCCCGCGGCGCGAGGCCTCCGCCTCCTCCATCAGCACGGCGGCGGAAGCGCCGTCGCTGAGCTGGCTCGCATTGCCTGCGGTGATGAAGCGGCCTTCCTTCACCACCATCCCGTCCTTGAACACCGGCTTGAGCGACTTCAGGCCATCGAGGGTCGTGTCGGCGCGGTTGCCTTCGTCGCGCGCGAGGGTGGTGGGGACGTCCTTGCTCTCGCCGGTCTCGCGGTTGACCAGCTTCATCACGCTGGGCAGCGGGACGATCTCGTCGTCGAAGGCGCCACGCGCCTGGGCGGCCGCCGTGCGCATCTGGCTCGCGAAGGCGTATTCGTCCTGCGCGTCGCGCGACACGCCGTATCGGTCGGCGACGATCTCGGCGGTTTCCAGCATGGACATGTACAGCGCGGGCACGCGTTCCATCAGCGACGGATCGGCGCGGCGGAACCAGTTCGCTTTCTCGTTCTGCACCAGCGAGATGGATTCCAGCCCGCCGCCGACCGCGACCTGCATCCCGTCATGCAGGATCTGCTTCGCGGCGGTCGCGATGGCCATCAGCCCCGACGAACACTGCCGGTCGAGCGACATGCCAGGCACGGAATCCGGCAGCCCCGCTGCGAGCGCCACCTGGCGCCCGACATTCGACCCCTGGCAGCCCTGCTGGAGCGCGGCGCCCATGATGACGTCCTCGACCTCGGCGGGATCGACCCTCGCGCGTTCGACGGCGGCGCGCACGGCATGCCCGCCCAGTGTCTGCGCATTGGTGTCGTTGAAGGCGCCGCGATAGGCGCGCCCGATCGGCGTGCGGGCGGTCGAGACGATGACGGCGCTGCGCATGGCGCTTTCCTTCCCTGGTCGTTGACGGGAAGGCTAGCGCAGGCGGCTAGGGCGCGCCCAGCCGCTTCCACACCCCGTCCGCGGTCGCGACGATCCGGTCGCCGACCATGATCTGGCCGCGCACGAACACCACGGAGCGCGTCGCGCGCACCGCCTCGGCGCGGGCTTCCAGGAACTCCCCCGCACGCGCGCCGGAAACGAAGTGCGTGTTGAGCTGGATGGTCACGACCGGTGCGCGCTGCGCCGCCTCCCAGCAGGTCACGCCCAGGATCTGGTCGAGGAAGGTGACCAGCATGCCGCCATGGATGATGCCATGTGCATTGCCGTGCCGCGGTTCGGCCACCAGGCCGTAGGACCACCCGGCATCGGTCTTCCTGGACCAGAAGGGGCCGACCAGGGTCGGGAAGCCCTCATCGTGCCAGTTCAGGATCTTCCAGCCATGGGCCGCGGGGTCGAAGGGCGTGTCGGTCATGCGCATGGATTCGCCCGGCGGGCTGGCGCCGTCAATCCGGGATGGTAGCGTGACCGCCATGAAGCTGTTCCACGCGCCTGGCTCCCCCTACGCCCGCATCGCCCGGATGGCAGTGATCGAACTCGGCCTGCAGGACCGCGTGGCGGTCGAGGAAGCGACGCTGCGCGACCCGGCCTCGGTGCTGCTGCCGCACAATCCGGTGGGCCGCGTGCCGTCGCTGGTGCTGGCGGATGGCACCACCATCACCGAGACGACGCCGGTGCTCATGGTGCTGGATTCTCTGGTGCCGGAAGGGCAGCGGCTGCTGCCCGGCGCGGACCGGCCGCGCGCGCTGGGCGGCTATGGGCGCGTGCTCGGCATGATGGACGGCATCGCGGTGTGGAACCGCGAGTTGCGGCGGCCGGAGCATGAACGCTCGCCCGGCGTCATCGCACTGGAGGCGCTGCGCGCGGTGCGGGTGGCGGATGCGCTGGAACGCGATGCGGCGACCGGCGGCTTCGGGCAGCGCGATGCGGCATGGCTCGCACTGGTGTCACTGCTCGGCTACTGCGAGCGGCGCCACACGGTCTTCGCCTGGCGCATGGCACGCCCGGCCCTGGCGGCGCTGTTCGACGCGGCGCAGGCGCGGCCCAGCGTCGCGCAGACGGTGCCGCCCGTCGGCGCAGTGCGCTGATCAGCCCGGAATGCGAATGCCGCGCGCGCGAATGAGGTCCCCCCACTTGGCCGATTCCGCCGTCCAGTAGGTCGCGAATTCCGCCGGGCTGCTGCCGACCGGATCGGCGCCCTGGGCGATGATCTGCTGGCGGAAGGCGGGGTCAGTGACGGCGGCGCGCACGGCCTCCGACAGCCGTGTCGTGATGGCCTCTGGCAGGTTGGCCGGCGCCATCAGCGCCATGTCGGTGGAGGATTCGAAGCCCGCGACGCCGGCCTCCTGCAAGGTCGGCACATCCTGCGCGAGCGGCGATCGCGTGGCCGTGCTGACCGCGAGCAGCTTCAGCGTGCCGGCCTGGCGATGCGGCAGCGCCGTGATGGCATCGATGAAGGACATCTTGGTCTCGCCCGCCAGCACCGCCTGGGCGGATGGCGCGCCGCCGCGATACGGCACATGCACCATGTTCAGCCCCGCCGCGGCCATCAGCAGTTCCGTCGCAAGATGGCTGGTGGCGCCGATGCCGGCCGAGGAAAAATTCACCTCGCCCGGCCGCGCGCGGACATAGGCGAGGAAGTCCTGGATCGTGTTCACCGGCACCGAGGGATGCACGCAGACCGATTGCGCGGTGCGTGCCACCAGGGAAATGCCGGTGAAGGCCGCGCGATTGTCGTAGGGCAGCGGCGAGATCAGGTGCGGCGCGATGGCATAGGTGCTGTTCGTCGCAAACAGCAGCGTGCCGCCGTCGGGCCGCTGCTGCGCGACATGGTTGTGCCCGATGGTGCCCGAGGCACCGGCGCGGTTCTCGACCACGAAGCTCTGTCCGAACACGGTCGTGAAGCGCTGCGCGAAGAGCCGCGTCATGGTGTCCGACGATCCACCCGGCGGCCAGGGATTCACCATGGTGACGGGGCGCGAGGGCCAGGGCGCCTGGGCCTGCGCGCCGCGCAGCGCGGGCACGGCGAGGGTCGCGGCAAGCAGCGAGCGGCGATGCAGCGTGGTCATGGCGAAGCCTCCTTGGGGGTCGGAAGGTCGATGACGAGGTTGCGGAAGGCATCGACCGTGACGGTCGCGCCTGGCGGGATGGCGCAGGTCGATTCGCGTTCCTCCACCAGCGCGGGGCCGGCGAAGGTCGCGCCGGGGGCCAGCGCATAGCGGTCGATCACGGTGCAATCCTGCCAGCCATGGTGTTCGAACAATGCACGGCGCGTGCCGCGCGCAGCGGTCCGGCCCTCGATAATGTTCGCACCCTTCATGTCGATGTCGCGGCCCGGTGCGGCGGCGGCGAGGCGCCAGGTCAGCGCCTCGATCGGCAATTCATCCAGGGCGCGGCCAAAGCGTTCGCGGTAGGCGGCGAGGAAGGAATCGCGGATGGCCGGCAGGTCGGCGGCGGTCGGCGTCAGCGTGGGCAACGGCACGGGAATCTCGAAGCCCTGGCCGACGTAGCGCATGTCCGCGGCCGGCCGGAACACGATGGTGGCGGGATCGGCGCCCGCGCCGGTCAGCAACGCGCGCGCCTCCTCCGCCATCTCGGCATAAAGTTCCGCCACCTTCGCCCAGTCGATGCGCTCGATCCGCCCGACCAGAGAGCGCACCAGGTCGGTCGCCGGCGGCGCCACCAGGAAGCCGAGCGCGGAGGCCACGCCCGCGCCGAGCGGCACCACCACGCGCTGCATCTTGAGCAGGCGCGCGAGGTCGCAGGCATGCACGGGCCCGGCGCCTCCGAAGGCGATCAGCGTGTAGCGGCGCGGGTCGCGGCCCTTCTCCGCCAGGTGCATGCGCGTCGCGGCCGCCATGGTCTCGTCCACGATGCGGCGGATGCCGAGCGCGGCGTCGTCGGGCGTGACATTCAGCGATGTCGCCAGCCGGTCAGTGACGGCGCGCTTCACCGCATCGAGGTCGAGCGCCATCTCGCCGCCGAGGAAGTAGGACGGGTCGAGGCGGCCGAGCACCAGGTCGGAATCCGTCACGGTCGGTTCCGTGCCGCCGCGCCCGTAGCAGATCGGCCCGGGCTTCGCGCCCGCGCTGCGCGGACCCACCTTCATCAGGCCGGAGCCTTCCTCCACCCGCGCGATGGAACCACCGCCGGCGCCGATCTCGATCATGTCGACGACCGACACCTTCAGCGGCAGGCCCGAGCCCTTCTGGAAGCGGCGCACGCGCCCCGCCTCGAATTCGAACTTGCGGTCGGGCGCGCCATTCTCGATCAGGCACATCTTCGCGGTGGTGCCGCCCATGTCGTAGGACACGACGTGGTCGAGACCCGATTGCTTCGCCAGCCAGGATGCCGCCATCGCACCCGCGGCCGGGCCGGATTCGATCAGGCGGATCGGGTAGTCCTTCGCCTCCTGCACGGAAGCGATGCCGCCGCCCGAGAGCATCACGTACAGCGCGCCGGTGACGCCCATCTCAGCCAGCCGCGCTTCCAGCCGGTCGAGGTAGCGCAGCATGCGCGGCTGCACATAGGCGTTCGCGCAGGCGGTGGAGATGCGTTCGAATTCGCGGATCTCGGGCGCGACGGAGGAGGACAGCGTCAGCGCGATGCCCGGATGCGCGGCGCGGATGATCTCCGCCGCGCGGCGTTCGTGGCGCGGGTCGCCGTAGGCATGCATGAAGCCGATGGCGATGGCCTCCACGCCTTCCGCGACCAGCGCATCGGCCTGGCGACGCACGGCGGATTCGTCGAGCGGCTTCAGCTCCTCCCCATGCACGTCGAGACGCCCCGGCACTTCGAGGCGCAGCGCGCGCGGCACCAGCGTCGGCGCGGGTTCGAGGAACAGGTCGTACAGGTCGTAGCGCGTCTCCTTGCCGATCTCGATGGAGTCGCGAAACCCCTCGGTGGTCAGCAGGCCGACCTTGCAGCCGGTGCGCTCGATGATGGTGTTGGTCACCAGCGTCGTGCCGTGCACCACCGAATGCAGCGCACCCGGCGGCAGGCCGGTTTCCTCCAGCAGGCGGGCGATGCCGGCGGTGATGGCCTCGGACGGATCATCCGGCGTGGTCAGGCGCTTGCCTGTGGCGACCAGGTTGCGCGTGGGGTCGTGCAGGACGAAGTCGGTGAAGGTGCCGCCGACATCGACACCGATTCGGGCGGTGGCGTCCGGCGTTCCGCGCCCTTCGGCGCTGCGGCCATCGGGCGCGCTCACGACTTCACCCCATAGTCACGCGCGGCGCCTTCTGGCGTGACATACCCATTGCGAATATCCTCGGCGAGCGCCGCCGGGTCGCGTTCGCGTGGGTCGCCGTATCCCCCGCCACCGGCATAGTGCATGTGCAGCCGCGCGCCGGCCGCGACGGTGGTGCGCGACTTCGGGTGTGGCCGCGTGCCGTCCGCCAATTCGATCACCGCCGCTGCACCGGCGCCACCGCCAAGCACGCCCTGCGCCGGATGGTCGCGCCGGTCGGACAGCAGCGACAGCCGCACCGCATCGGGCGCGCGGACCTCGATCTCGACATCCTGCCCAAGCCCGCCGCGGAACTTCCCCGCCCCCCCGGAATCCGGCAGCAGCTGCTTCTTCCACACCACCAGCGGCGCGACGGATTCATACGCCTCGATCGACCCCGCGCCGACATTGGTGGGGAAGGCCGTGGTGGGCAGCCCGTCGCGATGCGGCGAGGCACCCATGCCACCCGAAGCGAAGAGCACCTGCGAGAAGCGATCGCCCTCGCGATCATGCCCGCTGAACAGCGCGCGCATGGTGGGCGCGCCGCCGCATTCGCCGATGATCCTGTCCGGCATCACGGGCGCCAGCGCCTTGTAGATCGCACCCGCCAGCAGATGCCCGGTGAGCTGTCGCGCGGAGCACGGCGCGGGGAAGCGCGGGTTCAGGATGCTGCCATCTGGCGCGCTGACGGTGACCGCCTGGTACGACCCCTCGTTGCGCGGCGTGAAGGGATCCAGCGCGCATTTCACCGGATAGACCGAATAGGCGTGCGTGTAGTTCATCACGCAGTTGATGCCGCGATCGACCTGCGGCGATGTGCCCGCGTAGTCGATATGCATGGTATCGCCACGGATGGTGACCTCGCATGCGATACGCGTGATCGCCTCGTCGAAGCCATCCGCTTCCAGCGTGCTGCGCCAGGTGCCGTCGGGCAGTGCTGCGATGGCACGGCGCATCGCGGCGTCGGTGCGCGTGGACAGCGCGCGCGACAGGCCCTGCAGATCGGGCAGGCCGGTGTCGCCGAGGAACTCCGCCACACCCTGCGCGCAGACCTGGTTGGCCACCACCTGCGCTTCCAGGTCGCCCATCACCTGGCGCGGCACGCGCACGTTGGACAGCAGCACATCCACCAGGTCGCCGTTGCGGACGCCCTCGCGGTAAAGCCGCAGCGGCGGGATGCGGATGCCTTCCTCGAACAATTCGCGGCAATCAGCCGACCACAGCGAACCGCCGACATCGGGCGAATGCGCGATCGAACCCGCGAAGCCCACCAGCACGCCGCGATGGAAGATCGGCGTGACGGCGGTGAAGTCCGGCAGGTGCCCGGTGGCGAGCCACGGATCATTGGTGATGACGCAATCGCCCGGCCGCCAGGTCTCGGCGGGGAAGCGTTCGAGGAAATGCTTCGTCGTCTTGGGCAGGATGCAGGAGAAGGAAGCGATGCCGCCGGTGTTCTCCGACACGCTGTCGCCGTTGCGGTCCATCAGGACTGTGGCGAAGTCGTTCGACTCGCGTACGATGGTGGAGAAGGCCGTTCGCAGCAGCCCGGTGGCGGCCTCGTCGGCAATGGAGATCAGCCGCGACCAGTGGATTTCGAGGCTGATGGGATCGAATGCGTCTGTCATGCGCGGAATGGTTCCCGCGCGGCGCGGTTTGCGCAACCCCCGCTCAGCGCCGCAGCGCCAGCGCCGCGCCGATCAGCGCCGATCCCGCTGCCAGAGGCCCGAAGCCCGCGAAGCCGAAGCTCACCATCACCCAGCCGCCGATCGCCGTCGCACCCAGCCAGCCGAAGCTCGCCGAGGTCACGTTCAGCCCCAGCACCGTGCCGCGCACCTCGTCCGGCACATTCGCCAGCGCAGCCATCAGCGACGGCCGGGCAATGGCATTGACGAAGATGTAGGCGAAGCCCATCGCGACGGTCCCGAACAGCCCCGGCGTCCAGGCGTAGAGCACCAGCGCCAGCAGCGCGGAGCCGACCATCGCACCGGCGAAGACATGCAGGCGGTTCGGCAGACGGTCCGCCAGCTGCCCGCCCACCACGGTGCCGAGGATCGTGCCCAGCGCGATCACCGCCAGCGGAATCGCGACACCCGCCGGCGTCAGCCCGTAGGACACCTGCAGGAAGGTCGCGAAATACACGACGGACACGCCGTAGCAGAGGCGCTCCGCCACCCCCATCGCGAGCAGCCGCAGCACCGGCCCGGTCATGGCGCCGCGCAGGCTCGACCGGGCCTTGGATGCGCTGCGTTCCACAACCGGGCGCAGCGTCGTGGCGAACAGGCCCACCGCCGCCAGCAACGCGATGGCGCCGACGCCCACGCTCACGCCGCGCCAGCCGACGATGCTGCCCGCCCAGGCCGCCAGCGGCACGCCGACCAGCAGCGACAGCGACTGCCCCGACATCACCCAGCCCAGTGCGCGACCGCGCTGGCGGTCCACGGTGCGCGCCGAGGCCTCGGTCATGATCACCCCGGTGAAGCCGCCCGCGAAGGCGCCGGCCAGCGTCACCGCCACCGCGACGCTGGCATAGCCAGGCGACAACGCGACGCCGACCAGGCATAGCGCCAGGCCGATCGGCCCGCCGATCAGGAAGGCGCGCCGCCCCCAGCGATCCGATGCCGCACCCGCCATCAACGACGTGACGCCCCAACTGATCGACGTCAGCGCCATCAGGTTCGCCACCATCGGCAGGCTGGTGCCGAGGTCGCGCGCCATGTCGATCAGGAAGGGTGCGCGCGTCGTGCCGCTCGACGACGCGGCAAACATGCCCAGGCACGCTGCGGCCAGCAGCGCCCAGGGCATGCGCGACGCGGACGCCCCCTGGGGTTGGGTCAGGCGCCGGCCATCTTTGCCACCGTATGCGCCAGCGCACGGTCCAGCACGTCGACCAGCGTGTCGCATTCGGTGCGCGTGATCACCAGCGGCGGCGACAGCACGATGGTGTTGGAATGCCGCGACCCGCCACCGGAGCGACCCACGATCACGCCATTCGCCTTGCAGAATTCCACCACGCCGCCGACCAGCGCGCCGTCGAGCTGCGTCCTGCTCTCGCGGTCGGTCACCAGCTCGATGCCGATCAGCAGGCCCTTGCCGCGGATGTCGCCGGTGATGCCGTGCTTCCACAGCGCGGCCTGCAGCTGGTCCATCAGGTAGGCGCCCATGCTGGCGGCGCGCTGGGGCAGCTGTTCCTCGAGCATGATCTCGATGTTGCGCACCGCCACCGCGGCAGCGGCGGGATGCCCGCCATAGGTGTTCACCTGCATCACCTGGCGCGATTCCGCGACCTCGCCGAGGAAGCTGTCGAACACGCGGTTCTTCACCACAGTCGCCGCGATCGGCAGGTAGGCGGAGACGATCCCCTTTGCCACCGCCATGATGTCCGGGCTGATGCCGTAGTGCTGGTGGCCGAACATCTTGCCGGTGCGGCCGAAGCCGTTGATCACCTCATCCACATGCAGCAGCACGTCGTACTTGCGGCAGATCGCCTCGACCTTCGGCAGGTAGTCGTCCGGCGGCACCGCGACGCCCACACCGGACATGATCGGTTCGACGATGACTTCCGCGACGGTCTGCGGGCCTTCGGATTGGATGGTGGCTTCGATGGCGGTCGCGCAGGCCGTCTTGCAGGACGGGTATTCCAGGCCGTAGGGGCAGCGGTAGCAGGTCGGCGCGGGAACGTGCAGGAACTCGCCGGCGAAGGGTTCGAACTTCATCTTGCGCTCGCCCATGCCGCCGGCCGCGAGCGTCGCGAGCGTCGTGCCGTGATAGGCGTAGTGGCGCGCGATGGTCTTGAAGCGGAACTGGCCGGGGAATTCGTGCTTGGCGTATTGCCGCGCGACCTTGAAGCCGGCCTCGTTCGCCTCGGAGCCCGAATTCACGAAATAGGTGTGGTAGTCGCCGCCCATCAGCGTGTTGATCTGCTCGGCCAGGCGCGCGGCGGGCAGGTTCATGGCCGTATGCGGGTAGTAGGCCATCTGCTCCATCTGCTCGGCGGCGATCTGCGCGAGCTCGGTGCGGCCATAGCCGATGTTCACGCACCACAGCCCGGCCATCGCGTCCAGGTACGATGTGCCGTCGGCATCCGTGATGGTCGACCCGCGCGCGCCGGTCACCACCATCTGCGACTTCTCCAGCGCCTTGTGCTGGAGGATCGGGTGCATGACGTTCTGGAGGTCCTGCGCGACGACGCGCCGGCGTTCCTCGGGATCAGGCTGGTTGGTGAGCGACATCGGGGCACCTCGCGGCTGCTGGGGTGCGCGATGGTTGCGCGCCCCGGCCGCCGTGGGAAGCCCTGCTTTTGTGTCGGCGCGCGAACCTGCGCGCGCGTCACACGTCCAGGTTCGCCACCTTCAGCGCATTGCCGACGATGAAGTCGCGGCGCGGCTCCACCAGATCGCCCATCAGGGTGGAGAAGACCTGCTCGGCATCCTCCACATCCTCGATCCGCACCTTGAGCAGCGTGCGCACCGCGGGGTCCAGCGTGGTCTTCCAGAGCTGGTCGGGGTTCATCTCGCCCAGGCCCTTGAAGCGCTGGATCGCGAGGCCGCGCCGGCCCTCGGCGATCAGCCGGTCGAACGCCAGCATGGGGCCTTGGACGGCGACCTCGTTCGACCCCAGCAGGAGCACCGCCGGTTCCGCCGCGGCGAAGTCGGCCGTCAGGCGATCGCGGCGTTCGTCCAGCCAGCGCGCCTCGGCGCTGCGCAAAGCGGTGGCGTCCAGCGTGTGGCGTTCGTTCACGCCGCGCACGGTGCGCGCCAGCGTCAACCCGTTCTCGCCGCTGCTGATGACCCAGCCGCGCTCATTCTCCGGCGCCAGCGCATTCAGCCGCGCGGCCAGGGCCTGCGCCGCCGCGGTGGCGCGATCGGCATCGAGCGTCAGCGCGCCGACCACCGCGGCCTGTTCCACCAGTTCGGCCGGCACATGCCCGGCCAGGCGGCGGATGCGTGACGTCGCCTGGCGGTGGAATTCCACTTCCGTCTGCAATTCGGCGGCGGTCAGAACGCGGCCATCGAAGAACCGGATCGAAGCGCCGCTCGTCGCCTTCTCGAGCAGGTAGTCCTCGAGCGCCCGATCATCCTTCAGGTAGCGTTCCTCGTTCCCGCGCTTCGCCCGATACAGCGGCGGCTGCGCGATATACAGGTTCCCGCGCTCGAGCAGCTCCGGCATCTGGCGGAAGAAGAAGGTCAGCAGCAGCGTGCGGATATGCGATCCGTCCACATCGGCATCGGTCATGATGACGATGCGGTGGTAGCGCAGCTTGTTCGCGTCGAAGCCGCCCTCGGACGGGTCGCCGCGCCCGATGCCGGTGCCCAGCGCGGTGATCAGCGTGCCGATTTCCTGGCTGCCAAGCATCTTGTCGAAGCGCGCGCGCTCAACATTCAGGATCTTGCCCTTGAGCGGCAGGATCGCCTGGAAGGCGCGGTCGCGCCCCTGCTTGGCGGACCCGCCGGCGCTGTCACCCTCGACGATGAACAGCTCGGACTTCGCCGGGTCGCGTTCCTGGCAATCGGCCAGCTTGCCGGGCAGTGAGGACACGTCCAGCACGCCCTTGCGCCGCGTGAGCTCGCGCGCCTTGCGCGCCGCCTCGCGCGCCGCCGCCGCGTCCATGATCTTGCTGACGACGTCCTTGGCTTCCTTCGGATGCGTCTCGAACCAATGGGTCAGCGCGTCCGCCACCGCCATGTGCACGATCGGCTGCACCTCGGAGGAAACCAGCTTTTCCTTGGTCTGGCTGCTGAACTTCGGGTCCGGCACCTTGACCGAGAGAACGGCGGTCAGTCCCTCGCGCATATCCTCGCCGGCGAGGGCGAACTTTTCCTTCTTCGCCAGCCCTTCCGCCACCTTGCCCACCACGCGCGTCAGCGCCTGGCGGAAGCCGGCCAAATGCGTGCCGCCGTCGCGCTGCGGGATGTTGTTGGTGAAGCAGAGCATCGTCTCGTGGTAGCTGTCGTTCCAGCGCACCGCGATCTCGACGCGGATGCCGTCCTGTTCCTTCGACATCACGCTGATCGGCTGCGCGAAGACCGGCGTCTTCCCCTTGTCCAGCCATTCGACGAAGGCGACCAGGCCGCCATCGAACTTGAACACCGCTTCCTGCACATCGCTGTGGCGCTCGTCGCGCAGCGTGATGCCCAGGCCGGAATTCAGGAATCCGAGCTCGCGCAGTCGGCGTTCCAGCACGGCGAAGTCGAACTCGGTCTTGGTGAAGGTGAGTGCGGAGGGCTTGAAGGTCACCTCCGTGCCAGTCGGATGGTCCGATGGACCGACCAGCTCGCAAGGCACCACCGTCTCGCCATGTTCGAAGCGCAGGCGGTGCTCGTTGCCATCGCGCCAGATGCGCACTTCCATCCATTCGGAGAGCGCGTTCACCACCGCGGCACCCACGCCGTGCAGACCGCCGGACACCTTGTAGGAATTCTGGTTGAACTTGCCGCCGGCATGCAGCCGCGTGAGCACCACCTCGGCCGCGGACACGCCTTCCTCGGCGTGAATGTCGGTCGGGATTCCGCGCCCGTCGTCGCGCACGGTGACGGATCCGTCGCCGTTCAACGTGACATGGCACGACGTGGCGAAGCCTGCCTGCGCCTCATCGACCGCATTGTCGATGATCTCGAAGGCCATATGGTGCAGGCCCGACCCGTCATCGGTGTCGCCGATATACATGCCGGGCCGCTTGCGCACGGCTTCGAGGCCGCGGAGCACGGTGATGGAGGCGCTGTCGTAGGCGTCTGATTCGGGACGCGCGGGCTCGCTCATGCGGCGCGCTCTCTCCTGCTGGAAGGGGGGTCTCAAGCGTGTCTGTAATATAGGCCTTCCCGGCCTTCAAAGCGACCCGGTTTCGCCCGCCGGCAGCAGGATTCCCGGCCGCGCCTCGAAGATGTCCGCGATGCCCCGCAAGGGGCGGAAAACCTCGGCTTCCGTGCCGGTCAGGAAGACCTGCGCGGGCAGCGCCGCCAGCGCCGCGAACAGCGCCTCCCGGCGGGCGGCATCGAGGTGCGCCGCGACCTCGTCCAGCAACAGCAGGGGCGCGAAGCCGCGCGCCTCTGCGATCAGCGCGGCATGGGCCAGGACGGTCGAGATCAGCAGCGCCTTCTGCTCCCCGGTCGAGCACAGATCCGCCGGCTGGTCCTTGGGCAGGTGCACCAGAGTCATGTCGGCGCGATGCGCGCCGCGCGCCGCCCCGCCGGCGGCGGCATCGCGACGGCGATCGGCGGCGAGTGCGGCGCGCAGGACATCCTCGACCGCCAGGGCGGGCTGGTCCGCCAGCGCGGTAGCGATCGGGCACAGCAGGTCCAGCCGCGCGGCCGGAAAGGCGCCGGTCGCGCCGCCGGCCGCCAGCACGGCGTTCAGCCGCAGCGCCAGGGACCGCCGTGCCGCCGTGGCCGCAACGGCATGGCGCGCCATCGCATCCTCCAGCCCCGCCAGCCAGCGCGCATCGGCGCGCCCCTGCGCCAGCAGCCGGTTGCGCTGGGACATGGCGTTGTCGTGCGCCGCCACCTCCCGCGCATGGGCGGGCTCCAGCGCCCAGGCCAGGCGGTCGAGGAAGCGCCGCCGGCCCGAAGCCCCTTCCTGGAACAGCCGGTCCATCTGCGGCGTCAGCCAGACGGCAGCGACGCGGTCCGCCAGGTCGGCCTGCGTGCGGACGGGCTGGCCATCCAGGCGGAAGGCGCGGCGTTCGGAGGCGCCCTCGGGATCGGATCCGGTGCCGAGGTCGAAGCTGCCCTGCGGCGTGGCAAAACGGCCGGCGGCGGCCCAGGGCAGCGCCGCGCCCCCCACGCGCCGCCCGAACTCGCCCATGCGTGCGCCACGCAACCCGCGCCCGGGGCCGAGCAGCGAAATGGCCTCGAGCAGGTTGGTCTTGCCCACGCCATTCTCGCCGGCGATGGCGACGATGGGCGCAGCGAACGCCGCGTCCAGCGAAGGCCAGGACCGGAAATCCGTCAGTCGGAGGCGAGCGAGGCGCAGCACGCTGTCATCGGGACGGCCGGACGAGCCAACGCCCCCGGACCGCCTCCCTTTCCTGGCCGCTCGCCCGTCCGATGGCCGGGTGCTCTCACACCCGCATCGGCATCAGCACATACAGCGCCTCGGGCTTCGCGGCGTCCTTCACGATGGTCGGCGCCGCGCCGTCGGCAAACAGGAACTCCACGCTGTCGCCGATCTGCGCCGTGATGTCGGTCAGGTACCGCGCCTGGAAGCCGATCTCGAGCGGCGTGCTCTCATACGACACCGCATCGCCTTCCAGCTCCTCCTGCGCCTGGCCCTGCTCGGGGCTGGCGGCCGACAGCATCAGGTTGTTGCGCGAGATCGACAGCTTCACCGGGCGCGACCGCTCCGACGAAATCGCGGCCACGCGCGCCACCGCTTCCTCGAAATCCTTCTTCGGCACGGTCAGCTTCTTGTCGTTGCCGCGCGGGATGACGCGCTCGTATTCCGGAAAGGTGCCGTCGATCAGCTTCGAGGTCAGCGAGACGGTGCCGAGCGAGAAGCGCACCTTGGTGTCGGACAGGCGGATCACGATCTCGTCCTGCGTCTCCTCGGCCAGCTTGCGGACCTCGTTCACCGTCTTGCGGGGCACGATCACGCCGGGCATGCCCTTGGCACCCTCGGGCAATGGTTCCTCGACGCGGGCCAGGCGGTGGCCGTCCGTGGCCACCGCGCGCAGCACCGCGGTGCCCTCGGATTCGGCCGCGTGCAGGTAGATGCCGTTCAGGTAGTAGCGCGTTTCCTCGGTGCTGATCGCGAACCTGGTGCGGTCGATCAGGTCCCGCAGCACGCCGGCCTTGATGGCGAAGGTCGTCGGCATCTTGCCCTCGGTCATCGAGGGGAAGTCGTCGACCGGCAGCACCGACAGCGTGGTGTTGAACTTGCCCGCGCGCAGCGAGAGCGGGCCGTCGCCGCCACCATGGTCGAATTCGACGCGCGCGCCATCAGGCAGCTTCCGCACGATCTCGTACAGCGTCGAGGCCGGCGCGGTGGTGCGCCCACCGCGCCCCACGGTGACGCCCGCGACGTCCTCGACCACCGCGATCTCCATGTCGGTGGCAGTGAGCGTCAGGTTGCCATCGGTCTTGGCGTCGATCAGGACATTGGCGAGGATGGGGATGGTGTTGCGCCGCTCCACCACGCTCTGCACATGCGCGAGAGCCTTGAGCAGCACTGCCCGGTCGACCGTGAACTTCATCGCTGCACCGACGCCCCGATCCTTGATGCAACCGCCGCATCGCGCGATGCGGGGCCGCTGGTGTCCACCCGTGGTCCCCCGCGGACACCGGGGCCGAATCGGCCCGCGCGGCGGCCGGCCGAGGGGGCCGCACCATATCAGCGGGATTCCAGGGGGGAAAGGCGGGAAACCCAGCGGGCAGGGCAGCGCCGCCTGCGGGTCGCCGCCGCAACGCAGGCGGGCCACCGGCCCAAGCTCGGACAAACCCATCGGATCGCGCGCATGCGCGATCCGGGAGCGCAAGGCGCGACCGCGCCCAACCCATCAGCAGCGCCCGGCGCACCGGCCCTTGGCGCAAAGGCACGCCGACCAGATGACCGGCGCCCGCCGACCGAGGCACGAACAACAAACGGATCGCGCGCATGCGCGATCCGAGAGCGCGAATGCGCGACCGCGCCCAACCTGCTAGCCGGCGCCAATGCACCAGTGCACGGCGCGCAAGCCAAGCCGCCGGGGGCGGCGCCCGGCGCCTGAGGGCAAAACTACGTCTCGAGCATCCGGCGCAGCAGCTCGACATCCTCGGCGAAGGCGCTGTCGGCCTGCATCAGCTCGGCGATGCGAGACACCGCGTGCATCACCGTGGTGTGGTCGCGGTTGCCGAAGCGCCGCCCGATCTCGGGCAGCGAGCGCGACGTCAGCTGCTTCGCCAGGTACATCGCCACCTGGCGCGGCCTGGCCACCGCGCGGGCACGGCGCGGGCTGCTCATGTCGGTCAGGCGGATGTTGTAGTGCTCGGCGACCTTGCGCTGGATTTCCTCGATCGTCACGCGGCGGTCGTGCGCGCGCAGGATGTCCTGCAGCACCTCCTGCGCGTTATCCAGCGTCACGGCGCGGCCGAACAGGTTGGCGTGCGCGATCAGCCGGTTCAGCGCGCCTTCCAGTTCGCGCACGTTCGACGTGATCTTGTGCGCGAGGAATTCCTGCACGTTGTTGGGCACGGTCACGCCGGCGGCGTTGGCCTTGGCGACCAGGATCGACAGGCGCAGCTCGAAGGTGGTGGCGTGGACATCCGCCACCATGCCGCAGCCCAGCCGCGTCCGCAGCCGGTCCTCGAGGCCGTTCAGGTCCGAGGGCGACTTGTCGGCGCTGACCACGATCTGCTTGCCGGCATCGACCAAGGCATTGAAAGTGTGAAAGAATTCCTCCTGCGTATTGTCCTTGCCGATCAGGAACTGCAGGTCGTCGACCATCAGCACATCGACCGAGCGCAGGCTCTCCTTGAACTCCATGGTGGATTGGCTGCGCAGCGCCGCGATGAAGCGGTACATGAACTTCTCGGCGCTCATGTAGGCGACGTTGCGCGCCGGCTCGCTGGCGCTGATCGCCCAGGCGACGGCGTGCATCAGGTGGGTCTTGCCCAGCCCGACGCCGCCATACAGGAACAGCGGGTTGAAGCCGGGCAGCGCCGGCTTCTCGGCCACGCGCCGCGCGCAGGCATGGGCGAATTCATTCGGCTTGCCGACGACGAAGGTGTCGAAGGTGAAGCGCGGGTCGAGCGGCGCCGACCAGTCGCCGCGCGCATCGGCGACGCGCGCCGCCGCACGGCCGGACGCCAGCGGTTCCGCCAGGCCGTTGCGGCGTGGCGGGCCATCGCGGCCCGGTGCCACCGCCTCATCCGCATCCTCGGCCGGCTCGGTGGGGCGTTGCGGGCCCAGCCGCACATCGACGCGCCGCACCGCGGGGCTCTCCTGCTGCCACAGCGCGCTCAGCCGGTCGCCGTAATGACCGCGGACCCAGTCGCGCAGGAAGCGTGTCGGGAGCACGACGATGGCCTCGTCGCCCTCGATGCCGGCCAGCGTCATCTGGCGCAGCCAGGTTCGGTATTCGACCTCGCCCACTTCCTCGCGCAGTCGTCCGCGGATGCGCGCCCAGGCTTCCCCCATCGTGGCGGGGGAAAGCGTCGGACCCAACCCGGCTGGCTTCTCCATGCGACCCCCTGACCCCCTCGTGCCTGCACCGGGGGTTCTTTTCCCCGGACCCCTCGCCGCCGCCCCTGCCGGGCTGTCGGTCGAGCCACCCCCCTTAAACGCATTCGAAGACTATGCTCTGCCACGTGGAGCACAAACAACAAATCCGTAATACGCGAAGACCAGTAAATAACGCACGCAGAACGGCAGCCGCGATTATTCACCGCAACTTCCATCCTGCTAGTATTGTTCGTGAATAAACTATCCGGCCGGAGACCCGGCCGGGCGCATTACGAAGCCGCGGCGGCCCCGATCGACTTCACCCGCGCCGAAAGACGCGAGATCTTCCGCGACACGGTGTTTGCGTGCAGCGTGCCCTTGGTCACCGCGCGCTGCAGCTCGGGCTGCGCCGCGCGGAAGGCCTCCTGCGCGACGGCCTTGTCGCCGGTCGCGATGGCTTCTTCCAGCTTGCGCACGAAGCTGCGCACGCGCGACTTGCGCGCCTTGTTGCGCGCAACGCGCTTCACGTTCTGGCGGATGCGCTTGCGCGCCGACGCGGTGTTCGCCATGGGGATTCCGGTTCACATCAATCAGAGGTTCTACGCGGCCGCGGTCCAGATCATGGCCGCGGCGAAGGCGGGGTTTCTAATGCGGCGGGGCGCGGCGCGTCAAGCGGGCGCTGCGCCCGAATTCCATGCCGCGCAGCCTCAACGCTGCTGGAAGGCCGGCTTGCGCTTCTCGGCGAAGGCCGACATGCCTTCCTTCTGGTCCTCGGTCGCGAACAGGCTGAGGAACAGCCGGCGCTCGGTGCGCACACCCTCGGTCAGGCCGCCTTCGAAGGCGGCGTTCACCGCTTCCTTGGCCATCGCGACCGACGGGGCGGAGAGCGCGGCGATCTTGGCGCCGATCTTCACCGCTTCCGCCACGAGGTCCGCGGCCGGCACCACGCGGGTCACCAGGCTGGCGCGCTCGGCCTCGGCGGCGTCCATCATGCGGCCGGTGAGGATCATCTCCATGGCCTTGGACTTGCCCACCGCGCGCGTCAGGCGCTGCGACCCGCCGGCACCCGGGATGATGCCGAGGTTGATCTCCGGCTGGCCGAACTTCGCGGTATCGGCGGCGATGATGAGGTCGCACATCATCGCCAATTCGCAGCCACCGCCCAGCGCGAAGCCGGCCACCGCGGCGATCACGGGCTTCCTGATCTCGAGCACCGTCTCCCAGCGCTCCCCGATGAAGTCGTTGAAATAGACCGCGGGGAAGGTCCGGTCCTTCATCTCCTTGATGTCGGCGCCGGCGGCAAAGGCCTTCTCGCTGCCGGTCAGCACGATCGCGGCAATCGCCGGGTCGGCATCGTAGCCGCGCAGCGCGTCGCCCAGTTCCGTCATCAGCTGGTCGCACAGGGCGTTGAGCGCCTGCGGGCGGTTCAGCCGGATGATGGCGACGCGGCCCTCGGTCTCGGTCAGGATCATCTCGTAGGGCATGTGCCGCTTTCCTCGCCGTGTGTGTGCGTCCTGGCTGTAGCCCAGCCGCGGCCGCGCCTCAACGCTGCGCGCGGGCGCAGAAGAAGGTCGATCGGCCGGACTGCACGATGCGCTGTATGGGGGTGGCGCAATGCGGGCAGGGCGCGCCCTCCCGCCCATAGACCGCGAAGGTGTCCTGGAAGCGGCCGAGTTCGCCATCCGCGCGGACATAGTCGCGCAACGATGACCCGCCGGCGCCGATGGATTCCGCCAGCACCGCCTTGATCGCGGGCACCAGCCGCGCGGCCCGCACCCCGGCCACGCTGGCCGCCAGCCGCCGCGGCGAGATGCCGGCGCGGAACAGCGCCTCGCAGACATAGATGTTGCCGAGGCCCGCCACCACGCCCTGGTCGAGCAGCGCCGCCTTGATCGGCGTGTGGCGCCCGACCAGCGCGGCCGACAGCACGGCATCGGTGAACCCATCCTCCAGCGGTTCCGGCCCCAGCCCGGCCAGCAGCCGGTGCGAATCCTCCGCAGCCGTCGCCACCAGGTCGACCGACCCGAAGCGCCGTGGGTCGACGAAGCCGACACGCCAGCCATGGTCGGTCGCGATCACCAGGTGCTCATGCGCCTCGGGCGGGGCGTTGTGGCCGCGCGCATCCGACACCGCGCCCATCGGCCCCAGCCGCGTCACCGGCGCCGCCCCGGCCAGGCGCGCCACCATGCGCCCGGACATGCCCAGGTGGATCAGCAGGCTCTCGCCGCCCTCCAGCCGCATCAGCATGTATTTCGCCCGGCGGCGGAACGACAGCACACGGCGGCCCTCCATCCGGCGCACCAGGTCCGGTGGGAAGGGGAAGCGCAGGTCCGGCCGGCGCTGCTCGACCTCGGTGATGCGGCTGCCTTCCAGCACGGCGGCCAGGCCGCGCATCACAGTCTCCACTTCCGGCAATTCAGGCATGGTGCCTCCCCTTTCGCGCCCGGCACGCTATGGTGCCGCGATGATGAGCGACAGCCCCCAGGACCAGGCCGATTTCGGCTACCGCACCGTGCCCCGCGCCGAGAAGGCGTCGATGGTGCGCGATGTCTTCGAGAGCGTGGCCCCGCGCTACGACGTGATGAACGACCTGATGTCGCTCGGCATCCATCGGGTGTGGAAGCGCATCTTCGTCAATGCCATCGCGTGCTCGCCGCGCGAGACGCTGCTCGACCTCGCCGGCGGCACCGGGGACATCGCCTTCCTGGCCAAGGAGCGCGGCGCCGGGCGCGTCATCCTGACCGACGTGAACCCCGCCATGCTCGAGGTCGCGCAGACCCGCGCGCTGGACCGCGGCCTGGCCGAGGGCATCGACTTCATGGTGGTCGATGCCGAGCGCATCCCGCTGCCGGACCGCAGCGTCGAGAAGATCTCGATGGCCTTCGGCCTGCGCAACTGCACCGACAAGGACGCCGTGCTGCGCGAGGCGCGCCGCGTGCTGCGCCCCGGCGGGCGGTTCCATTGCCTGGAATTCTCGCGCCTCGAAGTCTCCGCCCTGGTGCCGCTGTATGACGCCTGGTCCTTCAAGGCGCTGCCCGCCATCGGCGAGCGCGTGGCGAAGGACCGCGACAGCTACGAATACCTGGCCGAGAGCATCCGCATGTTCCCCGACCAGGAAACCCTGGCGGGCATGATGCGCGCGGCGGGCATGGAGAACGTCGCGGTCCGCAACCTGTCCGGCGGGATCGTGGCGATCCATACCGGGTGGCGCCTGTAGCGTGCGCGTCCTGCTGGTCGTCTCGGGGTCGGTCGCCGCCTACAAGGCGCTGGAACTGACGCGTCTGCTGCGGCGCGACGGCGCGCAGGTGATGGCGGTGCTGACCGCCGGCGGCGCGCGCTTCGTCACCAGGGAGGCCCTGGCCGCCATCACCGGCGAACGCGTGCATGACGACCTTTGGGCCGCCGAGGCCGAGATCGGCCATATCCGCCTCGCCCGCTGGCCGGACGTCGTGGCCGTGGTGCCGGCCTCGGCCGACCTGCTGGCGAAGATGGCGCATGGCATCACCGACGACCTCGCCACCTGCGTGCTGCTCGCGACGCGCGCGAAGGTGCTGGTCGCGCCCGCGATGAACCCGGCGATGTGGGCGCATCCGGCAACGCAGGCGAATGTCGCGACGCTGCGTGCGCGCGGCGTGGCGATCGTCGGCCCCGATGACGGTCCGATGGCCGAACCGGAAAGCGGCCCCGGCCGGCTGGTCGAACCCCCCGCGCTGCGCGATGCCATCGCCGCCGCGCTGGCCGATGGCCCCCTGAAGGGCCGCCACGTCATCGTCACCTCCGGCCCCACGCACGAGGCGATCGACCCGGTGCGCTACATCGCGAACCGGTCGTCGGGAAAGCAGGGCCACGCCATCGCCGCCGCGCTGGCCGCGCTCGGCGCGCGAGTCACGCTGGTCAGCGGCCCGGTCGCGCAGCCCGACCCGCCCGGCGTCACCGTGATGCGCATCGAATCCGCCCGCGACATGCTCGCCGCCTGCGAGGCCGCGCTGCCCGCCGATGCCGCCATCTGCGCCGCCGCCGTGGCCGATTGGCGCACCGCGCGCGAGGCGACGCACAAGATGAAGAAGGTGCCGGGCGAGCCGCCGCCGCCGCTCGACCTTGCGCTGAACCCCGACATCCTCGCCACCCTCGCCGCGCCCGGCCCGCGCCGCCCGGCCCTGGTGGTCGGCTTCGCCGCCGAGACCGAGGCCGTGGTGGACAACGCCATCGCCAAGCGCGCCCGCAAGGGATGCGACTGGATCGTGGCGAACGACGTCTCCGGCGACGTCATGGGCGGTGCCGAGAACGCCGTCCACCTGGTCACGCCAGCCGGCGTCGAGGACTGGCCGCGCCTGCCGAAACCCGAAGTCGCGCGCCGCCTCGCCGCGCGCATCGCGGAAGCACTGGCATGACCGCCACACCCATCATCGACGTGGTCCGCCTGCCCCATGCCGAGGGCCTGCCTCTGCCCGCCTACGCCACCGACGGCGCGGCGGGCATGGACCTGCTGGCCGCCGTCGCCGCACCGCTGGTCATCCTGCCGGGCGGTCGCGCCCTGGTGCCGACCGGCCTGACGATCGCGCTGCCCCATGGCTACGAATTGCAGGTGCGCCCGCGTTCCGGCCTGGCGTTGAAGAACGGCATCACCCTGCCCAACAGCCCCGGCACGATCGACGAGGATTACCGCGGCGAGCTCGGCGTCATCCTGCTGAACACCGGCGCCGAGCCCTTCACCGTCGAACGCGGCATGCGGATCGCGCAGGCCGTCATTGCCCCTGTGGTGCGCGCCGCCTGGCGGGAGGTCACGACCCTGCCCGAGACCACGCGCGGCACCGGCGGCTTCGGGTCCACCGGCACGAATTGACGGGAGGCAGCCATGGCCAAGGACATTCGCGGGCTCGCCCTGACCGCCGCGTCGGACGAAGCGGCCCTCGCCTACGACCAGGTCCTGGAAGGCTACCTGAAGTATCGCGCCGATGCCGGCCTGCGGCTGAAGGCGGCGCTGGCGCTCGATCCGCAGATGCCGATGGCGCAGGTCATGAAGGGCGTCTTCGCCCTGCTCGCCATGAATGCCGGCTTGGTGCCGCAGGCGCGGGATGCCGCCGCCGCAGCGATGCGCCATGCCGGCACCGACCGCGAGCGCGCCCACGCCGCCGCCCTGTCCCATTGGGCGGAAGGCGAGATGGACGCCGCGCTGGCCGGCTGGGAAGCCATCATGTCCGCGCATCCGCATGACCTGTTTGCCTTCCGGCTGCACCACTACGCGGCCTTCTGGCTCGGCCGGCCGGGGCAGATGCTGCGCAGCGTCGATGCCCTGGCGCCGCATTGGTCGGCCTCGGTGCCCGGCTATGGCGCCCTGCTGGCATGCCGCTGCTTCGCCAATGAGGAATGCGGCAACTACACCGTGGCGGAGGAAGCCGGGCGCGAAGCCGTTGACCTCGACCCGGGCGACCTCTGGGCCACGCATGGCGTTGCCCACATCATGGAGATGCAGGGCCGCCGCGGCGAAGGCATCGCCTGGTTGAAGGCGCAGGAGCAGCACTGGGAAGGCGGGTCGAACCTGCTGCATCACTTGTGGTGGCATCGCGCGATGTTCCACATCGAGCGCGGCGAGCACGCCGAGGTCCTCGCCCTCTACGACCGCGGCTTCCGCAACCACGCCAGCCCGCTGACCCAGGCCATGCCGGACCTGTATATCGACGTGCAGAACGCCGCGTCCATGCTGTTCCGCCTGCAGCGCCAGGGCGTGGATGTCGGGGACCGCTGGGTCGAACTGGCCGACAAGGCCGAGGCGCGGATCGGCGATTGCCTGTCCACCTTCACCCTGCCGCATTGGATGATGGCGCTGGCCGCGACCGGCCGCGGCCAGGCCGCCGCGCGCATGCTGGATGCGATGCGCGATGCCGCGACACGCCGCGACACCATCGCGCCCATCCTGCGCGACGCCGCCATCCCGGTCTGCGAAGCGGTGCTGGCGCATGCGCAGGGCGACCACGCGCGCGCCGTGGCGGTGATGCGCCCGGCGCTCGGCGTGATGCACCGCATGGGCGGCAGCCACGCGCAGCAGGACGTGCTGGAACAGCTGTTCCTCGACGCCGCGCTGAAGGCGGGCGCGCAGGAGGATGCGCGCCTGCTGCTGGAACGCGTCGCGGGCCGGCATCCGGTCGCGCCGGAACGCCGCGCCGGCTATATGGAGGCGGCGCGCAGCATCCGGCACTGATGCCGGCGGCCCGAAGGGCCGACCGGTATCCGCGCAGGCTTGGTGTGGCGGTGGCGCGCGACATGGAGGCCATGCCAGCGGCCGCCGGCATGAGCCGTCACACGCCCAAATGCTCGCCAAGCAGCGCGTGGTTGCCGCGCAACACGGCGGCGCTGCCATCGAAGGCGATCCGCCCACCGCCCAACACCACCGCGCGATCGCAGGAGCGCAGCGCGAGCGCCAGGTTCTGCTCGACCAACAGCACCGTCATGCCCTCGGCCGACAGGCGGGCGAGCGTTCCCACGATCACCTCCTCAGCCAGGCGCGGCGCGAGGCCTTCGCTCGGTTCGTCCAGCACCAGCAGTGCCGGCTGCGTCAGCAGCGCGCGGCCGATCGCCAGCATCTGCCGCTCGCCCCCGCTCAGCGCGCCGCTCACCGCCGCACGCCGTTCGGCAAGGCGCGGGAACAGCGCGAAGACACGCTCCAGCGTCCATGGCCCGGCGCGCCGCGCCAGGGTCGCCAGGCGAAGGTTGTCGGTCACCGTCAGGTCGGCGAAGCCGCCGCGCCCCTGCGGCACCAGCCCCACACCGAGCCTGGCGATGCGGTGCGTCGGCCAGCCCGCCACCTCCTGCCCCATCACTTGGATCGACCCGCCCACCTGCGGGCCGAGGTTCAGCATCGCCCCCACCAGCGTGGTCTTGCCCGCGCCGTTGCGGCCAAGCAGCGCGACGCGCTCGCCCGCCTGCACCGCCACCGCGATGTCGCGCAGCACCGTCGCACCGCCATGCCCGGCCGAGACACCCGACAGCGCGAGAACGGTCATGGCAGCGGTTCGCTGAGATAGGCACGGCGCACCCTCACATCGCCGCGCACCTCGTCCGGCGTGCCGATGCGGATCAGCCGGCCCAGATCCATCACCGCCACGCGGTCGCAATGGCCGAAGACGATGTCGAGGTCATGCGCGACCAGCAGCAGCGCCGTGCCGCCATGGCTGCGCCGCAGGATGGCCAGCAGCGCGTCCCATTCCCCGCGCGTCAGCCCGGCGGACGGTTCGTCGAGCAGCAGCAGGCGCGGCTTGAGCGCCAGCGGCATCAGCACATCGATGATGCGGCGCTCGCCATGCGACAGGTCGGCCAGGCGCGTCTGTGCGTGATGCGCCAGGCCGGCTTCGGCCAGCAGTCGCGCCGCCGTGTCATCGGCTTGCGCGGCGGCGCGCCCGCCGCCCCACCATCGCATGCCCGCCGCGGCCTGCGCGCGCGCCGCCAAGGCGATGTTCTCCTGCGCGGTCAGGGCGGGAAACACCATCGCGGCCTGGAAGCTGCGCGCGAGGCCGAGCGCGACGCGCCGAGCCGGATCGGTCGCGCCGATCTCCCGCCCATCCAGCCGGATGCCGCCGGCATCGGCGCGCAGGAAGCCTGTGATGATGTTGAACAGCGTCGTCTTGCCCGCGCCATTCGGCCCGATCAGCCCGACCGCCTCGCCGGGAGCGATGGCGAAGCCGACATCCTCGACCGCGGTGAAGGCGCCGAACCGCTTGCCGATGCCGCGCAGTTCCAGCAGCGCCGTCACGCGCGGCGGCCCCGCAGCGCGCCGGCGATGCCATGCGGCAGCAGCAGCACCGTCAGCACGAAGACCAGCCCGACCACCAGCTGCCAGCGATCGGTCCAGGCGCTGACATGGGTCTGGATGCCGAGATACGCGGCCGCGCCCAGGAACCCGCCCCACAGTGACCCGATGCCGCCGATCACCAGCATGATGATGAGCGTGGCGGATTGCGTCCAATGCACCGCCTGCGGGCCGACATACAGGTTCACGAAGGGCAGCAGCGCGCCGGCCGCGCCGGCCATGGCGCCGGCGACCAGCATGGTGCGGAAGCGCACGGCGAAGACGTCGTACCCCAGCGCGCGCATGCGGATCGGCTGTTCGCGCGTGCCGGCCAGCGCACGGCCGATCGGCGCCATGACGAAGGACCGCGCCAGCGCGAAGGCCATGACCGCAATCAGCGCCGCCATCACGAACAGCGCCCGCGCGCCGCCCAGCGCCCACGGGCCGAGGCTGAGTGGCGGCAGCCCGCGCAGCCCATCCGCGCCGCCGGTCACCGCGCGCCAATGGAATGCCGCTTCCCACACCATCTGGCCGGTGAGCAGCGTCAGCACCAGCAGGAACAGATGCCCGCTCCGCAGCGCGACCACGCCCATCAGCGCCGCCAGCGCCGTGCCGGTGAGCATGCCGGTGCCGAGCATCAGCAGCACGTCGCCGCCCCAGTGCCGCGCCGCGATCGCGGCGGCATAGGCCGCGCCGCCGAACAGCGCCGCATGGCCCAGGCAGACCAGCCCGCCGAAGCCGACCAGCAGGTCGAGGCTCATCACAGCGATGCCGACCAGCAGGATCTCGGCGAGGAAACGCAGCGTGTAGTCATCCGCCAGCAGCGCCGTCATGGCGAGGCAGGCCAGGACCAGCATCGGCGCAACGCCCGACGCGACCGTGCCGCGGCGCGTCATACCCGGCGCGAGGCCGGCGCCACCAGCCCCTCGGGCCGCAGCACCAGCAGCAGGACAAGCACGGCGAAGGCCGCGAGGTTGGCGAACTCCGGCACCCAAACCTTGCTGAAGGTCAACGCGAAGCCGACCATCAGCGCCCCCGCCGCGGCGCCCGCGAAGCTGCCCAGCCCGCCCACCACGACGGTCAGCAGCGCCAGCAGCAGCATCTCCTCATCGAGCCCCGGATAGGCGGCGAGCATCCCCGCGCCCAGCGCGCCGCTCAGCCCGCCCAACCCGGCCGAGAGCACCATCACCAGGGTCAGCACCCGACGCGTATCGATGCCCAGCGTCTCGACGATGCCGCGGTCGCTGACGGCGGCGCGGACCACCGCGCCCCAGATGCTGCGGTCGAGCAGCAGCCACAGCGCCAAGCCCAGCACCAGCCCGGCGCCGATCAGGAACAGGCGATAGACCGGGAAGGGCATGTCCCCGAGGAACACCACGCCCTGCAGCACGGCCGGCAGCCCGGGCGTGAGGATCTGCGCGCCGAAGCCCCAGCGCATGAGGTCGGCGAACACCAGCGAGAACCCATAGGTCAGCAGCACCTGCATCAGGTGCGGTTGTGCGTAGAACTGCCGGAAGGGAAAGCGTTCCAGCACCGCGCCCGCGACGCCGGCGGCCAGGAAGGCGGCCCCGAAGGCAAGCCACCACGGCGCGCCGCCCGCCAGCCACAGGATCGCGACGTAGCTGCCCAGCGACACGAAGGATCCATGCGCCAGGTTCACGAAGCGCATCAGGCTCAGCACAACGGAAAGCCCGAGCCCGTTCAGCAGCAACAGCGCCGAGAAGGACAGCGCATTCAGCGCCTGGACGGCCGCGTAGTCAGGCATCGGGCCCCGGGTCGCGCAGCGCCGGGTAGGTGTGCACCACGGTGTTGACCAGCACGCTGGCGCCCGCCACGGCCTGCACCTCGTTCACATGGATGTCGAGGATCGCCTGGCCGTTGCGCGGGTCGAAGGGCATGGCGCCAAAGGCCGTGTCGACCGGCGCGTCGAGCAGCGCGTGGCGCGTGCGCGGCCAGTCGCCGGCAGGATCGCCGCCGCTGCGTTCCACCGCCGCGCGCAGCACCTGGCCGCAGACATAGCCTGTGGTGCTGAACTCGCCTGGCAAAGGCTTGCCGGCGGCGCGCCAGGCCGCGACGAAGCCGGCCGCGGATGGCGCGGTGGGCGACTGGTGGAAGGTATTGACGGCACCGAGCGGCGCATCGCCGACGGCGGGCAGCACGTCCTCCTGGTCGAAGCAGGCGCCGGTTCCCATCAGGCGGATACGCCCGGCCAGGCGATACTCCTTCCATTGTCGCAGGAAGCGCACGGCGTCGCTGCCGGCGAAGAACACATAGACGGCGTCTGGCCGCTCGGCCGCGATGGCGGTCAGCAGCGGCCCGAAATCCGCGGTGCCGAGCGGCGTCCAGAACTGCCGCCCGATCCGCCCGCCAAGACCCTGGTAGGTGGAGGCGAAATCGCCGACAAACTCCCGCCCCGCCGCATAATCCGATGCCGCCGTGACCACGCGCGCGCCGGGGTGCGTCTCGTGCGACCGCCGCGCCGCGGTGCTGCCCAGCATCCAGTTGGTCTTGGTCGGCCGCAGGATGAACGGGCTGGCGGCACGGCGCGCGAGGTCGTTGGCCGACCCCAGCAGGAAGGTCGGCATGCGCGCTTCCGTCACAACGTCGCGCAGCGCCAGCGCAACGCCGGAATGCAGCACGCCGCACAGCAGCTCCACGCGGTCCTGGCCGATCAGCTTGCGCGCCTTGCGCACGCCGTCATCCGGGCGCGCCAGGTCGTCCTCGACCAGCAATTCGACCGGCCGGTCCGCGAAGCGGTCGCCGGACTGCGCCAGCAGCAGCCGCATCCCGGCGCGCATGCTTTCGCCGAGCGCCGCGAAGGGGCCCGACAGCGAGGTGACCATGCCGATCCTGAGCTGACGCGGCTGTGCCAGGGCCGGGGATGCCAGCGGCGGCATCGCGGCGGCGCCAAGGATGGCGAAGGCGCTGCGCCGACGCAGACGAGGGGTCGAGGGTGTCATGGCGGTGCCCCGAACGGCGCGCTGGCCGTTACTCTTAGTTGCGAATGATAATCACTCGTGTTGTTGCAGAGGCAGGCCGCTACGGCAAGGTGCCGCGGCGCATTGCCGCCGGCCGCCGCAGGTGGTATTGCGACGCATTCTCAATTTAGCCAGGCCCCGTGCCCGAGGATCGCCTCCGATGCCCTCCGCCTCCCTCCCCCACCCCGCCTTGTCGCGGCGCCACCTCTTCGCGCTCGCCGGCGCCGGCGCTTCGGTCGCCGCGCTGCCGGCCCGCGCCGCGCCCGCCATCGAGACATCGCTGAAGGTCGGTACCGCGCTGTACGAGCTCGCCGTCAGCGAGGCGACCAACCTCGTGCATGTCGCCGCCGTCGGCGCGCGCGGCGCGAATGCGGCGAGCATCCTGGGCCTCGACCTGCGCACGCTCGAGACGCGCTCGACCATCCAGCTCGGCGAGGACGCCGCCTTTGGTCTCACGGCGAACAACCGCCGCGGCCTGCTGATCGCGACGGGCACGCGCAACAACTCGGTGATGATCATCGACGCGCGCACCGGCACGATGCGCGCGAAGCTGACGCGCGAAGGCCCCGCCCATCTGCGCCAGGTGCTGGCGGACGAGGCGCGCGACCGCGCCTTCGTCACCTCCCCCGGCCTGCGCGGCCAGCCGAGCGCGATCTGGGTCATCGACACCGCCGCCAACCGCATCGCCAACGTCATCACCGAGGGGCTCGATGGCGGCGTCTCCGGCCTGTCCTTCGATGCGGCGAATGACCGGCTGTTCTGCTGCTCGCTCAGCCTGAACGAGGTGTTCGAGGTCAGCCTGTCCCGCAATGCCGGCGTGCGCCGCTTCGCCACCGGCGGCGAGGGGTCCATCAACATCGCCTTCGACCCCGCCAGCGGCCGCCTGTTCTGCGCCAACCAGCGCAGCGGCACGCTCACCGTGCTGAACGCCGCGATGGGCGCGCTCATCAAGTCGATCGAGACCGGCGCGGGCGCGCTTGGCGTCACGCTCTCCGCCGATGGCGGGATCTGCTACGTGGCGAACCGCGGCGCCGGCACCACCAGCATCGTCGAGACGCGCGGGCTGACCGTGGTCGCGAACCTGGCGACTGGCACGCATCCGAACACAGTGGCGGTCGATCAGCGCAGCGGCCTGGCCTATGTCTCGAACAAGGCGCGCACCGCGCCGCGCGGGCCGCGCCCTGCCGAAGGCCAGGCCGCAGCACCGCCGCCCCCGCCGCCCGAGGACCCGAACGGCGACACGGTCAGCATCATCCGGCTCTGAGCGTGCGCCATCGGCGCTGGGCAAGCACCAGCGCCGACGCGGCCGACCGCGCAATCGGGGCGCGAACCAGCCCGCGCCATTGCCGTGGCGTACCCCGCGCCACGGCCACCATGCGTCACCCCGCCGCGGTCACTTTGCCGCGCCCCGCCATGCGCAGCAGCACGCCGTCCCGCCACAGGACATGGTGCGCCACCGCCATCGCCGCATGGCCGACCACCAGCGCCAGCAACACCCAGGCCAGCCGGCCATGCAGCAGGTCCGCCGGCGCCGCCATCCAGTCGACCCGCACGCCGGTCCGTTCCACCACCTGCCAGCCAAACACGGCGTAGCCGCGCCCGCCGCCGATCGCGCGCAACAGCGCCAGCGTCGGCACGACCAGCATCAGCGCATACATGACGCGCTGCCCGACCAGGGCTGCGCGGCCGATCAGCGTCGCGCCATGCGGCGGACGCCGCCCGCGATTCACCCAGGCCCAGCCGAGCCGCAACAGGACCAACCCCAGCAGCACCGTGCCGATCGACTGGTGCGTCCCGACCCAGAACGCCATCAGCGGCGTGCGGCCCAGCAGCAGCCGCAGGCCCATGCCGGTGAACTGCCACAGCATGATGGCCGCCATGCCCCAGTGCAGCAGCCGCGTGACAAGGCCATAACGGTCCGGCGAATCGCGCCACTGCATCCTCATTCCATCCTTTCGCGCAATGCCGGCACGATCACGCGCAGGGCCGCTTCGCCGAGCATTTCGCCATGCAGCGCCGGCACGTCGATCACCTCGACCCGCGCGGCATGCGGCGCCCACATGCCGGGCGACAGGTCGCGCCCCACATGGTCGCGCGCCGCGCGGAGATGCGTGAGCGTACCGTCGAAGCGCCGGTGATGATGGCCCCGCACCAGGCGGTTGTTGCCCTCCACCACACGCACCACGCCATCCAGCGCGGCCTCCGGCAGCCGGCCGAGCGGTGTGCCGGCGCGGCGCAGGAAATCGATCACCGCGGCGCGTTCCAGCGGCAGCTCCGGGTGCTGCCGCGGGTCGATGCCGGCAATCGCGATCAGCGCGCCATAGATCGCCGCGTCGTCGGGTTCCGGCTGCGCGCGCCACGCCTCGCAGGGATATGCATCGAGCAGCGCGACCAGCCCCACCGCCCGCCCCATCTCGCGCAGTCGCACCGCCATGGCCTGCGCGATGATGCCGCCGATCGACCAGCCGGCGAGGTGCACCATGCCCGGCGTCGCCGCGGCAAGCTGTTCAGCGTAATCCGCCGCCAGCGCCTCCAGGCTGTCCATCGGCGCCACGGCGGGGTCCAGCGCCGGCGATTGCAGGCCGACCACCCCGACATCCGGCGCCAATGCGCGCGCCAGCCCGCCATAGCACCAGGCGATGCCGCCCGCCGGATGCACCACGAACAGCGGCGCGCGATCCGGCGCGCCGCGCCCCAGCACCACCAGCGGCCGCAGCCCGTCATCGCTCGGCGGCAATGCGGTGGAATCGACCAACGCCGCGAGCCGCGCCACCGTCGGGTGTTCGAACAACGCGCCGAGTCCCGGGTCGCGGCCGAATTCCCGCTGCACCCCCAGCATCAGCTCCACCGCCAGAAGCGAATGGCCGCCAAGCGCGAAGAAATCATCCTCCGCGCCGAGCTTCGGCACCCCGAGGCATCTGGCGAACAGCGAGGCGATGCGGCGTTCGGTGTCGGTCGCCGGCGCGCGGGTGTCGCTGCGCGGCCGTTCGGGCGCGGGCAACGCCTTGCGGTCGAGCTTGCCCGACGCATTCACCGGCAGCGCATCCAGCGCGACGAAGGCGGAGGGCACCATCGTGTCCGGCAGGCGCGCGGCGAGGTGCGCGCGCAGATCCTCGACCTCGTAGTCCGGCGATGGCAGGACATAGGCCACCAGCCGCGTGTCGCCCGGCCGGTCCTCGCGCGCGACGACGCGGTTCTGCAGCACGAGTGGCGAGGACGCGATGGCCGCCTCGATCTCGCCGAGCTCGATCCGCTGCCCGCGCAGCTTCACCTGCCCGTCGGCGCGCCCCAGGAACAGGATCGCGCCATCGGCACGGAACCGCGCGAGGTCGCCGGTGCGATACATGCGCTCGCCGGGATGGAAGGGGTCGGGGATGAAGGCGCGCTCGGTCAGGTCGGGCCGCCCCAGGTAGCCGCGCGCAAGCTGAACCCCGGCGATGAACAGGTCCCCCGTGACCCCCGCCGGCAACGGCCGCAGCGCGCCATCCAGCACATAGAGCCGCGTGTTCCACACCGGAAAGCCGATCGGCACCGGCGCGCTGGCATCGCCGCGCGAGGCATCCCACCAGGTGACGTCCACCGCCGCCTCGGTCGGGCCATAGAGGTTGTGCAACTCGGCGGTCATCGTCGCGTGGAAGCGGTCGCGCAACTCGGTGGTCAGCGCCTCGCCAGAACAGAAGACGCGCTTCAGCGAAAGCCCCGCCGCAGCAGGGTGCGCGAGGAATGCGCCGAGCATCGAGGGCACGAAATGCGTGGTGGTGATGCGCTGCTCGCGCAGGATCCGCGCGATCGCCGCGGGGTCGCGATGCGCGCCGGGCGGCGCGACCACCAGCGTCGCGCCTGCCGTGAAGGGCAGGAAGAATTCCCAGACCGAGACGTCGAAGGTGGCCGGCGTCTTCTGCAGGATGCGGTCGCCCGGGCCGATGCCGTAGTGCTCGCGCATCCACTCCAGGCGATTGACGATGGCGCGGTGGTCGATCACCGCCCCCTTGGGCTCGCCCGTCGAACCGGAGGTGTACAGGACATAAGCCGCATCGCCGGGACCAGGACCGGGCGGGGCAGTCCCGCTGGCGGGCCACGCATCGGGCGGCAGCAACGGCACGTCGCCCGGCAGCGGCGACACCGCCAACGCCAGGTGCGGCGCGGCCGTCGCCATGATGCGCGCGATGCGCTCGGCCGGATGCGTGGCGTCGATCGGCAGGTAGGCCGCGCCGGACCGTATCACGCCGAGCAGCGCGACGATCAGTTCCACCGAACGGTCCAGCGCCACCGCGACCAGGTCGCCCGGGCCGATCCCGCGCGCCGCCAGCGCGCCCGCCAGCGCGGCGCTGCGGCGGTCGAGTTCGGCATGGCGCAGGGATTGCCCCTCGAAGACCAGCGCCTCCGCATCGGGCCGCGCGCGCAGGGTCGTGGCGATCAGCGCGGCCAGCGTGGTGTCGGGCACCGCATGCGCGGTGTCGTTCACGCTGAACACGAAGCGCTGCGCTTCCGCTGGCGTCGCCGTCGCGACCTCGGCCAGGCTGCCCGCCTCCAGCGCCGCCGCGATGAAAGCCGCGGCGCGCCGCGCATGCGCCACCGTCTCCTCGGCGCTGTGCAGGTTCGGGTTGGCCTCGACCATCAGGCGCAGCGCGCCGGCGGCGGGGTCGCCACGCAGATCGAAGGTGATGTCGTCCACCGGCCCGGTGCCGAGCAGATGCAGGTCCGCCACCAGCCCAGGAAAGACGGGCAGCGCATGATAGGGCTGGATATTGACGATCGGCCCGTGCAGCCGCCGCGCCGCACCAACGCGACCGAGGTCGCGCCTGATCTGCTCGCCACGGTAGCGCCCGTGACGCCGCAGCGCGACCAGGTCCAACGACTCCACATTGTCGCGCAGCGTCTCGGATTCATCGAAGCCGATCCGCAGCGGCAGCACGTTCATCAGCGTGGCCGGCACGCGCGCCGCAGCGCTGCCGAAGCGGTTCATGAAGGCGACTCCGATGGTGGTCTCGGCCTCGCCGGTCAGCCGCCGCACATAGGCGCCGAGCAGCGCCGTCGCCACATCCGGCCAGGCGAGGTCATGCGTTGCTGCGAAGGCACGCAATGCCTCGGGGGCGATCGCCACCTCGGCGCGATGCGCTGACCGCGCCGTCAGCGCCACGCCCTGGCCGATGGCGGTGACATCCGGCGCATCGACCATCGCCTCGCGCCAGAAGGCGGCATCGCGCGCGCGACGCGGGGCAGCGCGAAAGGCGGCGTCCTCGGCAATCGCGGCGGCAAACGCGCCCAGCGGCGCCCCCGGATCGGCGCCCGCAACACGCGCAGCATATAGCGCCGCGACGCGCCGCATCACCAGCTCGGTGCCGAAGCCATCCAGGACCAGGTGATGCGCGCGGTGATACCAGAGGTGGCGCGTCGGCGAGAGGCGATACAGGCGCTGTGCTGCCATCGGCCCGCGCGCCGGATCGACGGGCCGCGCCATGTCGGCCGCCATCTCCGCCAGCGCCGCGTCCTCCGTCGCGCCATCCACCACGACCAGCCACGGCCGCAGCGTCGGATCGACATGCTGCATCGCGTCGGTGACGCGCAGCGCGAGCGAATCCGCCTCCGCCACCATGCCGTCCACCGCCGCGCGGAAGGCCTCGACATCCAGCGGCCCGTGCAGGTCCAACCAGTGCCCGGTGTTGAACAGCGGATTGCCGGGATCGAGGCGCTGCGCGAACGACAGCCCCTCCTGCGCCTCGGTCAGCGGCAGGCCCACGCCGCCGCCGTCAGCCATGGGCGCGCGCCGCCAGGGCGCCTTCGGCCAGCGCCCACCAGGCGCCGAGCGTCACCCTCTCCGCCACCGCCGACAAGTCGAGTGCGACGCCCAGTTCGGCCCAGCGCGCCAGCAGCGTCATCGCACGCATGGAGTCGAGACCGAGATCGACCAGGTCGTCATCGTCGCCGATCTCGTCCGGGGGCAGGCGCAACGCGCGGGCGAGGTCGGCGCGCATGGCATCGCGCGTCAGGATATCCATGGCGCTCAGCCCTCCGCTTCCTGCGCCAACACGCTGGCACGCAGGCGCGCGCGCAGTTCCTTGCGGCTGATCTTGCCGGCGGCCGTCGTCTCGAAATCCGCCACCATCACCACCTGGTCGGGCACCTTGAACGCCGCGATGCCGCGGCCGCGCATGAAGGCCTTGATCGCGGCGACGCGTGGCGTCGCGCCGCGCGGGATGATGAAGGCGCAGGACCGTTCGCCGAGGAACGCGTCCGGCACCGACACCACCGCCGCATCGAACACGTTCGGATGCGCCAGCAGGTGGTCCTCGATCTCCTCCGCCGAGATCTTTTCCCCCGCGCGATTGATGTGGTCCCCGGCGCGGCCCTGCACCACCAGGTAGCCCTCCGCCGTGCGGCTGACGATGTCGCCGGTGCGGTAGAAGCCGTCCGGCGTGAAGGACCGCGCATTGGCGGCCTCGTCATTGTGGTAGGCGCGGATGGTGTAGGGGCCGCGCGCCAGCAGGTGGCCGGCCGCGCCCTCGGGCACCGGGTTGCCGAGGTCGTCGAGGATCAGCACCTCGTCATCCTCGCTGATCGGCCGCCCCTGCGTGCCGAGCACGATGGCGTCGGGATCATCCAGGCGCGTGTAGTTCACCAGCCCCTCGGCCATGCCGAAGACCTGCTGCAGCCGACAGGCGGGCAGCGCGTCCTGCACGCGCCGCGCCGCCTCGGGCGTGAGCTTCGCGCCGCCCACCAGCAGCGTCCTGAGGCTGGACAGGTCGTGCTTCGTCGTTGCCGCGGATTCCGCCCAGAGCAACGCCAGCGGCGGCACCAGGCCACTGATCGTCACACCTTCCCGCGCGATCAGCGGGAAGCACGCATCGGGGCTCGGCGAGGGCGCCAGCACCACGCGCCCGCCGGCATGCAGCGTGCCCATGTGGCCAGGCGAGGACATCGGGAAGTTGTGCGCCGCCGGCAGGGCAATGAGGTGAACGCTCGCTGGCGTCACGCCGCAGATCTCGTTCGATGCACGGAAGCTATAGATGTAGTCGTCATGCGTACGCGGGATCAGCTTCGACAGCCCCGTGGTGCCGCCCGAGATCTGCAGGAAGGCGACCGAGGCCGGGTCCGGGTCGCCCGGCAGAACAGCACGGTCGCCGTCCAACTGCGCGAAGGGCGCGAAGTCCTCCGCATCGCCGACCACGACGACATGGCGCAGCGCCGGCACGCTGGCGCGCAGGTCGCGCGCCAGCACGCGGTAGTCGAAGCCATCCGACCCGCGGTCGCAGCAGATGTATCCGGCCGCTTCCGCCTTGCGGGCGAAATGCGCGACCTCGGTCAGGCGGTGGCCCGGCAGCGCATAGACCGGCACCATCCCCGCGCGGAACAGCCCGAACACCGCGGCGAAGAATTCCGGCACATTGCCGATCTGCACCACCACGCGGTCGCCGGGCCGCAGCCCCAAAGCGAGGAAGCCCGCCGCCGCGGCCTCGGCCCGCGCCCACAACGCGCCGTAGCTCCAGCCTTGCCCGCCGCCGATGATCGCGATCGCGTCGGGGTGCCGTTCGGCGCGCGCGCGCAGGAAGGCGGGGAAGGTCTCGCCGCGCCAGTGCCCCGCCGCGCGGTAGCGGGCAGCGACATCCTCGGGCCAGACCTGTCGAAGGGGAAGCAAGGCGAGAATCCGTTCCGTCGGGCCGCGGCCGGCCGGGGAACCCGATCCAGCGCAGCGGCGCGTCTATTTGCGAATGCCTCTCACTAGCGCCTAACCCGCCACCGGACAAGCGCGCGCCCGGCTACCGCGACGCCCCCCCGCCACAACGGCAGCGACACCCCAACCAGCAGCACCCCCGCCAGCACATAGGGCAGCGCCGGGGCCACCCCGTACAGCAACGTCCCCGCCACCGGCCCGACCACCATGCCGAGCCCCTGCGCGGCGCCCGCCGCCCCCTGCGCCGCGCCCTGCTCGGCCGCATCCACCGCATTCGCCGCCATGGCCGTGAAGCCCGGAAACACCCAGCCCATGCCGAGCGCGGCGACGAAGTAGCAGCCGGCCAGCATCCAGGCCCGATCCGCCAGCACGACGCTGGCGAAGCCCAGCGCCGCCACCAGGCAGCCCAGGCGGATCATCCGCGCCGGCGCGATCCGCACCCGCGCGGCCACGCCCTGCGAGATGACCAGCGCAACCCCCACCAGCATCAGCGCCGTGCCGGCCGCCCGCGCCGCCTCTGCCGGCGGCAGGCCCAGCCGGTCCATGGCGTAGAAGCCGATGCTGACCTGCGCGATCGCCACGCTGAACATCGCCGCGAAGCCGACCAGCAGCGGCTGGCGCAGGCGTGGGTCCGTCAGCACCAGGCGCCGGCGCACCGGGCCGGGCAGCGGCGGCGTGGCCGGCACGAGCCACCACAGCGCCAGGCCGGCCAGCAGCGGCAGCGCCGCGGTCGCCACCAGCGGCACGGAAAGCCCCAGCGGCACCAGCAGCGCCGCAATCCCGGGCCCGACCACCAGCCCCGCCGCGCTGCCGGTGCCGAGCTGCGCCATCGCCTGCCCGCGCAGCAGCACCAGGCCCAGGAACCCCGCCATCGCCGGCACCTGCCACCGCAGCATCGCATCGACGAACAGGCACAGCGCCCAGTAGGCCAGCGTGAAGCCCACCACGCCCAGCATCAGGATGGTGCGGCGCCCATGCCGGTCGCTCGCCGCGCCCCAGGGCCGCGCGGTCAGCATCCACATGACTCCGGAGGCCGTCACCGTCAGCCCCGCCTGCCAAGGTGCCAGCCCCGCCTCCCGCGCCACCGGGCCGATCAGCGCGACGAAGGCCATCATCGCCAGGCTGCCGGAGAACACCGCCGCCATCAGCACCAGCAGGATGGGGTCGCGCGAGAAGCCCTGCCCCTGCGCCATCACGCCGCGCCGTGGGCATCGCCCAGTGCATGGTCGACCAGGCTCACCCAATAGGCGGCGCCGATCGCCAGCAGACCGTCGTTGAAGTCGAAGCGCGGCGTATGGACGTGATGGAAGCTGCCATCCGCCGCCACGCCATTGCCGGCCAGGATGAAGGCGCCCGGCTTCTTCTGCAGCATATACGCGAAATCCTCGCCCGCGGTGATCGGCGGATGGTCCGCATCGACCGCCTCGGCGCCGACCACCGCGGCGGCGGCGCGCACGGCGAGCGTGACCTCGGCGGGCGTGTTCACCAGCGCGGGGTAGCTGTGGATGTAGTCCACCTCCGCCGTGCAGCCATGCGCCGCCGCGGCGCCTGCGGCCAGTTCGCGCAGGCGGCGTTCCATCGTCTCGCGCGGGCCTGGCAGGAAGGACCGGCCGGTGCCGGAGACGAACACCTCGGACGGAATGACATTCGGCGCGCGCGCATCGCCCGCGGCGATGTGCCCCACGCTCAGCACCGCGGTCTGGCCCGGCGGGATGGACCGCCCGATCACCGATTGCAGCGACGCGACGAACTGCGCCATCGGCTGCGTCGGGTCGGTCGCGCGATGCGGCACCGCGCCATGCCCGCCGGTGCCGCGGAAACGCACCGACCAGCCATCGACATTCGCCAGCATCGGCCCGCTGCGGATGCCGAATTGCCCGAGCGGCATGCCCGGTTCGTTGTGCATGCCGAACACCGCCTCGACCGGGAAGCGGTCGAACAGCCCTTCCTCGACCATCAGCCGCCCGCCGCCGAGCCCTTCCTCGGCCGGCTGGAACACCAGGTGCACGCTGCCTTCGAAATCCGCGTGCTCGGCCAGGTGCCGCGCGGCGCCGAGCAGCATCGTGGTGTGCCCATCATGCCCGCAGGCATGCATCACGCCGGGCTTCGCGGAGGCATAGGGCAGGCCGGTCCCCTCGGCGATCGGCAGCGCATCCATGTCGGCGCGCAGCGCGATGGCGCGGGCGCCGCCGCGCTTGCCACGGATGGTGCCGACCACGCCGGTGCGCGCGATGCCCTCCGCGACCTCGATCCCCCAGCCGCGCAGCGTGCGCGCGACCAGGGCGGCTGTGCGGTTCTCCTCGAAGCCCAGTTCCGGGTGGCGATGGAGGTCGTGGCGGATGGCGGTCAGCTCCGCCTCGTGGCGGCGCAGTTGCGGCAGCAGGGGGGAGGACACGGGCGGTCTCGCTCGATGAATTGCGAATGATTGCTACTTGCAGATACCGCGCCGGGCAAGCAGAAGGACCGTGCATGACGGACGCCTTCACCATTCCGCCGGATGTCGTGAGCCTGGCGGATTACGAACGCCACGCCCGCGCGCGCCTCCACGACCAGGCCTGGGCCTATGTCAGCGGCGGCGCGGCGGACGAGATCACCCTGCGCCGCAACCGCGGGGCCTACGACGCCATCAGCCTGACCGGGCGCGTGCTGGCGGACCTGTCCGGCGGCGACACGCGCGTGGATCTGTTCGGCCAGGTGTTCGACCACCCCATCCTGCTCGCCCCCGTCGCCCACCAGGGCCTGGCCTGCCCGGCGGCCGAGGTCGCCACCGCGGTGGGCGCCGCCGGCGCGCGGGCCGGCTTCGTGGTCAGCACCGAATCCGACACGCCGGTCGAACAGATCGCCGCCGCCGTGCCCGGCGCGCCATTCTGGTTCCAGCTGTACATCCAGCACGATCGCGACTTCACCCTGGCGCTGGCGGACCGCGCGGCGCGCGCCGGCGCGCAGGCCATCGTGGTGACCGCCGATGCCCCGGTCAGCGGCATGCGCGACCGCGAGCGCCGCGCCGGCGTGACGCCCCCGATGCTTGGCGAACCCATCCACCTGCGCGGCGCGCGACCCGGGCCGATCGCGCGCGCGGGCTTGGGCGAAAGCCTGCTGTTCAGCGGCTTCATCGACACCGCCGCGCGCTGGGCCGACCTGGCCCGGCTGCGCGCCGCCACCAGGCTGCCGCTGCTGGTCAAGGGCATCATGGCGCCGGACGATGCGCTGCGCGCCATCGATGCGGGCGCGGATGGCATCATCGTCTCGAACCATGGCGGCCGCGTGCTCGACACCCTGCCGCCCACCATCGAGGCGTTGCCGCTCATCGCCGCCGCCGTGGCGGGACGCGTGCCGCTGCTGGTCGATGGCGGCATCCGGCGCGGCACGGATGTGCTGAAGGCCATCGCGCGCGGCGCGCAGGGCGTGCTGGTCGGCCGCCCCTACGTCCATGCACTTGCGGTGGCGGGCCCGGCGGGCGTCGCCCACGCCGTGCAGCTGCTGCGCGCCGAGTTCGAGGTGGCGATGGCACTGACAGGCTGCCGCCGGCTGCGCGACATCGACGCGCGTGTGCTGTGGCCGCCGCGGACCGCCGCACCCGACGCCTGATGCAAGCCGGCGTTGTTGCAGGAATGTCGCAGGAGTTACCGCCGCGACATTTTCTGCACCCAACCTGCACGGAGTCTATTGATAACGATTCTCATTCGCAGCACCCTGAGGGCATCAGCGACTGCGCTTCAGGAGAACTCCCCCGTGACCATGGCCTCATCCCTGCGGACCGCGATGTGCTCGACGCTGTTCGGGACATCCCTTGCCGCCGGCATGGTGTTCGTCGGCGCCCCGCCCGCCGGCGCGCAGACCGCCGACCCTGCCCCCGCCGCCGACAGCGTCACCCTGCCGCCCATCGCCGTGCAGGGCGCGCAGCCCGAGAACACGCTGCAGGGCACCACCGGCCTCGGCCGCATCCCCGGCCGCATCCAGGACCAGCCGCAGACCATCCAGGTCATCCCGCGCGAGGTCATGCAGCAGCAGGGCGTCACCACGCTGGGCGAGGCGCTGCGCAACGTCCCCGGCATCACCTCGTCGATCGGCGAGGGCAATGGCGGCGTCAACGGCGACCAGCTCCGCATTCGCGGCTTCAATTCGCAGAACGACCTGTATGTGGACGGCCTGCGCGACTTCGGCAGCTATCGCCGCGACGCCTTCACCTTCGAGGAAGTCCAGGCGATCCTGGGGCCGACAGGGGTGAATTTCGGCTCGGGTTCGGCCGGCGGCGTGGTGAACATCAACAGCCGCACGGCGCGGCTCGGCAATTCCTTCGGCGCCTCGGTCACCGGCGGCATGAACTGGCTGGCGCGCGCCACCGCCGATGCCAACTACCAGATCGGCGACACCACCGCGATCCGCCTGAACGTCCTGGGCCAGACCTCGCGCACGGTCGAGCGCGACCTGCCGAGCGGCACCCGCTGGGGCGTTGCGCCGTCCATCGCCTTCGGCCTGGGCACCGACACCACCGTCACGCTGGAATACCTGTACTACCGCTATGACGAACCGGCCGATGCGGGCGTGCCCGTGGTGCTGCGCCCCGGCAATTCGGTCGGCCAACCGGTCACGGAATACGGCGTGGGCCGCGCCACCTGGTACGGCAGCAATCACACCGACCGCGACCAGGCCACCGTCAACCGCCTCACCGCGCGCGTGCAGCACCGCGCCAATGACTGGCTGACCGTGTACAACGACACGCGCCTGGGCTTCACCGACAAATCCTACAGTTTCTCGATCGCATCCTGCGACGCGACCTGCGTGGCGCGGCTGTTCGGCACCCAGCGCGGCGTCCCGCAATACAGCCTGTCCGGCGGCGGGTCGCCCTATACCACCCAGACCTGGGGCATCCAGAACATCACCACCGCGGTGGCGCGCTTCAACACCTGGGGTCTGCGCCACGAAGCCACGCTCGGCATGGACCTCTGGTACGAGGATTTCCAGCGCACGACCTACACCTACACCGCCGCCCGCACCGCCTACCGCGGCGACCTCTTCGCGCCGAACAACGACCTCAACTTCCCCTACAGCCTGAGCACCGGCGCCACGGCGCAGCGCCAGAACGAGACCACGCAGGCCGCGCTGTTCGCCTCCGACCGCATCTGGTTCACGCCCGAGATCTCGGTGCTCGGCGGGCTGCGCTGGACGCGCCAGCAGTCGGACTACACCGCCTATGGCGGCACCAACCCGGTCTCGACGCTGTCGGCGGACAACAACTTCATCGACCCGCGCGTCTCGCTCATCTGGGAACCGACGCCGCAATACACGCTCTATGCGTCCTACGCGCAGTCCACCTTCGCGCCGGGTTCGAACTGGGCGACCCAGCCCGGCCAGGCCAGCGTGAACAATTCGCTCCTCGAGCCCGAGGTGAACACCATCTACGAGATCGGCGGGCGCATGAACGTGCTCGACGGTCGCCTTGGCCTCAGCGCGTCGGTCTACCAGATCGAGAAGAACAACGCGACGGAGACCGACTCGGCGACCGGCACGGTGTTCTCCTCGGGCGACGTGCAGCGCATCCGCGGTGTCGACCTCGGCGTCACCGGGCGAATCACCCCGGCCTGGCTGATCAATGCGCGCTACAGCTACATGAACAGCGAGACGACATCCTCCCTGACGCCCGCCAATGTCGGCAAGCAGGTGGTCTATGTGCCGGAGCATTCCGCCACGCTCTGGACCAGCTACGAGTTCAACCAGGGCACGCGCTACAACGCCACCATCGGCGGCGGCATCGTCTGGAACAGCTCGGTCTACCTGAACGCGGCGAATACCAGCGAGGTGCCCTACACCTTCTCGCTCGATGCCTTCGCCTCGCACCGGCTGAACGACCAGCTCACCATCCGCGTGAACGGCTACAACCTGACCGACAACCGCAACTACGCGCAGCTGTTCGGCAACCGCGCCGTCATGGGCCCGGGGCGCGCCGTCACGGCAACCGTCGCCGTCGATTTCTGACCCTCCTCAACTCCCCCCCGGACTGAGAAGGGGCCGCCCGGACAGTGCTGTCCGGGCGGCCTTTCGCATTCCCGCCGCACGAGGCATGACGCAGCCGCCGCAGGAGACCCGCCATGCTGATCCACATCCCCGCCGTCCTGACCGCCGAGGAAGTCGCGCATTGCCGCGCCCGCCTCAACGCCGCCGACTGGGTGGATGGCCGCGCCACCGCCGGCGAGCAATCCGCCAAGGTGAAGCACAACCTCCAGGTGCCCGAGGACTCCGCCACCGCGCGCGAACTGGGCGACATCGTCTTGCGCGGCCTGGCGCGCAGCCCGCTGTTCTCCTCCGCCGCGCTGCCGCTGCGCGTCTATCCGCCGATGTTCAACCGCTACGACGTGGGCATGACCTTCGACACGCATGTCGACAACGCCATCCGCGTGGTGTCCGGCACGCGCATGCGCACCGACGTCTCCTCCACCCTGTTCCTCAGCGAACCGGATGAATACGACGGCGGCGAACTGGTCATCGAGGACACCTATGGCGCGCAATCAGTGAAGCTGCCGGCCGGCGACATGATCGTCTATCCCGGCACCAGCCTGCATCGCGTGAACCCGATCACGCGCGGCAGCCGCTGGGGGTCGTTCTTCTGGACGCAGTCGATGATCGACGACGACCGCCAGCGGCGCCTGTTGTTCGAGATGGACATGTCGATCATCCAGATGCGGCAGGTCGTGCCGGATGATCATGTGAGCGTACTGGGGCTGACGGCCTGCTACCACAACCTGATGCGGATGTGGTGTAAGCTTTGATCTGCCCCCAAGCGCCGGGCGCCGGCATACGCCGGCTTGGCTTGCGCGCCGTGCACCGGCGTTCCGTCCGCGACTGCCGGCCTGGGCGCGGTCGCGCCTTGCGCTCCCGGATCGTGCATACGCACGATCCGAAAGGCTACGGTGATGACGCCCTTGCGCTGACCCCATCGATCAACAGAGTCCGCCCGCCGCGCGAACACGCTTCGATTCGCGCCTCCACGCCATAGACCTCCTCCAGCATCGCCGGCGTCAGCACATCCTCCGACGCACCGAAGCCATGCGCCGCGCCGTCCTGCATCACCAGCAGGCAATCCGCCCAGCGCGCCGCCAGCGTCAGGTCGTGCAGCACCACAACCACGGTGCGCCCCTCGCGCGACAACGCCCGCAGCAGCCCCATCACCTCGAACTGCCGCCGCAGATCCAGCGCGCTGGTCGGCTCATCCAGCAGCAGCAGCGGCGGGTCGCGGATGATCGCCTGCGCCAACGCCACCATCTGCCGCTGCCCGCCCGACAGCGACTGCAACGGCGCCAGGCCCACCGCGCCGAGCCCCAGCCGGTCCAGCACGCGCCCGACGCGATCCAGCAACCCCGCCTCGCCGCCCAACCGCTCGCCGCCGGGCAGAGCGCGCCAGGCGCCGATCAGCGCCTCGATCACCGACAACGCCGTGTCCTGCGGCAGCGCCTGCGGCATGAAGGCCAACCGCCGCGCACGCTCGCGCGCCGGCATGCCGACCAGTTCCACGTCGCCAAAACGGATCGACCCCTGCGCCGGCACCACGCCGGCAATGGCGCGCAGCAGCGTGGATTTGCCCGCCGCATTCGGCCCGACGAGCGCGGTCACGCAGCCTTCCGGCAGCGGCCCGCAGCTGAGGCCACGCAACACCCGCCGATGGCGATACCCGGCGGTAACGCCGGACAGCACGAGCCCGCTCATCCGCGCCGCCTTCCGCCGCCCAGGATCAGCAGCATGAAGACCGGCAACCCGACCAGCGCGGTGACGATCCCCAGCGGCAGCACCGCGCCGCGCACCAGCATCTCGCTGGCCGTCGCCGCCAACGACATCACCGCCGCGCCACACAGCAGGCTGCCCGGCAGCAGGAAGCGGTGGTCTTCCCCCAACAGCAGCCGCGCCACATGCGGCGCCACCAGGCCGATGAAGCCGATCGTCCCGACCATCGCCACCGCCGCCGCCGCCAGCAGACTGATCCGCAGCAGCGCGTAGAACCGCAACGCGCCCACATCGACGCCCAGCCCGCGCGCGCGTTCCTCGCCCAGCCGCAGCACCGTCAGCCGCCAGGCCGCGCGCCAGGAAAACGGGACCACCACCACCAGCACCACCGCCACCAGCGCAATGCCGTCCCACTGCGTCCGCCCCAGGCTGCCCAGCGTCCAGAACACCAGCTGTTGCAGCGCGTCCTGGCTGGCGACGAATTGTATCAGCGCCACCACCGCGTTGAAGGTGAAGACCAGCGCGATGCCCATCAGCACCAGCGTCTCGGTCCCCGCGCCGCGCAGCCGGATCACCAGCTGCAGGATCGCCACGGACGCGAAGGCGAACAGGAACGCATTGCCAGACACCGCCCAGCGCGCCGGCAACCCCGGGATGCTGAAGCCGAGCACGATCGCCAGCGCCGCCCCGCAGGCCGCCGCCGATGACACGCCCAGCGTGAAGGGGCTGGCCAGCGGGTTGTTCAGGATGGTTTGCATCTCGCACCCCGCGGCCGCCAGCGCCATGCCCACCAGCACCGCCATGATCGCCGGCGGCAGCCGCGCCTGCCACACCACCGTGCGCGCCAGCGGCGTGGCGGCATCCGGGTCGAACAGCGCACGCAGCGCGTCGCCGGCCGTGAGCGCCGACGGCCCCACCGCGATATCCGCCAGGAACGCCGCCACCGCCACCACGCCAAGCACCGCCAGCACCACCCGCCGCCGCCGCAGGCTGGCACGATAGCCCTCGACCGCCGCCGCGGTGCCGTCCGACAGCGCGATGCTCACGCCAGGTCCACCCAATAGGTCCCCTGCATCCTGATCGACAGGAAGCGCTCGTTCAGCTCCGCCAGCGAGGCATCGGGGTCGATGCCGGCCATCCGATCCGGGTGCAGCCAGCGCGCCATCGCCTCGATCGCCAGGTAATGCGCCGGCGTGTCGTTGAAGCCGTGCCACAGAGCATGCGCGCGCCCCTGCTTCACCGCCGACAGGCCCGACAGCCCTTGCGATTGCACGACCATCGCCAGGCTCTCGCGCGCCTGCTGCGCAGTGGTGCCGGTTCCCATGGTGATGCCCCCGCGCGCGCCGCCGAACGGCCCGCCGGTCGCCACATAGGCGCGCGGATCAGCCGAGAGGATGTACTCCAGGCTCAACTGCCCCATCTGCCCGGTCAGCACGCCCGTCGCGATGTTCGACCCGCCAGCCGCATCGATCATGCCGTTGAAGATTCCCGTGCCCGCCGAAAAGCAGCACGCCGTCCCGCCGGCATGCGCGTGCACCAGGATGGGCAGCTTCGTCGCGCCACGCATGCGCGCCGCGACCGCCTCGAGCCGCGCGCGGTAATGCGCGTTGAAGGCGGCGGCCTGCTCCGAGCGTCCGATCAGCGCGCCCAGCACCGCCAGGCTGCGTTCGGATTCCGCCAGCGGATCGGCGAAGAAATCGATCACCGCACAGAGTATGCCAGCCGCATCCAGCCGCCGTGCCAACCCGCCATCCGCTCCGCCCGCGGTGAACCGGCTGAGCAGCACCAGCTCCGGCTGCAGCGCGACGATGCTCTCGAAGGAAATCGTGTCCACCGGCCCGCGCCCGATCACCGGGATCCGGTCGACGCCCGGCGACTGGCTGCGAAGCTGTGCGTATTCCGGCGCATTGGCCTGCCGCAGATCGGCCGACCAGCCGATGATGAGGCTCAGCGGATCGGGATGGATCAGCGCCAGCACCGGCAGATGACGCCCCTGCGTCAGCACGATGCGCTGCGCCGGCCGCGGCAGCCGCACCTGGCGGCCGACCAGGTCGGTCACCGCCACGGCGCCCACGGCCGCCTCCTGGGCCTGCGCCAGCGCGGGCATGGCCAGCGGCGCCAGCAGCAGCGCGCGGCGCGTGGGGAAGGTCATGGGATGCTCCGTGGCGTGGGGGTCGCCGGCAGCGCGAAGCGCAGCGCCGGGCCGATGGCGGCATGCACGGCCGAACCGTGGTTCTCGCCGGGCAGGATCAGGAAGGACTCCGCCGGCAATCCCTCGGCGAAGGCGCGCGCATTGGACACCAGGCGATGGGCGCGGCGCCGCGCCGCATGGGGGTCCTCGCCGGGGGTCTCGGGCGGTTCCTCCTCGCTGCCGACGGCGATCATCACGCGCGGCGCCGGGCCCGGGCGGCGCGCGCCGAGGCGCCGCAGCAACGCCCCGCCATCCCACCAGAGCGACGGGCTGACCGCGACGATCCGCGCGAAGGCCACCGGCCGGGTCAGCAGCGCATGCAGCGCGCACAACCCGCCCAGCGAATGCCCGAACAGCGCCTGCCGCGCCGCATCGACCGGCGCCAGGCCCGCGACCAGCGGCATCAGCTCTCCCTCCAGCACATCGAGGAAGCGATCGGCGCCGCCGGTTTCCGACCAGGCGCCACCATCGGGCCTTTCGCCGAGCAGCGCCGGATCGGCCTGCGGCGTGTAGTCCAGCGTGCGGCGGGCACGGTCATAGGGGCCATCGACGCGGTAGCCGAGGCCCACCACCACGCCTGGCGCCACGCCGGTCGCGGCACCGCGCGCACCCTGGATCCGCAGCGCCTCGACCATGCTGGCGAAGACAGCATTGCCATCAAGGAGGTAGAGCACCGGGAAGCCACCCGGCGGCGGCGCCCCCTCCGGCACGGCGACCATCACGCGATAGGTCGCGCCGTTGCGCGCGGCGATGTCGATGGCCTGCGCCCCGGCGAGCACCAGGGGCGCAAGGGCGACCTGCGGCGGGCGTGCGGTCATCGGGCGCCCGCAGCGTGGCGGGCCCGCCCGGCGGGCGCGGCGGCATGAAATGCGACCATCGTCATGTGGGTGTGCCGGTCTTCCGCATCGGGGTGGCACGCATGGCTGGCTGCTTGGGTCGGATTTGGAATTGCATCGCATTCTCACTTACCGGAGAACAGGCGATGCGGTCCAGCCGCCGCGCGCAACCCACAACGCCGCATTCCGTTGCCATTCGATACTGGCCGCCCATCCCGCAACGCGCCAAATAGGCGCCCAGGGCTGCACCCGAGGTCTTTTCGCGAATTGATGCCCGACTCCGTGACACACCCCCCGACACCGCCGCGGTTCCGCGCAGCCCCGCTCCTGGCCATGTTCGCGCTCGCGGCCTGCGGCCTGCCGATCGAACCGGTCGAATCCGGCATCGTGACGCCCGCGCGCTTCGTCGCCTCCGCCGCGCCAGTGGCCCCGGCGCCCGCGCCCGATGCCGATTGGTGGCGCGCCTTCAACGCGCCCGAGCTCGACCGGCTGATGGCGGCCTCCATGGCGGGCAATCTCGACCTCGCCGCCGCTGTCGCGCGCATCCGCCAGGCCGACGAGGCGCTGCGGATCACCGGCGCGGAACTCCTGCCCTTCGTCGGCGCCAGCGGGTCCGTGGCGCGATCGCGCGGCACCTCGGCCAATCCCGGCACGCCGGCCAATGCCGGCCGGCGCTATGGCGGCACCATCGCCGCCAGCTACCAGATCGACTTCTGGGGCGGGCTGCGGGCGCAGACCCAGGCGGCGCGCGATGATGTCCGCGCCGCGGAATTCGCCATGGGAACGGTCACGCTGACCACCCAGGCCGCGGTCGCCAGCACCCTGTTCGACCTTTACGGCGCGCAGGAACTGCTGGCGATCCAGAACGACAACCTCCGCCTGGCGGAGCGCACGCTGGCCATCCTGCGCCAGCGCCTTGAGGTCGGCACTGCCACCGGCCTCGATGTCGCGCAGCAGGAGAACGTGGTGGCGCAACAGCGTGCGCAGATCCCGCCGGTGCGCCAGACGGTCGAGGCGAATACCTTCGCCCTCGCCACCCTCGCCGGCGTGACACCGGACCAGGTGAGCGTCGCGACGGAACGCCTCGCGCGCATCCGCGTGCCCGTGGTCGCCCCTGGCCTGCCCGCCGACCTGCTCCAGCGCCGCCCCGATGTTCGGCAGGCCGAGGCCAATCTCGCCGCCGCCAGCGCCGACGTCACGGCCGCGCGCGCCGCGCTGTTCCCGAACATAACCCTGACCGCCGAGGGCGGTTTGCAGAGCATCGCCCTGCAAACCTTCCTGCGCCCGGGTGCGACGGTCTACAGCATCGCCGCCAGCCTGACGCAGACGCTGTTCGATGGCGGCGCGCTGCGCGCCCAGCTTGCTCTGACCCGCGCGCGGCGCGAGGAACTGCTGGCGAATTACCGCCGCGCCATCCTGGTGGCGTTGCAGGATGCCGAGACCAGCCTCTCGGCACTGGCCAGCGCCCAGGAATCGGCGCGGTTGCAGGCGGCACGGGCGGCCGCGGCCGAACGGGCCTATGCTATCGCCGAGACGCAGTTCCGCGTCGGGACGATCGACCTGCTGACCGTGCTCAACACCCAGGCCAGCCTGTTCAGCGCGCGGCTTGCGCTGGCACAGGCGCAGGCCACGCGGCTCCAGGCCGCGGCCGCGCTGTTCACTGCGCTGGGCGGCGGCTGGACCGTCGACGCCGCCCGCGCTGGGAGCCCGACCCGATGAACGAATTGCCCCGCCCGCCGGTGCGCACGGCACCGCAGACCCAGACCGAAGCGCCCCCACGGCGGCGGCGCGCCTGGCCCTGGCTGTTGCTGCTGGCGTTGGTGGGTGGCGGCGCCTGGTATGCCTGGCAACGCGGCTGGCTGCCCTGGCTCGGCCAGCCCACGCCGACGGCCACCGCGCCGGCAGGCCCCGGCGGGCCGCGCGGGCGTGGCGCCATGACCGTGCCCGTCACCGCCGCCGCCGCGACGGTCGAGGATCTGCCGATCATGCTCGACGCGTTGGGCACGGTGCAGGCCTCCAACACCATCACCGTGGTCCCGCAGGTCGCCGGCCGCATCACCGAGATCGCCTTCACCGAAGGCCAGGAGATCCGCGCCGGCGAGGTGCTGGTACGAATCGACCCGCGCAGCTACCAGGCCGCACTCGACCAGGCCATCGCCACCAAGGCACAGCGCGAGGCGCAGCTGGCCAATGCGCGGCTCGACCTGCAACGCTACACGCAGCTGGTGCGCGCCAACGGCGCATCGCAGCAGCAGCTGGACACGCAACGCGCCGCGGTGGCGCAGCTGGAAGCCCAGGTGCAGTTCGACCAGGCGACGATCGACAACGCGCAGGTGCAGCTGGAGCACACGACCATCCGCGCACCCTTCGACGGCCGTGTCGGGCTGCGCCAGGTCGATGTCGGCAACCTGGTGCAGTCCAGCTCCAGCGGCATCGTCACCGTCACGCAGCTGCGCCCGGTCAGCGTCACCTTCACCCTGCCGCAGCAGGCGCTGCCACAGGTGATGGAGGCGATCGCCGCCGGCCCCGTGCAGGTCGAAGCGCGCCTGCCCGACCCCGCCATCCCGCGCGTCGATGGCGCGCCGCCGCCGCCCAATCCGATCGGCACGCTGGTCACGCTCGACAACCAGGTGGATGCGGCGACCGGCACGCTGCGCCTGAAGGCGACCTTCCCGAATGACGACCAGCGGCTCTGGCCGGGCGCCTTCGTGAACATCCGCCTCCAGGTCGCGCTTTTGCGCGACGTGACCGTCATCCCGCTGGTCGCCGTGCAGCGCGGCCCGGATGGCGCCTTCGCCTTCGTGGTGCAGCCTGACAACACGGTGCGTCAGCGGCCGCTGACGCTCGGCGTCGTCTCGGGCACGCAGGCGATGGTGCGTAGCGGGCTGCGGCCGGGCGAACAGGTGGTGACCTCGGGCGCGCTGCGCCTGACGGACGGCGCGACTGTGCAGGTGGCCGCGCCGGTGGTGCCGCCGGCGTCGCAGCCGCAACGTCGCCGTCCCCCCGGCCAGCGGCCTGGCGGCGCCGAGGCGCGGCCGGAAGGCGCAGCACCCGGCGGCGCGCGGCGCGAGGGCTCCCGCCCAGGCGGTGCCCCGCCCGCCGCCGCAACCCCCGGCGCAGCCCCGGCGCGCTGAGGCGCGATGAACATCTCCGCCCCCTTCATCGCGCGGCCGATCGCGACGTCGCTGCTGGCGATCGCGCTGCTGATCGCCGGCATCTACGGCTACATGCGCCTGCCGGTGTCGTCGCTGCCCGAGGTGGACTTCCCGACCATCCAGGTGACGACGCAACTGCCCGGCGCGTCGCCCGACACCGTGGCGGTTCTGGTCACCGCATCGCTGGAACGGCAATTGGCGCAGATCGCGGGGCTGAGCGAGATCGTCTCGGTCAGCGGCCCGGGCGTCAGCCGCATCACGCTGCAATTCAACCTGGGGCGCGACATCGACGACGCCGCGCAGGACGTCCAGGCCGCCATCAATGCGGCGCGCGGCACCTTGCCATCCACGCTCCCCTACCCGCCGACCTACGCCAAGGTGAACCCAGCCGACCCGCCGATCCTGACGCTAGCGCTGACATCGGACACGCTGCCGGTGGCACGGCTGTCGGATGTGGTGGACACGCTGCTGGCGCAGCGGCTCGCGCAGGTGGGCGGCGTCGGGCGCGTCGCGGTGCAGGGCAACATGCGGCCGGCGGTCCGGCTCCAGGTCGATCCGCGTCGGCTCGCCGCCTACAACCTCGGGCTGGAGGATGTGCGGTCCGCCATCGCCGCGGCGAACGTGGCGGGGCCGAAGGGCTCGGTGGACGGGCCGCAGCAGGCCTCCGCCGTCATGGCCAATGACCAGGTGACCTCGGCGCAGGGCTTCGAGGACCTCATCATCGCGTGGCGCGGCGAGGCACCGGTGCGCCTGCGCGATGTCGGTGCCGCGGTCGAGGACCTCGAGAACACCCTGACCGCCGCCTGGCACAATGGCCGCCCGGCCATCCTGCTGGACGTGCAGCGCCAGCCGGGGGCCAACATCGTCGCCACGGTCGCCGCGCTGCGCGCGCAACTGCAATCACTGGAACGCGCGTTGCCGGCCGGGACGCAACTGTCCATCGTAGCCGACCGCACGGAAATGATTCGCGCCTCGGTGGCCGAGGTGCAACTCACGCTCGTGCTCGCCATCGTGCTGGTGGTGCTGGTGATCTTCCTGTTCCTGCGCACGCTGCGCGCCACCATCGTGCCGGGCGTCGCGTTGCCGCTGTCGATCGTCGGCACCTTCGGCGTCATGTCGGTCGCGGGCTTCACCATCGACAACCTGTCCCTGATGGCGCTGGTCATCGCCACCGGCTTCATCGTCGACGACGCCATCGTGATGATCGAGAACGTCGTGCGCTTCGTCGAGAAGGGCATGCCGCCTTTGCAAGCCGCATACGAAGGTGCGAGGCAGATCGGCTTCACCATCGTCTCGCTGACCGTCTCGCTGATCGCGGTGTTCATCCCGCTGCTGTTCATGGAGGGCGTGGTCGGGCGCCTGTTCCGCGAATTCGCCATCGTGCTGTCGGTCTCGGTGCTGGTGTCGATGGTGGTCTCGCTGACGCTGACGCCGATGATGTGCGCCTACCTGCTGCGCCCGGCTGCCGAGGAGAGGCCCGGCATCATCAACCGCACCTTCGAAGCCGGCTTCGAACGGATGCGGCGCGGCTATGCCGTGACGCTGGCCTGGGCGCTGAAGCGCGAGGCCGCGATGCTGCTGCTGGCGATGCTGACGCTGGGCGGCACGGTGTGGCTCTACATCGCCATGCCCAAGGGCTTCCTGCCGTTGCAGGACACCGGCATCATCGCCATCACGACCGAGGCACCGCAGGATGTCTCCTTCCGCCGCATGACCACGCTGCAACGCCAGGTGGCCGATATCGTGGCGCAGGACCCCGAGGTCGTCTCGGTCGCTTCCGTCGCCGGCGCGGGCACCATCAACGCGGCGCAGAACACCGGCCGGCTGACCGTGGTGCTGCGCCCGCGCGGTGAGCGCAGCGTGGACACCCAGGCGGTGATCGACCGTCTCGCGCCGCGCCTGGCCGCGCTGCCGGGCATCATCGCCTATCCGCAGATGGTGCAGGACATCCAGATCGGCACGCGGGCCTCCAGCACGCAGTACCAATACACGGTGATGAATGCCTCGCAGGCCGAACTGGCCACCTGGGCGCCGCGCCTGCTCGATGCGCTACGCGCCCTGCCGGAACTGCGCGACGTCGCCACCGACCAGCGCGAGGACGGGCTGCGCCTGGCGCTCGATGTCGACCGCACCCGCGCCGCGCGGCTCGGCGTGACGATGCAGGCGATTGACGACGCGCTCTACAGCGCCTTCGGCCAGCGCCAGATCAGCACCATCTACGGCCAGGCCAACCAGTACCGCGTGGTGCTGGAGGTGGACCCCGCGCTGGCCGGCGACCCCGCGGTGATCGGCCAGCTCCGCGTTCCCGGCAGCGCCACGGTCAACGGCACCACCACCACGGCGCAGGTGCCGCTGGCGGAACTCGCCACCATCAGCCGCGTGCCCGGCCCGCTGACCGTCACGCGGCAGGACCAGTTCCCTGCCGTGACGCTGTCCTTCAACCTCGCCCCCCGCGTCGCGCTGGGCGATGCGGTGCAGGCCATCGCGCGCGCCGAACAGGCGCTCGGCATGCCGGATTCCATGGTCGGCACCTATGGCGGCGACGCCGCGGAATTCCAGCGCTCGCTGGCCGGCCAGGGCTGGCTGATCCTGGCCGCCATCGTCGTCATCTACATCGTGCTCGGCGTGCTCTACGAGAGCGTGATCCACCCCATCACCATCCTCTCGACGCTGCCATCGGCCGGCATCGGCGCGCTGGTGGCGCTGTGGATCTTCGGCCTCGACCTCAACGTGGTCGGGCTCATCGGCATCGTGCTGCTGATGGGCATCGTGAAGAAGAACGCGATCATGATGATCGACTTCGCGATCGAGGCGCAGCGCGACCACGGCATGACCCCGCGCGAGGCGATCACCGAAGCCGCGATCCTGCGCTTCCGCCCGATCATGATGACGACGCTCGCCGCCATCCTCGGCGCCGTGCCGCTGGTGCTCGGCCATGGCGCGGGCAGCGAGTTGCGCCTGCCGCTCGGCATCTCGGTGATCGGCGGGCTGCTGCTCAGCCAGGTCATCACGCTCTACACTACGCCGGTGATCTACCTGGCGATGGAGGATCTGCGCGCCTGGGCCATGCGCCGCACTGCCCCGCGCGCGCAGCCGGCGGAATAGCGCGTGTCGATCTCCGCCCCCTTCATCGCGCGGCCCATCGGCACGACGCTGCTGGCGATCGGCCTCGCGCTGGCGGGAATCGTCGCCTATTTCAACCTGGCGGTCGCGCCGCTGCCGCGCGTCGATTTCCCGACCATCGCCGTCAGCGCCAGCCAGCCGGGTGCCGACCCGACCATCATGGCATCGTCGGTCGCAGCACCACTCGAACGGCGCCTCGGCGAGATCCCCGGCGTGACCGAGCTGACCTCCACCTCCAGCCTCGGCAGCACGACCGTGATCGTGCAGTTCGACCTGTCGCGCTCCATCGCTTCCGCCGCGCGCGACGTGCAGGCGGCGATCAACGCGGCAGGGCCGGACCTGCCCTCGGGCCTGACCTCGCCGCCCAGCTTCCGGCGCCTGAATCCGGCCGATGCGCCGGTGCTGATCCTGGCGCTCACCTCCGACACCGTCGCGCCCGGCGCCATCTACGATGCCGCCGACAGCCTGCTCGCGCCGCGCATCGCCCAGGTGCCGGGCACCGCGCAGGTCAGCCTGTCGGGCGCCGAGCAGCCGGCCATCCGCATCTCGGTCGACCCCGCCGCGGCTGCGGCCGCCGGCGTCTCCTTCGACCAGATCCGCACCGCCATCACCCGCGCCAACGTCACCCAGGCCACCGGCTTCATCGACGGCCCCGACCAGGCCGCCACCATCACGGTGAACGACCGCCTGTCCACACCCGAGGAATTCGGCGCCATCATCGTGCGCCGCCAGGGCGATGCGCTGGTGCGCCTGGATGGCGTCGCGCGCGTCGAACAAGGCCCGCGTGACCGCCGCCAAGCGGGCCTCTACAACGACCGCCCCGCGGTGATCGTGACCGTCTACAAGCAGGCCGACGCCAATGTCCTGGAGGTGGTGGACGGCATCAACGCGCTGCTGCCGGACCTCCAGCGCTGGATGCCGGCGGGCGTCAATGTCACGGTCATGCGCGACCGCTCGCTCACGATTCGCGCCTCGGTGAAGGAGGTCGAGCACGCCCTCATCATCAGCATCATCCTGGTCGTGCTGGTGGTGGCGCTGTTCCTGCGCCAACCCTCCGCCATCCTGGCCGCCAGCGTCGCGGTGCCGCTCTCGCTGCTCGGCACGCTGGGCTGCATGTGGCTGGCGGGGTTCTCGCTCAACAACTTCACGCTGATGGCGCTGACCATCTCGGTCGGCTTCGTCATCGACGACGCCATCGTGATGATCGAGAACATGGCCCGCTTCACCGACCGCGGCCTGAAGCCCATGCAGGCGGCGCTGGAAGGGGCGCGGCAGATCGGCTTCACCGTGGTGTCGATCAGCCTGTCATTGATCGCGGTGTTCATCCCGCTGCTGTTCATGTCCGGCATCGTCGGGCGCATGCTGCGCGAATTCGCCGCCACGCTGTCGATCGCGGTGGCGATCTCGGCCCTCATCTCGCTGACCGTCACGCCCATGGTGGCGGCCCACCTGGCGCGCAGCAACCCGCGCCCGCCCGGCCCGCTGGGCCGTACCTTCGAACGGGCGATGGCCGGGCTGACATCAGGCTACCTGCGATCGCTGGCAGTCGCTCTGCGTTGGCGGCGCATCATGCTGGTCTTCACCATCGGCCTGATCGGCGTGACGGTATGGCTCTACACCATCGTGCCGCGCGGCTTCATGCCGGACCAGGATAGCGGCCTGATCTTCGGCACCGTGCAGGCGCAGCCCGACACGTCGTTCCAGCAGATGACCATCTACCAGCGCCTGGTGATGGACATCGTGCGCGCCGACCCGGCGGTGGAGAATGTCTCCGCCTCGGTCGGCGGCGGCGGTTTCTTCGGCAGCGGCGCCAATGTGCGCCTGCAGATCTCGCTGGTGCCGGAATCGCAGCGCCCCGGCGTCAAGGCCAACGACGTCATCAACCGGCTGCGCCGCCCGCTCTCCACCGTGTCGGGCACGCAGACCTTCATGCGACCGGTCTCCGACATCGTGGTCGGCGGGCGGCAGGGCAATTCATCCTACCAATACGTGCTGCTCAGCCCGAACCTGGACGAACTCGCCACCTGGAGCGAGGCGCTGGTGCGCCAGCTCCGCACCGTGCCGCAGGTGACGGACATCTCGTCGGACCAGCAACGCACCGGGCTGGTCAGCCGCCTCATCATCGACCGCGATGCGGCCGCACGGCTCGGCGTGTCGGTCTCCGCCTTCGGCACCGCGCTGAACAACGCTTTTTCGCAGCGCCAGGTCTCGACCATCTACCGCAGCCGCAACCAGTACCGCGTGATCCTGGAAGTCGATCCGCTGCTGACGCAGTCGCCGGAGGACCTCGACCGCATCTTCCTGCCCGGCCGTGACGGGCCGGTGCCGCTTGGTGCGGTGGCCCGGCTCGAACGCGGCATCTCGCCGCGCTCGATCACGCACCAGGGCCTGTTCCCAGCGGCGACCATCAGCTTCAACCTGGCGGAAGGCGTCTCGCTCGGTGAGGCTTCCGCAGCGATCGACCGCGCCGCGCTCGACATCCAGATGCCGGCCACCATCCGCGGCGAATTCGCCGGCAATGCCCGCACCTTCCAGAACTTCCAGGCCGGGCTGCCGCTGCTGATCCTGGCGGCGGTGCTGGCCATCTACATCGTGCTGGGCGTGCTCTACGAAAGCCTGGTCCACCCCATCACCATCCTGTCGACGCTGCCCACGGCAGGCATCGGCGCGCTGGTCGCGCTGCTGGTCACCGGCCTGTCCTTCACGCTGATCGCGCTGATCGGCGTGATCCTGCTGATGGGCATCGTGAAGAAGAACGCGATCATGATGGTGGACTTCGCCATCGAACACCGGCGCGAGGACGGTGCAACGGCCGAGGCGGCCATCCTCGAAGCCTGCCGCGAACGCTTCCGCCCGATCCTGATGACCACGCTGGCGGCGCTGTTCGGCGCGGTGCCGCTGGTGCTGGCGACCGGGCCGGGGGCGGAGCTGCGGGCGCCGCTCGGTATCACTATCATCGGCGGGATGATCCTGTCACAGGTGCTCACGCTCTACACGACGCCGGTCGTCTACCTGGCACTGGACCGGCTGGCCTCGGCGCGTGGCGGGCGGCGCCGGCGAACGGTGCCCGCATAGGACCGAACCCGATCCGTCGACGACACCGGATCGGCTGGAGGCGCCCAGGAAGGCACGGAACTCCGTCGGATCGAGTCGTCGGGCCGCATGAACATGCCCCGACAGCAACAGGCTGCCTCCTGCGACGGGAGAACACGCGAACGCAGCATGATCCGCAGAGGCTGCGTCCAGCCGAGGCGCACAGAAGCGGCTCGATCTGTCAGCGCAGTTCGAAGCGCACCGGCACCGCCACATCCAGGCTGTCGCCCGCCATGTCGGCCGGCATCGGCGGCAGGGAGGCGCGGGTGATCATCGCCTCCACCGCGCGGTCGAGGTCGCCGTCGCCGGCGCTGCGGACGATCTGCCAGCGCGCCACGCGCCCGTCGCGCAGCACGGTGAAGCGCAGCGTCGCGGTGCCCGTCGCGCGGCGCGACCGTGCGCTGTCCGGATACCGCTTCTGCCGTTCCAGCGCGCCGAGCAGCGCCCGCAGATAGGACGGCGGCGCGCCGGCTGCCGGCCGCGGCGCGGGCGCCTGTACCGGGGCTGCGACCGGCGCACTGGGCGCGGTCACGGCGGCCGGCGCGGGTGCCACGCGCTGCACCGGGCGCGGACGCGGGCGCGGCGCCGGGGCCGGCGGCGGCTCGGCGCGGGGTTCGGGCGGCGGCTCGGGTGCCGGCTCCGGCGGCAGCGGCAATGGTTCGGGCGGCGCCGGGGGCGGCGGCTCCACCGGCATCGGCTCCGGCGGCGGCGGCTCAGGCGGCGGCGGCTCGGGTGGCGGGGGTTCCGGCGGCGGCGGTTCGGGCATCGGCGGCGGCGGTTCGGGCTCGGGCGGCGGTGGTTCCGGCGGCGGCGGGGTGGGTTCGGCCGGCTGCGGCGCGGCGGCTTCGACCGGCGGTTCCGGCTCGGGCGGCGGCGGCGCGACCACCGGCTCCTCGGCCGGCGCGACCAGCATGGCGAGCACCGGCTCCGGCATGGCGAGGCTCGGCGTCGTGGCGGGGGAGAGCAGCAGCAGACCCGCCATCCCGCCATGCAACAGCAGCGCGACGCCGCAGGCGATCAGCCGCGGCGAGGCCAGCCCGCCGGCGGCCGGCGTCTCCTCCGCCAGGTCAGGGCCGGGCATCGGCGCCGCGGCCGGCAAGGTCATCGCTCAACGCGCCCCCGCGGCGGCCGGGTCGGCCTCCGCGATCAGCGACACGCGCGGGATGCCCGCGGCGGTGACGCGCCCCATGATCCGCAGCACCTCGCCATAGGGCACCGCGCGATCGCCGCGCACATGCACCACGATATCCGGGCGCGCCGCCTTCAGCGCCACCAGGCGGGCGGAGAGCTCGGCCTCGGCGATGCGTTCCTCGCCGACATGCACGGCGCCCTCACGCGTGACCGTGAGCACCACGGGCGGTTCGGGCGTCGCGGCGCGCGGCGCGGCGCTGCGCGGCAGGTCCACCGGCACGCCCGATGTCATCATGGGTGCCGCGACCATGAAGATGATCAGCAGCACCAGCATCACGTCCACGAAGGGCGTGACGTTGATCTCGGACATCGGTGCGGCGTCGTCATCATCGTCGCCGCTGCCGCCCATCGAGACCGCCATGGCGCTATTCCGCCGCCCGCATCTGGCCGCCGCGCGGCGGGCGCGCCGACAGCCGCGCGCCGATGCCGGAGATCGCGGCGAGCCCTTCGGCGCGCAGCCCCGCCATGCGCCGGGCGATGCGGTTGTAGCCGATTACCGCCGGGATGGCGGCGAACAGGCCGATCGCGGTCGCCAGCAGCGCTTCCGCGATGCCGGGTGCGACGACTGCCAGCGAGGTATCGCGCGACGCCGCGATGCCCTGGAACGACCCCATGATCCCCCACACCGTGCCGAACAGCCCGACGAAGGGGCCGATGGCGCCCGTGGTGGCCAGGAAGGCGGTGCCGGATTGCGCGCGACGCAGCGCGCCGGTCAGCGTCTCGCGCATCGCGCGTTCGATGCGCTCGCGGTATTCGCCGCGGCTCTCGCCAGGCTCGCGGCCCTCGGCCCACTCGCGGGCGGCGGCGCGCTGGATGTGGGCAGACAGGCCCTCGCCGTTCGGCGCCTCATTGCCGCCTGCCGAAGCCAGTCGACGGATCTCCCGCTTCAGCCCGCCCAGCAGGATGCCCTTCTCGATCATGATCGCCCAGCACGCGACCGAGGCGAGCGCGAGGGCGAGCATGACGCCCTGCACCACCGGCCCCGCCTGGAGAATCAGCCCGAGGATCGAGTGATCCGACGCGAGCGCGGCGGCCTGGTCGGCGGGCAGTCCGGCGGTGACGCCGTCGGGTGTCGCGGGCAGCGCGGAGGCCGCGCCGGCGTCGACGGGTGCCGAACCGACGCTGGCCGGCGCGGTCGTGGCGGGATCGGCGGCCGGAGGTGCTGCGGCAGTGGGGTCGGTGCCGGGCGCGGCGCCTGTCGGCTGCCCAGGCGCCGCGACCTCGCCGCCGGTCGCGGGCGGGGCGGCTGGGCTGCCGGTCGCCGAGGCGGGCGGCTGGCCGGGCACGGCGGCGTCACTGCCGGTTGCGGGCGGCTGGCCGGGCATGGCGGCGTCACGGCCGGTCGCCTGGGCGGTGACCACGCCGGGCGGTGTTGCGATATCGGCGGCTGCACTGCCCGGGGCGGGCGTATCACTGTTCATGGAACCTCTGCCCTCGGCCGGAGAAGGGATGGACAGGCGATCGGCCGCCATGGGCGGAGGTATGTTGCAATTGCGAGTGACTCGCAAGGTCAACTCGGGCGATGCCCCTGTCACCCCGCCGTGACGGCCGCCCGTGCCTAGTCGCCCGGCAACGGGCCGGTGAACCAGGCCTCCGCGCGCTCCGCCCCGGCCGGGCCGTCGGGCAGCACATGCACCGCCTCCGCCCCGCGCAGCAGCGCCGGCCGGTCTAGCGCCAGGCTCAGCATCCGCCCGCCCGCCGCCAGCCGCAGCACGTCGCCATCGGTACGCAGCACCACCGCGCTGCGCCGCCCGTCGCGTTCCCGCAGCGCCACCCGCCATCCGCCGCCGGGCAGGGCCGAAACACGCAGCGGCCGCGCCCCGTCGCGCAGGTCGGGGTCGAGCGCCGCGCGCAGGCCGGGAATGCCATCCAGCAGCGGCTGCGGCGCGCTGGCCAGGCGCCAGGCGGGCGGCGGCGCGGACTCCGCCAGGGCCTCATGCGCCGCCGGCCGGAACCCCTGTTCGGCCGCCGCCATGCGGAAGCGCTCCAGGAAGGCGCGCGGCAGTTCAGGGCTGAGGGCCAGCCATACCACGCCGCTTGCCGAAGCCACGGTGCGCGTATCCGCCAGAGCGCGCCCCAGCGCCGCCTGCTCGGCGCGCGACAGGGCGTGCCGGGCGCGGATCGCCTCGGCCAGCGCCACCACCTCGGCCGCGCTGCGGGAACGCAGCCAGCCCAACCCGCGCACCGCCGCCAGCGCCAGCACCGCATCCAGCGCCGGCGCCGTGTGGTAGGCGAGCGCCGGCGCCAGCAGGATGCGCCCGTCCCGCCCCAACGCACCGCGGCGGAAATTCGTCACGACCGCGATCTGGCGCAGATTCGCGATCTCCCGCAGCACCGCGGCCGGGTCGGCGACCGGGGCGGCGCGCAGGAATTCCAGCGCGGCGACGGCGTCCGCGAAGACCTCGAAGCCGTGCCGGCTCTCGCCGATCAGCGGACCCGAGCCCACCAGCGCCAGGCGCGACAGCGTCGAGAACCGCATCAGCCGGTCGCGGCAATGGCCGACCTCATGGTCCAGCGTGAAGCGGTCCAGCGCGGCGGCGTCCAGGTGGCGGATGGCGATGCGCGAGGCGTCGGGCCGCGCCACCGCGCCGGGCAGCAGCACGCCGGCCATCAGCGCCGCCGCAGCCGGCGCCGGCAGGCCGGACTCCGGGCCGCCGATGGTGACCCGGCAGAAGCCGCCGCTGCGCGCCGCCCAGGCTTCGAAGCTCTCCTGCGGCAGGTCGGTCTCCTCGCCGGGGGCGATGCGCCGCGCCTCCGCCTGCTGGGCGGCGAACCAGGCGGCATCGGCCAGCAGGGAGGGCTCGACGCCCTGCCCGAAGCGCGGCGCGCCCAGGCGCAGGTCACGGATCTCGACCCGCAGCCCGACCAGGCGGGAGGCCTGCCGGTCGGTCAGGTGCAGCGGCGCGCGGGCGGGTTCGGCGAAGGCCGGCGCAGCCACGACCAGCAGGGCGATCAGCAGGCGCATGGCCCCCAGCATCGCGGCACGGATGCTGCCGAACCGTTAGGGCGGCACACCCATGCCCGCAGCGCGATGGACGGCCCGCCCGCCCGGGTCTAATGCGCCGGCCATGAGCGACATCCTCCCCATCCGCCGCGCCCTGCTCTCGGTCTCCGACAAGGCGGGGCTGGTCGAATTCGGCCGCTTCCTCGCCGCGCGCGGGGTCGAGATCCTGTCCACCGGCGGCACCGCCCGCGCCTTGCGCGAGGCCGGGGTGCCGGTGAAGGACGTCTCCGACCACACCGGCTTCCCCGAGATCCTGGACGGGCGGGTCAAGACCCTGGTGCCGCAGGTGCATGGCGGCATCCTCGGCCGGCGCGACAGCGCGGACCACCTGGCGCAGATGGACGCCCACGCCATCGCGCCGATCGACCTGGTGGCGGTGAACCTCTACCCCTTCGAGGCGACGGTCGCCGCCGGCGCATCCTTCGACGACTGCATCGAGAACATCGACATCGGCGGCCCGGCGATGATCCGTTCCGCCGCCAAGAACCACGCCGGCGTGGCGGTGCTGACCGAACCCGCCCACTTCGCCGAGGTGCAGGCCGAGATCGAGGCGCAGGGCGGCACCACGCTCGCCACGCGGCGGCGCCTCGCCGCCGCGGCCTATGCGCGCACTGCCGCCTATGACGCGGCGATCTCCGGCTGGTTCGCGCGGCAGGAAGGCCAGGACTTCCCGCCGCGCCTGGCCCTGCCCGGCGTGCTGCGCCAGGGCCTGCGCTATGGCGAGAACCCGCACCAGCAGGCGGCCTTCTACACGGACGGCACGAACCGCCCCGGCATCGCCACCGCCAGGCAGGTCCAGGGCAAGGAACTGTCCTACAACAACATCAACGACACCGACGCCGCTTTCGAATGCGTGGCCGAATTCGACCGCCCGGCCATCGCCATCATCAAGCACGCCACCCCCTGCGGCGTCGCGGTGGCGGATGACCTGGTCACCGCCTGGGACCGCGCCTTCCTGTGCGACCCGGTCTCGCCCTTCGGCGGCATCGTCGCGGCGAATCGCGTGCTGGACGCCGCCGCCGCCGAGAAGATCGCCGCCATCTTCACCGAGGTGGTGATCGCTCCGGATGCCGACGACGCCGCGCGCGCCATCTTCGCGCGCAAGAAGAACCTGCGTCTGCTGCTGACCGGCGCCATGCCGGACCCCGCCGCGCCGGGCCTGGGCTTCAAGTCGGTCTCGGGCGGCTTCCTGGCGCAGTCGCGCGATGCCGGGCATGTCGCGGAATCGGCGCTGAAGGTGGTGACGCAGCGCGCGCCCTCGCCCGCCGAGCTGCGCGACCTGATCTTCGCCTTCCGCGTCTGCAAGCATGTGAAATCGAACGCCATCGTCTACGCGAAGAACGAGGCGACGGTCGGCATCGGCGGCGGCCAGCCCAACCGCGTGGACAGCGCCCGCATCGCCGGCTGGAAGAGCGAGGAGGCGGCGAAGGCCGCGGGCCTGGCGGAACCGCTGGCGCGCGGGTCGGTCGTGGCGTCCGACGCCTTCTTCCCCTTCGCCGACGGCTTGCAGGCGGCGGCGGCGGCGGGCGCGACCGCTGTGATCCAGCCGGGCGGGTCCATGCGCGATGCCGAGGTGATCGCCGCCGCGGATGCCGCGGGGCTGGCGATGGTCCTCACTGGCATGCGGCATTTCCGGCACTGATATCATGCCCTCAAACGCCGGGCGCCCGCTCCGCGGGCTTGGCTGCGCGCCCTGGGCTGTTGCGCCGGGGGCGACGGTCAGGTTGGGCGCGGTCGCGCTTTGCGCTCCCGGATCGCGCATCCGCGCGATCCGAAGGTTTGGTTTGCAATCGGGCGCCGGGCGCGCGCTCCATCGGCCGGGCTGTGCGGCGCGCCATGGCGCGACGGACCGGCCGGGCGCGGTGGCGCCTCGCGCTCCCGGTTCGCGCATCCGGGCGATCCGCTCGACAGGAGGTTCGGTATGGATGAACTGATCGCCGGCTATCGCCGCTTCCGCGCCGAGACCTGGCCCCAGCAGCGCGCCCGCTTCGAGGAACTGGCTGCCGCCGGCCAACACCCGCACACCATGGTCATCGCCTGCTCCGACAGCCGGGTCGACCCGCAGATGATCTTCTCGGCCGGGCCGGGCGAGCTGTTCGTGCTGCGCAACGTGGCCAACCTGGTGCCGCCCTACATGCCCGACGCGAAGTTCCACGGCACCAGCGCGGCCGTGGAATTCGCCGTGCGCGTGCTGAAGGTGAGCCGCATCGTCGTGATGGGCCACGCCCTGTGCGGTGGCATCGCCGCCGTCCTGAACGGCGCGCCGCCCGAGGTGCAGGATTTCGTCGCCGGCTGGATCGGCATCGCGCAGCGCGCGCGCGACGTGGCGCTGCGCTGCGACGACCCGACTCAGCGCCAGGAAGTGGCGGAGCACGAGGCGGTGCGGATCTCCCTCGCCAACCTGCTGACCTTCCCCTGGGTGGCCGAGGCGGTGGCCGAGGGCCGGCTGACCCTGCACGGCGCGCATTTCGGCGTCGCCACCGGGCGCCTGGTGCTGGTGCCGGCCGAGGGACCCGCCGCGCCCGCCTGAGCAGCCTCGCGCGCCGCCGGCCGTGGTGCGACACTTGCACCGCACCGATTCGCCCGGAGGCGCATGGACGACCGGCTCATCCTCGGCCTTCTGCCGCCCGACGCCGCGCTGCCGGCGGCGATCCTGCTTGCCGCCGTGCTGCTGGTGCTGGCCATCCTGCTGCGCCGGCCCGCGCCGGACCCGGTGCTGGGGCAGATCCTCGGGCGCGTCGATGCGGTGGCGGCGGCGCAGGACCGCCAGGCGGATCGCGTCGCCGCGCTGGAAGGCGACATCGCGGACCGGGTGAACGCCGTGGTGCTCGACCAGACGCGCGTGCTGAACGATGCGGTGCAGGCGCAGGTCTCCCGCATCGCGGCACAGGAAGCCGCGCTGACCGCGCGCATGACCGGCGCCGAGAAATCCCTGACCGAGGCCATCAAGGCGCAGAACGAGAGCCTGACGCTCGCACTGTCGGGCCAGACGGAACGCGTCACGCAATCCCTCGGCGCGACCGCCACCGAAATCCGCGAACGCCTCGCGGTCATCGACGCCGCGCGAGGCAATATCGAGGCGCTGGGCGCGCAGGTCGGCACGCTCTCCTCCATCCTCGGCAACAAGCAGGCCCGCGGCGCCTTCGGCGAGGCGCAGATGGAGCAGATCATCGCCGACCGCCTGCCCGCCGACGCCTACGCATTGCAGGCCACGCTGTCGAACGGCAAGCGCGCCGACTGCCTGATCCATTTGCCCAACCCGCCCGGCCCCATCGCGATCGACTCCAAGTTCCCGCTGGAATCCTGGCTGGCGATGCGCGAGGCGCCGGACGACGCGACGCGCGCCGCCGCGCTGAAGCGCCTGGCCGCCGACGTGCAGAAGCACGTGAAGGATGTCGCGGAACGCTACGTCATCCCCGGCGAGACGGCCGAGGGCGCGCTGATCTTCGTCCCTTCCGAAGCGATCTACGCTGAACTCCACACCACCCTGGTCGCGGTGGTCAGCGAGGCGACCCGGCGCGGCGTCTACATCGTCTCGCCGACCACGCTCTGGGCGGTGCTCGGCACCATGCGCGCGCTGCTGCGCGACGTGCGGCTGCGGCAGGAAGCCGGGAAGATTCGCCGCGAGCTGGACCGGCTGCTGGCCGATGTCGGCCGGCTCGATGAGCGCACCGAAAGCCTGCGCCGGCATTTCGGCCAGGCGCAGAAGGACATCGACATGATCGAGGTCTCCTCCGCCGCCATCAAGCGCGGCGGGCAGCGCCTGCTGGACCTCGAGATGGACGATCCCGAGCCGCCGAAGGTGCTGCCCTGATGAGCGCGCTGCAAATCCAATCCGCCGCCGGCCTGCTGCTGCTGGCCGCACTCGCCTGGGCGCTGGGCGGCTTTCGGCGCGGCGTGTCGTGGCGTGTGGTGGTGGCGGGGCTGGTGCTGCAACTGCTGCTCGCCGCAGTGCTGCTGAACGTGCCGCTGGCGCGCGCGGCCTTCGCGCTGATCGGCGATGGCGTGAACGCGCTGGCCACCGCGACCAAGGCCGGCACCTCGCTGGTCTTCGGCTATCTCGGCGGCGGGCCGCTGCCCTTCCCGGAGCCCTTCCCGGGTGCGTCCTTCATCCTGTTCTTCCAGGCGCTGCCGCTGGTGCTGGTGGTCGGTGCGCTGTCGGCCGTGCTGTATCACTGGGGCGTGCTGCCAGCGATCGTGAAGGTCATGGCGCGTGCGCTGGGCTGGCTGTTCGGCCTGGGCGGCGCGGCGGGCTTCGGGGTGGCGGCGAATGTCTTCGTCGGCATGGTGGAGGCGCCGCTGATGATCCGCGCCTGGCTGGCTCGACTGACCAGATCAGAGATGTTCGTGGTGATGACGGCGGGGCTGGCGACCATCAGCGGCAATACGCTTGTGGTCTATGCGCTGATCATTGCCCCCGTGGTGCCGGATGCGGCGGGGCAGTTGCTGACCGCCTCGCTGGTCTCGGCGCCCGCTGCCATACTTGTCGCGCTGCTGATGATCCCACCGGCCCCCGGCGAGGTCGCGACCGCCGGCGACGAAGGCATTCCCGAAAAGCTCTACGACAGCAGCATGGATGCGCTGGTGCGCGGCACGCAGGATGGGCTGAACCTGCTGCTCGGCATCATGGCGTCGCTGATCGTCTTCGTGGCGCTGGTGGCGCTGGTGAACCTGGCGGTCGAACCGCTGACCGGCTTCACCTTGCAGCGCGCCATGGGCTGGGTGCTGTGGCCTGTCGCCTGGGCGATGGGCGTGCCGGCGGCGGAGGCGGCGACGGTCGGCGCCTCGCTCGGCACCAAGATGATCGTCAACGAATTCGTGTCCTACCTGGAACTGGCGCAGTCGGGTGGGGCCGGACTGTCCGATCGCTCGCGACTGATCCTGACCTACGCATTGTGCGGCTTCACCAACCTGGGCGCGGTGGGAATCATGGTGGGCGGCATGACGGCGATGTGCCCGGAACGGCGGACCGACATCGTGACGCTTGGGCTGCCGGCGCTGATATCCGGCACGATCGCCTGCTGCATGACCGGCGCGGTGGTGGGCGTGCTGACAGCGCCCTGACGCCGGTGCAGGATGGCACGGCGAAGGAGCCCCCCATGACCCATGTCGTCCACCGCAACCTGCGCGAGGCCCCGCCCATCGCCGTCTCCGGCCGCGGCATCTGGCTGCGCGACGCGAGCGGCCATGAAGTGATCGACGGTTCCGGCGGCGCCGCCGTCGCCTGCCTGGGCCACGGCCACCCGCATGTGGTCCAGGCCATGAAGGACCAGATCGACCGGCTCTGCTACGCGCATACCGCGTTGTTCACCGCCGGCAGCGCGGAGCAGCTCGCCGACATGCTGGTCGGCCATGCGCCGGGCGGGCTGACGCATGCCTATTTCGTGTCATCCGGGTCGGAAGGCATGGAGGCGGCGCTCAAGATCGCCCGCCAATGGGCGCTGGAATCCGGGCAGCCGCAGCGCACCAAGTTCATCGCGCGGCGCCAGTCGTATCACGGCAATACGCTCGGCGCGCTGGCCGCCGGCGGCAACGCCATGCGCCGCGCGCCCTATGCGCCGATCCTGTCGGACGCCTTCAGCCATGTCTCGCCCTGCTTCGCCTATCGCGACCGGCGCGACACGGAAACCGATGCCGACTACGTCGCGCGCCTCGCCGCAGAACTCGAAGCGGAATTCCAACGCCTCGGCCCGCAGACCGTGATCGCCTTCTGCGCGGAGACGGTGGTCGGCGCGACCCTCGGCTGCGCCACCGCGCTGCCCGGCTATTTCCCCGCCATGAAGGCGGTCTGCGAACGCCACGGCGCGCTGCTGATCCTGGACGAGGTGATGTCCGGCATGGGCCGCACCGGCACGCTGCACGCCTGGGAACAGGAAGGCGTGTCGCCCGACATCCAGGTCATCGCCAAGGGCCTGGGCGGCGGCTACCAGCCGATCGGCGGCATCCTGGTCCATGGCCGCGTGATCGACGCACTCACGCGCGGCTCCGGCACCTTCAAGCACGGCCACACCTACCAGGCGCATCCCGTGGCCTGCGCCGCCGCGCTCGCGGTGCAGGAAGTGATCCGCGACGAGAAGCTGCTTGACAACGTGCAGGCCATGGGCGGGCTGCTGGAACAGGGGCTGGTGGATCGCCTCGGCAACCACGCGAAAATCGGCGACATTCGCGGCCGCGGCCTCTTCTGGGCCGTGGAACTGGTCACCGACCGCGCGTCGAAATCCACCTTCGACCCCGCGCTGGCGGTCAACGAACGCGTCAAGAAGGAAGCCTTCGACCGCGGCCTGGCGTGCTATCCGATGGGCGGCACCATCGACGGCAAGCATGGCGACCACGTCATCCTGGCCCCGCCCTACGTCACCAACGCCGCCGAGATCGCCATGATCGTCGAACGCTTCGGCGATGCTGTGGATGCCGCGGTCGCCGGGCTGTGAGGCGGCGCACATCACCGCACTGGAACCCCGCCGCACACCGCGCTACGCCCACCTGACCGAAGGGGGATACCACCTTGCCCATCTACAACCGCATCGCCGATTTCCAGCCCGAGCTCGCCGCCACGCGTCGCGACATCCATGCGCATCCCGAAATGGGCTTCCAGGAACATCGCACCTCGGACCTCGTGGCCCGGCAACTCGCCGCCTGGGGGATCGAGGTGCATCGCGGCATCGCCGGCACCGGCCTGGTCGGCGTGCTGCGCAATGGCACCTCCAAGCGCAGCATCGGCCTGCGCGCGGACATGGACTGCCTGCCCATGCAGGAAGCCAACGACATGCCGTACCGCTCCACCACGCCCGGCCAGATGCATGCCTGCGGCCATGACGGCCACACCACCATGCTGCTCGGCGCCGCACGCTACCTGGCCGAGACGCGCAACTTCGACGGCACCGTCCACTTCATCTTCCAGCCCGCGGAAGAAGGCGGCGGCGGCGGCCGCGTGATGGTCGAGGAAGGCCTGTTCGACCGCTTCCCCACCGACCAGGTCTACGCCCTGCACAACGACCCGGAGCTCCCGCTGGGCGAGGCGCGCATCACCCCCGGCCCGGTGCTGGCCGCGGCCGACCGCATCACCATCACGGTGCATGGCAAGGGCGGGCATGCCTCGCGCCCGCAGATCTGCATCGACCCGGTGCTGGTCGGCGCGCAGATCGTCGTCGCCGCGCAGTCGATCGTCTCGCGCTCGATGGACCCGATCGACACCGCCGTGGTCAGCCTGTGCCAGTTCCATGCCGGTTCGGCCGGCAACGTGATCCCGGAGATCGCCGAACTGAACGGCACCGTCCGCACCTTCAAAACCGCGGTGCAGGACATGGTGGAGGCGCGCCTGCACGCCATCGTGAAGTCCATCGCGGAAGCGCATGGCGCGCGCGCCGAACTGGCCTACACGCGCGGCTACCCGCCCACCGTCAACCACGAGGCCGAGACTCTGCGCGCCCAGGCCGCCGCCGCCGCAGTGCTCGGGGATACACGAATCCACCGCAACGCGCCGCCGCGCATGGGCGCGGAGGATTTCTCCTACATGCTGCAGAAATGCCCTGGCGCCTTCATCGGCATCGGCCAGGGCGATGGCGGGCGCCACACGGTCGGCCTGCACAACCCACGCTACGACTTCAACGACGACCTGATCCCGTTGGGCTCGTCGGTGTTCGCAAGGCTCGTGGAGCAAGAGCTGGGTCGTTGATCCGCCCTCAAACGCCGGGCGCCGGCATTCGCCGGCTTGGCTTGCGCGCCCCGCACTGGTGCGCTCGGCGCGGCTGATGGTCTGGGCGCGGTCGCGCCGTGCGCTCCCGGATCGCGCATCCGCGCGATCCGCAGGTTGCGCTGACGCCGCCACGCCACTCACGCCCCCGGCGCGTGCCCGTCCAGCAGCGGGTCCGGCAGCGCCATGACCCGCGCGCCATAGGTCCAGACCAGCGCGCACTCCACCCGCCGCCCGGGAAACGCCGCGCGCAGCAGCGCGCGATACGCCGCCATCTGCCGCAGGTACAACGGCGCCACCGCGGCCACATCCTGCGGCGGCGGGCGGTTGGTCTTGTAGTCCAGCACCAGCACGCGATCCGGCTCCACCAGCAGCCGGTCCACCTGGCCGGCAATCAGCCGCCCACCGATGCGCCCCGCCAGCGGCGCCTCTGCCAGGCTGCCCGGACCCAGCGCTGCCGCCACCAGCGGTGCCTCCAACAGCGCCAGCACCTCCGCCAGCACCGCCTCCTGTTCCGCCGTCTCCAGCCCATGGCCGGGCCGCGCCAGGAAGCGCCGCGCGACATCCGCGCGTGCAGCAGGTTCGTGGTCGGGCAGATGCTGCAACAGCGCATGAACCAACCGACCGCGACGGAAGCGCAGCCCGCGCGGATCGTCGGAGGGCCGCGGCGGCGCGGCCGGCGTCTCCTCCTCACCGGGCAACGCTGACGGTGCCACCGCGCCCTCCGGCGTCTCCACCCGCGCCGGCACGCGCGCCCATGCCGGCAGAGCCGTCGCGGCGGCCGCGACGCGCCGCGGGTCCTCGACACGCGGCGGCGCGGTCTGCGGAACCTCCAGCCGGTGCACCACGGCGTCGGCCGGGAACAGCTCCTCCGGGCCCTCGAAGGGCTGAACCTGCACGCCGTCCAGCCGCGAAAAACCCTGCTCGACCAGCCGATACCAGCACCCGCCCGGCACCGCGCGGCGCCCCTGCCAGCCGCAGACCACCAGCCGGTCCTCCGCGCGCGTCAGCGCGACATAAAGCAGCCTGTGCTGCTCGCGCGCCTCGGCATCCTTGTCGTCCTGGCGCCGGTCGGACAGCGCCGTCGCGGCGAAGCCCTTCTGCTTCGGGGCCCAGGCCGGCAGGTCGTCGTCGATCCAACGCAGCGCCGCGCGGTCGGGCGGATCGCCGGTGGTATCGGGCAGGATCACGATCGGCGCCTGCAACCCCTTCGCACCATGCACGGTCATGATGCGAACGGCATCGCCCGCGCCCTCCGCCTCGCGCTTCACCTCCGCCCCGCCCTGCCGCAGGCGATGCACGAAGCCCTGCAAGGACGGCGGATGCGCGCGCTCATGCTCCAGCGCGGCATTCAGGAATTCATCCATCGGGTCCGCCGCATCCGGCCCGAGCCGTGCCAGCATCCGCGCCCGCCCGGCCCGCGCATCGAGCGGCCCCGGCCCGCCCAGCACATCCGCGAACAGCGCATGCGGCGTCGCGTAGTCGGCGCGCCCCATCAGCGCCGCGACCCAATCCGCCACGCGCCCGATCCGCGTCTCCGCGCCGCGATGCGCCGCCAACGCACCCCACAGCGACCCCTGCCGCGGCTGCGCAAGCGCAAGCACGTCGTCCTCCTCCAACCCGACCAGCGGCGATTTCAGCAGCGCGGCCAGCGTCAGGTCGTCCTCCGGCAGCAGCAGCACATCGGCCAGCGCCAGCAGATCCTGCACGGCGATCTGCTCGGCCAGCACCATGCGATCGACGCCACCGACCGGAATCCGCAAATCCTTCAACGCCCGCACCAGCGCGGCGAGGAACCCACCCCGCGCGCGCGACCGCAGCAGCACCAGGATGTCCCCCGGCCGCACCGGCCGCCCCTCGGGCTGGTCCGCACCGCGTTCGACGCGCGCGGGCAGCGTCTCATGGTCCAGCATGAAGCGGATGCGCGCGGCGATCAGCGCGGCCAGGCGCGGCGCCGCGCCCTCGCCATCCACCGGAGCATCCGGCGGCGCCCAGGCCGGCGGCGCCTCGGCAGCATCCACCGCCAGCAGCGGCCACAATTCCACGCTGCCGGCCTGGCCGGCGCGGTCGGCGTAGTGGCGCAGCGGCGCGTCGCCTTCCACCACGCCGTCGCGCGCCTCGCCGCCGGCGAACACCGCATCGACCAGCGCCAGCACCGGTGCGGTGGAGCGGAACGACACATCGAGGGGCACCGGCCGGAACTCCAGCGCCGCGCGCTCCACGACCTCGCCGTAGTGCCGGCGCTCGCGCGCGAAGCCCTCGGCATCCGCGCCCTGGAAGCCGTAGATCGACTGCTTCACGTCGCCCACGGCGAAGACCGTGCGGCCCTGCTCGCGCGCGCCTTCGCCGGCGAAGAACTCACCGGTCAGCGCGCGCACGATGCCCCATTGGTCGGGGTTGGAATCCTGCGCCTCGTCGAGCAGCACATGGTCCAGCCCGCCATCCAGCTTGAACAGCACCCAGGCGCTGCCGGGGTCTTCCAGCAGGCGCTCCGCGCCGCGGATCAGGTCGTCGTAGTCGAGCATGCCGGCGCGCGCCTTGGCGGCCTCGTAGCGCCGCAGCACCGGCGTGCCGATCGCCATCAGCGCCATGGTGGCGGCCAGCACGCGGGCGGCGGCGCGCGCGCTCTCGGCCTCCTGCACGCGCTCGGCCTCGGCGGTCAGCGTGTCCTGGATGAAGGGGGCGTCGGCGCCGGCCTGCTTGGTGGCCAGGCGCTTGCGCGGCTCGTTCTTGTCGGTCAGCAGAAGGCCGCGCCAATCCTCCCAATGCGCGGCGCGGGCGGTGACGTCGCGCGCCAGCCAGGCGGCGATCTCCACACCCCGCGCCTGGTCGTTGGCATTGCCGCTGGCGCGCAGCAGCGCACCCGCGCGCGGCACGGCAGCACCCACGGCCGCGCAGGCCGCATCCAGCACCGCATCCTCGGTGGCCTCGCCTGGTGACAAGCCCAGCCCGCGCGCCAGCGCCGCCTCGAATCCCGCGAGCCCCTGCCGCGAATCCACCGCGCGCAGCAGTCGCCCGCGCGTCGCCGCCAGCGTGCCGACCACCTCGGCGAAACGTGTCGGCGGCACCAACCGCGCCAGGTGGTCCAGCGCCGCGCGGTCCGGCGTGCCGGCCAACACCGCCTCGCGCTCGCGCGCCAGCATCGCGCGCGCGTCCTGGTCCTCGACCACCGCGAATTGCGGCGCCAGCCCGGCCTCCAGCGGAAACGCCCGCAGCAGCGACTGCGCGAAGGCATGGATGGTGGAAATCCGCATCCCGCCCGGCTGTTCCAGCACGCGCACGAACAGCGCGCGCGCGGCGCTGCGTTCCCGCGCATCCGGCACGCGACCGGTCAGCGCCGCCAGCGTCGCATCCAGCGCCGCATCGTCGGCCGTCGCCCAACCGCCGAGCGCGCGGGCCAGCCGCGTCGCCATCTCCGCCGCCGCCGCCTTGGTGAAGGTCAGGCATAGGATGCGCCCGGGCTCGACACCCGCCAGCAGCAGCCGCAGCACGCGGTCGGTCAGCAGCTTGGTCTTGCCCGATCCGGCGGACGCCTCCACCCAGGCGGAAGCGGCGGGGTCTGACGCACGGGACTGCGCGTGCTCGGCGCGTTCGCGCGGCGACTGGCTCATGCCTCGCCCTCCCCGGCCGACCATTCCTCGATGCGCGCCAGATGGTCGTAGTCCCCGCCCGCCGCGCTGCGCGAGGGATGCGGGCGCGAGGCAAACGGCGCATCGCCCAGCAGCCAGCGCGCCGCGAGATGCTCCAGCCGCTCCTGCGCGATCGACGCGTAATCCTGCGCGGTGGCGTCGATGGTCTTGACCTCGCCTGCCTGCTCGCCGCCGGTCAGGCGCCAGTAGATCAGGTCGCGCGCGACACCGGCGCTGCCGAAGGCGCCCTCCCGCAACAGCCACGCCTCGATCGGCAATTGCGGCGCGTCACCGGCGACCAGCGCGCCCTCCTTCGGCACCGTGCCGGTCTTGTAGTCCACCACGCGCCAGCCGCCCGACGACAGGTGGTCGAGCCGATCCGCCCGCGCCTCGATGCTCACCTCGCCCAGCCGCGCCACGCCCTTCACCTCGACATGACAGGCGATCAGCCCGCCATCACGACGCAACGCGGCTTCCTCGCCGATGACGAAGTCGCCGATATTCGCCAGCCGCGGCGCCCAGAAGGCCAGGATGCCCGGCCGATCCGCGTGCACGGCCAGCGCGGCCTCGCTGGCGCGCGCCCAGGCGGCGCGCGCCACATCCTCGCCCGGCCAGGCCAGCGGCAGGGCGCGCAGGAAGCCCGCCATCGCGTCATGCACCAGCATGCCGTATTCGATGGCGCCGACATCCTCCTCCAGCGCCTTCAGCGGCTGCAGCCGCAGCACGCGCTTCGCGTAGAAGGCGTAGGGGTCGGCGATCAGCAGCGCCGCGTCCGACACCGTCAGCCGCCGCGGCCGCAGCGCGGCGGGCGGCACGGGCGCGGGCCGCGCGCAGGGCGCAACCACAGCCGGCGCATCCAGCGCCGCCGCCCATCCCGCGGCCGGCGAGGCCGCCAGCGCCAGCCCGCCCTGCCCGGCGAGGAACGTATCCAGCCGCACCATCCAGCGCGCCGGCACGCGCGGCGACCCGCCACGGCGCAACGCGGAGGACAGCACCGCCTCCCGCGCCGAGGCCGCCGCATACAGGAAATCCGCCGCGACGCGCCCAATGCGCGCCTCCGCCTCCGGCAGCCCGAAGGCGGCGCGCATGGGCCGGCTCATCCAAGGCCCCGGCTCCGTCGCCTGCGGCCAGACGCTTTCCTCCAGCGCCCCCAACACCACGCGGTCGAAGGATTGCAGCCGCGCCTCCAGCAGGCCCAACACCGCGATGCGCGGATGCGCCGCCGCCCCCCGCCCGCGCGAGGCGCGCAGCGACGGCGCGACCGGCCCGGCCAGCGCGCCCTCGAACAGGTCCGGCCAATCGGCGGGCGCGATCGGCGGAATGTGCGGCAACGCGTTCGCCAGCGCATCGAGGTGCCGTGCCAACGGCTCGCCCTCCTCACCCGCATAAAGGCGCAACCCGCCGGGCAGCTCGGGCGTCGCCGCCAGCGCCTCCGCCGCCGCCATATGCGCGGCGAGCAGATCGGCAGGCGGCCGCGCCGGCGCATCGGGCAGCGTGTCGAACCCCGCCAGCGCCGCTTCCAGCGCATCCAGCAGCGCCACCACCGATCCCGGCGGATCCCCCGCCGCCCGCACCGACGCGCGCAACCCCGCCAGCCCGGCCGCCGGCCGCGGCCCGCGCAACGCGATCCGTTCCAGCAGCCGCGCCGCCGCCAGCCAGGCATCGCGCGCCATCCCACCGGCGCACAACGGATGCTTCAGCACCGACAGCAGCGGCACCGGCGCGAAGCCCTCCGCCACCATGCGCGCGACCAGGCGCAGGAAGGCGGCGGCCGGTGTCTCCGAGAGAGGTTCGCCCGCGCTGTCATCCGCGGTGATGCCGTGGCGCGCCAGCTCCGCGCACACGCGCCGCGCCAGGTCGCGGTCGGGCGTGATGAGGGCGGCGCGCGCACCCTCGGTCTCCATCGCCTCGCGCAGCAGCAGCGCGATCGCGCCGGCTTCCTGCTGCGCATCGGCGGCGACCAGGCGAGTCATGCCCTCGCGCGCCGCATCCCAGCGCGCCGGATCGCGCTGCGTCCAGGCGTCCAGCCCCGCCGCCGGCGCCATGGCGCGGCCGAGCAGCACGGCACGATCCGGCGCGGCACCACGCGGCGCGGGATCGTGCCAGGAGAGCAATTCCGCCGGCGTCGCACCCATCGCCGCCAGCAGCCGCGCCTGGCCGGCGAGGGGATGCGTCGGCGACGTCCGCACCGCCTCCCACAACGCCGCGTCCATCGGCTCCGGCAGGCCCTGCAACACCACCGCACCCTTCGGCGCGCGCGCCAGCACCCCCAGCAGCGCCGCCGCCGCCGGGATGGTGCCGCCGGCGCCGATGCCCGCCGCGATGGTTGGATGCTCCGGCGGCGCGTCCCGCCACGCCGCCGCCTGCGCCGCCAGCGCCCGCACGCGCCGCAGCCCGATGTCGAGCAGCCCGTGATCGTCGAGCCACCCATTCCAATCCGTCGCGATGGCGCGCAGCACGGTGGTGGTGATCTGCCAATGCGCCGCGTGGCGGTCCGGCACCAGCGCATCGAGCCGCGCCAGCCAGGCCTGCGCGACCTCGCCCGGCGACAACCGCGCGAGGGAGTCGAGGTCGTGTTCCTCCAGGGCAATCTCGTCGAACAGCCGCGCCAGTTCACCGGCGAGCAGCCACGCCTGTTCCGGCGTGGCCGGGCCGCCGGCGCGGCGCGGGATGCGCGCGGCCATCGCCGCCAGCACCGCCTGGCGCGTCAGCGGTTCCACCGCCGGCGCCAGGTCGAGCAGATCCGGCAGCGCCAGTTCATCCGCATCCTCGGTGGACAACCCGGCCAGCGCCCGCATCCGCGGCAGCAGCAGCGCGCGGCCACCGGCGGCACGCAGGAAGGCCTCGCGCAGCGCCCGCGCGGCACGGCGCGTCGGCAGCAGGATGGTGGTGCGCGCCAGCGCCTCGGGCACGGCATCGGGCAGGCGCGCCAGCACGCCGGCGGCGAGCGTATCGAGGAAGGGCGATGCCGGCGGGATGGCAAACAGGTTCATCGCGACAGGCTCCTTGCGGCACGCGGCATCGCGACCGGACACCCGAACGGAGGAAGGCAGCCACCATCGCGGCGCGTGGACGGCATCAAGCCATCATCCTCAGAACAACGCCCTCACCAACCCCGCCCTGAGCGTCTCCTCCGCATACCGCAGGTCCTCCGGGGTCGAGAGGTGGAACCACACCCCGTCATGCACCAGCCCGAACAGCCGCCCGGTCTCGATCGCGCGGTCATACAGCCGGTTCAGGCTGAACGCCCCCGCCGGCGCGCCCTCGAACAGCGCGGGCGACAGGATCTGCACCCCCGCGAACAGATACGGCGCGATCTCCCGTTCCTTCGGCCGCCGCATCCGCCCGAGCGGATCCAGCAGGAAATCCCCCATCCCCACCGCGCCATCCACCTGCGTGGTCCGCACCATCAGCAGCAGCGCGTCCATCTGCGCCGGGTCGAAGGCGGCAGCCAGGCGCGTCAGCGCCGGCGTCGGCCCGTCCAGCCAGAAGGCATCGCCATTCACCACCGCGAAAGGAGAGTCTCCCAGCAAAGGCAACGCGCGCGCCACGCCGCCGCCGGTCTCCAGCAATTCGTCCTCGCGTTGCAGCGTGATGCAGGGGTGTTCGCGCAGCGCCATCGCCTCCGCGATCTGGTCGGCGCGCCAATGCGCGTTCACCACCGCCTGCGTCACGCCGGCCGCCGCCAGCCTGTCCAGCGCATGATCGAGCAGGGACCGCCCGGCCAGGTCCAGCAGCGGCTTCGGCCGGTCATCCGTCAGCGGCCGCATCCGCGTGCCGAGCCCGGCGGCGAGCACCATGGCATGGGTCAGGTCGATCATGCGGGCTCCGTCACGGCGATGGGATTGCAACGCAGGTGGCGCGGCACGCGCGCATCGAGGAAGTCACGCAGGGGTCGCGTCGCCGGATGCGCCAGCGCGCCATCCAGCAGCCGCCAGCAGCGCGGCCCGTGCACCAGGTAGCCCGGCTTCGCATCGCGCCGCGCCAGCCGCACCCACAACGCCGTCACGCGCAGGTGCCGCTGCGCCGCGCAGGCCGCCATGGCGGCGTGGAAGCGCTCGCGATCGACCCCGCCGCGGGCATCGAGATACCGCGCAATGGCAGCCTCACGCACCGCCGGCGCCACGTCGCGCCGCGCATCCTCGACCAGCGACACCAGGTCATAGGCCGGGCTGCCGCGCGCGGCGTCCTGGAAATCCAGCAGCCCGGTGCGGCGCGGCCCTGCGCGGCCAAGAAGCCGCATCAGGTTCGCCGGGAAATAGTCGCGATGGACGAAACACCCATCCTGCACGAAGGGCGCGACCATCGCCTGGATCGCGCCATCCAGCGCCGCGCGCGTCTCGGCATCCGCCGCCGCGCCGATCGCCGCCGGCCACCACCAGTCGAGAAAGGTCGCCGCCGTCGCGCGCGCCATCTCCGTTGCTCCCCAGGCGGGCAGGGCAGCCGGCGGCGGCGCGGCATGCAGCACGGCCAGCGCCTCGGCCGCCTCAAGGTAGCAGGGCAGCGGATCGCCACCCGCATCGAGCAGCGCGGCATGCGTCGCGTCGCCGAAATCCTCGATCAGCAGGAAGCCCGCGGCCTCGTCGGCAGCGATGATCTCCGGCACCGACAACCCGATCCCCGCGATGTGCCGCGCCACCGCGATGAAGGGTCGCACATCCTCGGGCGGCGGCGCATCCATCAGCAGCGCCGCACGCGGCCCGCCGCGCAGCCGCGCATAGCGCCGGTGCGAGGCATCGCCCGTCATCCAGTCTACGCGCGCCGCACCGAACCCATGCGCGCCGAGGAAGGCGGCGACGTCCCTCACGCGGCCAGCGCCCCCAGCCGCGCATCCCATCCCGACAACTGGGCGCGGCGCGCATCCTCCGCCTCCAGCGGCGCCAGCGCGATCCGCAACGCCTCCGGCGGCGCGAGCGCGCCCAGTCGATCCGGCCATTCCACCAGCACGATCCCCTCCCGCGCCTCGTCCCAGCCGAGTTCCTCCAACCTCGCCGGCCCGTCCAGCCGATAGAGGTCGAAATGATGCGCCGGCCCCGCTGGCAGGTCGTAGGACTGCACCAGCGTGAAGGTCGGGCTCGGCACCTCCAGCGCCGGGTCGCCCGCGGCGGCGCGCAGCACCGCCCGCGCCAGCTCGCTCTTTCCCGCCCCCAGCGGCCCTTCCAGCAGCACCGCATCCCCCGCGCGCAACAGCGCCGCCAGCCGCGCCGCGAGGGCATGGGTGGCGGAAAGGTCGGGCAGTTCCAATGTCACGGTCGGGGGCATGGGGGGCCTGCCGGCCGGCGCCGGCTATGAACCTCGGGGCGACCCGTCTATCACGCGGGCCAGGATTCGGGGGAGTGGCCATGACGGCCGTCATCGATACGGATGTTGCGATCATCGGCGCGGGGCCCGTTGGCCTGTTTGCCGTGTTCGAATGCGGCATGCTGCGGATGAAGTCGGTCGTGATCGACGCGCTGGACGCTGTCGGCGGCCAATGCACCGCGCTCTACCCTGAAAAGCCGATCTTCGACGTACCGGCGCATCCCTCGATCGCCGGCGCCGACCTGGTCGCGAAGCTGGAGGAACAAGCCGCGCCCTTCGCGCCCACCTACCTGCTCGGCCGCCGCGTGGAACGCCTGTCGCGGGACGGCGATGGGCTGACGCTCGGCACCAGCATGGGCGACACCATCCGCTGCAAGGCCGTCATCATCGCCGCCGGTGCGGGCGCCTTCGGGCCGAACCGCCCGCCGCTCGATGGCCTGCCAGGCTACGAGGCCTCCGGCGCCGTGCGGTATTTGGTGGCGCGGCGCGAGGAATTCCGCGGCAAGCGCGTGGTCATCGCCGGCGGCGGCGATTCCGCGGTCGACTGGGCGCTGTCCCTGAAGGACATCGCGACCGTCACGGTGGTGCATCGCCGCCCGAAGTTCCGCGCCGCACCCGAGACCGCCGCGCAGCTCGACGCCGCCGCCGCGCGCGGCGAGATCGAGATGGCCATCCCCTACCAGCTCCACGGCCTGAAGGGCGACGGGTCGAAGCTGGAATCGGTCATGCTGGCCACGCTGAAGGGCGAGGAGCGCGACATTCCCGCCGACCACCTGCTGGCCTTCTTCGGCCTGTCGATGGAGCTCGGCCCGATCGCCGACTGGGGCCTCGGCCTCAGCCACCACCACATTGCCGTCGAACCCGCCACCTGCGCGACGAACATCGACGGCGTCTTTGCCATCGGCGACATCGCGACCTATCCCGGCAAGCTGAAGCTGATCCTGCAGGGCTTCAGCGAGGCCGCGATGGCCGCGCACGCCATCCACCCCCGGGTCTTCCCGGGGGAGGCGCTGCATTTCGAATACTCCACCACCAAGGGCGTGCCGGCCGGCTGATCGGCGCCGGCCGCGCCGGCGAAAGCCCTACCGCCTGACGCTGGCGCGCAGCCCATCCAGCACGGCATCCATCGCCGCCTGGTAGGCCGGCCCGTCCAGATAGCCCGCGAAAGTGCCGGTGCGTTCGAGGAAACCGGTCCAGGCGGGTTCCTGCATGGCGCGCCGGAAGCGATCGTGCAGGCTGGTATAGATCTCGTCCGGCAGTCCGGCGGGCGCGTTCAGCCCCTTCATGTTCTCGACCACCACGTTCCAGCCCTGCTCGCGCAGCGTCGGCACATTGGGCAGGATCGGAATGCGTTCGGCCGAGCACACCGCAAGCGCGACGAGCTCGCCCGACTGCACCATCCCGCCGGTCTCCTCCGGCGCCAGCACCGCCAGGTCCACGGTACCCGACAGCACCGCCTGCAAGGACGGCGCGCCGCCCGAGAAGGGCACGTGCAGCATCTCGAACCCCGCCGCGGCCGCGAACAGCACGAACACCGCATGGTAGATCGACCCGATGCCCGAGGAGGCATGCGTGACCGTCCCCGGCGACGCCTTGGCCGCGGCAACCGCGGCCACCAGGTCGGCGAAGCGCCCGCCCCGCTTCGTCACGATCAGCAGCGGCTGGCGCGTGATGCGGATGATCGAGCGGAACGACCGCTTGGGATCGTAGGGCAGGTCGCGGAAGGCGGCCAAAGAGGTGCTCTCGGACCCGCCGCCTACCAGCAGGTTCAGCCCATCCGGCACCATGCCCGCCACCTGCTGCGCGGCAATCGCGCCGCCGGCGCCAGGACGGTTCATGATCACCAGCGGGGTCGGGAAGAAGCGGTTCGCGGCCTCGGCCAGGGCACGGGCCTGGAGGTCGGTGCCGCCACCCGGCGGGAATCCGACGATCAACTGGATCGGCCGCGCAGGCTCCCAGGCGCGCGCTGCAAACGGCACCGCGGCAAGCCCGGCAGCCCCCGCAAGAACGGTCCGGCGTGTGGTCATGGTTGTTTTGCCTCCCTGGCTTTGCGGAGAGGCTACGACCAGGCGCGTGGCTTGCCCAGCGGGCGCGGTCGGAAGGCGGGGGGCCAGCCCCCCGGCCCCCCGCTGGGAGGCAACCGCCTCCCAGACCCGGGGTCAAAAGGGACGGTTTGGAGGAGGGGCGTCGCGCGCGTGTCGCGCAAGGCGCACCGACGAGCCCCTCCGCCAAACCTGCCCTTACGTTCACGCGGGTCCGGGGGCACGTATGCCCCCGGCGTCGGGACCCATCGCAGATGCAGAGCATCTGCGATGGGAGCCCGCGAGGGTTCGGGAGAGCAGCGCCCTCCCGACCTCCGTCAGAACGCTCGCCCCGCCGCCGCCTGCCCGATCAGCGGTGCCACCGCGCGGGCCAGGTGGCTGAACAGTGCTTCGTCGTCCGTGCCGTGGCGTTCGCAGGTGATCACGGCCGTCCAGATCACGCGGTTGGCGGCGCGGTCGCGCAATTCCACGGTGCCGCTCACGCGCAGCACCGGCACGCGGCGGCCGCCGGCGCGCGGTACGTTCTGCGCCCAGGTGACGTCGTCGCTGTCGCGGAAGCTGCGGCCCTGCATGGTGTCGCCGAAGCCGCCGAAATTGTCGCCCTCGGCGCTGATGCCGCCACGCCAGGACAGGATGAAGGGCGCATCGGGCGCGACACGCCGGCCACTGCCCTGTACGGCGGCCACCACCGCACGGCGCAGCCGCTGCTCGCTGGGCGAACCACCGGCACGGTCCGGCACGGCAATGGCGGCATCGCGCGGCACCGGCGCGAAGGCATTGGCGGAGATCCGGCCAGGGCAGACCGACTGCGCCAGCGCCGGCATGGCGACCAGCGACAGCACGGCGAACGAAAGGCGAGAAAGCGCGGGCATGGGGTGTCCTCCTGCCTGATGACGCGAACGGAGGGGCGCCGCCCCTCCGGACCTCCCCGCCAGGGGGCTGCGGCCCCCTGGACCGCGGAAACTAAAGCCCGCCGCCGCGACGTCCCGCCATCGCACCCAGGCGCAACCGCAGCGCATTCAGCTTGATGAAGCCCTGGGCGTCGAACTGGTCGTAGGCGCCCTGGTCGTCCTCGAAGGTCACGTGCTTCATCGAGTACAGGCTGTGCGGGGACTGCCGGCCCGTCACGATCGTGTTGCCCTTGTAGAGCTTCAGCCGCACCGTGCCGGTCACGCTCGCCTGGCTCTCGTCGATCAGCGCCTGCAGCATCCGCCGCTCGGGGGCGAACCAGAAGCCGTTGTAGATGATCTCCGCATAGCGCGGCATGAGGCTGTCCTTCAGGTGGCAGGCCTCGCGATCCAGCGTGATCGACTCCATCGCGCGATGCGCCACGTACAGGATGGTGCCGCCCGGCGTCTCGTAGCAGCCGCGCGACTTCATCCCGACGAAGCGGTTCTCCACCAGGTCGAGCCGACCGATCCCGTTCTCGCGCCCCAGCGCGTTCAGCTTCGTCAGCAGCGTGGCGGGGGACAGCCGCTCGCCATTGATGCCGACGGCGTCGCCGCGCTCGAATTCGATGGTGATCTCGGTGACCTCGTCCTTCGCATCCATCGGGCTGATCGTGCGCTGCCACACCATCTCATCCGGGCTGTCCCAGGGCTCCTCCAGGATCTTCCCCTCGCTCGACGAATGCAGCAGGTTCGCGTCCACGCTGAACGGCGCCTCGCCGCGCTTGTCCTTGGCGATCGGGATCTGGTGTTCCTCGGCGAACTCGATCAGCCGGGTGCGCGACGTCAGCTCCCATTCGCGCCAAGGCGCGATGATCTTGATATCCGGCTTCAGCGCGTAATACGACAGCTCGAAGCGCACCTGGTCATTGCCCTTGCCGGTCGCGCCATGCGCCACGGCATCGGCGCCGACCTGCTCGGCGATCTCGATCTGCCGCTGCGCGATCAGCGGCCGCGCGATCGACGTGCCCAGCAGGTACATCCCCTCGTACAGCGCATTGGCGCGGAACATCGGGAAGACGAAGTCCTTCACGAAGGTCTCGCGCAGGTCGTCCATGAAGATGTTCTCGGGCTTGATGCCGAGCAGCAGCGCCTTGTCGCGCGCCGGCCCCAGCTCCTCCCCCTGGCCGAGGTCGGCGGTGAAGGTCACCACCTCGCAGCCATAGCTGGTCTGCAGCCACTTCAGGATCACGCTGGTGTCGAGCCCGCCGGAATAGGCGAGCACGACCTTCTTCACGTCCTTCACGCGCATCTGTCGTCCCCGTTTCGCGCCTGGCCGGCGCCGCGGCCATAAAGCGCGGCGGGGCGCGAAGGGCAAGCGGCGGTGGACCGGCCGCGGGGGCGCGGGCATCGTCGGGCCATGCATGGATCGCTTCCCGCCGCGTCGCTGCCGGACCCTGCCGGCGCGCTCAAGGCCGCCCGCGCCGCACGGCGGGACGGGCATCACGGCGCCTGGCAAGCCGCCGCCGCCCGGCGCGCGATCGACCGCGCAGCCCTGGCCCGCTCCGCCCGACTGGGCACCGCTCACCCTCCCGGTGCGGCCGAGGACGGCACCAGCCTGGCCGCCGCGCTGGCCGGCGCCGCCGCGCGCGAGGTCGAATCCGCGCTGCACGCCGCCAGCCGCGACGCGCACCCCTTCACCGCCATCGGCGCGGCCCGCGCGCTGCGCCGGGCGACCGCCGATCCGGCCATCCGCACCGCAACCGCGCTGGCGGAAGCCAACGCGCTCGGCGCGCTGGACATGCAGCGGTCGGCCATGGCGGTGCTCGATGCCCTGGCGGCGGAGGCCCTGCCGCTGCCGCCCGCGCTGGCGGCGCGGCTCGCGACCCAGCGGGCGCATACCGCGCTGCGACTCGGCCACCGCGACCACGCCCGTGCCCTGTTCGAGGACGTACAGCGGCACGCGCCGGCCATGGCCGCCGGGATGCTGGACCTGCTGCGCGCCCATCCGGCCGACCCGCCGCCCGCCACCTGCCTGGCGCTGCTGGACCCTGGCCGCGCCGACCTGCGCCTGCGCCCCTGGCTCGCCGACCGCGCCGCGGACCGGATCGACCCCACCGACCCGCGCCTGTCGCTGACCGGCCTGCATGGCGAGAATCCCGTGGTGGCCGAGGCGCTGCTGCGGCGCAATGTCGCGCTGGCCCACGGCCAGGCGACGGAAGCGGCGCGGCTGCTCGACGCCGCCTTCACCCACCAGGGCCTGGCCCCGCCGCAGCCGACCGGCGCGCCCGGCCGCTTCGCCGCGCCGGCGGGTCCGCCGGCGGAAGGCCCGCTGGTCACCATCATCATCAGTGCCTTCAACGCGGCCGATACGCTCGCCGATGCGCTGTCCAGCGTGCTCGCGCAATCCTGGCGCAGCATCGAGGCGATCGTGGTGGACGATGCCAGCACCGACGGCACCGCCGCGCTGGCCGAGGCGATGGCGGCGCAGGACGGCCGCGTGCGGGTGCTCCGCAACGCGCGCAACGCCGGCACCTATGCCTCGCGCAACCGCGCCATCGCGCAAGCGCGCGGGGCGTTCGTCACGTTCCTCGATGCCGATGACTGGATGCACCCGGCGCGCATCGCGACCGAGGTCGCGGCATTCGCCGACCCGCGCATCGCCGTGGTGAATTCCTGCTGGTTCCGCATGGATGCGTCAGGGCGCGCCGCCTTCGCCCCGCGCGCCTGGCTGGTCTATCCGAACCCGTCCTTCGCGATGCTCCGGCGCGACGCGCTGCGGCGCCTGGGCGACTACGACCATGTGCGCTTCAGCGCCGACAGCGAGATGCTGTGGCGCGCGCGGCTGGTGCTCGGCGCGGATGCGGTGGCGGTGCTGCCGCAGACGCTGACCATCGGGCTGCACCGGCCGGGCTCGCTGACCACCGCGGCCGCGACCGGCTTCGACGCCTTCGGGTTCAGCGCCCCGCGGCTGGACTACAACGAGGGCTGGGGCGCTTGGCACGCGGCCTGCGACCGCGACGGCCTGGTGCCCTTCCCGCCCGCCGCGGGCAGCCGGACCCTGCCGGAGGGCATGGCGGCGGGCGAGGCCGCCTGACCGGCGCCCAACCGGCGGCACGCGTGTTGAACGCGTGCCGAGCGCCGGCATGGGCGTCACGCCGAAGGGGTGCCGCGGCACGGCCCGTCTGCGGGCTGGGAAAATGCAGAACCCCGCGGTCGATGAAGACCGACTGTTGGTCTCAGACCCGCAGCGTGCCGTCCCGCGCCGCGGCGTAGCGCGCCTGGATCTTTTCCCAGTTCAGCACGTTCCACCACGAACTCAGGTAGTCCGCCCGGCGGTTCTGGTAGCGCAGGTAGTAGGCGTGCTCCCAGACATCATTGCCGATCAGCACGCGCTGCCCGTCCATCAGCGGCGTGTCCTGGCCGGGCCTGGTGGTGATGGCCAGCGCGCCGGCCGGCGTGACGGTCACGAAGACCCAGCCGGAGCCGAACACCCGCATGCCGGCGGCGTTGAAGTCGGTGCGGAACTTCTCCATCCCGCCGAGGTCGCGGTCGATCGCCGCCTTCAGGTCGCCGGTGGGCTCGCCCCCCGCGCCGCCCATGATCTCCCAGAACATCGAATGGTTGGCGTGGCCGCCGCCATTGTTGCGGACGGCGGTGCGGATGGTCTCCGGCACCTGGGACAGCCGCATCAGCAGGTCGTCGAGCTGCATGGCGCCGAGTTGCGCCTGGCCCTGCACGGCGGCGTTCAGCCCGGCCACCTGGCCGCCGTGATGGCGGGCGTGGTGGATTTCCATCGTCATGGCGTCGATGGCGGCTTCGTTGGCGTTGGGCGCGTAGGGCAGCGGCGGCAGGGTGAAGGGCCCGGAGGGCGCCTGCGCGTAGGAGGGTCGACGCGGCAGCGCGAGGGCCGCGCCAAGACCGGCGGCGCCGAGCAGCAGGCTGCGGCGGTGGATGATGGTCATCGGTTCCTCCCGAGCGGATGCAGGGAGAATGGGTGGCCGAGGCGCCAAGGACAACCGCCCGGCCCGCCCAACCCCGCACCCCGACCCATCGCATCGCGGCCCTGCCACGATCCGGGAGCGCAAGGCGCGACCGCGCCCAGACCATCCACGGCGTTCAGCGCACCGATGCACGGCGCGCAAGCCAAGCCCGCGCATGCGGCCGCGTCACGCCGAAGGCGTGCCTCAGGCACGACGCGCCGGAGGGCAAAAAAGGCATCGGATCGCGGCCCTGCCGCGATCCGGGAGCGCACGGCGCGACCGCGCCCAGACCATCAACGGCGTTCAGCGCGCCAGTGCACGGCGCGAAGGCAAGGGCCGCGGACGCGGCCCGCCCGCCGTCTGAGGGTCAAACCATCACGTCTCTTCGTCGCGCTCGGTCTCGACCTCGATCGCGTCGTCGATCGCGTCGGCCTCGTCCTCGAGCTCCTCCGCGTCCTCGATCGCCTCGTCGCCCTCGACGTCCTCGACCTCCAGGTCCTCGCCCTCCGCCTCGGTGCCGGCGGCGGCGCGCTTCTTCAGCTTCTCGTCAGGGATGGGCGTCGCGGCGGCGCGGCGCAGGCGCGGCTGCTCGGCGGGCTGCTCCGTGCCGCATTTGGGACAGACGGCGGGGGCGCGCGCCAGGTCGTAGAAGCGGGTGCCGCAGGCGACGCAGCTGCGCTTGAGACCGAGTTCAGGCTTGGCCATGGATCACTTCCGTCTCGCGCGACGGGGAAGGGGGCGAGGCCCCGTCGCGGCTTTTGCAAAAGGTCGGGCGCATTGCCACGCGATGCCGGGGCATGTCAAACGCGCGGACCATGTCCCATCCCGCGCCAAGGCCGCTCCGGGCGGCCGCCCCCTCTGCCCCGCTCTCCGGCCGGCTCGGCGTGCCGGGGGACAAGTCGATCAGCCACCGCGCCCTGATGTTCGGCGCCATGGCGGTCGGCACCACCACCATCACCGGGCTTCTGGAAGGCGAGGACGTCCTGCGCACCGCCGCCGCCATGCGCGCCCTGGGCGCCGAGGTCACGCAGACCGGCCCGGGCGCCTGGCGCGTGGCGGGCCGCGGCGTGGGCGGCCTGGTGGAACCGGCCGATGTGCTGGACATGGGCAATTCCGGCACCGCGGCGCGGCTGCTGCTGGGGCTGATCTCGGGCCACCCGATTTTCGCGGTGATGACCGGCGATGCCTCCCTGCGGAAACGCCCGATGAAGCGCGTGACCGACCCGCTCTCGGCCACCGGCGCACAGTTCTGGACCCGCGAGGGCGGCCGCCTGCCGCTGGCGGTGCGCGGCGCGGCCGACCCGCTGCCGATCGACTACGTGCTGCCGGTGGCCTCGGCGCAGGTGAAGTCGGCCTGCCTGCTGGCGGGGCTCTGCGCGCCCGGCACCACGCGGGTGGTGGAACCGGAACCCACGCGCGACCACACCGAGAATATGCTCCGCCATTTCGGCGCGACGGTCACCGTGACCGACACGCCGGAGGGCCGCGTGGTCACGTTGGAAGGCCAGCCGGAACTGGTCGCCGCACCCGTGGTGGTGCCCGGCGACCCGTCCTCCGCGGCCTTCCCCATCGTCGCCGCCCTGCTGGTGCCGGGGTCGCGCGTGGTGGTCGAGAATGTCGGTCTGAACCCGCTCCGCACCGGCCTGATCGCCACGCTGCGCGAGATGGGCGCGGCGCTGCGCGTCGAGAATGAACGCATCGCCGGCGGCGAGCCGGTCGGCGACATCGTGGCGGAATACACCCAGCTGCGCGGTGTCGAGGTGCCACCCGGCCGGGCGCCGTCGATGATCGACGAATACCCGGTGCTGGCGGTTGCTGCCGCCGCCGCGCAGGGCATCACGCGCATGAAGGGCCTGGCGGAACTGCGCGTGAAGGAAAGCGACCGCCTGTCCGCCACCGCCGCCCTGCTGGCGGTGAACGGCATCACCGCGGCGATCGAGGGCGACGACCTGATCGTGCAGGGCACCGGCGGCGCCATCCCCGGCGGCGGCACGGTCGAGACCCACATGGACCACCGCATCGCCATGGCGGCGCTGGTGATGGGCCTGGGCGCGCGGATGCCGGTGGCTGTGGATGATGCGGCCTTCATCGACACCTCGTTCCCCGGCTTCGCGGCGCTGATGAACGGCCTGGCCGGCGGCGCGCCGATCGGGCCAGGCTGAGCCATGGCACCCGCGCGCTTCACCCCGACCCCTGCGGTGCTGGCGGACCCTGCGCCGTGGCGCTGACGGGCATCGTCGTCGCGGTGGATGGCCCCGCCGCGGCGGGCAAGGGCACGCTCGCGCGCCGCCTGGCCGCGGCCCTGGCGCTGCCCTACCTCGATACCGGGCTGCTGTATCGCGCGGTGGGCCGGCGCGTCCTGGATGCCGGCGCTGACCCGCGGGACGCCGCCATCGCCGAGGCCGCCGCACGCGCCCTGCTGCCAGCCGACCTCGACCGCGGCGACCTGCGCGGCCCGATGGCCGACATGGCGGCCAGCGCCGTCGCCGCCATCCCGGCGGTGCGCGCCGCGCTCCTGGATTTCCAGCGGGATTTCGGCCGCGCCCATGGCGCCGTGCTGGACGGGCGCGACATCGGCACGGTGGTGTTTCCCGAAGCACAGGTAAAACTGTTCGTCACCGCCAGCGTGGCGGAACGCGCGCGCCGCCGGTTCCTGGAACTAACCGCCCGCGGCATCGCCGCCGACCCCACCCAGGTCGAATCCGAGATCCGCGACCGCGACGCGCAGGACGCCAACCGCCCGGTGGCCCCGTTGCGCCCGGCGCAGGACGCGATCCTGCTCGACACCACCATGCTCGATGCCGATGCCGCCTTCGCCGCCGCGCTGGCGCTGGTGCGTGCGCGCCTGGATCAGCCCGAACGCGCCGCCACGTAGTCCGCGAAGCCCTTGAGGTAGCCGCGCAGCTGCTTCTCGGTCGCCGCATCGGTCAGCGCGCCGCCGGCATCGAACACGCCCCCGGCGCGCGACACCATCAGCCGCCCGCCGGCCCAATGGTCGGTCCCGAGCGTCCGCAGCACCGGCAGCCAGGCATTCTGCGACAGGATCGTCCCGAAACCGCCCGGCGAGGCGCCGATCAGCCCGACCGGCCGCCCGCCGAACACCCGCGCGATGTCGGAAGACGGCCGCGACAGCCAGTCGATGGCGTTCTTGAACACGCCGGGCATGGAATTGTTGTACTCGGGCGTCACCAGCAGGAGCCCCTGCGCGGCGGCGATGCGGTCCTTCAGCGCCGTCACCGCGGCCGGGATGCCCTGCTCCGCCTCCAGGTCGCCGTCATAGAGCGGGATGCCGTGCAGCGTCGCGACATCCAGCGTCGCGCCCTCCGGCATCAGCCCCGCCGCCGCGTTGAGCAGCGCGGTGTTGAGGGAACCGCGGCGCAGGCTCCCGGACAGACCGACGATGACCGTCATGCGACGCACTCCTGGCTGATGGCGTGGGGATGTTCGGCGAGAACGCGCGGTGCCGCCAGCGCGTTGCACGGGCCTGATGCCGGCGCGCAACCCTGATCCGAGGCCCGCGCCATGCCTTCGGTTCGGCGCGCAAGCAGGTCTGGCGAACCCACCGGCTGCGTCACGGCGCCAGCACGCGGCCTTGCCGCATGCCCGGCGCCCGGATGGGCGGCGCCGACACGCCCGCACAGGACCGGAAGCGCCCGAGGGTCCGCATCGGCCGATACCACCGATCCATGCCGCCGGCCGCCGGCGTCACACCGCCGCCAGCAGCAGCCGGTTCACCCGCTCCAGCGCCCGCGCCAGCGCCGCGAAATCCTTCGCGAAGGCCTCGCGCGACACGCCGTTCGCCGCCAGCGCATCGCCGATTTCCGCCACGCTGCGCTTGCCATCCACGCGCCCGATGATCGCCGCCGCCAGGCGCGGCAGCGCCACCGGCACCACCAGCCCGTCGGCGGACACCCGCAGAATGCCGTCGCCCGGGATGCCGGCAGCGAATTTCGCGGCGTCCAGTTCGCGAAGCACCGGCACGGCGGCCGGGTCGGTCCAATCCGGCAGCACCGCCTCGCCCTTCCGCACGCAATAGGCGATGTGGATGCCCATGTTGCCGGCGGCGGCCTCGGCCAGTGCGGCCCGCTGCACGGGGTCGAGCCGCGCGGTGCGTTCGCGCAGCCGCGGGTCGGTCAGAAAGCTGTCCGGGTCGTAGCGGAAGGGCTCCACCAGGCAGCGGATCTCGAGCCCCGCCGCATCGACCAGCGCCGCCAGCGCCGGCACGCTGAATGCCACGTCGCGCGGGTTCAGCAGCAGGTCGTAGATTCCGGCATCGCCGCCCTTCACATGGTCGGTGATCCAGGGGTTGCGGCGCAGCCAGGCGGTCTCTGGCGCCTGCTTCCACAGCCGCTTCGCGACATCGACGCGCGTGGCCGGCGCCTCATCGGCCGGCGCCAGCAGCCGCAGCGCGTCCTGCAGCATGTACACGCCGGTGCGCCCATGCGGCGCATAGACCATCAGCCCCAGGCCACCGCCCGGCGCCAGGACCGACACCAGCGCCCGCAGCCCCGCCAGCGGGTCCGGCAGGTGGTGAAGCACGCCGCAGCAATCGATGTAGTCGAAGGGGCCTAGCCCGCTGGTCGGCAGCTCCAGGATCGAGGCCTCGGCAAAGGTCACGTTGCCCAGCCCCCGCGCCGCCACCCGCGCGCCCGCCACCTTGCGCGCGGCCGCGGAACGATCCAGCCAGGTCACCCCGCCCGGCCGCCCGGCCCAGGCCATCTGCTGCGCCAGCATCACCGTCGCATCGCCCGACCCGCCGCCGGCAACCAGGGCGTTCAGCGGCGCGCTGGCGGCGCGGCGAGCGCCGAAGATCCAGTGGTCCACCTCGCGCAGATGGGACGGGCTGCCCACCACCAGGCGCTTCGCCTCGTCCCGCGGGTCGCGCTGCGGATAGGGGTAGGCCTCGTATTGCGCGGCCAGGGCGGCGTCGGCTCGGTCGGTCATGGTGGCCTGTTACGCCGGGATTCGGCGCGCGGCCAGCCAGCCCCGGCATCCCGGCATGGCCGTCGCGGCCACGGCGGCCGAAGCCCAACCGGGACGCGACCCCGAACGCAGCGCGGTTGCCCCGGCGGCCAGGGCTTCGTAGAACACCGCCCATGCGTGCCGCCCTTCTCTCCGTCGCCCTGTCCGCCCTGGTGGTCGTCCCGGCCATCGCGCAGCAGCGCGCGCCCGCCGCGGCCGCGCAAACCCAGGGGCCCAGACGCCTGGGCGACTTCCAGGACTGGATCGCCGCCGTGCACACGGAAGCCGGGCAGAAGGTCTGCTACGCCTTCACCCGCGCATCCCGCACCGACCCGACGCGGGAGGGCGTCATCATGACCGTCACCCACCGGGCCGCCAGCCGCGACCAGGTGGCGCTGTCCGCGGGGTATGCCTATCCGCGCAATGCCTCAGTCACGGTCACGGTCGGCAGCCGGGAACTGGCGTTCTACACCGGCGGCAATTCGGCCTTCGCGCGGGATGGCCGCGCGGCCGTCGCGGCCTTCCGCGGCGGCGCGACCGCCGTGGCGCGCGGCCCGCGCGCCGGCGGCCGCGGCACCGCCACCGACACCTTCAGCCTGACCGGCTTCACCGCCGCCTACGAGGCGATCAGCCAGGAATGCCCGGCGGCCCGCCGATGATGCCCGCCGCCGCCGCCGACGGGCTGGCGGAATCCGAACGCGCGCGAATCCTGGCCAAGGCGGCGATCTTCGCGCCACCCCCCGCCACCCTGCCCGATGGCCGCCGCGACCTGGTCGGCCTGTCGCGCGAGGAACTGACGGCCGAAATGGCCGCAATCGGCGAGAAGCCGTTCCGCGCCAAGCAGCTCTGGCACTGGATCTACCATCAAGGCGCGACCGATTTCGCGCGCATGAACTCCATCGCCAAGCCGATGCAGGCGAAGCTGGCCGAACGCTTCGTGGTCGGCCGGCCGGATGTCGCGACGCAGCAGGACAGCCACGACGGCACGCGCAAATGGGTGTTCGCCTACCGCGACGCGCAGCGGGTCGAGACGGTCTATATCCCCTCGGCCGATGAGGACCGCGGCGCGGTGTGCATCTCCACGCAGGTCGGCTGCACGCTGTCCTGCCGCTTCTGCCACACCGGCACGCAGAAGCTGGTGCGCAACCTGGGCGCGGCCGAGATCGTCGGCCAGTTCATGGCGGCGCGCGATTCCTACGGCGAATGGCCCTCGCCGAAGGATGGCACGGCGCGGCACCTGTCCAACATCGTCGTGATGGGCATGGGCGAGCCGCTCTACAATTACGAGAACGTGGCCAAGGCGCTGCGGATCGTGATGGACCACGAGGGCATCGGCCTGTCGCGCCGGCGCATCACGCTGTCCACCTCCGGCGTCGTGCCGATGATGGACCGCTGCGGGCAGGAGCTCGGCGTCGGCCTGGCGGTGTCGCTCCATGCGGTGACCAACGAATTGCGCGACGAGATCGTGCCGCTCAACCGCAAATACCCGATCGAGGATTTGCTGGCCGCCTGCCGCCGCTATCCCGGCGCGTCCAATGCGCGGCGCATCACCTTCGAATACGTCATGCTGCGCGGCGTGAATGATTCCGAGGCCGAGGCGCGCGAGCTGGTGCGCCTGCTGCGCGGCATGCCGGCCAAGGTGAACCTGATCCCATTCAACCCCTGGCCCGGCAGCGCGTACAAGACCTCGACCACCGAGGCGATCCAGCGCTTCGCCGCCATCCTGAACGATGCCGGCTATTCCAGCCCGATCCGCCGGCCGCGCGGGCGGGACATCCTGGCGGCCTGCGGGCAGTTGAAGACGGAGAGCGAGCGCGCTCCCCGCGCGACGAGCGAACGCGCGCCGCGAGAGCGCGCGCCCAAGCCGGCGGCCTGATCAGACCTTCTCGATCTCGCCGCCCGCATCGGCCCAGCCCTTGAAGCCGCCGAGGTTCCGCACGTTCGTGTAGCCCATGTCGTGCAGCGTCTTCAGCACCAGCGCCGAGCGCCCGCCCGAGGCGCAATAGGCCACAACCGTCTTGGCACGGTCGAACTTCGCGTCGTGCAGGGGCGAGGCCGGGTCGGCGCGGAATTCCACCAGGCCGCGCGGGATGGTCAGCGCGCCCGGCACCTTGCCGGAGGTTGCGACCTCGTTGGGTTCCCGCACATCGAGGAACACGACATCGTCGCGCCCGACCAGCCCCTTGGCTTCCTCGGGCGTGATCCGCGGCACCACCGCTTCCGCTGCGGCGAGCATCTGCTGGACGGTGAGGGTCATGGTTACGTTCCCTGGCGTTGTGTATGGGCGGACAGGCTACGCTGTCCCGTCCGCCCCGACTACCGGCAGGTCCAGGAGGCACTGCCTCCTGGCGGGGAGCCCGAGGGGCGGGCCCCTCGGCCGCCCTCACCAGATCAGGGCAGCGATCGCCGCGCCGATGATCACGCCGAAGGTCGTCCCCATCCCCGCCACCCGAAACCGGAAGTCTTCCGTCTCCCGCGTGATCCCCCAGGCATGCGCGACGCGCCCGGTGAGCAACGTCGCGCCCAGCGCGTGGATGATGGCGGTGGGTGCGCCGCCGGCCTCGGCCAGCGCCAGCAGGATCAGCGCGAAGGGCACGTATTCCGCGAAATTCGCCTGCGCGCGCATGGCGCGCTCGATCTCCGGCTGGCTGCCGGTGCCGATGGCGACGCGCAGCCGCCGCCGCAGCCCAATCACGCGCAGCGAAAGCCACAGGAACACCGGCGCGAGCAGCGCCGCCCAGAACCCCGTCGCCTGCAGCATCAGCCCGCCTCCCGGACCTCCGCCACGGCCGCCCCGGTGATGCGGAGCAGGTCGCCCGGCGTGGTGCGGAAGACATGTTGGGGCGATCCCGCGGCTGCCCAGACCGTGCCGAGCGCCATCAGGTCCGCATCCAGCAGCAGAATGGGCGGCGCCAGGTGCCCGACCGGAGACACGCCGCCGATCGCGAAACCCGTGGTGTCGCGAACCCAGGCGCCGTCGGCGCGCTTCACCGGCTGTCCGATGGCGGCCGCCACCTTGGCCATGTCCACCCGGTTGGCGCCGGAGGCCACCACCAGCACGGCGCGCGCGCCGGCACGGAACACGATGGACTTGGCGATCTGCGCCACGTCGCAACCCACCGCGGCGGCGGCATCGGCGGCGGAACGCGTGCCCTCGGGGAAGGCCTGGATGGTGTCGGGGTGGCCGGCGGCCAGCAGCGCGGCGCGCACGCGCTCGACGGAGGGCCCGCTCATGCCCCCAGCCCCGCCGCCAGGGCCAGGGCGCAGGCGGCGGCCAGCGCGCCCAGCGTCAGCAGCATCCCGCCGGCGCGCAGCGGCACGATGTCCGGGTCGGCCGACATGCCCACCGCATGGGCCACGCGCCCAGCCAGCATCGCGGCGCCGGTGGCGTGCAGCGCCCAGCCCGGCGCGCCGCACAATTCCGCCGCCAGCAGCGCCACCAGGAAGACCGGCACGTATTCCGCGAAATTCGCATGCACCCGCGCCGCGCGCTCCAGCCGGCGGTCGCCGGCGGTGCCCAGCACGATCTGTGCGCGGAAGCGCACGCGCAGCACCTGGACCGTCAGCGCCAGGAACAGCATCAGCAGCAGGGCGGCATGGAGCGCGGCAATCCGGGGCATCGGGTTCCTCTTTGAAGGCCGCCCTGGCTATGCTGCCTGCGCCGGCGGAACGGAAGCCCCGACATGAGCGATGCCTGGATCTCGATGCTGGCCGCGCTGGGCGGCACCTTCGTGGGGGCCTTCAGCACCTTCGCCTCGACCACGATGACCCAGTACGTCCAGGCGCGGCACATGCAGCGCGCCGCCGAACACGCCCGCCGCCAGGACATCTACGGCCGCTTCCTCGAGGAACTGGCCGCCATGGTCACCAAGGCGATGGAGGCCGACAGGGTCGAATACAGCAAGCTCGGCCTGATGTTCGCGCTGGAGGGGCGGATGTGCCTGTTCGCGCCGCCGGATGTGGTGGCCGCCGCGGATGGCGCCATCAGGTTCGCGATCGACATCTATGACGCGCCGCCGATGTCGACCACGGACGCCCGCGCCCTGCTCAACGCGCCCGAGCAGCACTGGATCAAGATCTTCGCGCAGGCGGCGCGCCGCGACCTCGACCGGTTTGCCTGACGCCATTCGACAGGGCGGCGCGGGCGGACCATATCCCGCCCGTGACCGAGCCCCTCGCCCTGTACATCCACTGGCCCTTCTGCGCCGCGAAGTGCCCCTATTGCGACTTCAACTCGCATGTACGCGACAGGGTGGACGAGGCGCGCTTCGCCGCCGCCCTGCGGCGCGAACTGGCGCATGAGGCCGCGCGGGTCGGCCGCCGCCCGCTCGCCAGCATCTTCTTCGGCGGCGGCACGCCATCGCTGATGTCGCCCGACACGGTGGCCGCGCTGGTCGCCGATGCACGGGCGCTGTTCGACGCCGCACCCGATATCGAGGTCACGCTGGAAGCCAATCCCACCAGTGTCGAGATCGGCAAGCTGGCAGGCTTCCGCGACGCCGGCGTGAACCGCGCCAGCCTGGGCGTGCAGTCGCTTGAGGAGGAGGCCTTGCGCTTCCTCGGCCGCCGGCACGACACGCAGCAGGCGATCGCCGCGCTGGAGGCCGCGCGCGCCATCTTCCCGCGCCTGTCCCTCGACCTGATCTACGCCCGTCCCGGCCAGGCCGAGGCCGCCTGGCGCGCCGAGCTGCGGCGCGCACTGGCGCTGGCGGCCGACCATCTCTCACTTTACCAGCTCACCATCGAGCCCGGCACGCAGTTCGCCACGCTGCATGCCCGCGGCGACTTCGCATTGCCGGAAGGGGACGACGCCGCCCGGCTGTATCACGCCACCGCCGAGGAAGCCGCGCGCTTCGGCCTGCTGCCCTACGAGGTCAGCAACTACGCGAAGCCCGGGGCCGAGAGCCGCCACAACCTGGCCTATTGGCGCTACGGCGATTACCTCGGCATCGGCCCCGGCGCGCATCAGCGGCTGCTGGCGGATGGCCGCTTGGTCGCCACGCGCCGCCACCGCGGTCCGGAGGAATGGGCGCGGCGCGTCGAACAGCACGGCCATGCCGCGACCGAGGAGGAGGTGCTGACCCCCCAGGACCGCGCGCGCGAGGCCCTGCTGATGGGCCTGCGCCTGGCCGAGGGCATCGACCCCGACCGCATCGCCGCGCGATCCGGCCTGCCCTTCGCGCAGGCGGTCGATCCCGCGATGCTCGCCGCCCTGCTGGACGAGGCCTACCTGGAATGGACGCCGCGGGCCCGACTGCGCGCCACCCCCGAGGGAATCGTGCGGCTGGACGCGCTGCTACCCGCCCTGCTGCGCTGACCCCAACGGCCAAAAAACGGAGGGGGATTCGGGGGAGGTGTTCCTCCCCCGACCTTCCTTACCGCCGCCGCGCGTCCGCCGCCGCCACCCGCGTCGCCGCCTTCTGCTGCTCGAGCGCCGCGAGATCCGCGGCCAGGTAGCCCTGCAGCACCTCGGCGGTGTCGATGGTCGCGCTCGGCGAGCGCTGCGCGCGGGCGATGTTCGGCGCCGCGGCCGCGCGGATGGCCGCGGCGCGGTCGGCGAACCAGGCGTCGCGGGCCTGCGCCGAGGCGAAGCTCTGCGGCGGCATCACCACGGTGGTGTCGTTGTAGCGGCGGGTGCTGCCGCTGCGGACCACCACGGCGTTCTGGATGGCGCCGGTGCCGATCGGCTGCGGGTGGTGGATGCCCTCGGCGAAGTCGCGCACGGGGCGCAGCGCGATGGTGGTCCCGGCATGGCCGGGCGCGGTGCAGGCGGCCTGGATGATCGCGGTGCTGCGCGCCAGCGGCACCTGGGCGGGGGTGGTGACCTCGCCGATGCGGCTGCCGTCGGCGGTGTTGGTCAGGACGCAGCGTGCGCCGGCCGGATCGGAGTTCAGGGTGATGCTGCCGGGATAGGCGGCCGGGCGTGCCTCGCCGCTGAGGGCCGAACCATCCGACATGGCGCTGCCGCAGCCGGCGAGGGCCAGCAGCCCCAGCAGCGCAGCCGCGGCGGGCATCGGATGGCGGGGGCGGGTGAAGGGGTGGCGCATGGTTTTCTCCGGGTGGGCGGTGCCGTGTGCGGTGGCCGGGATCAGCCGCCTTGCGCCGCCGGAGCAAAACTTAACAAACAATGAAGCTCTACAAAAGAAGAGAAATTTCCATTTCCGAGACGTCGCGCGGGCCCGGCGCGCGTTTCGCCCTGCTGCCTTGATGTCGCCGCCCGGCCCCGCGACACTTGCCCCATGCCACCCGCCATGCAGTCCGCCGCCGGGTCCGAGGCCCGTGCCGCCATCGAGGCCGCCGGCCAGCTGCCCGATGCCGAGATCGACCTCGCCGCCACCGCGCTGCAATTCGCCCGGGTGGACGCGCCCGAGGCCGATTGGCGCGAGGCCTCCGCAACCTTGACCGCCATCGCCCGCGCCGCGGTCTCGGCCGCCGCCGCCGACCCGGCCGCCGATGCCGGCGACCCGCAGGCCCGGCGCGCCTGCCTGGCGGCGGTGCTGCACGGCGAATTCTGCCTGGCCGGCGATAGCGAGACCTATGACGACCCGGCCAATGCCAACCTGATCCAGGTGCTGGAACGCCGGCGCGGCCTGCCGGTCGCGCTCGGAATCCTGTGGCTGCATGCCGCGGAGGCCGCCGGCTGGGCCGCCCATGGCGTCGACTTCCCCGGCCATTTCCTGATCGCGCTGGAAGCGCCGCGCGGCCAAGCAGTGGTCGATGTCTTCGCCGGCGGCACCGCGCTGGAGGCGCCGGCGCTGCGCGGCCTGCTCAAGCGCGTCGAGGGCGAGGCGGCCGAACTGCGCCCCGGCGTGCTGCGCCCGGTGAACAAGCGCGAAGTGCTGCTGCGCCTGCAGAACAACATCAAGCTGCGGCGCCTGCGCGCCGGCGCGCTGGAAGGCGCGCTGGCCTGCACCGAGGACATGCTGCGTCTGGCCCCCGACGCCGCCGCGCTGTGGCGCGAGGCCGGGCTGATGAACCAGCGGCTCGACCGGATCGGCGCCGCGCTGTCATGCCTCGACCGGTTCCTCGTGCTGGTGCCCGAGGGCGAGGCCGCGGCGCGCATCCGCACCCTGGTCGAGGAACTGCGCCAGCGGCTGAACTGACGCTGCCGTCAGGGCAGGTCGAAGCGCACCGCGATCGCCGCCGCCGCGATCACCGCCAGGTCGTGCCTGCCCTCGGCCGGCACATCCAGCCCGCCCTTCACCGCCCTGGCGGTCACCACGCCATAGGGCAGCGACGCGCGCACCGCCTCGATATCCACCAGCTCCGGCCGCTGCACGCCGATGGTGACCTCCACCTGCATGGTGCGGATGTCGAGCCCGAGCGTGCGGATGAAGGCCAGCGAGGAATGGTGCAGCGCGTCCTGCACCGCGCGCAGCGCCGCCTTGGTGTAGTCACCGCCATGCAGGTCGTTGCCGGACCCCATTTCCAGGATGATGCGCTTGAGCGTCACGACCGCGTCTCCTGGATGTCGAGGCGCACGATGGCGCAGCAATTGGCGATGACGGTCGTGCTGGTGCCCTCGTCATTCGGGATTTCCAGCCCGCCCTCGACCACCGTCACGCTGCCCGTGCCATGCGGCAGGATCTCCAGCAGGGCGGCGTGATCGACCTGGTCGGGCTTCGGCACGCCGACCAGGATCTCGACCTGCATGGCGTCGGTGGGCTGGTTCACCGCGGCGCCGATGGTCAGCGAATTGTGCCACAGCGCGTCGCGCAGCGCGCGGACAGCCGCCTTGGTATAGTCCGCGCCGCGGATATCGGTGCCCATCCCGATCTCGAGCATCATGCGTTGCAGCGCCACGGTCGCCTCTCCCTGAGAACTCGCCAGGGAGCCTATGGCGTCGCGGCGTGGCCGCGAAGGGGATGCCGTCGCGGCGCGCCGGCGCTACACCTGCCGCATGCCCGACCCCGCCCTCCAGCGCCACATCGCCGCCTGCAACAACATCGCCTCGCCGGCCGGGCTGATCCCGTTCCGCGCGGGGGCGGCGCAGGTCGGCTGGGTCTCGCCGGACCTGGCGCAGGCGCTCACCTTCCGCCCGCGCGACTTCCACTTCGACGGCGACGGCGTGGCGCTGGCCGCCCGGCTGCGCAGCCCCGGCGCGCGCAGCGAGGCGCTGGCCCAGGCGCTGCCCGCGCTGGCCGCCGGCGGCTTCCTGCGCATCCGGGGCGAGGCCTTCGACATGCGCGAGACCTCCACCGGCCCGGTGCTCGGCACGCTCGACCGTGGCGCGCTGCCGGCCTTCGGCGTGATGTCCCAGGGCGTGCATGTGAACGGCCTGGTGCGTCGTGCGAACGGGCTGCATGTCTGGGTCGGCATCCGAGCCCGCGACAAGGCGGTGGCCCCCGGGCAGCTCGACAACGTGGTGGCCGGCGGCATCCCGACGGGACTCTCGCCCGAGGAATGCCTGGTCAAGGAAGCCGCCGAGGAAGCCCGCCTGCCGCCCGACCTCGCCGCCGCCGCGCGGCCGGCCGGGCGCGTCTCCTACGTCATGTCGAACGGCGAGGGGCTGCGCCGCGACGTGCTGCACGTCTTTGATCTCGACATCCCCGAGGGCATCACGCCCGTCCCCGGCGACGACGAGGTGGAACGCTTCGAACTCTGGCCCGCGGCGCGGCTGCTGGAGGCGGTCCGCGCCACCGACACCATCAAGTTCAACGTCAACCTGGTGCTGATCGACCTGTTCCTGCGCGAGGGGTTGGTGGACGACCCCGATGGCAGCCTGCGGGCCGGGCTCGACCAGGGGCCGGACTGACCCCTGCGACGCCGCGCCCGGACCCCCAGCCCGCCGCCGCCGCGCAGATCGCCCCCGGGCGCGGCCCCGCCGATTGACCCCAGGCGCCGCCGCGCCATGTCCCCGGCATGAGCACCACCACCATGACCGAACCGCTGCCCGCCTGGCTGGTCGGGGAATTGCGCTCCGACCATGCCGGGGAGACCGGCGCCGTGCGCATCTATGACGGCATCCTGGCGGTCAGCCGCGACCCCGCCGTGCGCGACTTCGCCAGCCGCCACCGCGCCACGGAACAGGGCCACCTCGACTTGCTCGAAGGGCTTCTGCCGCCCGCCGACCGGTCCCGCCTGCTGCCGATCTGGCGCGTCGCGGGCTGGCTGACCGGCGCGCTGCCGGCGCTGTTCGGCCCGCGCGCGGTCTTCGCCACCGTCGATGCGGTCGAGACCTTCGTCGACCACCACTACCGCGCCCAGACCGACCGCCTGGCCGCCGAGGGCATCCTGCCGCACATCCACGCCCTTCTCGAACACTGCCGCGAGGAGGAGGTCCACCACCGCGACGAGGCGCGCGAGGCCGGCCAGGGCCCGGCCTATGGGCCGATCCTGCGCGCCTGGGCCTGGATCGTCGGCAGCGGCTCGGCGGCGGCGGTGGCCGCGGCGAAGCGCATCTGACGGCTCGGCGCCCGCTGGCGAACCCGAAGCGGATCGCGCCCCCGCCGCGATGCGGGTCCATGCGGCGCGACCGCGCCAGCACCCGCCGCGGCGTCGAGCCAAGCGCTGCACGGCGCGCCAGCCAGGCCCGCCCATGCCGGTGCCCGGCGCACCAGGGCAGAGCCGAATCGGGTCGCCGCGCCGCCGCGATCCGGGAGCGCACAGCGCGACCGCGCCCACACCACACGTCGCCGCCGGAACGCCAGTGCCCGGCGCGAAGGCAAGGCGGGCGGATGCCGGCCGCCCGCCGTCCGAGGGCGAAGCAAAGACTCTTTGCAACCGTCGGGCGCTGGACTCGCCAGTCCTGTCCCCGGCCCATTATGTTCGGCACGATAGCCTGCCCGATTCCCCCCCGCCGCGACCAACGAAAAGGCCCCCACCCATGACCAGCACCCGCGCCATCGCCAGGCTGGCCCTGCTCGCCTCGGTGGCCGTCCTGCCCGCCTGCGGCTATTCCGTGCAGAACACCGACCGGGTGGCCGGCCTCGAGCGCGACCTGGCCGGCGCGCAGGCGCGCGGCGCCGAACTCACCACCCGCGTGGGCGAGCTGGAGAACACCCTGGCCGCCGAACGCCGCGCGCGCGGCGACCTCGCCGCCATCGAGCGTCGCCTCGCCATCGCGCAGCGCGACCTTGGCTCGGCGCAGCAGGGCCGCACCTCGGCCGACCAGGAATCGACGCAGCTCCGCCAACGCCTCGATGAGGAAACGCGCCGCCTCGCCGCCCTCCAGGCCGAGGCCGCGCAGGCCGCAGCACTCGGCGAACAGCGCCGCGGCGAGGTCGCCGAGGCCGACCGCCGCCTCGCCGCCCTGCGCGAAGGCGCCAATGCCGAGGACCGCCGGCTGGCCGCGCTGCGCGGCGACATCGCCAATGCTGATGCGCGCGTCGCCGGCCTGAACGCCCGCGCGGCGGAGGAGGAACGCCGCCTCGCCGGCCTCGGCCAGCGCACCGCGGCCGAGGAAACCCGCCTGGCCGGCCTGCGCCAGGCCGCCGAGGCCGAGACCCGCCGCCGCGACGGCCTCCGCGCCGAGGCCACCGCCGGCGAGCAGCGCCTGGCCGACCTGACCCAGCGCGCCGGCACCGAGCAGCAGCGCCTGACCGATCTCCAGGCCCGCACCAACCAGACCACCGCCGCGCTGCGCGAACAGGAACAGCGCCTGGCCGCCGCGCGCCAGGCGGTGAACATCGCGGAAGGCGAGTCGGTCGCCCGCCGCCAGACCGTGGCGCAGCTGGAAGGCGAGATCGGCCGGCTGACCGCCACGCGCGACCAGACCGCGAATGAATTGCGCGGCCTGCAGGCGCGCGCCACCGAACTGCGCACCGCCGTCGCCGCCGCCGAGCAGCGCCTCGCCGCGCTGCGCGAGAGCACCGCCGGCGAGGAACGTCGCCTGGCCGCGCTGCGCGGCGAGGCCACCGCCGCCGAACGGACGCTCGCCGAACGCCGCACCGCCGCCGAGGAAGCCGAGCGCCGCGCCGCCGCCGCCGGGCGCACCGCCGAGCAGGAGGCCGAGCGCGCCCGCGCCCAGGTCGAGGAAGCCCGCCGCGCCGCCGGCGCCGTGACGGCCTCGCGCGGCGAGGCGGAATCGCTGCAACGCCAGGCCGAGGCACTGCGCCAGGAACTCACGGCCTCCGACCGCCAGCGCCAGGACCTCGCGCGGCAGGCCGAGGGGCTGCGCGGCGACATGGCGACCACCCAGCGGCAACGCGCCGAGCTGGCCGCGCAGATCGAAAGCCTGCGCGGCGAAGTCGCTGCGTCGGATCGCCGCCGGGCCGAACTGGCCGCGCAGGTCGAAGCGCTGCGCGGCGAAGTCGCGGCCGCCGATCGCCGCCGTGGCGAAGTCGCCGGCCAGGCCGACAGCCTGCGCGCCGCCGTGGCCGCGGCCGAGCGCCAGCGCGGCGAGGTGGCGCGCCAGCTCGACGCCATGCGCGCCGAGGTCGCGACCGCCGAACGCCGCCGCGCCGAGATCGCCGGCCAGATCGCCGCCACCGAGGCGCGGCTGAACGAACGCCGCACCGAGCTGGCGGACCTGGAATCCCGCGTGCGCCGCGCCCGCGACGCCCAGGGCAGCGATCCGATGTCGGTGACGGTGCCGGGGACGTCGCCGCGGTAAGCGGCGCGGGATGAAAGCGCCGCGGTAAGCGGCGCGGGATGTAGGCACCGCGGTAAGCGGCGCGGGATGTAGGCTCCGCGGTAAGCGGCGCGGAATGAAGGCGCCGCGGTAGGCGGCTGCGCTGGAGCGGGCGAAGGGAATCGAACCCTCGTCACTTGGTTGGGAACCAAGAGCTCTACCATTGAGCTACGCCCGCGCCCGACCCGTATAGGCGGGCGGGGCGGTGGCGGGCAAGACCGCCGCTTGACCGCCAGGCCCGCCCGGGCGTAACGACGCTCCCGGCGGAAACGCCCCTCGCGATTTGTCCGGCCAGCTTGCGGCGAGGTCCCTTCGGGGTCGCATCCAGAACGATGCGGAAAACAAGCGCGCTAAACGGCCGTGGGAATGCCGGGTGCCGCGCATTCCCCGCCCGCGAAGGGGCCGGACGCCGGTTTTTCGCGAAGGGTCCGTCCCATGGCCAGGTCTCGTTCCACCCGCCCGCTCCGCCCCGCCACGCAGCTCGTGCGCGGCGGCCAGATGCGCTCCGGCTTCGACGAGACGGCGGAGGCGATGTTCCTCACCTCCGGCTTCGTCTACGACAGCGCCGCCCAGGCCGAGGCGACCTTCGCGGGCACCGAACAGCACTACCAGTATTCCCGCTTCGGCAACCCCACGGTCGCGATGCTGGAAGCCCGCCTCGCGGCGCTGGAAGGGGCCGAGGCCTGCCGCGCGACCGCCACCGGCATGGCGGCGGTGCACGCCGCGATGCTGAGCCACCTCAAGGCCGGCGACCGCGTGGTGGCGTCGCGCGCGCTGTTCGGGTCGTGCCACTGGATCGTCTCGACGCTGCTGCCGCGCTACGGCATCGCCACCGAATTCGTCGATGGCGCGGACCTCGAGGCCTGGGCGCGCGCGCTGTCCACGCCGGCCACCATGGTGCTGCTGGAAACCCCGTCCAACCCGATGCTCGAGATCGTGGACCTGCGCGCCGTCTGCGACCTGGCGCACAAGGCCGGCGCGCTGGTCGTGGTGGACAACGTGTTCGCCACGCCGCTGCTGCAGAAGCCGATGCAGTTCGGTGCCGACATCGTCGTCTATTCCGCCACCAAGCATTTCGACGGCCAGGGCCGCGTGCTGGGCGGCTGCGTGCTCGGTTCGAAGAAGTGGGTCGAGGACGTGCTGCAGCCCTTCATCCGCAACACCGGCCCGTCGCTCAGCCCGTTCAATGCCTGGGTCATCCTGAAGGGGCTGGAGACGCTGCACCTGCGCGTGCCCGCCATGTGCCGCAACGCCGCCGCGGTCGCCGACATGCTGGCCGAACGCAGCGAGATCGCACGCGTGCTGTACCCCTTCCGCGCCGACCATCCGCAGCAGAAGCTGGCGATGGCGCAGATGTCGGCGGGCGGCACGCTGGTCACCTTCGACCTCAAGGGCGGCAAGGAAGCGTGCTTCCGCTTCATGGACGCGATGGAGCTGATCGACATCTCCAACAACCTCGGCGATTCGAAGTCGCTGGCCACGCATCCCGCCACCACCACGCATATGCGCGTGGGCGCCGAGGAACGCGCGCGGCTGGGCATCTCGGACGGCACGGTGCGCCTGTCGGTCGGGCTGGAGGATGTCGAGGACATCATCGACGACCTGTCGCAGGCGCTCGATGCGGCGAATGCCGCACCGGCGCGCGCGGCGGAATAGGCCGTGACGCTGGAGACCTGGATCGCCTTCGTCGCCGCCACCGCGGTGATGCTGGCGATCCCCGGGCCGACCATCCTGCTGGTGATCGGCCAGTCGCTCGGCGGCGGGTCGCGTGCGGCCGCGCCTTTGGTGGCCGGCGTGGCGCTGGGCGACCTCACGGCCATGACGCTGTCGCTGGCCGGGCTCGGCGCGCTGCTGGCGGCATCGGCCACGCTGTTCACGGTGCTGAAGCTTGCGGGAGCGGCGTATCTGGTGTGGCTCGGCATCCGGTTGTGGCGCGCGCCCGTGGGCGTTGGCGCGGCCGCGCCTGTCTCCTCGCGCCGCGCCTTCCGCGACGCCTATGTGGTGACGGCGCTGAACCCGAAGGGCATCGCCTTCTTCGTCGCCTTCGTGCCGCTCTTCGTCGATGCCGGCGCGCCCTTCCTGCCGCAGGCGGCGCTGCTGGTCGCGACCTTCGTGAGCCTGGCCGCGCTCAATGCCGGGCTCTATGCGCTGCTCGCCGCAAGGCTATCCGGCGCGGTGGCGCGTCCCGCGGTGCGCCGCGCCTTCAATCGCGCGGGCGGCACCATGCTGGTGGGCGCCGGCGTCGCGACCGCGGCGATGCGCCGCGCTTGACGCGCGTCAAGGCAACGCCGCGGGCGTCGCATCGGTTATGGACAAGCCGCGGCGTCGTGTCTCAAATGGCGGCAAGGGAGTGGCCGCCATCATGGCAAGGCAGGAAGAGTTCAGCGCGACCACGCGCGGCATTCGCGTCAGCGTGCGCGCCTTCTACCTCGCGGACCAGTCGGAGCCCGAGAGCGGGCAATTCGTCTGGGCCTACCGCGTCGAGATCGCGAATACGGGGCGCGAGACCGTGCAGCTGCTGCGTCGCACCTGGCGCATCACCGACGGGCTCGGCCGCACCCAGACCGTGCATGGCGCGGGCGTGATCGGGGAAACCCCCGTGCTCGAACCGGGCGGGCGCTTCGAATACACATCCGGCACGCCGCTCGCGACCGCATCCGGCTTCATGCAGGGCGCCTACCACATGGTCGTGACCGATAGCGGCGAGGGCTTCGACGTCGCCATCCCGGCCTTCAGCCTGGACAGCCCGCACCAGCCCTCGGGCCGGGTGCATTGACGCGACGCTTGCGGGTTTCGGCACCACCCCCAAGTAACGGTCCAAGGCAGGCGCCCCGGCACGACCGAACGCCGAGCGCCCTTGGAAAGAACCGCGACCCGTGAACATCCACCTGCCCGCCCCCCGCACCGCGGAAGACCCTGCCAAGTCCCTGCCGCGCCCGACGCAGCAGCAGGCCGAGGACGCCATCCGCACCCTGCTGCTCTGGGCCGGCGACGACCCGAACCGCGAGGGCCTGCTCGATACGCCCAAGCGCGTGGCCAAGGCCTATCGCGAATGGTTCTGCGGCTACGAGGAAGACCCCGCCGAACTCCTCGCGCGGTCCTTCGAGGAGGTCGAGGGCTATGACGAGATGGTCGTGCTGCGCGACATCCGCGTGGAGAGCATGTGCGAACACCACATGTGCCCGATCATCGGCAAGGCGCATGTCGGCTACCTGCCGAACGGCCGCGTGGTCGGCATCAGCAAGCTCGCCCGCGTGGTCGAGGCCTTCGGCAAGCGCCTGCAGATCCAGGAAAAGCTGACCGCCCAGGTGGCCAACGTCATCAACGAGGTGCTGCAGCCCAAGGGCGTGGCGGTGGTGTTCGAGGCGGTGCACCAGTGCATGACCACGCGCGGCGTCCACAAGACCGGCGTGTCGATGGTGACGTCGCGCATGCTCGGCGCCTTCCGCGACGATGCATCGACGCGCCGCGAATTCATGGCGATGATCCAGGGCACCCGCGGGGCCGGCGGCGAGGGCTGAAACCAACGGCCGAGTTCCTCGACCGCTGGTATTCGCTCTTGCCGACGCTCAGACGCGTCGTGCCGGAGGCACGCATTTGGCGTGACGTGCCGAAGGCACGCCTTCGGCGTGACGTGTCGGAGACACGCGTTTGGCGTGAGGCGAAAAACTCCGATTTCCTGGGCTTTGCCGGACTACCGGCGTCGTGTGCATGCACGCCTCTGGCGTGACGCCCATTCGGGCGCTCGGCACGAGTCAAGCGCTCGTGCCGCTGGCATGAGCTACCGCGCCAGGTCCACCGCCATCGATGCCACGGCCGCGGCGATCGCCCCGGCCCGCGCGCCATCCACGCTGACCGGCCAGCGGTCCTCCGGCGCATGGAACCACGGGTTCTTGCCGATCAGCGAGAGGTAGCGCCCGCCGCGCGCGGCGATCTCGTGCGCCTCGCCATTCGCGGTGCCACCGGTCACGACCTCCAGCGCCGCGCGCGGATGGCCGGCGGCGACCAGCGCAGCCGCCATGCGATTCGCCAGCCCCGCGACGTTGCTGCGGACCGTCAGCCGCTCATCCTCCGCCGCGCCGAGATTGGCGCCGAGATGGATCACCACCGGCGCATCCGTCGCCAGCCACGGTTCGTCGGCAAAGGCGCGATGCGCGCCGATATGCCCGAGCTCATGCCCGCATGTGGCCAAGCCGACCACGCCCCGCGCGCGCTCCGCCCCCGCCAGCGCCTTCAACGCCGTGAGCCAGGCCAGGATGCCGCCGCCGCGCTCCGCCGTGCTGGTCCACCAGGATGTGCGTGGCGTCAGCAGCACCAGCGGCGGCGCAGCACCCGGGAGTTCCGCGCGGATGCTGTGCGACAGCCCGGCTCCGCGCCGGCCCTGCACCACCAGCCGCGCCTGCGCCCCGGCCAGCGCGCCGATCGCCGCGGCATCCCGCCCGGCCACCTGCAACACCGGCGGGCCGAAGGGCGCCTCCGCATCATGGGCGTTGAGCGGCGCCAACCCGTCCGGCCTGGTGCGCAGCGCGATGACGATGCCGGCGTGCCGGCTCTCGGCCCGTGCCTGCGCGAAGGCATTGCCGGGCAGGCTTGCCGCCGCCGGGTCCATCTCCGCGAAGCCGATCGGCGCGGCGGAACCGAGCGGACCCAGCGCGCCCGCGATGCCATCCGTCAGCCCGCCATCGAACAGCGGCAGGCCGGCGAAGCGCGCGCCGCCGGCCTCCAGCCTTGCCTCGCCCGGCACCAGGCAGGTGAAGGCGACCGGCAGCAGCCGTGCATCGGCACCGGTTGCGGCGGCGCGTTCGCACAGCCAGGCGGCGGCGGCGGCATCGCCCTCGCCGCCGGTGCGGCGTTCACCGAAGGCATCGTAGTCGGCGAAAAAGGCGGCCGGGTTCATTCCACCCGCGCTCCGGAGACGCGCACCAGCTCCTGCAGCCGCCGCAATTCGCCCTCCCAGGCGGCGGCATAGGCGGCGGGACTTTCGGAGACCACGATCTCGCCGCCCTCGCCCGTGATGGCGGCGCGCAGCGCGGCATCGCCGGTCATCGCCTCGCGAAAGCCGGCATGCAGGCGGGCGACGATGGGCTGCGGCAGCCCGGCGGGACCGACCACGCTGGACCCGCTGGTGACGATCGGGCCGCCGGGGACGGACTCGCTCAGCCTCGGCACCTCGGGCAGCGCGGTCATGCGGCGCGAGCCCGCGGTGCACAGGATGCGGACGGCGCCGTGCTGCGCCCGCGGCAGCGCGATGTTGCTGATGGCGAAGGCGAAGTCGACCTCGCCCTGCTCGACCGCCAGCGTCGCCTGGTTGGCGCCGCGATAGGGCACGTGGGTGCCCTCGGCGCCCGCCAGCTTCAGCATGGCCGCGCCGGCCATGTGCGCCGGCGTGCCGACGCCGCCCGACCCGTACCGCAGCCCGCCCGCCGTGCGCCGCGCGGCATCGAGCAACCCGGCCATGTCGCGCAGCGGGGAGGCGGCGCGCACTGCCAGGATCGCCGGGTGTTCGGCCAGCATCGTCACCTGGGTGAAGTCGCGCAGCACGTCATAGCCGGGCGCTGCCTGCATCACCGCATGGGTGATGGCGGTGCCGCCGCCCCAGAGCAGCGTGTAGCCATCCGGCGCGGCGCGCGCGACCGCCTGGGCGGCCAGCAGCCCGCCGGCGCCGGCGCGGTTCTCGATCACGAAGCTGGCGCCGAGCGGCCCGGCCGCCTTGGCGGTGATGAGCCGCGCCAGCGTGTCCGACGACGCACCCGGCGCGAAGGGCACGATCAGCCGGACAGGCCGCGCCGGCCAGGCCTCCTGCGCGCGCAGCCGCGCGGCAGGCAGCATGCCGAGTCCGGCCAGGACGATGCGACGGCGCATGGCGTTCCTCCGTTTTGCGGCAGGCTAGGCCGGTATGGGTGGTCGCGGGAAGCGCAGCCGTTCCCCCCGCCATCGATCCGGCGTAAGTCCGCCGGCGCATGAAGATCTGCGAAGTCACCAATGTGGATTTTTCGCTGCGGCATTTCCTGCTGCCGGTGATGCGCGGCGCGCGCGCGCGCGGGCACGAGGTGGTGGGGGTTTCCGCCGAGGGCCCGCTGCTCGATGTCCCGCGCACCGAGGGCTTCCGCATCGAGACCGTGCCGATGGCGCGCAGCCTGAATCCGGCGGCCCAGGCGCGCGCCTATCGTGCGCTGGTCGACCTGTTCCGCCGCGAGCGCTTCGACCTGGTGCATGCGCACATGCCGATCAGCGGCCTGCTGGCACGCCTCGCGGCGAAGGCCGCGGGCGTGGAGCGCATCGCCTATACTTGCCACGGGTTCCTGTTCAACCAGCCGGGGCCATGGTGGCGCCGCACGTTGTCGCTCCGGATGGAACGCCTGGGCGGGCGGCTCACCGACACCTTCCTCACGGTCAGCGAGGAGGAGGCGGCGGATGCGCGCCGCCTGCGCATTCATCCGCGCGCGACGGCCGTGCTGAACGGGCGCGACCCCGCGCTGTTCCACCCGGATGCCGCGGCGCGCGCGGCGCTGCGCGCGGAATTCGGCGCGGCGGGGGATGACTGCGTCATCGCCTGCGTCTCCCGCCTGGTGCGCCACAAGGGCCACCCGGAACTGCTGCGCGCGATGGAAGCCACGCCCGCCAACGCCGTGCTCTGGGTGGTGGGCGAAAGGCTGCCAACGGACCATGGCGAGGACCTCGACCCCCACTTCGCGCGCGCCGAGGCGCTGCTCGGCCGCCGCATCCGCCGCCTGGGCTACCGCCACGACGTCGCGCGCATCCTCGCGGCGTCGGACGTCTTCTGCCTGCCCTCGCATTTCGAGGGCCTGCCCATGAGCGTGATCGAGGCGATGATGACCGGCCTGCCGGTGGTCGCCACCGACATCAGCGGCCCGCGCGAACAGGTGGTGGACGGCGAGACCGGCTTCCTGGTGCCGCCCATGCAGGACGCCCCGCTGGGTGCCGCGCTGTCGCGCCTGGCCACCGACCCGGCGCTGCGCGCACGCATGGGCGAGGCCGGCCGCGCCCGCGCGCTGGATCGCTTCGACGAGGCCAAGGTGATCGGCCGCACGCTCGACCTGATGGGGCTGTAGCGCCGGCGTCAGGCGGCGCGCAGACCCTCCCGCGTCGCCGCCGGCCGCCGCGCAGCGCGCTTGCCTCGCCGCACGCCGCCTTCACCACGCGCTCCAGCGCGACGCGCTCGGCGGCGATGCGCGCCGCGCGGTCGGCCGCCCTGCTGACGGCATCCCCGGCCGCATCGGTGCCGCGCGCCACGCCGGCCGTGGAAGGACAAATCTCGCGCGCCGCCGTACCGCCCCGCATGGCCCCGGCACCGGACCCATGCCACCATGCGCGCCCGGGAGAAACAACCATGCGCCACGCCGACGCGGCAGCACTGATCGACTCACGCCGCGCCTGGCTGCGCCTGGCCGCCATCGTGCTGCTCTGCATGATCGGCAGCGCGCCGATGTGGTCGGTCGTGGTGATGCTGCCGGCGGTGCAGGCGGAATTCGGCACGGCACGCGCCGATGCCTCGCTGCCCTACACCATGACGATGGTCGGCTTCGTCGTGGGCGGCGTGCTGATGGGGCGGCTGTCGGACCGATTCGGGACCATGGTGCCGGTGATGGTGGCCGCCGTGTCGCTGGCGGCCGGCGGCGTGGCGGCGGCGCTGGCGCCCTCCATCTTCGTGTTCGGCCTGGCCTATGGCGTGCTCATGGGCTGCTTCGGCGCGGCGGCCGTATTCGGGCCGCTGATCGCCGATGCCTCGCTATGGTTCTCGCGCCGGCGCGGCATCGCGGTCGCGCTGGCGGCATCGGGCAACTACATGGCCGGCACGGTCTGGCCGCCGCTGCTGCAATGGGGCGTGGACTCCATCGGCTGGCGCCACGCGCACCTGGCGATGGGCGTTGTGTGCATCGTGACCATGCTGCCGCTGGCGCTCACGTTGCGCGCCCGCCCGCCGCTGCCGCCCGCGCCGCCACCGCGCGCGGCCGGCGCCCCGGCGGTGCTGCCGCTCGGCCTGCATCCGAATGTGCTGCAGGCGATCCTGGGCGCGGCGGGGGTCGCCTGCTGCGTCGCCATGGCGATGCCGCAGGTGCACATCGTCGCCTACTGCGTGGACCTCGGCTACGGCGCGCAGCGCGGGGCGGAGATGCTGTCGGTCATGCTGGCGGCGGGCATCGTCTCGCGCCTGGTCTTCGGCGTGGTGATGGACCGCATCGGCGGGCTGCGGACGCTCGCACTGGGGTCGGTGCTGCAGGGTCTGGCGCTGTTCCTGTTCCTGCCGTCGGACGGCATGGTCGCGCTGTTCGCCGTCAGCGCGGTATTCGGGTTGTTCCAGGGCGGCATCGTGCCGTCCTACGCGATGATCGTGCGCGAGTACTTCCCGCCCGCGCAGGCCGGCACGCGCGTGGGCATCGCGCTGTCTTCCACGCTGGTGGGCATGGCGCTGGGCGGGTGGATGGCCGGCGCCATCTTCGACGCGACGGGGTCGTATCAGGCGGCGATGTGGAACGGCATCGCCTGGAACCTGGTGAACCTGGCGATCGCGCTGTGGCTGCTGCGGCGCGCCATGCGCTGGCAGCGCGGCGCGGCGCTCGCCGCCGCCTAGAGCAGATCCCGATCAGATGGAATCATCTGATCGGGTGAAGATGCTCGCCAAACCAAGCGGCTGGAGACGTTGAAGCGAGCCACGGGCGAGCGGAAATGGCTCTAGCCTGGCGCGTCGAGGCCCTTCGCCCGCAGCGCGGCGGGCGTGCAGCAGGCCGCGACCGCATCCAGCACGCGCTTGCCATCGGGCGCATCGGCAAACGCAGCCCCGGAGAACACCGCGATGGTCTGCGCGCCATCGGGCAGCGCGCCGACCACCTCGATGCCCGGCACCTCCATCAATTCGCTGACCTGCTGGAAGGCGATGGCCGCTTCGCCCGTCACCAGCTTCTCCGCGGTGAAGCCCTGCGGGATCACGATGGCCTTGGCGTTCACCTCGGCGGCGATGCCCAGGCGTTCGATGAGCGCCGCGAAGAAGATTCCCGAGGCGCCAGCGCGCGAATAGCACAGCGACGGCACCTCCAGCAGCAGCCGCCGCAGCGCCGCCACGTCCGAGATGTCGGGATGCGGCGCGCCCGCCTTCACCGCGATCCCGACTCGCGAATGCGCCAGGGCGCGCGCGGTCGTGCCGTCCAGCACGCTCTCGGCCGACAGCGTGGCGATGGCTTCCGCGGTGAGCACGGCGGCGTCGGCGCGCTCGCCGCCACGGATGCGCCCTTCCAGCGCACGGGTCGGCGCCAGTTCGACCTCAAGCCTCGCGCCCAACGCGGCCTCGATCGCCGGCGCGGCCTCCCGCAGCAGGCCGGCAATGGCGAGGGTGGACATCAGGCGTGGCATGGCGGGCTCCGGTCAGGCGCGCAGGGTTGGCGTGGCGGCTGCGCGCGAACAACAGCGCGCGCAGGGTTGGCGTGGCGGCTGCGCGCAAACAGCAGCGCGCGCAGGGTCGGTGTGTCGGCTGTGCGCGACGAAACAGGGCGCGCGAGGTTTGGCTCGCGCCGTCGCATCCTGGACCGTGGCCCCGCTTGACGCCACCCGGCCCCTGTCGCCACCTGCATGCAACCCAGCACGGACCCCGCCATGACGCTCCGCTTCGACGCCATCACCGCCCCGCGACCGGACCGCGACAGCCTGGCCGCCACCCATGCCGCGATCGACGCGCGCCTCGATGCCGGCGACCGCGCCGGCGCGCTGGCCATGTGGGACGCGGCGCGGCGCGACTACGACACCTGGTCGTCCCTGGTGCACCTGAAATTCGCGCAGGACACCACCGACAAGGATGCGGTCGCCGCGCGCGAATACGCCGATGCCCTGGCCCCCGAGGCCGCGACGCACGAGACCGCCCTGAAGCGCCGCCTGCTGGCCGACCCCGACCGCGCCGGGCTGGACGCCGCGGCCGGCGCCCATGCCGTGGCGCTGTGGGAGACCGACATCACCGCCTTCGACCCCTCCATCGCCGCCGAGAGCGAGGAGGAGAGCCGCCTCTCCGCCCGCTACACCGCGCTGCTGGCCGGTGCCAAGGTCACGGTGAAGGGGCGCGAGGTGAACCTCTCCGGCCTCGCCCCCTTCGCCGAGGACCCCGACCGCGCCACCCGGCACGAGGCCGAGGCCGCGCGCTGGGATTTCTTCGCGCGGAACGGCGCGGCGCTGGACGAGATCTACGACCAGTTGGTGAAGCTTCGCACCGGCATGGCCCGCAAGCTGGGCGACGCCACCTTCACGCCGCTGGCCTATCGCCGCATGCGCCGGCTGGACTACGGCCCGGCGGATGTCGCGCGGTATCGCGACGCCGTCGCGCGCCACGTCACGCCGCTGGTCGCGCGCATCCTCGAAGCGCGCCGCGCCACCCATGGCTGGGACCGCCTGCGCTACTGGGACGAGGCGCTGATCGACCCCGCCGGCAACCCGAAGCCGGCCGGCGACCACGACACGCTGGTGGCCGCCGCGCAGACCATGTTCGACCGCATGGACCCGCGCCTGGCCGACTTCTACGCGATGATGCGGCAGGGCGGCTTCCTCGACCTGAAGAACCGCCCGGGCAAGGCCGGCGGCGGCTTCTGCACGTCCTTCCCTAGCGTCGGCGCGCCCTTCATCTTCGCCAATTTCAACGGCACGCATGGCGATATCGGCGTCTTCACGCATGAGATGGGCCACGCCTTCCAATGCTGGGAAAGCCGCCACCAGCCGGGCGTGGACTACCTCTGGCCGACCATGGAGGCGGCCGAGATCCACTCCATGGGCCTCGAATACCTGTCACATCCGCAGATGGGCCTGCTGGTGGGCGAGGACGCCGCCGACCGCTACCGCGCCATGCACCTGGTGCAGGCGCTGGCCTTCCTGCCCTATGGCGTCTGCGTCGATCACTTCCAGCACGAGGTCTATGCCAATCCCGACGCGACGCCGGCCGAACGCCACGCGATGTGGCAGCGGCTGGAGAAGCTCTACATGCCGTGGACGGATTACGGCGACCTGGCATACCCCGCGAAGGGCGGCCGCTGGCAGGCGAAGGCGCACATCTACAACTCGCCCTTCTACTACATCGACTACACGCTGGCGCTGTGCGTCGCGCTGCAGTTCTGGGTGTGGTCGCGGCGCGATGCGAAGGCTGCGCTCGATGCCTATGTCGCACTGTGCGGGCGCGGCGGGTCGATGCCCTTCCAGGGTCTGGTGGCCTCGGCCGGGCTGGTCTCGCCCTTCGCCGATGGCGCGCTGGAAGCCGCGGTGCGCGAAGCCGCGGCGGTGCTCGGCGTATAGCCCGGGAATGCGCCGCACGGCGCATTCCCCTTGAGGGTCAGGCGAATTCGAAGGCGCCCAGGTTGACCCTGGTCACGTCGATCAGCGTGATCGACCCGCCATCGGCCAGCGCGATCATCAGGTCGTCGAAGCCATCGCCATCGGCGTCGAAGACCTCGTCATTCGCGATCATGATCCCGTCCTCGATGCGGATGCGGTCGGTCACGCCGAAATCGGTGATCGTGTCGTGGCCGGTCCCGGCGCCGAAGATGAACAGGTCGCCCACGGTGCCGCCGCTGAGCACGTCGTCGCCCGCACCGCCCGCCAGCGTGTCGCGCCCCGCCCCGCCATGCAGCGTGTCGGACCCTGCACCGCCGACCAGGCTGTCCAGGCCCAACCCGCCGTCCAGCAGGTCGTCATCCGCGCCGCCATCCATCGTGTCGTCGCTGTAGCCGCCAAGCAGCGTGTCCTCGCCGCCGCCACCCACGATCCAGTCCTGACCGAAGCTGCCGTCCAGAAGGTCGTTGCCGTCCCCGCCATCGATGCTGTCGTCGCCGTAGCCGGCCAGCACGGTGTCGTTGCCGCCGCCGCCCAGCAGGGTATCGGCCGCGAAGCCGCCGTCGATCAGGTCGTCGCCCTCGCCGCCCAGCAGGCTGTCCGCCCCGATGCCGCCATCCAGCACGTCGTCGTCGGCACCGCCGTCGATCGTGTCATTGGCGGCCGCGCCCGTCAGCGTGTCGGCCCCAGCACCGCCAAGGATGACGTCGTTGCCGTTCTCGCCCGCCACCAGGTCGTCGCCGGCGCCGGCATCGATGCTGTCCTGGCCGGCACCCGCCAGGATGGTGTCGTTGCCGGCACCGCCCAGGATGGTGTCCTGACCCGACTGGCCGAGCAGCAGGTCGTCGCCCTCGCCACCATCCAGGCTGTCATCGCCGATGGCACCCGCGAGCGTATCGTCCCCAAGGCCACCCTGCAGGATGTCCGCGCGGCCCTGCCCGGTCAGGCTGTCGTCGCCCAGCCCCCCGACCAGCAGCCCGGACCCCAGCCGCGCGAAGCCATCCAGCACCGTGTCGGCGCGCGCATCCAGGTTCTGGATACGCGTGTCGCCGGATATCGCGGTGTCGGCCTGGTCGAAGGCCGTGCCGGGCGCGCCATGGAATTCCTGCAGGAAGTCCTTCAACACCTGCTGTTCGCCCAGCGCGCCGGCCGGCGCGACGGAGATGTCGGTGGCCTCGTCCAGCGCCGGGCCGATCGTGCCGTCCTCCAGCAGGTAGCGGAAGTTCTCGCCATTCGCCTTCATCGGATAGCCATCGCCGCCCTGCGCCAGGAAGCTCAGCGTCACCACGCTGATGAGCGCCGGCGCCGAGGGGCTGACCGCGCCGTCCTCGATGATGCGCGCCACGATGGCACCGGTCTCGTCGATGGCGGCGACGCTCAGCACGCGCGACCCGGCCGGCAGGTCGGGGTCGTAGGAGATCGACAGCCCGCCCAGCTGCGGGAAGCGCCCCTGGTTGCCCAGGCTCGCGAAGCCATGCTCCAGGATCGCCTTCAGCCCGGCCGCCGTGGTGTCGAACACCACCAGGCGATTGTTGAAGCGCAGCGAATTCTCGATATCCAGCGTCGAGATCGCGCCCTCCGGCTTGCCGGCGGACGGGTTGGCGATCGGCGGGTCCTTCTCGCCCGTCACCACATCCACCGTGCCGATCGCGGTGCGGATGCCGCCGCCATTCTTCAGCGACACCACCAGCGCCTCGGCGCCCAGCGCCTGCTGCGCGGCGTAGGCGTTCGCATCCGCGGTGAGGTTGCCGAAATTGGTCTCCTGGTTGCGGACCTGGTTGCGCTCGCCTTCCAGGTAGACGTCCGTGAAGCCCCAGATCTCGCCGTCCTTGGCGGCGATCACGGCCTGCACGGCGTCGGTGATCTCCTTCACCTCGGCACCCTTGGTGCCCTCGGCGAAGGCGACGGCGTCGACGTCCTCGATATCCACGCCCCAGGCCGCGGCGACGTTATCGCGTGTCGCGGCATAGGCGCCGTTGATCGCGGGGTCGAGGCTGTCGGTGATGATGCGACCCTGGTCGTCGAACTCCACCACCAGGCGGCCCAGGTAGGTGAATTCATTGTCGGTGTTGACGATCAGCGTGGTCCCGCCATCCGCGCCCTCGGCCAGCAGCGGGTAGGTGCCGGCGAAGTCCGCCGCGTGGCCGGGGAAGGCCACCGCCTGGTCGGTCTCGTCGCCCAGGCGGGTGTTCGACCCGGCGGCGAGGATGATGTCCACATCCTCGAGCAGCGTCGCCAGCTCGACCTCGAAGGCGATCTGCTGGAGGTGCGACATCAGGATGATCTTGTCGACGCCCTGCGCCGTCAGGTCGTCGATCACGATCTGGAGCTGCGCGGCCAGCAACGCCATGTCGTTGGCCTCGAGCCCGTCGCCGGCGAAGCCCTTCACCTCGACCCCGCCGGTCGAGGCGATGGATTCCAGGATCTGCGTGGTGACGCCGACCAGGCCGATCTTCTCGCCGCCCTTGTCCACCACGGCGGAGGGCACGATGCGCCCGGCCAGGGTGCCGACATCCTCGAGCCCGCCCACGCCCACCGTCTCGGTGTAGCGGCCGCGGATGTCGGCGTCGGCCGAGAAATCCAGGTTCGCCGTGAGATACGGGAAGGCGGCATCGGCCACGGCGTCGGCAAAGACGCGCGTGCCGAAGTCGAATTCATGGTTGCCGACGGTCGAGGCTTCCACGCCGATGCGGTTGTGGATCTCGATATCCGCCGCGCCCGGATTGTCGCCGCGCGTGTGCGTCGCGGCGACCGACGGGTCGGTGCCGGCGGCGAAGAAGGGGCTCGGGATGTAGTTGTCGCCGCCGGCCAGGATCAGCGTATTCGCGTAGTCGTCGTCGAAGGCATCAACCAGGGCCGCGAGCAGCGGCGCGGTGGTCGAGGCCAGCAGCCCCGCCTCGGCATCCGAGAAATGCAGCAGCTGCAGCTTGAAGGTGGCGTTCAGCTCATAGGCGGTGGTGGTGGCGCTGTCCTCGTTCGGCACCACCAGCAGCGGCACCCCACCCGGCGCGTCCTCGGTGGGGATGAAGGTGATCACTTCCGGCGCGTCGTCGCCCGGCGTGGTGAAGAAGCCGGCGAAGGTGAAGTCGTCGGGCGCATCCATCCGGAAGGCCGCGACGCCGTCCGCGCGTTCCAGGGCCACGAACACGAAGGTGTCGTTGCCGACCTGGCCGATGGTGATGCTCTCGGGCTCGACGCCCTTGTTGTCGTCGCGGTTCTCGTCGTAGCTGTCGGGGAACTGCGTGGCGATGATCTCGTCCAGCATGTTGCCGCTGTCGAAGACCAGCGTGCCGTCGGTGTTCCACACGCTGAAGGACCGGCCGCCGAAGACATACAGCTGGTCGAAATCGCCGTCCCCATCGGTGTCACCCAGCGCGTTCGTCACCGTCAGCCGCCCGATCGCATCGACGACGTCGGCGCGCCCATTGCCGTTCAGGTCGGGGAAGGCGGTCGGGTCGAGGCTGAGCTGCGAGATGCGCGCTTCCTCGTTGAACCCAGGCCAGTCGGTGCGCGCATCCCCCTCATTCGCCGTGATCAGGTAGGTCGTGCCCCAGAAATCCACGGCCTTGATGCCATCCGGCATGTACATGCCGAAAAGGTTGTCGACGGTAACAGGCGCGAAGACGTTGTCCTGGTCGTTGGCGGAGATCGCGTTGGCCGCCAGCCCGTGGTCCTTGAAGCCGAGCGGGATGATGCTTGTGAAGGTCGCGGTGCTGAGGTCGAGCACCGCGATCGCATTGGCCTCCTGCAGCGTCACATACGCCTTGGTCGAGTCGTTCGGGTCGACCGCGACGTATTCGGGCTCGAGGTCCTGCGCCACGCTCGCACCAGGCCCGAAGATGCGCAGGCCGGCGGCGCGCAGCGCGGCCTCCTGGCCGTTGAAGGCGGAGAAATCCGCGGTCTGCACCGCGCCGGTGGCGACATCGATGATGCTGACCGAACCGACCGGGTCGACGCTGTCCGGCGCGCCATAGGAACTCGGCTCGCCCTCGTTGGCGGTCAGCAGCTTCGTGCCGTCCGGGGTGAAGCCGATCTGGTCGGGCAGCGCGCCCACGGTCACGAAGGGCTGGCCGGCGAAGATGCGCGGCACCACCGACACGTCGTCGCCAATGCGCACGACATCCGCCACCACCACGAGGCCGGGATCGGTCTTGGGGTCGGCCTGCAGGGCAAGGGCGACCACGCCATCCTTCACCGCGACCGAGTTGATGCCGCCGAAGGCGCTGGTATCCAGGCTGCCCAGGATCACGCCGGTCGCCGCATCGATGGCGTCCACGCCATCCGGGCCGATCACGAAGACCAGGCCGGTCTGGGCATCGTAGGCCGCCACCTCGGCATCCAGCGCTGCTGACCCGTTCCCTGCCGTGTGGGCAAGCGTGAAGGCGTTGGTGGCGCTGAGCTGCGTGCCCGACATGAGACTCTCCGGCAGGTGTTCGAATGACCTGCCGGATAGGGCGACGACGGCTTGGCCTCCCGCACGGGACAATGACGGGTCTGTTAAAGATTCATTGAGGAACCGCCATGGCGCCCGGCGGGCCGCACGCCGCGCGGTGATTCCAGGGCATCAGCGCCTCGGATCGTCGCGGGGACCCCGGCGGTCAACCGAGGACCCAGTCCTCCGGCATCGCCGCCAGCCCTGCTCAATCCCGCAGCGGATCGCCACCGAAAGCCTCGGGCAGGGGAGGCTCGGGCGGCGGCTCGAGCGCCAGCAGCGCCGCCATGAAGGCCTCCGCATCGTCGATGAGCGCGGGATCGAGGCCGAGCGCCTCGGCCAGTTCGGCGCGCGTCGCGTCATCGAGGCCGGGTTCCGGCAGGTAGCTGTCGGCCAGCATCGCGTCGAGTTCGACGATGGTGGGGAAGGCATCCTCCGGCACCACGACGAAGGCGGGGCCTGTGGGCGGCACCGCGGCCGGCGTCGCGACGGGCAGCGGCTCGGGCGCGGGCGGCGCGACGGACAGCACGCCTGGCGGGGGCACCGGCAGCGCGCCGGGCAGCGCGTCCGCGGCAGGGGCCGTCGGCGCATCCGCGGCCGCAGCCAGCGCGCCGATCACGGCCGGGGCCAGTTCGGGGTCCTGGCCGGCCAGCGCAGCCCGCAGCACCGGGTCGTCGAGCAGCAGCATCAAGGGGTCGAGGGGCGGGGTCATGGACATGGCGCGTCTCGGTGCAACACGAGGGGCGCGGCGTCCTGCCGCATCACAGGGCCCGCAGACCCTTAAGGATGCCGAAACTTATGCCACGACCCGGGCAGTTGCTAACCGGAAATCGTATCTCGTTAACCCAAAACAACTATGGGTTGCTGACCCCGCCCCGGCCCCCGCACCCCTGGCGCATTCGCCCGCGCAATGGCACGACGCTTCCAAGCGGTCCGCCCCGGACCGGAATCAGGACATGCGCCCATGACCCGCAGCCTCCGCGTCGCGGTCCAGATGGACCCGATCGACTCCATCAACATCGACGGCGATTCCACCTTTGCCCTGATGCTCGAAGCCCAGGCGCGCGGCCATGCGCTGTGGCACTACCATGTGCGGGACCTGGCCCTGCGCGGCGGGCGCGTCACCGCCTGGGCGCGGCCGGTGCAGGTGCGCCGCGAACAGGGCAACCACTTCACCCTGGGCGCGGAGGAGGAGCTCGACCTCGGCGCCGGCGCCGAGGTGGTGCTGATGCGCCAGGACCCGCCCTTCGACATGGGCTACATCACGGCCACCCACATCCTCGAACACATCCACCCGCGCACGCTGGTGGTGAACGACCCGGCCTCGGTCCGCAACGCGCCCGAAAAGCTGTTCGTCACGCATTTCCCCGAGCTCATGCCGATCACGATGGTCACCGCCGATCGCCGCCGCATCGCGGATTTCCGGCGCGAGCACGGCGACATCATCATCAAGCCGCTGTTCGGCAATGGCGGCGCGGGCGTCTTCCACCTGCGCCCCGAGGACCCCAACATGAACGCGCTGGTCGAGATGTTCACCGAACGCTCCCGCGAACCGCTGATGATCCAGAAATACGTCCCCGCGGTGCGCGAGGGCGACAAGCGCATCATCCTGGTGGATGGCGTGGCGATGGGCGCCATCAACCGCGTGCCCGCGGCCGGCGAGGCGCGGTCGAACATGCATGTCGGCGGTCGCCCGGAACCCACCACGCTGACCGATCGCGAGAAGGAGATCTGCGCCGCCATCGGCCCCGAGCTGAAGAAGCGCGGCATGATCTTCGTGGGCATCGACGTGATCGGCGGCCTGCTGACCGAGATCAACGTGACCTCGCCCACCGGCCTGCAGGAGATCGCGCGCTTCGACGGCGTGCATCTGGAGAAGGCCATCTGGGACGCGATCGAGCAGAAGGTTGCGCCGTAGGTGCGCGGGAGGAGGCAACGCGTGATGCTGAAGCTCTGGGGCCGGGTGAACTCGGTCAATGTGAAGAAGGTGCTGTGGATGCTGGACGAGACCGGCATCCCCTATGACCGCAGCGATGCGGGGCTGGAGCACGGCGTGGTGGACACGCCCGAATACCGCGCCATGAACCCGAACGGCCGCGTGCCGACCATCGAGGATGACGGCTTCGTCCTGTGGGAATCGAATTCCATCCTGCGCTATCTCGCGGTGAAGCACGGCAGCGCGCTGTATCCGGCCGACCCGCAGGCGCGCGCGAGCGCGGACCGCTGGATGGACTGGCAGCTCTCCACCCTGTCGCCGGCGGAACGCAACCTGTTCTGGGGCCTGGTGCGCACGCCGGCGGACAAGCGCGACATGGCATCGGTGATGGCGGCGATGAAAGCCTCCGCGACCTGCTGGGCGATGGTCGATGCCTGGATCGCGCGCCATGGCGGCCCGTATCTCGACGGCGCGCAGATGACGATCGCCGACATCGTGCTGGGCTGCTACGCGCGGCGCTGGTTCGGCGAGGAGGTGCGGGTCGATGGCATGCCGTCCTTCCCGGCGCTGGCCGCCTGGTATGCGAAGATCGGCGAACGCCCGGGCTTCCAGCGCTGGGTTGCCGTGCCGATGACGTGACCGACGACGCCTACACCCGCGCCTACTACGAGGCGAACCGGCCGCAGCGGGAGGCGGCGGCGCACCGGCTCGACCGCACGCCCTTCGGCGCGCGCATCGCGACGCAGGTCTGGGTGGAGCTGATGCGCAGCCGCGAGGGCGAGGGGCTGATCCACCAGTTCCACCGCGACTATTGCGGCCATGGCCTGATCCGCACCGCGGATGGCGTGATGCTTTGCGAAATCCAGGACGGCCACATGCCGGGACCGCCGATCGCGACCTGGCCCGACCGCGACGCCTTCGTGGGCTTCTTCGCGCGGCAGTCGGACTGGACCTGCTCCGGCTGGGAACCGCGCGAGCCGGTGATGCACACCGACGACCCCTGGCGGCAGTCGAACCAGCGGCTGACGCGGGCGATCCTCGCCGCCTTCGCTGTGCCCGACAGCCACGCCCGCGACGACGGCGGGCCGAACACGGAGGATATCGCGGCCCTGCGCGCGCTGGCCGCGGCGGAGACCGACCGCACGCCCTTCGGCGAGACGCTGGCGCGCAAGGTCTGGCGCGAATTGTCCTGGTGCCAGCCGGGCGAAGGCATCATCCCCAAGCGCGAGCGCGACTATCGCGGGCAGAGCCTCCTGCGCACCACGGATGGCGTGATGCTCTGCGAGGTCGAGCACGCACAGGCCGCGGGGCCGGCCATCGCCGCCTGGCAGGATCGCGACGCCTTCGTCGCCTTCCTCGCACGGCAGTCGGATTGGAGTTGTGCAGGTTGGGAGGCGAACGAACCCGCCTTCGCGATGGATGCGCCGTGGCGACGCCGCGGGCAACGCATCACGCGCGCAATGCTGAAGCGGTTCGTGCCATTCTGGTGATGGCGCATCGAGGGGGCGCCGCCCCCTCGACCCCCGCCAGGAAACTCAGTTTCCTGGACCTTCGGGCTGTTGGCGTCAGCCCTTCACGTCCATCGCCTGGCGCAGCCCGTCGCTCAGCAGGTTGAAGCAGATCGACGTCACGAAGATGCACACGCCGGGCAGCACCGCCACCCAGGGCTGCACATAGATCGCCGTGCGCAGCGTGTTCAGCATCAGCCCCCATTCGGGTTCCGGCGGCTTGGTGCCCAGGCCGAGGAAGGACAGCCCGCTCGCCAGGATCAGGCAGACGCTGATCAACGACGTCGCATAGACGAAGATCGGCCCCAGCACGTTCCCCAGCACATGCACGCGCACGATGGTGAAGGCCGACGCGCCGCTGGCCCGCGCCGCATCCACGAAGTCGAGGTTCCGCACGCCGGTGGTGACACTCTCCGCGACACGGATGATCGGCGGCACGAAGACCAGCGTCAGCGCCAGGATGGCATTGAAGATGCCCGCCCCGAGCGCGCCCGAGATCGCCACCGCCAGCAGCACCGACGGGAAGGCATAGAACACGTCCGTCGTGCGCATGATGGCCATGTTGACCTTGCCGCCGGCGAAGCCCGCCAGCACGCCGAAGAAGGTGCCGATCACAAAGGCCAGGAACACCGGCGTGATGCCCATGAACCAGGACAGCCGCCCGCCGTACAGAAGGCGCGTGAGCATGTCGCGCCCGAGCTCATCCGTGCCCAGGATGTAGTTCGGCGTGCCGATCGGCCGCAGGCGCCGGATCATCGACCCCTGGTAGGGATCATGCGGCGCGATGAAGCCGGCGAAGACGATCGCCAGCAGCATCACCACCAGCACCGCCGCGCAGGTGATGGCCAGGGGATCGCGCCGCAGCCGCTTCCACACGCCGGCCCAGTAGCCCTGCCCCTTGGCCACCGTCTGCCTGGCCTGGATGGCGAGCTCGGCCTCGGCCGCCGTCGGAGTTGTCGCGCTGTTCATCGCCCTGTCCCCCTCAAGCCCGCTTGATGCGTCGCGCGGTCACGCGCGCTTGGTCCTGGGATCGCGCGGTCACGCGCGCTTGATCCTGGGATCGAGCGCGGTCTGCACCAGGTCCACCATCAGGTTCAGCGCCACGAAGAACATCGCCAGCACCAGGATGGTGCCCTGCAGCACCGGCAGGTCGCGCTGGAAGATCGCGTTGTTCAGCAACAGCCCGGTGCCCGGCCAGGAGAACACCGTCTCCACCAGGATCGACCCGCCCATCAGGTAGCCCAGCTGCAGCCCGATCACCGCCAGCGCATTCGGCGCCGCGTTCTTCACCACATGGACGAAGATGCCCCAGCGCGTCATGCCCTTGCCGCGCAGCGCGGTGACGAATTCCTGGTTCATGATCTCGGCGATGATGCCGCGCACCGTGCGCGTCACGATGCCCATCGGGATCACTGCCAGCGTCACGGCGGGCAGCACCAGATGCTGCATGTGTTCCCAGTTCCAGTGCCAGTCGGACGACCCGCCCGGCCCCGCCCCCATCGCCGGCAGCCAGTTCAGCTGCACCGAGAAGATCACCACCAGCACCATGCCGAGCCAGTAATGCGGCACCGAAACACCGGCCACCGCGATCCCCACCGCCGCTCGGTCGAGGAACGACCCGCGGAAGGTCCCCGCCAGCCCGCCCAGCGTGCAGCCCAGCACGAAGCCGATGGCCGATGCGACCAGCGCCAGCATCAGCGTATTGGAGATCGCGCTCGACAGGTCCGACCACACGCTGCGCCCGGTCGCCAGCGACCGCCCCAGATCCCCCTGCACCACCTTCAGCAGCCAGATGCCGAACTGCACCGGCAGCGGCTTGTCCAGCCCGTAGTCGCGCCGCACCTGCTCGACCACGTCGCCCGGCGCATCCGCCGGCACGATGGCGTTGATCGGGTCGCCCGGCGCGATCTGCACCAGCATGAAACACACGAACCCGACCGCGAGCGCGATCGGGATCGCGTAGAGGATGCGCCTGATCAGGTAGAAGAACATCCGGTCATCCTCTGAAGCCTTTGGACGCCCCGCCGTGGCTTTGCCACGGCGGGAGGAACGATGCCCCCAGGATCAGCACCACCCGGGGCCCCCGCGACGGTTTCGCACAGCGCAGCGAAGCGGAGCGCCGCGAAACCGTCGTGGGGATTACTGGATATACGGCAGCCGCAGATCGACGAACCACGATTGCGGCTGCACATAGCCGCGGATGCGCGGCGACATCGCCCGCGGCGACACGTCATGCGCGATCCAGATGAACAGCGCCTCGTCCACGCCAGCCGCATGCAGCCGCGCCAGCGCCGCGTCGCGCGCGGCGGGCTCGAAGGCGTTGCGCGCCTCGGCGATCAGCGCGTCGAAGCGCGGGTCGTTGAAATGCCCCCAGTTGTTCGACACCGGCGGCGCCATCTTGGAATCCCAGAAGCGCACCATGGCGAAGAACGGGTCCATCGCGGCGAAGGACACGTTCGTCGCATGCGCCCCGCGCGCGCTCGCGTGCTGGCAGCCATTGCGCCAGTTGGTGAACAGCGCGTTCCACTCGATCACGTCGAACTCGACATTGATGCCGACTTCCTTGAGGTCCTGCTGCAGGAACTCGTTCATCGACAGCGGCTGCATCTGGCCCGAGCCCGACGCGCTGATCTGCACGCGCAGCGTGAGTGGCCGCTGCGGCGTGTAGCCGGCCTCGGCCAGCAGGCGTCGCGCCTCCGCCTTGTCGGTGCGGATGTTGAAGGACGGGTTGCCGAACCACGGATGCCCGCGCGGCACGGTGCCGACGGGAATCGCCATCATGCCGCCCAGCAGCGTGCGCAGCCCCTCGCGGTCGATCGCCAGGTTGATGGCGCGCCGCACCCGCACGTCGCGCAGCGGCGAATCACCGGTGAAGCACGGCTGCCACGGCCAGACATGCGGCTGCGCGTTGGACGTGATGGCCATGCCGCGCGACCGCAGCTGCGGAATGGCATCGGGCGACGGCGCCTCGATCCAGTCCACCTGGTTCGACAGAAGTGCCGCGGTGCGCGCATTCGCTTCGGGGATCGGCAGCAGCACGATGCGCTCGGCGCGCGCCTTCTCGCCCCAATAGCCGTCGAAGCGCGCCATCTCCAGCCGCTCGCGCGGCACGAAGCGCGTCACGCGGAACGGCCCGGTGCCCGAGGGTTCACGCGCGAAGGCGCCCCAGGCGGCTTCGGCATTCGGGCTGGCCGCACGATGGCGGTCCCACTGCGCCGGGGATGCCACGAACAGGTTGGTCAGGTTGATCGGCAGCAGGCTGTCCGGCTCGCTGGTGAATAGCGCGACGGTGTAGTCGTCGATCTTCTCCGCACGACGCAGCGTGGGCATGCGGGTCGCGGTCACGCCGACCTGGCGCGGGTCGAAATGCGGCGCCTCGCGATCCAGCACCTTGCGCACGTTCCACACCACGGCATCGGCGTTGAACTCGCTGCCGTCATGGAAGCGCACGCCGCGGCGCAGCGTGAAGATCCAGCGCGTGCGGTCGTTCGGATCGACGCGCCATTCGGTCGCCAGCCCCGGGATCACGGTCGACGGCCGGTCGGCCGAGGACAGATCCCACATGGTCAGGCTGTCGAACAGCGGGATGCCGGTGAAGCGGTTGCCCTCGAAGCCCTGGTCCGGCTGCCCGTTGGTCAGCGGGATGTCGGCCGCGGTCATGCCGATGCGGATGGTGCCCTGCGCCTGGACGGCGGGGGCGGCGGCCAGCGCCGGCAGCGCGGCCAGGCAGGCGGTGAGCAGGAAGCGTCGCAGTCGCATCGGGCCATCATCCTCTTGTGTTTGGCGTTTCCCCGGGGCGCGGCGTTGCACGCGCGTCCCAGCCCCGGCCCGGCAGGATGGCGACCCGCCGGAGCGCGATGGGGCAGCAAGGCGCATGCCATCCGTCTCCCGCCGGCATCCTGCACCGGGCGGGCGGGCGCTGCCTACAACAACGGCAGATTGCCCCGGAACGGGCGGTTTTCCGGCACCCACAGCGGGCTGCCGCCGCGACGCTTGCACCCCCGCCCCCGCCATGCTGATCCGGCGCCATGCGACTGCTCCTGCTGAACGGCAACACCGACCCGGCCATCACCGCCCTGCTCGCCGCCCGCGCGGCGGAGGCGCTGCCGCGCCTGGGCCTGCCGCCCGCCGAGATCATCCCCGCAACCGCCCCCTTCGGCGCCCGCTACATCGCCACCCGCGCCGCCGTCGCCATCGCCGGGCATGCCGTGCTGGCGGCGCTGGCCGACCATGTCGGCCCCGACAACCCGCAGCGCTTCGACGCCGCGCTGATCGCCTGCTTCGGCGAACCCGGCATCGAGGCAGCGCGCGAGACCCTGCCCATCCCCGTCCACGGGATGGCGGAAGCCTCGATCGAGGCCGCGCTCCGCCTTGCCCCCCGCATCGCGCTGCTGACCGGCGGCGCCGCCTGGGTGCCCATGCTGCAGGACTTCGCGCTGGTGCGCGGCCATGGCCCGGACCGCATCCTGGTGCGTGGCGTGGCACCCACCGGCGACATGATCGCCCGCGACCCCGACGGCGCCGTCGCGATCCTGGCGGAGGCCGCCCGCGACGCCGTGGCCGACGGCGCCGGGGTGGTGGTGCTGGGCGGCGCCGGCCTGGCGGGCCTGGCCCCGCGCCTGGCGCCGCTGGTGACGGTGCCGGTGCTCGACAGCCTCGATTGCGGCCTGGCGGCGGCGCTGGGTGGCGCGGCCGGCACGCCGCTGGATGGCGCGCCTCGCGGCGCGACGCGCACCCGCCAGGCGCCGCAGGAAGGCCTCGCCCCGGCGCTCGAACGGCTGCTCGCCGCCGCCCCCTGACTTGCCCCGGGCAGGCGAGGCGCCTACGTGACGTGCAACCGCGCGACCACCCGGCCGCGCCCCCGCGACATGAGACGCGTTCCCGACATGACCGATACCCAGGACACCCCGAAAGACCCGCACGCCGAGGCCCCGGCCTCCGCCGCGACCGAGGCCGCCGCCGAAGCCGAGGCCCCGCCGCCCGAACCCACCCCCGAGGAGCGCATCGCCGCGCTCGAGGCCGAGGCCGCGCAGTTCAAGGACCGCTGGCTGCGCGCCGAGGCCGAGATGCAGAACCTGCGCACCCGCACCACGCGGGACGTGCAGGAGGCCCGCGCCTACGCCACCCAGAAATTCGCCCGCGACGTGGTCGAGGCGGCCGAGAACCTGCGCCGCGGCCTCGACGCCATGCCCGGCAAGACGGCCGACGAGCCCGAGGTGCTCACCAAGATCCGCGACGGGATCGAGGGCGTGGAACGCTCCTTCCTCGGCATTCTCGAACGCCATGGCGTGAAGCGGGACGACCCGACGGGCAAGCCCTTCGACCCCGAATTGCACCAGGCGATGGCCGAACAGCCCGCGCCGGAGGGCGTGGCACCCGGGTCGGTCGTGGCCTGCTGGACCCCGGCCTGGACCCTCAACGGCCGGCTGCTGAAGCCCGCCATGGTGGTGGTGGCCGGCAAGTAGCGAGCGACCGCCGCTATGCCGACCCCGCAAGGGCCGGAACGCAGTGTCGGCGTGGTGTGAGGGGGGTTCGGACAATGGGGGGCAGCATGAGGGCCGCGGCTTTGACGTGGATCGCGCTGGCCCTGGCGGGCTGCGAGGCAACGCCCGGCGGCCCGGCGCCGACCCCGCCAGTCGCGGCGCGCCCCGCCCCGGCGCCCCGGGTTGCCGCCGATCCCGAGGCACAGCGGCTCGGCCTCGACCTCGGTATCGCGCTGATCACCGTGCAGTGCGAGGACGCTTCGGTGCGCCGCCAGGCGACGCGCACACGCGATGCCCTGCTGGAACGCACGCGCCTCCTGACCCAGGTCGACCGGGCCCATGGCGATGCCGTCTGGGCGGAGGCCGAGGCGGTCATGGCGGCCCAGCGCAGCCGCCCGCAGCGGACCGAATGCGAAGCTGCGCTGCCGACCCTTCGCAACGCGGAACAGATGGCGCGCAGCCAGGCACGATAGCGCGGCAGCGGCGGCACTTGCCGCGCCGCGACGCTCGCACGACCGGCAGGCGACGTGGCCGTCTACCGGGAGCGGGAGGTCATCGCGCCCGTCAGGATGATTTGTGTACGCCGACGGCTTCGACGAAGATGCCCCAGTTCTCGGCGTTGCGCTTCGCCTTCGCCGGGTCCGCGACCGCCAGCTTCGCCGCCCGCTTCGCGCCGTAGGCTTCCTTGGCGACGGAGCCGTCCGGTTCCCACTTCGTCGGCACGTCCTTGGTGTTCAGGAACAGGTGCGACAGCTCATGCACCAGCGTCTCGAACTTGCTCTGGCTGTAGAAGGACGCATCGACCTGGCCGCCATTGAGAGGGAGGTAGGTCGGCAGGCTGTTGAACCCCACGTCGAGGTTCATGTTGTCAACGGTCCCGGCGCCGCCAAGTGGCGTCGAGAAGGCGAGCCCGTTGTTCCTCCATGCGGCGGCATTCGCCCCGCGATCGTCGAGCGGCGCGAAGCCCACCTTGATCGTCCGGACGTTGATGTTCGAGCGCAGCTGCCGCAGCGTCCTGTGAAGCTGGGTCTTCCAGGGGCCCGTGTTGTCGCCGAACCAGCGCTGGCACGCCGCGTCCGCCTGCCCGGACTGGACCCGTTCGGCTGCCGTCTGGAGGCCGTCCATCAACGGCTTGTTCAGCAGGAGAAGAGTAGTCTGCACATAGGAAACAATTCCCACCAGAGCCACGATGCAACTCCCTATCTTTTTGACTGATGTGGTTACGAGCACTGGTCCGCGAACAGCCCCGCGGGGTGTGCCACCCGGGGCGGGGGGACGCCACGAACCGATCTCGATACGGCCCGTGGAACCTAGCGTGCACAACCCCGGGAGTCTCGACGAAATTTCGAGATCGCAACGCACGTCCCGAGGTAACTCCGCCCCTTGGAGATCCGGCGTGACGGCATCGCCTCAGCCGGTGCTCGCCGCCACCTCCCGCGCCGCCCGCCGCCCGCCCAGCAGCGCGCCATGGGCATAGGACGGTGCCTCGGCCGTCGCCGCCTCGCCGGCGAAGAAGATGCGCCCCGCCACCGGCCGCGCCAGCGCCTGGTGGTCGGCGATGGACGACCCCACCGGCAGGAAGGAATAGGCGCCGCGCGCGTAGGTGTCGCGCGACCAGCGGGTGACGCGACTGTCCACCGGCCGCGGGATGCCGTTGCCGAACATCCGTCGCAGCGCGGCCATCACCAGCTCCACCTGCGCGGCATCGGGCAGCATCTCGATGCGCTGGGCGGCCGACCCGCCCACCAGCGCCACCAGCACCGGCACGTTCAGGTGCGGCTGCAGGCTGATGATCTCGGGCGCCACATTGTCGGGCGTGGATGACAGGCTCCGCAGGTACTGCGTCTCGACCGGCCAGAAGGGGCGCGGGAAGGCCAGCACGATCTTGTTCAGCAGCCCGTTGCCGATGCGCGCGATGGCGCCCAGATGGGCCGCCGGCAGCGGTGGGTCGAAGGCCACGTCGCCGCGCTTCAGCACCCCCAGCGGCAGTGTCACCACCACGCGGTCGGCGAAATAGGCCTGGTCCGCGGTCGCCACCACCACGCCATCCCCGGCCAGGCGCACCGACCGCACCACCTGGCGCAGCTTGATGTCGAGCCCGCGCGCCAGCAGGTCCGTGATGGCATTGTAGCCCTGGGCCAGGAGGTGGTTCTCCTCCGGGATCTCGCCCTCCCCGCCGAACCAGGATTGCGCCGAGACCTCCGACGCATCCCCCCCGGCATAGCCAGCCACGTAGGAGGACAGCCAGGCGGCGACGCGCTGGTCATAGGGCGCGGCCCGGGTGGTCGGGTCGAGCAGCGGCACCGCCTCGGCCAGCGAGACGTCCCGCGCGCCGCGATAGGCATAGGGGCTGTCATGGGCGATCAGGCGGCCGACGGTGTCGAAGATGGCCGTGGTCTCGGCCTCGGTCAGCCGGCGGCCATCGGCGTCGAACATGATGGTGCGCGAATCATAGGTCGGCATGCGCCGGATGCCGGCCTGGTCCGCCAGGGGCGTCAGGGGATTGCCCTCCGGTCCGTGGATCCAGGCACCGCCCATGTCCAGGCGCTGGCCGCGGAAGTCGATGGTGTGCAGGCGCCCCCCGGTGCGGGTGCGGGCTTCCAGGACGGTCACGCGATGGCCGCCATCGTGCAGCGCGCGGGCGGCGCCGAGGCCCGACAGGCCGGCGCCGACCACCAGCACGTTCAGCGCCCGCGCCGGCTGGGCGCGCCCGTCCGCCGGCAGCACAGGCGCGGTCGCCGCAGCGGCCAGCAGGCGCCACAAGGCGCGGCGGCTGAGTCCTGGCGATACGGTCATGCGATGCGTGCCCCCCGGCGTTTCGTTCCGGGAATGCTAGGAAGAATGCGTCGCCGCACGCAACCGGCGGCTGCGCCGACTGCGGCCGGCACGCCGCACCGTGGCCGATTTGCACAGCAGACCCCGTCGCGACCCTTGTCCGCGACGCGCCGGATCAATACATCCGTTCCGTCACTCGCCCCGCCTCCGCGCGGGGACCCCCAGCCACCCATCCGCGGCGGTTCGCCGCCGGTTCACACAGGGGGCGGGCTTGGCGCCACTTCCGGGCCATCCCCGCCTGCCGCAGAGGAGAGTACTCGGATGAGCAAGGTCATCGGCATCGACCTCGGCACCACCAATTCCTGCGTCGCCATCATGGAAGGCAAGGACGTCAGGGTCATCGAGAACGCCGAAGGTGCCCGCACCACCCCCTCCATGGTCGCCTTCGCCAAGAACGGCGAGCGCCTGGTTGGCCAGTCCGCCAAGCGCCAGGCGGTCACCAACCCCATGGGCACGCTCTATGCGGTGAAGCGCCTGATCGGCCGCCGCTTCGACGACCCGATGGTGCAGAAGGATATCGGCCTCGCGCCCTTCAAGATCACCAAGGCCGCCAATGGCGATGCCTGGGTGGAAGTGGACGGCCAGTCCTACGCGCCGCAGCAGGTCAGCGCGATGGTGCTGACGAAAATGAAGGAGACCGCCGAGTCCTTCCTCGGCGAGACCGTCTCCCAGGCCGTCATCACCGTCCCCGCCTACTTCAACGACGCCCAGCGCCAGGCGACCAAGGAAGCCGGCGCGATCGCCGGCCTCGAGGTGCTGCGCATCATCAACGAGCCGACGGCGGCCGCGCTCGCCTACGGCATGGACCAGAAGAAGGGCGGCACCATCGCGGTCTATGACCTCGGCGGCGGCACCTTCGACGTGTCCATCCTGGAAATCGGCGACGGCGTCTTCGAGGTGAAGTCCACCAACGGCGACACCTTCCTGGGCGGCGAGGATTTCGACCAGCGCGTCATCGACTACCTGGCCGACGAGTTCCGCAAGGAGCAGGGCATCGACCTGCGCGGCGACAAGCTCGCGCTGCAGCGCCTGAAGGAAGCGGCCGAGAAGGCCAAGATCGAGCTGTCCTCCGCCAAGGAGACCGAGGTCAATTTGCCCTTCATCACCGCCGACGCCTCCGGGCCGAAGCACCTGGTGATGAAGCTGACGCGCTCGAAGCTGGAAGCGCTGGTGGACGACCTGATCACCCGCACGCTCGACCCGTGCAAGATGGCGCTGAAGGATGCGGGCCTGACGGCGGGCGAGATCGACGAAGTGATCCTGGTCGGCGGCATGACCCGCATGCCCAAGGTCATCGAGGCGGTGAAGGCCTTCTTTGGCAAGGAGCCCGCCCGCAACGTCAACCCGGACGAGGTCGTCGCCATCGGCGCCGCAATCCAGGGTGGCGTGCTGAAGGGCGACGTGAAGGACGTCCTGCTGCTCGACGTGACCCCGCTGAGCCTCGGCATCGAGACGCTGGGCGGTGTGTTCACGCGCCTGATCGACCGCAACACCACCATCCCGACCAAGAAGTCGCAGGTCTTCTCCACGGCCGACGACAACCAGACCGCGGTGACCATCAAGGTCTACCAGGGCGAACGCGAGATGGCGGCCGACAACAAGCAGCTCGGCACCTTCGACCTCACGGGCATCCCGCCCGCGCCGCGCGGCGTGCCGCAGGTGGAGGTGACCTTCGACATCGACGCGAACGGCATCGTGAGCGTCAGCGCGAAGGACAAGGCCACCGGCAAGGAGCAGCAGATCCGCATCCAGGCCAAGTCCGGCCTGTCGGACGCCGACATCGAGCGCATGGTGAAGGACGCCGAGGCCAATGCCGACGCCGACAAGAAGCGCCGCGAGCAGGTCGAGGCGCGCAACCAGCTCGAAGCCCTGGTGCACCAGACCGAGCGCACGCTGAAGGAGAGCGCCGACAAGGTCCCGCCCGCCGAGAAGACCGACGTCGAGGAAGCGCTCACCGCCGCCCGCACCGCCATCGAGAACCAGGAGGTCGAGGCCATCAACGCCGCCAGCGAACGCCTGGGCCAGGCCGCGATGAAGATGGGCGAGGCGATCTACAAGGCGACCGCCGATGCCAAGCCCGAGGGCGGCGACGCCCCCGGCGGCAGCGGCCCCTCGGGCCCCGGCGGCGACAAGGTGGTCGATGCCGAGTTCGAGGAAGTGGACCCGAACAAGCGCAAGCCGTCCTGACGCCAGGACCGGCCTGCTCCGTGTCGAACGCCGCCCGGTCCCCACAAGGGCCGGGCGGCACAGCTTGTGGGACACCATGATGACCAGCGCGCCAGCAACGCGACGATGACCAGCGCGACCAACGCGAAGGCAACGCGGTCTTTGACTGCAACCGCGCTCCCGTGCCCCGACCACTCCGCGCGCACCCGCCTTGCGGATCGCGGCTTGCCGCGATCCGGGAGCGCACAGCGCGACCGCGCCCAACCCGCCAGCCGCCGCCAGCGCGCCAGCGCATGGCGCGAAGGCAAGCCGGGCGGATGCCCGGCGCCCGCCGTCTGAGGGCCAAGAAAAATGTCAAAACGCGATTACTACGAAGTGCTGGGCGTTGCCCGCGACGCGAGCGAGGAGGACCTGAAGAAGGCCTACCGCAAGCTCGCCATGAAGTGGCACCCCGACCGCAACCAGGGCGACAAGGACGCCGAGGCGAAGTTCAAGGAGCTGAACGAATCCTACGACGTCCTGAAGGATCCCGAGAAGCGCGCCGCCTATGACCGCTTCGGCCATGCCGCCTTCGAACAGGGCGGGCCTGGCGGCGGCGGCGGCGGTAGCCCCTTCGGCGGCGCCTTCGAGGACATCTTCGAGGAAATGTTCGGCCGCTTCGGCGGCGGCCGCGGCGGCGCGCGCGGCGGCGCCACCGGCCGCGGCGCCGACCTGCGCACGCAGATCGAGATCAGCCTCGAGGAAGCCTTCGCCGGCACCAAGACCAACATCCGCATCTCGACCTCGGTATCTTGCGAGGCCTGCAAGGGCAGCGGCGCCGAGGGCGCTTCGGCCGCGGGCGCGCAGACCTGCCCGGGCTGCCAGGGCTCCGGCAAGATCCGCGCGCAGCAGGGCTTCTTCCTGATCGAGCGTACCTGCCCGACCTGCGGCGGGTCCGGCCGCATCATCAAGAACCCCTGCAAGATCTGCCAGGGTGCCGGGCGCGTGCAGCGCGAACGCGCGCTGAACGTCACCATCCCGCCCGGCGTCGAGGACGGCACCCGCATCCGCCTGGCCGGCGAAGGCGAGGCCGGCCTGCGCGGCGCCCCCGCCGGCGACCTGTACGTGGATATCGCGCTGAAGCCGCACCCGATCTTCCAGCGGGAGGCGGCCAACATCTTCATCCGCGTCCCACTTCGCATGTCGCAGGCGGCCCTGGGCGGGCATGTCGAAGTGCCGAGCATCGATGGCGGCCGCACCCGCGTCACCATCCCCGCCGGCAGCCAGACGGGCGACCAGTTCCGCCTGCGCGGCAAGGGCTTCTCGGTGCTGCGCTCCGCCGCGCGCGGGGACATGTATGTGCAGGTCAGCGTCGAGACGCCGCAAAACCTCACCCCGCGCCAACGCGAATTGCTGGAACAGTTCGAGGAGGAAGCCGCCAAGGGCGGCCGCTCAAGCCCCGAGAACGAGGGCTTCTTCGCGAAGGTAAAGGAATTCTGGGACGGGCTGGGCCGGTAACGGCTTCGGCCTGGCCCACGCAACGCGGGCCAGGCCGTCGCCATCAGACCGGAAGGCCCGGTCAGATCATCGGGGTCGCCCAGTACTCGTCCACCGCGCGGCGGCGATCGTGCCAGCCTTCCTCGATGGTCGGCGCCTTCTCCAGCCGGTCGCGGTCGAGCTTCACGACATAGCCGCCCAGGCGCGTATCGTACTTCAGCATCTCCCACGGCAGCGGGTAGTGCTTCGAACCGATGCCCAGGAAGCCACCGAAGGACAGCACCGCATAGGCGACGCGGCCGGTGCTCTTGTCGAGCATCACGTCCTCGATGCTGCCGATATTCTCGCCGGTCAGGTCGTAGACCGAGGTGCCGGCGACCTTGCCGCCGGCGATCAGGTGGCCGGTGGTCGGCGCGGTCAGGTCGGCGCTGGTCGGGCGGGCATCCTGGCGCGGATTCATCGTTGCCATGTGGGTCCTCCTTGCATGACGTGGTGGACAGGAAACGCCCCCACCGCCACAGGGTTGCAGCAGGCTTGACCAGGTGCGGCGCCGACCGCACAGGCTGGCGCCGCATACGGGAGCCACCGCCATGACCATCCGCATCGGCATCGCCGGCATCGCCGGCCGCATGGGCCGCCTGCTGGCCGAGGAAACCGCCGCCGCCGGCGCCACCCTGGCCGGCGGCACCATCCGCCCCGGCGCCGCGCTGGCCACGCTGCCGCCCGGCCTGCCGGTGCTGCCCGACATCGTCGCGCTCTGCGCCGCCTCCGACGTGGTGATCGACTTCACCCACGCCCACGCCGCGCGCGCGCATGCCCTGGCGGCGGCCGAGACCGGCACCGCGCTGGTGCTCGGTTCCTCCGGCCTGTCCGCCACCGAGGAAGCCGCGGTGGCCGAGGCCGCGACGCGCATCCCCATCGTCTACGCCGCCAATTTCGCGCCCGGCGTGAACCTGTTCCTCGCCATCGCCGAACGCATGGCCGCCGCCCTGCCCGGCGCGCAATACGATGCCGAGATCGTCGAGATGCACCACCGCCAGAAGGTGGACGCGCCATCGGGCACCGCGGTCGCCCTCGGCCGCGCCGTGGCGGCCGGGCGCGGCACCACGCTGGAGGAAGCCGGCCGCGAATCCGGCCGCGACGGCCATTGCGGCCCGCGCGGCACGGGCACCATCGGCTTCGCGGCGCTGCGCGGCGGCCAGGTGGTGGGCGACCACACGCTGGTCTTCGCCGCCGCCAGCGAGCAGATCAGCCTGACCCACCAATCCTTCGACCGACGCGTCTACGCGACCGGCGCGGTGCGCGCGGCGGGGTGGGTGAAGGGACGGGCGCCGGGGCTCTATTCGATGAAGAACGTGCTCGGCATGTGAAGGCGCGGGCGCGCTGAAGCGGTTCGGTGCCAGCCCCGCCGCCCCACGGCAGTCTGCGCGCATCGGGCAAGGAGGCCCGGACCCGATGCGCCAGACGCTCCTCGCCGCCGCCGCCCTGCTGGGCCTCGCCGCCGCACCCGCCTCCGCCCAGGTCATGTACAATGGCTGGAATGTCGGCCCCGATTACGGCGCCATGGTCGATGGCGTGAACCGCCAGCGTGCCGCCCAGATGATGCAGATGCAGCAGCTGGAAGCGCAGATCACCCAGGGCGCCATGCAGGACCCCGCCTGCCAGAACGCGTATCGCAGCCACCAGGCGCAGGGCGGCCGGCAGCCCTGGCCGTCCTTCGCCTTCCTGTGCGCCGCCACCAACCGCTTCGACCCCGAGGGCATCCGCCAGTTCCGCGCCATGGAAGCGCAGAACCAGTCGGCCGAGGCCCGCCGCCTGGGCGCGCTGCGCCTGGCCGAGCGCAACCGCGGCGCGGCGCAGGCCGGCCTGGCGGAAGGCTACGCGCAGAACCAGCACGAGGCCGGGCGCGTGCTGGGCGGGACGTCCACCTGGACCGACCCGCGCACGGGCCAGCGCATCGCGCTGCCCTACATGGGGTCGACCGTGGCGCAGGACCCGGCGACGGGGCAGGTGTATGCGCGGGATCCCCAGGGTCGGCAGTATGCGCTGGGGCGGGATGGGATGTGGTACCCGATGGTGCGGTGACGGAGTGCCGGAGGGGTGTGCGCTCCGGACAACCGGCCAGAGGCCGAAAGCCCTTTGGAAGCCGGGACTTCGCGCCAGGTGCCTTGCGCGGTGCGCGGCAAGCACGGCGGACCGCGAGCCGGTAGGGCTTGGCTTTTCGCGGCGGGCGCGGCCGACCTGCGGTAGCCGCAGTGCCCGCTCATTCGTTGAGCGGACGGCGCGACTCCGAGGGGTGCGGGGGCGGCCCGGACCGCCCCCGCGAAGTTGAACCTCAGCGCGCCGCCGGGATCTCGGCGAACTTCTCGCCGGTCTTGATCTCGGCGATCCGGCCTGGGTTCACGTCGTAGTCGGCTGCGATCCTGTTGAGATACTCGCCTTTTTGGATGCGGCGCTTGATCTCCGGGACGTCCTCCGGGCGGATTCGATAGCTGGGTTTGCGGGGGGGAAGCATGCCTTGGTCCTTTGGTTGGTGTTGCGTTCCGCTTGACACCTGGACCGAGGCCTAAGCTAACTCCGCCTGAGTTGCGGGGGGCCTTGCCTTGGTCCAGGTGCTGCAGCGGCTTCCATCGACGCAGCACTGCCCCGTTGGTCGGTGGAGAGTTGGCGCTCTCCACCGGCCGCCATCCTCGAGGCGCGCCGCCATTAAGCCTTGAATGATCGCGACGCGGATGTCGAATCTGGTTTCAATTTTCGCGGTTTTCCCTGGCTTTCCACGTAGCCTTGAAATCGCGCGTTGCGTCGCGACTCGCTGGTGTCACTTGGCACAAGCGCCAAGTTGGCATGACCCGCACTCGATGGTTCCACTCTCTCGTTCGCCGCACTTTGTGGACCTGCGCATCCACCCGGAATCGCCCCGGCTGATGCCCGACCCTGGTGGATAGCAGCCATGGCCCAAAGGTCACGCTTGCGTGCCGTCGCCTACGTCATCCGGAATGCGGCCGGCGCCGTGTATGTCGGCACCTCGACAGACTTTCCAGGCAGGTTGCGCAGGCACAACGAAGGGGGAGGACACCCCTTCACCAAACACCACCCAGGACCCTGGGAAGCGGTCCACATCCAGCCCATGCGGAACATTAGGGCGGCGCAGGAGCTGGAACAGACATGGACGAACCATCTGCGCGCGACTGGCACCCTGCCCTTCATAACCTTCGCAGTTACCACCTATGGCCCGCACGTGCATGGCGACGGGAATGTGAGAGAGACTGTCGCGCTAAAGCGCCGGGAAAACCGGCCCTTCGATCGGAGACCAACGCTCGACGACGAATGGGACCACTGACGCTAACGTTGGCACGGCGCGAGGCACCCCACGCCCGCTCCAAGCGCCATGCAAAACGCCCAATCCGAACCGCCACCACTCCACTCGACAACAGGAAATAATTCCTCTACCCTCCCGACCCCATTCCCAACCGGCCCCACCCCCATGCCCTTCACCTGGACCTTCCCCCGCCCCCGCCGCCACCGCCCTTCCCGCCCCTGGTCCCCCCTCACCGACGCCGAATGGCTCGCCCTGCGCCCTTACATCGACCGCCCCGGCGCCGGCCGCCCTCTGGAAAACCCCCGCGCCCGCCTCGACGCCATCTTCCAGGCCGTCACCACCCGCGGCCTGCGCTGGTCCCACTACGCCCCACCCCACGGCAAGGCCGACACCCTCCACCGCCATTTCCGCCGCCTCGCCCATGCCGGCGCGTGGACCGCCCTGCTCAAGCGCGTCGCCGCGCGCCGCTGCCCCAAGCCGCTCCGCGCCCTGCGCGACTGGATCTGCGCCGCCCATCGCCGTGCCACGCGCATCCTCGGCCTCGCCGCCATCGTGCTGGCACGCCGCCTGCGCCTCCACCGCGCCCTGCCTGGCCCCTGCTGGATGCTGCCCGACCCGGATTTGTCCGAAACCCTGCGCGACATCCAGGTAAAGTTGCTTAGCCGCCGCGACGATCCCGCCTGGCACGGCCGCACCGACGATCCCGCACCACCCAACCGCCGCTCTCGCCGCGCCAAGCCGCCCGGCCACGACACCCCCGACCTCCCGGCCATGCTGCGCCTGGTCGCGCGCGTGCTCTCCCGCATCGGCCGGCGCCGCTCCATCCCGCGCTGCCTGGAACCGCGCTGATGCCGCGCCGCCCCTGCCTTGACCCCGCCACACCCCCTTGCCATACGCCCCCGTCCCGGATTCCCCGGGCCCAGCCCGCCGGGGCATCAGCCGGCGAAATCCACGCGACAAGAGGCCGAACCAAGCCATGCGCGATACCGGCGAGTATCTTTTCACCTCCGAATCCGTGTCCGAAGGCCATCCGGACAAGGTGGCGGACCGCATCTCCGACACCGTGCTCGATGCCTTCCTGGCGGCCGACCCCTATTCCCGCGTGGCCTGCGAGACACTGGTCACCACCAATCGCGTGGTCATCGCCGGCGAAGTGCGCGGCCCCGGCTCCGTCACGCCGGACTACCTCAAGCACCTGGCGCGCCTGGCCATCCACGACATCGGCTACGAGCAGGACGGCTTCCACTGGCAGAACGCCAGCGTCGAATGCCACCTGCATGCCCAGTCCGCGCATATCGCGCAGGGCGTCGATGCCGCCGGCAACAAGGATGAAGGCGCGGGCGACCAGGGCATCATGTTCGGCTATGCCTGCACCGAGACGCCGGACCTGATGCCCGCCCCGCTGTTCTACGCGCACCTGATCCTGCGCCGCATCAGCGAACTGCGCCGCATCGACCACCCGTCGGTGAAGGGCCTGCTGCCGGATGCGAAGTCCCAGGTCACGCTGAAATACGTGGACGGCAAGCCGGTCGGCGCGACCTCCATCGTGCTCTCCACCCAGCATGTCGAGGGCATGGAGCAGGCGCAGATCAAGGCGATGGTGAAGCCGCTGATCACCGCCGCCCTGCCCTCCGGCTGGATGTGCCCCGACGCCGAGCTGTACGTGAACCCGACCGGCCAGTTCGTGATCGGCGGCCCGGACGGCGATTGCGGCCTGACCGGGCGCAAGATCATCGTCGACACCTATGGCGGCGCGGCCCCGCATGGCGGCGGCGCGTTCAGCGGCAAGGACCCGACCAAGGTCGACCGCTCGGCCGCCTATGCCGCGCGCTATGTGGCGAAGAACGTCGTCGCGGCGGGCCTGGCGGACAAGTGCACCATCCAGGTCTCCTACGCGATCGGCGTGGCGAAGCCGCTGTCGGTCTATTTCGACCTGCACGGCACCGGCCGCGACGTGGATGAGGTGAAGCTGGCCAAGGTGGTCGACGGGCTGGTGAACCTGTCGCCCCGCGGCATCCGCGAACACCTGCACCTGAACCGCCCGATCTACGTCCCCACCAGCGCCTACGGCCATTTCGGCCGCACGCCGGACGAGGACCTCGGCACCTTCACCTGGGAAAAGACCGACCTGGTCCCCGAGCTGAAGCGGGCCTTCGGCAGGTGATGGACGGCGGCGAAGCGCGGCGCGGGGACACCCCGCACCGCGCCCCCGCATTGACGCCGGACGGTATCCCCGACCGGCTCTATGGCCGTCGCCGCGGGCATCCCTTGCGCCCGCGGCAGGACCGCCTGATGCAGCTGGCCCTGCCGCGCTTCCGCCTGACCGCGGCCGAGGCCGCGCAGGCCCACGCCCTGTTCCCGGATGCCGAGGCGCTGTGGCTGGAAGTCGGCTTCGGCGGCGGCGAGCACGCGCTTGCGCTGTCGGCCGCGAACCCCGCCATCGCGCTGATCGCCTCCGAGGTCTTCGAGAACGGGCTCTGCTCCCTGCTGACGCGCGTCGTGCCCGAGGGTGCCGAGGCCACCTGCCCCCCGCCCCCGCGCCTGCGCCTGTGGCCCGAGGATGCGCGCCACCTCGTCGCCCTGCTGCCCGATGCCGCGCTGGCCCGGCTGTATCTGATGTTCCCCGACCCCTGGCCGAAGGCGCGCCACGCCAAGCGCCGCTTCGTCAATCGCGCCATGCTGCCGGTGGTCGCCCGCGTGCTGCGCCCCGGCGCGGAATGGCGCATCGCCTCCGACGACCCGACCTACCAGGCCTGGGTCGAGGAGGTCTTCGCCGACCAGCCCCTGTTCACCCCCCGCCTCGACACGACCGACCGCCCCGCCGACTGGCACCCCACGCGCTACGAGGCAAAGGCCATCCGCGAAGGCCGCACGCCGCGCTACTGGATTTTTGGGCGGAGCGACGCGCCATGCGCGTGACCGTGCGCGGCACGAGGCATCGCTGCGGCGCGGCCCCTATGCCAAGCCGGCACGCCGGCGCGACGACGTGCCGGCTGCCGCTGCGTCACGACCCTATGCCGAAGAACCATCATCGTGCGGCGCGCCAGCACGACGTCCTGCACATGGGCTGGCCGCCGCTGCGGCCGTGCCCGACGCGGTGCGACCCTCCGGCCGGACGCGCCGCGCATGCGGGCACGGCGCATGTCCGACCCACGGCATCGCATGGCAGGTTGGCGGTATCGGGCACGGCCCGGCGCGGCCATTGCGCCGCCCGACCTGCGGCGTGCTGGCCATGCGCGCGCCGCAACACCGCGCCCGCGGTGTTTCGGCCATGGCGCCGTCGCGCCGGCGCACCTGTGGAGTTACGGCCGTGCAGTTGAACGGCGCCGCCGCCCTCGTCACCGGCGCGGGCTCCGGCCTCGGCGCCGCCACCGCGCAGGCGCTGGCCGCCGCGGGCGCGCGCGTGGTCGGGATGGACTTGAACGCCGCCAGCCTGGACCACGCCGTCACCGGCGATGTGTGCAGCGAAGCCGACGTCACCGCCGCGCTCGATGCCGCCTGCGCGCTCGGCCCGCTGCGCCTCGTGGTGAACTGCGCCGGCATCGCGCCGGCCGCGCGCGTGGTCGGCCGCCATGGCCCACACGACCTGGCGCTGTTCGAGCGCGCTCTGCGCGTCAACCTGCTCGGCACCTTCAACGTGCTGCGCCTGGCCGCCGCGCGCATGCAGGCGCTGGGCGCCACCGCGCCCGACAACGAGCGCGGCGTGATCGTCAACACCGCCTCGATCGCCGCCGAGGACGGGCAGGTCGGCCAATGCGCCTATGCCGCGTCGAAGGCCGGGGTGATCGGCCTGACGCTGCCCGCCGCGCGCGAACTGGCGCGCAGCGGAATCCGCGTGGTGACCATCGCCCCCGGCCTGTTCGAAACGCCCATGCTGGCCGGCCTGCCGGAGGCCGCGCAGGCCGCCATCCGCGCCCTGCCGCCCTTCCCCGCGCGCCTCGGCAAGCCCGAGGAATTCGCCGCCATGGTGCTGGCCATCTGCGCCAACCCGCTGCTGAACGGCACCACGCTGAGGCTCGATTCCGCCCTGCGCCTGCCGCCGTGAGCGCCTATCGTCCCAGCATGCGCGCCAATACCCGGTGGCCGCGGCGATGATGCGCCACCGCCATCGCCGCATGGCCCGCCGCGAGCAGCACCAGCGCCCAGGCCGCCGCCTGGTGAACGGCGCGGACGGCCTCGTAGGTCGCCTCATCCGGCTCCAGCAGATGCGGGATGGGGATGAGCAGGAACATCACCGTCTCGATCTGCCCCGGCGCGGTGCTGGCGCTCAGGTAACCCAGCACCGGCACCACGATCAGCAGCGCATACAGCGCGGCGTGCCCCAGCGCGGCGGCGCGGCGTTGCCAGGCCGGGAGCGACGCATCCTCCGCCGGCCGGCCGCGCCGCGCGCGCAGCACCAGCCGCCACACCACCAGCGGCGGCACCAGCAGCCCGATCGTCTTGTGCGCCTGGTAGGCGATGATCTTCGCCAGCAGCTGCGTCAGCGGCAGCGCCACCATCACCAGGCCGATCGCGAAGCCGCACACGACCAGCAGCGCGACCGCCCAATGCAGCCAGCGCTGCGCCGCGCTCCAGCCGTCAGACGATGATGCGGACACGGACCACCAGGCGGATCTCGTCGGAAATGGCGGCGGCTTCGCTGGTCATGCCGAATTCCGACCGCTTCATGGTGCCGCTGCCGGTGAATTCCGCGACGTCGCGGCCCAGCACGGCATCGCGCTTGCGGTCCACCAGCCGCGCCTCCATGCGAAACGGCCGGCTGATGCCGCGGATGGTCAGCTCGCCGGCCAGCGGGAAGCGCGCCAGCGTGCCTTCGCCAGTGGCGGCGCCGTTGAAGCGCGCCTCGGGGAAACGCTCCACGTCGAAGAAGGCGGGCGAGCGCAGCAGGTCGACCGCGCCGGGATAGGCCAGCGCGACCGCCGCCGTGCGGACCGTGACTTGCACATGCGTGGTCAGCGGCCGGTCGGGGTCGATCAGCAACTCCGCCGCGAAATCCTCGAAGCGGCCGGTGGAGGACAGCACGCCCAGGTGGCGCGCCACGAATTCCAGCCGCCCGCCGGCCTGGTCAAACACATAGCGGGTGCGCCCCAGCGCCGGCCGGCCGAGCAGGCAGGTGCCGCCCAGCCCGGCCGCGAAGCCCCGTCGCCCGATCCGCAACCCCGTCATGCCAGCCCCTCCGTTTCCTGCATGTCGGCCAGGCCCTGCCACGCGCAACCCCCGCTTGCATCGCATGGATCGAAGGCCCATAAGAGGGCCTGACATCACCAGCCGATCTTGACGGGGGGTGGCCTTGAAAGGGGCCGCCTTTTTTGTTGCTTGGACGCCATCGACGACATTCCGCGGCATGAGGGGCTTGAGGCCCGCATTGCCGAGTCCATCATGCCGACGCTCACGCATCTCGGCTATGAACTCGTGCGCGTGCAGGTCTCGGGCAAGGAACGCCCGACCGTGCAGGTCATGGCCGACCGCGCCGACGGGACGCTGTTCCGCGTCGAGGATTGCGAGGCGATCAGCCACGCCATCGGCGCCGTGCTCGACGTGGCCGACCCGATCAAGGGGGAGTGGGACCTGGAAGTCTCCTCCGCCGGGATCGACCGGCCGCTGACCCGCGCGAAGGACTGGAACCGCTTCGCCGGGCATGTCGCGAAGCTGGAACTCGCCATGCCGCATGACGGGCGCAAGCGGTTCCGCGGGGTGGCGCTCGGCGCCGATGCCGAGACCGCGCGCCTGCGCCTGGAGGACGGCACCGAGGTCGCCTTCCCGCGCAGCAATATCCGCAAGGCCCAGCTGGTCCTGACCGACGAACTCATCGCCGCCACCGCGGCGCCGCCCACCACGAACTAGGAGAGAGGCACCATGGCCGCCGAGATCGCCATCGCCCGTCCCGAACTGCTCCAGGTTGCCGACGCCGTCGCGCGCGAGAAGATGATCGAGCGCGACGAGGTGCTGGAGGCGATGGAGCAGGCCATCCAGAAGGCCGGCCGCGCCAAGTACGGCCACGAGAAGGACATCCGCGCCGTCATCGACCGCCGCAACGGCGAGGTGAAGCTCTCCCGCTGGACCGAGGTGGTGGAAGCCGAGCCGGTCGAGAACGAGGCCACGCAGATCCCGCATCGCATCGCCATCAAGATCAAGCCGGGCATCCAGGTCGGCGAATTCATCATCGACCCGCTGCCGCCGATCGATTTCGGCCGCATCGCCGCGCAGACCGCCAAGCAGGTGATCGTGCAGCGCGTGCGCGAGGTCGAGCGCGGCAAGCAGTACCAGGAATACAAGGACCGCGTCGGCGAGATCATCAACGGCATCGTCAAGCGCACCGAGTACGGCAACCTGATGGTGGACCTCGGCCGCGCCGAGGCCCTGCTGCGCCGCGACGAGACCATCCCGCGCGAGGCCTTCCGCAATGGCGACCGCGTGCGCGCCTACATCTACGACGTGCGCGAGGAACCGCGCGGGCCGCAGATTTTTCTCTCCCGCACGCATCCTGGCTTCCTGGCGAAGCTGTTCGCGCAGGAAGTGCCGGAAATCTACGACGGCATCATCGAGATCAAGGCGGTCGCGCGCGACCCCGGTTCGCGCGCCAAGATGGCCGTCATCAGCCGCGATTCCTCCATCGACCCCGTGGGTGCCTGCGTCGGCATGCGCGGCTCCCGCGTGCAGGCGGTGGTGGCGGAACTGCAGGGCGAGAAGATCGACATCATCCCCTGGTCGCCAGATTTCGCGACCTTCATCGTGAATGCGCTGGCCCCGGCGGAAGTCTCGAAGGTCGTGCTCGACGAGGACGGCAAGCGCTGCGAAGTGGTGGTGCCGGACGACCAGCTGAGCCTCGCCATCGGCCGTCGCGGGCAGAATGTCCGCCTGGGCTCGCAGCTCACCCGCTACGACATCGACATCCTGACGGAGGCCGAGGAATCCGAGCGCCGGCAGGAGGAATTCCGCAAGCGCACCGGCCTGTTCGTGGAAGCGCTGGACGTGGATGACGTGATCGCCGGCCTGCTGGTGCAGGAAGGCTTCGGCACGATCGAGGACATCGTGACGGTCGAGGACGAGGAACTGGCCGGCATCGAGGGCTTCGACGAATCCGTCGCGGCTGAACTGAAGCGTCGCGCTGCCACCTTCATCGAGAAGCGCGACGGCGAATTCGAGGAAAAGCGACGGGAAATGGGCGTGGACGACGTATTGGCCGAGATCGGCGGCTTCTCTCCGGCCATGCTGGTCACGCTGGGCGAGAAGGGCGTGAAGACGCTCGAGGATCTGGCCGACCTGGCCGGCGACGAGCTCATCGAGATCCTGGGCGCCGAGGTGGTCGACGAGGAGACTGCCAATGCCATCGTCATGGAAGCCCGTCGGCGCGCCGGCTGGCTCGGCGATGACGAGGCGGTCGTGGAGGCGGAGGCCTGACCCACGCCATGGACCAGGCTGTCGCCGATGCCGCCGAGGAGGAGGACCCGCCGGAACGCGGCCCGCTCCGCCGCTGCATCGTCACGCGCGACAGCCTGCCCAAGGAGGTCATGCTCCGTTTCGTGCTTGGTCCGGGGCGGGAAATCGTGCCCGATCTGGTCGGCCGGCTGCCTGGCCGGGGAATGTGGTTGAGCGCGCGGGGCGATGTGCTAGAACGCGCCCTGAGCCGCGGGGCCTTCATGCGGGCCGCGCGCGGGCCCGTGACGCTTCCCTCCGACCTTCGTGCGCGGATCGAGGACGGTCTTCGCGCCCGCATCCGTGACCTGCTGGGCCTGGCCCGGCGGGCCGGGCAGGCGGTTTCGGGCTGGCAGTCCGGGCGGGAATGGCTTCAGGCCGGACGCGCGGGGCTGCTGGTGCAGGCGGTGGATGGCAGCCCGGCCGAGCGTGCGCGCTTCGGCGGCCGCGACCTGCCGGTGGTGGCGTCGCTGACCGCGGCGGAACTGGGCTTGGTGTTCGGGCGCGACCACGCCGTGCATGTGGTTGTCGCCCCGGGTCGGCTGGCGGATGCCATCCGGGCCGAGGCGGGGCGGCTGGCGGGTTTCGACCCGTCCGCGCCGCAGACTTGATGCGGGGCGCGCAGATCGCGCGGCCCTGGTGATGCGTTTTTGGAATTGGGTTCGGATCGGCGGATGAGCGACCAGAACGAGCAGGACGCGGGCAAGAGCAGGCTGAGCCTTCGGCCCGGCGGACGGCTTGAACTCGGCAAGACGGTGGATGCCGGCAGCGTGCGGCAGTCCTTCAGCCATGGCCGGAGCAAGACCGTGCAGGTGGAGGTGGTGAAGAAGCGCCCCGCCGCACCGCCGCCCAAGCCGGGCGTCAGCGCCCCGGCGCCGCGTGCGGCTGCCGCGCCGGCGCCGGCTGCCGCCATGCCCACGGCGGCCAGCACCGCGCTGCCCAGGCCGACCGGCCAGGCGCCGGGCCCGGCCGTGCGCGCCCCGGCCGCCGGCCGCCCGCTGACCCAGGCCGAGATCGCCGTCCGTCAGCGCGTCCTCGAGGAAAACCGCAAGCTCGAGGCGCAGCGCCAGCGCGAGGAGCGCGAGCGCCAGGCGCTCATGGTGCGCTCCGCCGCCGAGGAAGCCGCCCGGAAGGCCGAGGACGACCGCCGCGCCGCCGAGGAAGCCGCCCAGCGCGCCGAGGAGGAGGCCCGCGAGGCCGCCGCCGCCGCCAGCCGCACCGTCGTCGAGCAGCAGGCGCGCCAGTCGGCCGAGACCGCCTCGGTCGCCGTGGCGGCCGCCGCCAAGCAGACCGGCCGCCCGGCCGCCGCCGCCGCGCCCGCCGCCCGCAAGCCGGAGGAAGCCCCGGCCGCGCGACTCACGCTGAAGCCCCGCAACGCCGCCGAGGACGAGGATGAAGGCCGCCGCGCCCCGCTGCGCCGCGCCGGCGGCCCGCCGGGTGCGCCCGGCCGCCGGCCCATGCCGGTGCCGGTCAAGAAGGCCGCGCCGACCACCGACCGCCGCCGCGACAGCCGCATCGACGTCCAGGCCGCGATCGAGGGCGAGGACGAGCGCAGCCGTTCGATCGCCTCGCTGCGCCGTGCGCGCGACCGCGAGCGCCGGCAGCAGGAACTCCAGCGCCTGCGGTCCGGCACGGAACGCGTCGTGCGCGACGTGGTGGTGCCGGAAGCCATCACCGTGCAGGAACTCGCGAACCGCATGGCCGCGCGTGGCGGCGAGGTGGTGAAGGCGCTGTTCCGCATGGGCGTGATGGCGACGCTGACGCAGTCGATCGACGCCGACACGGCGGAGCTGGTCGTCCAGGAATTCGGCCACCGCATCAAGCGCGTGAGCGAGGCCGATGTCGAGGTCGGGCTGGAAGGCGCGCAGGATATCGACACCGACCTGGCGCCGCGCCCGCCGGTGGTCACCATCATGGGCCATGTCGACCACGGCAAGACGTCGCTGCTGGACGCGCTGCGCAAGACCGACGTGGTCGCGCACGAGGCCGGTGGCATCACGCAGCATATCGGCGCCTACCAGATCACGGTGCCGGACGGCTCGCGCGTGACCTTCATCGACACGCCGGGCCACGAGGCCTTCACGTCGATGCGCGCCCGCGGTGCCTCGGTGACCGACATGGTCGTGCTGGTGGTGGCCGCCGATGACGGCGTGATGCCCCAGACCATCGAGGCGATCCGCCACGCCAAGGCGGCGAACGTGCCGATCATCGTGGCGGTCAACAAGATCGACAAGCCGGGCGTGAAGCCCGAGCGCGTGAAGCAGGAACTGCTGCAGCACGAGATCGTGGTGGAAAGCCTGGGCGGCGAGACGCAGGAGATCGAGGTCTCGGCCACCCAGCGCATCAACCTCGACAAGCTGCTGGAAGCGATCTCGCTGCAGGCCGAGGTGCTCGACCTGAAGGCGAACCCGGATCGCGCCGCCGAAGGCACGGTCATCGAGTCCAAGCTGGATCGCGGCCGCGGCCCTGTCGCCACGGTGCTGGTCCAGAAGGGCACGCTGAAGCAGGGCGACATCGTGGTGGCCGGCGCCGAATGGGGCCGGGTGCGCGCGATGCTCGACGACAAGGCGCGCCAGGTGAAGGAAGCCGGGCCGTCGCTGCCGGTGGAGATCCTGGGGCTGTCGGGCGTGCCTTCGGCCGGCGAGAACTTCATCGCTGTCGAGAACGAGGCGCGGGCGCGCGAGGTCAGCGAGTTCCGCCAGCGGCGGGCGCGCGACAAGGCCTCCGCCGCTGCCGGTGCCGGCCGCGGCAACCTGACCGACATGCTGGCGCGCATCCAGGCGGGCGAGCAGAAGGAAGTCGCCGTCGTCGTGAAGGCCGATGTGCAGGGCTCCGCCGAGGCGATCGGCGTGACCCTGGGCAAGCTCGGCAACGACGAGGTGAAGGTCCGGGTGCTGCATTCCGCGGTCGGGCAGATCACGGAATCCGACATCCAGCTGGCCAAGGCGTCGGATGCGGTGATCGTCGCGTTCAACGTGCGCGCCACGTCGCAGGCACGCGATCTCGCGGCGCGCGAGGGCGTGGACATCCGCTACTACTCGATCATCTACGAGGTCTCGGACGACATCGAGAAGCTGTACAAGGGCAAGCTGGCCCCGGTGCAGCGCGAGAAGTTCCTGGGCTACGCGCAGGTCCTGCAGGTCTTCGAGGTCAAGAAGATCGGCAAGGTCGCCGGCTGCCGCATCACCGAGGGCGTGGTCAAGCGCGGCTCGGGCGTGCGCCTGCTGCGCGACGGCGTGGTGATCCACCAGGGCGAGTTGTCCACCCTGAAGCGCTTCAAGGACGATGTCCGCGAAGTCGGCAACGGGTTGGAATGCGGCATGTCCTTCGCGAACTACGACGACATCCGCGTGGACGACCAGATCGAGTGCTTCGAAGTCGAGACCGTGGCTGCCGCCTGAAAGGCGGCAGCTGGCTTTTTTTCGCCCTCAGACGTCGGGCGCCGGCATCCGCCGGCTTGGCTTTCGCGCCGTGCACTGGTGCGCCCGGCGCGAGTGATGGTCTGGGCGCGGTCGCGCCGTGCGCTCCCGGCGCACCTGCGGTGCGCCGCTGGGCCCGGGCGTTGAGGATGGTTCCATGAGCAAGCCAAGTCACCACGGCAATCCCGAAGGCCCCTCGCAGCGCCAGCTTCGCGTGGCCGAGGAAATCCGCCACGCGCTCTCGGCCATCTTCGCGCGGGAGGAATTCCGCGACCCCGAACTGCACGAACTGCGCGTGACGGTGACGGAGGTGCGCGCCTCGCCCGACCTCAAGCACATGACCGCCTTCGTCTCGGCGCTCGGCAAGGAGCTGAACAAGGAGCAGCTGGCGGCGCTCAAGCGCGTCTCGTCCTTCCTGCGGCGCGAGATCGCCAAGACCATCCGCCTGCGCTATGCGCCCGACCTGCATTTCCAGCCCGACACGGCGCTCGACTACGCCATGCATATCAACGACGTGATGCAGCGCCCCGAGGTGCAGCGCGACCTGGCGCCCAAGAAGGCCGAGGAATGACCGCCACCCCGCCGGACGGCGCCCCGCAGGTCCGCGTCATCGCCATGCCGGCCGACGCCAACCCGGCCGGGGACATCTTCGGCGGCTGGCTGATGGCGCATATGGACCAGGCCGGTGCGTCGGTCGCGCTGCGCCGTGCGCGCGGACGTGTCGCGACCGTCGCGGTCGATGCCATGACCTTCCACCTGCCGGTGCGCGTGGGCGACGAGGTCAGCCTCTATGGCCGCCTGCTTGGCGTGGGCCGCACCTCGATCCGCGTGCATGTCGAGGCCTGGCGGCGCGACCGCACGGCCGAGGACGCCGCGCGCGTGACGGAAGCCACCTTCACCTTCGTGGCGCTGGACGAAGCCTCCCGCCCGCGCCCCGTGCCCGCCGGGTAGCACCGCCCAGTCGCGAAGCCGTGGTGGCGCGCATCACAGCGGGCCGCAACCGTTGCGTGCAATCGGTCCCCTGCACCGCAGGAGGCCACCATGGCAGACCGTCGCGAATTGCACGCCAACGAGGTCAAGTTCGTCCGCCACGTCTTCGGCGACAGCATCAGGATCGAGAACACCGAGATCATCCGGCGGGGCTGGCTGTTTGGCGGCTACACGCCGTATGGCGGCATCCGCATGGGCAACTCGTCATTCTCGAACGACTACATCGGGCCCGACATGTATCACCCGCCCGGCGCGCCGAAGTTCAAGAACGCCTACCTGTTCCTCCACGAGCTCGGCCATAGCTGGCAGCACTTCACCGGGGCGCCGATGCTGCTGCATTTCGCTCGGGCACGGCGGGAGGGGCGGCGCATGGTGAAGGCGCTGGGACTGAACGACAACAGCTTCAACAACACTGCCGCGATTTACACGTATACCATCACGCCGGACAAACGAGACCTGCTCGACTACACCATGGAGCAGCAATGCGAGATCATTGCCGACTACTTCTCGCATGTGATGTGGGGCCGCCCGCTGCAGGCGAACGCATGGGGCAATCTGGGGCAGCCGCCGCCCACGCTGTCCCAGCTCAAGGGCGTGCTGCGGCGGTTCCTCGACGATCCGCGCTACCCGCAGGATGGACGTTGGCTGTGGCAGCTGCGCGGCGCCGTGCGCGGGGAGGAACGCTGATGCCCGGCAGGCACGGCTTCCGCACCGCGCGGGCAGCGCGTAGAAGCCCGCCATGCCCCCACGCCACCACCGCAAGCCGAAAGGCCGCCCGCTCGACGGCTGGCTGATCATCGACAAGCCCACGGCCATCGGCTCGACCGACGTCGTCGCCATCTGCAAGCGCGGCTTCCAGGCGCAGAAATGCGGCCATGGCGGTACGCTGGATCCGCTCGCGACCGGCGTGCTGCCCATCGCCTTCGGCGCCGCCACCAAGACCGTGCCCTATGTCATGGACGGCACGAAGCAGTACCGCTTCACGCTGAAGCTCGGTGAGGCGCGGGATTCCGACGATGCCGACGGCAATGTCATCGGCACCTCGGATGCGCGCCCGACCGACGACCAGATCCGCGCCGCCCTGCCGGCCTTCATCGGTGACATCCTGCAGGTCCCGCCGATCTATTCCGCCATCAAGATCGCCGGCGAACGCGCCTATGACCTGGCGCGCGCGGGCGAAGCCGTGGAACTCGCCCCGCGCCCGGCGCGCGTGGATCGGTTCGAACTGATCGAGCGCCCGGACGCCGACACCGCCATCTTCTTCGTGGAATCCGGCAAGGGCGTGTACATGCGCTCCTTGGCGCGCGACATCGCGAAGGCCTGCGGCACCGTCGGCCATATCGCAGCCCTGCGCCGGATGCGGGTCGGCCCCTTCCACGAGAAGGACGCGGTTCCGCTGGACAGGATCGCGGTTTCCGGCGATACCCCGCCCCCTTCCCCGGACCTTCTGCTTCCGGTGACGACCGCGCTGGCCGACATCCCGGCGCTGGCCCTCACTGAAGCCGAAGCCGCCCGCCTGTCCTTCGGCCAGCCCATCCCGCTGGTCGAGTTGATGGGCCGGGTTCCGCGCGAGGCCAACCCCGATGGGGGCCTGGCCAGGGCGATGGCGGGGGGGCGCCTGATGGGTCTCGCCCGCTTCGAGGACGGCTTGCTGAAGCCGGAGCGGTGGCTGGACCAGGGCGGTTCCCAGGCCGAGCGGCGCCCGCGCGGCGCCAGGCAGGCCGACACCATCGCCGATGGGGAAAACCCCGGCCAACACGAAGGATAACCCGATGTCGATCACTGCCGAACGCCGCCAGGCGGTCATCAAGGACTACGCGACCGGCCCCAACGACACGGGCAGCCCCGAGGTGCAGGTCGCCATCATCAGCGAACGCATCGTCAACCTGACCGAGCACCTCAAGACCCACGCGAAGGACTTCCATTCGCGCCGCGGGCTGCTCGTGCTGGTCGGCCAGCGCCGCGGCCTGCTCGACTACCTGAAGCGCAAGGACCGCAAGCGCTACGAGACCCTGATCGGCCGCCTGAACCTGCGCCGCTGATCGCTCCCGGGGGAGGCACGCCTCCCCCGGACCCGCGTGGTGTCGCGGCCCGACCGGGACCGCGCCACCCCCCAGGCCGCGCCGGGACGCCTGCCGGCCTTGCGGCCAGCGCGCCACGGCGCCACGCTGCGCCGATGACCGAGACCCTCCCCGACCTCCTCCTGATCGGCTGCGGCAAGATGGGCGGCGCCATGCTGTCCGGCTGGCTGGAACGCGGGCTGTCGCGCGCCGTGGTGGTGGAACCCTATGCACCGGCCGCGGAAGCCTTCGCCGGGCGCGCCACCATCATCCCCGATGCCAGCGCCATTCCCGGGGATTTCGCACCGGGCGCCGTGGTGTTCGCCATCAAGCCGCAGGAAGCCGAGGCGACGCTGCCGGCCTTCGCCCGCTTCACGGCGGGGGGCGCGTTGTTCGTCTCGATCATGGCGGGGCGATCGGTCGCCTCGATGCGCGCGGCCCTGGGCGAGGACGCGGCCGTCGTGCGCGCCATGCCCAATACCCCCGCCGCCGTGCGCCAGGGCTTCACCGCCGCCTACGCCGCGCCGGGCGTGACCGCCACCCAGAAGACGCTCGCCGATGCGCTGCTGCAGGCCGTCGGCGAGGTCGCCTGGGTCACGGACGAGGACCAGATCAACCCGGTCACCGCGGTCTCCGGCGGCGGCCCGGCCTATGTCTTCCTGCTGGCGGAAGTGATGGAGAAGGCGGCCATCGAACAGGGCCTGCCGCCCGACCTGGCGCGGCGCATGGCCCGCGCCACCGTGGCGGGCTCCGGCGCGCTGCTGGCCGCCAGCACGCAGGATGCGGCGGACCTGCGTCGCGCCGTCACCAGCCCCAAGGGCACCACGGAACGCGCGCTGGCCGTGCTGATGGAACCGGATGCCTGGCCGGCGGCGATGTCGAAGGCGATCCAGGCGGCCACCGACCGCGCGCGGGAATTGGCAGGCTGACCGTGCCGCCCCATATCCTCCGACGATGACCGAGATCGACGAAGACGCCCTGGTGGCCGCCCTGTGGCGGGTGATCGCAACCCATGGCTGGCCGGGCCTGACCATGGGCCGGCTCGCGGCCGAGGCCGCCGTGCCGATGGCGACGCTGCGCGACCACTTCCCCAGCCGGCTCGACCCGCTGATCCTGCATGGGCGGCGGGTGGATCACGCGGTGCTGGCCGGCACCATCCCCGGCCAGGGCGGCGCGGCGCGCGACCGGCTGTTCGACGTGCTGATGCGCCGGCTCGATGCCATGCAGCCGCATCGCGCGGGCATCCTGCGCTTCCTGCGCGACATGCGGCGCGACCCGTCGCTGGCGCTGCTGCTCGGGCCGCAATTGTCGCTGTCGATGCGCTGGATGCTCGATGCCGCCGAGATCGAGGGCAATGGCGGGCGTCGCCGTGCGATGTCGCTCGGCCTGGTCGGCGTGTGGCTCGCGACGGTGCGCGCCTGGGCCGAGGATGAGAGCGAGGATCTCGGCCCCACAATGGCGGCGCTCGATCGCGCGCTGGACCGCGCCGAGCAGCTGGCGCGCACGCTGCGCCTGCTGCCGGATGCCGCGCCGGAGCGGGCCGTCGAGGCGTAGGTCGCACCGTCATCGAACAGAAGCCATTTGCGCGATATCAACGCGCGGCGGATGTGCTCTAGTATCTCGCATCAGCGAAAAAAAAGGGGTGTGCGTGATGTCTGACCGTTTCGGCTTCAAGCCCGACATGGACGTCTTCAAGATGTTCTCGGACTTCAAGATGCCCGCCATGCCCGCCGCCATGCCGGACATGGAGGCGCTCGCCGCCGCCCAGCGCAAGAACATCGAGGCCTTCTCGGCCGCCAACCGCGTTGCGCTGGAAGGCGCGCAGGCCGTCGCGCGCCGCCACATGGAAATCCTGCAGGCCTCGGTCGCCGAAATGACGGAGGCGATGAAGGGCTTCGCCAGCGCCGAGGCTCCGCAGGACAAGGCCGCCAAGCAGGCCGAACTGGCCAAGTCCACCTACGAGAAGGCGGTCGCCAACCTCCAGGAGCTGGCGGACCTGATCCAGCGGTCGAACAGCGAGGCGATCTCGCTGCTCAACAAGCGCTTCGCCGAGGCGATGGACGAGGTGAAGACCATCGTCGCCAAGCAGCGCGCCTGAGCGCGTCAGCGGGTCGGCGCAGGCCCGGTGCCGCGGCCGATCAGCCGGCCACTGGAATCGTAGCGGCGCCAGCTGTCGCCGCTGCGTTCGATCCGCCCCTGGCTGCGGCCCGAGGAATCATAGATCCGCGCAGTGTCGCCCGACCATTCGGTGCGGCCCTGCGCACGGCCTGACGAATCATAGTGGCGCAGCGTGTCGCCGCTGCGCTCGGTACGGCCTTGCGTGCGGCCGCTGCTGTCGTAGTGCCGGGTGGTGCCGCCGCTGTGCTCCGACCGGCCGACCTGGCGGCCCGAGGCGTCGTAATGCCGCTGGACAGCGCCGCCCTCGGTGCGGCCGACGGTCCGTCCGCTGGAATCGTAGGCGCGGCCATCCTTCTGGGCCGCCGCCGGCAGCGCCATCAGCAGGATGGCGACAAGGGCAACCAGGGCGCGCATCGGCATGTCCTTCCTTGGAACGGCGCCAACACGATCGCGCGGCTTCGCGGCAAGTCTGGGGCAGGCTGATTTACACATCACCGTCACGTTGCTAGGAACCGGCGCCCCCCGACCCGCCCGCGCCTGTGGCGCCCGGAGCCACCACGGCCATGAAGATCGTCGCCTGCAACAGCAACCGCCCGCTGGCCGAAGCTGTCGCCGCCGCCTGCGGCCTGCCGCTGACCAATGCCTCCGTGCGCCGCTTCGCCGACCTCGAGGTGTTCGTGGAGATCCACGAGAATGTCCGCGGCGAGGACGTGTTCGTCGTGCAGTCCACCTCCTACCCGGCCAATGACAACCTGATGGAGCTGCTGATCACGCTTGACGCACTGCGGCGCGCCAGCGCGCGGCGCATCACGGCGGTGATCCCGTATTTCGGCTATGCCCGGCAGGACCGGAAATCGGGGTCCCGCACGCCGATCAGCGCAAAGCTGGTGGCGAACCTGATCACCGAGGCCGGTGCCGACCGCGTCCTGACCATGGATCTGCATGCCGCGCAGATCCAGGGCTTCTTCGACATCCCGGTGGACAACCTGTTCGCCGCGCCGCTGTTCTCCCGCGACATCCAGGACCGCACCGCCGGCCGCGAGCTGATGGTGGTCAGCCCCGATGTCGGCGGCGTGGTGCGCGCGCGCGCCATCGCGGCGCGGCTCGGCGTGGATCTCGCCATCATCGACAAGCGGCGCCCGCGCGCCGGCGTGTCGGAAGTGATGAACGTGATCGGCGAGGTAGAAGGCCGCCACTGCCTGCTGGTGGATGACATCGTCGATTCCGGCGGCACGCTGTGCAACGCGGCCGAGGCGCTGCTCAAGAACGGCGCGCAATCGGTCGGAGTGTACGTGACCCACGGCGTCTTCTCGGGTGGCGCGGTGGCGCGTATCGGCGCAGCACCCATCGAGATGATGACCGTGACGGACTCCATCCAGGCGACGGAGGCGGTCCGCATCTCGCGCAACATCCGCCAGCTGACCATCGCGCCGCTGTTGGCCGAGGCGATGAAGCGCATCAGCGAGGAAAGCTCGGTCTCCTCGCTCTTTAACTAGGCCCTCAGACGGCGGGCGCCGGCCATCCGGCCGGCTTGCCTTCGCGCCCTGCACTGGCGGTCTGGCGGCGGCGGGTGGTCTGGGCGCGGTCGCGCTTCGCGCTCGCGGCCCGATGCGTGGCATCGGGCCGGTGTTCCGGGGGGGTGGGGCGTGGCCGATCCGGCAGACGAGATCATCGGCCTGTATCGCCGCCACGGTCTGGCCTGGGCGGCGTTGCGGGATGGCGGGAGTTTCGTCGAGGCCGGTTGGCTGACGCGGTTCATGGCCTTGCTGCCGACGGGCGGGAGCGTGCTCGATATCGGCTGCGGGTCGGGCGCGCCGATCGCGACGACGCTCGCCGCCGCCGGCTTCGCGGTGACCGGGCTCGATACCAGCGCGCCGCTGCTGGGCCTCGCCCGCGCGCGCCTGCCCCATGCCACCTGGATCGAGGGCGACATGCGCGAGATGGCGCTGGGCCGCCGCTTCGACGGGCTGCTCGCCTGGGACAGCTTCTTCCACCTGTCGCAGGACGACCAGCGAGGGATGTTCGGGCACTTCGCCGCGCATGCCGCACCTGGTGCGGCGTTGATGTTCACCAGCGGTCCAGAGGAAGGCCAGGCCATCGGCGCGTTGCAGGGCGAGGCGCTGTTCCATGCCAGTCTCGGCCCTCGCGAATATCGCGCGCTTTTGGGCGCGGCGGGCTTCTCGGTGGTCGGGCATGTCGCGGAGGATCCGGCCTGCGGCGGGCGGACGGTGTGGCTGGCGCAGCGCGCGTGATCCCGGCGCACCGGTCGGGGGCGCCCTTGCGGAGCGCCCCCGGTATCAGAGGTAGCGGTCAGGCAGCGTGGCGCGTCACCACGACGCGAGCCGCGCTGGCGGCACCCGCGCGCCCGGCCAGGAAGGCCGCGCCGGCGCCCAGCAGCAGCGTCACGAAGGCCCAGATCGCGCCGGTCTTCGTGGCCTTCGCCGTGGCATCGGCCGCTTCGCGGGCCCGCTGCTCGACAGCCGCGGCGGTACGGCGGGCCTCGGCCTCATAGGCCTCGATCCGCTGGCGCGCCTCGGCTTCGCTGATCTGCGCCTCGGCGGCGACCAGGGCGGCCGCGCGGGCGCGGTCGGCCTCGGTGATGCTGCCGTTCGACGCGCTGCGGCCGAGCACCTCGGCAAGCGCCGCAGCACGCTGTTCGGTCGTCATGCGCGCGGGATCCTGCGGCGCCGAGAGCGCGTTGCGCACGCGTTCCACGGCCGCGCGCGGGTCGAGCTCCGGCGCTGCCACGCCGACCGCCGCGCCGACACCGGACGCCACGCCCTGCGCCGCGCCGCCGATGGCAGTGCCAACGGCGTTGCCAACACCCGCGACCGCGCCGCCCAGCAGCGACAGCGACAGCACGACGGTGAAGGCCCAGACGCCCAACCCATGGAAGCCGCCGCGGTCGCGGATGCCAGCATAGGCGAGGCGCGCGGCCACAAACGCGCCCGCCGCCACCGCGACGACCTGCGCGCCGGCGATCCACGCGCCGCCCGCCGTGGCGAAGGTGGCCGCGTCGGGCGTGTCGCGCGCGACCGCATCGACCGTGCCGGCGCCGATCGCCACGCCGAGCGCGGTCAACGCCGCACCCGAGGCGAGCGCCACCGCCGTGCCGATCACGACCGCGCCCAACGGGTGCGCGCGCCGACCCTCTACCGGCGTGACGGCCACCGGAATCCCGCGGTCCGCCTCGCTGACGTAGGTCGTGCTCACTTGTCGCGGACCGCGTCGCGCACCGCGTCCTTGGCGCTGCCGACGGCGTTCTGCACCTTGCCCTCGGCCTTGTCGGCCTTGCCCTCGGCCTGCAGCTTCGCGTCGCCGGTGATCTTGCCAGCCACGTCCTTGATGGCGCCCTTCACCTGCTTCGCTGCGCCGGCAATCCGATCCTTGTCCACCATCTGCGTTCTTCCTTCGATCAGGGCGCCCGGCATGGGCGCGACCGAGGCGTCAACGTGGCGCGGGCGATTTGGTTGCCGCTTGCCATTCCCGCCGCCCCGCCCGATCCTCCGGCCGCCCTGTGCGGAAGGACGTCCCCATGAAGCTGTATTACGCGCCCGGAGCCTGCTCCGTCGGCATCCATGTCCTGCTCGAGGAAGTCGGCGCACCCTATGAGGCGGTGCGCGTGAACCTGCGCGAGGGCGAGCAGTTCCAGCCCGCATTCACCGGGGTGAACCCGAAGCAGAAGGTGCCCACGATCGAGCGCAATGACGGCTCGGTGCTGACCGAATACCCGGCCATCGCCTTCTGGATCGCCTCGCGCTTCCCCACCGCCGGGCTGATGCCGATGGGGCTGGAGGCGCAGGCCCGCGCGCTGGAATGCACCGACTACTGCGTCGCGACCATGCACATGCAGGGCTTCTCGCGCATGTTCCGCCCGGCCAATTTCGCACCGTCGGAAGCCGACCACGAGGCGGTGAAGGCGCGCGGTGCCGAGATCTTCAGCAAGGGCATGGCGCTGATGGACAAGGCGCTGGAGGGCCAGGACTGGCTGGTCGGCAGCTATTCCTTCGCCGATTCCGCGCTGTTCTATGTGTCGTTCTGGTGGAATGCGCGGATGCAGAAGGAATTGCCGGCGAATGTCGCGGGCCATTACGACCGCATGAAGGCGCGCGGCGCGGTGCAGCGGGTGATGGCGGCCGAAGGCCTGGCGTGATGCGTTTCTTCTATTCGCCGAACGCGTGTTCGATCGGCATTCATCTCGTGCTGGAAGAGATCGGCCGGCCCTACGATCCCGCGCCGGTCGACTTCAAGAACAACGCGCAATACGAACCCGAATACGTCGCCATCAACCCGAAATCCAAGGTGCCGGCGCTGCTGCGCGACGACGGGACGCTGCTGACCGAATACCCGGTGATCGCGATGTGGCTGGCGAAGACCAACCCGCAGGCGGGGCTGGTGCCGGTGGACCTGGAGGGCGAGACGCGCTGCGCCGAGTTCCTCGACTACATCTGCGGCACCGTGCATCCGCAGGGCTTCACGCGGCAGTCGCGGCCCAACCGCTTCGCGCTGCGCGCGGGGGACGAGCACGCCATCGTCGCGCAGGGGCGCGAGCTGGCGGTGAAGTACATGAACGTGATCGATGCCGGATGGCGCGGCGACACCTGGGTGTTGCCGTCGGGCTATTCCATCGCCGACAGCGCGCTGTTCTTCATCGAGCACTGGGCAGCGCGGCGTTTCAACATCCCGCTGCCGCCACGCCTGGCCACGCATTTCGCGGCCATGCTGGCGCGCCCGGCGGTGAAGCGCACGCTGGAGCTGGAAGGCCTGCCGACGTGATGTTCGACATCATCGGCCCCCCCGAACCCGGCGAGAAGCGGCCGTTCTCGCGTGCGACGCGCGCCGGCGGGCTGGTGTTCGTGTCGGGGCACTCGGCTCCGCACGACCCGGCGCGCGGCATCCAGCGCGGTGCGACGGCGGCGGACCAGACGCGCGAGGCGCTGGCCATGGTCGACAGCATCCTGCGCGAGGCCGGCAGCAGCCTCGACCGCGCGGTGCAGCTCACCATGCTCATCACCGACCCGGCCGACTACGCGGAATGCAACGCGGAATACGTGAAGCACTTCCCCGGCGGTCTCCCGGCGCGCCACACCGCGCGCTTCGGCGTGCCGACCGAGGCGAAGGTGGCCTTCGCCGCCATCGCCCTGGCGGGAGAGAGCGCATGACGAAGCCCATCCTCTGGACCTCGACGCGCACCAGCGGGTCGATCGTGCACCAGATGGCGGCGGTCTCGGGCCTCGACATCGATGTGCGCTTCATCAGCCTGCGCAATGGCGAGCACAAGACGCCCGACTACCTGGCGATCAACCCGAAGGGCGAGGTCGCGGCGCTGCAACTGCCCGATGCCGGCGCGACCATCACCGAGATCCCGGCCATGGCGCTGTGGCTGGCGGATGCGGCGCCGGACTCCGGCCTGCTGCCGCGCGATCCCGTGGGGCGGGCGAAGGGCATGGAATGGCTCTGCTGGTGCCATTTCCGCATGGCGAATGTGTTCTTCATCACCTTCCAGGCCAAGATGCTGGCCGGTGGGGACGAGGCCATGGCGGCCGCGCTGCGCGCCACCACCAAGGCCCGTGCGCGCGCGGTGCTGGAATTCGCGGACGCCGCACTGGGGCGCATGGCGAATGGCACGTTGCTGGGCACGCCCGGCATCACGGCGCCGGACATCTTCCTCGCCGCGCTGACCCACTTCGCGACCTTCCTGGACTTCACGACGGACGATCTGGTGCATCTTTCGGCGCTGGCCGCGAAGGTCGCCGCGCATCCTTCCATCGCCGCCGCCATGGCCCGCGAAGAGGAGGTCGGATGACCCCGACGCTCAACCTTACCGCCTTCTGGTTCCTGCGCCATGGCGAGACCGATTGGAACGCCGAGGGCCGCAGCCAGGGCCATACCGACATCCCGCTGAACGCGGTGGGCGTGGCGCAGGCGCGGCGCGCGGCGATGGCGCTCGTGGATCGCGGCATCGCCACCATCGTCGCCTCGCCGTTGTCGCGCGCGCTGCGCACGGCGGAGATCGCGGCGGAGGCGCTGAACCTGCCCGTCACGACCGACCCCGGCCTGATGGAAGTCGGCTTCGGGGTCGAGGAAGGCCAGCCCATGGGCGACTGGTACGACGACTGGATCGCCGGCACCTTCACGCCCGAAGGTGCGGAGACCTTCCAGGCGCTGCACGACCGCGCCGTCGCCGCCATCAACCGCGCCACCGCGCAGCCTGGCCCGGTGCTGGTGGTGGCGCATGGCGCGCTGTTCCGCGCGCTGCGGCTGGCGCTGGGCCACGAACCCAATGTCCGCACGCCCAACGCGCTGCCGACCTGGTGCGCCCCGCCGGCAAGCGGGCACGTCTGGGAGATCACGCCGGCGGCGCTGCCCCACCTGCCGGCGTAGCGGGCGGCGACGCGCCGGCGGGCGTTGCGCCGCTTCCGGGTGCGGCCGGCGGCACCACGAACCGCCGATAGATCGCCCCCAGCGCGATCAGCGCCAGGCCCAGACCCAGGAAGGACAGCACGCGCCACAGCCCGACCAGCGCGCCCATGTCGAACAGGAAGACCTTGAGCGTGGTCAGCGCGATGACGCCCAGCGCCGCCAGCCGGATCTCCTTGCGCCCGCTGCGGATGCCGATCGCCAGCAGCAGCGCGCCGAGCAGCAGCCATGCGCCGGAATAGGCGTACATCTCCGCTTCCTCGATCGGCGCCCAGCCGATGTCGATCGGATGGAAGGCTCGGCGGACCTCCAGCGTCACCCAGGCGAAGCCCGCCGCCAGCGCGTAGGCCGCAAGCACCTGCGCCAGTCCCGGCGGCGTCCGGGCCTCCGGCGCGCGCGCGACCGCCAGGGCCACCAGCAGCGCCGGCAGGGCATAGGCCGGCAGCAGCGCGTTCAGCAGCAGCGGCCCGACGATGTCCTCATTGGTGGTCCAGGGATTGTTCGCCAGCAGCACCAGGCCGAGCACCAGGCCCAAGCAACCCGCCGCCCGCGCCGCCCACAGCATCGCCCCGCGCCCGCCCGCCCAATGCACCGCCAGCGCCACCCAGGCGCAGGCGAACAGCGCGGTGACCTGCAGCGCGGCTTCAAGGAAGCTCCAGCGCTCGGCGCCGATCACCCCGTCCTGCGCCCAGTGGCGGATTTCCAGCAGCACCAGCAGGGTCGCGAACAGCGCCGCCCCGCCTTCCAGCAGCCGCACCACGCGGCCGTCGCGCTGCGCCAGGAAGATGCGCGCCGCCCACCAGAAGCAGGCCGCCGGCACGCCATAGGCCAGCAGCAGCCCGTTCAGCAGAGGCATCCCGCCCCAGTCGTAGCCGAGCGCGAAGCGGTTCAGCACCAGGCGCACCAGCACCACCGCCGCCACCGCCCCCGCCACGCGGCGCAGCGGGTCAAGCCCAAGGCGGCGGGCGATCATCGCCAGCGGCGGCAGGAACAGCGCGACGGCGAGCGTCAGCCACTGGTCGCGCAGCACCATGGCCACGCCCAGCGCAAGCGCCGCGGTGGCGCCCGCGGCATGGGCGCCGGCGCGGCCGGGGTCGCCGGCGCGCAGCCCGCGCGTGGTGGCGCCCACATGCACGGCCGCCAGGGCGCAGGCGCCCAGCGCCCAGGTCGGATCGGGGGCCAGCCCGCGCACGCGGGCATAGGCCACCAGCAGCGTCAGCACCGGAACGGCGGCGGCAAGGCCGGCCCAGGCCATGGCGGCGAACGAGGCCGGCGACACGCCGCCCGCATGGGGTGCGGTCTCCCCATGCGCCTCCGACTTGCCGTCGCTGCGCCCTTCCAGCGAGTCTCCCCCGCGCGCTTCCAGCGCGCCTTCCCCGCGCGCTTCCAGCGAGTCTCCCCCGCGCGCTTCCAGCGTGCCTCCCCCGCGCGCTTCCAGCGCGACCCCCGCCAGCAGGTGCAGCAGCGCGAAGCCGGCGCAGAGCACCAGGAAGCGCGTCAGCGCCTCCGGCACCCAGGCGCCGGGGATGATGGCCTGGACGGCGCCCTCGATGGTCACGCGCTCGCCGGTCGGGGTCCAGGCCGGCACCGCCCAGACCAGCAGCGCCACCAGGCCGAGACCCGCCGTGATCCAGGGCAGGCGCCGCAGCAGCGGCTCACGCGATGCCGCCAGGATCGCGACCGGCGCCAGCAGCAGCACGCCGAGTGGCGGCGCCATGTCGGTCAGCCCCGCCGTCACCGGCAGCAGCGCCAGGCCGAGCGCCGCCGGCGGCACATGCGCCAGGGCGCGCCCAAGCCGCGTGGCCAGGGCCTCGCGCGGCAGCAGCAACAGGAACGTGGCGGCGGCCATCGGCACGAAGGCGGCGGGCGCCCAGAGCTCGCCGCGTTCCGCCACGAAGGTCCCGGCCAGCACCCACAGCGCACCGCCCACCACCGCGCACCAGCCCAGCCAGCCCCAGGCGGTGACACGCACCACCGCCATGGCGGCCGCGACCACCACCAGCAGGTAGGCAAACAGCCCGACCATCGACGGGTCCTCGGTGGCGACCAGCGCCGGCGTCACGAAGGCGCCGGCCAGCCCCACCGCGGCCACCAGAGGCCCGCGCCGCAGGGACAGCAGCAATCCGAAGACACCGGCCGCCGCCATGAGCACGAAGCCCACGATCGGTGGCAGCAGCCCGTACATCACCGCGGCGGCGTAGGCGGCGCCGAACAGCGCCGCGACGCCGCCGGCCGCCAGGGCGGCGGGGGCCAGGTCCGGCAGGCCGCTCCCGGCAGCCGGGCGGCGGGCCAGCCATTCGCCGGCCGCCACCAGCGCCAGGCCCAGCACGGCCGCGGCGGCGCTGCGCGCGGCCGGGCCGAGCCAGCCTTCCTCGACCGCGAAGCGGATCAGGAAGACCGCTGCCAGCATGAGGGCGCCGGCGCCGAGCCAGACGCCCCAGCGCTGGGTGATGAGCTCCTCGAGCGACTGGCGCGGACGGTCGGGCGTGCCGCCGGCCCAGGGCGGCGGGGCGCCGGCCGGCGCAGGGTCGGGGTGCGGACCCGCGTCGGGCGCCTCTGGCGGCGGAGCCGTCGCCTGCCCGGCCCAGGGTGGCGGGGCTTGAGTCGCGCCGATCGAATACGGTGCCGCGGGCAGGCCGTTGGGTTGCAGCGCCATGGCGGTGTCATCGGCCTCGCGCGGCGCCGCGGTGTCGGTGGCGGCTGGCGCCGGGGCGGCTTCGGGCGGGCGGAAGCCGGCGGCGACCAGCGCGCCCGCCATGCCCCCGACCTCCTGGCGCAGCGCCGCGACCTCGTCGCGCAGCGCCCGGGCCTCGCGCCGCGCCGCGCCGGCGCGGGCGAAGCCGGCGACGCCGAAGATCCAGCCGCCGAAAAACAGCAGCACGACCAGGAGAATGAGGCCTTCCATCCCGCCACGCTCCGCGCGCAGGCCCCGTCGCGTCAAGGCCGCCGCGCTTGCGCCGGTGAAGCGCTTCACCTAGAAACCGGGCGCGCCGGCACCCCTGGAGGCCGGCGCTTGTCGTTCGGCCATGCCCGGACGGCGACAGCATTCACCTGAATAGGAGCAACGACCATGGTCCAGACCATCCGGATCGAGGCCGAGGCGCGCGAGCAGGCAGGTAAGGGGGCAGCCCGCGCAACCCGGCGTCAGGGGCTCGTCCCCGCTGTCATCTACGGTGCCAAGAAGGACGCGCAGCTCGCGGCCCTCGACCCGCGCGACGTGATGAAGGAACTGCACAAGGGCGGCTGGCAGTCGCACCTGTACGAGGTTGCGGTGAAGGGCGGCTCGACGGAGCGCTGCCTGATGCGCGACGTGCAGTTCCACCCGGTCACCGACCGCCCGATCCATGTCGATTTCCAGCGCCTGGCGCCGGGTTCGCGCATCCGCGTGAAGGTGCCGGTGGCGTTCCTCAACGAGGACACCTGCCCGGGCCTGAAGGCCGGCGGCGTGCTGAACGTCGTGCGTCGCGAGATCGAGGTCATGGCCGACCCCGAGAACGTGCCCGAGAGCTTCGAGATCGACCTGGCCGAGGCCGCGATCGGCGATGGCTTGCGTTGGTCTGCCGTGAAGGACCAGCAGGGTGTGAAGCCGGTCATTGCCGGGCGTGACTTCATGGTGGCGTCGATCGCCGCGCCGACGGTGGTGGAAGATGCCGCCCCCGTCGCGGCTGGCCCGGTCGAGGCGACCAAGCAGAAGGCCCCTGCCGCCGGCGCCGCCGCGCCCGCGAAGGACGCCAAGAAGAAGAAGTAATCTGGTCGGCTTGGGAGCGGCCCATGGCTGTCAGTTCCCAACGGCCAGAAAAAGGAGGGGGTCCGGGGGAGTTCGCTCCCCCGGCCTTGCTTTTCTGATGGACGCATTGCTGTGGGTCGGCCTGGGCAATCCTGGGTCTGAGCATGCCCGCCAACGCCACAATATCGGCTTCATGGTGCTGGACGAGATCGCGCGCCGGTACCGGTTCACGCCCTGGCGCAAGCGCTTCAAGGGCGAGGTGGCGGAAGGCATGGTGGCGGGAAGGCGCGTGCTGGCGCTGAAGCCCATGACCTACATGAATGCGAGCGGCGATGCCGTGCAGCCGGCTGCGGCGTTCCTGAAGATTCCCGTGGAGGGGATCACGGCGTTTCACGACGAGCTCGACCTCGCGCCCGGCAAGGTGCGGGTGAAGAAGGGCGGTGGCGTGGCTGGCCACAATGGCTTGCGCGACATGCGCCGCGCCTTCGCCAGCGCGGAGTTCTGGCGCGTGCGGCTGGGCATCGGGCATCCGGGCCACAAGGATGCCGTGACCGGCCATGTGCTGGGGAATTTCGCCAAGCAGGACCAGGCCTGGCTGACGCGGCTGCTGGATGCGGTGGCCGATTGCGCGCCGCTGCTGGCGGAAGGCAAGCCGGAGGACTTCATGACGCGCGTCGCGCTGCTGACTCAGGAGGCATGATGGAGGAGGAGCACGACTTCACCTTCACCGGCCCGAGCCCGCAGGATTTCGCGCATGGCACGGCGATCCTGGCCTCGGCGCTGGTGCGGGAGGCCGAAAGCCTAGCCTCCGCCGCGGCCGGGCTGCGCGCGACGCTGGACCTGTTCGCGATGGATGGCTTGTCGGCCGAGGCGGAGGACCGTCGCGTGATGCGCGAGGGCACGCGCGAGGGCGCGGCCCTGGCCGGCGCGCTGCTGTTGGCCGCGCGGCAATTGCTGCGCTTCACCGGCGACCCGGCGCGCGCCGCGCATGAGACGGTCGGGCGGTTGCCGCGCGGGTCGCTGTCGGTCGGCGAGGTGGTCGGCCATCTGCGCGCGGCCGCGCTGGCGCCGGTGACGGATGACGGCGCGGCGCGGATCGCGGCGGCGACCATCGCGGAGACCTTCGCCGAGGAATTCGACGCGGCCTGGCGCCACGCCACGCCCGCCGCCAAGGGGACGAATGATGGGGTTTAACTGCGGGATCGTCGGGCTGCCGAATGTCGGCAAGTCCACGCTGTTCAATGCGCTGACGCAGACGGCCGCGGCGCAGGCGGCGAATTATCCCTTCTGCACGATCGAACCGAATGTCGGGCGGGTGGCGGTGCCGGACCCCCGGCTGGAGGCGCTGGCGCGGATCGGGAAGTCGCAAAAGATCATCCCGACCAGCCTGGAATTCGTGGACATCGCGGGGCTGGTGCGCGGCGCGTCGAAGGGCGAGGGGCTGGGCAACCAGTTCCTGGCCAACATCCGCGAGGTGGACGCCATCGTCCATGTGCTGCGCTGCTTCGAGGATGGCGACGTCACGCATGTCGAAGGCAGCGTGGACCCGGTCCGCGATGCCGAGACGGTCGAGACGGAGCTGATGCTCGCCGACCTCGACAGCCTGGAGAAGCGGGCGCAGGGCTTGGTGAAGCGCGCGCGCGGCGGGGACAAGGAAGCGGTCGCGCAGATGGCGCTGATCGAACCGCTGAAGGCGGCGCTGGAAGCCGGCAGGCCCGCGCGCACGGCGGTGCCCAAGGGCGAGGAAGCGGCGGCGGCGAAGCTGCAGCTGATGACGACGAAGCCCGTGCTGTATGTGGCGAATGTCGAGGAAGCCTCCGCCGCGACGGGCAATGCGTTCTCGGCGCGGGTGTTCGAGAAGGCGAAGGCGGAGGGCGCGCTGGCGGTGGTGGTCTCCGCCGCCATCGAGGCCGAGATCAGCCAGATGCCGGAGGGGGATCGCGGGGAGTTCCTGGGCTCGCTCGGGCTCGAGGATTCCGGGCTGGATCGCATCATCCGCGCGGGCTACGCGCTGCTCGGCCTGATCACCTATTTCACGGTGGGGCCGAAGGAGACGCGGGCCTGGACCATCCTGAAGGGGATGAAGGCCCCGCAGGCCGCCGGCGTGATCCATGGCGACTTCGAACGCGGCTTCATCGCGTCGGAGACCATCGCCTATGACGACTACGTCGCGCTGAATGGCGAACAGGGTGCCAAGGAAGCCGGCAGGATGCGGGTGGAAGGCAAGGAATACGTCGTGAAGGATGGCGACGTGCTGCTGTTCCGCTTCAACGTGTGATCGGCTTCGTCTTCCGCTGGGTGTTTCCGGCGGTCGGGCTGGCCTTCGTCGCGCTGGGCCTGGGCGGCGCGCCGGGACGCGGCGAACCGCCGCTGGCGAGCCTCTGGGGCGGGCGCGTCGAGACGGTGGTGACGGAAGCCCGCATCGTCGAGGACCTTTCGCGCTTCACCTGGCCGCGCAGCGAGGTGCTGGTGGCTTGGCCGCCCGGCAGCGCGGGGCAGGCGCCGGTCGGCGGGCTTTACGTCTCGGCACGGCCGAACCAGCGCGCCGCGCTCGCGGCCGAGATCGCCCGCTTCCCGCCGGGCATGCCGCTGACGGTGCGCGTCGCCCAGGGCCAGCCTTGGGCCGACCGCACCGACCTGTTCGCGCTGGGCTGGACGCTCGGCGCCGTCTTCCTGGGCGGGCTGGTCGCGGCGGTGGGCATCGCGCTGAACCGCATGCTGCGCTGAGGCTGCGTCAGCGCCCGGGAAGCGTGGTGCGCGGTGCGCCGGTCACTGGATCGGGCGGCGGCAGCGCCGTGCCGCGCGCACCCAGGCCCTCGCGGTCGCCCCCACGGTCCCCGCAGGCGGCGAGCAGAAGGAGCAGCAGCGCGATTCCAAGAGCGGGCTTCATGCTGGCGACTTAGCACGGGGCGCGCCGCGCGCTACATCCCGCGCAACCCCAGCCAGCAGAAAGCCTGACCGCATGCCCGACACCATCACCCCCATGATCGGCTTCATCGGCGGCTCCGGCGTCTATGACCTGGACGGGTTGGAAGACCGCGCATGGGTCAAGGTCCGCACCCCCTGGGGCGACCCGTCGGACGAGATCCTGACCGGCCGCCTGCACGGCGTGCGCGTCGCCTTCCTGCCGCGCCACGGCCGCGGCCACCCCACGCCGCCCTCCGCGCTGAACTACCGCGCCAATATCGACGCCATGAAGCGGATCGGCTGCACCGAGTTGATCTCGCTCTCGGCGGTGGGATCGCTGCGGGAGAACCTGCCGCCGGGCCACTTCGTCATCGTCGACCAGTTCATCGACCGCACTTTCGCGCGCGAGAAGTCGTTCTTCGGCACGGGATGCGTCGCGCATGTCTCGGTCGCGCATCCGGTCTGCCCGCGGCTTGGCGATGCGCTGGAATCCGCGGCCAAGGTCATCGACCTGCCCTTCACCCGCGGCGGCACCTACCTGGTCATGGAAGGCCCGCAATTCAGCACCAAGGCCGAAAGCCTGCTCTACCGCCAATGGGGCTGCGCCGTGATCGGCATGACCAACATGCCCGAGGCCAAGCTCGCCCGCGAGGCGGAGCTTTGCTACGCGACCATGGCCATGGTCACCGATTTCGACTGCTGGCACCCCGACCACGACGCCGTGACGGTCGAACAGGTGGTGAAGGTGCTGTTCTCCAACGCCGACCGCGCGCGCGCGCTGGTGAAGGCGGTGGTGCCAATGCTGGGTGCCGATCGCGGCGCCTGCCCCGCCGGCTGCGACCGCGCGCTGGACCACGCGCTGATCACCGCGCCGGAGAAGCGCGACCCGGACCTGCTGGCGAAGCTGGATGTCGTGGCGAGGCGCGTGCTGGGCTAGGTTCCGCGCGCCGGCAGCAGCCGGCCGATGAACAGGATGGGCCCGGTCGGGCGCCCGGTCGGCGATCCGCCGGGTGGTTCCAGGGTGATCTCGATGAGCATGCCCGGCTCCGGGCGGATCGTCGTCGGCGTGACGCTGTAGCGCTCCGGCGTCTGGATGAGCCCGAGCGAGGTCGGCGCCGTCGCGCCCTGCGGCAGCGCCCAGAGCTGCATGACACGGTCGGTCGGCACCGGCTGCGGGTTCAGCGCGGCCAGGCGCAGCGCGCCGCCATCGGCCTCGACCAGCCAGGCGGGCTGGTCCCGCTGGGTCAGCAGCACGGTCATCAGCGGCGGTTGCGGCACTGGGCGCAGCAGCAGGATGGCCGCCAGCCCCGCCGCGGCGGCCGAGGCACCGAGCGCCCAGAACCGCCAGAAGCGCGGCGGTGCCGCGACCGACGGCGCGGGGGCCGCGGGGCGCTCGCCATCCAGCGCGGCTTCAATGCGCTCCCACAGGCCAGGCGGCGGCGCTTCCGGCAAGGCCAGCGCGGTCAGCGGCGCCAGGCGCGCCTCCCAGGCTTCGACCAGCGCGCGCAGGTCCGGGTCGGCCGCCATGGCCTGCTCGACCAGGCGCGCCTCGCGCGCGTCGAGCGTGCCGAGCACGTATTCGCCGGCCAGCGCATCGCGTTCGGCGGGATCGGTCGGGATCATGCCAGGCACTCCCGCAGGGAGAGCAGGCCGCGCCGGATCCAGGACTTCACGGTGCCGAGCGGCGTGCCGAGCCGTTCCGCCACCTGCGGATGCGACAGCCCATGCACGAAGGCGAGGATGATCCCCTCCCGGTTCTTCGGCTCCAGCGCCGCCAGGCAGTCGCGCAGCCGGCGCCCCTCGGCGGTGGCGGCGAGGCGGTCCTCCGCTTCCGGCGCCACGGCATCGTCGCCCAGGGTCGGGTCGTCGGTCGGCGTCTCGCGGCCGCGGGCGCGGATGATGTCGAGCGTGGCATGGCGCACGATGCCGGCGAGCCAGGCCTCGGCGGACCCGCGCGACGGGTCGAACTGGCCGGCGCGGCGGCTGATCTTCACGAAGGCGTCCTGCACGGCGTCGGCCGCCACGTCGCGGTCGCGCAGGATGGCGTTCGCCACACCAAAAAGGCGAACCGACTGGCGTTCATACACGGACCGCAGCGCGGCGCGGTCGCCGGCCGCCACGGCGGCGAGCAATCGGGGCAGGTCGTCATCGGCAGTCATGGTCGGGTCCGAAAGGCCATGGCTTCGCATCGCCGGTCAAGCGAAAGGAGCCATTGCAGGAACGCCGTGCGATCGTGATCATCACCCCCGATACGGACGCAGGAGGCCTTCGGATGCAGCGCTTCACCCTTTCCCGCCGCGCGCTTGGCGCCACCGCCCTGGCACCGCTGGCCGCGCCCGCCTTCGCGCAGCCCGCGCCGATCCGCATCGGGGAGCTGAATTCCTACGCCCGCATGGCGGCCTTCGCGGTGCCCTACCGCAACGCGATGCAGCAGGCGCAGGACGCGATCAACGGCGCCGGCGGCGTGATGGGCGGGCGGCGCATCGAATTCGTGTTCCGCGACGATGGATCGACCCCCGGCGACGCGGTGCGCGTGGCCGAGGAACTGCTGACGCGCGAGAACGTGTCCTTCCTGGCCGGCACCTTCCTGTCGAATGTCGGGCTCGCGGTCGCGGATTTCGCCAACCAGCGCAAGCGGCTGTTCCTGGCGACCGAACCGCTGACCGACGCCATCACCATGGCGCAGGGCAACCGCTACACCTGGCGCGTGCGGCCGAGCACCTTCATGCAGACGCGCATGCTGGTGGACGCCATCCGCGGGCGCGACGTGAAGCGCTGGGCGATCGTGGCGCCGAACTACGAATACGGGCAATCCGCGGCGGCGAATTTCAAGCGCCTGCTGCCCGCCGCCATCCCGGGGGCGGAGATCGTGGCGGAGCAGTTCCCCGCGCTGGGTCGCGTCGATGCCGGGGCCACCGTGGGCGCACTCGGCCAGTCGCGCCCGGATGGCATCTTCAACGTGCTGTTCGGCCCGGACCTCACGGCCTTCGTGCGCGAGGGCAATACGCGTGGGCTGTTCGAACGCCGCACGGTGGTCTCGCTGCTGACGGGCGAACCGGAATACCTGATCCCGCTCGGCGAGGAGACGCCGGAGGGCTGGATCGTCACCGGATACCCCTGGGACCAGGTGACCGGCATGCCGGCGCACCAGGCCTTCGTGGACGGCTATCGCGCGCGCTTCAACGACACGCCGCGCAAGGGGTCGCTGCTGGGCTACGTGACGGTGCAGATCATCGCGGCGCTGCTGAACAAGGCCGGCACGCTGGAGACCGAGGCGCTGGTCGATGCGCTGGCGGACCTGCGGACCGACAGCATCGTCGGGCCGGTAGTGATGCGCGGCATCGACCACCAGGGCACGCTCGGCACCTGGGTGGGCGAGACCACGCTGCGCGGCCGCGCGGGCGCGATGAAGAACAGCCGCTATGCGGATGGTGCGGACTTCATGTTCCCGCCGGATGAGGTGCGCGCGGCGCGACGGTCGGCGTAGTTTTTTGCCCTCAAGCGCCGGCGCCCGCATCCGCGGGCTTGGCTAGCGCGCCGTGCACTGTCGCGCTGGCGGCTGCTGATGGGTTGGGCGCGGTCGCGCTTTGCGCTCCCGGATCCTGCATGCGCAGGATCCGCTGTCTCCAGCGTTCGTGCCGCGCGGCTCACTTGTCCGAATAGCGCCAGCCGGGCCGCGTCATCTCGATCGGCGTCGGCCCGCGGTGCTGGACGTTGCGCGCCAGGATGTCGCCAAGCTTGCTGGTGCGCGCGATCAGGTCGAAGCCCCAGGGCGTGAAGGTGCGCTCGTTCCAGACATGTTCGGACAGCAGCGGGTTGGTCAGCGCCTGGCTGAAGGCATCGACCGCGACCATGCGCAGCAGCAGGCCAGGCAAAGGCGAATCCTCGACGCGGTCCTCGGCCATCAGGCCCGGGTAGAATTCGACATGGTCGGGTTCGCCGTACAAATCCTCCAGCATGGCGGCGAGCGCCGGGTCGGAGGTGATGTCGTCGAAGCTGATGGCGCGATCCATGCCGAAGGCGACGCGATAGGCGTTGTAGGTCGCGAGCCGGTTCTTGCGCGCCTGGAGCACCGCGCGATCCTCGATGTGAATGAGCGCCGGGCTGGTGTTGCGCGCGCCGAGCTCGCCGGCGGCCTGCGACGATGCGCCCGAGAAGGCGGCGTCGAGCCCGACATCCAGCAGCGGACGGTTGTTCTGCAGGAAATCGCCGAGCGGGATGGCGTGCGCGGCGGCCAGCGGACCCGCCGGCCAGGCGATGGCATCGGGCATCAGCGAATGCCAGCGATACAGCAGGCTGAATTCCACCGTCATCCAGTTGGTGCGGTTCCAGGGCGCATCCCAGCAACAGGACGGGTCCGCGCGCAGGCTGAAGGGCAGCGGGGTGATGTGGTTGATGTAGTGCTCCACCACGATCTTGATGAAGATCGGGATGATGATGTTGCGCGCGACCTGGAAGACGCGCTCGTCATCCCAGGTCGGGTTGCGGGCTTCGAGTTCGCCGGCGATGCGATTGTGTTCGCGCAGGAACAGCGTGTTCATCATCGCGGTATGCGGCGTGGAATTCACCCGGTCCCCGCCCACCGCGAACAGCGTGTCGCGCTTCGCGGGCGGCAGGTTCTGGTCGACGAGCGGCGGGTCGAGCGCGGCGAAGGCGGGGTCCGACAGCTCGGTCGTGCCGGGCTTGTAGAGGAAGGGCGAGAACTCCTCGCCGCCGGAGATTCGGCTTTTCAACCGGCCGCGCTGGCCGGGTGCGGCCGAGCGCAGCCGCAGCGCCAGGGTCTGCTCCGGCGTGCGGCCGTACAGCGTGCACAGGTCGATCTCGTGGTTGCTGGTGGTGCGTGCGACGTCGTCGGGTCGCGTGCGCAGGAAGCCGTCGGTCAGGTATTGCGCGAAGGCCGGGAACAGGCAGGTGGATTTCGGCGAGAGCAGCGCCTTGCCCGCCTGGCGCGCGAAGATGGCGCGCACCTTGTCGGGCGCCGGCTGCACCGGGACGTCCACCGGCGGCAGGTGCCGCGCCAGATAGGTGCGATCGGTAAGCCCCTGCCAGCAGGTGTAGTCGGCAAAGCTGCTCCAGGGATGCGGGCGGTTGCGGGTGCTGCCGACAGCGCGGTTCACCACCGCGGCGCTGGCCTTGCCGGACAGCCAGGCCCAGCCATCGATGACGCTGCCCGCCGCGTCGAACAGGCGGTCCTGAAGCCAATCGCCCATGGCGCCCCTCCCGTATGCCGGTCGGACGGCAGTCTGGCGCCGCTGCGTGCATGGGGGATGTGCGGCAGCGTACAGACGGTGAATTCCGTCTGGACCGCCGCCCGGCCACGCGGGATGCTCGCCCCTGCAACGGGGAGAACAGCATGACGCAAGGCAGCCGCGCCTGATGGAGTGGGAGTTCCTTGTGGTCCAGGCCCTGTCCGGCCTGGCCAGCGCGTCGTCGCTGTTCGTCATCGCCTCGGGCCTGACGATCGTGTTCGGCGTGACGCGCATCGTGAATTTCGCGCATGGGTCGTTCTACATGCTCGGCGCCTATGTGGCGGTCACGCTGGTGCCCTGGCTGCTGGAGTTCGACCGCTCGCCCTTGCTGTTCTTCGTGGGTGTTCTGGCATCGGCGCTGGTGGTGGGCGCGATGGGCGTGGTGATGGAGGTGCTGCTGCTGCGCCGCATCTACCGCGTGCCGGAGCTGTTCCAGCTGCTCGCGACCTTCGGCGTGGTGCTGATCGTGCAGGACCTGGTGCTGCTGGTGTGGGGGCCGGTGGATATTCCCGGGCCGCGCGCCCCGGGGCTGCGGCACGGTGTCGAAATCGTCGGCCAGCGCTTCCCGGCCTATGAGCTGTTCCTGATCTTCGTCGGGCCGGCGGTGCTCGGGCTGCTGTGGCTGCTGATGCACCGCACGCGCTTCGGCGTGCTGATCCGCGCCGCCACGCAGGATCGCGAGATGGTGGGGGCGCTCGGCGTCAACCAGGCGATGCTGTTCACCGGCACGCTGTTCCTGGGCGCGGCGCTGGCGGGGTTGGGCGGCGCCTTGCAGATCCCGCGTGTCAGCGCCAACCCGCAGATGGACCTGTCGATCATCACCGAGGCCTTCGTCGTCACCGTGATCGGCGGCATGGGTTCGGTGCCCGGCGCCTTCATCGCGGCGATGATGATCGGGCTGCTGCAGGCGTTCGGCGTGCTGGTGTTTCCCAAGATCACGCTGGTGCTGGTGTTCCTGCTGATGGCAGCGGTCCTGGTGCTGAAGCCGTGGGGGCTACTGGGGCGACCGGAGGCGGCGGCGGGGCGCGCGGTGCTGCCGGAGGGTATCCTGGACCCCGGGCGGCTCGACGGCGCAAGCCGCGCGCTGGTGGTCCTGGCGGTCGCCGCGGTGCTGGCGCTGCCGTTGCTCGATGCCTATGCCGTGAAGGTGGGGACCGAGGTGCTGATCCTCGCGCTGGCCGCCTTCTCGCTGAACTTTCTGGTCGGCAATGGCGGCATCGTCTCGTTCGGGCATGCGGCGTATTTCGGGCTCGGCGCCTATGGCGCGGGGCTGCTGGTGGTGAAGGCGGGGCTGCCGATGGAACCGGCGCTGGTCTTCGCGCCCATCGCGGGTGGCCTGGCGGCGGCGCTGTTCGGCTTCTTCGTGGTGCGGCTGTCGGGCATCTACCTGGCGATGCTGACGCTGGCCTTCGCGCAGATCGCCTATGCCGTGGTGTTCCAGTGGGTCGAGGTGACCGGCGGGGACAACGGGCTGGTCGGCGTTTGGCCGTCGCGCTGGGCGGCGTCGCGCGAGGTCTATCACTACATCGTCGCGGCGGTGACGATCGTCGCCATCCTGTTCCTGCGCCGCGTGATCCATGCGCCCTTCGGCGCGACGCTGCGCGCGGCACGCGATTCGGCGCAGCGCGCGGATGCGATCGGCGTGGATGTGCGCACGCATCGCTGGCTGGGCTTCATCCTGGCGGGCGCGGCGGCGGGGCTGGCGGGGGGGCTCTATGCCTTCTCGAAGGGCTCGATCGACCCGACGCTGCTCGGCATTCCGATGAGCGTCGATTTCCTGTCGATGCTGCTGCTGGGCGGCATCCAGTCGGTGCTCGGGCCGGTGGCGGGCGCGGCGGCTTTCCATGCGTTGAAGGATTTCTTCCTGCCGCTGACCGACCATTGGCGGCTGTTCATGGGGTTGTCGATCATCGCCATGGTGCTGGTGTTCCCACGCGGGCTGGCGGGCGCCTGGGCATCGCTGCGGAGGCGCCCGGCATGACGCTGCTGGCAGCCGAGGGCCTGGTGAAGCGCTTCGGCGGCGTGGTCGCGGCGAAGGACGTGACCTTTGCGCTCGACCCCGGCGAGATGCTGGCGATCATCGGCCCGAACGGCGCGGGGAAATCCACCACGTTCAACATGGTGGGCGGGCAGTTGAAGCCCGATGCGGGGCGCGTGACGCTGGCGGGGCAGGACATCACCGGCATCCCGCCGCGCGCGGTGTGCCGGCTGGGCGTGGGGCGCACCTTCCAGGTGGCGCAGACCTTCCTGTCCTTCAGCGTCCTGGGCAACGTGCAGATGGCGCTGATCGCGCATCACGGGCAGACGCGGCGCCTGCTGGCCGATGCCGCGGCGCTGCATCGCGACGACGCGCTGGCGCTGCTGGATCGCGTCGGCATGGCGGCGCAGGCGGCGCGCCCGATCGGCGAACTGGCCTATGGTGACGTGAAGCGGGTGGAATTGGCCATCGCGCTCGCCGCCGCGCCGCGCCTGCTTCTTATGGACGAACCCACCGCCGGCATGGCACCGGCCGAACGCAGCGCGCTGATGGCGCTGGTGGCCGGCATCGCGCGAGACCAGCGCATCGGCGTGCTGTTCACCGAGCACGACATGGACGCCGTCTTCGCCCATGCCGACCGCATCCTGGTGCTGGTGCGCGGGGAGATCATCGCGCGCGGCACGCCGGCCGAGGTGCGCGCGGACCCCGAGGTGCAGCGCGTCTATCTCGGCCATTCCGGCACGCGCGCGGCGGAACGCGCGAAGCGCGTCCATGGCTGATCGCGTGCTGGAAGTCGCGGGCCTGCGCGCCGGCTACGGCCCGGCCGAGGTGCTGTTCGGCGTGCGGCTGCACCTGGCGCGTGGCGAGGTCGCGGCGCTGATGGGCCGCAACGGCGCGGGGAAATCCACCACGCTGAAGGCGATCATGGGCCTGCTGCCGCCGCGCGGCGGGTCGGTGCGCTTCGCGGGGCGCGAGATCGCAGGCGAGGCACCCTTCCGCATCGCGCGGATGGGCCTGGGGTATGTGCCGGAAGACCGGCGCATCTTCACTGACCTGACCGTGGCGGAGAACCTCGATGTCGGGCGCCGCGCCGCGCCGGCGGGCCGCGCACCGTGGTCGCCGGAACGCCTGTTCGAAATCTTCCCCAACCTCGCCGAGATGCGCCATCGCCGTGCGTCGGCGATGTCCGGCGGCGAGCAGCAGATGCTCACCATCGCGCGCACGCTGATGGGCAACCCGGAGGCGGTGCTGCTGGACGAACCCTCGGAAGGATTGGCGCCGGTGATCGTGGAGCAGATGGCGGAAGCGGTGCTGCGCATGAAGGCGGAGGGCATCGCCGTGCTGGTGTCCGAGCAGAGCCTCGACTTCGCCGCCGCCGTCGCCGACCGCGCGCTGATCCTGGAGAAGGGCGAGGTGCGCTGGGAAGGCTCCATCGCGACGCTTGAGGCGGACGAGGATGTCCGCCGCGCCTGGCTGACCGTCTGATGCGGCGCATCGCCGGCATCGACGTGGGTGGCACCTTCACCGATCTGGTGATGCAGGAGGCCGACGGCTCCATCCGCATCGCCAAGGTGCCGACCACGGCGGCGAATCAGGCGGGCGGCGTGCTCGCGGCGATCGCGGCGGCGGGCACCACGCCGGCGGCTCTGGACCTGATCGTGCATGGCACGACCGCGACCACGAATGCGGTGCTGGAGCGCAAGCTCGCGAAGGTCGGGCTGATCACCACGGCGGGCTTCCGCGACGTGCTGGAACTGGGCCGCCGCACGCGCCCGCGCGCCTATGGCATGACCGGGACGTTCGAGCCGCTGGTGCCGCGCGAATGGCGGCGCGAAGTCGCTGAACGCATGGATGCGCGCGGCGCAGTTGTCACGCCACTGGACGAAGCGGCCGTGGAACGCGAAGTACGCGCGCTGCTCGCGGAAGGCTGCGAGGCGCTGGTCATCCACTTCCTGCATGCCTACGCCAACCCCGCGCATGAGATCCGCGCCGGGGAGATTGCGCGCGCCATCTGGCCGAACGCCTATGTCACGCTCGGCCATGCATTGCTGTCAGAATTCCGCGAGTACGAGCGCGGCACGACGGCGTCCGTGAATGCGGCGGTGCAGCCGGTGCTGGACCGCTACATCCGCCAATTGCAGGACCGCCTGGCCGAGGCCGGCCACGCGCGCGACCTGCTGGTGATGAATGGCAATGGCGGCACCGTGCCGGCCCGCGCCGTGGCGGCGGAAGCGGCCAAGACCGTGATGTCCGGCCCGGCCTCGGGTGTGATGGCGGCGGCGGCGACGCTGGCGCAGTCCGGCGTGGTGAATGCCATCACCTGCGACATGGGCGGGACATCCACCGATGTCGCGCTGATCGCCGGCGGCGTGCCGGAGGTCTCGGCGGAATTGTCGATCGCCTATGGCTTGCCGATCCATCTGCCGATGGTCGATGTGCGCACGGTCGGCGCCGGTGGTGGCTCCATCGCCTGGATCGATCGCGGCGGGATGCTGCGCGTGGGGCCGGAAAGCGCGGGATCGTCGCCAGGGCCGATCTGCTATGGGCGCGGCGGCACGCGGCCGACGGTGACGGATGCGAACCTGCTGCTGGGGCGGCTCGATCCTGACGCGCTGCTGGCGACCGGGCGGCGCGTCGGTGTCGAGGAAGTTCGCGCGGCCTTCGAGGCGCTCGGTGCGCCGATCCGCATGTCGGCCGAGGCCGCGGCCGCCGCGGTGATCCGCCTCGCGAACGTGCTGATGGCGGGCGCGATCCGCATGGTGTCGCTCTCGCGCGGGCATGATCCGCGCGACTTCGCGCTGTTCGCCTTTGGCGGTGCGGGGCCGCTGCATGCGGTGGCGCTGGCGCGCGAGATCGGCATCCCGGAGGTGCTGGTGCCATTCCGCCCGGGGCTGACCAATGCGCTCGGTTGCCTGGTGGCCGACCTGCGGCAGGATGTGGTGAACACGCTGAACCGCGGCCTCGACGATATCGACGCAGCGGAGATCGCGGCCGTGCTTGCGGCGCAATCCACGCGTGCGCGCGCCGCGGTGGAAGCCGGCGGGGCCGAGGTGGAACGCATCGAGACACGCCACGTCGCGGAAATGCAGTTCCGCGGCCAGACGCATCTGATCCGCGTGCCGCTGGCTTCCGCGACACCGACGCGTGCCGAGGTGCAGGCGGCCTTCGAGACCGCCTATTTCGCGCGCTTCCAGCTGCGCCTGCCGGAAATCCGCGCCGTGCTGGTGAACCTGTGCACCAGCGTGGTCGGCCGCCGACCTGCCTTCGACCTGCGCGCGCTGGCTGGCGGCGGCAGCGAGGCACGCATCGGCACGCGCCGCCTGCACGCCGACGGCGCCTGGCACGACGCGGCCGTATGGCAGCGCGAGGCACTGGCCGAAGGCGCGCGCATCGCTGGCCCGGCTGTGCTGCAACAGGCGGATGCGACGACCATCCTCGAACCCGGCAGCGCGGCGGTGGTCGATGCGCTGGGCAACCTCAGGATCACCGCGTGATGGATGCGCTCACCCTCGCCGTCATCCAGGCCGGACTCACGCAGGTCTGCAACGAGATGGACCTGGCCTTCTCCCGCGCCGCATTTTCGCCCGTGATTGCCGAGGCCGACGATCGATCGGACGGCATCTACGCGGCCGAGGATGGCGCGCTGATCGCGCAGGGCGAGGGCGGGTTGCCGGTCTTCGTCGGCGCCATGCAGCACAGCGCGGGGCACATCATTCGCCTGATCCGCGAGGGTGCCGTGGCCGCGCCGGAACCGGGCGACGTCTACATCGTCAACGACCCCTACCTCGGCGGCACGCATCTGATGGATGTGCGCTTCGCCCGGCCGTTCTTCGTGGACGGTGCGTTGTTCTGCTGGCTGCAGAACACCGGCCACTGGCCCGACACCGGTGGCATGGTGCCCGGCGGCTTCTCCGCACACGCAACGGAGGTCGAGCAGGAAGGCCTGCGGCTGCCACCCGTGAAGCTGTTCAAGCGCGGTGAGATCGACCGCGAGATCCTGTCCATCATCCAGTCCAACATCCGCGTGGCGGACCAGCGCATCGGCGACATCAAGGCGCAGGCCGCCGCGCTGATGGTGGGCGAGCGGCGCCTTGGCGAGATGGTCGCGCGCTACGGCGCCGCCACGCTGCGCGAGGCCATCGCGCTGATCCGCGACCGCGCCGCCGAACGCATGCGCGCCGAGATCCGCCGTATGCCCGAGGCCAGCTGGCGCGCCGAAGCCTTCGTCGATTCCGACGGCGTGGTGGATGAACCGCTGCGCATCGCGCTCGCCGTGACACGCGAAGGCGACACGCTGACCTTCGACTTCGCCGGATCGTCGAAGCCCTGCGCGGGGCCGATGAATTCCGTCTGGTCCACCACCTTCTCGGCGGTGTGCCTGGGCGTGAAGCACATCTTCCCCGACGTGCCGATCAATGCCGGCACCTTCGCGCCGCTGAACATCATCCGACCGGAAGGCACCTTCCTCGATGCGCGCTACCCGCGCCCGGTGAGCGGCTGCGCGGCGGAGGTCAGCCAGCGCATCGCGGAAGCCGTGTTCCTCTGCCTGGTGCAGGCGCTGCCCGAGGAGGTCACCGCCGCGCCGGCGGGAACCTCCGGCAATTTCGCGCTCGGCGGCACCGATCCGGCGCGCGGCACCTCCTACGTGATGTACCAGATCACCGGCGGCGGCTATGGCGGCAACGCGCAGGCGGACGGGCTGACCAATGGCTGCTCCACCATCGGCATCAGCAAGACCGCGCCGGTCGAGGTGATGGAGCAGTACTACCCCATCCGCTTCACGCGCTTCGCGCTGCGCGAGGGCTCCGGCGGCGCCGGGCTGCATCGCGGCGGCTTCGGCGTGCATTACGAGGTCGAGCTGCTACGTGGCGAAGCGCGCGCCTCGTTCGTGATGGACCATGGCCGCTTCGGCCCGCCCGGCGTGCTGGGTGGCGGTGATGGTGCACCGAACGAGGTCCGTATCCACCGCAACGGCGCCACCACCATCCCGCTGCATCTGTCGAAGGACCAGGGCATCGCGCTGATGCCGGGTGATCGCGTGGAAGTCCGCACGCCCGGCGGCGGCGGCTATGGCGATCCCTTCGCGCGCGACGCCGCGTTGGTCGCGCGCGATGTGCGGCGCGGCTACTACGACGCCGCGCAGGCCGCCGCGCTATGGGGCGTGGCGCTGCGCGACGGCGCGGTCGATGCCGCCGCCACCGCCGCGTTGCGCCGGAGCCGCGCGGCATGATTGCCTATCATCGTCCACGAACGCTCGACGACGCCCTGGCGATCCGCGCCGCCACCGGCGCGATGCCGCTGGCCGGTGGCACCGACATCCACCCGCTGCGCACGGCACGCGCGGCCTGGGGCGAACCCTGGACGACGCCCGTGCTCGACCTGTCCGCCGTGCCGGGCCTCGATGGAGTCACCGAGACCGCGCAGGGCTGGCGCATCGGCGCGCGCGCCACCTGGACCGCCATTGCGGATGCGCCGCTGCCGCCGATCTTCGACGGGCTGCGCGCTGCGGCGCGCGAAATCGGTGGGCGCCAGGTACAGAACCGCGGCACTATTGCGGGCAACCTGGTCACGGCCTCGCCCGCCGGCGATGGCATCCCGAACCTGCTGGCGCTGGATGCGATGGTGGAGCTGGCCAGCGCGCAGGACATGCGGCGGCTGCCGGTGGTGGATTTCATCACCGGCTACCGCGCCACCGCCCTGGCCCCCGGGGAAATCGTGACCGCGCTGCACATCCCACGCTGCGACGGCGCGCGTGGGCGCTTCCTGAAGCTCGGCGCGCGGCGCTACCTGGTCATCTCCATCGCCATGGCGGCCGCCGTGATCCGCTGCGACGGGCCGCGCATCACGGAGGCACGCGTGGCCGTCGGCGCCTGTTCGCCGGTCGCGCAGCGCCTGCCCGGACTCGAAGCGGCGCTGCGCGGCATGGATGTCGCGCAGGCCGCGGAGGTTCCGCACGCCGCGCATCTCGCGCCCCTGGCGCCGATCGCCGATGTCCGCGCCTCGGCCGAATATCGTGCCGACGCGGCGCTGGCGCTGCTGCGCGACCTGCTGGCCGGCTTCAGCGCATGATCGCGCTGACCGTCAACGGCGCGCGCCACGATGTCACCGCCGATCCCTTCGCGCCGCTGTCCGACACGTTGCGCGAGGGGCTCGGCCTGACCGGCACCAAGGAAGGCTGCAACGCCGGGGATTGCGGCGCCTGCACGGTGCTCATGGATGGCGCGCAGGTCTGCGCCTGCCTGGTCTCGACAGCGCAGGCCGAGGGCGCGGCGATCACCACGGTGGAAGCGCACGACCCGCTGCTGGACCGCCTGCGCGCCGCCTTCCTTGCACGCGGCGCGGCGCAATGCGGCATCTGCACGCCGGGCATGCTGATGGCGGCGCTCGACCTTCTGCGACGTGATGCCGCGCCGGACCGCGGGGCGGTGGAGGACGCGCTGGGCGGCGTGCTGTGCCGCTGCACGGGGTATGTCCAGATCATCGATGCCGTGCTGGATGCGGCAGGCGGAGCGCCCGCGCCGGTGCCGACCAGCGGCGCGGTCGGCGCAGCCATCCCGCGCGTCGACGGCGCCGCGAAGGTCGCCGGCACCGAGCGCTATGGCGCCGATGCCGCGCCGGCCGATGCGCTGTGGCTGCGCGTCGTGCGGTCGCCCCATGCCAGCGCGCGCTTCACACTCGGCGACCTGGACGCGGCGCGCGACGCGCATGGGCTGGTGGCCATCCTGTCCGCGCGCGACGTGCCGGGACTCAACGCCTTCGGCATCATGCCGAACCTCAAGGACCAGCCGGTCTTCGCCGAAGGAACCGTGCGCTACCGCGGGGAGGCGGTGCTCGGCCTGGTGGGCGCGCGCGCGGCGGTCGCCGCGGTGCGCGATGCCGACCTGCCGATCGCGTGGCAGGAGCTGCCGGCGCTGCACGGCGTGGCGGCCGCGCTGGCGGATGGTGCAACGCCGCTGCACGACCACGCGCCGGACAACGTCCTGGTGCGCGGCCATCTGCGTCGTGGCGACGCGCCGGCGGCGCTCGCCGCGAGCCCCGCCCGCGCCGAAGGCCATTTCCGCACCGCGTTCGTCGAGCACGCCTACATCGAACCCGAGGCGGGCTTCGCCGAGGCCGGCGGCCTGACCGTCGCCGCCTGCACCCAGGCGCCGATGATGGACCGCGAGGAGACCGCGCGCGTGCTCGGCGTGCCCGAGGAGTCCGTGCGGATCATCCCGACCGGCTGCGGCGGCGGCTTCGGCGGCAAGCTGGATGCGTCCGTGCAGCCGCTGCTCGCGGTGGCCGCGCGCGCGACCAACCGCCCCGTGCGCATGACCTATTCGCGCACCGAGAGCATGGCCGCCTCCACCAAGCGCCATCCCGCGCAGCTGCACGCGCGCATGGGGGCCGATGCGCAGGGCGGTTTCACCGCTTTCACGCTGGAGGGCGATTTCGACACCGGCTCCTATGCCTCCTGGGGGCCGACGGTGGCGAACCGTGTGCCGGTCCATGCCTCCGGCCCCTATCGCGTGCCGAACGTGCTGGCGCGCACCCGGGCGGTTCATACCAACGCTCCGCCATCGGGTGCGTTCCGCGGGTTCGGCGTCCCGCAGGCGGCGATCGCGACGGAGGCGCTGGTGGATGACCTGGCCGAGGCACTTGGCCTGGACCGCTGGGAGATCCGCCGGCGCAACGCGATCGGCCGCGGCGACACCACGCCGTCCGGCCAGGTGCTGCATGCCTCGGCGGGGCTGCCGGAGTGCCTCGATGCGCTGAGGCCGGAGTGGGACGCGGCGCTCGCGCGCGTCGCCGCGCATAACGCGGCGCTGTCCGGCAATGGCGCGCACAATGCGACGCAACCGCGCGAACGCCTCGGCGCCGGCATCGCCTGCATGTGGTACGGCTGCGGCAATACCGCCATGACCAATCCGTCCACGATGCGCATCACGCTGGCGCGCGACGGCACGCTCACGCTGTTCAACGGCGCGGTGGATATCGGGCAGGGCAGCACGACCGTGATCGGGCAGATCGCCGCCGAGGCGCTCGGCCTCCCGCTGGCAGCGCTGCGGCAGGTGGTGGGCGACACGGCGCTGACGCCCGATGCCGGCAAGACATCGGCGTCGCGCCAGACCTTCGTCAGTGGTCGCGCGGCGGCGGATGCCGCGAAGGCGCTGCGCGCGCGGCTGCTCACGCTGGCCAATGCCGGCGACGGCGCCGTGCTGTCGCTCGACGGCACGCGGCTGACGGTGCGCGACGCGCATACCACGCGCGTGATCGACCTCGCCGCGCTCGACGCCGACATCACCGCCGAGGCACGCTACGATCCGCCCACCGTGCCGCTCGATGCCGATGGGCAGGGCGTGCCCTACGCGACCTATGGCTTCGCTGCGCAGGTCGCGATCGTGCGCGTGGACATGCTTCTTGCGACGGTCAAGGTGGAGGAGATCATCGTGGCGCAGGATGTCGGCCGCGCGGTGAACCCGCTGCTGATCGCCGGGCAGATCCATGGCGGCATCGCGCAAGGCCTCGGCCTGGCGCTGATGGAGGAATTCATCCCCGGCCGCACCGAGAACCTGCACGACTACCTGATCCCGACCGCCGGCGACATGCCGCGCATCCGCATCCACCTGATCGAGGACCCCGAACCCGAAGGCCCCTTCGGCGCCAAGGGCGTGGGCGAACCAGCGCTGGTGCCGACCGCGCCAGCCATCCTGTCGGCCATCCGCCACGCGACGGGCGTGCGCGTCACGCAGGTGCCCGTGCTGCCGCACCGCCTGCATGCGGCGATGCGCGCATGACGTCCCGCGCCGCCCGCAGCGCGCAGTTCGGCGCGGCCGAGGCCGATGGCATCATCCGCTGCGATGCCTGCCCGGTGCTCTGCCGCATCCGCCCCGGTCGTGCCGGCGCCTGCGCGCGCTACGCCAATGCCGATGGCGTGCTGGTGCGGACCGACCCCGTGCTGGCCCTGGCGCATGCGGTGGACAGCAACGCGCCCGTCGTGCCCTTCGCGGAGCGCGACTGGGATGGCGCGCTGATGGACCCCGCGCGCCTGTTCCTCACGGGCGTGGGGTCCGGCACCACCTATCCGGACTACAAGCCCGCGCCCTTCATCGTCGGCAGCGTGCATGACGGCGTCGACACCGTCACCGTCGTGACCGAGGGCATGTTCAGCTACTGCGGCGTGAAGGTGAAGATCGACACCGACCGCCACCTCGGCCCGGAAGCCGCCGCGGTGCGCGTGAATGGCGAACAGGTCGGGCACGTCACCAGCGCCGAGTATGGCTCGCAGATGCTCTCCATCGGCGGCGTGCGGCATCTGACGGGCGGGTCGAAGAAGGAAGGCGTGGTCACCTGCGACACGCTGCTGAAGCTGTGCGGGGCCGAAGCGGTGGAACTCACCATCGATGGCGGCCACGCGGTGGTGGTGCAGGCCGGCGCAGCACCCATCGTGGACGGCACGCCGGAAACCCGCATGCGCGTGGGCTGCGGCAGCGCCGCGGTCGGCATCTTCGCGCAGCAATGGCTCGGCCATGTGGACGAGGTGATCGTGGTGGACGACCACATCACCGGCGTGCTGAGCGAACACCAGGCCGGCCGCGTGCTCGACATGCGCGCGGCGGGCATCCGCGTTCGGGGACGGCGGTCCACGCCGGGGCGCTACTTCCAGGTGGCGCAGCCCGGCCTGGGGTGGGGCGGCACCGACATCACCGATCCGCTGGCGATCATCGAGCGCATCGACCCGAAGCTCGCCTGGCCAGGCCTGCGGCTGCTGTTCACCAGCACCACCGGCGACCACGCGCTGTATTGCGTGCTGGATGATGCGCTGGTGCCGCAGCCGGCCGAGATGCCCGCCGCCGTGCGCGCGGTGGTCGATCGCATCGGCGAGAATTGCGAGCCATCCCTGTGTTCCGTGCTGTTCATGGCCGGCGCCGGCGGGTCGCTGCGTGCCGGCGTGACACAGAACCCGGTGCTGCTGACGCGCTCCGTCGCGCGCGGCGAAACGCGCGTGACCATGGGCGGCGCGCCAGTCTACCTGTGGCCCGGCGGCGGCATCACCGTGATGGCCGATGTGCTGCGGATGCCGAAGCGCGCCTTCGGCCATGTGCCGACGCCGGCCATCGTCGCGCCGATCGAATTCACCCTGCCGCGCGCGCTGTACGAACGGCTGGGCGGCCACATGGACCAGGTGGCGCCGGTGCAGGACGTGCTGCGCGACCTGGGCGACGACCTGCGGGTCGGCGCCTGGCATCCCACCAACCCCTGGCCCTTCCCGCGCTGAACCCATGGACGGCGCGGTGGTCCAGCGGCTGGCCGGCGAACGCCTGCATCTCTCCCACGGGCCGATCGACGTGGTGCTGCGTTGCTGGGGCGCGCCAGAGGCCGTGCGCGCGGCCGAAGCCGCGGCGGCGGCGGCGTTTCCCTCCATCCTGCCCGGCCTGGTCGCGGAATTGCCCATGCTGCGGCGGCCCATGGCGGAACGGCCGCGGGTAATCCATCCCGTCGCGCGACGCATGGTCGTGGCCTGCGCGCCCTTCGCGCCGATCTTCCTGACGCCCATGGCCGCCGTGGCCGGCGCCGTGGCCGATGCGCTGCTGGCGGAGATGCTGCGCGCCGCGCCGCTGGCCCGCGCCTATGTGAACGACGGTGGCGATATCGCGCTGCACGTGGCGCCGGGCGAGGTGCTCGCCATCGGGCTGGCGGCCGACCCGACGCGCCTGGCGATGGATGGCGCGCTGCGCGTGACGGCGGGCAGCGGGATCGGCGGCGTCGCAACGTCGGGGCGGCAGGGGCGGTCGCTATCGCTCGGCATTGCCGATGCCGTCACGGTGCTGGCGCGCGATGCGGCGACGGCGGATGCGGCGGCCACGCTGATCGCGAATGCGGTGGATATCGACAGCGCGGCGGTGCGTCGCGTGCCGGCGTGCAGCCTGGACGCCGATAGCGACCTTGGCGACCGGCTGGTGGTGCTGGAGGTCGGCAGGCTGACGCCGGCGGAGGTGGCGTCGGCGCTGGAGGCCGGGCTGGCGCGTGCCGAAGCCTTCCGTGCCAGCGGTCATGTCCTGGGCGCCGCGCTGCGCCTGGGTGGCATGGTGCGCGTCGCCGGCGCGCCGGCGCTGTCGTCGTGAATCCGGCGCGCCGGCGCTGTCGTCGTGAATCCGGCCTGCCGGCGCTGGCGCCCTGAATCCGGCCTGCCGGCGCTGGCGCCCTGAACGCAGAAAGGGGCGCCTCGCGGCGCCCCTTCCCGTGATGTCCGGTGATGTGTCCGCTGGTTAGCGGAGCACGATCTCCACGCGGCGGTTCTGCGGCTCGCGGGTGTTGTCCGGGGTGGGCACCAGCAGCTGGCTCTCGCC
>JBHYEQ010000002.1:0-386039 GCA_051860065.1 Roseomonas sp.
ACGCCATTGGCGCGGCCGTTGATGTCGTGGCCGGTGGTGCCCATGAAGCGGTATTCGGCGGTGAGCGCCAGGCCGGGGACGCTGTCGATCGGCAGCGCCATGCCCAGGATGGCCTGGTAGGCGAAGGCGCCCTCGTTGCCGCCGAAGGTCAGGCGGCCATTGGCGGTGCCGGAGTTCTGGCCGAACCCGACATCGTCATAGTCGTGCCACTGGTAGCCGACGCCGACGCCGACATAGGGAACCACCGGGCCGAGGCGGAAGTCGTACAGCGCGTTGAACATCACGCCGTAGCTGGAGGCGGTGCCGCCGGTGCGCGGCAGGCGGCCGATGCCCGAGGCCTTGATGGTGTCGACGTCGTTCTGGCGGTAGCTGCCCTCGAGTTCGAGGCGCAGGCCGTTGCCGAAGCCGTAGCCGACGCTGACGACGGCGGCGTAGCCCCACTCGAAGCCGATATCGACCGAGCGGTTCGCGACCGTCGAGTCCGTGCCCATCAGGTAGTTGAAGCCGGCGCCGGCACCCACGTAGATGCCCTGCACCCGCGGATCCCAGCTCTGCGCCTGGGCGGTCGCGGCCATCGGCAGCGACAGCAGCGTCGCGGCGAGAAGCGCCTTCTTCAGGCTCATGGGAATTCTCCTGCTCAAGGCCCGAAGGGGCCAAAAATGGGGCCGGCGCTGAGCCACCGACTGGTGATGCGCCGGAACAGCCTGCTTCTAGCACCCAAAATCCGCCGCGCCATAGGCTGCGCCAGGGCCTGGCTACAGGTTCATCGGCGACTGTGGCGCGGAAGCAACGGGCGGGGGTGGCAAATCGGTCACAAGCCCTGGAGCGCCTCGTCGTCAGTCCGTCCGGCGAGGCTGCCGGGGGCAAGCAGGCGGGTCGCATGGCCCATCTTGCGGCCGGGCCGCGCCGAGTCCTTGCCGTACAGGTGCGCGACGATGCCCGGAGTGGCGACCAGGCGCGGCCAGGCGGCCATGCCCTCGGGGCCGATCAGGTTGCGCATCACCGCGTCGTGGTGGCGGGTGGGGTCGGCCAGCGGCAGGCCGGCGACGGCGCGGATATGCTGTTCGAACTGCGATGCGGCGCAGGCGTCCATCGTCCAGTGGCCGGAATTGTGCGGCCGCGGGGCGATCTCGTTGCCCAGCAGGGAGCCGTCGGGCAGCAGGAACATCTCGAGCGCCACGACTCCGATGAGGTCGAGTCCGTCCGCCACGGCCGCGACATGGGCACGGGCGGCCTGCGCCGCCGCCTCCGGCAGGCGCGCGGGGGCGAAGGACAGGTCGAGGATGTGGTGGGCGTGGCGGTTCTCGGCCGGGTCGAAGACCGCGATGGTGCCATCCGTGCCGCGCGCGGCGATGGCGGAGATCTCGGCGGCGAAGGGCACGAAGGCTTCCAGCACCAGCGGGCGGGGGGCCAGCCGGGCGAAGGCGGGGGCGAGGTCGTCGGGCGTGCGCAGCACCGCCTGGCCGCGGCCGTCATAGCCCATGCGGGTGGTTTTCAGCACCGCGGGCAGGCCGAGCTCGGCGACGGCGGCGGCGAGGTCGGCCTCGGTTTCCACGGCGCGCCAGGGGGCGACGGGGACGCCGATGCGACCCAGGAAGGCCTTCTCCGCCACGCGGTCCTGGCAGGTGGCGAGGGCGGCGAGGCCCGGGCGGCAGGCGACCAGGCCGGCCAGCGCTTCGAGGGCGGCAGCGGGGACGTTCTCGAATTCGAAGGTGACCACGGCGACGGAGGCGGCGAAGCGGGCGAGGGCGTCGCGGTCCTCGTAAGCGGCGACGGTGCGGTGGGCCGACACCTGCATGCCGGGCGAATCGGGCTCGGGCGCGTAGACGTGGCAGGCGTAGCCGAGGCGCGCGGCGGCCAGCGCCGACATGCGGCCGAGCTGGCCGCCGCCGAGGATGCCGATGACGGCGTTCGGGGGCAGGGGGGTGATGCTGGCGGTCATGCGGGCAGGTCCGGCACGCTGTCGGTCTGGGCGGCGCGCCAGGCGGCCAGCCTTTCCGCCAGCGCGGGGTCGGCAATCGCGAGGATCGCAGCCGCCAGCAGCCCGGCATTGACCGCGCCCGCCCGGCCGATGGCCAGGGTGCCGACCGGGATGCCGGCGGGCATCTGGACGATGGAGAGCAGGCTGTCCATGCCCTTCAGCGCGTGGGATTCGACCGGCACGCCCAGCACCGGCAGCGCGGTCATGGAGGCCGCCATGCCCGGCAGGTGGGCCGCCCCGCCGGCGCCGGCGATGATGACGCGCAGGCCGCGGCCCGCGGCCGCCCCGGCGTAGTCGAACAGGCGCTGCGGCGTGCGGTGGGCGGAGACCACGCGGGTCTCGTGCGGGACGCCCAGGCTGGCCAGCGTCTCGGCGGCGTGGCGCATCGTCTCCCAGTCGGAGCGGCTGCCCATGATGATGCCGACCAGGGGCGCGGGGGTGTCTGTCATTCGGACCTGCCAGGAACGGGTGCCGGGGCGTGGCGGGGGTGGCGCGGGTCGGAAGCCCGTGCGCGGCGCCACATAGAACGGATCGGGCAGCGGCGCGAAGGGGTGGGGGCGGGACGCCTGCGCGGACCGGCATGGGGGGCTGCGCGGTCCCGTCGCCGGGGGCGGCGGCACGCGCGGTCGCGGAGGGTCGTGGCCATGCCGGCGCCGTCCCCGCGCGTGGCGGCCCGACCGGGTGCTGCCACCCGGTCGGGGCGGGCCCTACCGCGAGGGCGTGCCGGGGTAGTCCGACGGGGCGAAGCGCAGCAGCAGGTAGCCGAGCACGCCGGCGACCAGCGACCCGCCCAGGATGCCGAGCTTGGCCTGCGCCTGCAGCAGCGGGTCGTAGGGGAAGGCCAGCAGGGTGATGAACAGGCTCATGGTGAAGCCGACGCCGCAGAGCAGCGCGATTCCGGCCATCTGCAGCCGCCCCGCATAGGCCGGCATGTCGGCCAGACCGAGGCGGATCGCCACCATGGAGAAGCCCAGCACGCCGACCACCTTGCCAACCACCAGCCCGAGCCCGACGCCGAGCGTGACGGGGGCGGCGAGCGCCTCGGCCGACAGGCCCAGCACCGGCACGCCGGCATTGGCGAGGCCGAAGATGGGCACGATGATGAAGCCGACCGGGATGTGCAGCGCGTGTTCGAGGCGGTGCAGCGGGCTGTGGCTGTCGTGGTCGGGCCGGCCGGGGGTGGGCTGCAGCGGGATGGTCAGCGCCAGGATCACGCCCGCCAGCGTGGCGTGCACGCCCGAGCGCAGGATCAGCAGCCAGAGCACCAGGCCGAGCAGCATGTAGGGCCACAGGCTGCGCACGCCCAACCGGTTCATCACCGCCAGCACGGCCACCACCGCGGCGGCGGCGCCAAGGTCGGGCAGCGACAGCCCGCCGGTGTAGAACAGCGCGATGATGATGACCGCGCCGAGGTCGTCGATGATGGCGAGCGCGGTGAGGAAGATCTTCAGCGAGGCCGGCACGCGCGGGCCGAGCAGCGACAGGATGCCGAGCGCGAAGGCGATGTCGGTCGCGGTCGGGATGGCCCAGCCGTTGTTGGCGGGGCCGGAGGCAAAGGCCAGGTAGATCAGCGCGGGCACGAGCATGCCGCCGGCCGCGGCGATGCCGGGCAGGGCGCGGCGGGACCAGGTGGAGAGCTGGCCGTCGAGCGTCTCGCGCTTGATCTCGAGCCCGACGAGCAGGAAGAACACGGCCATCAGGCCGTCATTGATCCAGTGGCCGAGCGAGAGCGGGCCGATATAGGTTTTCAGCAGCGCCTCGTAGCCCGGCAGCAGCGGTGAATTGGCGATGGCCAAAGCGAGCGCGGCCGAGCCCATCAGCATCAGGCCGGCGGAGGATTGGCCGTCGAGGAACTGGCGCAGGGCGCTGCGGGGAGCGTGGCTGGTGTGCTGGGCCATGGGTCGCCTTCGGGCAAGCGTGAGCGCCGCTGGCGGCCCGACCAACGCAAAGACCTGACCGGTTCATCACAAACCGGGCACCCGCGGTCCCTATACGACAGGCGGCGGCGCCTGCCAGCCCCTTTCGGGGCGGGGAAGGGGAGGCTGCGCAGCGAGCAGGCAACGGATGCGGCCCACCCGCCGTCCGAGGGTCAAACAAATACGGATCGTGCGGATGCACGATCCGCGAGCGCGAAGCGCGACCGCGCCCAGGCGGTCTATCGCGCCCGGTGTGCCAGTGCGTGGCGCGAAGGCAAGGGCCGCGGATGCGGCCCGCCCGCCGTCTGAGGGTCAAGCAAAAACGTCTGGCGCCCGCCGTCTGAGGGTCATGCAATGATATCCGGCACCAGCCGGCCTTCCAGCCAGGCGACCTCGTCCTTCAGCTTCAGCTTGCGCTTCTTCAGGCGCTGGAGCTGGAGCTGGTCCACGGCCGAGCCATCCAGCCGGGCGATGACGGTGTCGAGGTCACGGTGCTCGCTGCGGAGTTCGTGAAGACGCCGCAGCATGGCGTCACGGTCGGCGATCATGGCGCGCGGCCTCGAGGCGGAGAGGGGTTGGAAACGAAGTTGTGGGATGCATTGCGGGTGGCATCGCCCCTATCATGCCATGGCCGGGGCGCGACAGCCATTCCCGGTCGTCGCACCCGGGGTTCACCAGGGGGCCGGGACACCGGCCCCGCAACCCGGCCTCGGCCCACAAGGCCAGGCCAGAACCGGAGACGCGCAAAGCATGCCGCTTGATGCCCGGATCGCTTCCCTCGAGGACCGCCATGCTGCCCTCGACCGCCGTATCCAGGATGAAGACCGCAGGCCGCTGCCCGATGGGCAGGAGTTGGCGCGGCTGAAGCGCGAAAAATTGCGCCTGAAGGAGGAGGTGGAACGGCTCAGGGCCGCGACGCGGCACTGATTTTTTCGCCCTCAGACGGCGGGCGCCGGCATCCGCCGGCTTGCCTTCGCGCCGTGCGCTGGTGCGCGGGCCGCGGCTGATGGTCTGGGCGCGGTCGCGCTTCGCGCTCGCGGATCGCGCAATAGCACGATCCGTTGGTGCTGAGGGTGCGTGCGTAGGCCGCGCTCAGGCCGCGTCGTCGGCCGGCAGCGGTTCGACCGGCGCCACGCCGCCGATCGACGCCACCACCGCATTCAGGTCGCCCTGGCTGCACAGGCCCAGAATCACCGGGTCGCGCGGCTTGATGTTGGCGCTGTTCCAGTGCGTCTTGTCGCGCACCTTCGCGATGGTGTCCTTGGTCGTGCCGAGCAGCTTGGCGATCGCCGCATCGGGCAGCGTCGGGTAGTTGCGCATCAGGAAGGCGATGCCGTCCGGGCGGTCGTTGCGCTTGGACACCGGGGTGTAGCGGCCGCCCTTGGCGCGCTGCTTGGGCAGCACGATGGTGCTTTCCTGCAGCACCAGGCGGGCATTCGGGTCGGCCTCGCAGCGCGCGATCTCCTCGCGCGTCAGCTGGCCGGTGGCGATCGGGTCGTAGCCGACGATGCCCTGCGCGACCTCGCCATCCGCGATGGCCTGGATTTCCAGCGGGTGCATGCCGACGAAATCGGCGATCTGGTCGAAGGACAGGGACGTCTTGTCGATCAGCCACACGGCGGTGGCCTTCGGCATCAATGGCTGGGGCATGGGCGGACCTCGGGTGGCCGGAGGGCAGGAGCGAACCCCCGCGACAAATCTGCGGCACCCTATACTGACGCGACAGGGCAGGGTCAAAGCCCTGATTGCAGGGAGGTGGCCTTGGCGGCACCGTCAAGGCCTTGATCGCAAAGGAGGCAGCCCATGGCCGGACCCGAACAGGACGAGTTGCCGCGCAAGCGCCAGGTGCTGGAGAAGCCGCGCTTCGACGGCTGGGATGTCGGCCAGTTGCGCGAGTACATCGCGGAATTGCAGGCCGAGATCGCACGCGCCGAGGCGGGGATCGCGGCGCGGGAGGACCATCGGGCGGCGGCGGAGGCGTTCTTCAGAAAGGCGTGAGCGGCGGGGCGGTGCGGCCTGGCTTCTCCCGATCCGGCGGAATGACGTGGCCGCGCGAGCCCGGCATCGGGACACGGTGCCGCCCGCCATGGCTCGCACGGGGCCGGCGTCGGGGGCGGTTCCGCCCGCTATGGCCGATCCGAGGGGCCGCCGGGCGCAGCATGCTCGGCCGGCTGGCCTGCCCCGGCCCTTGCAGCGGGGCCGCCCGCGCGCGATGTGCCGGACATGCCGGATACCGCCCCCGCCATCGCCCCCGCCGCCAGCCCGGCCTTCGACAATTCCTATGCCCGCCTGCCCGAGGCGCTGTTCGCGCGGCTGCCGCCCACGCCTGTGGCAGCACCTCGGCTGCTGAAGCTGAATGGCGCGTTGGCGCGGGAGCTCGGGCTCGATCCGGCCTGGCTGACCTCGCCGGCCGGGGTGGCGATGCTGGCGGGCAATGCCGTGCCGGATGGCGCGGAGCCGATCGCGCAGGCCTATTCCGGGCACCAGTTCGGGCATTTCTCGCCGAGCCTGGGGGATGGGCGCGCCATCCTGGTGGGGGAGGTGGTCACACCCGCCGGCGAGAGGCGCGACATCCAGCTGAAGGGGGCCGGGCCGACGCCGTTCTCGCGGCGCGGCGATGGGCGGGCCGCACTCGGGCCGGTGCTGCGCGAATACATCGTCGCGGAGGCGATGGCGGCGCTCGGCATCCCCACCACGCGGGCGCTGGCGGCGGTGGCGACGGGCGAGCAGGTGTTCCGCGAGGATGCGCTGCCCGGCGCGGTGCTGACGCGCATCGCGGCCAGTCATATCCGCGTCGGCACCTTCCAGTATTTCGCGGCGCGGCGGGACACGGCGTCGCTGCGCGCGCTGCTGGAGCACGCCATTGCGCGGCACGACCCGGCTGCGGCGCAGGCCGAAAACCCGGCGCTGGCGTTCTTCGAGGGCGTGGTGGCGCGGCAGGCGGCGCTGATCGCGCGCTGGATGCTGGTGGGCTTCATCCATGGCGTGATGAACACCGACAATTGCGCCGTCAGCGGCGAGACCATCGACTACGGCCCCTGCGCCTTCATGGACCAGTATCATCCCGAGACGGTGTTCAGCTCGATCGACCACCAGGGGCGCTACGCCTATGCCAACCAGCCGGCGATCGCGCATTGGAACCTGGCGCGGCTGGCGGAGGCGCTGCTGCCGCTGATCGGGGTGGATGAGGCGGTGGCGGTGGAGCAGGCGAAGGGGGTGCTGGCGGGGTTCTCGCCGGCCTTTGGCGCGGCGTGGAAGGCGGGGCTGCTGGCGAAGATCGGGCTGCGCGACGAAGCGCCGGGCGACGAGGAACTGATCCAGGACCTGCTGGCCCGCATGGCGGAGAACCAGGCCGATTTCACCCTGGCCTTCCGCCGCCTGGCCGATGCGGCGGAGGGGGATGCGGCGGGATTCCGCGCGCTGTTCACCGACCCGGCGGCGGCGGATGCCTGGCTGGTCCGGTGGCAGGCGCGGATCGCGGCGGGCGGCGCTGATGCGGCGGCGATGCGCGCGGTGAACCCGGCTTATATCCCGCGCAACCACCTGGTCGAGGAAGCCCTGGCGGCCGCCGTGCAGCAGGACGACCTGGCGCCGTTCGAGGCGCTGCTGGCGGTGCTGGCGCGGCCCTTCGAGGACCAGCCCGGGCGTGAGCGCTACGCGCTGCCGCCGCAGCCGGAACAGCGGGTGCGGGCGACCTTCTGCGGGACGTGAGGCGCGGCGCCGGGGCCGAACTCCCAAACGCTGCACGCGGGTGGCGCACGGCGTCTGGTCTCAAGGCGCGCCGCCCCGGAGACGCGGGGACCAGGGCCGCGACGCGGGGCGTCAGGCCGCATCCGCCCGCCATCGTCCTGCCGGCCGGGTGCCGACGGCCCCGGCGCGGCCTACAGGTCGCCGAAGCGCTCCTGCAGGCAGGCGCAATACCAGTAGCCGGGCCTGGGCATCGCCATCCGCGCCATCAGGGAGGGCATGTTCGTGTGGTCGTCGACGAAGGTGTAGTGGGTTCGCAGCGGCAGGCCGGCGGCGGCGCGGATCTTGTTCTCGCTCATGCGGGTATTCGCGTAGGGGCCGAGGCCGGTGGTCCACATTTCCTCGCGCTTCACCTCGCCGCCCGGCGCCTGGACGCTGTCGCCATAGGCGGTGCCGCTCAGGTGATGCAGGGCGTGGATGAGCTCATGGGCCAGGGCAATCCAGGCCGGTGTCAGCACGCCGGCCAGCTGCGTGTAGATCGCGTCGCTGCCGGCATCATTGTGCATGCGGATTTTCGACGCGCTGCCCTTGCCGGCGAAGCTGAAGGCCTGGCCCCCGAAGCTGCGCGTCACGCGGAAGCGGTCATTGATGGACATGGCGCCGGCGGAGGCGCCCTGGTTGTCGCTGGAAGGGCGGAAGATGATCGTCACCGACCGTGCCGCGCCGCTCGCGGAGGTGCCGGTGCCGCTGTGGCGCTTGCCGATCAGGTCGAGCAGTTCGGCGCCGAGCGGCACCTGGGCGATCCGGCGCAGATCGCGGACTGTATTGGTATAAAATTGATGCTTCGAGGCGCCGTGGTCTGTTCCTGACCAGCGCGGCCGTCCGTGAAGAATCTCGTTTGGTTCGATGAAGATACCCTTGAAGTCGGTGCTTCTGGCCATTGACGACATCCCCGCTGGGTCAAGTGCTTCTGAACCCTGCCGCATGGGCGCCGCATGCCGAATGTTCTTGATGGAAGATTAAGGTTGGCTGGGCGATCAGGCGCAGTTCGTTATTATGTCGGAATACGCCATGCTGGGTCAATGGCGCCCGGTCGGCGCGCGACAGCCGCGGGCAGGGGTTTCGGCTTTGCTGCGTGGTGCGGTGTGCTCGATCGCCGCGGGGCGTGATGCCAGGCGCACGACGTTCCGACCTGCGGGCCGCCGGGCCGCGCGGGCGAATGGCCACCGCGGCAAGCGCCGCGAAGCCGAGGGCCGCGGATGCCGCCCGGCCGGCGTTTGCGGGGCAGGAAGGTGAAACACTCGGCCTGAGAACGCCAGACGCAAACGGGACCCGCCTGCCGTGGCACGCGGGTCCCGTCGCTGGTCTGCCCGGTCAGGCCGGGGCTGTGGTCAGGCCGCCTGGGCTTCCGGCGCGGCCTGGTCGGTGATGGCCGGGCGGGTGCCCTGCACCGGGATGCGGCGGGGCTTCAGCGCCTCGGGCACCACGTGCTTCAGCTGCACATGCAGCAGGCCGTTCGCGAGGTCCGCGCCCTGCACCACGATGTGGTCGGCGAGGACGAAGCGGCGCTCGAAGGCGCGGCCGGCGATGCCGCGGTGGAGGAAGCGGCGGCCATCCTCGGGCTGCGGCTGCGGCTTGCCGGTGATGGTCATGGTGTTGTCCTGGGCGGTGATGTCGATGTCCGCCTCGGAGAAGCCGGCCACGGCCATGGTCAGGACGTAGCTGTCCTCACCGGTCTTCTCGATGTTGTAGGGGGGGTAGCCGTTCGCCTCGGGCACCGCGCGGGCGTTGTCCATGAGGCGCGCCAGGCGGTCGAAGCCGATGGCGGTGCGGAACAGGGGAGAGAAATCGATCGCGTTCACGAGGAACCTCCTGCGGTAGCAAGGTTCGATGTTGCGGATCCGGGCTCGCGGGCCCCCATGCGGGCAACCCTGCCGTTCCGCGCCGGCGGCCCCGGGGGCACCGCCGACGACCAGGAGGTGGGAGAGGGGTTTGGCGGGTTCAAGGGGCGCGGCTTGGCCGCGCAGGGTGGTTCGGGTGACGGTTCCTGCGCGTCGCCGGGCGCGGGCGGCCGCCGCTGCGCTGCGAGGCTCGGCTAAGCGCGCACGCCGGTGGGATGGCTGTCCGAGGCGACGATGGGCGGAGGACCAGGGCGGCCCGACGCCTGCCGGGCCGAGAGCGCAACGCGCGGCCGTGCCAGAACCGACAGCCTTGCCGGATGCGTCAGCGCATGGCGCGTCGGCAAGGGCCGCGGACGCGGCCCGCCTGCGCTGAGATGGGTGCCAAAACCTTCGGATCGCGGCCCTGCCGCGATCCGCGAGCGCAAGGCGCGACCGCGCCCAGACCGTCAGCCGCCCCCGGCGCGCCAGTGCGCGGCGCGAAGGCAAGGGCCGCGGACGCGGCCCGCCCGCCGTCTGAGGGTCAACAATGACTCAGGAAGGAGGCTTACGCCTTCTTCCGGGCCCCGATGCCGGCGAACTTCTTGTTGAACTTGGCGATCTGGCCGCCGGTGTCCATCACGCGCTGCTGGCCGGTCCAGGCCGGATGGGACTTCGGGTCGATGTCCAGGCGGATGGTGTCGCCCGGCTTGCCGTAGCAGGACCGGGTGGTGAACTCGGTCCCGTCGGTCATGATGACCTTGATCTCGTGGTAGTCGGGATGGATGTCGGACTTCATGGGGCGGTGCTCGTGCAAAGGGGCCCGACGATGCCGACCGGCGGGCAGGAAGCGGGGCGTATACGGGACAGGGCAGGGTGGTGCAACCGGCGCGTCAGGCGGCAGGTGCCTCGCCGGGTTCGAGGTAGGCGCCGCGATCGAACAGCAGTCCCTTGGCGAGGTAGCGCGGCCGGACCGCAGCACCGGCCAGGTGCAGGATGCGGATGCGCTGGTGCGGATAGGCGGGCTCGATCCAGCGCGATTCGCGGTCGAACCAGCGCGGGAAGGCGAAATTGGCCAGCCAGTTCCACTGCGCCGGCAGGCGTTCGACGCGCGGGCAGGCGAGCGCCGCCTTGCAGAAGGCCAGCTGTTCGCTGAGATGCGTGAGCGGGCGCGTGATCGCCTGGCGCAGCTCGGCCTCCCAGGCGGTCCAGATCGGGTGGGCGGCCTGCGCCGCGAAGACGCCACTGTTGATCATGGCGGCGGGTGCGTGGGTCGCCGCGGTCTCGGCCCCGAAGGCGGCGGTCCATTCGCGCTGCCAGTAGCGCCGGTGGCGCGGGGCATCCAGCTTGGCGTTGGAATACAGCGCATGCACTTCCGGGCAGCAGGCGAGGTTGCCGTAGCGCGCGACATGCAGCAGGCCGCCCAGGCCATCGGCTTCCTGCACCCAGGTATCGGCGTCGAGCCACACGTGGGTGTCGTGGCCGGGCAGCAGCCGCGGCAGGAAGGGCCGGCAGAGCTGGCCCAGCATGTAGGGCTGGAAGCCTTCCAGCCCGGCGGCGTCGAGCGGGTCCTCCGGCGGCAGCACGCGCAGGCCCTGCGCTTCCATCCAGGCGGCCTGGGCGGGGGCGAGGCCGAGGTCGTAGCAGACCATCGCATGGCCGTGCCGCGCGCGCGCCGCGGCGGTCGAGAGCACCAGGCCCTTGGCCAGCCAGAACAGGCGGGAATCGGTCGCGGTGACGATGACGGCGGGGGATGCCATCAGCGCGCGGCGTCATCCTGGCGGAACCCATGCGCCGGCGAGGCCGCGCCGGGAGGGTCGCGCGGCGTCACGCCGGGGCGATCTCCCCGCGCTCGATGACGTAGGTCTGCTCGACCAGCGGGCGGAGCAGTTCCGGGTTGGATTCGGTGATCAGGATGGCGACGTCGGGCAGGGCGGCGCGCAGGCGCTTCAGCGCCTCCGCGTAGCGCAGCGCGAGCGCGGGGGCGAGGCCCTGGAAGGGTTCGTCGAGCAGCACGGCGCGGGTGCCGACCATCAGCGCGCGGCCGAGTGCCACCATCTTGCCCTGGCCGCCCGACAGGCCGGCGGCCTTGCGCGGGGCGAGGTCCTTCAATTCCGGCAGCAGGGAATAGACGCGGGCGAGGCGGGCGCGGGTTTCGTTCTCCGGCAGCTTCAGCACCTGGGCGGGCAGCAGCATGTTGTCCTCGACCGTGAAGGAGCCGAAGAGGCGGCGGTCCTCGGGCGCGTAGCCGATGCCGTGGCGGGGGCGGTGGTGGGGCGGCAGGGCGGTCTCGTCCTCGCCATCGATCATCACGCGGCCGCTGGCGGCGGGCACCAGGCCCATCAGGGCACGCAGCGTGGTGGTCTTGCCCGCACCGTTGCGGCCGATGAGGGCGACGCGCCCGCCGGCGGGCACGTTCAGCGAGACCTGGCGCAGCACCGGCACGCCGGCGATGGAGACCGAGACGGAGGCGAGTTCAAGCATGGGGCGCCCCCGTCGGTGTCGCGTGGCGCTCGATGCCGATGACCTCGCGCTGCACGGCGGGGTCGGAGAGGACCTTCGCCGGCGGGCCGAGGGCGGCGATGCGGCCCTGCGACCAGACGGCGACGCGGTCGGCGAAGCGTTCGACCACGTCCATGTCGTGTTCGACAAACACCGCCGTCACCTTGGCGTCGCGCAGCACGGCCACGAGGGTTTCGACGATGTGCATCTTCTCCGACGCGGCGACGCCGGAGGTCGGTTCGTCCATCAGCAGCAGGCGGGGCTTGAGCGCCACCGCCATGGCGATGTCGGCGAGCTTGCGCGCGCCCTCGTTGAGCGCATCGGCGCGGGCGTCCGCGATGGCGGACAGGCCGAAGCGGTCGAGCAGGTCGCGCGCCTCGTCGCGGTAGGACGGGCGCAGCAAGGGTGCGAGCGGCGACCAGATGCCGTGGCGGGACGCTACGGCCATGGCGATGTTCTGTTCGACCGTGTGTTCGAGGAAGAGCTGCGGCAGCTGGAAGGACCGCGCGATGCCGAGCTTGACGATGGCGCGCGGCGACATGCCGGTGATGGTGCGCCCGTCGTAGCTGATGGTGCCGGCATTGGGCTTCAGGTAGCCGGTGGTCATGTTGATGAAGGTGGTCTTGCCCGCGCCGTTCGGGCCGATGATGGCGAGGAATTCGCCGTTCATCACATCGAGGTCGATGCCGTCCGCCGCCTTCACGCCGCCGAAGGCGAGGCGCAGGCCGGAGGCGCGCAGCAGGGCGGTCATCGCCGGCGCTCCCCAATGAGGCGTGATGCCAGGCCCCAGAGACCGCCGGGTGCGAACAGGATGACCAGCAGCAGCACGGCACCCAGGATCATCTGCCAGGCATCGGCGAAGGAGGCCGCGGCGTAGACGCGCACCAGTTCGTAGGTGGCGGCACCCAGGAACGGCCCGAGCACGCCGCCCGGCCCGCCGAGGATGGCGATGAAGACGAGTTCGCCAGAGGCGGTCCAGTAGGACAGCAGCGGGGTGACATGGCGCGACGTCATGGCGATCAGCGCGCCGCCGATGCCCCCCAGCGTGGCGGAGGCGACATAGGCGGCGAGCAGGATGCCGCGCGCCGGTACGCCCATGAATTCCAGCCGTGTCTCGCGCGTCTTGATGCCGGCCAGCGCCTCGCCCATCGGGGAGGCGAGATACAGCCGGATGATGAAGCCGACCACGAAGGCGAGGCCCATGGCGATGCCGAAGACCGTCCATTCATAGCTGACGCGGTCGAGCATCTGCCCGGCGATGGGCATGATCTCGACGCGGATGCCGTCGGTGCCGTGGGTGATGTGGTAGAGCTTCTCCAGCAGCGAGTAGAAGACCATGCACATCGCCAGGTTCAGCATGCCGAAGAAGATCTGCCGGTAGCGCGTGACGAACAGGCCGACCACCAGGCCGAGCAGGCCGGCGCCGGCCGCGGACGCCGCGATGATCAGCACGCCATCGCCGGCAACAGGGGCGAAGAAGGCGACCACATAGGCGCCGAAGCCGATATACAGCGCATGGCCGAAGGAGACCTGGCCGGCGCGCAGCAGCAGCAGGATGCCCATCACCGCGATGCCCTTGGCGAGCGCGATGGTGAGGACGAAGCGCAGCCAGGGGGCGGCGATGGCGGCGGCGATCAGGCCGGCGGCGAGGACCAGCGCGAGGAAGGGTTCGTAGCGCTTCATGGCGTGGTGCAGCCGGTCAGGCGTTGCGCGCGCGTCGTCGCGGCGGTCGGCGGGCGGTTCATACGCGCCTCGTCTCGATCACGCCGAACAGGCCCTGCGGGCGCACCAGCAGCACCGCCACCATGATGATGTAGGGCACGACCACCTCGAATTCCGGGGCGAAATAGACGGCGATGGATCGGCCGAGGCCCATCATCAGGGAGGTCAGCGCCGCGCCTTCGATCTGCCCGAGGCCGGCGGTCGCGACGACCGCGAAGGACAGCACGATGGTCTGCGCGCCGATGCCCGGCACCAGCGCCGCCGTGGGCGAGAGCAGCGCGCCGCCGAGGGCCGCCAGCATCGCGCCGAAGGTGAAGGTGAGGAGGAAGATCCGCGCAGCGTCGATGCCCATGGCGGTCGCGGCCTCGCGGTCGGTGGTGACGGCGACGATCACGCGCCCGGTCAGCGTGCGGCGCAGGAACCAGGCGAGCCCGACCAGCGTGACCAGCGCGAAGGCCGGCAGGACAAAGAGCTGGTAGTTGGTGAAGGGGATGAAGTCGGCGCCGAAGGGCACGTCGATGGTGCCGAGCCAGCGCAGCGCCACGTCGTGATGGATGGGCTGCACGCCCCAGATCAGCTTCTGCACATCCTCCAGGATCATGAACAGGGCGAAGGTGACCAGCAGCTGGACCACCTCCTCCCCGCCATAGATGCGCCGCAGGATGAAGCGTTCGATCAGCGGGCCGAGGATGGCGCCGACCAGTGCGGCCGAGAGCACCAGCGTCGGGATCGAGGCCCAGGCCGGCAGCCCGAGCCCCGCCAGGAAGATGCCGATCGACGCCGCGGAATAGGCGCCGATCGCGTAGAGGGAGCCATGCGCGACATTGACGATGCGCAGCACCCCGAAGACCAGGTTGAGCCCGACCGCCACCAGGAAGATCAGCCCGGCGGACGACAGCCCATCCAGCAACGCCAGGCCGAGCAGAAGGCCATTGTCCTGAAACCACTCGGCCATGTTGCGTGCTGCCTCAGCCGATCCGCCGGCCGGCCTGCTCGATGAAGGCGGGCTGCAGCGTCTTGAGCCAGTCGGTCGACTTCTGCCCGACCGGGGCCGAGACCTGGGCGCCGGGGAACAGCATCATGTCCTTCGGCACCGCGAAGGGGAAGCGGTCGTTGAACGAGGACAGGCCGACGATCTGGTCCTCCAGCCCCTGGCCGTCCTCGCGCAGGGTGATGGTCGAGGTCGGTGTCGGGAAGGTCAGGCCGCGGAAGGCGGCGGCCAGTTCGGCATCCGACGGCCAGGCGCCGTTCTTCGCGGCGACCGCCTTCTCCACCGCCGCCTTCAGCGCCCAGACCGCCTGCGCCATGTGGTGGCAGGGGTAGATCGGGTATTCGTTGAACTTCTGGCGGTAGGCGTTCACGAACGAATTGAACAGCTCGGGATTGGCCGGCGAGGGGTGGTTGTTCCAGTGGTCGCCGCGGGTGCCGATGATGTGGCCTTCCGGCATCGAGCGGCCGAGGATCTGCATCGAGGCTTCCGCCACCGGCAGCACGAAGGTGGAGCGTTCATGCAGGCGGCGCTCGGTCGCCTGGCGGATGAAGGTGACGAGCTCGCCGCCCCAGGAGGTCGAGTAGATGACGTCCGGGCGCAGGGCGAGCAGGCGGGTGATCTCGGTGCTGAAGTCGGTCGAGCCGAAGCGGGGGAACATCTCGGCCACGACGCGCACGCCGGGCTTCAGCGCGTCCATCGCGGTCTTCCAGAGTTCCCAGGAATCGCGGCCCCAGGCGTAGTCCTGGTTGACCACCGCGAGGGTGCGGATGTTCGGCTTGGTCTTGAGCAGGTACAGCAGCGGCGCCAGCACTTCCGAGGTGCCGTAGCCCTGGGTGCGGAAGGCGTAGTCGTAGCGCGCTTCCTCGAAGATGCGCTGGGTGCCGCAATCCCACAGCAGCATGACCTTGTTGAGCTCGCGCGACAGCGGCGTGCAGGCGAGGCACGAGCCGGACGAGATCGACTGGAAGATGGTGTGCACGCCCTCGGACTGCACGAGGCGGCGGATCTCGCCGACCAGGTGGTCGGTGCCAGGGCCTTCGTCCACGAAGATCGGGCGGATCGGCACGCCGGCGATGCCGCCGGCGGCGTTGATCTGTTCGGCCAGCATCTCGCAGGCCTTGCGCGAGGGCACGCCGAAGACCGAGGCCGGGCCCGACAGGAAGGTGGTGACGCCGATCTTGAATTCGGCGGGCTTCGCGACCGGCTGGGCCGAGAGCGTGGCCGGCAGCAGGACGGTGCCGAAGCCGGCGGCAAGCGTTTCGCGGCGCGTGAGCGACATGGGGGGTTCCTCCCTACGGGGTGCGGCACGCGGGTTGGCCCCGCGATTGATTCGCAGAATGGACGCAGGGCGCGAAGCGGCGCAAGGGCAGGGGCGCTCGGCCCTGCGGCGCGCGGTGGTCGGCGCGATGCGCTCCAGGCCTTGTCTTCCAGGGGCGATTCCGCTCGGGCGGATGATGGTCTAGCGTCCGCGCCCTTCCTTACGGCGGTGCCGCGCGCATGACCTCCATCCTGTCCATCCAGTCCTGGGTCGCCTACGGGCATGTCGGCAATGCCAGCGCGATCTTTCCGCTGCAGCGCCTGGGTGCCGAGGTCTGGGGCATCCATACCGTGCAGTTCTCCAACCACACGGGCTATGGCGCCTGGCGCGGGCAGGTGTTCGGCGCGGCGCTGATCGCCGAATGCGTGCAGGGCATCGAGGAACGCGGCGTGATGGCGCGCTGCGATGCGGTGCTGTCGGGCTACATGGGGTCGGCGGAGATCGGCGCTGCGATCCTCGATGCCGCGAAGCGCGTGAAGGCGGCGAACCCTGCGGCGCTGTGGTGCTGCGACCCGGTGATCGGCGATGTGGGACGCGGGGTGTTCGTGCGCCCGGGCATCCCCGAATTCCTGCGCGACGAGGCGCTGCCGGCGGCGGACATCATCACGCCGAACCAGTTCGAATTGGAGTGGTTGACCGGGCGCGCGGTGCGGAACCTGGCGGACGCCAAGGAGGCGGTGGCGGCGTTGCAGGCGCGCGGGCCGCGCTGCGTGCTGGTGACGTCGCTGCGCCTGGAGGACACGCCGGAGGATGAGATAGGCATGCTGGCGGGCGAGGGCGGGCGGTTCTGGCGGGTCTCCACGCCGATGCTGCCGGTGTCGGTGAACGGCGCGGGGGATGCGATCGCGGCGCTGTTCCTGTTCCATCGGCTGCGCGGCGGGGCGGAGGGGGCGCTGTCGGCCGCGGCGTCCTCGGTGTTCGGGCTGCTGCGGCGGACGGCGGAGGCCGGTTCGCGGGAGATCCTGACAGTGGCGGCGCAGGAGGAATTCGTGGCGCCGTCGCGGGCCTTCGCGGCGCAGGCTTGTTGAGAGGGTGGTTGAGGATGCGCGGCATGGTGGAGGCCGATGCCGGCCCTCGCCCCACCCCCGTCCAGAGACGAGCCTTGGCTTGATGGGCGGCCCGTTGGGGAAGCGGGCCGCTGCCGGCCTTCGCGATCGGTCTGCGCGCACCGGGGCGGGCGGGAGGCGCGCCCGGCGGCCCGGCATGACGGTGTCGCGATGGTGGTTTACGGGCCGGGGCGTCGCCCCAAATAACGGGCAGCGGCCAGCCTGTCGGTGACGGGCGGCGGCGTCAGGCAACAGCGCGCCCACCACGCGCGATCGGAGTGACCAGCATGACCCACCTTCTGCAGGCCCGCCGAACCCTTCTTGCCGGTGTCGCCGGCTTGTCGGCCGCCGCGATCGCGACACCGCTGCGCGCGCAGGGGCTGGCCGCGACGCCCAGCATGCGCGGCGGGTCGAACAACTACCTGCCCGGCGCGCCCGTCGTGCAGCGCATCGGTGGCGGCGGCTTCTGGATGACCGGCACCGTGCGCCGCGCCGGGGATGGCGCGCCGCTGCCGCGCATCCGCATCCAGGTCTGGGCGCATACCACCGAGGGGCATGAGCGTGACCCGCACAGCCACGGCGCCACGCTGACCGACGCGGATGGCGCCTTCCGTATCGAGATGCCGCAGATCGTGCCGGCCTTTGGCCAGGCGCATGGGCATGTGGCCTATGACGCGGCGCATGACGGCAATGGGTTCCAGACGGTGTTCCTGCGCCCGGTGATGCGCAGCGCGCGCGACACCAGCCTGGCCGTGGACTTCGTGCTGCGGCCGGCCTGACAGCTTGCGGTTGGTCCTGACCTGGGCGGCGCTGGCCGCGGCGCTGGCGGTGCCGGTGGCGGCGGCGGCGATGAGCCCGCTGCTGGCCTGGCGCGATGCGGTCTATATCGCGGCCGGGCTGGCGGGCGTGGTGGCCTTCGTGCTGATGTTGCTGCAGCCGTTGCTGGCCGGGGGATACCTGCCGGGGCTGGGCGTTCGCGCGGGGCGACGGATGCACGCCTGGGTGGGGGCGGGGATCGTGCTGGCCGTGGTGGCGCATGTCGCGGCGCTGTGGGTCACCAGCCCGCCGGACGTGGTGGACGCGCTGCTGTTCCGGTCCGCGACGCCGTTCTCGGCCTGGGGCGTGGTGGCGATGTGGGCGGTCTTCGCGACGGCGCTGCTGGCCGTGTTGCGCGGGCGGCTGCGGCTGCTGGTCTGGCGGCTGTGCCACCTGGCGCTGGCGGTGGTGATCGTGGTGGGCAGCGTGGTGCATGCGCTGCTGATCGACGGAACCATGGAGGTGGTCTCGAAGGTCGTGCTGTGTGTGCTGGTCGGGGCGGCGCTGGCGAAGGTGCTGGTCGATGCGCGGCTGGTGGCGGGCGTGCGGCGGTTGGCGGGGCGCGAGCGGCGGGGCGCGGCGCCGCTCGCGAAGACCGAAGGCTAGCCGCGCCGCACGTTGAGCGGCAGCGCCAGGCCCTTCTGCACGCCGCTGATGTCGCGGCGCCAGGCGCTGTCGATGAAGTACTGGCCCAGCGGGATGAAGGGCAGGTCCTGCCAGAATTGCGCCTGGAGGCGACGCGCCACCGCCTGTTGCGCCGGCAGCGGGCCGGCGGCGAGCCATTCCTCGCGCAGGGATTCCAGCGCAGGACTGGTCGGCCAGCCGAACCAGGCGTTGAGGCCGTTGGCGCGCAGCAGCGGGTGCTGGCCGGGGTTGGCGAGGTCGATGCCGCCGAACAGCACCACCAGGGCATTCCAGCCGCCCTGGTCGGGCGGGTTGCGGTTGGCGCGGCGCTGCAGGACCGTGCCCCAATCCGACGTCGCGCTTTCGGCATTCAGGCCGGAGCGCTTCAGCGTGTCGGTCAGCACGGTGGTCATCGCGTTGTTGTTCGCGACATCGGTGGGGTGCAGGACGGTCACGCGCTGGTCGGCGTAGCCCGCCGCGCGCAGCGCCGCGCGTGCCGCATCCGTGCTGCGCGGGCCGGTGACGGCGGCGATGCCTTCATCATTCGCCAGCGGCGAGGAGCGCGGGAAGACCCCCATGCCGTCCGACCACAGGGACCGGTCGTCGCCCATGATGGAGGTCATGAAATCCGCCTGGTTCACGCTGTGCAGCAGCGCGCGGCGCACCGCCGGGTTGTCGAAGGGCGGGTGCAGGTGGTTGAAGCGCAGCATCGCCATGAGGCCGCCGAAATCGACGCGCTCCAGCACGATGTCGCGGTGGCGGCGCATCACCGGGCGCAAATCGGGCACCACCTGCTGCCACCAGTCGATCTCGCCCGACTGCATCGCCGCCGAGGCGGTGCCGGCATCGGGCATGATGCGCCATTCCATGCGTTCGAAATGCGCGTGCTTCGCGCCACCGAGCAGCGAGGGCGCGGCGGGGGCGGGGCGGTATCCCTCGAAGCGGCGATAGACGACGCGCGCGCCGGAGAGGCGTTCCTCCGCGACGAAGCGGTAGGGGCCGGAGCCGACCACTTCGGTGAAGGGGCGCGCCGGATCGACCTCGGCGAAGCGCTGCGGATAGACGAAGCAGGGGTAGGAGGAGGGCTTCGCCAGCGCATCCAGCATGGGGCCGAAGGGGGTGCGCAGGCGGATCTCGAAGCGGCGGTCGTCGAGCGCCGTCATCGCCTCGACGCGTTCCATCAGCGATTGGCCGAGGGAGTCGCGGCTGGCCCAGCGGCGGATGGACGCGATCGCATCCGCGCTTCGGATCGGCTCGTTGTCGTGGAAGCGGATGCCCTCGCGCAGCGTGAAGACCCAGCGGCGGCCTTCGTCCTCGACCACATGGCCTTCGCACAATTGCGGCCTGGGCACGAAGTCGGTGTCGAGGCCGTACAGCGTGTCCCAGCACATGTGGCCGTGGTCGCGCACGGCGTAGGAGGTGGTGGACATCGGGTCCACCGCCGTGACGTCGGCCTGCGGGATGAAGCGCAGGGTGTGCGCGGCGGTGCCCTGGGTCAGCGCCGGGCGCGCCGCCGCGATCGCCGCGCCGCCGAGAAGGATGGATCTGCGATGCATGGGGGGCCTCCGTCGCTGCGGGGCCGAGTGTCGGGGCGCGCGGGGCCCGAGGCAAGCGCGGGGCGTTGCCGTCGTGTGAGAACCGCGCCCATACTCGCGCCAGGCTCACCAACGGAGGCAGGCATGTCCCATTTCATCGGTCGTCGCGCGCTGGCGCGCGGCACCCTCGGCGCCGCGCTGGCCGTGCCTGCCATCCGCACCGCCTCAGCGCAGACCACGCTGGAATGGGTGGCCGGATCGCTGGGCGGGGGCTGGTACACCATGGCCGCCGGGCTGTCCTCCCTGATCCGCGAGGAAAACCCCGACATCCAGATCCGCGTCGTGCCCGGCGGCGGCCTGGCGAACCCGACGCGCATCAACAACAACCAGTCGCAGATCGGCTGGGGGATCGACGCCTTCTCGGCCTCGGCCGTGCAGGGGATCGAGCCCTATTCCGCGAAGCACGAGCGCATCCGCTCGCTCGGCACCGGCTATTCGCCGACCGAGCACCACTTCCTGCGCCACACCGGCGCGGGGCCGGAGGACATGCGCGCCATCCTGACGCAGCGCGGGCTCAAGATCGCCGCGCCGCAGCGGTCCTCCACCGACGAGATGACGCTGCAGCGCATCCTGCGCTTCCTCGGCACCTCGCCCGACAAGATCCGGGCCGAGGGCGGGCGCTACTTGAACGGGTCCTATGCCGACATCGCGGCCGCCTACAATGACGGGCAGGTGGACTACCTGTATGTCGCGCTGGCGCGCCCGGCGGCGATCATGACCGAGATCGGCCAGGGGCGCCGCGGCGGGCGCATCGTGTCCTTCCCCGACGACGTGCGCGCGCACCTGATCCAGCAATACGCCTATGCCCAGGGCGTGCTGCCGGCGGCGACCTACCCGCCGCTGATGTCGGCCGATGCCCCGGTCACCATGATGGACAGCGTCATCCTGGTGCATGACAGCATCCCGGCCGAGGTGGTGCAGAAGATCACCGCCACCCTCATCAAGAACAAGGGCCAGCGGCTGGCGACCATCCATGCCAGCATGGCCGGCTGGACGCCCGAGCAGGCGGTGGGCTACCGCGGCGTGGCGTTCCATCCGGGCGCGGTGGCGGCGTTCCGCGCCGTCGGCGCCAACCCGCCCGGCGCCTGAGCGCAGCACTTGCGGGAGCTGACGGGCGGGCTCAGGGGCGCGGTCACGCTGTGGCTCGCCTTCTGGGCGGCGGTGCACCTGTATTTCGCCGGCGGGCCGTTCCTCGAATGGGCGGCCGGGCTGGTGCATCCGGGCATCGAGCGCGCCATGCCCTTCGGCGGCTTCGGCTTCCCGCCGCCGGTCGAGATGCGCTCCTTGCATCTGCTGGTGTTCACCTCGCCGCTGTTCCTGCTGTATCCGGCCTTTCCGGGGCGTTCGCCTGCCGGCCGGCCTTCGCTGTTCGACTGGGGCTGGGCGGTCGCCGCGGCGGTGCCGCATCTGTGGGTGCTGGTCGAGGCGGCGGCGGTCTCCGACCGCATGGAATACGTCGATCCCTTCACGCCGCTGATGATGGTGCTCGGCGTCACCTGCCTGGTGACGATGCTGGAGGCCATCCGCCGCGCGGTGGAACCGGGCCTGGCCTGGATGGTGGCGGGGTGCCTCGCCTACATGGCGACCGGGCATTACTGGCCCGGCGTGCTGAACACCCGCGTCTTCACCGCGCCGGAGATCATCGAGGCCGCCTGGCTGGTGCCCACGGCGGGCGGTGTCTACGGCCCGCTGACCGGCATCGTCGCCACCACCATCGCGGTGTTCATCCTGTTCGGCGCCTTCATGCAGGGCAGCGGGACGGGGCGGCTGTTCAGCAACCTCGGTGCCGCGGTGGCGGGGCGCTACACGGGCGGGCCGGCGAAGGTGTCGGTGGTGACGTCCGGACTGTTCGGGACCATGAGCGGCAGCTCGGTGTCGAACGTGATCACCACGGGGGCGATGACCATCCCGCTGATGGTGAAGGTGGGCTACCGCCCGGCGGTGGCGGGCGGGATCGAGAGCGCGGCCAGCGTCGGCGGCGCGCTGATGCCGCCCGTGATGGGCGCGGCGGCCTTCGTGATGGCCGAGATCACCAACATCCCCTACGGCGACATCATCGTCGCCGCGGCGATCGGCGCTGTGCTGTACTACTTCGCGATCCTCGCCGCCGTGCATTTCGAGGCGAAGCGCGCCGGCATGGAGCCCATGCCGCTCAAGGACATCCCAGCCTGGCGCGAGGTGCTGGCCGATGCCCACCTGGTGATCCCGATCGGCCTGCTGGTCTGGCTGATGAGCGAACGCTGGTCGGGCAACTACGCGGCCTTCTGGTCAACCATCGCGATGATTGGCGTGTCGCTGCTGCGGGCGCGCACGCGCATGGGCTGGCGCGCCATCCTCGACAGCTTCTACCGCGCAGGCCTGACCATGGCGCCGCTGGCGGTGTCGATCGCGGGTGCCGGCGTGGTGGTCTCGGCGCTGACCGCGACCGGCATGGTCGTGGCCTTCGGCGGCATCATCAAGGAGACGGCGGGCGGGTCGCTCGGCCTGCTGCTGGTGCTGGTGGCGCTGACGGTGCTGGTGCTGGGGCTCGGGATACCGACCACGCCGTCCTACATCATCGCCGCCGCGATCGGCGTGCCGACCATCCTGGAACTGGGGCAGCCACTGGGCGTGGACCTGCTCCAGGCGCACATGTTCACCTTCTACTTCGCGGTGATCGCGGATGCGACGCCGCCCGTGGCGGCCGCCGCCTTCGCCGCGGCGGCCATCGCCAAGGCGGGGCCGACCATCACGTCCGTGCATGCCACGCGCTTCGGCATCGCCGGTTTCACGGTGGGCTTCGCCTTCATCTACGACCCGGGGATCATGCTGCGCGGCGGCATTGTCGCGATCGCCACCGCCACCGCCATCCAGGTGGCGGCGCTGACGCTGATCACCTCGGCCTATGCGGGGTTCCTATTGCGGCCGATGGGGGTGCCGCTGCGCATCGTGCTGGGCGTGGCGGGGCTGTTCGCTGCCTTCGGCCACATCGCGCCGGATGCCCTGCGGCTTGCTGTCGGCGTGGCGGCGCTGGCGGGCACGGCCATTGTGCAGGGGATGCTGGTCCGAGCCCGGCGCGCGGCGTGAACCGCGCGCCGGGCCATGGCGGGCGTCAGCCCGAGGCCTGCATCTGCGCCGCACTCGGCCGCGGCGCATTGACCGAGAGCGGGCGCATCTCGCCCGCCGGCGCGTTGTAGGCGAGGCCCAGCAGGTCGGTCATGCGGAACATCCCCGCCACGCGCCCGAGCGTGGGCGTGAAGAACGGGTCGCGCAGGATCGAGATGTTGCTGCCCTCGATGGCGCGGTGGAAGACCTCCGCCACGATGCGCCCGCCGATGCTGCCCATCTTGCCGCCGCGCAGCCCGGCCTCGCGCAGCACGTAGAACCACAGCGGCGTGGCGGTCACCAGCTCGTCCTTCAGCGCCTGCGACAGCGTGCCGAATTCGGGGCCGATGATCTCGGCCGAGGTCAGCGGCTGGATGGCGATGCCGGCATCCTGCATGGCGTTCACCATCTCCTGCCCGGTCGCCAGGCGCACCATCCGACCGCGCACCAGGTTGCGGAAGGCGAGGTTCATCTGCGCCGGCGGCACCGTGATGCCGCTGCCGCGCGCGCCGAAGGATCCTGGCGGCAGGGTGCGCAGCGGGTCGGTCAGGCGGATGTCGATGGGGCGCGCCTTGTTCACGCTGTGCCCGGCTTCGGGGGCGAGCGCCGGCACGCCCTCGGCGGCGAAGTCGAACAGTCGCGTCCAGTCGGCGATCCAGTTGGTCGGCAGGCGTTCGAAGGGGCCGTCGATCGGGTTGTTGAGGTCGCTGCCCGGCGAGAGGTTCCCCGACGTGCCGGAGAAGCGGAACAGGTTGTCGAGCGTGCCGAAATCCCCGATCGACCCGCCCGGGCCGAACACCGCGTTCCAGTCGTACAATTCGCGGATCATCGAATGGCCGAGCCGGTAGGCCGCGACCGAGAATTCGATCGGCATGGTCGGGAAGCCCTGCGCGCCGACCTCGAAGAAGCGGCGGCCCATGCTGAACACGTCGTCGATGATCGCCTGGTCGACGATGCGCGGCAGGAAGTCGAAGCGCAGCATCCACTGGTAGTGCTTGACCACCATCTCCCGCGCGCGTTCGAACAGCACGGCCGAGGGGATGCCCTGGCCGGCCAGGCGGTCGCAGACCTTGTTGTGGAAGCGCAGGAAGGCGAGGTGGACCTGTGCCACCGCCAGGTTCTCGTCGTTGCGCGGGTCGGCGATCAGCGCCTCGCGCGCTTCCTCCGGCGGGCCGGCGGCGCCCTTGCGCGGCAGGTCGAAGCCGTCGAGGTCGAGGCTCTCGATCGGCGGGCCGCCGGAGGCCTTGGTGCTGCCGAGCTTCAGCTTCACGCCATCGGCCAAATAGAGCGCGGCGCTGCCGGGCGATTGCGGGCCCTCGCCATAGACGCTGTCGAGGTCGAGCGCGGGGCTGCGCGCCTGCACGAGCTGGTCGGGCGGCACCGAGGTGCCGAAGGACACCTGCGTGCGGTCGCGCGTCAGGTCGTGGTCGACGAACTGGCCGAGATAGGTGAATCCCGCCGGGATCGGGCTGTCGGTGTCGGGGGCCTGGCGCGTCATGCCGTCGGCCAGGGCTTCGAGCAGCGCGTCCGAGGGCGCGGGCGATCCGCTTTCGACGATGCGCGAGAAGCGGAAGGCGCGCTGTTCCTCGGCGGGGGTGGCGGGGCGGTCGACCGCGCCGCACATGGTGCCGCTGTTGGCGAGGTAGAACAGGTTCCGGTTGTGGCGGGTGGCCATGGCGTTCTCCTGCGGTCAGCCGCCGGGAGGGGCTGGCGGCAGGCCGGACGCTAGACCCGCGGCAATGGCGGCTGCGGTGATCGTTGTTACAACCTTTGGTGATGTCATTCTGCATGCCGATACACGCAAAAGTCGTGGCGGACCGGGCGTTTCGCGCAGGCGCGAGCGGTGGACGCCTGGCTTCGCACCGACACCGGTCGGCGTGGCGATCCGGCCGGTCCCGTGGTTCCTGTCAGCCGAGGGCTGCACTACGGTATCGGGGCGCGGGATTGCCGCCGCGCCAATTCCGGAAGGATCGCCATGCGCCTGCCCCTGCTTGCTGCCCTTGCCGCCTGCGTCGCCGGGACTGCCATCGCGCAGACCGCCTCGCCTGGCCCCACGCTGTCCGCCGTGCGGTCGCGCGATGCGCTGATCTGCGGCGGGCATCCGGGCGCGCCCGGCTTCTCCGTGCTGGACAGCCAGGGGGTGACGCGCGGGCTCGATGCCGATACCTGCCGCGCCATCGCGGCCGCGGTGCTGGGGGATGCTGCGAAGGCGCGCTTCGTGGTGCTGTCGTCGCAGGCGCGGCTGCCGGCGCTGCAATCGGGCCAGGTCGATGTGCTGCCGCGCACCACCACCTGGACGCAGACCCGCGACACCGCGAATGGGCTGAACTTCACGGCGGTGAATTTCTACGACGGCCAGGGCTTCATGGTGCGGCGGTCGGCCAATGTGCAGCGCGCCGCGCAGCTCGCGGGGGCCACCATCTGCGTGACCTCGGGGACCACCAATGAACTGAACCTGGCGGACTGGGCGCGCGCCAACAATGTGCGGGTGCAGCCGCTGGTGTTCGACCAGAACGAGGAAACCCGCAACGCCTACAATTCCGGCCGCTGCGACGCCTTCACCACGGATGCCTCGCAGCTGGCCGGCATCCGCACCGCGCTGCGCGACCCCTCCGAGCACGTCATCCTGCCCGACATCATCAGCAAGGAACCGCTGGCGGTCGCGGTGCGCCATGGCGACGACCAGTGGTTCGACATCGTGCGCTGGACCATCTTCGCGCTGATCGAGGCCGAGGAACTGGGCGTGACCCAGGCGAATGTCGATGAGATGCTGAACAGCCCGAACCCGTCGATCCGCCGGCTGCTGGGCAATTCGGGCGACCATGGGCCGCTGATGGGGCTGGATCGCCGCTGGGCCTACAACGCCATCAAGGCGGTGGGGAACTACGGCGAGATCTTCGACCGCAACCTCGGCGCCGGCTCGCCGATCGGGCTGCAGCGCGGCGTCAATGACCTGTGGACGCGCGGCGGGCTGATGTACGCCATGCCGATCCGGTAGGACCGCGAGACCCGCGACGCGGGGCTGCGCCGCGGGGCCTCAACCCTTTGCCTCGCCGCGCGTTGCACCGTCTCACACCAGTGAGGATGGCAACCATGAGCGGCAATATCGAACAGATCGACCGGGCGGCCGAGACCGTGCAGAACGCGACCCAATCCGCGGCCGATAGTGCGAAGGCGGCGGTGGATCGCGCGGCGGATTGCGCGACCCGCGTGGTCGAGCGCATCCAGAACCGTCCGATCCAGGCGATGCTGGCCTCGCTGATGACCGGGCTGGTGCTGGGGTTCTTCCTGCGGCGCTGACGCCGCGTCTCAGCAACCGTTTGAGAATGCGCCGAGAGGCGCATTCCGGAGCCCGGCACCGGCCCTCTCCCCCACCCGGCCACCCAACGACAGTATCCTGGACGGGTGGGGGAGAGGGCCGGTGCCGGCATTCTCAAACGGTCTCTCAGCGGCGTTCGTAGATCAGCCGCGCCCTGATCGTTCCAGGCAGGGCGCGGAATTCCTCGAGGATCGCCTCGGCATCGGCGCGGGCTTCCTCGCTGTCGACCACGACATAGCCGACCGATCCGGCGGTCTGGTAATACTGGCCCGAGATGTTCAGGCCGCGGCGCGCGAAGCTCTCGTTGATGCGGGACAGGATGCCAGGCGCGTCGCGATGCACATGCACCCAGCGCGCGCCGGTTGGGCGTGCGGGCAGTTGAACCTGCGGGAAGTTCACGGCACCCACCGTCGCGCCGCTGTCGGAGTATTCGACCAGCTTGCGGCTGACTTCCTCGCCGATGCGCCACTGCGCCTCGCCGGTCGAGCCGCCGATATGCGGGGTCAGGATCACGTTGGGCAGGCCCTGGAGCGGGGAGGTGAAGCGTTCGTCCTTGCCCGAGGGCTCGACGGGAAACACATCCACCGCGGCGCCCAGCACATGCCCATCGCGCAGCGCCGCGGCAAGGGCATCGAGGTCCACGACCGACCCGCGCGCATTGTTGACCAGCACGGCGCCGGGCTTCATGGCGGCGATCTCGGCCGCACCCATCAGGTTGGCGGTGTCGGGTGTCTCCGGCACATGCAGGGTCACGGCGTCGGCCTGGCCGAGCAGGTCGCGCAGCGAGGCGACCGGCTGCGCGTTGCCATGCGGCAGCTTGCCGGTGTGGTCCCAGTAGATCACGCGCATGCCGAAGGCTTCCGCCAGCACCGAGAGCTGGCTGCCGATATTGCCGTAGCCGATGATGCCGAGGGTCTTGCCGCGCACCTCCCAGGCATTGGCGGCGGACTTGTCCCAGTCGCCCAGATGCGCGGCGTTCGACTTGGGGAAGATGCCGCGCATCAGCATCACGATCTCGGCCAGCGTGAGTTCGGCGACCGATCGGGTGTTCGAGAACGGCGCGTTGAAGACCGGGATGCCGCGCGCAGCGGCCGCGCCAAGCGCCACCTGGTTGGTGCCGATGCAGAAGCAGCCGACGGCGAACAGCCGGTCGGCGGCGGCGATGGCCTCCTCGGTGAGCTGGGTGCGCGAACGGATGCCCAGCATGTGTACGCCCTTCAGCGCCTTGGCGAGTGCCGCGCCGTCGAGCGCCTTCGCCTCGCGCTTCACGCTGGCGTAGCCGGCCTCGGCCAGTCGCTGGACGGCGCTGTCGGCGATGCCTTCCAGCAGCAGGATGCGGATCTTGTCCTTGGGCAGGGACAGGCGGGTAGGGGACATGGGGGCGGTGACCGGGGTTGGGGCGCGCGTTACTGCCGCGCGCGCGGTGCGGGCGCAAGGGAGGGCGACTGGCGCGGCGATCAGAACCGGCGGGCCACGGCGGTGCAGGCGCCGCCCCAGCGATGGCGTTGCACCGCCATGCCGTCGACATGCGTGAAGTGGCCGACGAAGGCGCCATCGATACGGTCGACCAGCACCCATTCGGTCATGGTGGTGCCGTTCCAGCGGCCGCGCCACTTCACGCGGTAGCTGGCGGGGTCGGTCAGCAGGCGGCCGGGCTGGGCCTCGGAGACCGCGAAGCCGCTGAACCAGCCCTTGCCGCGGCCGGATTCGATGGCGATGTCGAAGGGGTCGGCGGGGTTGCCGGGCGTGCTCTCGGCCGCCCGGTGTCCGGTGCAGCGCAGCAGCAGCTTGGCGTCCAGCGCCTGGGCCGCCGGGGCCCCGGCCAGCGGCAGGATGGCGAGGGCCAGCATCCAGGGGCGCAAATCGGGCGAGGCCATGGCGCAACCATGCCAGGAAGCGCGCGGATGGTCATCGACCGAGGCGCGAAGAGGCCTTGCCGGGTGGCGGCGCCCCGCCTCATGCTGCGCCGCGGCGGCGCCCCGGGCCGCGCGGGGATTCGACGATGGATGCCGCCTATCTTTCGGAATGGGCCAACCTGCTGCTGCGTTGGCTGCATGTCATCACGGGCATCGCCTGGATCGGCACGTCCTTCTATTTCATCGGGCTGGACAACCAGCTGGAGAAGCCGGCGGACGGGAACCCGCGCGTCGCCGGCGAGCAATGGTCGATCCATGGCGGCGGCTTCTACCACAAGCAGAAGTATCTTGTGGCGCCGGAGCGGCTGCCGGAGACGCTGCACTGGTTCAAGTGGGAGGCGTACTGGACCTGGATCAGCGGCTTCGCGCTGTTCGTGCTGATCTATTGGGTGCAGGCGGGGACCTACCTGGTGGACCCCGCCGTGCTCGACATGGCCCCCTGGCTGGCGGTGTGCATCAGCGCGGCGATGCTGGTGGGCGGCTGGGTCGGGTATGACCTGCTGTGCCGGTCGCGGCATGGCGAGAACGAGGCACTGCTGGGGGCGATCGGCGTGCTGGCGCTGGCGGTGGTGGCCTTCGTCGCGTGCCATCTGTTCGGCGGGCGCGGCGCCTTCCTGCAGGTGGGGGCGATGACCGGCACCATCATGGTGGCGAATGTCGCGATGGTCATCATTCCGGGCCAGCGGAGGATGGTGGCGGCGATGCAGGCGGGGCAGGCGCCGGACCCGAAATACGGGCGCTGGGGCAAGCAGCGCAGCGTGCACAACACCTACCTCACGCTGCCGGTCATCTTCATCATGATCTCGCCGCACTACCCGATGACGTATCAGTCGCGGTGGAACTGGCTGGTGCTGCTGGCGATCGGGCTGTCGGGGGCGCTGGTGCGGCAATACTTCGTGCTGCGGCAGAAGGGGGCGAACCCGGCCTGGCTGCCGGCTGCCGCCGCCGCGGTGGTGGTGCTGCTGGTCTGGGCGGGCGCGCCGTCGCGGCCGACCGGCACCGCCGAGGCGCCGCCCTTCGCGCAGGTGCAGGCCATCGTCGCCGCGCGCTGCGCGTCCTGCCACGCGGCGCGGCCGACGCAGGAGGGGATCGCGGCGCCGCCCAAGGGCGTGGTGATGGAGACGCCGCAGCAGATCCGCCGCTGGGCCGCCGCCATGCGCCAGCAGGTGCAGACCGAGGCGATGCCGCCGGGCAACCTGACCGAGATCACGTCGGAGGAGCGCGCGGCGCTGCTGGCCTGGGTCGCCGCCGGAGCACCGGGCGAGTGATGCGGCGCGTTGTGCGTGGCGTGGCTGTGCTGGCGATGCTCGCCGGCTGCGCGCTGCCGCCCAATACGGCGTTGCCGGACTGGGCGCGGTCGGCGAGCGAATTGGCCGGGCAGGCGGCGGCGCAGCCGGACGCCGCGCGGGATGCGCTGGCAGTCTACCTGTATGCGCTGGGCGTGGTGGCCGCCGAGGATGTGCTGACCTTCCGCGAGGCACCCTATGCCGTGCTGGCGGCGCGCGCCGGGACGCCGGCGGTGGGTGAACTGGGCGCGGTGCTGCGCCGCGCGCGCGATGCCAACCCCGACCTGGAGGCGCGGGCATACAGCGCCGGCCGGGCCGAGGCGGTCGAGGATCTGCGCCTGCGCCCCATGATCCAGGCGGCCGACCCGCCGGTGCAGGCGCTGGTCGTGCTGCTGGCGGCCGGCAGCGCGGACCCGGCGGCGCGGGCCGTGCTGGCGCGGATCGGCGAGGGGCATGCGCTGCTGGCGGCGCGGGCGCGCAGCGTGGTGGCGCTCGGCCAGCGCGGGACGGCGCGCGAGATCCGTGCCGCCGAGGAAGCCTTGCTGCGCGCCGGCGCCCGGCTGCCGGCGCGCGATGCGGGCGCCGCCGCTGCCATCGCCGCCACGGTGCAGCCGTGACGCGGCATTGGGGGAGCATCGCCATGACCTGCCGCGCGCTTGCTGTCGGGCTGCTTGCGCTGCTGGGCGCGTGCAGCGCGCCGGACTACACGCCGGTGCGCGACTGGGCGCGCAGCGCGTCGATCGCCGCCGATTACCCGGCCGCCGCGCCCGCGGATGACGGCGTGGCGGCGATGCAGGAGGCGCTGGTGGTGTGGCTGTCGGCGCTCGGCGTGATGGCCGATGACGGGGTGCTGCCTTATCCCGAGGATCCTTTCCTGACCGTGGCGCCGCGCGCCACCGCGGCGGATGCGCGGGGCGGGGAGGCGGTGGCGGCGCTGGGGCGCACGCTGCGCCACGCGACGCGCAACAACCTCCAGGCGCCGGCGCTGCGCGACATGATCCGCGGCAGCGACCCGGCGGTGCAGGTGTTGGTGGCGGCGCTGTCGGATGCGGTGGGGCGGCGCGCGGCGCTGACGGAGGTCGTGGTCGTCGCGCCGCAGGCCGGGCCGGCGCCCACCACGCGCGCGGAACGCGGAGGCGCGCCGGCCGACGCGGCCACGGCCGCCGAGCGCTACCGCGCGCTGCTGGCGCAAGTCGCTGCCGGGCATGCGCTGCTGAAGGACAAGGCCGGCGAGATCACCGGCGCCGAGACCGTGCAGCGCATTCGCGCCGCCGAGGACCAGCTGCGCCGCGCCGCCCGCGCGCTGCCGCTGCCCAGCCGGCCCGTGGCGGCGCCGTGAGCGTGCTGCGCGCCACGCTGCTGGCGATCGCGCTGCTGGCCGGGCGCGATGCGGCGGCGCAGGGGGTGGACAACCTGCTCGACCGCATCGACGCCATCAGGTCGGAGCTGCGGCTGCGGCCGGGCGGGGTGCTCGGCATCATGGGCTACAACATGTCGCCGGATGGCGCGGCCAATGCGCTGGAGATCGACCGCGGCTCGGCGGTCAGCGCGGATGGGTCGTCGGTGTTCCAGCTCAGCCAGTTCGGCGCGGGGTTCACGCTGAGCGAATCCTTCCCGTTATGGCTCGAGGGCTACATGGGCACGGCGCGGTATGATCCGCGCGCGGTGTTCACGGGCCTGGGCGCGCGGCGGGTGCCGCTGCGCTGGAACAACGTCACGGCCACGGTGGGCGTGGGGTATGACATCCGGCTGGCGGAGTACCTGTGGCTGCGGCCGATCTTCAACCTGGCGGCAGGGTATGCGGCCTCCGATGCGTCGCTGTTCGGCGGCTTCCTGGAATGGCGCTTCGGCGCCGACGTGCCGGAGCTGACCGACAAGCACGTCAATGCCTGGGGCATCGGCGGGTCGCTGATGCTGGCCTATTACGACCACCAGCCGGCGCGCGATATCGATGTGGAACTGCGCTACACGCAGCTGCGCCTGGCGACCTTCGGCGATACCATGCGCGAGGCGCGCGGCACCTCCGACGCCATCACGCTGGGGCTGTGGGCGCGCTATCGCTGGCCGATGGGGATCGAGGCCTTCGGCCGGCCGGTGCGCTGGGCGGTGGATGGGAATTTCAGCACCTATCTGGGCGACCAGCGCGACATCATGGGCTTCGCCTGGGCGGCCAAGGTGGGTGGCGGCGTCGAGCTCGACATCGGGCGGCACGAGATCGGCGGGCTGGGGCTGTACCTGTCGCGCGTGCGGCTGATGGCGCGGTATTTCTTCGCCGATGGCGGCGTGACCGGGACCTCGGTCGGCCTCGGGTTCAGCTTCTGATGCGGAGGGACACGACATGACAGGCAACGGGCCGGGCACGCTGTCCACCCATGTGCTGAACACCGCCGAGGGCATGCCGGCCGAGGGCGTTGCCATCGCGCTGTGGCGCATGGATCCCGAGCCCGCGCTGGTGTGCGAGACGCGCACCGATGCCGATGGCCGCGCCGCCGACCCGCTGCTGCCGCCGGGCGCCTTCCTGGCGGGGCGGTACGAACTGCGCTTCAGCATCGGCGCCTATTTCGCCGCGCGCGGCATCGCGGCCGACCCGCCCTTCCTGGATGTGGTGGCGGTGAATGTCGGGCTGGAGGACGGGCGTGGACATTATCACGTCCCGCTGCTGTGTTCGCCGTGGTCCTATTCGACCTATCGGGGGTCGTGAGCAGGCCTTCCCGGCGGACGGGGCGGGAGGCATGCTCGGCGCTCCGGCCCCGGCGGCATTCGCGTCATCGGCGCTGAAGGACCCTGACCATGGCCCGACTGTTCAGCGACGACCTGCACGAGGATTTCGGCACCTGGCCGGTTGCCTATATCCCTTATGGCGGGGCCGATTACGGCGAGATCCGCGCGGTCGCCGCCGCGGTCGGGCAGGGCGATGACGGCGCCTATTGCGAAGCCTGGAACGCCGCCGGCGCGCGCATGGCGGCCGAGGCGGAGGATGCGCTGGCCCGCGGCCATGAGCTGAGCGCGCGCGAGCTGTTCCTGCGCGCCAGCGTGTTCCATGGCGCGTCGTATCACCCGATCTATGGCGCGCCGGTGGACCCCCGGCTGCTGGCCGCCTTCCGCGCGCAGATGGCGGCCTTCGAGCGCGGCCTGGCGCTCGGCCCGCATCCGGTGGTGCCCGTGCGCCTGGCCGTCGGCGGCGGCGAGATGGCGGTCTTTGTCATCCCCGCGCAGGGGTCCGAGCGCGCGGTGCGGCCGCTGGTGATCTTCAATGGCGGATATGATTCCACGGTGGTCGACAGCTATTTCGCCTCCGCCGTCGCGGCGTCGCGGCGCGGCTACCACAGCCTGGTCTTCGACGGGCCGGGGCAGGGGGCGATGCTGGTCGAACAGGGCGTGCCGCTGCGGCCGGATTGGGAGGCGGTGGTCGCCGCCGTGGTGGATTACGCGGTCAGCCTGCCGATCGTCGATCCTGCGCGCATCGCGCTGTCGGGGTGGAGCCTGGGCGGGCTGCTCGCGCCGCGCGCGGCCTCGGGCGAGGGGCGCATTGCCGCGCTGGTCGCCGATCCGGGCACCTGGAGCATTGCCGACGGGTTCCGCAGGGTCATCGCGCAGAATTTCGGGCTGCCGGCGGAGGCCGTGGCGGATCTCGGCGCGCTGGACCAGGGCGTGCTGGACCGGATGGATGCGTTCATCCGCGGCAACCGGCAGATGAACTGGAAGGTCGTGCAGCGCGGCTTCTGGGTGCATGGGGTGAGCGACCTGCGCGCCTATTTCGCCTCGGCCGAGTTGTTCACCATGAACGGGCGCGCCGGGCTGATCCGCTGCCCGACGCTGATCACCCAGGCGGAAGGCGATGCGCTCGGCGCCGATGCGGAACGCTTCATGGACGAGCTGCGCTGCCCGAAGACGCTGCTGCGCTTCACCGCCGCCGAGGGGGCGGAAGGGCATTGCGAAATGGGCAACCGGTCGCTGCTGAACCGGCGCGTGCTGGATTGGCTGGACGAGACGCTGGCCTGACGCTCAGCGCCAGTCTCCCGCCCGGTCCGCCGCGAGCTTGGCATCGAGCCGCCCCAGCACGGCCGGCGGCAGGCCGAAGCGGCGCAGATGTCCAAACAGGGCCGCGACCACCGCCTGGTTGCCGCCGCTGCCCTCGTCCGGCAGGCGTTCATAGCCGTCGAAGCCGGTGGCCTTGCCGATCGAGAAATAGGTCGCGAACCGCGTGACCTTGCCACGCGGGCCGAGGTCGTCATTGCGCGCGACCATCGCCTTCTCGAGCGTGCGGCCGGCGGCCATGTTGCTCGCCGGCGGCACCGCCAGCATCCGCACATAGCCCAGGCCGCCGAGCTTGCCGGCGCCCTTGGGGAAGACGTGGTCGATCTGGACGTCGGCGCCGGCCAGGCCGGTGGCGCCGAATTCGCGCTTGGCAAACGCCTCGAAGGCGCGGCGATAGCCGGTCTTGAAGGGGGACAGCCAGAGTTCCGGCACGCCGCGCCCGGTGGGGCGCCAGACGAAGCCCTCGGCCAGGTTGATGCCGGGGGCGGCTTCGAGCCGGCCGTCGCGACGGAACAGGCCGTTCTCGATGACGCCCTGCAGGCCCTGCCGGCTTTGCGCGCCGATCCAGGCGTTGGTGACGGGTTCGCAGAACTGCGCGACGAAGGCGTTGATCTGGTTGGTCACCCAGGTGGGTCGCATCGCGTGTCTCCGACGGCTCTGCCGCCGGAGTCATCGCATGAGCGGGGCGCAGCGCGCCGTGACGTCCTTCACACCGCGCGCGTCAGGCGCGGACGAGCCCGCCCATCGGCGCCGCCGCGTCGGAGCCGGGGAAGGCGCGCGCCACCGCCGGGCCGGCCAGCTTCAGGTGGTCGCGCAGCAGCCCCTTGGCGATGGCGCGCAGGTCGGTGGTTGGTGCGAGGTCGCGATCCTGGAACAGGTTGCCCGCCAGGCCCGGCCAGTTGCCGCCGACGCGCCCGCCGGCCACCGCGCCGCCCAGCAGGAAGGCCACGCCGCCGGTGCCGTGGTCGGTGCCCATGGTGCCGTTGACGCGCACCGTACGGCCGAACTCGGTCACCACCAGCACGGCGGTGCGGCGCCAATGGTCGCCCAGCGCCTCCTTCAGCGCGCCGAAGCCTTCGTCGAGCTGGAACAGCGGATTGTTCAGCCGGTTCACCTGCTGCGCATGGGTGTCCCAGCCCGAGAGTTCGAAGGCGGCGACGCGCGGCCCGTCGGCCTGCGCCATCAGCCGCCCGGCCGAGAGCGCGAGGGCGCGGAAGGCGCCGCCGGGCTGCGGGCGGACCGCGGCGCCGGCGCCCAGCGTGTCGATGGCATAGCCGCGGATGCGCAGGCCCTCGGCGATGGCCGGGCCGGTCACCGGGTCCATGGCGTTGAGTTCGGCCACGCGGGCCAGCAGGTCGGGCGGCGGGGTGGCGCTGCCGCGCGGGGCGTAGTTGGCGACCGGCGTGGCGCCGCGCATCAGCAGCGGCATGTCGGTGCCGACCGCCAGGCCATTGTGCTGCGCGCCCGCACGCGCCGGCACGGCGGAGAGCGCGCGGTTCAGCCAGCCGCTGGCCAGGCGCTGGTCCGCACCCGATTCCAGCAGGTCCTGCGCGTCGAAATGGCTGCGGGTGCGCCAATTGCCGGCGACGGCGTGGATGATGAGGGCCTCGTTCCCGGCATACATCGCGTGCAGGTTGGTCATGCGCGGATGCAGGCCGAAGCGGCCGCCGAGGTCGAGCAGGCCGCCCTCCTGTCCCGGTTCGGGCAGCGCGAGCGGGCCGCGCAGGTCGCGCAGGGCCGGGTCGGCGTAAGGCTGCACGGCAAACAACCCGTCGAGGCCGCCGCGCAGCAGGACGACCGCCAGGCGCGCCTCGCCGGGCGCATCGGCGAAGGCGACGCGCGCGCGCGGCATCGTCATGGCTGCGGCCAGGCCCAGCAGCGCGGCGCGGCGGCCGAAGGCGGGCAGGTGGCTCATCGGCGGTGGAACTCCGGGCTGGTCAGCACGATGGTCAGGGCCTCGCGGGCCGATCCGGCGCGGGCGGAGGCGCGCAATGTCTCGGGGCGCACCAGGGGGCCGAGCACGGCCTCGGCCAGTTCGGCGGCATCGCGCCCGGCGCCGCGGGCGGAGACGCCGTTGGCCCATTCGACACGGCGCAGCATGGTCTCGGGCACCGCCCAGTCGGCCGCGACATCAGGCCAGCCGATGGGTGCGCGGGCGCCCCAGAGTGGCTGGCCGAGGTAGTTCAGCGTGCCCATGGCCAGGCGTTCGGACTGGTCGGCGGGGGCTTCGACGGCGCGCAGCACCGCGATCACGTAGTCAGTGGGCGTTCGCAGCTTGGACAGCGGCGGGGACCAGGCGGCGGGCAGGGCGATCAGCGCGCGCGTGGCGGCGCCGAGGTCGCCGCGGCTGTCGCGCAGGGCGGCGAAGACGGCGCGGATGGAATCGGGCGGCGGGTCGTCGGCGACGAAGTGGCGCACCAGCTTGGTGGCGAGGTGGCGATGCGTCGATTCGTGGCGGGCCAGCCAGGTCAGGGCCTGGATGCCACCTTGTTCGCCCTCGGGCCAGGTGCGGCCCATGACGGTCTTGTCGCCGGGTTCGTGGGCGGCGGGGCGGAACTGGAAGCCGAAGGGGTCGCGATTCGGGGTGAAGGACCAGCCGGTCAGCAGCTTGGCGAAGGCGGTGACGTCGGCCTGGGTGTAGCGCGCGGCCGGGGTGACGGTGTGCAGTTCCAGGATTTCGCGCGCCAGGTTCTCGTTGAGGCCGCGCTGGCGGCGCTGGCCGGCGCGGCTCTCCGGGCCGATCGAGCCCTGGTTGTCGAGATAGGCGATCATGGCCGGGTGGCGGGTGACGGCCAGCAGCATGTCCTCGAAGCGGCCGGCGATGTGGGGGCGGATCGCCTCGCGCACCATGTTGCCGACGAAGTAGGGGACCTTCTGGCGGGAGACGGTGAAGTGGTTGGCCCAGAAGCCGACCAGGCGTTCGCGGAAGCCGTGCGGGGTTTCCATGGAGACCCCGAGGATGGCGGCGGCCTCGGTGAACAGGATGCGGCGCTGGTTGGGCCGGCCCATGCCGGCGCGGGCGCTGGTGCTGTCCTCGGCCTGGGCGGCGAAGATGGCGGGCAGGGTGGCGGGCAGGTCGGGCGGCAGGGCCGGGGCGGGCAGGCCGGGGGCGAGCTGCGCCGCCAGCCAGGCGGCCGGGTCGGCCGGTGCCGGGTCGTTGGGGCGGCGGCCAAGGCCGAAGCGGATGGCGGCGATGACGGGCAGGGCATCCATGCCATGCCATGTTAGCCGGGCCGGGGCGTCGCCGCACGCTACGAAGCGTGTCACGCCGGGCTGGCGGGCGCATGTTGCGCTTGCAAAGCCGCGCCATACGTCGCAGATAGCCGCCACCGACTGATCGGCGACCCCCTGATCGGCGTATCATCCTGCGGGCGGCGTGGAGCGATGGCTCCGCGCATGCGCCCGTTTCTGCTTATGGAGGCCCTCGTGGCGCGCACACCGCTGGATCGAATCCGGAATATCGGCATCACGGCGCATATCGACGCCGGCAAGACCACCACGACCGAGCGCATCCTCTATTACACCGGGAAGTCGCACAAGATCGGCGAGGTCCACGAGGGCAACACCACGACGGACTACATGGACCAGGAGCGCGAGCGGGGGATCACCATCACCTCGGCCGCCGTGACCGCCGTGTGGAACGACCACCGCATCAACGTCATCGACACCCCGGGCCACATCGACTTCAACATCGAGGTGAACCGGTCGCTGCGCGTGCTGGATGGTGCGATCTTCATCATCGAGGGCGTGGCCGGCGTGCAGCCGCAGTCCGAGACCAACTGGCGCCTGGCCGACCGCTACAACGTCCCGCGCATCATCTTCATCAACAAGCTCGATCGCACGGGTGCGGATTTCTACAAGGCGGCGGCGACGCTGACCGAGAAGCTCGGCATCAACTGGGTGACGCTGCAGCTGCCGATCGGCATCGAGGACACGTTCCTGGGCGTGGTCGACCTGGTCGAGATGAAGGCGATCATCTGGGAGGGCGACGAGCTCGGCGCCGCGTACCATGACGCGCCGATCCCCGATGACCTGGCCGAGAAGGCCAAGGAATATCGCCAGATCCTGATCGACACCTGCGTGGGCGTCGATGAGACGGCGATGGAGGAATATTTCGAGAAGGGCGATGTCAGCGTCGAGACGCTGAAGCGCTGCATCAAGAAGGGCACCATCAGTGGCGAGTTCCGCCCGGTGCTGTGCGGCACGGCCTTCAAGAACAAGGGTGTGCAGCCGCTGCTGGATGCGGTGATCGACTACCTGCCGTCCCCGGTCGACGTGCCCGGCATCAAGGTCGCCCCGGATGAGGGGATGGACGAGACGCAGGAGCGCCGGCACATCCCGGCCGACCCCGATGCGCCGTTTGCCGGCCTGGCCTTCAAGATCATCAACGACAAGTACGGCAACCTGACCTTCGTGCGCGTCTATCGCGGCACGCTGCGCCAGGGCGACATGATCCAGAACACCACGAAGGATTCTCGCGAGCGGATCGGCCGCATGTTCCAGATGCATGCCGACAAGCGCGAGGAGATCAAGGAAGTCTCCGCCGGCGACATCGCCGCCTTCGTGGGCCTGAAGGACACCGGCACGGGTGACACGCTGGCGTCGAACGACGACCCCGTGATCCTCGAGCGCATGGCCTTCCCGGTGCCGGTCATCGACATCAGCGTCGAGCCGAAGACCAAGGAGGGCGTCGAGAAGATGACGCTCGGCCTGCAGAAGCTGGCCGGCGAAGACCCGTCGCTGCGCCTGCGCACCGACCAGGAGACCGGCCAGACCATCCTGTCCGGCATGGGCGAGCTGCATCTCGAGATCATCGTCGACCGGCTGAAGCGCGAATACGGCGTGGACGCCAATATCGGCGCGCCGCAGGTGGCCTATCGCGAGACCATCAGCAAGCCGCACACCGAGACCTATACCCACAAGAAGCAGACCGGCGGTTCGGGCCAGTTCGCCGAGGTGAAGATCGTCTTCGAGCCGAAGGAACGGAACGAGGGCATCGAGTTCGTCAACGGCGTGGTCGGTGGCGCGGTGCCGCGTGAATACATCCCCGCGGTGGAAAAGGGCATCAAGGTGCAGGCCGATACCGGCGTGCTGGCCGGCTTCCCCACCGTGGACTTCAAGTACACGCTGGTGGACGGCAAGTACCACGACGTCGACTCGTCGGCGCTGGCCTTCGAAATCGCCGCCAAGGCGTGCTTCCGCGAAGGCATGAAGAAGGCCGGACCGGTCATCCTCGAGCCGATCATGGACGTGGAAGTGACCACGCCGCAGGACCACGTGGGCGACGTGGTGGGCGACCTCAATCGCCGCCGGGGCGTGATCCAGTCGCAGGACATGGCGGGCACGTCGGTGATCGTGCGCGCGCATGTGCCGCTCAAGGAGATGTTCGGCTACATCTCGAACCTGCGCGGCATGACGAAGGGGCGTGCGTCCTTCTCGATGCAGTTCCACCACTACGATCCCGTGCCGCGCAACATCGCGGACGAGATCATGGCCAAGAGCGCCTGATCCCATTGGCCGCCGCAAGGCGGCCGGTGAAACGCTGCACAACACGGCGCGCGGGGTCACCCTGCGCGCCGTTCGCGTATCCGCGATCACTTGCGGAGCCGCCGCATCGCGCCGCATCCTTCCGGCCGGGAAACCTCCGGGAGGAATGCCGCCATGAAGACGCTGCTCGCCGCCCTTGCCGTCGCCGCGGTGCTCGTGCCCGCCGCGGCGCATGCCGACTACTACGTCTATTGCGCCAACAACCGGATCGAGGTGGACAGCCGCGACCCGAACCAGATGCGCATCGCGCGCGGGTCGGGCGTGTGCCAGATGGGGCCGAAATTCGGCTTCCTGTCGTCGGCGCAGGATTTCGCGCGGAACAATTTCGGCGGCCCCGGCCGCCCCTGTTCCTGCCGCTGACGGGGGCCGCCATGCACAGGGTTCCCGCGATTCTGATCGGCCTGGCGCTGCTGGCGCCGACCGCCGCGCTGGCGGATTACTACGCCTATTGCGTGCGCGGGCGCATCCAGGTGGACCAGCGCAGCCCGGACGAGATGCGCAGCCAGCTCGGCGCCTGCGCCATGAGCCAGGGCTTCAACCTGCGTTCCGAGGCGGAGAACTTCGCTCGGCGGAATTTCGGGGGCGTCGGCGGGTCGTGTTCCTGCCGCTGAGCCCCGAGGGGTGACCTGGCCGCCACGGCAGGCCGACGCGCCAGCGCAGCCCGCGGCGGGCGGGGCCGGCCGGCGCACCCTGGTGACGGGCGGCATCTATGTCGGGCTATTGGCGACCGCGCTGGTCGGTGGGGCGATGTATGCCGCCTTCGAAGGCACGCCGCCGCAGCGCCTGGGGCCGCGCCGCCTGCTGCCGCCGCCGCTGCGGACCAGCCTGGGCGGGCAGGATACGCTGTTCCTGCTGACCCGGCGCAGCGAGCAGGATGCCACCGACGCACCCGGCGCGCCTGCACCGCGCGAGCTGGTGGAACTGCATGCCCTCGCGCTGCCCGACCTGGTGACGCGCTTTGTCGCGCACCTCGCGACGATGGAGCGCGGGCGCATCGACAGCCGGGCTAGCCACGACATGCGCGACGGGCTGATCGGCGAACAGGATGGCACGGTCTGGCTGTGGCTGGACGGGCTGGGTGCGGTCTCGGCAGTGGATGGGCGGGTGCTGGCCGACCAGGCGGGCATCGCCCAGCGCAATCCGGCCGTGCCGGGGCTGGCGAGCCCGGTGCGCGGGCAGTTGCGGCTGGCGGATGCGCTGGTGTTCGACCCACGCGCGGGGCCGCCGTGGCGGATCGACCCGCGCGATTTCGTGGCCTCGCCTGCGGGGGCGCCGTCGCCGCGGCCGTTGCCTGCGTTGAGTGCCGCCGCCGCCTTCGGCCCGGGCGGGCCGACCGCCTTCCGGGTGCTGGAGGCGCGGCTCGGCGAGGGGTGGCTCGGCCTGCCGGCATTGGGGGTGCGGCTGGAGGCGCCGGTGGCGGCGCGGGGGCCAGGCACGCGCTTCCTGTCGCCGACCGCGCCGGGGGTGGGCGTCACGCAGCATCTGTGGCGCGGCGCGGTGCGGATGGGATCGGCGGCGCCGCCCGGCTGGCCCGCGCATTTCCCCGATCGCTTCGGCCAGGCGGAGCGGCTGGTGGATGTCGTGCGGCTGCCGGGCGTGGCGGGGCTGAGCCTGGCCGGCTTCCTGACCGCGGGGGGCGAGGCGCCGATCCTGCTCGCCGACCCGCCCGGGGTGCTGGTGCTGGAAGGCATGCCGGGGCAGGGCCTGACGCTGCTGCGCCTGGATGCCGCGGGGAATGTTCTGTGGCGCGCGGGGCTGCCGATCGCGCGGGTGACCAGCGTGATGCCGGGGGCGCGGCATGTGGTGCTGGCGGGATTGTCGCCACCGCCGAATGAGGCCGAGACGCTGGTCGCGGTGGCGCTGGCCGATGGTGGCGTCACGCTGGCGGGCGTCGCTTCGGGCTGACGCAGTGGGCGTCGACGGCGATGGCGTGGGCGTCGACGGGTCCGGGTGACGCCGTGGGCGTCGACGTGTCCGGGTGACGTCGTGGGCGTCAATGTTTCCGGGTGACGCCGTGGGCGTCAACGCTTGAGGAAGTGAGTCCCCATCGCCTCGATCACGATCACGCCGTCCGCCACGCGCGTGCCGGTGTGCTTCAGCTTCGCGACGCCGAGCGGGCGGCCGGAGCGCGAGGGGCGCAGTTCCACCACCTCGGTGCGGATGGCGATTTCCTCGCCGGGGCGCAGCGGGGCGGGCCATTTGGTGTCGATCTGGTTGCCGCCGAGCGAGACCTGCGCGAGCAGCCCGCTGCCCATCACTCGCCCGAAGACCGCCGAGAGCGTATGCAGGCCGCTCGCGACCAGTTCGCCGAAGATGCTCTCCTTCGCCGCCTCGGGGTCGAGGTGGAAGTATTGCGGGTCGTATTTGCCCGCGAAAGCGACGACCTCCTCATGCGACAGGGTCAGCGTGCCGAGGTCCCAGGCCATGCCGGGGGCGAGGTCGTCGAGGGAACGGATCGGGTCGGTCATCGCGGCTGAGGGTAGCGCCGCGGGGGCCGCGTGTCGCCCTCAGCCCAGGCGCTGCGTGTCGCCATCCACCGCCAGCGCCTGGCCGCTGATGGTGGCGCCGAAGGGCGAGCACAGGAACAGCGCCATGTTGGCGATGTCGTGCTGCGTCACGTAGCAGCGCAGCGAGACGTCCTTCAGGAGTTCGGCCTCCTTCTCGCGGAAGGACACGCCCTGGGCCTGGGCCTTCGCCTCGATGACGCGGCGGATGCGTTCGCCCGCCACCAGGCCGGGGCAGATGGCGTTGACGCGGATGCGGTCGGGGCCGAGTTCGATCGCCAGGGATTTCGTGAAGCCGACCACGCCCCATTTCGCCGCGGCATAGGGGCTGCGGAGCGGGAAGCCGAAGCGCCCGGCGGCGGAGGAGAGGTTCACGATCGACCCGCCGCCCGCCGCGCGCAGGTGCGGCACGGCCGCGCGGGCGGTATGGAACATCGAGGCCAGGTCGATCCGCAGGGTCGCGTCGAGCGCGGCGGGGTCGACATCCTCGACGCGCGCGGTGGGGCCGGCGATGCCGGCGTTGTTCACCAGCACGTCGAGGCCGCCGAGCCTGGCGGCGGCGGCTTCGACGAAGGCCTCGCATTCCGCGGTCTCGCCCATGTCGGCGCGCATCTTCGGGTGGGGGCAGTCGGCGAGGGATTCGGCATCGACGTCGCAGACGAAGACGAGGGCGCCGCGGGCGGCGAAGGCATCGGCCATGACGCGGCCGATCCCGCCCGCGCCGGCGCTGATTGCGACGCGCAGGCCGGAAAGGTCCACCGTCAGGGGCTGGTTGCTGCCGGACATCGCGTCGCTCCCGTAGAATGCTGCAAGATCGCTGTTGGCTTCGGCCCGCACCCCCACTCAGCCCCCCGCCAGCGTTGGCGTGCCGGTGACCGGGTGAGGTGCGGGACGGTGCGCCGCCCATCGTCCAGCCGCGCGGGCGTGCCGGCAAGGGCAGCGTTCCGTTTCGCGCGCGCAGGGGCTAGGGTTGATGGATCATGAACCTGCTCGACATCCTCTCGCCCACCACCATCGTCCTCATCGTCGCGCTGCTGCTGGCGGTGCTGGTCGCGACAAGGGGGATACGGACCGTGCCGCAGGGCGAGGTCTGGACGGTGGAGCGCTTCGGCGCCTTCACCTCGATGCTCAGCCCCGGGCTGAACTTCATCATCCCGTTCATCGACACGATCGGGCGGCGGATGAACGTGCAGGAGGTGGTGCTCGACATTCCCGAGCAGTCGGTCATCACGCGCGACAACGCGACCGTCGCGGTGGACGGCATCGTCTATTACCGGGTGATGGACCCGGCCAAGGCGGCCTATGCCGTGCAGTTCCTGGAACAGGCGCTGACCGCGCTGTCCATGACGAACATCCGCGCGGTGATCGGCGAGATGGACCTGGACCAGACGCTGTCCTCGCGCGATCGGATCAATTCGTCGCTGCTGAACATCCTGGACGGCGCGACCGACCCCTGGGGGGTGAAGATCGCGCGCGTCGAGATCAGGAAGATCGAGCCGCCGGAGAACCTGATCCGCGCCATGAACCTGCAGATGACCGCCGAGCGCGAGCGCCGCGCCACGGTGGCCAAGGCCGAGGGCGAGCGCGAGGCAGAGATCAAGCGCGCCGAGGGCGAGAAGCAGTCCCTCATCCTGGAAGCCGAGGGCCGGCGCGAGGCCGCCTTCCGCGATGCCGAGGCGCGTGAACGCCTGGCGGAAGCCGAAGCCCGGGCGACGCAGATGGTGGCCGAGGTCGCAGCCGGCGCGGGAACCGATGCGCTGCGCTACTTCATCGCCGACAAGTATGTGAAGGCGTTCGAGACGCTGGCCGGCAACCCGGCGCAGAAGCTGGTGATCGTGCCGATGGAGAGCAGCGCGCTGGCCGGCGGCATCGCCCAGGCGATGGAGTTGATCCGCGCGCCGGACGGGCAGTCGCCGCCCTCGGCGCCCCGCCCACGCCCGCCGGCCGCGCCGGCCCCGGAGATGCCCTCGCCATGGACGCCGCGCTGATCTGGATCCTCGCCGGGCTGGTGCTGCTCGGCGCGGAGATGTTCCTGCCAGGCGTGTTCCTGTTGTGGATCGGGATCGCGGCGCTGGGCACGGGGCTGCTGCTGTTCTTCGTGGCGCCGCCCTTCTGGGTGACGTCGGTGGTCTTCGTGGTTCTGCTGGCGGGGGGGATCGCGGTGGCGCTGCGGCTGCGGCGGTCGCGGCACCCTCGGCCGCGGGTGAATACGCCGGATGCCGGGCTGATCGGGCGCTTCGGCGTGCTGACGGAACCGGGGGATGCCGGGCCGCGGGTGCGGGTGGGGGATTCCGACTGGGCGGCGCGCCTGCCGCGCGACGTAGCGGCCAGTGGTGCCGGCACGCGTGTGCGGGTCGAGGGCGTGGACGGCACGACGCTGGTGGTGCGGCCGGAATAGGGCGCCGTCGCGTCACGGAATGTGACAGGCCTTGACCGCGGGGCCCGTCCTGGCCACGTCATGGTGGCCATGGAAACGAACCGACGCCCGCCTGTCATCGACATGACCCCCGAAGGCGACTTCGCCGACGCTGCGGCACCGCGCGCGACCGGCGGGACGCTGGACCGCCTGCTGGCGCGGCTGGGGGCTGCCGGCATGCTGGTGGCCATGATCGCCGGCGGGCTGGTGCTGGCGGGGCTGGCGGTGCTGGCGATCGGCATCCTGCTGCCGATCGCGCTGCTGGCCGGGGTGGTCGGCGCCGGGTCGCTGTGGTGGCGGGCGCGGCGCGCTCGGCAGAATGGCGAGCCGCTGCGGCCCTTCGTCATCATCCGGCGCTGAGGTGGCGCGCGCCGTCAGCGCCGAGTGACGCGGCAGGCGGCTATTCGGCCGCCAGCGCGACGCCGTTGGCGGACAGGCCGAACACCTCCGCGAGCAGCGAATAGGACCGCCGGCGCGCCGCCGCATCGTGGCAATGGGTGATGACGGCGAATTCGGCGATGCCGCCATGCGCGGCCGACAGCGTCTCCAGCCTGGCCTTCACCTGTTCGGGCGTGCCGACCATGGCGGATTCGCGCATGCGTTCGACGCGGGCGCGCTCGAGGTCGTTGTATTCGTAGGCCTCGGCTTCCTCGACGCTGGGCAGGGGCAGGTACAGGCCGCGGTCGCGCTTGAGGCGCCACAGCTCGCGGGATCGGAACAGGCGCAGCGCCTCGGCCTCGGTATCCGCCACCAGGCAATAGACGCCGAGGGCGGGGTGCGGGGCGGCCAGGCGGCCCGGCATGTCGGGCTTGGGTTCGAAGGTCTCGCGATAGACCGCGATGGCCTGTTCGGAACCCCCGCCATCGGTGAAGAAATGGGCGTAGCAATAGGGCAGGCCGAAATAGCCCGCGACCTGCGCGCCATAGTCCGAACTGCCCAGGATCCACATCTGCGGGCGGGTATCGACCGCGGGCTGGGCGATGATGCTGCGGAAGGGGTGGTTCTCCGGCAGGCCATCGCCGTGCCAGCCCAGCACTTCCATCACCTGGCTGGGGAAGCGGTCGGCCGCCTGGTTGGCCTGCGGGTTGAGCGCGAAGGCGGTGCGCCCGTCCGAGCCCGGCGCGCGGCCGACGCCGAGGTCGATGCGACCGGGCGCGATGGCCTCCAGCACGCGGAACTGCTCGGCGACCTTCAGGGAGGCGTAGTGCGGCAGCATGATGCCGGCGGAGCCCACGCGGATGCGCCGGGTGGTGGCGGCGATGGCGGCCATCAGCACCTCGGGCGCGGTGCCGGCATGGGAGGCGCTGTTGTGGTGCTCGGCGCACCAGTAGCGGCGGAAGCCGAGCGCGTCGCAATGCTGGGCGAGGGCGATGGTCTCGCGGATGGCCTCGCCGGGGGTGCGGCCGGAGGCGACGGAGGATTGGTCGAGGGCGGAAAGGGCGAAGCCGGTCATGGGCGAGAGTTAAGCACGCCCTGCGGGGCCGGGTAGGGGCGCGCGCGTGTGCCGGGCCGGGTGACGCGCGGCCCTGGCGTTGACGGCTTTGCTTGAATTTCGTGTCGCAAGATTCTGTTTTGACTGGAAATGCCGGGCTGCCTGTGCGCGACGTGCAGCGCTCAGGCAATCGCCCTTTCGCTGCGAAGCGCGATGATGTCGGGCTGCGAGGCGGCGCCCAGCGACCGGCGCGGCCGCGTATCGTCGAGCATGGCGTCGAGGAAGGCGCCGATCGGGGCGTCCTCGGCCGGGCGTGTGGCCGGTTGTTCGGCGTAGAGGCCCAGCAACTGCCGGATTTCCTCCAGGCGCCGATACTGGAGCGAGCTGCGAAGCTCCGCCAGGATTGCGTGTTCCTCGCCATGGAGTGCTGCAACCAGGGATTTGTCCATCATGTCCCCCTTGAACGGCCCTGCATGCTCAAATTAACGATTCCATTCACATAAAATCAATACTTTGTCGTTCGATACGAAAATGTGACGTATTGCAGGATGTTGAGGTGGGCGGGCGCGGGGCTCACCAGATGTTGGTCGCGCCATGGTTGTGTCATGTTGCCCGGCTTTCGCGATGGCTGTTTTGCTCGCCCGGATGCCGCATTGCGGCGAGGCTGTTGCCGGTGCGACACGCCCCCGCGCCGCCGGTGGGCTTGATTGGCCGGCGGGCTGCGCGATGATCGCACCGGGCAGGGTGGCGGATCGCGCATGGGCGCAGGCTCGGCAGGGAACAGGCGGGCGTGACGGGCGGGCCACCGCGTGGCGCGCGCGTGCTGGAGGTCTCGGGCCTGGACACCTCTGGTCGGGGCGCGGCCGTTTCGGCGGCGCTGCGGCGGCGCGACCCGGCGGCGATGAGCTGGACGGATCCGGCGCGTGGGCTGGTCGCGATTGTGTCGGCCGCGCCGGAGGCGGTGTTGCGGGAGGCGCTGGCCGAAGCCGGCTGCCAGGTGCGCGGCGGGCGGCGGCGCGGCGGCATCGGCCTGGCGCTGGTCTATGGCGTGGTGCTCGGCATTGGCGGGCTGGTGGCGGGGCTGGTGCTGGGGTGGGTGGTCGGGCTTGGCGTCTATGCCGCCAACCCGGAATGCGGGCGACCGGGGTCCTGCACGCTGATGGCGCCGGTGTTTGCCGCGCTGGGCGGCATCATCGGCGGGCCGGTGGGGCTGGTGGCCGGGCTGGTGCTGGGCGGAAGGGGGCGGCGCCGCGCTTGATGGATGCTTTATCAAAATCACTTGTGTGTGTTGCGAAAATCTTCTCAAATATGAGGATACACGAAGGAATCGATACAGACATGACGTCGCCTACCCGCCGGCTCGGCCTTGCTGCGCTGCTTTCCATCCTCACCGCCAGCCTGGCGCCGTCGGAGGTCCAGGCGCAGGGCTGCAACACCAATATCCGTTTCCTGAACCAGACCAACCGCGTGGTGGCGCAGCTGTTCTACAACCCGTCCAGCACCAGCAATTGGGGCCCGGATCGGCTCGGGGCGAATGTGATGCGGCCGGGCCAAGTCTATACCGTGCGGTTGTCGCAGGCGGCGCCCTATGATTTCCGCTTCGTGCTGGACAATGGCTATGCGGCCGAGGCGCGGCGGATCAATGTCTGCGCCGTCAGCGAACTGATCGCCACGCCGCAGGGCCTGCGCTACCGCTGAGCATGGCGGCGGGGGTGGCGTGCATCAATGCGCCACCCCGCCGAAGACCGCCGTCAGCAGCGCGAACAGCGCCCCGCCGGCCAGGAAGCCGACCAACGTGCCGTTGATGCGCACGTATTGAAGGTCGCGGCCGACACGCAGTTCGATCTTGTCGGCGACGGTGCGCGCATCCCAGTTGCCGACAACGCCTGCGATGAAGTCGGACAGCTGGGACTGGGCGGAGGGGAGCAAACGGATCAGCACGCCCTCGACCGTGCCGTTCAGGCGCGCGCGGGCGGCGGGGTCCTCGGCCAGCAGGGTGCCGGCATTGGCAAACAGGCCGGACAGCAGCGCGACGGTGCGGCCATCCTCGCGCGCCGCATCGATGGTCATGGCGGTGCGCAACCGCGCCCAGACATCGCCCAGCCAGATCGCGACCGAGGGGTGGGAGAGCGCATCGCGCAGCACGCGGCCGATCGCCTCGGCGCGGGAAGGGTCGGTCTCCAGGCGGTCGATCTCGGCGCGCAGCCATTCGCCGAAGGCGGCGCGCAGGTCGGAATCCTCGGGCTCGACCTTCTCCAGCTCGCTGTTGATGGCGTGCAGGATGCGGTTGGCCATGGACGCGCCGGCCAGCCAGCCGATCAGCGCGCCGCCCTCCGCGCGGATGCGGCTGGCGATGACGCCGCGCAGCGCGTCCTCGCGCTCGGTCAGCATGGTCTTGATGCGGCCGACGGCGATGGAAAATACCTCCTGGTGGCGGCCTGACGCCACGAAGGCGCGCAGCACGCGGGCCACCAGGCGGGCGCCAGCGGGGCCCGAGACGATGCGCGGCAGCAGGCGGACCATCAGGCGCTTGGCGCGGCCATCCTCGAGGCTGGCCAGGATGCGCGGCAGGCTGCCGGCCAGCGCGACCGCGGCCGGCTTGGACGCCGCCGGGTCGGCCAGGAACTGCTGCAGGATGCGCGCGAGGTCGAGGCGGCCGATCACGCGCCGCACCTCGGCTTCCGTGATGACATGCCCGGCGACGAAGCGGCCGAGCGCGCGGCCCAGCCGTTCCTTCTGGTTCGGCACGATGGCGGTATGCGGGATGGGCAGGCCGAGCGGGCGGCGGAACAGCGCCGTCACCGCGAACCAGTCGGCCAGGCCGCCGACCACGCCGGCCTTGGCGGAGGCCTGGAGCAACTCGGTCCAGTAGCCCGGCGGCATGTGGTAGGTGCCGACCAGCAGACCGCCCATGCCGACCAGCATGCCGGTCGCGAGCGCGCGATGGCGCGCCAGGGCACGCCGGAGGTCGGCATCGGGGTCGGTCGCGGGGCTGCCCTGCATGGCTCGCGGAGATAGGGCGCCGCGATGGCCTTGCCCAGCCCGGGGGGTATGTTACATCATATCGTATCATGTCCCGTTTGACCGATCCCTTGGCGCTCTCCTCCGGCGCGGCGTCGCGCCTGCTGCTGGCGTGCGGCGTGGGGGTCGTGCTGTGGGCGGCGGTGGGCTGGGCGATGGCGGCATGAGCGCGCGGCGGGCGCCGGCCGGGTTGCGGCTGGAGAATCTCACCCTGGTGCATGGGCGCCGGGCGGCGGTGCATCACGTCAGCGGCCATTTCGCGCCGGGCAGCCTGACCGCGGTGGTCGGGCCGAATGGGGCGGGCAAGACCACGCTGCTGCGCGCCCTGGCCGGGCTGCACAAGCCCGAGAGCGGCCGTGTGGCGCATGAGGGCACGGCGCGGATCGCGCTGCTGCCGCAGATGGCAGCGCTGGATCGCGGCTTCCCGATCGCCTGCCTGGATGTGGTGATGCAGGGGTTGTGGCCGCGCATCGGCGCCTTTCGCGGCGTGCCGGCGGAGGAACGCGACCGTGCGGCGGCCGCGCTGGCGGCGGTGGGGCTGGGCGGGTTCGAGAAGCGGCCGGTGGGCTCGCTCTCCGCCGGGCAGACGCAGCGGCTGCTGTTTGCGCGCCTCCTGGTGCAGGATGCCGATATCCTGCTGCTGGACGAACCCTTCAACGCGGTGGATGCACGGACCTCGGCTGATCTGCTGCGGCTGGTGCGGGATTGGCACGGGGAGGGGCGGACGGTGGTGGCCGTGCTGCATGACCTCGACCTGGTGGCGCGGGAATTCCCGGACACGCTGCTGATCGCGCGGGATGCGATCGCCTGGGGGGCGACGGCGGATGCGCTGTCGGCGGCGAACCGGCTGAAGGCGCGCATGATGGCCGAGGCCTGGGCCGAGGAAGCCGAGCACTGCCATCGCGCGGCGTGAAGCGCGCCGTGAGATTGGGGATGACCCCGCCCACCCGGACGACACGGCGGGTCGCGCACGGCGCGACCCGGGAGCGCACGGCGCGACCGCGGCGAAACCATCAGCCGCGTCCGGCGCGACAGTGCGTGGCGCGCAAGCCAAGCGGCCGGAGGCCGCGCCCGGCGTTTGAGGGCGAAGCATGATGCATGACATGCTGATCGCGCCGTTTGTCGAGTTCGGCTTCCTGCGCCGTGCGCTGGTGGGCTGCCTGGCGTTGTCGGTCTCGGCGCCCGTGCTGGGGGTTTTCCTGGTGCTGCGGCGGATGTCGCTGACCGCCGATGTGCTGGCGCATGGCGCGCTGCCTGGCGTGGCGCTGGGCTTCCTGCTGGCGGGGCTGTCGGCTCCCGCGCTGTGGCTGGGCGGGCTGGTGGCAGGGCTGGTGGTGGCGGTGGGCGCCGGGGCGCTGTCGCGCGCCACGGGCGGGCGGGAGGATGCGACGCTGGCTGCGCTGTATCTCGTCGCGCTGGGGCTGGGCGTGGCGCTGGTGTCGATGGGGGGCAGCGCGGGGGATCTGTCGCATATCCTGTTCGGCAGCGTGCTTGGCGTGGATGACGCGGCGCTGTTGCTGATGGCGGGCGTGGCGTCGGTGACCTTGCTGGTGCTCGCGCTGGCCTGGCGGCCGCTGGTGCTGGAGTGCTTCGACCCGGCCTTCGCGCAGGCTGCGGGCGCGCGCGGCGGGCTGTGGCATCTGGTGTTCCAGGGGCTGGTGGTGGTGAACGTGCTGTCGGCCTTCCAGGCGCTGGGCACGCTGATGGCGGTGGGGCTGATGATGCTGCCGGCGATCGCGGCGCGGCATTGGGCGCGCGAGGTCGGCGGCATGGCCTATGCGGCGGTGGGCATCGCGCTGGCGTCGTCGGTCAGCGGCATATTGGTGTCGTATCACCTGGATGTGCCGACGGGGCCGGCGATCGTGCTGGTGGCGGGCGGGGTGTGGGCGGTCTCGGTGCTGTGCGGGCCGGTCGATGGGTTGTTGGCGCGGGTGCTGCGGCGGGGGCATCTGGCGGGGTAGGGCCGGGCGTTCCATCCTGCGCGGCGGAAACGCCACAAGGATGACCTGCATGGGATCGCTGCTGTTCTCGCCGCTGACATTGCGCGGCCTGACCCTGCCCAATCGCGCGGTGGTGCCGCCGCTGTGCCAGTACTCGGCGGTCGAGGGCATGGCGAATGACTGGCACATGGTGCAGCTCGGCCGCTTCGCCGTGGGCGGCTTCGGGCTGGTGTTCTCCGAGGTCGTGTCGGTGTTGCGCGATGGGCGCATCACGCATGGCGATGTCGGGCTGTGGTCGGACGACCAGGTCGCGCCGCTGAAGCGCATCACGGATTTCATCAAGTCGCAGGGGGCGGTGCCGGCGGTGCAGCTCGGCCATGCCGGGCGGAAGGGGTCGATGCAAAGGCCCTGGGAGGGGAATGGGCCGCTGGGTGTCGCGCAATTCGCGAAGGGCGAGGGGAGCTGGGATATCGTCTCGGCCGTGGCGCAGCCGATCGGGGAGGGGTTTCTCACGCCCGCCGCGCTCGATGCCGGGGGCATGGCGCGGATCCGCGATGCCTTCGCCGCCGCCGCGAAGCGCGCCCATGCGGCGGGGTTCGAGGCCGCCGAGGTGCATTGCGCGCATGGCTACCTGCTGCACCAGTTCCTCTCGCCGGTGTCGAACACGCGCAATGACGGGTTCGGCGGCGATCTGGCGGGGCGGATGCGGTTTCCGCTCGAGGTGATCCGCGCGGTGCGCGAGGCCTGGCCGCAGGATCGGCCGGTGTTCGTGCGGATATCGGCAGTGGATGGGGTGGATGGCGGGTGGTCGATGCAGGACAGCCTGGCCTTTGCCCGTGCGATGAAGCCGCTCGGCGTCGATGTCGTCGATTGTTCGTCGGGCGGGATCGGCGGGTCCGCGACGGGGTCGAAGCGCGTGCCGCGTGGCTATGGCTTCCAGGTGCCCTACGCGGCCGAGATCCGGCGCGAGGTGGGGCTGGCGACGATGGCGGTCGGCTTGATCCTCGGTGCGCAGCAGGCGGAGGCGGTGTTGGCGTCTGGCGAGGCCGACCTAGTGGCGATCGGGCGGGAGGCGATGGCGAATCCGAACTGGGCGTTGATGGCGCGCGGCGTGCTGGAGCCTGGTGCCACGGAGGAGGTGTTCGCCCCCTGGCCGCCGCAGCATGGCTGGTGGCTGGAGAAGCGCGCCGCGGTGATGGACGCGCTGGGCGCGCCACCGGGCTGAGCGGCGGCGCGGCCGCGTCGGGCCGGGGCGCGCGCCGACCGTCTTCGCCGGAACGGGGCTGAGGCTCCCCGCGGTTCCAGGGATCCTTGGGCGGGCCCGCTTGCATCGGTGGCAGGCGTCGCGATGGCCGGAAAGCCAGCGCAGGAAGGGCCATGCCACGCATACTGTATACAGGCTTGTATACAGTACGTTGACGGATTATTCATGGTTTCTCTGGCGGCAAGATTTCCTCGAACGGTGGGACCACGTACATGACGGCCATTCGCGCAGCCCTGGCGGCAGGGGTGATCCGCGTTGACGAGCGCGGATGGACCCAAAGCAGCTTCCAGCCCGGCGATGGCCTTGAACTCGTGTACAAGGTCGCGACCGACGCGCCCTACGAGATCAACATCAGCAATACCGAATTCGAGAACTTCGAGAAATATTGGTACAGCTGGATCACGCCCTCGGGCTTCAACCAGAACGACACGCTCTATACGCAGATCCTGGGCACCTTCGCGATGGGCGAGGGCAACGACACCATCACGGTCGACATCAACCCTGACGGGTTCGACCTGACCAGCATCCCGTCCTACCTGCTGGGCGGGTCCGGCGACGACGTGATCGGCGCCGGCAGCGACAATGCGAACGCCATGCATGCCTATGGCGGGTCGGACGATGATTCGATCGATGGCGGCTTCGCCGACGACCTGCTCCATGGCGACGAAGTCAATGGCTACGCCCCGAACCCGACGACCACGGGCTTCACCGCGCTCGCCTACGACACCGTGACCGACGGCGACGACACCATCGACGGGCATGAGGGCGACGACACCATCATCGGCGGCGGCGGCGACGATGTGCTGACCGGCGGGACGGGCGACGACAGCCTGACCGCGTCCTCGGGCAGGAACCAGTTCTTCGGCAACGAGGGTGCCGACACCATCACCGGCGGCAGCGGGTCCGACTTCATCTACGGCGGCCCGCGCGGCTCCGGCCAGAACGACATCCTGTCGGGCGGCGGCGGCGCGGACGTCTTCATGCTGAGCTACACCGACACCAGCAACCCGGGCGCCGATTTCTGGGCGCAGTTCTTCGACGGCACCGCCACCACCGTGACCGGCGATTCGGTCGAGAACGGCCTCGCGGACATCTTCAAGGAAGGGCTCGAGGGCGCGTCGGCGGGCTTCATCTCGGCCGCGCTGGGCGGCATCGGCCAGGCGGTGGTGGATGCCTTCCTGAGCTGGATCGGCAGCCTGGTGCCCTCGCCCACGCCGCAGGCGGACCTGATCGTGGTGCGTGACTTCGACCCGAGCCAGGACGTGATCGTCCTGCCCGCCGGCGTGGATCTCAGCGAGAGCGCCCCGCAATCCTTCAACCCCGACGATGCGGGCGATTCGCGCCGGGGCATTGCCTTCGTCGACGGCACCAGCAAGGTCTATGCGCAGCTCACGCTGGGCGACCCCTTCCTGGCCTCGATCGGCCTGACGCAGGACGACACCGACCAGATCGACAGCATCCTGAACATCCTGACCGCGCGGTCGACCACGATGAATGCCAATGGCAGCTGGACCGGGCTGTCCAATGTGTCGGCCGAGCTGCCAGATGGCGGCTTCAGCTCGGTGCCCGGCGCGCAGTTGCCGGAGGGGTCGAAGGTGTTGCTGTTCGGCGCGATCGGCGGCCTGGTGCATGCAAGCGAGGGCGCCGACTACAGCAACGACTTCATCGTCGGCACGCAATACGCCGACGCGCTGACCATCAATCCGAAGTTCCTGGCGCTGGACGCCTACGACAACGATGCGGACGACCGCACGGCGACGTCCGCGGTGATCCATGGCCTGGGCGGCGACGACCTGATCTATGGCGGCGACGGCGACGACATCCTGCGCGGCGGCGATGGCGACGACACCGTCTACAGCTTCAAGACAGCCTCCGAGGGCGAGGACGTCTCGGGCGGCGCAGGCGACGACATGCTGTTCGGCGGCGGCAGCGCCGGCACCTTCGACGGCGGGGACGGCCGCGACACCTTCGGCGTGCAATACGGCGCGATCGCCCCCGACATGCAGCTGTTCGTCGACCTGCCCGGCGGCAAGGCGGGCGAGCGCGCGCCGCCGCTGCTCCAGCCGCTGGCCGCGCCGGTCGGCCCGAACCCGCCCTTCGTGCCGGCCGCGCTCAACAGCTACATGCTGCTCAACATCGAGAACGTCATCGGCGGCACGCTGAACGACTGGATCCGCATGACCGCGGGCGGCACTGTCGAAGGTGGCGCCGGCGCCGACTACATCGACATCACGGCCGGCGGCGCGACGCTCAGCTATGCGGGCTCGACCGCGCCGGTGTCGGTGCAGCTTTTCCGCACCGGGGCGAAGACCAGCGGCGGCGACGCCGAGGGAGACGTGCTGAACTACGGTTCGGGCAGCGTGGCCGCACTGGTCGGGACCGCCGGCGACGATACGCTGGGCGGGTTCACGACCGGGCAGTTCACCGTGACCGGCGGCGGCGGCGACGACGTCTTCCAGGTGACGGACGTCATCGCGTCGGACGCCACGCTCGGCTTCACCATCACCGACTTCAACAACGCCTACGCCCCGGTCAATGCCGACAACGACATCATCGACCTGCGCCTGATCGGCGCGACGCGGCAGGAGGTCGTGCTGCTCGCCGACCGGCTGCTGATCGAGAACCCGGGCGGCGTGGCCGTGCGGATCGACATGGATCTCGTCGGCTATCGCGGCTTCCTCACCGAGGACATGGTGCTGTTCGCCGACAGCGTCTCGGGCACCGGCCGGGCCGAGGCGGGGGGCAGCGGGCTGGCGGGCGGCATCGAAGCCAACCTGCTGATCGGCCAGGCGGGGCGGGATTTCCTGTTCGGCAAGGGCGGCAACGACACGGCCGGCGGCTATGGCGGCGACGACATCCTCGATGGCGGCGACGGCGACGACCTGCTGCGCGGCGATGGCGGGGATGACCGGCTGTCGGGCGGCGATGGCGCCGATTCGCTGTTCGGCGGGGAGGGCCGCGACCTGGTGCGCGGCGGCACCGGCCATGACAGCGCCTGGGGCGGCGCGGGCGACGACAGCCTGCAGGGCGAGGCCGGCGACGACTGGCTGGTCGGCGGCGACGGGCATGACAGCATCATCGGCGGCGCCGGCCGGGACAGCCTGTGGGGCGGCGCCGGCCATGATCGCCTGCACGCCGGTGCCGGCAATGACCGGGTGCTGGGCAATGACGGCAACGACATCATCCTCGGCGAGGCCGGCAACGACCGGCTGCTCGGCCAGGCCGGCGATGACTGGCTGATCGGCGGACCGGGCAACGACACGCTGGATGGCGGCGCCGGGCGCGACACCCTTAGCGGCGGGCAGGGCGCCGACGTGCTGCGCGGCGGCGCCGATGCCGACATCTTCCGCCTGACCTTCGGCGAGACGCAGGGCGATGCCATCCTGGACTTCAATGCCGCCGAGGGCGATCGGCTGGTGCTGAGCGCCGGCTCGCCGATCGCGGTGACCGACCTGGGCGATGGCAGCTTCACCTTCACCGACGGCCTGGCGGTGGAGACGTTGCGGGTGGTGGGTGCGAGCGTCAGCGACTTCGACCTGCTGCTGCTGTAGCCCCGCGTGCGGGCTGCCGGTGCCGGCTGGGGGGTGATACCGGGCGCACGACGGTCCGACCTGCGGCCGAACGGCCGCCGCGACAGGTGCCGCGAAGCCAGCGGCCGCGGATGCGGCTCGCCCGGCGTGTGAGGCGCGCGACGGTGAACCCCTCGTGCGCTCGGTATCAGTACTCCCACTCAAAGGACAGCCCGACGCGATCCCCGCCGGCGCTGTTGCCGCCGGTCTCGGCTTCCAGCCGCACGCGCGGGGCGATGTCCACCTGGACGCCGACGCGCGGCGGCCCGCCCTCGGTGCCCTGGCGCACGCCGAGATAGACGCCGTCGGCGACGTAGCGCCCGGTCTCCAGCGTGGCGCCGGTGCTGCGGGTGTTCTCGCGGTTGCGTTCCTCGCCGACGCTGAGGCGGTCGAGTGCGAGGGTACGGCGGATGCGGTCGAGGATCCCGCTGCCGCCCGGCACGTCGAGGCCCGCGGCGCCGGCCAGGATCTGCGCGAGCTGCGCGAGCTGGAAGGGGCTGAGCTCGCTGGCCCGGCGGTCGAACAGCAGGCGGGAGAGGATCTCGTCCTGCGGCAATTCGGGGGTCGAGGAGAATTCGATCTTCGGGTCGTTGGCCGGCCCGGTGACGGTGACATTGGCGGTGATTTCGCGCGCGCGGGCGGCGGCGAGGAAGTCCAGCGTGGGCACGAAGGTGCCGGCATCGAAGCTGACGGTGCCGCGGCGGAAATCGAGCCGCCGGTCGAAGAATTCCAGCGTGCCGCGGCGCATGGTCAGCCCGCCATTGATGGTGGGCGCGACGATGGTGCCGGCCAGGCCGAGCGTGCCGCCGAACTCGGCATCGATGCCGCGGCCGCGCACGAAGACGGCGCGCGGGGCCTCGACGGTGACGTCGAGCGCGATGGGCGGAAGGGCGCTGTCCGCGCCGGGCGGGGCGGGCGGGGCCAGCGGCGGGGTGCCGGCGGGGCGGGCGCCGCGCTCCTGCACGCCGGGCAGGGTCTGCACGGCGGCGGGCAGGCGTTCGGGCACGGTGATGTCCATGCGGCTGATGGCGATGCGCCCGGCCAGGCGGGCGTCTTCCATGATGCGGCCGGCCAGGCGCAGATCGGCGTCGAAGACGGTGGTCACCAGGTCGGAGCGCAGCGGGCGGGCGCGGCGCGCGGTGAGGGTCATGTCGGCCGGGATGCCCTGTTCGGCGGGGGAGACATTGCCCGTCATGGACACCGTGCCGCCGCCGGCGGTGCGGGCGTCGAAGCGTTCGATCACCACGCGGTCGCCCTCGCCGCGCAGGGTGGCGGCCATGTCGGTGAGGGTGACGCCCTGGGCCAGGTCGCGGAAGGTGCCGTTGGCCAGCGTCGCCCGGCCGGACAGGCGCGGCGCGCCGAGCGTGCCGGTGGCCTCGACCGTGATGGTGGCGCGGCCGGTGACGCGCTGCGCGCCGGCGGACAGCAGCGGGCCGGCGAGCGCGGCGAGGTCGGAATTGGCTTCCAGCCGGGCGGTCAGCGGGGCGGTGGCGCCGAAGCCGCCGGTGACGCGGGCGGTGCCGGTGGCGCGGAGCGCGCTGTTGGCGTTGGCCTCCAGCCGCAGGTCGGCGCCGTTGGCGCCGGCGGTGCCTTCCAGCACCACGCGGCCGGCCGGGATGCCGCGCAGCGCGGGGTCGGTGCTGCGCAGGCCGGTGCCCTCGATGCGAAGGCGCGCGGAGGGCTCGGCGACGGGGCCGGTGATGCGGGCCTCGCCGGCGATGGTGCCCTCGGCCGGCGCGGTCGCACCGGCGAGGGCGGCGAGGCCGGCGACGGGGAGGGCGGCGAGGGTGGCGCGCAGGTCGGCGGTCTCGGGGCCCCAGCGGCCTTCGACGCGCAGCGTGCCGCCGCGGCTGGTGGTGATGGCGAGGGATTCGACGCCAATGGCGCCATCCTGGGCCAGGGTGATGCGCGCGGGGGCAGCGAGGCGCAGGCTTTCGGGGCCGCGGCGCAGCAGCAGGTCGGGGATGTCGATGCGTCGGGCCGTGCCGTCGGGGGCGACGCTGAGGCGCGTGGTCAGGCGGGCATCGTCGGCGCGGGCTTCGAGGGAGGCGTCCAGCGCGGCCAGCGTGCCCTGCGCGGCGAGGCGCGCTTCCACAGCCTGGCCGGCGATGCGGGCCTGGGGGATCTCGGCGGTGACGTCGAAGCCTTGGGCGCCCTCGCGCAGGTCGAGGGTGGCGCGCAGGCCGGCGCGGCCGGTCATCGGCGTGCCGGCCAGGTCGCTGAAGGGCGCGAGGTCGGTGACGTCGAGCGTCGCCTGGCCGACGAAGGTGGCGGCGCGCGGGTCGAGCACGCCGCTGGCGTCCAGCCGCGCCGGGCCGAAGGCGAAGGCCAGGCGTTCGAGGCGCAGGTTCTCGCCCTCCGGCACGCCGCGCAGGTCGAGCGTGGCGGGCAGGCCGGCATAGGTGGCGCGCAGCGTGCCCTCGGCGCGCGGGGCGGAGAGCGGCGTGGTGACGGTCAGCGAGAGGTCCGGCGCTTCCAGCACCTGGCCGTCGCGTTCCAGGCGTTCGCCGCGCGCGGTGAGCGCGATGGAGGGGTCGGTGCGGGGGCCGGTGAGGCGGGCTTGTGCCTCCAGCCCGCCGGCGAGGCCGGGGACGAGGGGCGCGAGGTCGGCGGCGACGACGCGCAGCGTGGCGTCGAGGGTCTCGCCGATATCGCCCTGCGCCGTGACGCGCAGGGCGGCGCCGTCGATGGTCAGCGATTCGATGTGGTCGGGCAGCGCGGCGCGCAGGCTGATGCGCGGGGTTTCGCCCAGCGCGGCGGCGAGTTGCGGCGTGTCGCTGGCGAAGCCCTGCACCGTGGCGTCGAGCGCGACGCGGGGCGCGCGCATGGCACCCGTGGCGCGCGCTTCGGCGCTCAGCGAGGTCCAGCGCGCGATGGCGGGGACCAGCGCACCGAGCGCCGTGCTGGCGCCCACGGTGGCGCGGGTGGTGATGTCGAGGGTTTCGGCGGCGAGGTCGGCGCTGCCCTCGGCGGTGACCTCGCCTGCCGGGACGCGCAGGGCGAGGCGGCGCAGCGCCACGCGCCGCGCGGCGTCGATGCCGGCATCGAGCGCGATGGTCGCGGGCATGGCGGGCGCGCGCAGGTCTTCCGGCAGCAGCGGGGCGGCAGCGGCGCGCAGGTCCAGACGCGCGGCGGCGGAGCCATCGGGGGCGGCGCTGACCTCGCCTTCCGCGGTGACGGTCACGTCCTCGCCCAGCGCGGCATCGAGCGACAGCCGCGCGCCGGAGGCCGGGCCATCGAGCGACAGCCGCGCGCGCGCCGCGCGGTCGGGTAGGCCGAGCGCCGTCGCGAGCAGCCCGCCGGCGGGTTCGCTGGCGTCCAGCCGCGCGACCAGGCGGTCGGCGCCGGGGGCGAGGTCGAGCACCAGGCGCGCCTCGGCCGGCGCGTCGATGCGGCGCGCGTCGATGCGCGCGGCCAGCGCGCCGGCATCGAGCGAGGCGGTGCCCTCCAGCGCCAGCACTGCTGCCACGCCCATCACCGCTTCGCCGAGTTCGATGCGCTCCACCGCCAGGCGGTCGAGATGCACGGCGACGGGCAGCGAGGGCAGGGACGGGATCAGCGGCGCGTCGGGGTCGGGCGGCGGGGGCGGTTCGGTGGCGGGCGGCAGGCGGTGCAGCGCCACGCGTTGCGCGGTGACGGCGGTGATGCGCAGGTCGCGGCGCAGCAGGGCCATGAGGTCGAGGGCGACCTCGGCGTTCTCCAGTTCCAGCCAGGCGCCGGCCTCGTCCGCCATGGACAGGCGGGCCACGCCGATGCGGCCGGGCAGCGGGCCGGTCAGGCCCTCGATGGACAGGCCTGGCACCAGGGCGCCGGCCTGCCGCGCGATGACGCCGCGCCCGCCCTCGGTATTGGCCCAGAGCACCGCGCCGGTCAGCACCAGGAAGGCCAGGACGGGCAGGACCAGCGCTGCCACCAGCACGACGCGCAGGCAGGCCAGCGCGATGCGCGGGATGCGCCGGATGGCGCGTGTCGCGGCGTGTTCGCGTGGCATCGGGGCGAGATCGTCGCGGGACTCGGTCGTGGCGTACTCGCGCGACGTTGTCGTGGCATTGTCCTCGCGCGAATTCGTCGCGACGTTTTCCTCGCGCGACGTCGTCGCGGCGTTGTCCTCGCGCGACGTCGTCGCGACGCGCCTGCGCAGGATGGTCAGCCAGCGCCGCATCTCAGAACGCCTGCCCGATGCCGACATACAGCCCATAGGCCGGGTCGCCGCGCTGCGGGTTCAGTGGCACGCCGACATCGACGCGAATCGGGCCGATCGCCGTGAGATACCGCAGGCCGACGCCGGCACCGACGCGGAAGCCGCCGGTGCCGGGCACCGCATCCTCGCCGACCGCGCCGGCATCGACGAAGGCCACCGCGCCCCAGGGGCCGCTGATGGTCTGGCGCCATTCGATGGAGCCTTCCAGAAGGCTCGCCCCGCCCAGCGGCTTGTTGCCGGCATCGCGCGGGCCGATGGACTGGAACACATAGCCGCGCACCGACCCGCCGCCACCGGCGTAGAAACGCTTGTCGAGCGTGATCTCGTCGCGTGTCGCGCCCACCGCGGCGCCGATGGCGGCACGCAGCGCCAGCACGCCGCGCTGGTCGCCGGTCACGTCGAAGTAGGTGCTGCCGACCGCCAGGATGCGCGTGTAGGTCACGCTGTTGTCGAAGGAGTAGTAGGGCGTGGCGGTGATGGCGGCGCGCTGGCCGCTGGTCGGGTTCAGCAGGCTGGTCGTGCCGTCCCAGCGGACGCCCAACACGAAGCCGGCCAGGGTGAAGGGGTCGAGCACGCCGTAGCGGCCGATCCGCCCGGTCTCGAATTGCGGGCCGGCCTGCAGGGCCAGGCGTTCGGACAGGCGGCGCTCGGCCAAGGCGGACGCGATGATGGCGTCGCGATCGTAGGCATCGAGGCGTTCGCGCACGGCGCCGGCGCGCGCCGTCAGGCGGATGTCGCGGCGCCAGATCTCGGGCAGCGTCAGCGTCGCGAAGGCGCGGTAGGTGGCGTTGGAGAAGTCGCCCTGCGCCAAGCGCGCGGCCTCGGCTTCCAGGCGCAGGCGCTCGGCGCCGCCGAACAGGTTGCGGTGTTCCCAGAAGACCGACGCGCCGGCGCCGTAGTTGGTCTCGTAGGAGACGCTGCCGCCGATGGCGCGCAGCGGGCGTTCGGCAACGCGGAAGGTGACCGGCAGGCGGTTGCCCGGCGCCAGCGTGGTGGCGGGTTCGACGCGCACGCTTTCGAAGACGCCGAGCGCCACCAGGGCGCGGCGGGCGCGTTCGAGTGCTGCGGGCGAATAGTCCTGGCCTTCGAGTTGCCGGGCGGCGGTGCGTTCCAGCAGGCCGGTGTTGGTGCGGACCTGGCCGACCACCTCGGGGGGCGCGAAGGTCGCGCGCGGGCCGGCGGCGAGTTGCCAGGTCACGTCCATGGTGCGGCGGTCGTGGTCGACGATGGTCTCGCGCCCGGCGACGGCGGCCAGCGGGTGGCCGGCGCGGCGCAGCGCGTCGCGCATGGCGGACTCGGCGGCGAGCACGGCTTCGGGGCGGGCGGGTTCGCCGGGGGTGAGGCCCGATTCGGCGGCTGCGGCGCGCACCGGCGCGGGGTCGGCGCCGGCGGCGGGCTGCACGGTGATGGTGCCGATGCGGTACTGCTCGCGCGGGACCAGGCGGAACACGACGCGGGCCGGGGCGGCGTCGGTCGCGGATTGCAGGCGGGCGGGCAGGCCGGGGTCGTCGAGCGGCAGGGAGTCGATGGTGGCGAGCACCTCGCCGCCCCAATAGCCCTGGGCGCGCAGCGCATCCATCAGGCGCGGGATGTCGCCGCGGACACGGCCGATCAGGCCGAAGGCGTCGGTCGGGGCGCGTTCGCGCAGGGTCAGGGTCTGCGCGACACCGGCGGCCAGCGCCGTCAGGCCGGAGTCGTCGGGGGCGACGACCTCGGCCACGTAGGGGATGCCGGCGGGGTCGGGCGCGGCCGGAGCGGCAACGGGCGCATCCGGCTGGGCGCGTCCCGGCGCATCGCTACCGGCCGAACCCTGCGGGACCGCCGGCTGCGGCAGCACGATCGCGAGCAGCACCATTCCCAGCGCAAGGGCGATGGTGCGACACGGCCGGGCGGGATAGGGTTCAAGGGTCATGCACACCGATCTCGCCGCGACCCTTACATCCTGGCGCCGCCATCTGCACGCCAACCCGGGCCTGACCCTTCACGAAGGCGAGACGGCGGCCTTCGTCGCCGCCCGCCTGAGGGAGATGGGCATCACCGACATTACCGAGAACGTCGGGGGGCATGGCGTGGTTGCAACCCTTCGGCGCGGAGGGGGGAACCGGTCGGTCGGGCTGCGCGGGGACATGGACGCGCTGCCCATCCAGGAACAGACCGACGACCTGCCGTGGAAGTCCACCGTGCCGGGCGTGATGCATGCCTGCGGGCATGACGGGCACACCACGGCGCTGCTGGGCGCGGCGAAGCTGCTGCTGGATGATCCGAACTGGACCGGCACGGTGCACCTGGTGTTCCAGCCGGCGGAGGAAGGCGGCGGCGGGGCGCGGTCAATGATCGCGGACGGGCTGTTCAGCCGCTTCCCGATGGAGCGCATGTTCGGCTGGCACAATTGGCCAGGGCTGCCGGCGGGCACCATCGCGGTGCATGACCGCGCGGTGATGGCGGCCGGTGCGCGATTCGAGATCGTGTTCGATGGCCATGCCGGGCATGCGGCGCTGCCGCACCTGACGCGCGACCCGATGGTCGCGGCGGGTCACGCGATCGTGGCGGTGCAGTCGATCGTGGCGCGCAACCTCGACCCGCTGAATGGCGGGGTGGTGAGCGTGACCGTGGTCGAGGGTGGCGAAGCGCAGAACCAGATCACCGCGCGCGTCACGCTGAAGGGCACCGCGCGCTGGCTGCGCGACGAGGATGGCGAGACCATCCGCGCGGGGCTGGAGCGCGTGGCGCATGGCATCGCCGCGACCTTCGATGTGAAGGCGTCCTTCTCCTTCCGGCAGGGCGTGGGCGTCACGGCGAATACCGCCGCGGAACGCGACCTGGCCGCGGTGGCGGCGGCGGCGGTGAGCGAATGCCGCCGCGACATGGCGCCGGCCATGACCGGGGAGGACTACGCCTGGTTCCTCAAGGAGATCCCCGGCGCCTTCGTCTGGATCGGCAATGGGCCGGCCGAGGATGGGCGGGAACTGCACAACCCGCGCTACGACTTCAACGATGACGTGCTGCCGGTGGCCTCGGGCTTCCTGGCGGAAGTCGCGAAGCGGGCGCTGGCGGGGGGCTGATCCCGCCCCCCGCGCCGTTCAGGCGAAGCGGCGCCTGAGCCAGGCGCCGGCCTCGGCCACCGCCTGGTCGGCCTTGGCCACATGGCCGATGGACCGCAGGAAGCCGTGCAGCACGCCGGGGAAGGTGGTGGCCTCGACCGCCACGCCGGCGGCGCGCAGGCGGGCTTCCATGGCGTGGTTCTCGCCCGACAGCACGTCCAGTTCCGCGACATGCAGCAGGCAGGGGGGCAGGCCGGTGACGTCGGCGCGCAGGGGGGCGGCCAGGGGGTGCAGGCGGTCGGCCTCGCGCGGGCAATAGGCGCGCCAGTAGAAGTCCATCTTCTCGCGCGTCAGGGTGTGGCCGGTGGCGAATTCCAGGTAGGCGGGCGTGTCGGTGCGGCTGTCGAAGACGCCGTAGTTCAGCAGCAGGCCGCGCAGCGCGAGGTCGGGGTCGGTCTCGCGCAGCAGCAGGGCGGTGGCCATGGCCAGGTTGCCGCCGGCGGAATCGCCGCCGACCACGATGCGGGTCGGGTCCAGGCCCCATTCGGCGCCGTGCTGCGCCACCCAGCGGACCACGGCGGCGCATTCCTCCAGCGCCTGGGGGAAGGGGGCTTCGGGGCTGAGCGCGTAGTCGGGGCTGACCACGGCGCAGCCGGCGGCGGCGGCATAGGCGCGCATGATGTGGTCGTGGGTGTCGATGCTGCCCCAGACCCAGCCGCCGCCATGGATATAGACCAGCACCGGCAGGGGCTTGTCGGTGGCCGGGCGATGCACCCGGCAGGCCAGGCGACGGCCGCGGATGGGCAGCCAGTTCGTGGTGCTCTCGGCCATGGCGGGGCCGCCCGCGGCCGCCAGCGCCAGGCCGGGGCCGTCATTCGACGCGCGCGCGGCATCCATCGGCATGCCGAGCACCACCGGCGGGAAGGCACGGGCGCGTTCCTCCATCATGGCGGTGAAGGCGCGCATCTCGGGGTCCCAGCGGTCGTGGTTCATGGCGTGGCGTGGTCCTGTGTGGCGGGAGGCAGTGGAACCGGGGCGGGGCGATGCGGCAAGGGGGGTGGCGTGGATGCGCGCGCGCCATGCCGCGGATGCCACCGCGCGCGGCGTGCGGCGATTGCGCCGCGCCGCCCGGCCGCGCCAGCATTGCGGCGGCGGGAGGCGAGGATCATGTTGCAGCGCACAATGCCTGAAGCCTTCACCATGCCCGCGCGCGGCGGCGGGTTCCGCGACACCGCGCTGCTGCGCCCCGATTCCGTCGTGCTGGTGGCGGAGGAGGCCAGCCTCGAGGCGCCGGTGCTGGCGCGCAACCTGGCGGCGGGTGGGTTCCGCGGCCGGCTGATGGCGGTCGGTGCGGCGCGCGAGGGGTTCGAGGCGGCGGAGAGCATCGAGGCGCTGCCGGTGGTGCCGGACCTGGCGGTGCTCTGCGTCGCGGCGCCCAGGCTGGGCGAGGCGATGGTGGCGCTGGCGCGGCGCGGCTGCTTCGCCGCCATCGTGGCGGGGCCGGCGCCGGACCTCGCCGCGCTGTCGACGCAGACCGGGGTGCGGGCGCTGGGGCAGGGGTCCTTCGGCATCGCGGTGCCGGCGATCGGGCTGAACGCCACGCTGTCCCATGTGGCGCCGGCCAAGGGGCGGCTGGCGTTGGTGACGCAATCCTCGGCGATCGCGCGGGCGGTGCTCGATTGGGCGGCGGCGGAGGCCGTGGGGTTCAGCCATGTGGTCGGCATTGGCGGCAACCAGGGCTTCGGCTTCGCGGGCGTGCTGGATTGGCTGGCGCGCGACCCGGGGACCGGGGCGATCCTGCTGGATATCCGGCGGATCCGGAACCGGCGGCTGTTCGTCTCGGCGGCGCGGGCGGCGGCGCGCACGCGGCCGGTGGTGGCGATCCGCGCCGGCGGGCGGCTCGCGGATGGGTCAGGCCAGGCGGATGAGGTGATGGAGGCGGCGCTGCGCCGGGCCGGCGTGCTGCGGGTGGCGGGGCTGGAGGACCTTCTGTCGGCCGCCGAGACGCTGGCGCGGGTGCGGGTGTCGCCACGCGCGACCGGGCCGGGGGATCGCATCGCGCTGGTCACCAATGGGGTCGGGCTGGGGGCGCTGGCGGCGGATGCGGTGCTGGCCGGCGGCGGGCGGCTGGCGGCGCTGGACGATGCCGGGCTGGGCGCGGTGGCGCTGGGGCTGGCGGAGGGGTGGTCGGGGCGCAATCCGCTGGCACTTGGCCCGCATGGCGGGGCCGGGCTGGGCGAGGCGGCGGCGATGTTGGCGGCGCTGCCGGATGTCGATGCGGTGGTCGCGCTGCACGCGCCCACGCCGCGGGAGGATGCCGCGGTGGTGCGGGAAGGACTGGCTGCCGCCGTGAAGGCGAGCCGGGGCGCGCCGATCCTGGTCGGATGGGCGGGGCAGGCCAGCGCCGGGCCGCAGCGCGCGGCGCTGGCGCAGGACGGGGTGGCGGTGTTCGCCACGCCCGAGGCCGCGGTGCGCGGCGCGCTGCACCTGGCCCAGGACCGCCGCAACCGGGCCGCCGCGGCGGAATTGCCGGCGCGCGATGTGCTGGAGCTGGCCCCGGACCGGGCGGTGGCGGGGCGCATCCTGGCCGCGGCGCGCGCCGCCGGGCGCCTGGCGCTGACCGAGGAAGAGGCGCTGGGCGTGCTGGCGGCCTATGGCGTGCCGACGGTGCCCGGGCGTGCGGTGGGCGGCGCGCAGGAGGCGGGGGATGCGGCGGCGATGCTCGGATTTCCTGTCGTTCTGAAGGTGTTGAGCCCTGATCTTCCGCGGAAGACTGAGATCGGCGGGGTGGTACTGGGTCTGGGGTCGGCGGCCGCGGTGCGCGATGCGGCGGCGGCGATGGGGCAGCGCGTGGCACGGGCGCGGCCGGAGGCGCGCATCACCGGCTTCCTGGTGCAGCGCCAGGCGGCGCGCGGGCAGGAATTGCGCCTGCGGCTGGGCGATGACGCGATGTTCGGCCCCTGGATCGCCTTCGGCCGCGGCGGCACGGCGGCGGAGATCGACCCGGATGAGGGGTTCGACCTGCCGCCGCTGAACCTGGCGCTGGCGCGCGGGCTGATCCGGCGGACGCGCACGGCGCGGCTGCTGGAGGGCTGGCGCGACCATGCGCCGGCCAATATCCCGGCGATTGCCGATGCGCTGGTGCGGCTATCCCAGTTGGCGGTGGATTTTCCCGAGATAGAATCCTGTGGGATCAATCCCTTGCTGGCGGATGCTGAGGGGGTGCTGGCGCTGGATGCCTCGCTGGTGCTGCGGCCGGCGGGGGCGGTGTCGCTGCTCGCCATCCCGCCCTATCCGGCCGAGCTGGCGCGGGCCTGGCGCGGGCGGGATGGGCGGGCGGTGGTGCTGCGCCCGATCCGCCCGGAGGATGCCGCCGCCCATGCCGAGGCCTTCCGGCGGCTGTCGGCGGAGGATGTTCGCTACCGGTTCTTCTCGGCGCTGGGGGAGCTGAGTGCCGCGCAGATCGCCCGGATGACGCAGATCGATTACGACCGCGAGATGGCCTTCGTGGCGGTGGAGCGGGGCATGGAGGGACCGGACCTGACCGTGGGTGTGTCGCGGCTGATCCGCGAGCCGGGCGGGGCGGAGGCGGAATTCGCGGTGGTGGTGGACCCCGCCTGGAAGGGGCAGGGGCTGGCGCGGGAGCTGATGCAGCGCCTGTTCGACTGGGGGCGCCAGGTGGGGGTTCGCACGGTGGTGGGGCAGGTGCTGGCCGAGAACGTGGCGATGCTGGGGTTCGTGCGGGCGCTGGGGTTCACGGTGCGCCCGAGCGCGGAGGGGGCGGAGGTGATGGAGGCGCGGCTGACCTTGGGCTGACGGCGCGGCAGCGCCGCGACGACGCATGCCTGCTTGATCTCAAAAATCGCATTTGCTATGGAAAATTCCGCAGACTCCTTCGATTCGCGTGCTTTTTGCCCGAATTGACGGTCCATTCGGGAGGCTTCCATGCCGGTGCTCAGCGCGACCGTCCAGAATATCAATCCGCAGTTCAATCCGCCGAACGGCTTCACGCCGCCGAAGGCGCTGCAGCAGGTCCAGGTCACCTACAACGGGACCACGCCGGGGCCGATCAACGGCGTCATGACCCTGTATGCGGAACGAGTCGGGACGAACCCGCCTGAAGTCGTGCAGCTCAGGCAGGAAGACCTCAATCCGCGGAACGAAAGCAGCAGCATCAGCTTCGAGAACGTCTCGCTCGCGGCGCTGCGCGATGGGGAATACCGGTTCTACGCGGTGGTGACGCAGTCGAACGGCGACACCGTCACGAGCAACCACACGCCGCCCTACCCGGTGGATGGCGAAGCGGTGCTGCCGCCGCCGCCGCCGCCGCCGCCCGATCCCGATCCGGATCCCTCCATCTGCTTCCTGGCCGGCACGCGCATCCGCACGCCGGCCGGCGACGTGCCCATCGAGGCGCTGCGGATCGGCGACCTGGTGACCACGCTGGATGGCGGGCCCGAGCCGATCCGCTTCATCGGCCGGCAATCCCATGCCCTGCGCTTTGCCGATCCGATGACGAACTGGCCGGTGCTGATCCTGGCCGGGGCGCTGGGCGAGGGTGTGCCGGCGGCGGACCTCATGGTCTCGCCCGCCCATGCGATGCATCTGGATGGCGTGCTGGTTGCTGCATTGGCGCTGGTGAATGGCACGACCATCCGCCAGGTGCAGCCGCAGGGCGATGCCTTCACCTACTACAACCTGGAATTCGACCGGCACGCGCTGGTGCTGGCCGAGGGGGCCGAGGCGGAATCCTTCGCCGACAACGTGTCGCGCACCCGCTTCCACAATCATGCGGAATTCGCCGCGCTTTATCCCGAGGGGCGCGAAGTGGGCGAGATGGACCTGCCGCGCGCCTCATCCGCGCGCCAGGTGCCGGCCGCCATCCGCCGCCTGGTTGCCGCGCGCGCCGAGGCTATCGCGCCGGCGCAGGACCGCAGCGCGGCCTGACGCGCCGGAGGGCGCCGCGCGGGCACGTTTGGTGCCGAGCGCGCGAAGGTTCCAGCTTCGTGCCCCTCAGGCGGCGGGCGGCCACATCCGTGGTCCTTGGCTTCGCGGCACTTGCCGCGGCGGCCGCTCGGCCCTGCGGGCCGCGGGTTGGAACGTCGTGCGCCTGGTCTGTGCGGAGGCTCGTGTCGGGTCGGGCGTGCCCCGGGGGCCGCGGCGTCACGCCGGGAACGCGTCCTTCACCATCTCCCGCACGCGCGCGGCCGCGTCCGGACCCTTCACCGCATCGCGCCAGGCGCCCTCGGCGACGCGCTGGTGGGTGCCGATCGCCTCGTCGGCGCCGGTGATGAAGGCGACGCCGCTGGCGGTGGTGGGGTGGGCGTCGGGGGCGAAGGCGCTGCCCACCACATGGGCGCGTTCGCGCCCGCGCATCACCATGAAGGGACCGGTCGGCTCGGCGCCCGAGATCAGGCCGAGCTGCAGGCCGATCGGGACGGATTCCAGGGCGTCGGCCAGGGCCTCGACCTCGGCGCGGGCGGCCAGGCGGCAGCGCATGCGGGCGCGTTCGGACAGCGCCAGGCCGGGGGCGACGCCATCGGCCAGCATGCGGCGCAGCGCGCCCTCGCCCAGGATGGCGGTGATGTTGGGCTTGCGCGACTGGTGCAGCTTCTTGCGGGCGGTCAGCAGGCCCAGCATCTGCTCGACCTGGCTGCGCGCGAGCAGGCGGTCGGGGGAATTGTCGGCGGCCTCGGTCCAGGCTTCCGCCAGGGCGCCGTCGAAGGCGTCGGTCGAGACCGGATAGACCAGCGCGCCGCCGACCTGCAGCACCTGGTCGGATTGTTCCTCGATCTGGCGCAGGCGTTCCTCGAAGGCGGCGGGGCGGCCGAAATATTCGACGCCGATGCCCAGCAGCGACAGCGGCGAGATCTTGAGCAGTTCCGCCAGGCGCCGAATCGTGTCGAGCTTGATGACCTCGCCTTTTTCATAGCGATAGAGCGCGGCGCGCGACACGCCGAGGCGCGCGGCGATTTCTTCCGCGCGCAGGCCGGATTCCAGGCGATAGGCACGCAACTGCTGACCGATTTCGGCGAAACGCATGTCGGCCCTCCCGAGTGTAACACGCACACCCCATTAACAGACGGTGCCTCGGATTTCGAGACAATATCTCATGGCGCGGAGTCGCGCGGCCGCGGCGCGGTGCCGGGGCCGCGCGCCGCGGGGGGTCAGGCGTCCTCGGCGACCTTGTGCGCCGCGAGCGTCTCGAGCGCCTTGACCAGGCCGGAATGATCGAGCTCGGCGCCGCCGGCGGCCGACACCGCGGCGAACAGCTGCTGGGTCGAGGCGGTGTTGGGCAGCGCCACGCCGAGGTCGCGGCCGGCCGAGAGCGCCAGGTTCAGGTCCTTCTGGTGCAGCCGGATGCGGAAGCCCGGGTTGAAGGTGCGCTTGATCATGCGCTCGCCATGCAGTTCCAGGATGCGCGAGGTGGCGAGGCCGCCCATCAGCGCCTGGCGCACCTTGGCGGGGTCGGCGCCGGCCTTGGAGGCGAAGGTCAGCGCCTCGGCCACCGCCTCGATGGTGAGCGCGACGATGATCTGGTTGGCGACCTTGCAGGTCTGCCCGGCGCCGACCGGGCCGACCAGGGTGATGTTCTTGCCCATGGCTTCGAAGAGCGGCCTGGCGCGTTCGAAGGCGGCGTCGGAGCCGCCGCACATGATGGTCAGGCTGGCCTGCTTCGCACCCACCTCGCCGCCGGAGACCGGGGCATCGACGTAGTCGCCGCCCTTGGCTGCGATCTTCTCGGCGAACTTCTTGGTCTCGGTCGGGCTGATCGAGGACATGTCGATGACCAGCGTGCCGGGCTTCAGGCCCTGCGCGACGCCATCCGCGCCGAACAGCACGGCTTCGACGTCGGGGGTGTCGGGGACCATCAGGATGACCGCCTCGGCGGTGGCGACGGCGGCGGCGATGGTGGGGGCCACGGCGAAGGCCGCGCGGTCTTCGGCGGTCAGGCTGGCGCGTTCGACCACCGTGATCTCGTGGCCGGCGGTCTTGAGGTGGCCGGCCATGGGGCGGCCCATGATGCCAAGGCCGATGAAGGCGATCTTCATGCGTTTCTCTCCGGTGGGGATGGGTGGGGCCGCGCGCGGCGCCTCGGGTCAGACATAGCGCAGGCGGCGGGCGTGGAACATGCGGGCAGCGCGACTCGCGGCTATGCTACAAGGCAAGGAAAATCTTGATGACGGACCTCTATCGCAATGGTAGATTAGCATATTCGCCTGGTCCAAAAAATGAACCGCTTGTGCTCGCGACGCGTCCTGTCATTGGTGGCCCTGCTGATTGCGGGGCTCTTTGCCACGCCCGGAACGGTGCGCGCGCAGGACAGCTTTGTGCGCGAGGTGGACTTCATGACCGGGCGGCCGATGCTGTCGGTTCTGGGGTCCGGCATCGGGCACCGCCCGGCCAGCCTGACCGTGGAATTCTCCTGTCCCGACGCGGAGGTCCTGCGCCTGGATCTGCGCGGCACCGAATTTCCCGATGGCGCGCCCATCACGCTCGACCTCGGCGGGCCGGATGGCGGCTGGCACGAGGTGCGGCTGCTGAGCGTCCAGCGCCCCGATGCGGATTGGCTGCGCCTGGCGGTGGACGAGGCCTCCTTCCGGGTGGCGCTGGTGCGGGCGCGCGGGGTCGATGCCGCGCCCGACAGCACCGCCGCGGTGCTGCAGGTCGGCCAGGAGCTGGGCGTCGCCATCGGGCTTGATGGGCTGGCGCGCGAGATCGGCGACCTTGCGCATGATTGCGCGGTGCGGCGCCTGGTGCAGGGCGCCACGCCGCTCGCGCGCTACACCCGGTAGGGCTGGAACCAGCCGAGCCCGGCCATCGTATCGCCGGCCGGGCGGTATTCGCAGCCGATCCAGCCGCGGAAGCCGAGCGCGTCGATGCGCTCGAAGACGAAGGGCCAGTTGACCTCGCCGCTGCCGGGTTCGTGGCGGCCGGGGGTGTCGGCCACCTGCATGTGGGCGATCAGCGGCAGGTGTTTCTCGACGCGCTTGACCACGTCGCCCTCGGTGATCTGGCAGTGATAGAGGTCGAACTGCATGCCGAGGCGGTCCGGGCCGATGGCGGCGATGATGGCAGCGGCCTGGTCGGTGGTGTTGAGGAAGAAGCCCGGGATGTCGCGGTGGTTGATCGGTTCGATGATCGGCTTCACGCCGGCCTTGGCGCATTCCTCCGCCGCCCAGGCGAGGTTGGCGCCGTAGACAGCCGTCATGGTGTCGTGCGCGACGCCCTCGGGCATGAGCCCGGCCATGACGTGCAGGCGCGGGCAGGACAGCGTGGCGCAGTAGTCGAGCGCCTTCGCGATCGCGTCGCGGAATTCCTGCTGGCGGCCGGGCAGGGCGGCCATTCCGCGCTCGCCCTTGGTCCAGTCGCCGGGCGGGGCGTTGAACAGCACCTGCTGCAAGCCGTTGTCCTTGAGGCGCGTGGCGATCTCGGCGGCGGGGAAGTCGTAGGGAAACAGGAACTCCACCGCCTTGAAGCCGGCGGCCGCGGCTGCGGCGAAGCGGTCGAGGAAGGGCACCTCGTTGAACATCATCGACAGGTTGGCGGCGAAGCGCGGCATGTGTTCCCCCCGGGTCAGGCAAGGGCGCGACGCTATCCCCGCCGCCGTCGTGACGGAAGGCGCCGCTTCGGGCAGGATGGCGGGGATGGCGATTCAGGCACGGCGCACGGCAAGGCTGGTCGGAATCGCGGCGCTCGCGGCGCTGGCGGTCGCGTGCCTGCTGGTGCTGCGGCCGTTCATCTCGGCGCTGCTCTGGGCGGTCATCATCGTCTTCTCGACCTGGCCGGTGTTTGCGCTGCTGCGGGAGAACGACCGCTTTTCCCCCGCCGGCGCGGCGGCGCTGATGGTGGGCGCGATGTTCCTGCTGGTCGGGCTGCCGATCGCCCTGGCCGCGCCGACCAGCCGGGGTGAGGTGGAGGCGCTGACCGCGCAGGTCGAGGCCGTGCTGGTGGGCGGGCTGCCGGCGCTGGGCGGCTGGCTCAGCGGGCTGCCGGTGGTGGGGCCGTGGATCCGCGGCTGGCTGGGCGATGCGGAATTCGACATGCTGGGGCTGGCGGGGCTGCTGCGCCCCTATGCGGGCACCATCACGCAGCAGACCGTGGCGGTGCTGCTGGCGGTGCTGTCGGGGCTGGCGGAACTGCTGCTGGCTATCCTGCTGGCCTTCTTCTTCTATCGCGACGGGCCGGCCATGGCGCGGCGCGCCACCGCGCTGATGGAAAGGCTGGGGGGTGCCACCGGGATCCGCATGCTGCGCCTGGCCGCCGACGTGACGCGCGGGGTGGTGTGGGGGCTGCTGGGCACGGCGCTGGCGCAGGGGGTGCTGACCGCCATCGGCCTGGCGGTGGCGGGCGTGCCGCAGCCGGTGTTGCTGGCGGTGGTGGCGGGAGTGATCTCGATCTTCCCGATCGGCGCGCCGCTGGTCTGGATACCGGCCAGCCTGTGGCTGTTCATGCAGGGGCAGACCGGCTGGGGCATCTTCATGGCGCTGTATGGGGCGCTGGTGATCAGTTCGGTCGACAATTTCATCCGGCCCTGGGCGATCGCGCGCGGGGCGAACCTGCCGCTGCTGCTGACCATCCTGGGGGCGCTGGGGGGGGTGTTCGCCTTCGGCTTCCTGGGGCTGTTCCTGGGGCCGGTCGTTCTGGCGGTCGGATATACGCTGTTGCTGGAATTCGCCGGTGGCGCGCAGGATGACGCGGAAGGCCCTTCCCCGCCGCCATCGGGCGCCGTATAGCCGCCGGCTTCCGGGGCCCGCAGGACGGGGTCGCGCGACAACAGGGAGTGCAAAGGAATGCGGAAACTGCTGTTGGCGGCTGCGCTGGCCACGGGCCTGGGCGCGGGTTGGGCGCCAGGGGGCGTTGATGCGCGCACGGTGCGCTGGGCCGCCTCGGGCGATCCGAACACCATGGATCCGCACAGCCAGAATGTCGGCACCGTCACCATGGTGCTGCAGCAGATCTATGACCCGCTGATCCAGCGCACGCAGGAACTCGGCCTGGCGCCGGGCCTGGCGACGCGCTGGGAACAGGTGGAGCCCAACCGTTGGCGCTTCTGGCTGCGCCCCGGGGTGAAGTTCCATGAAGGGCAGGACTTCACGGCCGAGGACGTGGTGTTCTCCATCACCCGCGCGCAGCAGCCGACCTCGAACTACGGCATCTATGTCGACACCATCGAGCGGTCGGTCGTGGCCGAGCCGATGGTGGTGGACGTCATCACCCGCGTGCCGGACCCGATCCTGCCGAACAAGATCGCGTCGCTGTTCATCATGTCGCGGTCGTGGTCCGAGCAGCACAACGCGACGCGCCCGCAGAACACCCGCGCGCGCGAGGAAATGCACACCACCCGCGCCACCAACGGCACCGGCGCCTTCCGGCTGCAAAGCCGCGAGCCGGACGTGCGCACCGTGATGGTCCGCAACAATGACTGGTGGGGCTGGCAGGAGCCCGCGAGCCGCGAGGGCAACATCACCGAGATCGTGTTCCGGCCGATCTCGTCGGACGCCACGCGCATCGCGGCGCTGTTGTCGAACGAGATCGACTTCGTGCTCGACCCGCCGCTGCAGGATTTGAACCGGCTGCGCGCCGCGCAGGGCGTGCGGGTGCTCGAGGGGCCGGAGGTGCGCACCATCTTCCTGTCGATGGACGTGCATCGCGACCGGCTGCTGTATTCGGACGTGACCGACCGCAACCCGCTGAAGGATCTGCGGGTGCGCCAGGCGCTCTATCATGCGATCGACATCCAGGCGATCCATCGCACGACCATGCGCGGGCAGTCGGTGGTGACCGGCACGTTCTTCCCGCCGCAGGTGAATGGGTATTCGCGCGAGGAAGACGTGCGCCTGCCCTATGACCAGGCGCGCGCGCGCGCCCTGCTGGCGGAGGCCGGATATCCGAACGGCTTCGGCATCACGCTGGATTGCCCGAACAACCGCTACATCAATGACGAGCAGATCTGCCAGGCGATCGTGGCCATGTGGGCGCGGATCGGCGTGCGGGCGCAGCTGAACGCGATGCCGCTGGCGCCGTTCTTCGCCAAGATCCAGCGCGAGGACACGTCGATCTACCTGCTGGGCTGGGGCGTACCGACGCTGGATGCGCTGTATTCCTTCCAGTCGTTGGTGCGGTCGCGCGATGGCGGGCAGGGCAATGGCATCTGGAACTACGGGCGCTATTCCAACCCGCGGATGGATGCGCTGATCGACATCATGGTGAACCAGTCGGGCGATGCGCGGAATGCGGCGATCCGCGAGGCGCTGCGCATCTATCGCGAGGACGTGCCGCATATCCCGCTGCACCACCAGATGATCCCGTGGGCGATGCGGTCCACGCTGACCATCCCGCACATGGCGAACAACCAGCCCTATTTCCGCTGGGCGCGGATGAACTGATGTGGATGGCTGGCGCGGGGGGTTCGCCCGCCGCGCCGGCATCGGAGTGATACGATGTTCGCCTTCATCATCAGCCGAATTCTCCAGGCGCTGCCCGTGTTGTTGGCGGTGGCGCTGATCTCGTTTGCCATGTTCGCCTATGTGGGCGACCCGGTGGCGATCATGCTGGGGCAGGACTACACGCAGGCGCAGCGCGATGCGCTGGTGCGGGACCTGGGGCTGGACCAGCCCTTCTGGGTGCAGTTCGCGACCTTCATCGGCAATGCGGTGCAGGGGGAGTTCGGGCTGTCCTACCGGCTGTCTCGGCCGGTGGCGGACCTGATCGCGGAACGCGCGCCGGCGACGCTCGAGCTGGCCTTCACGGCGGCGATCCTGGCACTCGCGGTGGGCGTGCCGATGGGGGTCTATACCGGGCTGTATCGGCATGCCTGGCTGTCGCGGTTTTTCCTGACCTTCTCGCTGATCGGCGTGTCGCTGCCGACCTTCCTGATCGGCATCCTGCTGATCCTGGTGTTTGCGGTGTGGCTGGGGTGGCTGCCGTCGTTCGGGCGGGGCGATACGGTGCGGCTGGGCTGGTGGACGACGGGGTTCCTGACCTGGAGCGGCGTGAAGGCGCTGGTGCTGCCGGCGATCACGCTGGGGCTGTTCCAGCTGACGCTCATCATGCGGCTGGTGCGCGCGGAGATGATGGAGGTGCTGCGCACCGACTACATCAAGTTCGCCCGCGCGCGCGGGTTGCCGAACCGGGCGGTGCATTTCGGCCATGCGCTGAAGAACACCATGGTGCCGGTGATCACCATCGTCGGGCTGCAGCTGGGGGCCATCATCGCCTTCGCCATCGTGACCGAGACGGTGTTCCAGTGGCCGGGGATGGGGCTGCTGTTCATCCAGTCGGTCGGCGCGGCGGATATCCCGGTGATGAGCGCCTACCTGCTGCTGATCGCGCTGGTGTTCGTCACCATCAACCTGATCGTGGACCTGCTCTACTACGCCGTCGATCCGCGGTTGCGGATCGGGCGCGGGAAGGGGGGGCACTGACGCATGGCCGCCGCGGTGAAGCGCTTCTTCGATTCCGACCTGTGGTTCTCCTTCACGCGGTCGCCGGTGACGGTGGTGTCGGCGATCGTGGCGGCGGTGTGCATCCTGGGCGCCACCTTCGCGCCGTGGATCGCGCCGCATAACCCCTTCGACCTGGCCTCGCTGAACCTGTCCGACGCCTTCAAGCCGCCGGCCTGGAGCGAGGACGGGGCGCGCGAATACGCGCTGGGCACGGATGACCAGGGGCGCGACGTGCTCTCGGCCATCATGTATGGCGCGCGGGTGTCGCTGCTGGTGGGGCTTTCGGCGACCATCTTTGCCACGCTGCTGGGCGTCACGCTGGGGCTGCTGGCGGGGTATGTGGGGGGGGCGCTGGACAGCCTGCTGATGCGCATCTGCGACATCCAGCTGACCTTCCCGTCCATCCTGGTGGCGCTGTTGGTGGATGGCGTGGTGCGCGCCGTGCTGCCGCGGGAAGTCCATGACCAGATCGCGCTGTTCGTCGTGATCTTTGCCATCGGCATCAGCGAATGGCCGAAATTCGCGCGCACGGTGCGCGGGTCCACCCTTGTTGAGCGCAACAAGGAATACGTGCAGGCGGCGCGGGTGATCGGCGTGTCCCGCGCGCGCATCATGGTCAGCCATGTGCTGCCCAATGTGCTGGGGCCGGTGCTGGTGGTGGCGACGCTGAACCTGGGCCTGGCGATCCTGTCCGAGGCGACGCTGTCCTTCCTGGGTGTGGGCGTGCCGCCGACCCAGCCTTCGCTCGGCACGCTGATCAGGATCGGCAACGACTTCCTGTTCTCGGGCGAGTGGTGGATCACCATTTTTCCCGGCATCGCGCTGATCCTGATGGTGCTGTCGGTCAACCTGCTGGGCGATTGGCTGCGCGACGCCCTGAACCCGAAGCTGCGCTGATGTCCGAACCCCTTCTTGAAGTGCGGAACCTGCGCGTGGAATTTCCCACGCGGCGGGGCACGCTGGTGGCGCTCGATGATGTGTCGTTCAGCATCTCGCCTGGCGAGGTGCTGGGCGTCGTGGGTGAATCCGGCGCCGGGAAGTCGATGACGGGTGCGGCGATCATCGGGTTGCTGGAACCACCCGGGCGCATCGCGAAGGGCCAGGTGCTGCTGAACGGCAAGCGGATCGACAATCTGCGCTACGAGCAGATGCGGCGCATCCGCGGGCGCGAGATCGGCGCTATCTTCCAGGACCCGCTGACCACGCTGAACCCGCTCTATACCGTGGGCAAGCAGCTGGCCGAGACGATGACCACGCATCTGCCGATCGGCCCGGCCGAGGCGAAGAAGCGCGCCATCGAATGGCTGGAGCTGGTGGGGATTCCGGCGGCGGCGCAGCGGATTGACAGCTATCCGCATGAATTCTCCGGCGGGATGCGGCAGCGTGTGGTGATCGCGTTGGCGCTGTGTGCCGAACCGAAGCTGATCGTGGCGGATGAGCCCACCACGGCGCTGGACGTGTCCATCCAGGCGCAGGTGATCGCGCTGCTGAAGACGCTGGCGCGCGAGAAGGGCACGGCGATGATGCTGGTGACCCACGACATGGGCGTGATCGCCGAGACCGCCGACCGCGTGGCGGTCATGTATGCCGGGCGCATCGCCGAGATCGGCCCGGTGCGCGAGGTGGTGAAGCACGCCAACCACCCCTATTCGGCCGGGCTGATGGGGTCGATCCCGCCGCTCGACCGGCGCGTGGAAAGGCTGGCGCAGATCGATGGCGCGATGCCGCGGCTGTCCGCGATCCCGCAGGGCTGCGCCTATAACCCGCGCTGCCCGCAGGTGTTCGACAAGTGCCGCGCGTTGCGGCCCGACCTGCTGGATGCCGGCACCACCCGCGCCGCCTGCTGGCTCTACGACACGGAGGTCGCCCGTGGCTGACGCACCCCCGATGTTCGAGGCGCGCGACCTGGCGCGGCATTTTGACGTGTCGCGCCCGCTGCTCCAGCGCGTCATCGCGCGCGAGGGCAAGCGGACGCTGCGCGCCGTGGATGGCATTTCCTTCGCCATCCCGAAGGGCACGACGCTGTCGCTGGTGGGCGAATCCGGCTGCGGGAAATCCACCGTCGCGCGGCTGTGCGTCGGGCTCTATGCGCCGACCGCAGGCAAGGTGGTGTTCGACGGGCGCGACCTGGCGCAGGCGCGCGCGCTGGCCGACCAGCGCCGGCGCATGCAGATGATCTTCCAGGACCCCTATGCGTCGTTGAACCCGCGCTGGCGGGTGGGGGACATCATCGCGGAGCCGATCCGGGCCTTCGGGCTGGTGACGTCGCGTGCCGAACAGCAGGATCGCGTGGCGGAGCTGCTGACGCAGGTGGGGCTGTCGCCGCTGGATCGCGTGAAATTCCCGCATGAATTCTCGGGCGGTCAGCGGCAGCGGATTTCCATTGCGCGCGCGCTGTCGTCCAACCCGGAATTCCTGGTGTGCGACGAACCGACCTCCGCGCTGGACGTCTCGGTGCAGGCGCAGATCCTGAACCTGATGAAGGAGCTGCAGCAGCGGCTCAACCTGACTTTCCTGTTCATCAGCCACAACCTGGCCGTGGTGCGGCAGGTGAGCGACCGGATCGGCGTGATGTATCTCGGGCGGCTGGCGGAACTGGCGCCGGCCGAGACGCTGTTCCGCACGCCGCGCCACCCCTACACGCGCGCGCTGATGGAGGCGATCCCGGACCTCGACATGACGGGGCGCGAGCGCATCCCGGTGGGGGGCGAGGTGCCATCCCCGATCACGCCGCCCTCGGGCTGCGCCTTCCATCCGCGCTGCCCGCTGGCGAATGACCGCTGCAAGCGCGAACGTCCCGAACTGAAGCCCGCCGGCGACGCGATGGTGGCCTGCCACGCGGTCGAGGAGGGGCGCGACGACGCCATGCCCATGCCGGCCATCGCGCGCGACGCGGCGTAGGGCGTTACGCGGCGTTGCATCGCGACACGCGGCTGCAAGCCAGCGGCTGTTACAATCCATCCTGACGCGTGCCGGCATGGGGCCGGGCCGCGCAGGAGGTCCCGATCCGATGGCGTTCCGCCGTCCCGTTCTTGCCATGCTCGCGCTGTCCGGCCTGCTGCTGGCGGGCTGCGACGATGCCCTGCTGCCCCCGCCGGTGGATCGCGCCGCGATCGCGGCCGCGACGCGGGACATCGCGGCCGCGCCTGTGCCGCGCGCCACGCCGCGCAGCCCCGAACAGGATGCGGCCATGCTGTCGCGCGTTGCCGCGCGCACCATCCGCGCCGCGCAGCCCTTCTGCCAGGCGGAACTCGGCCGGGGCTGCGATTTCCGGCTGGCGATCATGCCCTCGGCCACGCCCAATGCCTTCGCGCATGATGCGAATGGCGTGACCGTCACGACCGGGCTGATGCGGCTGGTGTCGAACGACGACGAACTGGCCGGCGTGGTGGCGCATGAGATCGCGCATCACGTCGCCGGCCACCTGGCCGAGGGCACGCGGCGTGTGCAGGTGGCCGCGACGATCGGCGCGGCGGTCGGGCGGGCGGCGCAGGATGTGGTCGGGATCGACCTCGGCCTGGCGCGGCTCGGCGCCGAGACCGGGGCGAAGGCGGCGAGCCTGACCTTCTCCAAGGCACAGGAGCGCGAGGCCGACTACCTTGGCGCCTTCCTCGCCGCGCGGGCGGGCTATGACCTGGAGCGTGCGGGCGGGCTCTGGGCGAAGATGACGAAGCTGTCGGGCGACAAGACGACGTCCTGGTTCGACACGCACCCGGCCGGACCGGAGCGGCTGGCAGCGTGGCGTCGCACGGCGGAGGAGATCGCGCGCGATCCGGCCGCCATGCCGCGGCGCGGCGGCTGGTTCGCCTGATCAGGGCTGCCGGGCGAAGGGCACCACCGCCACCGCGTTGTACGGCGACCCGTCGATGAGGCGGGTCGACCAGGCGAGGTAGACGACGGTGTTCGCGGCCTCGTCGATGAAGCGGTGGACGCGCGTTTCCTTGAAGAAGAAGCTGGTGTCGCTTTCGTAGACCAGCTCTCCGCGTTCGCCGCGTGCCGCGCCGGCGGCGACGCTGACCGCCCCGGTCGCGACGCAGACCAGCGAGAAGCGCCCGGGGTCCTCCGCCAGGCCGACCATGCCCGTCAGGCCGCCCGTGCGCGCCTGGCTGATGTAGCAGGACACGCCGGCCACCTCGGGGTCGGAGAAGCGTTCGACCACCACGCGATGGCTGCGCGTCAGGCCCAGGTTGGTGATGGCGGTGTTGACGTAGCCGATGCGCGTCGTCTCCTCATCCGCTGCCGCGGCGGGCAGGGCGAGCAGCAGGGCGAGGCAGGCGGCGATGGCGCGGGTCATGGCGGGCTCCGGTCGGGGCGTTGCGCTGCGGAAACGCGGCGGGCGGGGATTCGTTGCGAGGGTTGCGCGCGTCAGTCGCCGATGGCGACGCCCTCGCGCCGTGGATCGGCGCCGCCCACCAGGCCCTGCGGCGTGACGCGGATGATCTGCAGGCCGGAATTCATGTCGCGGATCTGCACGTCGTGGCCGCGTGCGCGCAGCGCGTGGGCCAGGGTGGCGGCTGGGGTGTCGGCTTCCAGTTCCACCGCGCCGCCGATGGTGCCGACATGGGGCAGCGACGCGGCCTCCTGTGGTGCGAGGTTCCAGTCGAGCAGCGCCACCAGCGCCTGCGCGACATAGCCGATGATGCGGGCACCGCCGGGCGAACCGGTCACCGCATGCAGGCGCCCTTCGGCATCGAGCACGATGGTGGGGGACATCGACGAACGCGGGCGCTTGCCGCCTTCCACGCGGTTCGCGACGGGGCGGCCATTGTGCTCGGGCGTGAAGGAGAAGTCGGTCAGCTCGTTGTTCAGCAGGAAGCCGCGCACCAGGATGCGGGCGCCGAACAGGGCCTCGATGGTGGTGGTCATGGAGACCGCGTTGCCGGCGCTGTCGACGATCGAGATGTGGCTGGTGCCGGCCTCGTGGTCCTGCAGTTGCGGGGCGAAGCGGGTTTCGCGCCAGGTTGGGTTGCCGGCACGCGGCGTCGCGATGGCGCGGTCGCGGTCGATGAGTTGCGCGCGGGTGGTGAGGTAGCCGGGATCGACCAGGCCGCGCGTGGGGACCGGCACGAAGCCAGGGTCGGCGACATAGGCGTTGCGGTCGGCGAAGGCGAGGCGGCCGGCCTCGGCGACCAGGTGGGCGGCGTCCAGGCCGTGCGGGTCCAGGCGCGGCATGTCGAAATGGCCGAGCAGGCCGAGGATCTGCGCGACCGCGATGCCGCCGGATGATGGCGGCGGGAAGCCGCAGACGCGGAAGGCGCGATAGGGCGTGCAGACCGCCTGGTGCCGGCGCGGGGCGTAGGTGGCGAGGTCGTTCGCGGCCATGACGCCGGGCAGCGCGTGGCGCGTCACGGCGGCCACGATGTCGTCGGCGATCGGGCCACGGGCGAGGGCCGCCGCGCCCTGGTCGGCGATGGCGCGCAGCGTGGCGGCGAGCGCCGGGTTTCGCAGGCGGTGGCCGCCGGGCAGGGGCAGGCCGCTGCTGTCGAAGAAATACGCCGACGCGCCGGGGTCGCGGCGCAGCAGCAGCATGTCGCCCGCGATGTCGCGCGCCAGCCGGTCACTGATCGGGAAGCCTTCCTCGGCCAGGGCGATGGCGGGGGCCAGGAGGCGCGGCCAGGGCAGGCGGCCGTGTTCGCGATGCGCTGCCTGCAGCATTGCCACGGTGCCGGGCACGCCGACCGATCGGCCGCTGGCCATGGCGGTCAGGAAGGGGATGGGACGGCCGTCGCGCAGCAGCAATTCGGGGGTGGCGGCGGCCGGGGCGGTCTCGCGCCCGTCCCAGGCAACGAGGCGGCCGCTGGGCGCGTCGAAATGCAACAGGAAGGCGCCGCCGCCGATGCCGGAGGATTGCGGTTCGACCAGCGTGAGCACCATTTGCACCGCGATGGCGGCATCGACGGCGGTGCCGCCCTCGCGCAGGATGTCGAGCCCGGCCTGGGCCGCCAGCGGGTGGCCGGCGGCGACCATGTGGCGGCGCGCGGGTTCCGCCTGCGCGATGCCGGCGGCGAGCAGCAGGAACAGGATGGCGCGGCGCAGGATCATCGCGCGAGGATAGCCCAATGCAGGATTTCGGGCAGCGCACGCGCCGGCTGATTCGCGGACGGCGCGCGGAGGCGTCGGGGCGCGATGCGGAGGGTGTCGCGGCGGGCGCGCTGGAGCGCGAGGGGTGGGTGGTGCTGGCGCGGCGCGCGCGCACGCCGGCGGGCGAGATCGACCTGGTGGTGGAGCGCGACGGGTTGCTCGCCTTCGTCGAGGTGAAGGCGCGCCCGTCGTTGAGCGAGGCGGCTTTCGCGCTGGGGGTTCGGCAGCGCGCGCGGCTGGTCGCGGCGGCGGAATGCTGGGTCGCGGCGAACCCTGGACATGGCGCGTCGGGGATGCGCTTCGACGTTGTGATCGTGGCCGCTGACGGGACGGCGCGGCGGATCGCGGATGCGTTTCGCGTGGGGGATTGAGCGGTTGGCGACGGGGTGTCGGGTCGTGGCCACGCGTGCGCCGAAGTGCCGTTCCGATCGCACGCACCTTGGCCATGGCCGTTGGTCCGGCGCCTCGGGTGATGGCGGGCAGTGCCGCTGCATGGCCGAACGTGGAGGCGGCTGCGCCTGCGAGGCACGAATCGGTGCATGGCTGGCGCATCGTCCGCTCGAACGGCGTCGTTGCGCCGAAGCGGCCCTACGCCGCCGCCCGGCCGGGCATCCGGTGCCGGAACGCCAGCGCTTCCGCGACATGCGCGCGCCGGATGGTCGTGCTGCCCGCCAGGTCCGCGATGGTACGCGCCACGCGCAGCGTCCGCACATGGCCGCGCGAGGACAGGCGCAGGCGTGTCGCCGCCATTTCCAGCAGGGCTTCGGCCTCGGCGTCGAGCAGCGGCTGCAGGTGGCGCAGTTCGGCCTCGGCGTTGTTGGGTGGGCCGTCGGGGCCGTGGCGGGTGCGTTGGGCGTCGCGCGCGGCCTGGACGCGGGCGGCGACGGTGGCGGTGGTTTCGCCGGCGGGCGCGCGGGTGAGTTCGGCGGCGGGGATCGGCATGACCTCGATGGTGAGGTCCATGCGGTCGAGCAGCGGGCCGGAGAGGCGGCCCTGGTAGTCCTCGCCGCAGCGCGGCGCGCGGCCGCATTCGCGGCCTGCCTCGCCGAGGTAGCCGCAGCGGCAGGGGTTCATCGCCGCGATGCATTGGAAGCGCGCGGGGTAGGTGACGTGGGCGTGGACGCGGCTGATGGTGGTGCGGCCGGTCTCCATCGGCTGGCGCAGGGCTTCCAGCGCGGGGCGCGGGAATTCCGGCCATTCGTCGAGGAAGAGCACGCCGCGATGGGCCAGGCTGATTTCTCCCGGCTTGGCGCGCGCGCCGCCGCCGATCAGGGCGGGCATCGAGGCCGAGTGATGCGGGTCGCGGAAGGGCGGGCGCATGACCAGGCGGCCGCCTTCGAGCATGCCGGCGATGGAGTGGACGAGGGAGACTTCCAGCGCCTCGGCCGGCGAGAGGTCGGGCAGCAGGCCGGGCAGGCGGGCGGCGAGCATGGATTTGCCGGCACCTGGCGGGCCGATCATCAGCAGGTTGTGGCCGCCGGCGGCGGCGATCTCTATGGCGCGCTTGGCGGATTCCTGGCCCTTCACTTCCGACAGGCAGGGGGTGGGGCGCGGGGTGGTGTCGGGTGCGGGCGGGGCGGGCGGCGAGAGGTGCTGCACGCCCTTGAAGTGGTTCAGCAGGGAATGGATGTCGGGCGCGGCCAGCACCTCGATGCGGCCGGCCCAGGCGGCTTCGCCACCCTGTGCGGCGGGGCAGATCAGGCCGAGGTCGCGCGCGGAGGCGCCGAGTGCGGCCGGCAGCACGCCGGCGACGGGCACGATGGAACCGTCGAGCGAGAGTTCGCCCAACGCGGCGTAGCCGGCGGCGTCTTCGCGCGGGATGATGTCCATGGCGGCGAGCAGCGCCAGGGCGATGGGCAGGTCGAAATGCGAGCCCTCCTTGGCGATGTCGGCGGGGGCGAGGTTCACCAGCACGCGCTTGGGCGGGAGCGACAGGCCCAGGCCGATCAGCGCGGCGCGCACGCGTTCGCGGCTTTCGGTGACGGCCTTGTCGGGCAGGCCGACGAGCAGGAAGGCGGGCAGGCCCGGCGCGATCTGCACCTGGACTTCCACCGGGACGGCGTCGATGCCGGCGAAGGCGAAGGTGGCGATGCGGGCGATGGTCATGGCGTCGCGCCAGGGTGGCGCGACGCTGGCCAGAAATCAACTTATGCGATGGTCAACGCCGGACGATTTCCACCCGGCGGTTCTGCGCGCGGCCCTGGTCGGTGTCATTCGCCGTGGTGGGGGCGGCCATGCCGGCGCCGAAGGCGGTCAGGCGCGCGGCGGCGATGCCGTGGTCGCGCGTCAAGGCCACCACCACCGCGGCGGCGCGGCGGCGCGACAGGTCGACATTGTGGTCGAACCCGCCCTGGCTGTCGGTGTGGCCGGTGACGATGACGTTCATCGCGGGGTTGGCGCGCAGGTACTTCGCGATTTCCTCGATGGTGGGGCGGGATTCCGGGCGGGGGTCGGCGCGGTCGGTGTCGAAGCGGATGCCGTAGAGCGCGACGCGGCCGGTGCTGGCGATGCTGCGTTCCATCGCCGCGGCATCGACGAAGACGATGCGGTCGGTCTCCATCGGGCGGGTTTCCACCACGTCGATCAGCGTCATGGGCGGTCCGTTGCCGGCGCCGGGCACCGAAAGGATCGACACCCACACATCCCCCTGCGGCCGTTCGAGGCGCAGCGCGGCATAGGCCTGGCCGTTCCAGGTCGAGCGCATGCCGGCATTGATCGGCAGCGCCTCGGTCACCGCGAACCACAGGTCGGAGCCGGTGCCGCCGCAGCTGCGGGCTTCGCAGGCGAAGACGGTGCGGAAGCCGTCGCGTTCCATGCGCTGCTGCCAATTGCGCACGAGTTCGAGCGGCGAGCGGTCCGCCGGGCCTTCGTAGCGCAGGCGCAGCGTGCGGCCGGCGACGGCGGTGCTGTTGGCGTCCGTGGCGCGCGGGCCGCCGGGGACGCGATGCGTGCCGAGCACCTGGCCGGTGACGATGCGCATCTCGGCAAAGTCGCGCTGCTGGCGCAGGCGCTGGACCGATCCGTCGTAGCGCCCGACCATGGGGTGGTCGGCGCCTTCGCCGGGGGCGGCGGGGCGGCGCTGTTGCGCCGCGGCGGGCAGCGCCATCGCCGCGATCAAGACGGCGAGGAGGAGGCGCCGCATCGATCAGGCCGCCGCCGTGCGCGCGACCTGGCGCAGCAGGCGGCGGAAATTGCCGGACCAGAGCAGGTCGATCTCGCGCGCGCCGTAGCCGCGGGATTGGAGTTCGGCGGTGAGGTTCATGGTTTCCGACGCGTCCTTCCAACCCGGGATGCCGCCGCCGCCGTCGAAATCCGACGACAGGCCGACATGGTCGATGCCGATGCGTGCCACGGCGTGGTCGACGTGATCCACGAGGTCTTTCACAGTGGCCGGCGAACGGCCGCCGGGCGGGGCAGGGCGCAGGAAGGCGTCGAGCGCGGTGATCTGCACCAGGCCGCCGGTGGCGCGCAGCATGTCGAGCTGTTCGTCATCGAGGTTGCGCGGATGGTCGCACAGCGCGCGGCAGCAGGAATGCGTGGCCGCGATCGGTGCGCGGGAGAGTTCCGCCGCCTGCATCATGGTGGATTTGGCGCTGTGCGAGACATCGACCAGCAGGCCGACGCGGTTCATCTCGCGGATGGCGTTGCGGCCGAGTTCCGACAATCCGCCGTGTTCGACCGCGCCATCGCCGAGGTCGGGCTTGGGGCGCGCGGCATCGGCCAGGTCGTTGTGCCCGTCATGGGTGAGCGTCAGGTAGATCGCGCCGAGGTCGCGCCACACCTTCAGCCGCGAGAGGTCGCGCGCCAGCGCATTGCCGTTCTCGACGGCGGAGAGCACGCACAGCGCGCCGGCGGCATGGGCGGCTTCGAGTTCAGCCGCAGTGGTGCAGAAGCGGCGTGTCGTGCCGTCGGCGCGGGTGCGGATGTGGCGCAGCATGGCCTCGGCGCGCGCGGCGGCGGCGGCGAGTGATTCATCATCGCGCTTCGTCTGCGGGGTGTAGGCGATGAAGACCGCGGCGTTCAGCCCGCCGCGCAGCATCTTGGGGAAGTCGACGCGGCGATCGGTCTCGGTGGTGGCGTCGGGCGGGTCGGGCCAGCGGATGTCGATATGGGTGTCGAGGGTGAGCAGGCTCATGCGTCGCCCCAGCCCTTCAGGAAGCGTTCGAGCAGGGTGCCGATCATGTCCACGTTGTAGCCGCCTTCCTGGGTGATCGCGGTGGGCAGGTTGAGGCCGCCGATCATCGCGCCGGCTTTCGCAAAGCCGTCCGCGGTGACCGACAGGTAGCCGAGCGGTTCGTGTTCCGACGCATCGAAGCCGAGGGCGACCACCAGCGCATCCGCTTTCACGTCGCGGATGGCGGCGAAGGCGTAGCGCAGCGCATCGAGCCAGGCGGCGTCGCCGCTGCCCTTGGCGAGCGGCATGTTCATGTTGCGCCCGTCGCCCGCGCCGCCGCCGCGTTCATGGGTGCGGCCGACGAACCACGGGTAGTAGCCATCCGGGTCGCCATGGATGGAAATGGTCAGCACGTCCGGCCGTTCCCAGAAGATGCCCTGGGTGCCGTTGCCGTGGTGGCTGTCGATGTCGAGGACCGCGACCTGCTTCGCGCCCGCATCGCGCAGCGCCTGCGCGGCGAGTGCGGCGTTGTTCACATAGCAATGCCCGCCGGCGCGCCCGGCATAGGCGTGGTGGCCGGGCGGGCGGCAGAGCGCATAGGCGGTGCGGCCCTGCGCGGCCTCGGCGGCGGCGGCCAGGGCGCAGGCGGCGGCACCCTGGATGGCCTCCCACGAGCCCGCGCCGATCGGGCAGGCGGTGTCGGCGGTGTACCAGCCGGTGCGGGCCACGATGCTGGCGCCGGTGCGGCCGCCCTGGGCGACCATCTCCGGCACCGGGTGGATGTTCGCGACCACCTCCGGCCCTGGTTCGGGCAGTTGCATCCAATCCGCCAGGGCGGTGGCGAGGAAGTCGAGATAGTCGGCGCGGTGCACCGCTTCCAGCGCGCGCGGGGCGAGTGGCGGCGGCATCGCGGGGGCCAGGCCCATGCGGTGCAGCGCCGCTTCCAGCGCGGCGGCGCGGGCCGGGACCTCGAAGTTGCGGCGGACCTGGCCGCGCTGGAGGAAGAAGGAAGGCGTGTGCCCTGCCTGATCGGGGTGCGCGAAGGTCTTCATCGTGGCGCGAGGCTAGGCAGCGGCGGCGCGGCTGTCCATGCGGCCCTGCCCCGGCACCTTGTATGCGGTGGGCGCCGGCGGCTAGCCTCGCGGCACAAACAAGGGAGACATCACCGATGGCCGTTTCGCGTCGTGGCTTCATGGCCGCCGCCGCCGGCACGCCCGTGCTGATGCGTGCCTCCGATGCGCTGGCGCAGGGCGTGGCGCCGCGGCGTGGCGGCACGCTGCAGACCATCCTGTCGCCCGAGCCGCCGGTGTTGCAGATCGGCGTGAACAACCAGGGGCCGACGCTGGTCGCCGCACCCAAGATGTTCCAGGGGCTGATGACCTTCTCGCCGACGCTGGAGCCGATCCCGGTGCTCGCGAAGTCCTGGACCATCAGCGACGACGGCAAGGAATACGTCTTCCGGCTGCAGGAGAACGTGAAGTTCCACGACGGGCGGCCGATGACGGCCGATGACGTGGTGTTCTCGATCACGAAGTTCCACATGGAGCTGGCGCCGCGCGCGCGCGCCATCTTCTCCCTGATCGACACCTGCGAGGCGACCAACCCGCATACCGTCCGCATCACGCTGAAGCAGGCCTTCCAGCCCTTCCTGCTGATGTTCGATGTGTCGGCCTGCGCGATCGTGCCGAAGCACCTGTTCGATGGGCAGGATTATCGGACGGCGCCGGCGGTGCAGCGGCCGGTCGGCACAGGGCCGTTCAAGTTCACCGAATGGCAGCGCGGCAACTTCATCCGCATGGACCGCTTCGACGACTACTGGAAGCCGGGGCAGCCGTATCTCGACAGCATCATCTACCGCATCATCCCCGACAGCCAGAGCCGGCGCTTGGCGCTTGAGACCGGGCAGGTGCAGGTGACGCAGGGGTCCGACATCGAGCCCTTCGACATCCCCGCGCTGCGCCAGCGGCCGAACCTGGAGGTCGATACGAAGGGGTGGGAGTATTTCTCGCCGCTGTCGTGGATCGAGCTGAACCATCGCGTGAAGCCGCTGGACGATGCGCGGGTGCGGCGCGCGATGTCGATGGCGATCGACCGCAACTTCATCGTCAACCGGCTGTGGTTCGGCGTGGGCAAGCCGGCGACCAACCCGATCGCGTCCACCACGCGCTTCCACGACACCAATGCGAAGATCGCCGCCTTCAACGTGGCGGAGGCGAACCGCATCCTCGACCAGGCGGGCTTCCCGCGCAACGCGCAGGGCGTGCGCTTCACGCTGAAGCACATCGCGCTGCCCTATGGCGAGATCTGGACGCGGCTGTCGGAATACCTGCGCCAGGCGATGCGGAACATCGGCATCGCCTTCGACATGGAAAGCACCGATGCCGGGTCCTGGGCGCGGCGCGTCGGCAACTGGGAATACGAGACGACCATCAACTTCGTGTATCAGTTCGGCGACCCGACGCTGGGGGTGGAGCGCACCTATGTGTCCACCAATATCCAGCGCGTGACCTTCACGAATACGGGCGGCTACGCCAACCCGCAGGTGGATGCGCTGTTCCAGACGGCGCGCACCGCCGCGGCCGCGGCCGACCGGCAGCGCGCCTTCAGTGACGTGCAGAAGATCCTGGTCGAGGACGTGCCGCAGATCTGGCTGATGGAACTGGCCTTCCCGACGATCTCGGATCGGCGGGTGCGGAACCTGATCACCACGGGGCTTGGCGTGCATACGTCGTTCGACGACGTGTTCCTCGCCAGCTGATGGAGGCGTCGAAGCTTCCGGGTTTCCTGTTGCGGCGCGGGGTGAAGGCGTTCTTCGTCATCCTGGCGATCGTGGTGTGCAACTTCCTGCTGATCCATGCCGCGCCCGGCGACCCGGCTTCGGTGATTGCCGGGCAGTCGGGGGCGGCGGATGAACGGTTCCTGGCACAGCTGCGCGAGCAGTTCGGGCTGGACAAGCCGTTCCATGTGCAGCTGTGGATCTACCTGAAGGGTGTGCTGACGCTCGACCTGGGGTTCAGCCATCGGCAGCAGGTGCCGGTGTGGTCGCTGATCGCCGAACGGTTGCCGGCGACGTTGCTGCTCACGGGCGCGGCGTTCGCGCTGGCCGTTGTGGCGGGCGTGACGCTCGGCACGCTCGCGGCGCGGCGCGTGGGGACCTGGTCGGACAGCGTCATCACCGTGATCGCGCTGACCTTCTATGCCACGCCGCTGTTCTGGGTCGGGCTGATGCTGGTGCTGGTGTTCTCGGTCTGGCTGGAATGGCTGCCGAGCTTCGGCATGTCGTCGGTGGGTGTCGAGCTGCACGGGATCGATGTGTGGCTGGACGTGGGGAAGCACCTGATCCTGCCGGCGGCCACGCTTGGGCTGTTCTACCTGGCGGTCTATGCGCGGTTGACGCGCGCGACGATGCTGGAGGTGGCCGACCAGGATTTCGTGAAGACGGCGCGCGCGAAGGGCGTGCCGGAAGGGCAGGTGGTGCGCCGGCATGTGCTGCGGAACGCGCTGCTGCCGGTGATCACCTTCGCGGGCATCCAGGCGGGCCAGCTGGTGGGCGGGTCGATCCTGGTGGAGACGGTGTTCGCCTGGCCGGGGATCGGGCGGCTGGCCTTCGATGCGCTGCTGGCGCGCGACTATGCGGTGCTCCTCGGGGTGTTCTTCTGCACGAGCGTGATGGTGGTGTTGTTCAACCTGGTGACGGATCTGCTTTACGCGGTGGTGGATCCGCGCGTGGAGGTGGAAGGGTGAGCGCGCGCGTTCGGGTCGCGGGGGGCGTGCATGGCTGACTTCTGGCGACGCTTCCGGCGCAATCGTGGCGCGGTGGTCGGGCTGCTGATCCTGCTGCTGGTGTTCCTGATGGCCGCGCTGGCGCCGGTGATCTATCCGGGATCGCCCTGGGACATGACGACCGCGCCCTTCGTGCCGCCGGGCGAGGAAGGCATGCTGCTGGGGTCCGACAGCCTGGGGCGCGACGTCGCGGCGGGCATCGCGCATGGGGCGCGGGTGTCGCTGATGGTGGGGGCGGTCTCGACCGTGGCGGCGCTGCTGATCGGCGTCACGCTGGGGGCTGTCGCGGGGTATCTGGGCGGCTTCGTCGATGACGCGGTGATGCGCTTCACGGAGTTTTTCCAGACCATCCCGTCCTTCGTCTTCGCCATCCTTCTTGTCGCGATCTTCACGCCGACGATCTCGTCCGTGGTGTTCGCGATCGCGGTGGTGTCCTGGCCGCCGGTGGCGCGCGTGGTGCGCGCGGAGTTCCTGTCCCTGCGGTCGCGCGAATTCGTGCAGGCGGCGGAGGTGCTGGGGAAGTCGCGCATCGCGATCGTGGTGACGGATATCCTGCCGAATGCGCTCTCGCCGATCGTGGTGCTGGCGTCGCTGATGGTGGCCTCAGCGATCCTGCTGGAGAGCGCGTTGTCCTTCCTGGGGCTGGGCGATCCGAACCTGATGACCTGGGGGTTCCTGATCGGGTCGGGGCGCAGCGTGATCCGGCTTGCGTGGTGGATGAGCGTGTTTCCGGGGCTGGCGATCTTCTTCACCGTGCTGGCTCTGAACCTGGTGGGGGAGGGGCTGTCGGATGCGCTGAATCCGCGCTTGGCGCGGCAGCGGGGCGGGCCGTCATGACGCTGTTGTCGGTCGAGGGGCTGAGCGTTGCGCTGCCGCCAGGTGGTGACCGAGCGCATGCGGTGGAGGACATCACGCTGCGCGTCGATCCGGGCGAGATCGTCTGCGTGGTGGGGGAATCCGGGTCGGGCAAGTCGATCACCGCGAATGCCGTGATGGGGCTGTTGCCGAAGCAGTTGCCGGTGAAGGCCGGGCGGATCCTGTTCGAGGGGCAGGACCTGCTGGCGCTGGGGCCGGAAGCGATGCGCCGGCTGCGCGGTGCGCGGCTGGCGATGATCTTCCAGGAGCCGATGACCGCGCTGAACCCGGTGATGCGCGTGGGCGAGCAGATCGCGGAGGCGATGCGCGTGCATGGCGCCGGCGGCGATGCGGCGCGGCGCGTGCCGGAATTGCTCGCGGCGGTGAACCTGCCCGATCCGGCGGCGACGGCGCGGGCCTATCCGTTCCGGCTCTCGGGCGGGCAGCGGCAGCGCGTGATGATCGCGATGGCGCTGGCGCTGGAACCATCCCTGCTGATCGCGGACGAGCCGACAACGGCGCTGGACGTGACCACGCAGATGCAGATCCTGCGGCTGATCCGCGAGATCCAGTCGCGCCGCGGCACCGGCGTGCTGTTCATCACCCATGATTTCGGCGTGGTGGCGGAGATCGCCGACCGCGTCGCGGTGATGCAGCATGGGCGCATCGTCGAGCAGGGCGCGGCGAAGGATGTTCTGAACGATCCGCAGCACGCCTATACGCGCGCGTTGATCGCGGCCGTGCCGCATGGCGCGCCGGGGGCGGCGCGGGTGCGCGATACCGGCCAGCCGGTTCTGGTGACGAAGGGGGTCGAGAAGACCTATCGCCGATCGGGCGGCTGGTTCGGGCCGAAGCCGGTGGTGCGCGCGGTGCATGATGCGGACTTCACGCTGACGCGCGGGGAGACGCTGGGGCTGGTGGGTGAATCCGGATCGGGCAAGTCCACGCTGGCGCGCTGCGTGGTGAAGCTGGTGGAGCCGGAACGCGGCGAGATCATCTTCGAAGGCGCGGATTTGCGGCCGTTGAGCCGCGGTGCTTGGAAGCCGTATCGGCGCAAGATCCAGATGATCTTCCAGGATCCCTTCGCGTCGTTGAATCCGCGCCGGCGGGTGGGCGAGATCATCGCGGAGGGGCCGATCACGCATGGCACGCCGCGCGCGACGGCCGAGGCGCGCGCGCGGGAACTGCTTGCGCTCGTGCAACTCGATCCCGGCGCGATGGACCGCTACCCGCATGAATTCAGCGGCGGGCAGCGCCAGCGTATCGGCATTGCGCGGGCGCTGGCGATGGAGCCGGAATTGCTGATCGCGGATGAGCCCGTCTCCGCGCTGGATGTGTCGGTGCAGGCGCAGGTGCTCGCGCTGCTGGCGGATATCCGCGACCGGCTGGGGCTGACCATGTTGTTCATCACGCATGACCTGCGCGTCGCGGCGCAGGTGTGTGATCGCATCGCGGTCATGCAGCGCGGGGCGATCGTCGAGCAGGGCGCGACGGCGGAGGTTTTCGGCAATCCGCAGCACGCCTATACCCGGCAGCTGTTGGACAGCATCCCGGGGCGGTCATGGACCCCGCCGGTGATCGCCGCCTGAGGAGACGCCGATGATCGACCCTGGCGCGCGCCGCGCGATCCTGGAGGCCGTGGACGCGCTGCGCGACGATGCGGTCACGATGTTGGAACGCCTGGTGCGCTGCCCCTCCACGCTGGGCAACGAGGCCTCCGCGCTGAACGAGATGGCGCGCATTTATGAGAGCATCGGGCTGGTGCCGCGACGCGTGCCGACCGTGCCGGAGCAGCTCGCGTCGCATCCGGGATTCTCGCCGCCGCTGGTGGGGTATGAAGGGCGCGACAATGTGGTCGCGGTGTTCACGCCGCGCGACAGCCGCGGGCGTTCGTTGGCGTTGCAAGGCCATGTGGACGTGGTGCCGGAAGGCGCGGCCGACATGTGGGAAACGCCGCCGTATCAGCCCGCCATCCGCAACGGGCGCATGTATGGGCGCGGCGCCGGCGACATGAAGGCGGGCATCGTGAGCTACGTCGCGGCGTTCAAGGCGCTGCGGCTGGCCGGCCTGCAACCGGCGGCCAAGGTGCAGATGCAGTCGGTGATCGAGGAGGAATGCACGGGCAATGGCGCGCTCGCGGCCATGCTGGCGCTGCCGCGCACCGATGCGGTCATCATTCCCGAACCGGGGCCGGGTTTGCCGGCGATGTATTCGGCGGAAGTCGGCGTGGTCTGGGCCTGGGTGACGGTGTCGGGCCGGCCGGCGCATGTGCGCGATATGCAGGCGGGGCTCAATGCCATCAAGGCCGCGAATGCCATCGCGGCGCGCTTCGAGGACTACCAGGCGGAGATGAATCGCGCCGAGCGCATCCACCCGTCCTTCCGCGGCGTGAACCATCCGGTGAACGTCAATTTCGGCACGATCCAGGGTGGCGAGTGGAACAGCAGCGTGCCGACGCGTGCACGCATCGGCATGCGCGTCGGCGTGATGATGGGCTACACGGCCGCGCAGACGAAGGCCGATATCGAACGCATCGTCGCCGAGGCCGCGCAGGACCCGGCGCTGAAGGGCGCGACGGTCGCGCTGGAGTTCAAGGGCTTCATGGCCGACCCCTGCGTCTTCGACATGAACGCGCCGATCGTCACCATGGCGAAGGGGCACTTCGCCGACGTCTCGGGCGGCTTCCTGCGCGACTACCCGGCGACGGGGCTGACCGATGGGCGTTTCTTCACGCTGTACCAGGATACGCCGGTGGCCTGCTTCGGCCCGGACGCGCAGGAGATTCACGGCATCGACGAAAGCGTGGGGTTGGATTCCATGCACGACATCACGCGCACCATCGCGCTGACCATGGCCGAGTGGTGCGGGCTGGAGCGCGCGGCATGAGCGTCGCGCTGAACCCCGATCGGCTGTGGGACAGCCTGGAGCAGATGGCGCGCATCGGCGCGACGCCCGATGGCGGGGTGAGGCGCCTGGCACTGTCGGCCGAGGATTCGCAGGCCCGCGCGCTGCTGCGCGATTGGGCGGAGGCGGCGGGCTGCACGGTTACGGTGGATCGGCTCGGCAGCATGTACTGCACCTATCCCGGGGCCGATCCGCAGGCGGCGCCGATCGCGGTGGGCAGCCACCTCGACAGCGTGCCGACCGGTGGGAAATACGACGGGCCGTATGGCGTGCTGCTGGGGCTGGAGATCGTGCGCGCGCTGCATGCGTCGGGCCGGCGCACGCGCGCGCCGATCGTGGTGGTGAACTGGACCAATGAGGAAGGCTCGCGCTTCAGCCCCGCCATGTCGGCGAGCGGCGGTGCGATGGGCGTGCTGGCCGAAGCCGCCGTGCTGGCCGCGCCGGACAATTTCGACTCGTCGATCACCTTCGGCGATGCGCTGGCTGCCACCGGGTGGGCCGGCACCGCCGACCCTGCGCGCGCCCGCGACTTTGCCGCATACTTCGAGGCGCATATCGAACAGGGGCCGATCCTGGAGCGCGAGGGCATCCCCATCGGCATCGTCACGCATTGCATCGGCGTCGAGCAATGGGACGTGGTGGTGACCGGCACGGATGGCCATGTCGGCTACCCGATGGCCAGGCGGCGCGATGCGCTGGCGGCGGCGTCGGAGCTGGTGCTGGCGCTGGAACGCATCGCCATCGAGACCGGCGGCATGGCGACGGCCACGCGCATCACGCTGGCGCCGGATGCGCGCGGGAACATCCCGTCCGTGGTGCGGCTTGCGGCGAATATCCGTCATCCCGACGCGGACGGGAATGCGCGCATGGAGGCGGCCTTTCGCGCGACGGCTGACGACGTCACGGCGCGCCGCGGTGTTGGCGTCGAGGTCATCCGCGTCGGCGGCTATCCGCGCGTGCCCTTCGCTGCGCCGCTGCTGGATGCGCTGCGGCGCGGCGCGCAGGGGGCGCAGTTGAAGCATGGCGACATGCCGGGGCCGATCCCGCAGGACGCGCTGCATGTCGGGCTCGTCGTGCCCTCGGCGCTGATGTTCATTCCCTGCCATGGCGGGGTGAGCCACCACCCGTCGGAGAGCATTTCGCCCGCATGGTCCGCGGCGGGCCTGGCGGCGATGGGTGCTGCGGTGATCGAAGCGGCAGGGGGCCTGGCATGACGAATATTCCGCTGTCCGGGCAGCGCCTCTGGGATAGCCTGATGGAGATGGCGCGCATCGGCGGCACCGCGAAGGGCGGGTCGAACCGGCAGACGCTGACGGATCTCGATTCCGAAGGGCGGCATCTGCTGGTGCGCTGGGCGGAGGCTGCGGGCTGCAGGCTCAGTGTGGATCGGCTCGGCAACATGGCGCTGACGCGGCCCGGGCGCGATGCGTCGCGCAAGCCGGTGGCCTTCGGCAGTCACCTGGATACGCAGCCGACGGGCGGGAAGTTCGACGGCGTGCTGGGGGTGCTGGCGGGGCTCGAAATCCTGCGCGCGGTGCATGAGGCGGGGATCGAGACCGAGGCGCCGCTCATGCTCATCAACTGGACGAACGAGGAAGGGGCGCGCTTCTCGCCGCCCATGATGGGCAGCGGCGGTGCGATGGGGATCTTCACCGAGGCCGAGGTGCTGGCCAAGCAGGACAGCGAGGGCGCGATGTTCGGCGCGGAGCTGGCGCGCATCGGCTGGCAGGGCGCGGCCGACCCCGCCGCTCTGCGCGACATCGGTGCGTATCTCGAACTGCATATCGAACAGGGGAAGCTGCTGGAGGATGCCGGCTGCGAGGTCGGCGTGGTGACCCACGCGCTGGCGCAGAACTGGCTGGAAGTGACCATCGAGGGCGAGGAAGCGCATGGCGGATCGCCCATGGCCGGGCGGCGCGATGCGATGATGGCCGCCGCCCCGCTGATCGCGGCGATCGAGGAGATTGCGCTGGCCTCCGTCACGCCGGCGGGCGATCCGGGGCGGGCGACGGTCGGGCGGCTGACGGTGTATCCGGACAGCCGCAACATCGCGCCCTCGCGCGTGTGGTTCAGCATCGACACGCGCCACCATGATCCGGCGCTGCTGGCGAGGATGGCGGATGACATCCGCGCGCGCGCCACCGCCATCGCGGCGGCGCGCGGCGTGCGGATCGCCGTGGCCGATTTCTGGTATTCGCCGCTGACGCCCTTCGACTCCGCGCTGGTCGGGCGCGTGCGTGATGCTGCGGCGCGGCTGGGCTACCGGCACATGGACATGCCCACGGGCATCGGCCACGACGCCGTCTATGTCGCGCGCGTGCTGCCCACGACGATGATCTTCTGCCCCTGCCATGGCGGCATCAGCCACAACGAGGCCGAGAGCATCACGCCGGAATGGGCGGAAGCGGGGCTGCGCGTGCTGGCGGATGCGGTGCTGGCGACGGCGGGGGTGGTGAAGGGCTGACGACACGACCTGCGGATCGCGCCTGCCGCGCACCCCATGACGGGCGCGCCGAATGGCACACCATGACGAGCGCCCCGAATGGCGCGACACTGCCCGTCGACCACCGCACCGCTGACCGCGGCGCCGCAATCGACCGGTCGCGCCTGAAGGACACTCCATGACCCGCATCGCCATCGGCGGCTTCCTGCACGAAAGCCATTCCTTCGCCCCCCTGCCCACGGGTTGGGGGGACTTCATCAAGCCCGGCGGCTTCCCGCCCTTGCAGAAGGCCGCCACACTGGTCGAGACGCTGCGCCCGACCTCCTGCCCCGCCGCCGGCGCGATCATGGTCGCGGAGGAAGCGCGCGTGACCATCGCCCCGCTCGCCTGGTCCTTCGCCAACCCCGCCGGCCCGATCACGGCCGAAGCCTTCGAACGCATCGCCGCCCTGCTGGTCGCGGCCCTGTCGGATGCGCTGGAGGAGGGGCCGCTGGATGGCGTCTACCTCGACCTGCATGGCGCGATGGTCGCGGTCGGCTTCGACGATGCGGAGGGCGAGGTGCTGCGCCGCGTGCGCGCCGTGGTGGGACCGGATGTGCCGATCGCGGCCAGCCTCGACCCGCATGCCAACAAGACCGCGGCGATGGTGCAATACGCCGATGTGCTGGTGCCCTTCCGCACCTATCCGCATGTCGACATGAAGCCGGCCGGCGCGCAGGCGGCGCGGCTGCTGCTGCGGATGATCCGCGAAGGGCGGCGGCCGGCGAAGGTGTTTCGCGAGATCGACTATTGGACGCCGTTGCCGGGCCAATGCACGATGGTTGCGCCGATGGCCGATGTGATGGCGGAACGCGCGCGGCTTGGCGCGGCGACGGGCGTGTGGGAGCTCGGCTTCTGCTTCGGCTTTCCCTATGCGGATTTTCCGGGCTGCGGCATGGCCATCGCGTCGTTTGCCGACACCGCCGACCAGGCGGCGCAGGCGGCCGATGCGCTGGCGGCCTTCATCGCGTCGAAGGAGCACGAATTCGCGCTCGGCGTGCTGCCGGCCGCCGAGGGCGTGGCGCGCGCCATGGCCGGCAGCGGCAAGGGGCCGGTGATCCTGGCCGATACGCAGGACAATCCCGGCGGCGGCGGGCATGGCGACACGACGGGGCTGCTCGCGGAACTGATCCGCCAGGACGCGCAGGGCGCGGTGCTGGCGCCGATGAACGATGCCGAGGCGGCGGCGGCCTGCCATGCGGCGGGGGAGGGTGCCACCATCACGCTCGACCTCGGCGGCAAGAGCGATGGCGTGCCGTTGCGTGTGACGGCGGTGGTGGAGAAGCTGTCCGATGGCCGCTTCACGCTGACCGGGCCGATGGGGGCGGGCAATCCGGCGAATCTCGGCCCCTGCGCGCTGGTGCGCGTGGCGCCGGGGGTGCGGGCCATCATCGTCACGCGCAAGATGCAGGCGCATGACCAGGCGCTGTTCCGGCATATCGGCGTGGAGCCCAAGGACCAGCGCATCGTCGCGGTGAAGTCCTCGGTGCATTTCCGCGCGGATTTCCAGCCGATCGCGTCCGAGGTGATCGTGGTGACGGCGCCGGGGCCGGTGGTGGCGGATCCGGCGGGGCTGCCCTTCACCAACCTGCGGCCGGGGCTGCGGTTGCGGCCGGGGGATAATCGGCGGACGGGGTGATGCGCGTCGCCCGCATCCGCGCCCTGCCGCCGGACCTCGACGATCTCGCGGGCGCGGCGGCGGTCGAGGGTTTCGGCATGCTCGGCGTGCTCGCGGCGGAATGGGCCGCAGGAACGCAGCGTTTCGCCCTGCCGGAGGAGGCGCTGTTCGCCACGCGGGATGCGGCCGGCGTGCTGCTCGGCATGGGCGGCGTCACGCGCGATCCCTGGATGGCGGCGCTGCGGATGCGGCGCTTCTACGTGCGGCCGCAGGCACGGGGCAGTGGCGTCGGGCGGGCACTGGTTGCCGCCGCGATCGACCATGCGCGCGGCGCAGGTGCTGGCGTCGTGCGGCTGCGCGCGCCCGCTGTGGCGGCGCGTTTCTGGGAAGGCTGCGGCTTCATGCCGGTCGATGACCCGTAGGCGACGCACAGGCTGGAACTGCGGCGCAGCGGCCGACCGCCCTGCGCCGGGATCGACGCCGCGCCATGAACTGCATCAGCGCGCCGGCGCGCGGCCTGCGTCATTCAGGACGCAGCAACGCCGGGACAAGGAACAGCGCGCCATGAAGACCATCGAATGGGTCACCGTGCCGGGGATCGATGGCCGCGCCATCGGCGCGATCGGCTTCATCGGCAAGGACGCCGCCATCGTGACCGCCTTCTTCGACTCGCGCGACGGGAACAAGGACGGCACCGCGACCAGCGGCGAAAAGTTGCTCGCATGGATCTCGCCCGTCCGCTTCGAGGGTAAGGCGGTGACCGAGGTCGCGATGGCCGCCCGCTACATGCCCGAGATCCTGATGCGCGACGCCAGCTTCGCCCGGGAGGCGGCGCAGATGTACCTGAACTTCGCCAAGGGCCTCGTCGCGGACGGATTCTACGCGGCGTATTTCTCGCGCGGTGTGAAGGCCGCGGCTGGGGCAACGGCGCGCGTGATCGGCGGCGGGATGGTGCGCGAATTCTTCATCCGCGAGAGCATGAAGAAGGCGGTACGCGAGATCTACGACGCGAGCGCGGGCAGGTAACGCTCAGCGCCCGGCGGCCTCGATCTCGGCCAGCGCCGGGCGCAGCGGCGCGGGCGCCTGGCCGATGCTCCACAGCACCTGGTGCCGGCCGCCTGGCCGCTGCCAGGTGAGTGAGCAGGTCATGTTCGACGGCTCGCCACGCGGCATCCGGGCGAAACCCGCCTGCTCCAGCATGGCCGCGATGCGGGCATAGGGCGCGCTGCGGCCTTCCAGCAGCGTGTCCTCGACCGGCGCGCCGGCGCGCGCGCGGCGAAAGCGCGTGACGCTGCCATCGGGCGTGATCTGCAAGCCGCCGCCGCCGCCCGTCACGCCGCCGCCGCAATAGGTGACGATCGCTTCGGGCGGCGGCGGACCGGCGGCGCCGGCCAGCAGGGCAATGAGGGCCAGGGCGGCGGTCCTCATGCGGCAAGCAGCGCGCGCACGGCCGCCTCCCGCGGGATCGGGGCCACCGCGCCGTAGCCGGTGGTTGCCAGCGCTGCCGCGGCATTGGCGTAGCGCGCGGCGGTGACGACGTCATCGCCTACCAGCAGCCGGGCCAGCAACGCGCCGGCGAAGGTGTCCCCCGCGCCGGTCGCGTCCACGGCCGCCACGCGATGGGCGGGGATGCGCGTGCGGGCCTCGCGCGTCGCGACCAGGCAGCCGGCGGCGCCGCATTTCAGCAACACGGTGGGGCAGAGGTTCAGATAAAAATCCGCCACGGCGTCGGGGTCGGCGAGGCCGGTCAGGGCGGTGGCGTCGTCGAGCGAGGGCAGGGCGATGTCGGCCATGCCGATCGCGGCATGGATCACCGCCGCGGCACGCGCGGCGGGCCACAGGCGCAGGCGCAAGTTGGTATCGTAGGAGACCGCCACGCCGGCCGCGCGGGCAAGTTCCATGGCGCGGAAGCCGGCGTCGCAGGCGCTATCGGAGATCGCCTGGCTGATGCCGGACAGGTGCAGGATGCGGGCGCCGCGGATGGCGTCCTCCGGCAGCTCGGATGGGCGGTAGCGGGCGGCGGCGCTGCCCGTGCGGTAGAAGGTGAAGTGGTGGCCGGCGTCGTCGTGGGTGACGACATACAGGCCGGTCGGCGCATCGGGGTCGCGGCGCACGGTGGCGGTATCGACGCGCTCCGCCGCCCAAAGTGCGAGGAAGCTGTCGCCCGGCGCGTCCGTGCCGATGGCGGTGATGTAGCCGACCGACGCGCCCGACCGCGCGGCGGCGATGGCGGCGTTGGAGGTGTCGCCGCCATGGCCTTCCAGGTACAGCACGCGGCCATCCGGCCCGGCCGGCTGGCGGTTGAATTCCAGCATCGGTTCGCCGAGGCAGAGCAGGTCGGGCATCGGTGTCAGGCCCGCATGATGCCGAGGGCGTCTTCGGCCGCCTGCATCACGGCGGCGCGGTTGCCGGCGGCGACCAGGGATTCATCCACCAGCTTGCCGCCGATGCCCACGAAGGCCGCACCCGCGGCCAGGTAGTCCGGAGCGTTGCGGGCATCCACGCCACCGGTCGGGCAGAAGGCGACATCGGGGAAGACCGCGCGCAGGGACTTCACGTGGGACGGGCCGCCGGCGGATCCTGCAGGGAAGATCTTGACCACGTCGGCGCCGGCGGTGAGCGCGGCGCGGACCTCGGTGGGGGTCAGGGCGCCCAGCATCAGGCAGGCACCGGCGTCGCGGCAGGGCGCGGCCAGTGCCGGGTCGACCCAGGGGGCGACGATGAAGCGCGCGCCGGCATCGAGGCATTCCCGCGCGGTCGCGGCATCGGGCACCGTGCCCGCACCCACCAGCAGGGCCGGGTCGGCGGCCAACGCGCGGATCAGCGCGGGGGCTTCTGGCACCGTCATGGTGATTTCGAAGACGGTGATGCCGGCTTTCTGGAGCCAGGCGACGGCGGTGGCGGCGCGCGCGGCGGTGCTGGCGCGCACCACCGGGATGATGCGGGCCTGGCGCAGGCGAGGGATCAGGGGGTGCATGGCGTTCGGGCCCTCCGGGGGCCGCCATGCTTGGCCGGGCCGGGCCGCGGGGCAAGGCCTGTGGCGCTGCGCGGGCGTCATCGACCCCCGCGCGGCCCGCCGGCGTCACACCGCCATGCGGTCGGCGGTGGCCTGCAGGGTGCGGGAGGAGGCGAGGGCGCGTTCGATCTCGGCGGCGGTGGTATCGAGCGCGGCGCGATAGCCGCTGACGCTCTGGCCGAGCCGCGCCATGGTATTGGACAGGTCGCCGATGGCGGCACGGAGGCCGGCAGTGGCATCGGATTGCTCGGCGACCGCTTCGTCGAGGCGGCGCAGCGCGAGGCGGAGGCGATCTTCCGGCCGCAGCGGGAAGAAGGCGAGGTCGGCCTGCGTTTTGCGCGGGGCGGTTGTGGGCGTCAGTGTCGGCGGGACGGGTGCGGACATGGGGCCTCGGTGGAGCGTGTTAATATTCTCTTAGTGAATCTCCGGGGCTGAGGCGAGAGGAAAGTGTCTCTCTTTTCCGAAATTGTCGCGAAAATACGCGAATCCGAATGAGCGATGACGAGGTTCAATCGAAATTTTTAGTGTCGGAAATTCAATATATTGGGAGCGATTCTGCTGGCGCTGCATCAAGTTCGCTGCGCCGAATTCGTCGCGTGTCACCCGTCATGCGGCGCAATCAAGGGGTGCATCACAGTCGCGTGAGACACCAGCCATGCGGTGATGCCGCGCCGGCATTCCCCGGTTACGGCGCCGCGCCCGATGCTCTATGGCTCCGCCCATGGGCACCATTCTCGAAATCGGCGTCATTTTCCTCCTTGTGCTCGTCAACGGCGCTTTCGCCATGAGCGAGTTGGCCATCGTCTCCTCGCGCCGGTCGCGGCTGATGGCGTTGCAACGCCAGGGCAGCCTGGGTGCGGAGGCGGCGCTGGCACTGGCCGACGACCCGCAGCGCTTCCTGCCCACCGTGCAGGTCGGCATCACCCTGGTGGGCATCTTCGCCGGCGCCTTCGGCGGCGCGCGCCTGTCCGGCACGCTTGGCGAACTGCTCAACGCCATTCCGGGCGTCGCGCCCTATGGCATCGAGATCGCCTTCGCGCTGGTGGTCATCGCCATCACCTATCTCAGCCTGATCCTGGGCGAGCTGGTGCCCAAGCAGGTCGCGCTGCGCAACCCCGAGCGCGTCGCGGTCATCGTCTCGCGGCCGCTGGCCATGCTGGCGCGCATCTCCGGGCCGATCGTCTGGGTGCTCGGGCAGTCCTCGGCCTTCGTGCTGCGCTTCTTCGGGCCTGCCCGGCCGGGCGAGCAGTCCGTCACGGAAGAAGAGGTCAAGGCCGTGGTCGCCGAGGGCGTGCAGGCCGGCGCCCTGGAATCCGAGGAACGCCACATGATCGAGCGCGTGCTGCGCCTGGCCGACAAGCCGGTGCGCGCGCTGATGACGCCGCGCAACGACCTGTCCTGGCTCGACCGGTCCGATGCGCCCGCCGATATCGTCGCGACGCTGCGCGAGAGCGACGTCACGCGCTTCGTGGTCTCGGACGGGCGGGTGGACAATGTGGTCGGCGTGGTGGTGGCCAAGGACCTGCTGGACCAGGTGCTGGAAGGCGCGCCGATGGCGCTCGATGCCGTGCTGCGCCAGCCGCTGGTCCTGCCCGATACCCTCAGCGCGCTGGATGCGCTGGAGCGGTTGCGCGGCGACCGGCTGGGCATGGCGCTGGTGATGGACGAATACGGGTCCTTCGAGGGGGTGGTGACCGCCTCGGACCTGCTGGAGGCGATCGTGGGCGAATTGGGCGCGGTCGAGGTGAATACCGGCGGCGATGCGGTGGAGCGCCATGACGGGTCGCTGCTGCTGGATGGGTCGATGCCGTCGGATGAGTTGCGCGCGCGGCTGGATCTGCCGGAACTGCCGGGGTCCGGGACCTACCACACGGTGGCTGGGCTGATGCTGGCGCTGCTGAAGCGCGTGCCGAAGGAGGGCGACCGCATCGTCTGGGCGGGATGGCGCTTCGAGATCGTCGACATGGATGGGCGCCGCGTGGACAAGGTGCTGGCCAGCCGGGAGGAGGTGGTGGCCTGACGGCGGGCCTTGCGCCTGGCTGCCAGCGCCCCAAATGATGCCCCAGGAAAGGGGCAGTTTCGATGGCAAGTGCCGTACTCGACCGCCAGGGGAGCCTCATCGTCGAGGCGCGTGACCTGATGGGCCGGGATGGGCTGCTCTCCCCGCGCAGCCTGACCGAGGCGTTTGGCCTGACCCAGCCGCAGCTCGCGGAGACCGCCGGTCTGTCGCGCGATGCGGTGTCGAAATCCGACCGGGTGCGATCGCCCGCCACGCAGCGGCGGCTGCGCGACCTGGTCGAGATCGTCGCGCGCGTGGCACCCTGGGCCGGTGGGATCCAGCAGGCGCTGGCCTGGTATCGCGCGACGCCGATACCAGCCCTTGGCGACCAGACGGCCGAGGCTGTCGTGAAGGCCGGCCATGCGGCGGCGGTACGCGACTACCTGGATGCCATCGCGGCCGGCGCCCACGCTTGAGGTTCGAGGGCCGGGTCTTCCGCGCCCATCATCCGCATTGGGCCTGGGCGCCGGACAGCGGCGAGGGCGCGGCGCTGCATGGCGGGCGGTTCAATCCGCGGGGCGTGCCGGCGCTCTATACATCCTCCGGCGTGCTGACCGCGCTGGCGGAGGCGCAGCAGGGCTTCATCCGCAAGGCGCAGCCGATGACGCTGGTGGCCTATGACGTGGATTGCGCGGATATGCTCGACCTGACCGACCCGGGCGTCCGTGCGCGGGAAGGGGTGGTGCCGGGTGATCTCGACTGCGGCTGGCTGCTGCTGGCGAAGACGCGCCGGCCGGTGCCGTCCTGGGAGCTGGCGCGCCGGCTGATGGCGCAGGGCGCGGCGGGGGTGGTGGTGCCGTCCTTCGCGCCGGGGGCGCCGGCGGGCGAGGCAAATGTGGTGTTCTGGCGCTGGTCGCGGGACCTGCCGCATCGCGTGGTCGCCATCGACGACCATGGGCGCCTGCCCGCCGCGCCGTGACGGCGGCTATTGCGCCGCGGCGGTCCTGGCGATGGGGGCGATGAATTGCGGCTCGGTGTCCCAGGGGAACAGGATCCAGGTGTCCTGGCTGACCTCGGTGATGAAGGTGTCCACCGTCGGCTTGCCGGCGGGCTTGGCGTAGACCGTGGCGAAATGCGCCTTGGGCAGCAGGGCGCGGACGACGCGCGCGGTGGTGCCGGTGTCCACCAGGTCGTCGAGGATCAGCCAGCCGGTGCCGTCGCCGGCGGCGGTCGGGGGCTTGGCCACGCGGGGTTCGCCGCGGGTTTCCTCGTCATAGGTGACGATGCTGACGCTTTCGATCAGCCGGCAATCCAGTTCGCGCGCGATGATGGCGGCCGGGATCAGCCCGCCGCGGGTGATGGCGACGATGCCGGCATAGGGGCCGCGCTTCTTGACGTCGTCGTGCAACCGCCAGGCCAGCGCCTTGCTGTCGCGGTGCAGCTGGTCCCAGGTGACGGTGTAGTACTTCTGCGCCATCAGAACATCTTCCCCCCATCCGGCACGCGCAGGTCCGGCTTCAGCAGCACCACCGCGCCGTTCTCGTCCGGCACGCCCAGGCACAGCACCTCGCTCTCGAAGCCGGCGATGCGGCGCGGCGGGAAGTTCACCACGGCGATCACCTGGCGGCCGATCAGGCGGTCCGGCGTGTAGTGGACGGTGATCTGGGCGGAGGAGCGCTTCACCCCGATGGTCCCGCCGAAATCCACCCAGAGGCGGATCGAGGGCTTGCGCGCCTCGGGGAAGGGCTGGGCGTCCACGACGGTGCCGACGCGGATGTCCAGGCGGTCGAAATCCTCGATCGTCGCGGTGCTGTCCATGCAGCGCCCTTAGAACAGAAGCCGGGCCGGCGCGAGGGTCGCGTTCGGGCGGGGCGAGGGCGCCGGGCCGCAGCCGGGCTTTCCAAGCCGGCCGTCCCGTTGCATGGAGGGGGCAACCTCGACGGAAACGGACCCACGATGCGCGATTTCCATTTGCCTGGCCGCAGCCCCGCCTATGGCGTGAACGGCATGGCCGCCACCTCGATGCCGCAGGCCACACTTGCGGCGCTGGACATCCTGCGCGCCGGTGGCAATGCGCTGGATGCCGCGATCGCCGCCTGCGCGGTGCAGTGCGTGATCGAACCGGCCTCCACCGGGATCGGCGGGGATTGCTTCTGCCTGTATGTGCCGGCCGGGTCGTCGAAGGTGGTGACGCTGAACGGGTCGGGGCGCGCGCCGGCCGCCGCGACGCCCGAGGCGCTGCGGGCGGCGGGGATGACGGGGATGGTCAATACCTCGGCCCATTCGGTGACCGTGCCGGGGGCGATCAGCGCCTGGGAATTGCTGAACCGGACGCATGGCAAGCTGGGCCTCGATGTCATCCTGCAGGCCGCGATCGGCTATGCGGAGGAAGGGTTCGCCATTTCCCCGCGCGTCGCGACCGACTGGGTGGGGTCGGTCGGCAAGCTGATGAAGCATGAGGCTTCGGCGCGGCGCTTCCTGCGCGATGGGCAGGCGCCTGCGCTGGGGACGCGCTTCGTGCAGCCGGAACTCGCGCGCACGCTGCGGGCCATCGCCGCCAAGGGCAAGAAGGCGTTCTACGAGGGCGAGGTGGCGGCCGACATCGTCGCCACGCTGCGCGCCGCGGGCGGGCTGCACACGGAAGAAGACTTCGCGCGCGGCGCCGATGTGGCGGAGTTCGTCGAGCCGATCTCGATCGACTGGCGCGGCATGCAGGTGTTCCAGTGCCCGCCCAATGGCGTGGGCCTGCATGTGCTGCAGATCCTGGGTATCCTGGGCAATCTCGACACGCCCGAGCAGGGGCCCTGGAGCGCCGAACGCTTCCACCGCCATATCGAGGCGGCGCGGCTGGTCTATCGCGACCGCGACGCCTTCCTCGCTGACCCGTCGCAGGTGGATGTGCCGGTCGGGAAGCTGCTGGATGCGGGCTATCTCAAGCGGCTGGCGGGCATCATCCGCGACGATGCCGCCATGCCGGAACTGCCGCCGGCGGGGGAGAGCGACCTCGCGAAGCACAAGGACACCGTCTACCTCTGTGTGGTGGACAAGGACGGCAATGCCTGTTCCTTCATCAATTCGCTGTTCGAGGGCTTCGGCACTGGCATCCTGGCGGAGAAATCCGGCGTGATGCTGCAGAACCGCGGCTTCGGCTTCCGGCTGCAGGAAGGCCACCCGAACTGCATCGCGCCGAACAAGCGGCCGCTGCACACCATCATCCCGGGGATGGTGATGAAGGATGGGCAGGCGATCATGCCCTATGGCGTGATGGGCGGGCGGTTCCAGCCGACCGGGCAGACGCTGTTCCTGACCAACCACTTCGAATTCGGCCTGGATGTGCAGGAAGCCATCGACCATCCGCGGCTGATGCCGCAGGACGGCAAGGTGCAGGTCGAGACCGGCGTGCCGGGCGCGGTGGTGGACCGGCTGAACCGGCTCGGCCACACCTGCGAGCTGGTCGACAAGCCGCATGGCGGCGGGCAGGCGATCTTCATCGACCGCGAGAAGGGCTGCCTGGTGGGCGGGTCGGACCCGCGCAAGGATGGGTGCGCGCTGGGGTATTGATCGCCGGTCAGGGCGCGGGGACGACCTGCCGCCCCTCCAGGCGGTAGCGCGCGCGGCTGCGCAAGGAGGGGCAGCAGCGGCCATCCGTTGGTGCGTAGCCCAGGCCCTGCACCTCGATCACGGTCTGCGCGACACGCACCGATTCCACGAGGAATCCGGGCGGTTCGGGCTGTTGGTATTCCACCACGCGGCCATTCTGTTCGGAGAAGACGCCGAACACGCTGGCGAAGTTGTTGCCTCGATTGCAGGCTTCGACGGTGTAAGTCACGACCACGACATGCCCGGCGCCGCCCGGTATCGCGCCGCGATGCGATTCCGCCAGCCGGGCGATGTCGCAGCCCGGGTTGGCGGCGACGATGTGTCCGCGGATCGCGGCCAGCGTCTGGCCCACGGCCGGGTCGGGCAGGGCGGCTGCCATCGCCAGGCCGGCGACGATCATCCATGTCGGTGCGGGTATGCGCATGGCGGCCTCCGTGCTTGCGTCGCACGGCAAACGCCGCGCCTGCCCACTTCGTTGCCCTCGCCCGCCATGGCAGGATCGTCGTGCGCCGCCAACAGGTTCCGCCATGCCGCTCCAGGCCCAACGCGCCGACATCACCACGCTGGACGTCGATGCCATCGTCAATGCGGCGAATGAACAGCTGCTGCAGGGCGGCGGCGTCTGCGGGGCGATCTTTCGCGCGGCGGGCGAGACGGCGCTGGCTGCGGCCTGCGCGCCCCTTGCGCCGTGCCCGACCGGCCAGGCGCGCATCACCCCCGGCTTCGCGCTGCCGGCGCGCTTCGTGATCCACGCGGTGGGGCCGGTGTGGCATGGCGGCGGGGCGGGGGAGGCGGCGTTGCTCGCCTCCTGCTACCGCGCGAGCCTGCGGCTGCTGCGCGAGGCGGGTGGGCGGTCCATCGCCTTCCCGGCGATCTCGACCGGCATCTTCGGCTACCCGCTGGACGACGCGACGCGGATTGCCGTCGCGACGGTGCGGGAGGACAGTCGCGACGGGGTGGACGTTATCTTCGCCTGCTTCGACCGGCACACACTGGCATTGTACGAAAAGGAACTCGGCGCATGACCGAACCCTGTGACCTCTCGGCGCTCGATGCGCGGCGGCTGATCGGGCGGAAGGCGCTGTCGCCCGTCGAATTGCTGGAGTCCTGCCTGAAGCGCGTGGGGGAGGTGAACCACGCGGTCAACGCCATTGTCGCCATGGACGAGCCCGCGGCGCGCGCTGCCGCGAAGGCTGCGGAAGCGCAGGTGATGAAGGGCGGGCCGCTGGGCGCGCTGCACGGCCTGCCGGTCGGTATCAAGGACCTGGAGGAGACCAAGGGCCTGCGGACCACCTATGGCAGCCCGATCTTCGCCGATTTCGTGCCCGAGGCGGATTGCTCGATGGTGGCGAACCTGCGCCGGGCCGGCGCGTTGGTGATGGGCAAGACCAATACGCCGGAATTCGGCGCGGGGGCGAATACGCGCAACGCGGTCTATGGCGTGACGGGCAATCCGTTCGACCCGATGAAGTCGGCGGCCGGGTCCTCGGGCGGGTCGGGGGTGGCGCTGGCCTGCGGGATGGCGCCGATCTGCTCGGGGTCGGATACCGGCGGGTCGCTGCGAAATCCGGCGGCGTTCAATGGGATCGTGGGGTATCGGCCCTCGCCGGGGCTGGTTCCGTCGGAGAAGCGCGGGCATGGCTGGTCAGGGCTGCCGGTGCTCGGGCCGATGGCGCGCAACGTCGCGGATACGGCACTGCTGCTGAGCGCGATGGCGTCGGATGATGCGATGGACCCGCTGGCCTATACGCTGCCGGGTGAGGCGGTGCGGGGCGTGGCGTCGCTGTATCATCCGCTGGCGCCGGTCGACCTGGCGTCGCTGCGGCTCGCGATCAGCGTCGATTTCGGCCAGGCGCCGGTGGAGAAGCTGGTGCGCGAGGCGTTTGCCATCCGCGCGCGCGCCATCGCGCCGCTGTTCGGCGCGGCGGAGGAGGCCGACCCGGATTGCCGCGGCGGCGACGAGGCCTTCGAGGTGCTGCGCGCGCCCGCGATCCTGAGTTCGCATCTGGAGAAGGTGCGTACGCGCCCGCAGGATGTCGGGCCGAATGTGACGGCGAATGTCGAGGAAGGGCTGCGGTATTCGGCCGAGGATGTGGCGAAGGCCTCGGCGGGGCAGACGCGGATGTATCGGGCCTGGCAGCATTTCTTTGCGCGGCATGACGTGCTCATCACGCCGGCGATCACGCTAAGCCCGCGCCCGTGGAAGGAACTGTATCCGGCCGAGATCGACGGCGCGCCGACGCGGACGTATTTCCACTGGCTGGCCTGTGCGTATTACGTGACGCTGTGCGGCCATCCGGCGATTTCGCTGCCGATGGGCGTGGATTCGCTGGGCATGCCCTTCGGCTTGCAGGTGGTGGGTCCGCGCGGTGGCGATGCGCTGGTGCTGCGGGTGGCGGCGGCGATCGAGGAGGCCTTTGCCGGCGATGCGGCGCTGCGCCGGCCCGTGCCCGATCTGGCGGCGCTGCGCGCTGCCGCGCCGATCCGCGAGGTTCCGGGCGCGATCGGCTGGGACTGAGCGGCAGGGCCCGCCCGGGGCGTCGCCTCCGGGCGGACGGTGCGCCGGCGGCTACCAGCGTCGGTAGCCGCGATCCCCGCGATAGGCGTAGCGGTCGCCGCGGTAGCCTGCATGGCGCCGGTCGTAGCGCCGATCCTGGTAATAGTAGTTGTTGTTGCGGTTGTTGTTGTTGCTGGCCGCCACTGCGGCGAGGCCGACCACAGCGGCCGCGCCGAGGCCGAGCGCGGCCGTGCCGGCATAGTCGGGCGAGCCGTCGTAGTTCGTGCAAGCGCCGAGCGCGAGGCTGGCGGACAGGGCGATGGCAGGGAGCAGGCGCATGGGGCAGGTCCTCCTGATGAAGCGGAGATTGCCTGCCCTCCATGTTGGCGTTGCGGCGCCATTGCGGCGCCACGCCTTAATCCGCGTGTGGGGTCAGCCCTGGGCGCCGGAGAACGCGTTGAAGGTCTGCAGCGTGTAGGTGTCCTTCACGCCGGCGACGGTCTGGATTTTTTCCACCACGAACAGGCCGATGTCGCGGTCCGGGGCCAGGTAGAACTTCCCGAGCAGGTCGTATTGGCCGGAGACGGAGTGCATCTCCGACAGTTCCTCGATGCCGTCGGCCATTTCGCGGGCCACGCGATAGGCCTGGCCCATCTCGCATTTGATCATGACGAAAATGGCGCGCATCGGGGGCCTCCGGTGGGGCGCGCGGGCGGCGCGGCCAGGTGGGGTGGGTTCGCCAGCCTTCTACAGCATCAGGCGCGGCGCGTCCGCAGGGCGGGGGCGGAGTGCGGGCGCCGGCGGGTGACACATTTCGTGCCTCGGCGCGGTCGCGGGCAGGCGCTATTGCCTATCCCTTGGGCAGGCCGCTGGCGTAAGGCGGAGTCGCAGACCCGGGAGGAACGGCATGACAGTTGCTAGCCCCGACGACATGACCGAATTCACCCAGGCGCCCGATCGCGGTGGTCCCGCGCAGCCGCTGCTCGAGGTCTCCGGCCTCGTGAAGCATTTCCCCATCCATGGCGGGCTGCTCGGCCGCAAGGTGGCCGATGTCCGGGCGGTGGACGGGGTCAGCCTGTCGATCCGCAAGGGGGAGACGCTGGGCATCGTCGGCGAATCGGGCTGCGGGAAATCCACCACCGCGCGGCTGCTGATGCGCCTGCTCAACCCCGATGCGGGGGAGATGGTGTTCGATGGCGAGAAGGTCGGCGCCAATGACCAGGCCGGCGGGCTGCCGATCCGCGAATACCGCCGCCAGGTGCAGATGGTGTTCCAGGATTCCTACGCCTCGCTGAACCCGCGCCTGACCATCGAGGAGACGATCGCCTTCGCGCCCAAGGTGCATGGCGTGTCGGGGTATGAGGCGCGGGAGCGCTCGCACGACCTGCTGGCGGCGGTGGGCCTGGCGCCGGGGCAATTCGCGCGGCGCTATCCGCATGAGCTGTCGGGCGGGCAGCGGCAGCGCATCAACATTGCGCGCGCGCTGGCCTTGCAGCCGCGGCTGGTGATCCTGGATGAGCCGGTCAGCGCGCTGGACAAGTCGGTCGAGGCGCAGGTGCTGAACCTGCTGGTGGACCTGAAGGAGAAGTTCGGCCTGACCTATGCCTTCATCAGCCATGACCTGAACGTGGTGCAGTACATCTCCGACCGCGTGCTGGTGATGTATCTGGGCAAGGTGGCGGAGCAGGGGCCGGTCGATGAGATCTACGAGCGCCCGGCGCATCCCTACACGCGGGCGCTGTTGGCCTCGCGCCCGTCGATGGACCCGGCGCGTAGGCGCACCGAGCCGCCGCTGACCGGCGACCCGCCGAACCCGGTGAACCCGCCCTCCGGCTGCCGGTTCCGCACCCGCTGCGTGATGGCCGAGGGTGTCTGTGCCGAGCGCGAACCGCCGCCCACCGCGCTGACGCCCGGGCACGAGGCCGCCTGCCATGCGGTCATTCCCGGCAGCGGCCACAGCGCGGCGCCGAGGATCGCGGCATGAGCGCGGCCCTGAAGATGGACGCTGCCCAGCCGCTGGTGCGCGCGCGCGACCTGACCGTGCTGTTCAAGAACCGCGACCGGACGGTGCATGCGGTGAATGGCGTGGACCTCGACCTCGCGCAGGGCGAGGTGCTGTGCCTGCTCGGCGAATCCGGTTCGGGCAAGTCGGTCACGCTGCGCGCGCTGATGAAGCTGCTGCCGAAATTCGCGCGCGTCGGCGGGTCGATCGAGGTCGCCGGGCGCGACGTGCAGGCCATGAGCGAAGGCCAGCTCGCCGATTTCCGCGGCGGCGATGTCGCGATGATCTTCCAGGAGCCTATGACCGCGCTGGACCCGGTCTTCACCATCGGGCGGCAGATCGCGGAAGCGGTGCAGCGGCATGAGGGTGTGTCGCGTTCGGCGGCCGATGCGCGGGCGCTGGAACTGCTGGAGCTGGTGCAGATTCCTTCGGCCAAGCGCCGGCTGGCGGCCTACCCGCATGAGTTGTCCGGTGGGTTGCGCCAGCGCGCGATGATTGCTGTGGCGCTGGCCTGCAAGCCGAAGCTGCTGCTGGCGGACGAACCGACCACCGCGCTGGACGCGACGGTGCAGATCCAGGTGCTGCTCCTGCTGCGCGAATTGCAGGAGAAGCTCGGCATGGGCGTGATTTTCGTGACGCATGACCTGGGCGTGGCGGGAGAGATCGCCGACCGCATCGCCGTGATGTATGCCGGCCGCGTGGTCGAGGAAGGCGAGGTCGGGCCCTTCATGGGCGGCCCGTTGCATCCCTATGCCCAGGGGCTGCTGGGGGCGACCGTGCATCCGGGCATGCGCGGCAAGCGGCTGACGACCATTCCCGGCGCGCCGCCCAGCCTCGAGACCGCGCCCACCACCTGCGCCTTCGCGCCGCGCTGCGCGCTGGCCGAACCCGCCTGCCTCGATGGCGTGCCGCCGCCGCGGCCGGCCGGGCCGGGGCGCATGACGCGCTGCATCAAGGTGGGCGCGGGTTGATCCTGCATTGGCGGCCTTGCCGAAACCCGGCGGCGCGGTCACATAGGCGTGACGGCGAAATGGGATCCCCATGCGGACGATAACCCAGCTGGCTGTGCTGGCCGTGATCGGCGGTGCCGGTGCGGCGTGGCATTTCCACGGCGACAAGGTCGGCCTGAAGCCGCCGCTTGAGATGCTCGGCCTGCAGGCGCCGCCGGCGCAGGGCGGGCGGGGCGGCGCGGCGGGCGGGCCGGTCGGCGTGATCGTGCAGCCGGTGCGCGTCGCGCAGGTGGTCGACAAGGTCGAGAGCGTGGCCACCGTGCGGGCGCGCGAGGCGGTGACCATCACCTCAAAGGTCGCCGGCATCGTCGAGACGATCAACTTCACCGAGGGGCAGCTGGTAGCGGCGCAGTCCACGCTGGTGCAGCTCGATGCCGCGGCGCTGCGGGCCGAACTGGACCAGGCGCGCGCGCTGCTGGACGATGCGCGCAATCAGCTGGTGCGCGCGCGGCAGTTGCAGGCCGGGCAGACCATCGCGGCGCAGCGGCTCGAGACGCTGGAGGCGCTGGCGCGCCAAGCCGAGGGGCGGGTGCGCCAGGCCGATGCGCGGCTGGAGGAACTTCGCATCAACGCGCCTTTCGCCGGGCGCGTCGGGCTGCGCCAGGTGAGCCCGGGCGCGCTGATCCAGCCGGGGACGGTGATCACCACGCTGGATGACACGTCCCGGGTGCGGGTGGAGTTCTCGGTGCCGGAGGTGCATCTGGCGCGCATCCGGGTGGGCAGCGGCGTGACGGCGCGCAGCGTGGCCTATGGCGACCGGCGCTTCCGCGGCACGGTGGCGGTGATCGACACGCGCATCGATCCGGCCACGCGATCGGTGCGCGTCATCAGCGAATTCGACAATGCCGACGAGGCGCTGCGCCCCGGCCTGTTCCTGACCGTGGAACTGGTGCTGGAGGAACGCGAGCGCGCATTGCTGGTGGCCGAGGAAGCGATCGACCCGGTGGGTGACCGCGCCTTCGTGTTCGTCGTGCGCGACGGGCGGGCGCGCCGGCAGGAGGTGCGGCTGGGGCTGCGCCTGCCCGGCGAGGTCGAGATCCTGCAGGGGCTGAACGCCGGCGAACCCGTGGTGGTGCGCGGCATCCAGCGGCTTCGCAACGACGTGCCCGTGCGCGTCGTCGAGACGCTGGCGCGACCGACAAGCTGAACCGGGGGCTGGGCGGCGATGGTGCTCTCCGACGTCTCGATCAAGCGGCCGGTCTTCGCCACCGTGCTGTCCCTGTTGCTGACCGTGCTGGGGCTGTTCGCGCTGCAGCGCATGCCGATCCGCGAATACCCGGCGATCGACCCGCCCATCATCCAGATCACCACGACCTATACGGGCGCCTCGGCCCCCGTGGTGGACAGCCAGATCACCGAGATCCTGGAAGCCGCGGTGGCGGGGATCGAGGGGATCAAGGTGATGTCGTCGCAGTCGCGCGACGAACGCAGCCAGATAACCATGGAATTCCTGCTGTCGCGCAATGTGGACAGCGCCGCGAACGATGTGCGCGACCGCGTGGCGCGCGCCCTCGCACGCCTGCCCGACCAGGCCGATACGCCGGTGGTGGCGAAGGTGGATGGCGACAGCCGGCCGATCCTGTGGATCGCGCTGGCCTCGGACAGCCTGACGCCGCTTGACCTGACCGATATCGCGCGGCGGCGCATCGTGGACCGGTTGGCCATCGTGGAGGGGGTGGCGCAGGTCATCATCTCGGGCGAGCGGCGGTTCTCCATGCGCGTGTGGATCGACCGCCAGGCGCTGGCCGCGCGCAACCTGACGGTGCAGGACATCGAGGACGCGATCCGGCGCGAGAACATCGAGCTTCCCGGCGGGCGCATCGAGAGCACCAACCGCGAATTGACCGTGCGCACCGACAGCCGCATGAGCCGGCCCGAGCAGTTCCGCGAGATTGTCGTCAGGCGCGCGGAGTCCGGCGCGCAGGTGCTGCTGGGCGAGGTGGCGCGCATCGAGATCGGCCCCGAGGACAGTCGCGGCGCCTATCGCATCAATGGGCGCCCGGCGATCGGGCTGGGCATCCTGCGGCAATCCACCGCCAATACGCTGTCGGTCGCCAATGGGGTGAAGGCGGAAATGGATCGCATCCGCCCGACCCTGCCCGAGGGAATCGACACGCTGGTCGGCTATGACGAGAGCCTGTTCATCAGCCAGTCGATCTACGAGGTCGAGCACGCGCTGATGATCGCCCTGGCGCTGGTCGTGGGCGTGATCTTCATATTCCTCCGCAGTGTGCGGGCGACCATCATCCCCGCGGTGGCCATTCCGGTGTCGATCGTGGCGTCCTTCATCGCGACGGCCGCGCTGGGATTCTCGGTGAATGTGCTGACGCTGCTGGGGCTGGTGCTGGCGATCGGCCTGGTGGTGGACGACGCCATCGTGGTGCTGGAGAACATCCATCGCCGCATCGAGGAAGGCGAGGACCCGCTGCTGGCCTCCCTGCTGGGGGCGCGGGAGATCGCCTTCGCGGTCATCGCGACCACGCTGGTGCTGGTCGCGGTCTTCGTGCCGCTGTCCTTCATGGGCGGCAATACCGGGCGGCTGTTCACCGAATTCGGGCTGGCGCTTGCGGCCTCGGTGGTCTTCTCGGGGCTGGTCGCGCTGACGCTGACGCCGATGATGTGCTCGAAGCTGCTGAAGCCGCATCAGGGCGAGACCTGGCTGATCCGCAACACCGAGCCCTTCTTCCTGGGGCTGAACAATGCGCTGCGCTGGACGCTGGACCGCGCCTTGCGCGCGCCGCTGCTGGTGCTGGGCGGGTCGGCGCTGCTCTCGGCGTTCGCTGTGGTGCTGTACACGGCGCTGCCCAAGGAATTCGCGCCGACCGAGGATCGTGGCGTGGTCATCATCCCGACCACCGGGCCGGAGGGCGCGTCCTTCGGCTACACGATGGAACACGTCATGCAGATCGAGCGCCTGCTGCAGCGCTACGTCGAGAGCGGCGAGGCGGCGGCGGTGTTTGCCACGGTGGGCGGGTTCCAGCGCCCGGCGGTGGGCAATGTGGCGAATATCTTCATCCGACTGGCGCCCTGGGCGGAGCGCAGCCGCAAGCAGCAGGCGATCGCCGCCGAGGTCTTCCCGGTCGTCTCGCAGATCCCGGGCGTGCGGGCCTTCGCGCTGAACCCGCCATCGCTGGGGGCGCGCGGCTTCCAGCCGCCGGTGCAGTTCGTGATCGGCGGGCCGGACTACGAGACGCTGATCGGCTGGCGCGACCGCTTCCTGGAGCGGGCGCGGGAGAATCCGCGGCTGCTGAACCTCGATCACAATTTCAAGGAGACGAAGCCCGAGGTGCGGGTCGAGATCGACCGCCGCAAGGCTGCCGACCTGGGTGTTTCCATCGCCGCGGTGGGGCGCACCATCGAGACCATGATGGGATCGCGCGAGGTCACGACCTATGTCGTGGGCGGGCAGGAATACAAGGTGCTGCTGCAGGCGCCGGAGGAGGCGCGGCTGTCGCCCTACGACCTGCAGAACGTGTTCGTCCGCACGGCCTCGGGCGGGTTGGTGCCTCTGTCCAACATCGTGACCCTGTCGGAACGCGCGCGGGCGCAGACGCTGTCGCGCGAGGACCGGGTGCGCGCCATCACCATCACGGCGTCGCTGGCACCTGGTTATTCGCTGGGTGATGCGCTGGCCTATATGGATGGCGTGGCGCGGGAGGTCCTGCCGGCGGAGGCGCGGATTTCCTATCGCGGGCAGTCGCTGGAATTCCGCGAATCCTCGGGCGCGCTGTACCTGACCTTCGCGATGGCGCTGCTGGTGGTGTTCCTGGTGCTGGCGGCGCAGTTCGAGAGCTTCATCCACCCCTTCGTGATCCTGCTGTCCACGCCGCTCGCCATCACCGGCGGACTGATGGCGCTGTTCTTCACCGGGCAGTCGCTGAACGTGTTCAGCCAGATCGGCATGATCCTGCTGATCGGGCTGATGGCGAAGAACGGCATCCTGGTGGTGGAATTCGCCAACCAGCTGCGCGACCGCGGCATGACCGTGCGCGACGCGGTGCTGGAAGCCTCGGTCGTGCGGCTGCGGCCGATCCTGATGACGTCCATCGCGACCGTGCTGGGTGCGGTGCCGCTGGCGGTGGCGACGGGGGCGGGGGCGGAGAGCCGCTCGGCGCTGGGCTGGGTCATCGTGGGCGGCATCACGCTGTCCACCTTCGTGACGCTTTATGCCGTGCCGGCGCTGTATCTGCTGCTGGCCCCCTATACGAAGCCGATCGGTGCCATCGCGGCGAAGCTGGCCTCGCTGGAATCCGACCGCCACAAGGGCCACGGGCCGCAGCCGGCGGAGTGACGCGCGCGGCGGGAGGGTAGGTTCGATCGTTGCCGCATTTTCCGAGCCGCCAGGCGATTCCGCCTGGCTCGAAAATGCTCTAGCGTCCTACCGGTACTGACACGGCTTCGGGAAGGATCGCCGGATGACTGAGGGACGTCGCGCCGCGCAAGGGCGCACGGGGGGCAAGCTGCTGGCCGATGCGCTGGTGGCGCAGGGCGTGACCCACGCCTTCTGCGTGCCGGGCGAATCGTATCTCGACCTGCTGGACGGGCTGTATTCGGTGCGCAACCGGCTGCAGCTGGTGACCTGCCGCTTCGAGGCCGGCGCGGTCCACATGGCCGAGGCGCATGGCAAGCTGACCGGGCGGCCGGGCGTGGCCATCGTCACCCGCGGGCCTGGCGCCTGCCATGCGGCTATCGGCGTGCATGTGGCCTTCCAGGATTCGACGCCGCTGGTGCTGCTGGTCGGCCAGATCCCGGTCGAGGAGACCGACCGCGAGACCTTCCAGGAGGTCGACTACCGCCAGATGTTCGGCCCGCTGGCGAAGTGGGTCACGCAGATCGACGACGAGAAGCGCATCCCCGAACTGATGGCGCATGCCTTCGATGTCGCGACATCGGGCCGGCCCGGCCCGGTGGTGGTGGCGATCAGCGAGGAGATGCAGAAGCGCATCGTGAACGTGCCGGATATCGGCCCGGCCGAGGTGCTGCCGGCGCACCCGGCACCCGATGCGATGCCGCGCGTGATGAAGATGCTGGCGGCCGCCACCAAGCCGCTGGCCGTGCTGGGTGGTTCGCGCTGGACCGAGCAGGGGCGCGCGGATATCCGCGACTGGCTGCTGGCGAACGACCTGCCGGTGTCCGTCGCGTTCCGCCGCATGGGGCTGTTCGATGGCACGTCCGACAACTATGTGGGGGACCTCGGCGTCGGCGCCGATGCCGGGCTGGTGGCCAAGGCCAAGGAAGCCGACCTGATCCTGGCGATCGGCACGCGTATCGGGGAGCCGGTCAGCCAAGGCTACACGCTGCTCGACATGGCCGGTGCCACGCCGATCATCCATGTCTATCCGGACCAGGCGGAGATCGGGCGGGTGTATCGCCCCGCACTCGGCATCGTGTCGGAGGTGAATGCCTTCGCCGCCGCCGCCAAGGCCGCCGGTGCGGTGAAGAAGCCTGCGTGGTCCGGCTGGACGAAGGAGCTGCGCGCGGCGCGCGTCGCGCAGGCGAAGCCGCAGGAGTACGAGGGGCCGCTGAACCTCGCCACCGCCTTGCAGGAACTGGAGAAGGTCCTGCCCAAGGACACCATCTTCACCACCGATGCCGGCAATTTCGCGACCTGGCCCAACCGCTTCATGCATTTCAGCGAGAAGCAGGATTTCCTCGGGCCGACCAATGGCGCGATGGGCTACGCGGTGCCGGCGGCGATCGGGGCGAAGATCACCGCGCCCGAGCGCACCGTGATCGGCTTCGTGGGCGATGGCGGCTTCCTGATGACGGGGCAGGAGATCGCGACCGCCTTCCATCATTCGGTCAACCCGGTGATCCTGGTCTTCAACAACCAGATGTACGGCACCATCCGCATGTACCAGGAACGCGCCTATCCGGCGCGCGTCTCGGGCACGGCGCTGACCAACCCGGACTTCGCCAAGTTCATCGAGGCCTTCGGCGGCCATGGCGAGATCGTGGAGACCACCGAGCAGTTCGTGCCCGCGGTGAAGCGCGCGCTGGCTTCGGGCAAGCCGGCGGTGGTCGAGGTCCGCACCAACCCCGAGCAGGTGACCAACCGCGCCACCATCGCCGAGCTGCGCGCGCAGGCGCAGAAGGCGGCGGGGGCGGCCGTACCGGTGCCCGCGCAGGCGGCACGCACGCCGGCGCCGCGGCGCACCGGGCCGCGGCCGCGCTGAGGCGCGTCGCGCTCCCGCGCCGATCGTCACCCGCTCCGGCACAGGGCTGGAGGATCTTGCGCCCAGACGGGCTCGTCTGGGCGGGCAAGCATGGTCGCTGAAGCAGGCGGCCAGACACGTCGAAGCGCGCCACCGCTGGCGGAGACGACCCCAGCCCCCGAACCGGCACGGAAGCGGACCCACGGATGCAGCCTGGCAGTATCGCGATCCTCGGCGGCGGGCTGATGGGGTGCTGCGCGGCGCTGGCATTGGCCGAGCGCGGCCGGCGCGTCGTGCTCTTCGACCGCCGCTCGGCGCCGATGCTCGAGGCGAGCCGCAACACCGAGGGTAAGCTGCATCTCGGCTTCGTCTATGCGGTCGATGCGTCGTTGGGGACGGCGCGGATGATGCAGCGCGGCGCCGTCAGCTTCCGCCCGCTGGTCGAGCGCTGGCTGGGCGGCGCGTCGCTCGATCCTTTGCGCGCCAGTCCTTTCGTCTATGCGGTGCTGCGCGGCAGCCAGTTGCCGGTGGAGGCGATCGCGGCGCATCTCGCCAAGGTGCGTGAGATGTGGACGGGTGACGCGGAGGAAGCGGCGTTCCGGCGTTTGTCGGCCGGCGAGGTCGCGGCGCTATATGATCCCGAGCATGTGGTGGCCGCCTTCCAGACCGGCGAGATCGCGCTCGATGCCCGCCGCCTGGCGCAGTGGCTGGGCGATGCGGTGCGCGCCGAACCGCGCATCGCATTCGTTGGCGGATTCGACGTCGCGGCGGTCGAGGGCGGCGGCGGCGCGTTCCGCATCCGCGGCAGCCAGGGGCGCAGCGAGGGGCCCTTCGCGCAGGTGGTGAACTGCCTGTGGGCGAACCGGGTGCCGGTGGACATCGCCTCCGGCCTGCCGGCGCCGGCGCCGGCGCTGACGCGCCACAAGCTCGGCATCTGGCTGCGCCCGGGGCCGGAGCGGCTGCGCGCGCTGGCTTCAACCACCTTTGTGCTGGGCCCCTATGGTGACATCGTCGCCTGGCCGGACGGGTCGGTGTATTTGTCCTGGTATCCCGCCGGCATGGTCGCGCGCACGCCGGGCACCGCGCCCACCGACTGGCGCGCGCTGCGCGCGGGCATCGATGGCGCGGCCATCGCCCAGGCCACGATCGCGGGCCTGGCGCGCCTGTGCCCCGCGCTGCCGGGCATCGTCGCGGGGCTGGAGCCGGATATCGATGGCGGCGCCATCTATGCGCTGGGCAATACCGATATCGACGACCCGCGCAGCCGGCTGCACGAACGCAGCGAGATCGGCGCCGTCGCGACGCGCCCCGGCTACCACAGCATCGACACCGGCAAATACACCATGGCGCCGCTGTTTGCCGCGGAACTGGCGGCGCGCATCGTGGGCGAAGACGTGGTCGGGGTAGCGTGACGGCGCCCGGCACCACGGTCTGCATCCCGGCCTGGAACGCGACGGGCTTCCTGGCGCAGACGCTCTCCGCCGTGCTCCGGCAGGACGTGCCGGGGATGCGGGTGGTGGTGTCGGTCGATGGCGCGGATGATGCGACGGCGGCGGCCTGTGCGCCCTTCCTGGAGGACCCGCGCGTGGCCTGCGTGGTGCAGCCGGCGCGCCTCGGCTGGGTCGGCAACACCAATGCGCTGATCGCCGCGGTCGAGACCGCCTTCTTCGCCATCATGCCGCATGACGACCTGCCGGAGCCGGGCTGGCTTGGGGCGTTGCACGGGGCGCTGGCAGCGTATCCGGCTGCCATCGGCGCCTATGCGGATCTCGAGGGGTTCGGCACGCAGGAGCCCCGCTTCGCGCAGCCCGAGATCGTCGGCTCGTCGCTCAGGCGGCGGCTGGTGACGCTGCTCGACCACTATAATTGCGTGCCGTACCGCGGGTTGTACCGGCTGCGCGAGGGCCAGGCGCGGCCGCTGCTGCCCGCCGGGCTGCCCGGCGACGTCGCGGCCGATACCGCCTGGCTGATGGAACTCGCCTGCCAGGGCGAGTTGCGCCGCGTGCCGCGGGTGCTGGTCCGCAAGCGCTACCACACGGGCAATACGCATGGGGCCTGGGGAAGCCTGGCGCTGGATGTCAGGCTGGCGAGCGGTGTGGCGGTGCTGCGGTGCATGCATGATCGCGCGACGCTGGGGCTGCCGCCGCGTGCGGCGCGCCTGATCGTCGCGGCGGCGCTGCTGCGGCTGACGGATTGCGCGAGGCCCTGGCCGCCACTGCGCGGGGTGCCGCTGCCGGATCGGCTGGCGGCCTGGCACGAGGGTGGCGGGGCCGGGGCGGAGGCGCTGCCGGACGCGCGGGCGGTGCTGGAGGGGGGCGGAGCGGTGCCGGTGCGCAGGCGGCTGGCCAATCCGGCTGTCGCGGAGCGGCTGGCGCGGCTGGCGGCGGAGCTGGGCGAGGCCGCCGGGTCCGGGGCGCTGCGGGCAATGGCCGACCTTGCCGCCGCGGTCGCGGCGGCGCGCGATGGCCAGGGCATCATGCGCTCAACCGGAAGCGCTTGAGCGGATAGGATGCCCGCCACCAGAAAGGGCTGGAGAGGGTGACGGCATCCAAGGCGCGCGGAGGCGGCTGCATGTCCGGGCCGGGCGCGTTTCATCGCGGCGGGGCGGGGCTGTCCGCCTGGCGGCATGCATGCACCGAAGCGGCCTCCGCGCCGTCAGGCGCCCAGCACTTCCTCGGCCGTGCGCATCGCGGCGATGGCGGCGGGGAAGCCGGCATAGGCGCAGGCATGGGTGATGACCTCGGCGATCTCCTCCTTCGTGCAGCCATTGTTGATGGCGCCGACCAGGTGGCCGCGCAGTTCGTGATGCTGGCTGAGGGCGACCAGCATGCCGATCGTGACCATGGAGCGTTCGCGGCGCGTCAGCGTGCCGCGCGTCCAGAGCGTGGCGTAGGGAAATTCCTCGGACAGGTGCCGCAGCGCCTGGTTCAGCGGCGTGGTGCTGGCGTCGCGCTTCTCGAGGTAGGCATCGCCCAGCACCTCGCGCATCGCCTGGCGGCCGGTGGCGCGCAGCGCGTCATGGGCGGTCTCGTCGGTCATCGCGGTTCCTCCTGCGTGGATGCGCGCCAGCATAGGCGGGGTGTGCGCGCATGACGAAGACGCTGCTGGTGGTGTGGCATTCCAATACGGGCGGCACGCGCGCGATGGCTGAGGCGGCGGCGGAGGCCGCGAAGGGGCAGGGGGTGCGCGTGCGGCTGCTGCATGCGGCGGAGGCCGGGCCGGAGGATGTGCTCGGCGCGGAGGGCTTCATCTTCGCCACGCCGGAAACGCTGGCCGCGATCGCCGGGCCGATGAAGGATTTCTTCGACCGCTGCTACTACGCGGCGCTGGGGCGGATCGAGGGGCGGCCCTATGGGCTGATGGTCTGCGCGGGGTCCGATGGGTCGAATGCCGCGCGGCAGGTGGCGCGCATCGCGACGGGGTGGCGGCTGCGGGCGGTGGTGGAAACGCTGGTGGTCTGCACCAACGCGCAGACGCCCGAGGCGATCCTGGCGGCGAAGGCGATCGACAGCGGCGAACTCGCGCGCTGCGCGGAACTCGGCGCCACGCTGGCGGCGGGGATGGAGATCGGCGCCTTCTGAATTGCCGGGTGCAAGGGAAGCCGGCACAGTCGCGCCAACCCCGATACGGAGACGGATGAGCATGACGCAATGGCGCTGGATGCTGGGCGGCGCGGTGGCCGCGGTGATGGGCGCGCAGGCGGCGGTGGCGCAGGCGCCCCAACCGCGGGTGTTCCGCATGGCGACCAGCGTGGATGCGGCGACGCTCGACCCGCATGCAACCAATGCGCTGTTCACCTTCCTGGTGGTGCACCAGGTGTATGAGGGCCTGACCTGGCGCGGCGACGACCTGAAGGTGCATCCGGGCCTGGCGACGCGCTGGGAACAGGTGGAGCCGACGCGCTGGCGCTTCCATCTGCGCGACGGCGTGCGCTTCGCCGGCGGCGAGGCCTTCGAGGCCGATGACGTGGTGTTCTCGATCCAGCGCGCGCTGGCGCCCACGTCCAACTACGGGATCTTCGTCGATACCGTGGTGTCGGCGGAAGCGCGCGACAGGCTGACGGTGGATATCGTCACCCGCGTGCCCGACCCCGTCATCCCGGACAAGATGACGCGCATCATGATCATGGATCGCGGCTGGTCGGAGGCGAACCGCGCCACCATCCCGCAGAACTTCGCGCAGCGCGAGGAGACCTTCACCGTCCGCAACGCGAACGGCACCGGGCCTTTCGTGATCCGCTCGCGCGAGGTGGACCAGCGCACCGTGATGGTCCGCAACCCAGCCTGGTGGGGTGCGGGCAGCGCGGGTGGCAACGTCACCGAATACCATCACGTCACGCTGACCTCGGACGCCACGCGCATTGCCGCGTTGCTGTCGGGCGAGGTGGACATGGTGCATGTCGTTCCGGTGCAGGATGTCGCGCGCATCCAGCGCAACCCGCGGCTGCGCGTGCTGGAAGGCCAGGAGAACCGCACCGTCTGGCTGGGCATGCGGCAGGATGTGGAGGAGTTGGCCGGCAGCGACGTGCGAGGGCGCAACCCCTTCCGCGACCTGCGGGTGCGCCAGGCGGTCGCGCATGCGCTCGACGTCGATGCGCTGCGGCGGACCACGCTGCGCGGGCAGGGCGTGCCCACGGGCAGCATGTGGACGCAGTATGTGAATGGCTGGTCGCAGGATGCCGATCGCCGCACGCCCTACGACCCGGCCCGCGCGCGCGCGCTGCTGGCGGAGGCGGGTTACCCGAACGGCTTCTCGGTGCCCTTCGACTGCCCTGGCGGGACCTATGACGAGGCCTGCCAGGCGGTGACGGGGATGCTGGCGCGCGTCGGCATCCGCGCGACGCTGAATGTGCAGCCGAGCGCCATCTTCTCGCAGCGCCTGCGCCGGCAGGAGCTCAGCTTCTACGCGCTGTCCTGGGGCGTGCCGACCTTCGATGCGAGCTACACGCTGCGCGCCATCATGGCCTCGCGCGCCGTGGGCGGGGCGGCCACCTGGAATGCGGGGGGCTGGAGCAACGCGGAATTCGACGCGTTGCTGCCGCGCATCGATGCCGAGCAGGACCCGGAGGCGCGGCGCGGCCTGATCCGCCAGGCGCATGCGCTGCACAATGCCGATCTCGGCCACATCCCGATGTACCACATGATGATCCCGTGGGCGCATCGCACGGGCGTGACTGTCGCGCACCGGGCGGACAACCAGGTGCAGGTGCGCGAGATCAGGGTGGACTGACGCGGCTGCTGGCGCGCGCCGTCAGGGCGCGCGCCAGCCGATCCAGTCGCGGACGGCGCCGCCCATCACGCGTTCAAGCTGCGGCCCTTGCAGCCAGGGCAATTCCTCGGTGAACAGGGTGATGCACTGGCGCCAAGTGCAGGGCATGCGCGTGATGTCGGTGCCCCAGAAGAAGCGGTCGGGGCCGAAGGCATCGAACAGCCGGTGCAGCCCGTCATGGATGTCGCGGAAGGGGTAGCCCTGCTGCGAATAGCCGGGCGCGCCGGTGGCCTTCAGCGCGACGTTCGGGAAGCGGGCGAGGGCCGTCACGGCATCGATGTTGGCGAAGGCGGCCGCACCCTTCTCGTGCCGGATCAGGCCGCAATGGTCGATGATGAGGCGCAGGCGCGGATGGCGTTCGGCGATGGCCGCGAATTCGGGCAGGAAGCGCCAGGCCATGGTCGCGATGGGCAGGCCGGCTTCCTCGGCGGCGGGCCAGAGCCAGTCGAGCGTGCCGTCGAAGGGCCAAGCCTGCTGGTCGGCGCGCACCAGCGGGTAGCGCAGGCCGCATTGGCCGGGGCGGTCGCGCCAGCGGGCCAGCAGCGGGCGGCTGGTTTCGGGCTGGTCGAGCGGCACCTGGCCGAGGATGGCCAACCGCTGCGGGTGCAGCGCGGCGGCGGCCTCGCAGATCGCATTCGCGTCCGGGTCCCAGGAGACCGGCGGGTGCAGCACGGCGGCACCGACGCCGGCGGCGTCCATCTCGGCGAGCAATTCGTCCACGGTGAAGACGGGCACCTGGCGGTGGTCGCCCGACGGCGTGCCGCTGCCCCAGATATGCACCTGCGCGTCGGTGATCCGCATATTTGCCCCCTTGGGTCAGGCTCCCGGCAGCTTCATGTTCGAAAAGCGGGTGTCGAGGTGCTCGACCTCGAAGAATCCGGCATCCGGCCCGAAGGCCTTGTAGAGCGGGAAGGTCTTCATCGCGCCGAGCGTCACCGCGCTTTCGAGCGGCGAGATGAAGCTGCAATCCATGTCGAGGAAATGCGGCTGGCGGGCCCAATGCGCGAGCTGCTGCGCGGTGACGGCGCAGAAGCCGCTATGCGGGTTGGCGGCGCGGCGGAAGGTGACGGGCGGGCGGCCGGGTATGGGCAGGTGCAGGAAGGCTTCGTCGGGCAGCGGATCGACCCATTGCGCGATGGCGCCGGGACGCAGGTCGCCGTCGATCCAAGTTTTCAGCGTGGGCCCGGCGGGGTTCCATTCGAAGCGATTTGGCATCAGCACGCGCTTCCAGCCGAAGCGATCCTGGAAGGCCATGATCTTGTCGATGAAGCCGGGGTCGGCGACGTGCAGGTCGTCCTCGGAATGGCAGAACAGGTCGTAGCCGTGGCGCGCCTCGGCGAACACGCGCTGGGCGGCGAAGCCAAGCATGCGCGGATTGTCCACCTGCACCTTGATGTGCCGGATGCCGCGCGCCTTGGCGTGGGCCTCGTCCAGCAGGTGGTCGGTGCTGTTGGTGATTACGGCGATGTCCAGGCCATCCACCGCGCCGCGGAGGCGTTCGAAACGCTTGTTCTCGATGTTGAGCGTGGTGGTGGGGCCGAAGGTGCCGCGCCAGGTGTCGATCACACGGCGCAGCACGGCTGCGCGCTGGTCGCGCCGATGCGCATCGGTCGAGGAATGGCGCGAGCCTTCCTCGGCCCTGAAGAAATGAACGATGGCGAGCAGGACGCGCATCAGCGCCCGACCGCGTAGCCCTGCATGCCGCGCGGGTTGGCGCCGGCGCGGATGGTGCCGTCCGGCTCGCGCCGCGCGCCGGTCAGGCGGCCTTCCGACCATTCGCCGCCCATCTCGGCGGCATGGCCGCGGGCGATGAGGTCGGCCAGCACCGCGGCGTCGTAGCGGCCTTCGATCACGGCCTTGCCGGGCTTGGCCCCGCGCGGCCAGAAGCTGCTGATCCAGTGTTCGGAGTGGAAGGCGGGCAGGTCGATCGCCTGCTGGATGTTGAAGCCGTGATGGACCATCCGCATCAGCATGATGGATTGCCACTGGTCCTGTTGCTCGCCGCCCGGCGTGCCGAAGGACATCCAGGGCTTGCCGTCGCGCAGCACCATCGAGGGCGAGAGCGTGGTGCGCGGCCGCTTGCCGGGTCGCAGGCCGTTGGGCAGCGTCTCGTCCAGCCAGAACATCTGGCAGCGCGAACCGAGGCAGAAGCCAAGTTCCGGGATGGCGGGCGAGGATTGCAGCCAGCCGGCGGAGGGCGTGGCGCTGACCATGTTGCCGTGCTTGTCGATGACATCGACATGGCAGGTGTCGCCGCCCGAGGCGCCGAGGCGCGAGACGGTGGGTTCGCCCGAGCCCATCGCGGCGGCCAGGTCCTGCGCGCGGCGCAGGGCGGCGGCGTAGTCGGTGCGCGGTGCGCGGCCATCGGGGCTGCCGGGGCGGAATTCGTTGTTCGCCTGCGCGCCGATCAGCGCGCGGCGGGCATCGGTGTAGGCCGGGGACAGCAGCGTCGCCATCGGCACGTCGGTGAAGTCGGGGTCGCCGTAGAAGGCCTCGCGATCGGCGAAGGCGAGCTTCATCGATTCCAGGACATGGTGGATGAAGTCCGCGCCGACCGGGTCCATGGATGCGACATCGAAGCCGGACATCAGCGCCAGCGTCTGGAGCATGGCCGGGCCCTGGCTCCAGGGGCCGCATTTCAGGATGGTGTGGCCGTGGTAGTCGAGGGTGAGCGGCGCCTCGATGGGCGCGGACCAGCCTGCGAAGTCGTCGGCGGTGATGACGCCGCGGTGGCGCCGGCCGGAGGTGTCCATTGCTTCCGTCGTCGCCGCGAACCTGCCGATCGCTTCCGCGACGAAGCCGCGATACCAGGCGTTGCGGGCTGCATCGACCTGGGCCTCGCGGCCGGTCGCGGCTTCGGCTTCGCGCACCACGCGTTCGTAGGTGTCGGCCAGGGTCGGGTTGGCGTAGAGGCCGTTCGGCTCCGGGCCGCCGTCGCGCAGCCACAGCGCGGCCGAGGTCGGCCATTCGGATTCGAAGAGCGGGCGCACGCTCTCGATGGTGGCGCGGATGCGCGGGACCATCGGCGCGCCGTGGCGCGCGTAGCCGATGGCGTAGGAAAGCACGTCGCGCACGGACCAGGTGCCGTGGTCGCGCAGCATGAGCATCCAGGCGTCGAAGGCGCCGGGGACGGGGGTGGCGAGCAGGCCGGTGCCGGGCATGATCTCGGCGCCCAGGCTGTGCATGTGGGCGACGGTCAGCCCCGCCGGCGCCGGACCCTGGCCGCAGATGACCTGCTGCGCGCCGGTGCGGGCGCTATGCAGGATGATGGGGCAGTCGCCGCCCGGGCCGTTCAGGTGCGGTTCCACGATCTGCAGCGCGAATCCTGCGGCGGCTGCGGCGTCGAAGGCATTGCCGCCGCGCTCCAGCACCGACATGCCGACCTGGCTGGCGATCCAATGCGTGGAGGCGACGGCGCCGAAGGTGCCGATGATCTCGGGGCGGGTGGTGAACATGCTGGGCGGCTCCTTGGCCGGGAAGCCGATGGTTGCCATGCGGTCGACGGGCATCGGCGCGTATCCCCCGGGGCTTGCTTTGGACGTCGTCGCGCAGCACAGGGGGCGCGTCAATCCTGCGGGAGCGAAGGCGATGCTGTTGGCTGTGGTCGGGCCGTCCGGGGCGGGCAAGGACACGCTGATGGGCCTGGCGAGGGCGCGGCTGGCGGGCGATGCGCGTTTCGTGTTCGTGCAGCGCGCCATCACGCGGCCGGCGGAGGCGGGGGGCGAGGATCATCGTGCGGTGAGCACGGCGGATTTCGCGGCGGAACGCGATGCGGGCGGCTTCGCGCTGTGGTGGGAGGCGCATGGGCTGTCCTACGGCATTCCGCGTGCGATCGAGGACGACATGGCGGCCGGGCGCGTGGTGGTGGCGAACCTGTCGCGCGGCGTGCTGGTGGATGCGGCCGCGCGCTATCGGCTGCGGGTGCTGGTGATCACGGCGCCTGTCACGGTGTTGGCGGCGCGGCTGGCGGCGCGCGGGCGCGAGGATGCCGCCGACATCGCCGCGCGGCTGGCGCGCGAGGCGGCGCTGCCCGGCGGTCTGGACGTGGACACGGTGATGAACGACGCGACGCCGCAGGAGGGCGCGGCGCGCGTCGTGGCGGCGCTCAGCCGCGCAGCGGAAGACGCTCGGCGATCGTGAAAGGTGCGCCGGGTGCCGGCTGGACGAAGAGGCTGATGGCCGCGACGCGGCGTGGCCGGAACGGCGCATCGCCCAGGAAGTCCGTGACCGCGGGCATCAGCACGGCTTTCTCCTCCGATGCCAGGCGGCGCGTCAGCGTGACGTGGAAGCGCCATTCCTCGAAGACATAGGGGTAGCCCCAGCGGTCGAGATGCGCGCGCTGCGCGGGTGGCAGGCGGTCGGGGCGGCGGCGCGCGATCTCGGCGGCGTCGGGTGGTTCGCGGTGGTCGTCGAGGTCCGTCACGCAGGCATCGGCCAGCGCGTGCAGGGCGGGGCAGGGCGCGGTCTCGCGCAGGGCCAGGAAGCCATCGAGGTCATGCACGGCCAGCGGTGGCAGGTCGAAGGCGGCGACGCGCGCGGCCAGCGTGGCGGCGGCCTCGCGCGCCGCCGCATAGCCGTGGCGCAGGCGGAAGGGCGGCTTCAGCGTGGCGTGCAGGCCGTAGTTGCGCGGGTCCGCCGTGGCCTCGGCGATGCCCGCGATGGCCGGTTGCGCCAACGCATCGCCGCTTTGCGCATCGCGGCCCAGCCAGGCCGAGCCGCGCGCATGCAGCGGGTCATCCGTTTCGGGCGCCCAGTACAGCGCCAGGCGATGCGGCGTCATGCGACGCGGTTGCCCTCGCGCCACACCCGGCGCACCACCGGGATGTCGGCCACCGGGCGCACCTGCACCAAATCCGCGCGCAGCCCGGCTTCGAGGCGGCCGCGATCGGGCAGGCGGGCCATGCGCGCCGGCGCCTCGGCGATCATCGCAACCGCGGCGGGCAGGGTGATGCCGGTCTGCTCCACGGTGCGCCAGGCGGCTTCGATCATGGAGGCGGGGACGTAGTCGGAGGCGAAGGCATCGGCGGCACCCGCGCGCACCAGGTCGGCGGCGGCGACGTTGCCGGAATGGCTGCCGCCGCGCACGATGTTCGGCGCGCCGGCGATCACGGCCACACCCGCATCGCGCGCCGCCTCGGCGGCTTCCATGGTCACGGGGAATTCGCTGATGGCGATGCCGTCGGCGAGGTTGCGGCGAATTTCCTCGGCCGATTCATCGTCATGCGAGGCGACCGGCAGGTCGCGGTGGCGGATGCGGTCGAGCAGCCAGCGGCGCTGCGGTTCGCGCAGGCGTTCGCGCTGGGCGAGCAGCTCCGTGATGCGCGCCTGCACCTGTTCCACCGTCATGCTGGTCTGCTTGCGGCGCATGGTGACGTAGCGCGGGATGTCGCGGTACTGGCCGACACCGGGCGAGTGATCCATCAGCGACACCATGCGCACCAGCGGATGGTCGGCGACGGGTTCCATCGCCGGCACCATGTCGGCGGCGGGCAGTTCGCAGCGCAGGTGCAGGAAGTGTTCGGACCGCATCACGCCGGCATCCGTCAGCGCATCGAGGTCGGCCACGCCATCGAGGAAGGTTTGGCCGCGCCCCTGGTCGAAGCCGAGGTCGCCGAGGCACAGCGCATCGAACACCGTGGTCACGCCGGCGGCGGCACACTGCGCGTCATGCGCGATCATGGCGGAACGCGAGGGCCAGCGGGCGTTCTGCCGCGGCTGCACCTGGCGTTCCAGGTTGTCGGTATGCACGTCGACCACGCCGGGGATCAGGTGGTCGCCTTCCAGGTCGCGCGCGGTGGGGGCGTGGCTGCGGCCGGGCTGCACATCGGCGATGCGGCCGTCGCGGATCACGAGGGTGCCGTGGATCACCTCGTTCGGCAGGACGAGGTGGGCGTTGGTCAGGATGGTCTCGGCGGTCATGCGGCGTCCTGGTGGGGGAGCACGTCGTAGAGGCGGTCGGCCACCGCCTCGCGCACTTCGGTGTCGTGAAAGATGCCGATGATGGCGCTGCCTTGTGCCTTGGCCTGGCGGATCAGTCCAATGACGACGGCGCGGTTGGCCGCATCGAGGCTGGCGGTGGGTTCGTCGAGCAGCAGCACCGGGTAGTGGGGCGCGAAGCCGCGGGCCAGGTTGACGCGCTGCTGCTCGCCGCCGGAGAAGGTGGCGGGGGGCAGGGCGTGCAGGCGTTCGGGCAGGTTCAACCGGTGCAGCAATTCGGTCGCGCGGGCGGCGGCGTCCTCGCGAGGGATGCCGCGGGCGATCAGGGGTTCGGCCACGATGTCGCGCGTGGCGACGCGGGGGATGACGCGCAGGAATTGCGAGACGTAGCCGAGCGTGGCGCGCCGCGCGGCGATCACCTGCTGCGGCGTGGCGGTGGCGAGGTCGAGCTCGGCGCCATCATGGCGCAGCAGGATGCGCCCGGCGCCGGCGCCGTAATTGCCGTAGAGGCAGCGCATCAGCGTGGATTTGCCGGCGCCGGACGGACCCCAGAGTGCCACGCATTCGCCGGGATGCACGGCAAGGTCCACGCCGCCCAGCACGGGGATCCGCACGCCGCCCTGCAGGTGCAGCGTGAAGGCCTTGCCCAGCCCTTCGGTGCGCAGGGCGGGGATCATGCCGCGAGCACCGAGGAGACGAGCAGTTGCGTGTAGGGGTGCTGCGGATCGTCCAGCACGCGGTCGGTCAGCCCCTGTTCCACCACTTCGCCCCGGCGCATCACCAGCATGCGGTCGGCCAGCAGGCGCGCCGCGGCGATGTCGTGCGTGACGATCAGCACCGCCAGGCCCAGTTCGCGCGACAGGCCGCGGATCAGGTCGAGCAGGCGTGCCTGGACGGATACATCCAGCCCGCCGGTCGGTTCGTCCATGAAGACCAGGCGCGGGCGCGTCACCAGCGTGCGGGCGATCTGCAACCGCTGCTGCATGCCGCCCGAGAAGGTGCGCGGCAGGTCGTCGATGCGCGCGGCATCGACCTCGACGCGCGCGAGCCATTCCAGTGCCTGTTCGCGGATGCCGCCGTAGTGGCGCGCGCCGACGGCCATCAGGCGCTCGCCGACATTGCCGCCGGCGGAGACGTTCAGCCGCAGCCCGTCGCGCGGGTTCTGGTGCACGAAGCCCCAGTCGGTGCGCATGAGGCGGCGGCGGGCGGCCTCGCCCATGGCGTGCAGGTCGGCGCCGAGCCAGCGCACCGTGCCGGCATCGGGCGCCATCATGCCCGAGAGCACGCGCAGCAACGTGGTCTTGCCGGAGCCGGATTCGCCGACGATGGCGATGACCTCGCCTGCGGAGATGTCGATCGCGACATCCACCAGCGCAGGGATGGCGCCGAAGCGGAGGTTCAACCCTTCGGCCGTCAGAAGCGCGGTCATTCGGCGGCTTCCTTCGTCGCCGCGGCCTGGCGTTCGCCGCAGTAGTCGGTGTCGGAACAGACGAACATTCGTCCGCCGGTGTCGTCGGTCAGCACCTCGTCCAGGTAGCTTTCCGTGCTGGCGCACAGCGCGCAGGCGTGTGGCGCGCGGATCGGGCGGAAGGGGTGGTCCTCGAAATCCAGGCTGCGGACCTCGGTGTAGGGCGGGATGGCGTAGATTCGCTTCTCGCGTCCCGCACCGAACAATTGCAGCGCGGGCATGCGGTCCATCTTCGGGTTGTCGAAGGCCGGGATGGGGGAGGGCGACATCAGGTACCGCCCATTCACCATCACCGGATAGTCGTAGGCCTTCGCGATGTGACCCAGCCGCGCGATGTCCTCGTACAGGCGCACATGCATCAGGCCGTAATCGGCCAGCGCGTGCAGGCGCTCGGTCTCGGCGCGGCGGGGTTCCAGCTTCGATAGCGGTTCGGGCTGCGGCACCTGGTAGACGATGACCTGGTCCTCGCGCAGCGCCTTCTCCGGGATGCGGTGGCGGGTCTGCACGATGGTGGCCTCCGCGGTGCGTTCCGTGGTGGCCACGCCGGCGACGCGCGTGAAGAAGCGGCGGATGGAGATGGCGTTGGTGGTGTCGTCGGCGCCCTGGTCGATCACCTTCAGCACGTCGGTGGGGCCGAGGATGGAGGCCGTCACCTGGATGCCGCCCGTGCCCCAGCCATAGGGCAGCGGCATCTCGCGCGCGCCGAAGGGGATCTGGTGGCCCGGGATCGCGACCGCCTTGAGGATGGCGCGGCGGATCATCCGCTTCGTCGCCTCATCCAGGTAGGCGAAGTTGTAGCCTGCCGCGCTGGCGGGGCGTGCGTCGTCGAGGGTGGTCATTCCGCGGCCTCCGGACGGGCTGTCGGCATGGCGTCCGACGCTGGAACCCGCGCGGCGCCGTCCTGGCCGTCGCGCGCGCCCGCACCGGCGCTGCGGCGGATGGTGCGGAGGTTCTCCAACTCGCTCTGGAAATCGACATAGTGCGGCAGCTTCAGGTGTTCGACGAAGCCCGTCGCCTCGATGTTGTCGGAGTGATAGAGCACGAATTCGTGGTCCTGAGCCGGGGCGCCGGTGTCCTCGCCGAGTTCCGCCGCACGCAGCGCGCGGTCCACCAGCGCCATGCCCATCGCGCGGCGTTCACCATGGCCGAAGACCAGGCCGTAGCCGCGGGTGAACTGCGCCGGTTCGGTGCGGCTGCCCTTAAACTGGTTCACCATTTGGCATTCGGTGATGGCGATGTCGCCGATGTCGATGGCGAAGCCGAGCTCGGGCGGGGTGAATTCCACGGCGACGTGGCCCACGCGGATCTCACCGACGAAGGGATGCGCATTGCCGTAGCCGCGCTGCGTCGAATAGCCGAGTGCGAGCAGGAAGCCCTCGTCGCCACGCGCCAGGTTCTGCAGCCGCACCGGGCGATCGGCCGGGAAGGCCAGGGGCTGGCGCGTCAGGTCGCCGGGTTCGGCATCATCCTGCGCTTCGCGCTGCATCAGGCCCTCGCGCGCGAGCAGCTCCGTCACGCGCGGCACCGCGCCGACCGGCGCGGTCGCTTCGGGTGCCGCTTCGCGCTCGACGCCTTCCGCAGCCAGCGCGAAGTCCAGCAGGCGATGCGTGTAGTCGAAGGTCGGCCCCAGCACCTGACCGCCGGGCAGGTCCTTGTAGGTCGCGCTGACGCGCCGGCGCAGGCGCATCGCGCCGGTCTCGACCGGCTCCGACGCGCCGAAGCGCACCAGCGTGGTGCGATAGGCGCGCAGCAGGAAGGCGGCCTCGATCAAATCGCCCTTCGCCTGCTTGATGGCGAGCGCGGCCAGGAAGCGGTCATGGCACGACCCCTCCGCCATCACCCGATCGACCGCCAGGCCCATCTGTTGTTCGATCTGCGCGACGCTGAGCTCGGGCAGCGACGGGTCGCCGCGGCGGGTCTCGTCCAGCCAGGCGTGCGCGGCGCTGATTGCCCGGCCGCCGCCCTTGACCGCGACATACATCGCTCAGCCCTCCTGGATCGCGACGGTGCGTGGCAGCGCCGCCAGGCGGTCGCCGGCACACAGCACGACATCGACGCCGCGCGGAAAGCGCGCGCGGTTGGTGGCCCAGGCGGCGAGGAAACCGTCAGGCGTGCCGGTCACCAGCAGGCGGTGCTCGTGCTCGATCCCCGGGCCGGTCAGGCGCCAGCCGCGCCCGGTGTCCAGCGCCGCGACCTGCAGCACCAGCGTCGCGCCGCGCTGGGGTTGTTCCTCGGTGCCGGCTTCGAGCGCCGACAGCGCTGGCGGTGTGCCTGTGGCGAGCGCGAAGACGGCGCTTTCCGGCCTGGGCACGAAGGGCGCGCCGCAATGGAAGCGCAGCCAGGCCTCGGCATCGGCGCCGGCATCGGACCACAGCGGGGTGTCGGCATCGGCCAGGGCCAGCAGCACCGCGGCGGCGGCGGGGCACAGCGGCGCGGGCGGGCGCAGCGCGCTGCCGGCCTGCACCACGCGGCCGGGGCGGCTCATGGCCTCCAATACAGCGCGGAAGGCGGCCTGCGCGTCGAGCACGGGGTCGGCGAAGCCGGGGGTCAGGGCGTTCATCGCATGGTCGCCATGGTGAAGAATTCCACGCGGGTGGCGGCGGCCTTGCGCGCTTCCGTGTCGCGCTCCGCCTGCTGGCGCGCGGCGAGCGGGGTGATGACCGCGTCCATCAGCGCAGCGCGGCGCGATGCGTCCTGCAAGGCGGCATCGACCAGCGCGGCGAGTTCCGCCTGCCGCTTGTCGCGCCCGGCGACATAGGCGTGGCCGACGGCATCGCCGAGACGCACGGCGCAGCGCGTGACGGTCATCTCGCCGAGGTTGAAGGGCGCGCCGTCGCCGCCGGCACGGCCGCGCACCATGACCAGGCCGGTCTCGGGCGCGCGGAGGCGCTCATGGGCGGGCAGGGCGGGCAGCAGCGCGGCGATGTCCTCAGCGCTGGCGCGGGCCAGCACGGCCATCCAGGCGCGGCGGTCGCCAAGGGGATCAAGGTCGGTGTGGGGTGCGGTCTGGGTCATGGAATTTATCTGGACATGTAGATGTCCATGCCCGAGAAAGTCCACACGGATATCCCACGGACATGACCGCTGATGGTTGAAGTTTCGATGACAGGGGGTGCGATCGCGCGCGGGCAGGGCGTGGCGCTGTGGCGCCAGATCGCCGCGACGCTGGAAGCCGAGATCAACCGCGGCGGTGCGGCCGCCGGCGAGCGCCTGCCGACCGAGGCCGTGCTGACCGCGCGCTTCGGCGTGAATCGCCACACCGTGCGCCGCGCGCTGGAGGACCTCGAGGCGCGCGGGCTGATCCGCGTCGAGCAGGGGCGCGGTGCCTTCGTGGCCGAGGATGTGGTCGACTACCGGCTGGGTCCGCGCACGCGGTTTTCCGAGCTGATCCGCCGGGAGAATCGCGAACCCGCCGGGCGCATCCTGCGCGTGCAGGAGATGCCGGCGGAGACGCAGCTGGCCGAGGCGCTGGGCATCCGGCGCGGGCGGCTGGTGCTGCGCGCCGAACGGCTCGGCCTGGTGAATGGCCGCCCGGCGGTCCTGGGCGCGCATCACTTCCCGCTGCCGCGCTGCGCCGCGGCGGCCGAGGCGCTTGAGGGCGACCCGTCCATCACCGCCGCGCTGGCGGCCTGCGGCATCCCCGATTACCGCCGCAAGGCGTCGCGCATCACCGCGCGGCTGCCCACGCCGGAGGAGGCGGCGCTGTTGCAGCAGTCGCGATCCCGCCCGGTGCTGGTGGCGGAATCGGTGAATGTGGACCCGGAGGGCCAGCCGGTGGACTGGACCATGGCGGTCTATGCCGCCGGACGCGTGCAACTGGTGGTGGAGCCCTGATTCGGATGGATTGGCTGGTGACGGGCGGCGCGGTCCTGCGGGATGGCGCGATGGTGCAGGATGCGTTGGCGCTGGCCGATGGCGTGGTGGCGGACGCCCCCGCTGCGGGGGCGGCGCGGTTCGATGCGACGGGTTTGTTGGTGTTGCCGGGCCTGGTGGACATTCATGGCGACGCGCATGAGCGGCAGTTGCAGCCGCGCCCCGGCGTGGACCTGCCGGTCGGGCTGGCGCTGCGCGATTCGGCGGCGCAGCTCATCGCCTGCGGCATCACTACGGCGTATCTGGGCGTCACGCTGTCCTGGGAGCCGGGGCTGCGGTCGCTGGCGGCCTGGCGGGCGCTGAAGGCGGCGCTGCCGGCGGCGCGTGCGCAGTCCGCGACGGACCTGCGCGTGCATCTGCGCTTCGAGGCTGACAATCTCGATGCGCTGGAGGATGCGCTGGCGGGCATCGCGGATGGGTCGGTGCATCTGCTGGGCTTCAATGACCATACGCCGGGCATCGCACAGAAGCTGAAGGACCCGGTTCAGGTGGCGAAATATGCCGGGCGCGCCGGCGTGGCCGCGGCGGAGTTCGTCGCGCTGGCGGAAGCGGCGGTGGCGCGGCGCGGCGAGGTGCCGGCGGCGCGCGCGCGGCTGGCGGCGGCGGCGCGCGCGGCAGGCATTCCGGTGCTGAGCCATGACGACGCGACCATCGCGGATCGCGAGCATTTCCGTGCGCATGGCGCGACCATCTGCGAGTTCCCGATGGCGGAGGAGGTGGGCGCGGCGGCGCGCGTGGCGGGCGAGCATGTCGTGATGGGCGCGCCGAATGTGGTGCGCGGCGGCAGCCACCTCGGCTGGGCGAGCGCGGCGCCGCTCGCGGAGCGCGGGATCGTGACGGTGCTGGCCTCGGACTACGTCTGGCCGGCGATGCTGGAGGCGGCCTTCGCGATGGTGAAGCGCGGCGCGATGGACCTGCCGCGCGCCTGGGCGCTGGTGTCGCAGAACCCGGCCGAGGCCTGTGGGCTGGCGGATCGCGGCCGGCTGGCGCCGGGGCTGCGGGGCGATGTGGTGGTTGTGGATCCGGCGGTGGCGGCGCCGGTCGCGGTGTTTGCGGCGGGGGCGCTGGGGTGGATTGCGCCGGGAGCGTCGTCGCGGATAGCGCGCTGAAGGAAGGGCGTCGCGGATAGCGCGCTGACGGAAGGGCGTCGCGGATAGCGCGCTGAAGGAAGGGCGTCGCGGATGGCGCGCTGGCCCTCAGCCTGGCCGCTGCGCACCATAGGCGCGGAAGGCGCCGAGCTGCACGTCGCAGCCGATGCCCTCGAACCCCGCCTGCGCGAGCGCGGCCTCGATCGTCTCCGGCGGCACGCAGGCGTCGATGGTGTCCCAGAAATACTGCATCATCTGCTGGTCGTTGCGCCCGCGCCCGACCACGCGCGACAAGGCCGGCACCACGCGACCGAGGTAGAATCGCAGCAGCGCGAGCGCCACCGGGCTCGATGGCTGGTCGATCTCGAGCAGCAGCACGCGCCCGCCCGGGCGCAGCACGCGGCGGTATTCCGCGAAGGCGCCCACCAGGTCCGGGACGTGGCGCAGCGCGTAGCCCATGGTGACCAGGTCGACCGAGGCATCGGCGATGGGCAGCGCCTCGGCGCGGGCCTGCACCAGCGCGATCGGCAGGTTCGCACGCGCCTGGTGCAGCATGCCGGCGCTGAGGTCGAGGCCGACCACGTCCTCCGGCCGGCCGAGGATGGCCAGCGCCTCGCGCGCCACCAGCCCGGTGCCGGTCGCGACGTCGAGAACACGCTTGCCGGGTGCGAGGCCGGCGCGCTTCAGCGCATCGCGCCGGTAGCGCGCGCCGGTGCCCAGCGAGAAAATGGCATTGATGCGGTCGTAGGAGGGCGCGCCCTGGTCGAACAGCGCGCGCACGAATTCGTCGCGCTGGCCTTGGCTGGCGTAGTGGAGCGGCAGGGGCGCGTGCGGCGCGAGCGGCGCGAGCGGCGGTGGCGCAGTGTTCATCTTGGCTTTCCCGGGGCGACCCCAGGGAAAACGCCGCGGACGCGCCGCGTCAAGTCATGTGCGCTTCTGGCTCCCCGAGTTGGACTCGAACCAACGACCTAGGGATTAACAGTCCCGCGCTCTACCAGCTGAGCTATCGGGGATCAGGAGCCGGGCGCCGCGTATAGTGGGGCGCGACACCCCTGTAAAGCCGCCCCGCGCGATCAGGTCCGGGCGGGAATCGAACCCACGTAGCAGGTTTTGCAGACCTGTGCCTGACCACTCGGCCACCGGACCGCGCGGGCGCCCCATATCGGCTGCGCGCCGCCCGCGGTCAAGCGCCCCGTGGCGCGCGCGATGCCGCGTTGGCGCAGCGCGCCCGCCCGACCTATAACCCCGCTGATCCTGCACGAGGCCGATGATGATGGATTTCGCCGAGGCACGCCGCTTCATGGTCGATGGCCAGTTGCGCCCCAACCGCATCGAGGACCCGCGCATCGTGGGCGCGATGCGCGACCTGCCGCGCGAACGCTTCGCGCCGGCAAGCCTGGCCGCGCGCGCCTATGCCGATGCCGACCTGCCGCTGCCCGGCGGGCGCGCCATGATGCAGCCGATGGTGCTGGCGAAGCTGGTGCAGCTGGCCGGGCTGCGGCGTGGTGAGCGCGCGCTGGTGGTGGCCTCGGGAACCGGCTTCGGCGCGGCGCTGATGGCCGCGATCGGCGGGTCGGTCACGGCAGTCGAGGCCGACCCGGCGCTGCTGGCCATCGCGCGCAGCGCACTGCCGGCCGCCGTTCCGGCGGGGTCCGTCACGCTGGTCGAGGCCGACCCGGCGCAGGGCCATGCCGCCGGCGCGCCCTATGACGTCATTATGGTCGAGGGCGGCGTCCAGGCGGTGCCGAAGGCGCTGGAGGACCAGCTGGCCGAGGGCGGGCGGCTGGTGGCGATCAGCCTGGATGGCGGGCCGCCGGGCCGTGCGCTGCTGGCGCGCCGCGCCGGCGGGACCGTTACGACCACGCGTGAATTCGATGCGCATGCGCCGGCCTTGCCCGGCTTCACCGCCGCGCCGGCCTTCGCCTTCTGAACCGACACACTATGTTTGCCGTGGCAGGGGTGGCGTGGCCCTGTTGCGGTGCGTTAAGACTTTTCCACGAGACTTCCGGCGCGCGCGGCAGGCTTCGGCCCGCCTCACGCGTCCGGCCGGCCATTCCCGGGGGACGGCATAGGTGAACATGAGCCTGCGCAGCAAAATGCTTCAATCCGTTGCCCTGGCCGCCACCCTGGCGGTGGTGCCGGCCACGCCCGGGTGGTCGCAGACCCTCCAGGAGGCGCTGGCGGCGGCCTATTCGGGCAATCCCCGCCTGCTGGCAGCGCGCGCCGCCGCGCGCGCGGTGGACGAGAACGTGCCCCAGGCGCTGTCGGGATGGCGGCCGACCGTCGTGATCGCCGGCGCGGCCGGCTATACCGAGACGACCACGCGCAGCCAGCAGACCGCCGGCGGCGCCATCTTCCCGATCACCGACCCGGCGACGGGCTTCGTCACTGGGCTGGGCCGCACCAATCAGGTGCCGTTCTCGAACTTCACCGATTCGAACCGGGGCACCGGCACGCTGCAGGCCACGGTCACCCAGCCGATCTATCGCGGCGGGCGCACCACCGCATCGACCCGCCGCGCCGAGAACCAGGTCTATGCCCAGCGCGCCCGCCTGCTGATCGCCGAGCAGGAGGTCCTGTTCGAATCCGTGCGCGCCTACGTCTTCTACATCCGCGACCAGGAGGAAGTGCGCCTCAACACCAACAACGTGCAGGTGCTGGAACGCCAGCTGCAGGCGACGAACGAGCGCTTCCGCGTCGGCGAGATCACCCGCACCGACGTGGCGCAGGCTGAATCGCGCCTGGCGCTCGCACGCTTCCAGCTCGACCAGGCGCAGGGCGTGGCGCAGAGCTCGCGCGCGAATTTCATCCGCTGGACCGGGCTCGAGCCGCTGCGCGTGACGGCGCCGCCGCCGCTGGCCGCGGTGGTGCGGTCGCAGCAGGAAGCGGTGCGCTTCGCCACCGACAACAACCCGACGGTGGTCGCGACGCTGTTCGACGAATCGGCGGCGCGAGATTTCATCGACGTGCAGTTCGCCGCGCTGTTGCCGCAGGTCTCGGCCAATGCCTCGGCCTTCCGGCTGGACAACAATGCCGCGCGCGGGACGCGGCAGACCGGCGCGCAGGTCACACTGAACCTGAACGTGCCGCTGTACCAGGGCGGTGCCGAGCACGCGCAGGTGCGCCAGGCGCGCCAGCAGGCGCAGCAGGCGCGCCAGCAGGTGGCCGATGCGCGGCGCGTCGCCGCCCAGCAGGCGACGGAGGCCTGGGAGACGCTGGGCAGTTCCCGCGCCCAGGTCGAATCCGTGCGCGCCCAGATCCGCGCCCAGGAAATCGCGCTGGATGGCGTGCAGCGCGAAGCCATTGTGGGCAGCCGCACCACGCTGGATGTGCTGAATGCCGAGCAGGAGTTGCTGCAGGCGCGCGTCAACCTGGTGCGCTCGCTCGCCACGCTGATCAACGCGTCCTATGCGCTGGCGACCACCATGGGGCGGCTGACGGCGCAGGATCTCGGCCTGCCCGTGCAGGTGTACGACCCGCGCAACTACTACAATGCGGTGCGCGACCGCTGGTTCGGCACCGGCGATTTCTCGGATGGCGCCGGCGGACCCCCGCCGCCGCAGCCGGTGGTGCAGGTCCAGACGCTGCAGCCGGCAACCCCCGCACGAAGGACGCCATGAGCGGACAGACACCGCCCCCAGTCGGGCCCGGCACGCCGGCCGTCGCCTCGGACCAGTCGATGGAGGATATCCTCGCGTCGATCCGCCGCATCCTGAACGAGGACGAGGCCATGGCCCTGCCCGTCGGCTCCGCGATGGAGCCGGCAGAGGGCGCGCCCGCTGCGCCCGGGGAGTCGGAGCCGCTGCTGCTGACGGAGGAGATGATGGTCTCCGCGCCTGTGCCCGAGCCGGTCCCGGAGCCCGCACCCGCGCCGGAACCGCCGCCGGCGCCGCCAATGCCGGAACCGCCCGCGGTCGTGGCGGAAGCGCCGCCGGCGCCGGACATCGACTCCCTGCTGGCCCCGGCCGTCGCGGCCGCCGCGACAGCCTCGGTCGGGCAGTTGCTGCGCGCGGTGTCGTCGGAGCGCGGGGCCGCGGTGACCCGGGGCGGGCCGTCGATCGAGGATGTGGTGCGCGAGGAACTGCGCCCGCTGCTGAAATCCTGGCTGGACCAGCATTTGCCCGCCATCGTCGAGCGCCTGGTGCGCGCCGAGATCGAGCGCGTGACGGGCCGCGCGCTGGGCTGAACCGCGCGCCGCGCCCTTGACGCAGCCCGCCCGGCCGGGGAAGGGATGCGGCCATGCTCGACAAGTCCTTCGACCCCGCCGCGATCGAACAGCGCCTCTATCAGGGCTGGGAGGAATCCGGCGCCTTCTCGGCGAACCCGGCATCCCCGGCCAAGCCCTTCACCATCATGATCCCGCCGCCGAATGTGACGGGGTCGCTGCATATCGGGCATGCGCTCGACAACACGCTGCAGGACGTGCTGATCCGCTGGCGGCGGATGCAGGGGCGCGATGCGCTGTGGCAGCCGGGCACCGACCATGCCGGCATCGCCACGCAGATGGTGGTGGAACGCCTGCTGGCGCAGCAGGGCAATGCCGACCGCCGGACGATGGGGCGGGACGCCTTCATCCAGCGGGTGTGGGATTGGAAGGCGGAATCGGGCGGGACGATCACGCGGCAGTTGCGGCGGCTGGGCGCCTCGCTCGACTGGCCGCGCGAACGCTTCACCATGGACGAAGGGCTGTCGGAGGCCGTGCGCGAGGTCTTCGTGCGGCTGTATCGGGAAGGGCTGCTGTATCGCGACAAGCGCCTGGTGAACTGGGACCCGAAATTCCTGACCGCGATTTCCGACCTGGAGGTCGAGAGCAAGGAGGTCAAGGGCCACCTGTGGCACCTGCGCTACCCGGTCGAGGGCGAGCCTGGCCGCTTCCTGGTGGTGGCCACCACGCGGCCGGAGACGATGCTCGGCGACACGGCAGTGGCGGTGCATCCCGAGGACGCTCGCTTCCGCGACCTGGTCGGCAAGCGGGTGATCCTGCCGCTGGTGGGGCGCGCCATTCCCGTGGTGGCGGATGAGTATTCCGACCCGGAGAAGGGCTCGGGCGCGGTGAAGATTACCCCGGCGCATGACTTCAACGATTTTGACCTGGGCAAGCGACACGACCTGCCGATGCCCTCCGTGCTGGATGCGGAGGGGCGGGTGTTCCTCGATGAGATCGCGACGGCCTTCGCGGCGGTGGAGGGCGTCGCGGACCATGACTTCGTGCGCGGGTTGGCGGGGCAGGACCGCTTCGCGGCGCGCAAGGCGATCGTCGCGCGGCTCGAGGAACTGGAACTCGTCGAGACGATCGAACCGCATACCCATGCGGTGCCGCATGGCGACCGGTCCGGCGTGCCGATCGAACCGCGGCTGACCATGCAGTGGTATGTCGACGCCAAGACGCTGGCCGCGCCGGCGATCAAGGCGGTCGAAACCGGGCAGACCGTCTTCACGCCGAAGCAGTGGGAGAACACCTTCTTCGCCTGGATGCGCGACATCCAGCCCTGGTGCGTGTCGCGGCAGCTCTGGTGGGGCCACCAGATCCCCGCCTGGTATGCGCCGGATGGCGAGGTCTTCGTCGCCCATACGGCGGAGGAAGCGGCGGCGCTGGCGCGCGCGACATTCGGCCGCGATGTGGAGCTGGTGCGCGACGAGGACGTGCTGGACACCTGGTTCAGCTCCGCTCTGTGGCCCTTCAGTACGATCGGCTGGCCGCAGAAGACGCCGGAACTCGCGAAGTACTACCCCGGCGACGTGCTGGTGACGGGCTTCGACATCATCTTCTTCTGGGTCGCCCGGATGATGATGATGGGCATCCATTTCATGGGCGAGGTCCCCTTCAAGACCGTCTGCATCCACGGCCTGGTGCGCGACGAGAAGGGGCAGAAGATGTCGAAGTCGAAGGGGAATGTGCTCGATCCCCTGGAACTAATCGACGCGCATGGCGCGGATGCGGTGCGCTTCACCCTCTGCGCCCTGGCGGGGCCGGGGCGCGACATCAAGCTGGCGAAGCAGCGCATCGAGGGCTACCGGGCGTTTGCGACCAAGATCTGGAATGCGGCGCGGTTCTGCGAGATGAACGGGATCGCGCCGCGCCCGGATTTCGACCCTTCGACCGCCGCGCTGCCGCTGTCGCGCTGGATCCTGGATGCGGCGAACACCGCGGTGGCGGAGGCCAATGCCGCGCTGGAAGCCTTCCGCTTCGACGATTACGCCGCGGCCTGCTACCGCTTCACCTGGGGCACCTTCTGCGACTGGTTCCTGGAGTTCGCCAAGCCCGTGCTGCTCGGCCCGGACGGTCCCGAGAAGGACGAGGTGAAGGGTGCGGCGCAGCATGTGCTGGGCGTGATCCTGCGCCTGCTGCATCCGGTGATGCCCTACATCACCGAGGAGCTGTGGCACCGCATGGGCTATGGCGCGGAATGCAGCCTGATCCGCGCCGCCTGGCCGGAGGCGGCGGCCGTGCAGGACGCGGCCGAGGCGCGCGCGGAACTCGACTGGGTGGTGCGGCTGGTGAATGAGGTCCGCACCGTGCGCTCCGAGATGAATGTCGCGCCATCCATCACCGTGCCGCTGCTGCTGTCCGGCGCGTCGGGCGAGAGCATGGCGCGCGCCGGCCGCTGGGCCGACGCCATCCGCCGCATGGCGCGCGCCACCGAGATCCGCGCGCTGGAGGGCGAGCCGCCGAAGGGCGTCGTGCAGGCCGTGGTCGGCGAGGCGACGGTGATGCTGCCGCTGGCGGATGTCATCGACCTCGGCGCCGAGCGCGCGCGCCTGGCCAAGGAACGCGGGCGCATCGCGGCCGAGGCCGACAAGACCGCGGCCAAGCTTGGCAGCGACGTGTTCGTCTCCCGCGCGCCGGAGGAGATCGTGCAGGAGATGCGCGAGCGGCTGGCCGCGCAGCAGACCGAGATGGCGCGGCTGGATGCGGCGATGGCGCGCATCGCGGGGTAGCGCGCCATGGACAGCGAGATGCTCGGCCTTGTCGCCGCGATCACGCTGATGGCGGCCTTCGCGGCGACGGGCCGCGACGTGCTGCGCAGGCGCGGCGGGCCGGGCATGGTCGCGCCGGCGGCGGTGGGCATGACGGCATTCGCCGTGGGCACGGTGTTTCTGCTCGCGATCCGCTAGCGTCCGCCGGGCGGCTGCAAAGCGGGCCGCGTCGCCCCATATCCGGGGCATGATCCCGCTCTCGGTCCTCGACCTCTCCCCGATCCCCGAAGGCAGCGACGCCGGCCAGGCGTTGCGGCAGTCGCGCGATCTCGCACGCCATGCGGATGCGCTGGGCTACCGGCGCTTCTGGATGGCGGAGCATCACAACATGCCCGGCATCGCCTCCGCCGCCACCGCCGTGGCGCTGGCGCATGTGGCGGAGGGCACGCAGCGCATCCGCATCGGCGCGGGCGGCATCATGCTGCCCAACCACGCGCCGCTGGTGATCGCCGAGCAGTTCGGCACGCTGGCGGCGCTGTATCCGGGGCGGATCGACCTGGGACTGGGGCGTGCGCCGGGGACGGACCAGATCGCGGCCCGCGCGCTGCGGCGCAACTTGGCCGGCGATTCGGATGACTTCCCGCGCGATGTGGTGGAACTGATGGAGTACTTCCGTCCCGCCGATCCGGCCCAGGCGCTGCGCGCGGTGCCGGGGGAGGGGCAGGATGTCGATGTCTGGATCCTCGGCTCCAGCACCTTCGGCGCGCAGCTCGCGGCCTATCTGGGGCTGCCCTATGCCTTCGCCTCGCATTTCGCGCCGGCGCAGATGATGGATGCGGTGGCGGTGTATCGCGAGCGGTTCCGGCCGTCCGAACGTCTGTCGAAGCCGCATGTGATGCTGGGCGTGAATGTCTTTGCCGCCGATACGGACGACGAGGCGCGCTTCCTGTTCTCCTCCCTGCAACAGGCCTTCGTGAACCTGCGGCGCGGGCGGCCGGGCAAGCTGCCGGCGCCGGTCGAGGGGTTCGAGGCGGAGCTCGACCGCCACGCCCGCGCCATCCTGGACTCTGCGCTGTCCTGTTCGGTGGTCGGATCGCCGGAGACGGTGCGGCGCGGCCTGGAGGATTTCGCCGCGCGCACCGGCGCGGATGAGCTGATGGTCACCGCGCAGATCCACGACCACGCGGCGCGGCTGCGGTCCTTCGCGCTGGTTGCCCAGGCGCAGGAGATGGCCGCGGCGGCCTGACGCGATATGCTGGGCGACCGATACGCGCCAGGGAGCCCGTCCGCATGTCCACCACCCGCTGGGACAAGTCCCGCCTGCCGAGCCGCCACACCACCCAGGGGCCGGAGCGCGCGCCGCACCGGTCCTACCTCTATGCGATGGGGCTGACGCGGGAGGAGATCGACCAGCCGCTGGTCGGCGTCGCCTCCTGCTGGAACGAGGCCGCGCCGTGCAACATCGCGCTGTCGCGCCAGGCGCAGGCGGCCAAGAAGGGCGTGAAGGAAGGCGGGGCCACGCCGCGCGAATTCACCACCATCACGGTGACCGACGGCATCGCCATGGGCCACCAGTCGATGAAGTCCTCGCTCGCCTCGCGCGAGGCCATCGCGGATTCGATCGAACTGACCATGCGCGGGCATTGCTACGACGCGCTGGTCGGCATCGCCGGCTGCGACAAGTCGTTGCCCGGCGTGATGATGGCGATGCTGCGGCTCAACGTGCCGAGCGTCTTCATGTATGGCGGGTCGATCATGCCCGGCAAGCATCATGGGCGTGACGTGACGGTGCTCGACATCTTCGAGGCGGTGGGCCAGCACGCGGCGGGCAACATGTCGCCCGAGGAGCTGGATGAGCTTGAGCGCCACGCCTGCCCCGGAGCGGGCGCCTGCGGGGGGCAGTTCACCGCCAACACCATGGCCTGCGTGTCGGAGATCATCGGCCTCGCGCTGCCGTTTTCCGCCGGTGCGCCCGCACCCTTCGAGGAACGTGACGAATACGCCGTGGCGTCGGGCAAGGCGGTGGTGGAGCTGATCCGCCGCAACCTGCGCCCGCGCGACATCGTGACGCTCGATGCCCTGCACAATGCCGCGGCCATCGTCGGTGCGACCGGCGGCTCCACCAATGCGGCGCTGCACCTGCCCGCCATGGCGCATGAGGCGGGCATCCGCTTCACGCTGCAGGACGTGGCCGAGATCATGCGCAAGACGCCGCATATCGCCGACCTGAAGCCGGGCGGGAAATACGTCGCGGCGGATGTGCACCGCATCGGCGGCGTGCCGGTCATCATCAAGGCGCTGCTCGATGGCGGCTATGCCAAGGGCGATTGCATGACGGTCACGGGGAAGACGCTGGGCGAGAACCACCGCGACGTCATCATCCCGCAGGACCAGGATGTGGTGCATCCGACCAGCAGCCCGATCAGCCCGATCGGCGGCGTGGTGGCGCTGCACGGCAACCTGGCGCCGGACGGTGCCATCGTGAAGATCGCGGGCATGACGAACCTTCGGTTTGAAGGCACGGCACTGTGCTTCGATTGCGAGGAGGACGCCTTCGCCGCCGTCGAGGCCCGCGCCTACAAGCCCGGCGACGTCATCATCGTGCGCTACGAGGGCCCCAAGGGCGGGCCGGGGATGCGCGAAATGCTGTCCACCACCTCCGCCATCTACGGCCAGGGCATGGGCGACAAGGTCGCGCTGATCACCGATGGGCGGTTCAGCGGTGCCACGCGCGGCTTCTGCATCGGCCATGTCGGGCCGGAGGCCGCGGTCGGCGGCCCCATCGCGCTGCTGCAGAACGGCGACCGGATCGTCATCGACGCCGACAAGGGCACCATCGACATGATGCTGCCGGAGGACGAGATCGCGCGCCGCCGCGCCGCCTGGAAGCCGCGCGGGCATGACTACAATGCCGGCGCGCTGTGGAAATACGCGCAGCTGGTCGGTCCGGCGCATCTGGGTGCGGTCACCAACCCCGGAGGGGCGGCCGAGACGCATTGTTACGCCGACCAGTAGCGGCTGCCACAGCGCTGCCATTGATGCGGCGCAGAAACCGCCCGTGCGGCGATGCGTTCGCACCGAAGCACGGGAGAGAGAGTCGATGATCGTCCGCCGCCTGCTGTTGCCGATCCTGGCCAGTGCCGGCCTGGCCGGCTGCGTGGCTTACCAGGAGCCGGTGGGCGTGGGCTATGTGCCGCCGCCGGGCCCTGTCTATGTGCCGCCGCCGGCCTATGTCGCGCCGCCGCCCTCGCGGGTCTATGTTCGCCCGCCGCCTCGTCGGCAATGGGTGCCGCGGCGCTGCGACCGGTATGGGCGCTGCTGGGGCGGCTACTGGCGCTGAGGGAGGCGGAGGCATGCGCCCTGTCCTGACTGCGGCTGCCTGCACACTGCTGCTGGGCGGCTGCGTGGTCTATCCGGATGGCAGCCTGGGACCGGCGCCGCCGGCGGGGCAGACCTACTACGCGCCGCCGCCCCCGCCGGTGGCCTATGCGCCGCCGGTCTATGGCTACGGCTATGACGTGGCGCCGCAACCTGGCGTGCCGATCTATGTTGCGCCCGCGCCGCCGCCACCGGTCTATGTCGCGCCGTCGGTGGGCATCGGCATCGGGCTCGGATGGGGCAGGGGGTATTGGGGGCCGGGCTACTACCGTCGGCCCTATTACCGGCGCTGGTAGCGCGCCGTCAGCGCAGCGTCGCGATCACCGGGGTGTGGTCGGAGGGCTGGGCCTCGCTGCGCGGCGTGGTGTCGACCTCACAGGCTTCGAGCCGCTCGGCCAGCTCGGGGCTGAGCAGGGCGTGGTCGATGCGAAGGCCGCGATTGGTCTCGAAGGCGGCGCCGTAGTCCCAGTAGGTGAACAGCGTTTCCGTCGGGTGCAGGGCGCGCAGCGCGTCCGTCAAACCCAGGTGAATCAGGGCGCGGAAGCGCGCGCGGGTTTCCGGGCGCACCAGGGCGTCGGTCGGCGGCAGGGCGCCGGGGGCCAGGTCCGCGTCGGTGGGACACACGTTGAAGTCGCCAAGCACCGCGAAGGGTGTGAAGCTGTCCAGCCGGTCCGCCGCGACTGCCCGCAGCCGATCCATCCAGGCCAGCTTGTAGGCGTAGCCGGCCTCGCCGCCGGAATTGCCGTTGGGCAGGTAGATGCCGGCCGCGTTCAGGCCGCCAGCGCGCACCTCGATGTAGCGGGCGTGGGTGTCCTCGGTGTCGCCGGGCAGGTGGTCGGCCACGACCTCGAAGGGGATGCGCGCGATGACGGCGACGCCGTTGCGCCCGCCGCCCTGGCCGACCGCGTGGGTCGTATAGCCGAGCGATTCGAACTCCGCGGTCGGCACCTGTTCCGCGGTGCAGCGGGTTTCCTGGAGGAACAGCAGGTCGGGCTGCGCGCGCGCCAGGAAGCGCGCGACATGCGGCGCGCGCTGGCGGATCGAATTGACGTTGAAGGTGGCGAGTTTCATCGGGCGCCAGGGTAGGGCGCCGCGCGCGCCGTGTCTTCAACCCACCGAGAAGGACGTGCCGCACCCGCAGGCCGAGACCGCCTGCGGGTTGCGGATGGCGAAATGGGCGCCAATGAGCTCCTCCGCCCAATCCAGTTCAGCCCCGGCCAGCAGGTCGAGCGAGACCGGGTCCACGAAGACGCGGCCCGGGCCATCGCCCACCACCAGGTCATCCTCGGCCGGCGCATCCTCCAGGCCGAACTTGTACTGGAAGCCGGAACAGCCGCCGGCCTCGACGGCCAGGCGCAGGCCGGCTTCGGGGCGGCCCTCGCGCGTGGCGATCTCGGCCACCTGGGCGGCGGCTCGGTCGGTGACGCGGAAGGCAGGCAAGGTCGTGGTGCCGTCGGGCATGGCGGGGTGAACTCCTCGGACCAGCAACATAGGGGCTTCGCGGCACGGTTCCAACGCCGGGGCGCGGTTGCCGGGGGGTGGGGGCGGGTGCTACGGCCCCGGGCAATGAGTCTCGCGCCCCATGCCGTCCGGCCCGAGACCTCCCGCGGCCGGTTGCATCCGGAGGCGGGGGGCGATGCGCGCTCGCCCTTCCAGCGCGACCGCGACCGGATCATCCACGCCACGGCGTTCCGGCGGCTGCAATACAAGACGCAGGTCTTCATCTATCACGAAGGAGACCATTTCCGCACGCGCCTGACCCACAGCATCGAGGTCGCGCAGATCGCGCGGTCGATCGCGCGGCTGCTGGCGCTGGACGAGGACCTGGCGGAGGCGCTGGCGCTGGCGCATGACCTCGGCCACCCGCCCTTCGGCCATGCCGGGGAGGATGCGCTGAACAGTGCCATGCGCCCGCATGGCGGCTTCGACCACAATGCGCAGTCGCTCAAGGCCGTGACGCTGCTCGAGACGCGCTACGCCGGCTTCGACGGGCTGAACCTGACCTGGGAGACGCTGGAGGGCCTGGCCAAGCACAATGGCCCGCTACGCCGCCCCGCGCCCTACATCGCGGAATATGATGCGCGGCATCCGCTGGACCTGCACACGCATGCGAGTGCGGAGGCGCAGGTGGCCGCGCTGGCCGACGACATCGCCTACAACAACCACGACCTGGATGACGGGCTGCGCGCGCGGCTGTTCACGCTGGAGGAAGTGGGCGCGCTGCCGCTGGTGCGCGACGCGCTGGCCCAGGCGCGCGCGGCCAATCCCGAGGCGCCGGCTGAACGCCTGGCGCCGGAGATGATCCGCCGCGTCATCAACGCCATGATCGGCGACGTGGTGGCGGAATCGCGCCGGCGCATCGCTGCCCTGGCGCCAAGCGGCGTGGACGATATCCGTCGCGCGTCGCGCCCGGTGGTCGCGTTCTCGGATGCGATGGCCGAGGCGAACCTGCCGCTGCGCGACTTCCTGTTTACCCGCATGTACCGCCATTGGCGCGTCAATCGCACCATGGCGAAGTCCAAGCGCGTGGTGCAGATGCTGTTCAGCCATTTGCATGGCGGGCCGCAGATGCTGCCGCCGCTGTGGCGCGCGCGCGCCGGCGATGCGGGCTCCGCGACATGTGCCCTGGTGGTGTGCGACTACATCGCCGGCATGACCGACCGCTACGCGCTGGAGGAATACCGGCGCCTGAACGACCCAGACATTCCAGGCTGACGCACCATGACCGAGAACATCTTCACCCTGCTCACGCAGGAGGTGCGCGGCGCCGTCGCGGCCCTGGTGCCCGACCTGCCGGCCGAGATCCTGGCGCGCGTGCAGGTGGAACCCCCGCGCGACGCGACGCATGGCGACATGGCGACGAATGCCGCGCTGGTCGCGGCGAAGCCGGCGCGCATGGCGCCGCAGAAACTGGCCGCCGCGCTGGCGGAAAGGCTGGTCGCGCTGCCCATGGTGGTGGAAGCGACACCCGCCGGGCCGGGCTTCGTGAACCTGCGGCTGGACGAGGCCTTCCTGCGCGGACAGGTGCCCGCCGTGCTGCGCGCCCGCGAGGATTTCGGCGACAGCACGCTGGGTGCGGGCATCCGCGCGAATGTGGAATACGTCTCGGCCAATCCGACCGGGCCGATGCATGTGGGCCATTGCCGCGGCGCGGTGGTGGGCGATGCGCTGGCCAACCTGATGGCCAAGGCCGGCTATGACGTGACGAAGGAATACTACGTCAACGACGCCGGCAACCAGGTGATCGCGCTGGGATGGGCGGCCTATTGGCGGTACCTGCGCGCCATCACCCAGGGCGCGGATGAATGGAATGCCGCGGAGGTCGAGAACCGCTTCGGCGTGACGCTGCAATATGGCGGCGACTACCTGGTGCCGGTGGGCGAGGCGCTGGCCGAGCGCTTCGGCGACCAGATGGTGCCGCAGCGCGTCGAACCCGGCCTGGTGGCCGCCGAGGAGACGATGTCCGCCTATGGCCCCGCGCTGGAACGCGGCTGGCTGGTGCGCTCCGCTTGGCTCGACACCGCGCGCGAGATGGCGGTGGCGATGATGATGGCGGAAATCCGCGAGGATCTGGCCCAGCTCGGCGTGACGCATGATGTGTTCGTCAGCGAGCGCGCGCTGGTGCAGGCCGGCGGAGTCGATGCGGCCATCAAGCTGCTGTCGGGCAAGGGCCTTGTCTACCAGGGCGTGCTGGAACCGCCCAAGGGCAAGACCCCCGACGATTGGGAACCGCGCGAGCAGATGCTGTTCCGCGCCACCGAATTCGGCGACGAGGTGGACCGTCCGCTGCGGAAATCCGACGGCAGCGGGACATATTTCGCGAACGACATCGCCAACCACCAGCACAAGATCGACCGCGGCTTCGCGGAGCTCGTGCATGTCTGGGGTGCGGACCATGGCGGCTACGTCAAGCGCATGGCGGCGGTGGTGGCCGCATTGTCGGACCGGCGCGTCAGCCTCGATGTCGTACTGACGCAGATCGTGCAGGTGGTGAAGGGCGGCGAGCCGGTGCGGATGTCCAAGCGCGCGGGCACCTACATCACGCTGCGCGACCTGATCGAGGAAGTGGGGCGCGACGCGGTGCGCTTCACCATGCTGACGCGCAAGGCCGATGCGCAGATGGAATTCGACCTCGACAAGGTGGTCGAGCAGTCGCGCGACAACCCGGTTTTCTACGTCCAGTACGCCCATGCGCGCTGCCGGTCGGTGCTGCGCCAGGCGGGCGATCCGGCGGGGCTGGAGGATGCGCCGCTCGATGCGCTGGTCGATCCGGCGGAAATGGCGCTGATCCGGCGCATCGCCGCCTGGCCGCGGTCCGTGGAAGCAGCCGCAACAGCGCGTGAACCGCACCGGATCGCGTTCTTTCTCCAAGACTTGGCCTCGGACTTTCACGTATTGTGGAACCGTGGTCGCGACGATTCGACGCTCCGGTTCATCCGGGCGGAGGAGCCGGAGGCGACCCGGGCCCGGCTGGCCCTCGTTGCCGCGACGGCAACGGTGATCCGGTCCGGGCTGCGCGTCATGGGGGTGACGCCGGTCGAGGAGATGCGCTGAGGGGCTGGCCCAGGCCCCCCGGCAGTCAGGGGGTGGGCCGTGAACGAAGTACCTGTGCCGTCCTATCGGGTGCGGCGCGCCGATGATGGGCAGCCGCCCTGGCGGCTGATCGCGATCGGCGGCGGCCTGGCCGCGACGCTGGTCGTGGGCGCCGCGCTGGTCTGGGGCATGAGCCGCGCCGGCGGACCGCGATCCGTTCCGCTGATCGAACCCGACCCGCGGCCCTTCAAGGTGCGCCCGGATGATCCGGGCGGGCTGCGCGTGCCCAACCAGGATGAATTGATCTTCGAGCGCAACCGCGGCCCCGCGACGCCCGGCAGCGCCAGGCTGGCGCCGGAGCCTGAGGCGCCGCGCCTGGATGCACTGCGCGCCCAGGTGGCGCAGCCGCCGCCGGAGCCGATCGTGCTGCCCCAGTCAGCGCCGGCGGCGCGGAACGGCGCAGCGCCGGCGGTACCTGCGGCGCGCAATGCTGCGCCGCCAACCGCCGCACCCGCCGAGGCCCCCTCGGCCCCAGCCCCCGCAGCGCGTCCCGCCCCGGCACCCGGTGGTGCCGTGCGCGTGCAGCTCGGCGCGCTGACCAGCGAGGAATCGGCGCGCGGCGAATGGGACCGGCTGGCGCGGCGCCATGCCGACCTGCTCGGCGCCTTCCGCCCGCAGGTGCTGCGCTTCGAACGCGACGGGCAGGCCACGCTGTTCCGCCTGCGGACCGGCGGCTTCGCCGATGCCGCGGCTGCCGGCGCCTTCTGCGAGCAGGCCCGCGCCCGCAACATCCCCTGCGTCGTCATCCGCTGATCCGGCGCGGCCGATCGTGACCCCGCGCGCGTCGATCATCGGCCTGTCGGGGCCTGTCCTGACGGCGGAGGAGGCGGCGCTGCTGCGCGCCACGCGGCCGCTGGGCATCATCCTCTTTGCGCGCAACATCGCATCGCCGACGCAGCTGCGGGCGCTGACGGCGGCGATCCGCGACATCCTGGGCGAAGCCGCGCCCATCCTGGTGGACCAGGAGGGCGGGCGCGTGGCCCGGCTGAAGCCGCCGGCCTGGGAAGCCTTCCCGGCCGCAGCGGCCTTCGAATCCGCCCCGGACCATGCCGCCTTCGCGAATGCGGCGCTGCTGGGCGCGACCTGCGTGGCGGAGGGGCTCGACGTGGTCTGCGCCCCGGTGCTGGACCTGCGCGTGCCCGGCGCGCATGGCGTGATCGGCGACCGTGCCTTCTCGGACGACCCGCACGAGATCATCCGCCTGGGCACCGCCTGGGCGGCGGGATTGCAGGCGGGGGGCGCGATCCCGGTGGTCAAGCACATCCCGGGGCATGGGCGCGCCACCGCCGACAGCCACCATGAATTGCCGCGCGTGCGGGCCTGCGCGGCGCAGCTCGCGCTGGATGTCGCGCCGTTCCGGGCGCTGGCGGCCTCCGGCGCATGGGCCATGACGGCGCATGTATTGTACGAAGCCTGGGATGCGGCGTTGCCGGCCACCATCTCACCTGCCGTGATCGGCAACATCATCCGCGGCGAGATCGGTTTCGACGGCGTGCTGGTGACGGACGACCTGGCGATGGGCGCGCTGGCCGGCGCGTCGAACGACCTGGCCGGCGCCGCCATCCGGGCGGGGTGCGACGTGGTGCTGCATTGCACGGGGCGGATCGGCGACAATGCCGCGCTGCTGGCCGGCTGCCCGCCGCTGGACGACCGCGCGGCGGCGCGCCTGGCGGCCGCGCGGGCGATGCGGGATGCGCTGCATGGCCGGGACCCGGCGGGGCTGCGGGCGCTGCGCGATGCCGCGCTGGCCCGGCGCGGCGCCCCCGGCGGTTCCCCGGCCGCCGACCCCACCGAGCGCGACGCTTGATGCACCGGCCCGCGTGGCGCATGGCTGCCGCCCCCACCGCTCGCGAGTCCTGAATGCCCGACTGGTTACCCGAAGCCGCGGCGGCGGTGCTCGCCGCCATCTTCGCCATCACCTTCCATGAGGCCGCGCATGGCTATGCGGCGCTGGCGCTGGGCGACGACACCGCCAAGCGGGCCGGGCGGATCAGCCTGAACCCGATCCGCCATGTCGATCCCTTCGGCACGCTGCTGGTGCCGGGGCTGATGGTGCTCGGCCAGTTGCTGACCATTGGGCGGGTCGAGGCGGTGTTCGGCTGGGCCAAGCCCGTGCCGGTGGACATATGGCGCCTGCGGAACCCGCGCTGGGGCATGGTGCTGGTGGCCGCGGCGGGGCCGGCGATCAACGCAGTGCTGGCCTTCTCGGCCGCGCTGCTGATCCATGCGGTTCTGGCCGGCGAAGGGCTGATGGGGCCTGGCCTGGCGGAATTCCTGCTGCGCTTCGCGGCGCTGTCGATCCTGGCGAACCTGGTGCTTGGCCTGTTCAACCTGATGCCGCTGCCGCCGCTCGATGGCGGGCGGATCCTGGTGGGCATCCTGCCGCGCGCGCCGGCGATTGCGCTGGCGCGTCTCGAGCCCTACGGGCTGATGATCGTGATCGGCGTGCTGTTCCTCCTGCCCATGGCCGTGCCAGCCTGGGACCCGATGAGCTGGTTCGTGCGCAACATCGTCGCGCCGGCCTATGGGCTGGTGATCTCCGCGGCCGGGCTGCGGTGAGCGAGACGCTGCATCTGCGGCTCGAAGGGTTCGAGGGGCCGCTCGACCTGCTGCTGGAATTGGCGCGGGCGCAGAAGGTCGATGTGGCGCGGATCTCGATCGTCGCGCTGGTGGACCAGTATCTGGCGGTGATCGAGGGCGCGCGACGGGTGCGGCTGGAACTCGCGGCCGACTGGCTGGTGATGGCGGCCTGGCTGGCTTGGCTGAAATCCCGCCTGCTGGTGCCGCCCGACCAGGCCGAGGGCGAGGATGCCGAGGTGCTGGCCGAACAGCTGGCCGACCGGCTGGCCGAGCTGGAACGCATGCGCGCCGCCGCGCTGTGGCTGAACCGCCGGCCCTGGCTGGGCCATGACGTGTTCGCGCGCGGCGCGCCCGAGAGCCTGCGGGTCGAGGATCGGTCCGGGCTGCATGCCGACCTGCCATCCCTGCTGCAATCCTATGTCGCGGCGCGGCGGCGGGCGCTCGCGCGCCGGCCGTATCGGCCGAAGCCCCGGAAACTGTTCACGGTGCAGGATGCGCTGGAGCGGCTGACCAGGCTGGTCGGTGCGCTGCCGTCATGGTCGGTGCTGCAGGGGTTACTGCCGGACAGCATCCTGGACCCGCTGGAACGCAAGGCGGCCCTTGCCAGCACGCTCGTGGCGGGGTTGGAGATGGCGCGCGGCGGCGGGATCGAAATCCGGCAGCAGGAAGCCTTCGGCCCGATCCATGTGCGCCGCCGGCCGGAGGAGGGCGCATCGGATGAACGGACAGGCTGACGCGCCAGGCGGCGGGAAGGATGAACGCGACGGGGCAGCGGCGCAGCCGGCCGAGGGCCTGGATGCGGCGCAGAGTGAGGCCGCCGGACAGGTCGGCGCGGCAATGTCCGACCACGGCGCGCGGTCTGCTGGCGCGGCGGACGACGGATCGCCGCCGGATGAGGCCGGGCCTGGCGCCGATGACGAGGCGGCGGCGGACGGGGCCGATGCGTCGCGGGACGTGGGTGGGGAGGCGTCGGCCGCCGAAGGAGCCGGCGCGCCCGATGCCGCGGAATCGCAGGCAGGGCAGGATGCAGAGCCGGCAGCCGGGGTCGATGACTCGCCCGACCCGGCGCTGCTCGCGGAGGGTGCCCGCATTGCCGAGGCGCTGATCTTCGCCTCCGACCGCCCGGTCACGCCGGCCATGCTGGGCGCGGTGCTGCCGCTGGGGCTGGTGCCCGGCGCGGTGGTCGCCGCCCTGGCCGAAGCCTGCGAGGGGCGAGGCGTGGCCATCGCCGAGGTCGCCGGCGGCTGGGCCTTCCGTACCGCCCCGGACCTGGCGCAGCGGCTGACCAAGGTTGTCCAGGCGCCGCGCCGGCTGCCGCGCGCGGCCATGGAGGCGCTGTCGATCATCGCATATCACCAGCCCTGCACGCGCGGCGAGATCGAGGAAATCCGCGGCGCCGCGCTGGCCCAGACCACGCTGGAGGCGTTGCTGGAGCTCGGCCTGGTGGCCCCGCGCGGGCGGCGCGAGGTGCCCGGCCGGCCGACCCTGTGGGGCACGACACCGAAGTTCCTCGAGCAGTTCGGCCTCAAGGCGCTGTCGGACCTGCCGCGCAAGGAGGAATTGGTGACGGCTGAGACCGGGCCTGCGCTGCCGCTGGGCGATCCCGCCGAGCCGCGGTCGGCGCCCCTCGCCGACGAGGCGACCACCGCGGCCGAGGAGTCCGGCGCTGCCCCCACGGACGCTGCGCCGCCCGATGACGCGCCCGGACCCGACACCACCGACGGCGCCGCTCCATGACGCCGCAGCCAGGCCCGCGCCGCACCAGCGCGGCGGGCGATGGCGCGACCGGGTCGCGCCCACCCGCCCACGCCACCCCCGCGCCCGGGCTGCCCGCCGCCTGCCGGATCGCGCATATGCGCCATCCGCCAGGCCAGCCGCAGCACAGCCTCGCGCGCCGCCGAGCCCTTCGGATCGCGCCTGCGCGATCCGGGAGCGCACGGCGCGACCGCGCCCAGCCCGCCCGCTGCGCCCGGACCGCCGGTGTGTGGCGCGAAAGCCAAGCCCGCAGATGCGGGCGCCCGGCGTCTGAGGGCAAGAAAGAGTCATGACACTCGCCTTCAGCGGCATCCGGCACGCCTACGGCTCGACCCCGGTCCTGCGTGGCATCGACCTGTCGGTCGCACCGGGGGAGATCGTGTGCCTGCTCGGCGCCTCGGGCTGCGGCAAGACCACGCTGCTGCGCCTGGCGGCGGGGCTGGAGCCGGTGCAGGACGGCGCCATCACGCTCGGCGGCCGGGTGATCGCCGAACCGGGCAGGGACGTGCCGCCGGAACGCCGCGGGGTCGGCTTCGTGTTCCAGGACTATGCGCTGTTCCCGCATCTGAGCGTGGCGGAGAACATCGCCTTCGGCCTGCGCTTCGTGGCGAAGGCGGACCGCGCGCCCAGGGTCGAGGATGCGCTGGCGCGGGTGGGGCTGGGGGCACAGCGGGATGCCTATCCGCACATGCTCTCGGGCGGGCAGCAGCAGCGGGTGGCGCTGGCCCGCGCCCTCGCACCCCGCCCGGCCGTGCTGCTGCTGGACGAGGCCTTCGCCAGCCTGGACGCAAGGCTGCGCGAGCAGGTCCGCGACGATACGCTGCATGTGCTCCAGACGGCGGGCATCGCCACCCTGCTGGTCACGCATGATGCCGAGGAGGCCATGTTCATGGGCGACCGGATCGCGCTGATGCGGGCGGGGCGCGTGTTGCAGGTCGGCCCGCCCGAGGCGCTGTATTTCGACCCGGCGGACCGCTATGTCGCGACCTTCCTGGGCGAGGTGAACCGGCTGCCCGGCCGGGTGAGCGGCGGGCTGGCGCAGACCGCGATCGGCGCCCTGCCGGCCGGGGATGCGGCGGATGGCGCGCTGGTCGAGGTCCTGGTGCGCCCCGAAGGCCTGCGCCTGGGCGCCGGCGAGGGGCGCCCGGCCGAGGTCGAGGCCTGCCGCATGCTCGGCGCCACCACCATGGTCCACCTGGCGCTGGCGGATGGCTCGGGGGGGCTGCTGCACCTGCATGCCCGGCTGCCGCCGGGGCGGCGCCTGGCGCGCGGGGAGCGCGTGACGGTTGCGCTGGATGCGGAACGGGCCTTCGTCTTTCCGCCCGAGGCTCCCTAGATAGAGGCAGCCGCATTGGCGGCGTGCCGGCTTCCTGCTAACGGGGCGTCCCCCGCGGGCAGTGGAGCCGGGGGACAAGGAACCCATGCTGGATCTAGCCTGGACAGAGATTGCGCTGATTGCCGTGGTGGCGCTCGTCGTCATCGGGCCCAAGGACCTGCCCGAGGCCATCAAGGGCGTGGCCAAGGGCATCCAGGGCCTGAAGCGCAAGGTCGCGGAATTCCAGCAGCAGGCCGACGAGCTGGTGCGCGAGGCCAAGCTGGACGACGTGCGCAACCAGATCGCCGATGTGCGAAACACCATCAGCGACATCCGCAGCTTCGACCTCAAGGGCACGATCGAGAAGCACGTCGATGGCGACGGGTCGGTCCGCAAGGCCTTCGACGACCCGATGAAGGACAGCTACACGGCGCCGACCTATACGCCACCGCCGGTGCCCGACAATGCGCCGGCCTTCGTGCCGCCGGACGTGGCGCGCTGGGCACCGCCGCCGCCGCCGCCTCCCGCGCCGGCGGCGCAGGCGCCGGCTTTCGTGCCGCCATCGACCCCGCCGCCGCTCGCGATGCCGACGCCGGTGCCGGTGGCGCCCGAGCCCGCTTCGCTGGCGCCGGAGCCCGCGCCCGATCCTGTCGCGACCCCGCCCGCCGAGCCCGCGCCCAAGCCGGCCACCACCAGCAGCCCGAGCGTGTAGGGAACCGGCGCCGTGTCCTCCAATACCGACGAAGACGTCATCGACGACAAGCCGATGCCGTTGATGGACCACCTGAGGGAACTGCGCACGCGGGTCCTGTGGTCGGTCGGCGCCTTCATCGTCGCGTTCGCGGTCTGCTACTATTTCTCGCAGCAGATCTACGCCTTCCTGGCGCAGCCGCTCGCCGACATCCTGTCGAAGCAGTCGGGCGGCGAGCGGCGGATGATCTTCACCGCATTGTACGAGGCGTTCTTCACGTACCTGAAGGTGGCGTTCTTCGGCGCGGCCTTCATCAGCTTCCCGATCTGGGCGACGCAGCTGTGGCTGTTCATCGCGCCGGGGCTGTACCGGAGCGAGAAGCGGGCGATCTACCCGTTCCTGCTGGCATCGCCCGTGCTGTTCGTGGCGGGCGCGGCGCTGGCCTACTACTTCATCTTCCCGCTGGCCTGGCAGTTCTTCATCAGCTTCGAGACGCCGCCGGGTTCGGGCGGCATCCCGATCCAGCTGGAGGCGAAGGTCGGCGAATACCTGTCGCTGGTCATGCACATGATCCTGGCCTTCGGGGTCGCGTTCCAGATGCCGGTGCTGCTGACGCTGCTGATCAAGGTCGGCATCCTGAACGTCGAGACGCTGCGCCGCGGGCGGCGCTACGCGGTGGTGATCATGTTCGTGGTGGCGGCGGTCATCACGCCGCCGGACATCATCAGCCAGATCGGCCTCGCGATCCCGCTGATCCTGCTCTACGAGGTCTCGATCTTCGCGGCGCGGTGGGTGGCGCCGAAGCGGGAGGAGTGATGGCGATGGTGCACATCCGGCCGCTTTCTGACCGTGACGCTGTTTCGCGCGGGACGCACGCCAGCGACGATGGGCTGTATGAGATGGCGAACCTGTACCCACGCACCACGGGGTTGCCGATGACGGTGTGGGTGAGTGCGCGCGGCGGCGCGAGGCACGACGTGCGGGTGAAGGTGTCGCGCCAGGGTGGCGACCGGATGGTGATCGAGGACGCTGCATCGGTGGCGGTGCGGCCGGAGCCGACGCTGGTCGAGGGTGCGCTGGATCCGGCGAGCCTTGCGGTGGTGTCGGCCTGGATCAGGCTGAACCGCGAGGTGCTGGTGGATTATTGGGACGGGACGGCGGATACGGCCGACCTTGTTCAACGACTTCAGCGGGTCTGAGAGCGTGCACGACATCAAGGTGATCCGCGCCGATCCGGCGGCGTTCGATGCGGCGTTGGCGCGGCGGGGGCTGGAAAGCAAGGCTGAAGCGCTCCTCGCCCTGGACCACGCCCGGCGTTCGAGCATTCAGCAAGTGGAAACTCTGCAGCAGCAGCGGAACGCTCTGGCCAAGTCGATCGGCGACTTCAAGCGCCGCGGCATGCCGACTGAGGAAGTGGAAGCGCAGGCCACTCGCCTTCGCGATTCGATTGCTGCGCACGAGCAGGAGGCGAAAGCACACGACGCGTCGTTGCGAGCGCTGCTCGAAGTCCTGCCCAACACCCTCGACCCCGAGGTCCCCGAGGGCCTCGACGAATCCGCCAATGTCGTGCTGCACACGCATGGCGAGATCCCGACCTTCGCCTTCACGCCGAAGCAGCATTTCGAGCTCGGCGAAGCCCTCGGCCTGATGGATTTCGCGACCGCCGCGAAGATCGCCGGTGCGCGCTTCACGGTGCTGAAGGGCAAGCTGGCGCGGCTGGAACGCGCGCTCGGTCAATGGATGCTGGCGTTGCACACCGACCACCACGGCTATACCGAGGCCTCGGTCCCGCTGCTGGTCAACGACGCCGTGGCCTATGGCACCGACAAGCTGCCGAAATTCGCCGACGATCTGTTCCGCACCACCGATGGCCGCTGGCTGATCCCGACCGCCGAGGTGCCGCTGACCGGCTTCGCGATGGAGGAAATCTTCGCCGAGGCCGACCTGCCGCTGCGGCTGACGGCGCTCACGCCCTGCTTCCGCTCCGAGGCCGGCAGTGCCGGACGCGACACCCGCGGCATGCTGCGCCAGCACCAGTTCGCCAAGGTGGAGCTGGTGTCGATCACCACCCCCGAGCATTCCGCCGCCGAGCACGAACGCATGACTCGTTGCGCGGAACGCGTGCTGACGGAACTCGGCCTGACCTGGCGGCGCGTGTTCCTCTGCGCCGGGGATACCGGCTTCGGCGCGGCGCGCACCTACGACCTGGAAGTCTGGCTGCCGGGGCAGGGGGCGTGGCGGGAGATCTCGTCGTGTTCCAACACGCGCGACTTCCAGGCGCGGCGGATGAACGGGCGCTTCAAGCCGAAGGAAGGCAAGGGCAACCAGTTCCTGCACACGCTGAACGGGTCCGGTGTGGCGGTCGGCCGCGCGCTGATCGCGGTGATGGAGACCTTCCAGCAGCAGGATGGGTCCATCCTGCTGCCTGAGGTGCTGCGGCCCTGGATGGGCGGGGTCGAGCGCATCACGCGCTGAGCCGGAGCGGCCTGGCTCCGGCGCGCGGCGGGCGGTCCGCCGCGATCCCGCGGCCTGCGATGCTGCTCGCGTGGCCACTGCGGCAGGGCTGACGGATGTCGGTTGCGGTGCCCTGCGCGTGCGATCCGGCGCTTGGAGGGGGCCGCCTGTCCTGGCGAATCGCGGGCTTCCCGGCCTTGTGTCGTCGCGGGCCTGGTCGCATGGCCGGGCGATATCGCCCGGGCACGCCATCCTCTACAGCGCGCGGCCGAATAGGCGGATGTCCGGCGCGGTCACGAGACGCGCTTCCCAGAACGCCAGGTCGCGGAGATACAGGGTGTTCGGCCGTGCGGGCCCGGCGAGCGGGCGCAGGGCGCGGGCGAAAGGATCATGTGCGAAGGGCGCGAAGCCGGCGGCGCGCATCGTGGCCTCCAGGAGCGCGTCGGTCGGCCCCGCGGTTTCCAGGATCGCCGCCTTCAGCGCGGTGCCGGCCAGCAGCGCGGCCGCGCCCGCCAGGACATCAGGCTCCGCGCCCTCCACATCCACCTTCAGCAGCAGCGGCGGCGCTTCGGCGCAGAGCGCGTCCAGCGTCTCGACCGGGACCTGCGCGGCACCATCCGCCGCCGCGCGGTTCGTCGTGCCGCGCCCGGCGGTGAAGCGCAGCACGCCTGGTGCGGCGCCGGCCGCGAGGGCGCGGATCGTCACGCGATCCTCGATGCCGTTGAGCGCGACCATGGCGCGCAGGTGCGGCAGCGTCTCGGCGGCCGGCTCCAGCGCCAGCACGCGGGCGCCCACCGCCCCGGCCGCCAGCGCGGCATAGACGCCGACATTCGCACCCACATCGACCATGCGGTCATCGGCGCGCAGGGCCTGCAAGACGAAGCCCATCTCGGCCGGGTCAGTCAGGCCGGCGTACCAGCAGGCGGTGGCGGAGGAGAGGCCGCGGCGCAGCCGCAGGCGCACCAGGCCCGCGGGGCCTTCGACCCAGGGCGCGTCCAGCACCGCGCCGCGCCGCGCGGCGGCCTGCCAGCGGAGCAGGCGCGCCGCCGCGCCGAAGGGGTCGCGCCGCACGAGGGGGTTTCGCCACAGAAAGCGCACCAGCCGCGGCAGGGCGGACAGCCGTCCGAAGCCGTTCATCGCCGCCGAAGCATGGCAGGGCGTAGCGCCGCGCCGGCGCCCCTGGGATGCCGCCAACCGCCGCGCAGAGGCGCCGCGTGCTGCCGGCCGGGCATGCGCGCGCCGCCGCTCAGGCCGCGATCTTCACGCCGAGCCGCCCCGCCAGGTCCAGGATGAACTGCCAGGCCACGCGCCCCGACCGACCGCCGCGCGTCACCGACCATTCCACCGCCTGGGCGTGCAGCTCCTCGGTGCTGACCGTCAGGCCGAAATGCGCGGCGTAGCCGTCGATCATGGCGAAGAAGGTGTCCTGGTCGGCATTGTGGAAGCCGATCCAGAGGCCGAAGCGGTCGGAAAGCGACACCTTCTCCTCGATTGCCTCGCTGCCATGGATGGCGGTGCTGCGCTCGTTCTCGATCATGTCGCGGGACATCAGGTGGCGGCGGTTCGAGGTGGCGTAGAACAGCACGTTCTCGGGCCGGCCCTCGATGCCGCCATCCAGCACCGATTTCAGCGCCTTGTAGTCGGCGTCCTCGCGCTCGAAGGACAGGTCGTCGCAGAACACCAGGCAGCGGCGTGGCTGGGCGCGCAGCAGGGCCAGCAGGTCGGGCAGGGTGCGGATGTCCTCGCGCTGGATCTCGATGAGTGCCAGGCTGCCCGGGATTTCGGCGTTCGCGGCGGCATGTGCGGCCTTGACCAGCGACGACTTGCCCGTGCCGCGCGCGCCCCACAGCATGGCGTTGTTCGCGGTGAAGCCGCGGGCGAAGCGCATGGTGTTGTCCAGCAGCAGGGCTTTCTGGCGCTCGACCCCGCGCAGCAGGGCGATCGGCACGGCCGCCACCCGCGGCACCGGGGAAAGGCGCGCGACGGGTTCGGGGTGCCAGACGAAGGCGTCGGCGCCGGTCAGGGCGGGCGCGGCCTCGGGCGGCGGGGCCAGGCGCTCGAGCGCCTCGGCGATGCGGGTCAGGGCGGGCAGCAGGGCGGGATCATCCATGGCAGGCGCGCTTTAGGCCGGGACGCTATTGACGGGAAGGGGTGGGTGGGTAGGTTCCGCGCCTTCACGCCGGAAGACGGAAACAGAACACATGTGGACCCCCTTCGGGATCTCGACCGCCCATGCCCAGGATGCCGCCGCCGGCGGTGCCGCGGGCATCGTCATGCAGCTGCTGCCGCTGATCCTGATCTTCGTCGTCTTCTACTTCCTGCTGATCCGCCCGCAGCAGAAGAAGATGAAGGAGCACCGCGAGATGCTGACGCAGCTCAAGCGCAACGACCGCGTGGTGACCGCGGGCGGCATCGTCGGCACCATCACCAAGGTCAAGGAAGGCTCCGATGAGATCGAGGCCGAGATCGCGCCGAATGTGCGCGTGACGCTCGTGCGCGGCACCATCACCAGCGTCATCCGCCCGCAGGCGGCGAATGACGAGAAGGCCTCCTGAAGCGGGGCATGAAAAAGGGCGCCGGGGTTTCCCCTCGGCGCCCTTTCTCGTGGCGGATGGTCAGGCCGACTGGCCGGCGGTGAAGCCGCCCTTGCCCATCAGGTCGGCAACCACGTCCCAGTTTACCAGCTTGTCCAGGAAGTTCGCCAGGTAGTTCGGGCGGACGTTGCGGAAATCCAGGTAATAGGCGTGTTCCCACACGTCGCAGCCCAGGATCGGCTTGCCTTCGCCGGTGCTGATCGGGTTGGCGCCATTCGGCGTCTTGGTGACCTTCAGCTTGCCGTCGGCGCCGACGATCAGCCAGGCCCAGCCGGAGCCGAACTGCGTCGCACCCGCCGCCTTAAAGTCGTCCTTGAACTTCGCGAGGCCGCCGAGGTCGCTGTCGATCTTCGCGGCCAGCGCGGCCGGCACGCTCTCGCCATGCGAACCGCCCGGCGCCATCACGTTCCAGAACAGGCAATGGTTGTAGTGCTGGCCGGCCTGGTTCAGCACGGGCAGGCCATCGGCGCCCTGCTTGCCGGCCTCGGCGCAGATCGTCTCCAGCGACTTGCCGGCGAGGCCCTTGCTCTCGATCAGGCCGTTCAGCGCCGTCACATAGGCGTTGTGGTGCTTGCCGTGATGGAGTTCGAGCGTCTCCTGGCACATGCCGTTGGCGGCGAGGGCACCGGTGGCATAGGGCAGCGGGGGCAGGCTGAAGGCCATGAGGGTCTCTCCCGTATGTCGGACGACGCGCGGTTGCGCGCTGGTTGTCGAGGTAGGCGGGGGTGCAACGGGCGTCAACCGCGAAGGGTTTCCGCGACCGGGCGCATATCCTGGCGGGCAGCAGGTGCGGATGGCCCGCGCGACGGCGGTGCCCGGCGCGCGGGCAGGCGCGGCCCGTGGCTTCCCGGGCATCGGCGCACGGGGCATACAGCGTGGCGTGCCGCTCTCCCCCATCGGTGCCTTCGCGCGCCTGCACGACCCGGATCGCTTCCTGTGCGCGCTGTTCGCGCCCGCATCGGTGCGCGAGGCGATCTTCGCGTTGATCGCCCTCAACCACGAATTGGCCCGCGCGCGCGAAGCCACGACCAACCCGATGGCTGCGCTGATCCGCCTGCAATGGTGGCGCGACGCGATCGAGGAAGCGCGCGCCGGGCGCCCGCCCCGGCGCCACGAGGTGGCGGAACCGCTGCAGGCCGCCATCGCGGCGCGCGCGCTCGACGCCGATGCGCTGCTGGCCATGGTCGACGCGCGCGAGGTCGAGGCGGCCGAGGCGATCCCGACCGAGCAGGATTTCGTCGCCTGCCTGCGCGGCACGTCCGGCGGCTGGTCGGCGGCGGCGGGCCTGGCGCTGGGGGCCGACGCGGCGCAGGCCGAGATCCTGCGCGCGACGGGGGCGGCCTATGGGCTGGCCGGGGCGCTGGGGAATATCGGCGCGCATGCGGCGCAGGGGCGCTGCCTGCTGCCGGCGGACCGCCTGGCGCGGGCCGGGCTCTCGGCCGAGGCGGTGGTCGCCGCGCCGGGCGGGCCGGCGCTGGCCGCGCTGGTGCGGGAGATGGCGGCGGAAGGGTTGGTGGCGCTGCGCGGGGCGCGCCGGGACGTGCCGGCGGGCTGCATCGCCGCCGCGCTGCCGGCGGTGCTGGCGCGGCGCGACCTGGCGCGGATCGCGGCTGGCCGGAATGGCAGCCGCGGCGGGCGCGGGGTGATCGACCGCCTTGCCGTGGCCTGGGCCGGGTGGCGCGGGCGCGTGTGACGCGTGGGACGCGCGATGCCATGCCTTGACCTGCCGGGACAGCCCGGGCGCGCGGTGTCACGGAAACGGGGTGTCGGTGGCGGGTCGGGCTCATGCGCCCCGCGCCTGTGAAGCGCTTCGCCGCCAGGCGCAGGATTGCGTGGCAGGGGGCTATCTTCGGTGCGAATCACGGAGCGAGTCTGCATGTCCGCGTTGCTGGAAGCCTTTCCCCGTCGCGCCTATGCGCTGAAGCCGGGCCGCGGCGCCGCCGGCGGCTGGCTGATGGCGCTGGTCGGCGTGTTGCTGTTCGGCGGCTTCATCGCGCTGCTGGCTGTCGAGGTCGCGCCCGCCATTCGCAACGACTTCGCGGTGCGCGACCAGGCCCGCCCGGCGCCGGCGGCGCGCATCAGCGAGGGGCGCTGCCGGTCTCGCCTGTTCCTGTTCCAGAGCTGCGACCTGACCATCGCCTGGCGCGACAAGGACGGCGCCCACACGCGCAAGCTCAGCTACATGTTCGTCGAGCCGCATATGGGGTCGTGGTCGGCGGTGGTCATGGCGGACCCGGCGCGGCCGGGGCTGGTGACGACGGATATCGGGCTGGAGCGGCTGTGGAACCGGGTGGGCACGGTGGCGGGTGGGCTGGTCTTCGCGCTGCTGCTGATCGGCGGTCTGCTTCTCGCGGCGTGGAAGGGGCAGGGGAAGGGGCGGCAGGTGAAGGCGCTGGCGGGCCGCACGCTGGTCGCCGCGCCGGTGGCCTTCCGCGGCTGGGGCGAGGGGCCGAGCTGGCGCGTCGAGGATGACCGCGGCCAGGTCTTCGAATGGCCGGTGCGGAAATCCGACAAGCCCTTCGTGATCGACGAGGCGCGCGGCCTGGTGCTGGCGCTGCGCGACCCTGCCGGCGGGCCGGCGTTTCCGCTCGATGAGAAGCTGCGCTTCGTGGTGCTGACGCCGGAGGAGCGTGCGCGGATCGAGGCGGCGCGCTGGCGGCCGGCCTGACCGGTCAGGCGCGCTTGCGCTTCTTCGCCGGCGCCTCGGCGCGCGCGAGCAGGGGTGCGAGGAACCGGCCGGTGTGGCTTTCGGGGGTGGCGGCGATGTCCTCCGGCGTGCCTTCGGCGACGATGCGCCCGCCGCCCTCGCCGCCCTCGGGGCCGAGGTCGAGTACCCAGTCGGCGGTCTTGATGACCTCGAGGTTGTGTTCGATCACCACCACGGTGTTGCCCTGGTCGACCAGCGCGTGCAGCACTTCGAGCAGCTTGCGCACGTCCTCGAAATGCAGGCCGGTCGTGGGTTCGTCGAGGATGTACAGCGTGCGGCCGGTGGCTCGGCGGCTGAGTTCCTTCGACAGCTTGATGCGCTGTGCCTCGCCGCCCGACAGCGTGGTCGCCTGCTGGCCGAGATGGATGTACCCCAGGCCGACTTCCTTCAGCACCTGCAGCTTGTCGCGGATGGCGGGGACCGCGGAGAAGAATTCCACGCCGTCATCGACGGTCATGTCCAGCACATCGGCGATCGACTTGCCGCGGAACTTCACCTCCAGCGTCTCGCGGTTGTAGCGCTTGCCCTTGCAGGTGTCGCAGGTGACGTAGACGTCGGGGAGGAAGTGCATCTCGATCTTGATGAGGCCGTCGCCCTGGCAGGCCTCGCAGCGGCCACCCTTGACGTTGAAGGAGAAGCGGCCGGGCTTGTAGCCGCGGGCGCGGGAGTCCGGCATCTCCGCGAACCAGTCGCGGATGGGGGCGAAAAGGCCGGTGTAGGTTGCGGGGTTGGAGCGCGGCGTGCGGCCGATCGGCGACTGGTCGATGTCGATGATCTTGTCGAGGTGTTCCAGGCCCTCGATGCGGTCATGCGGGGCAGGGACTTCGGCGGCGCCCATCAGGCGGCGCGAGGCGGCCTTGTAGAGGGTTTCCACCACCAGCGTGGACTTGCCGCCGCCGGAGACGCCGGTGATGCAGGCGAAGGTGCCGAGCGGAATCGAGGCCGTGACGTCCTTTAGGTTGTTGCCGGTGGCACCGACCACGCGCAGTTGCTTCTTTCTGTCGATCTTGCGGCGCGTGGCCGGGACTTCGATGCGGCGCGCGCCGGAGAGGTATTGGCCGGTCAGGCTGGCAGGGTTGGCCATGACCTCGGCCGGGGTGCCCTGGGCGATGACGCGGCCACCTCCGGCGCCGGCGGCGGGGCCGATGTCGATCAGGTGGTCGGCCTGGCGGATCGCGTCCTCGTCGTGCTCGACCACCAGCACGGTGTTGCCGAGGTCCCGCAGGCGGCGCAGCGTGCCGAGCAGGCGCTCGTTGTCGCGCTGGTGCAGGCCGATGGAGGGTTCGTCGAGCACGTAGAGCACGCCGGTCAGCCCGGAGCCGATCTGCGAGGCCAGGCGGATGCGCTGTGATTCGCCGCCCGAGAGCGTGGCGGAGGAACGGCTCAGCGACAGGTAGTCCAGGCCGACATCGACCAGGAACTGCAACCGGTCCTCGATCTCGCGCAGGATGCGGCGGGCGATTTCCTGGCGTTGCGGCGTCAGCGTTTCCATCACCGTGCCGAACCAGTCGCGCGCGCGGCGGATGGACAACTCGCTGACTTCCGCGATGTGCTTGCCCGCGACCTTCACGGCCAGCGCCTGCGGCTTCAGGCGGAAGCCGGTGCAGGTGGCGCAGGGCTTGTCGGCCTGGTAGCGGGAGAGGTCCTCGCGCACCCAGGGATTGTCGGTTTCCTTGTAGCGGCGCTGGAGGTTGGGGATGACGCCTTCGAAGGGCTTCTTCACCTCATAGGCGCGCAACCCGTCCTTGTAGCGGAGCGTGACGACCTCATCGCCGGTGCCGTGCAGGATGGCCTGGCGCGTTGCAGCGGGAATGTCCTGCCAGGGCGTTGTCATGGCGAATTTGAAGTGGCGCGCCAGGCTTTCCAGCGTTTGCGTGTAGTAGGGCGATTGCGCGCCGGTCCAGGGCGCGATGGCGCCGTCCTTCAGCGAGACATCATCCTGCGGCACGACCAGCTGCGGGTCGAAGAAGGTCTCGGTGCCGAGGCCGTCGCAGGCCGGGCAGGCGCCGTGCGGCGAGTTGAAGGAGAACAGGCGCGGCTCGATCTCCTCGATGGAGAAGCCGGAGACGGGGCAGGCGAATTTCGCGGAGAAGACGGTGCGTTCGGCCGTGTCGGCGTTCTCGGCATAGGCGATGCCGTCCGCCAGGCCCAGCGCGGTCTCGAAGGAATCCGCCAGGCGCTGGGCAACGCCCTCGCGCACCACGATGCGGTCCACCACGATCTCGATATCGTGCTTCAGCTTCTTGTCGAGCTTCGGTGCCTCGCTGATCTGGTGCAGCGCGCCGTTGATCTTCACGCGCTCGAAGCCGCGGCGCTGCCATTCCGCCAGCTCCTTGCGGTATTCGCCCTTCTTGCCGCGCACCACGGGGGCCAGCAGCAGCAGCCGCGTGCCTTCCTCCATGGCCATGACGCGGTCGACCATCTGGGAGACGGTCTGCGCTTCGATCGGCAGGCCGGTGGCGGGGGAATAGGGCACGCCGGCGCGGGCCCAGAGCAGGCGCATGTAGTCGTGGATCTCGGTGACCGTGCCGACGGTCGAGCGCGGGTTGTGGCTGGTGGTCTTCTGCTCGATGGAGATGGCGGGCGACAGGCCCTCGATGCTGTCCACATCGGGCTTCTGCATCAGTTGCAGGAACTGGCGCGCATAGGCCGACAGCGACTCGACATAGCGGCGCTGGCCCTCGGCGTAGATGGTGTCGAAGGCAAGGGACGACTTGCCGGAACCGGACAGGCCCGTGACCACCGTCAGTGTGTCGCGGGGAATGTCGAGGTCCACATCCTTCAGGTTGTGCTGGCGCGCGCCGCGGATACGGATATGGCCGGTCATGGAAGGGGGGGACTCCGGGGCGCCGCTGGTGTTCTGAGAATGTTCTCACCATATATGCGGCTGCCAGGGCAAGCTGCAAAGGGGCTACGTCGCGGGCGCCCGTGCCCGGGCGACGGGTGGCCCCGAGGCGCGCGCCGGGCTAGTATGACGGTTGGAAATCGAGGGACTGCGCGGCATGGCTGGCATCAACAAGGTCATCATCCTGGGGCGGCTCGGCCGCGATCCCGAGGTGAGGAACTTCCAGAACGGCGGCAAGGTGGTGAACCTGCGGATCGCGACGTCCGAACGCTACAAGGACCGCGAAGGCAACCAGCAGGAGCGCACGGAGTGGCACTCCGTCGCGATCTTCAACGACCGCCTGGGCGAAGTGGCCGAGAAGTACCTTCGCAAGGGCAGCGAGGTGTACATCGAGGGCCAGATCGAGACCCGCAAGTGGCAGGACAAGGACGGCCAGGACCGCTACACGACCGAGATCGTGCTGCGCCAGTATCGCGGTGAGCTGCAGCTGGTGGGCGGGCGCGGCGGTGGCGCTGGCGAGGATGCCGGCGGCGGCTATGCCGAACGCTCCGGCGGCGGGGGTGGCGGGTATGGCGACCGGCCGTCCGGCGGGTCGCGCAGCGAGGGCGGCGGCGGGTCCTCGCGCGCGCCGTCGCGCGGCGGTGGGTGGGATTCCAAGAAGACCGACCTGGACGACGAAATCCCGTTCTGACCCCTGCGCGGTTGACGGGCGCGCGCGGGCGGTGCCAATGGCCCCGCAGCCCGCGCGCCGCGCCGCGTGACACACACGACATCGGATCGAGTTCCCCCGCGTGAGCGACTCCAGCACCCCCGGACAGCCCCCCTACGAGACGCCGCCCGTGGCGCTCGAAGAGGAGATGCGCCGATCCTACCTCGACTACGCCATGAGCGTGATCGTCGCGCGCGCGCTTCCCGATGCGCGCGACGGGCTCAAGCCGGTGCATCGGCGGATCCTGTTCGCGATGCAGGAGGCCGGCTACACGGCGGACAAGCCGTATCGCAAATCGGCCCGCGTGGTCGGCGACGTGATGGGCAAGTATCACCCGCATGGCGACAGCTCGATCTACGACGCCATGGTGCGGATGGCGCAGCCCTTCAGCATGCGCGTGCCGCTGATCGACGGGCAGGGAAACTTCGGTTCGGTGGACGGCGATCCGCCGGCGGCGATGCGCTATACCGAGGCGCGGCTGGCGCCATCGGCCATGGCGCTGCTGGAAGGCATCGACGAGGACACGGTCGATTTCCAGGCGAATTACGACGAGAGCGCGGAGGAACCGCGCGTGCTGCCCGCCGCCTTCCCGAACCTGCTGGTCAATGGCGCGAACGGCATCGCCGTCGGCATGGCGACCAATATCCCGACGCATAATCCGACCGAGATCATCGACGCCACGCTGGCGCTGGTCGCGGACAATGCGCTGACGCTCGACGACCTGATGAAGATCGTCCCGGGGCCGGATTTCCCGACCGGCGGGCTGATCCTGGGGCGTGCCGGCATACGGTCGGCCTTCGAGACGGGGCGCGGCTCCATCCCGCTGCGCGCGCGCGCCGAGATCGAGGAGATGAAGGGCAACCGCCAGTGCATCGCGGTCACCGAAATCCCCTACCAGGTCAACAAGTCCACGCTGCTGGAAAAGATCGCCGAGCTGGTGCGCGCCAAGGCGATCGAGGGCATCTCCGACCTGCGCGATGAATCCGACCGCTCGGGCATGCGGATCGTCATCGAGTTGAAACGCGATGCCACCGCCGAGGTCGTGCTGAACCAGCTCTATCGCATGACGTCGCTGCAGACGTCGTTTGCGGTGAATTTCCTCGCCCTCGACAACGGGCGGCCGCGGCAGATGGGGCTGAAGGACGCGCTGATGGCGTTCATCGCCTTCCGCGAGGACGTCATCCTGCGCCGGTCGCGCCACCGCCTGGCCAAGGCGCGCGAGCGCGGGCACCTGCTGATCGGCCTGGCGATCGCGGTGGCGAATATCGACGAGGTGATCCGGGTGATCCGCGCCAGCGCGGATGCCGCGACGGCGCGCGCCGCGCTGATGGACCGCGCCTGGCCGGCCGGCGATGTCGGCGTGCTGCTGGCGCTGGTGGATGACTACCGCAACGTCATCACGCCCGAGGGCACGGTGCGGCTGACGGAAGAACAGGCGCGCGGCATCCTGGACCTGCGCCTGCAGCGCCTGACCGGGCTGGAGCGCGACAAGATCACCGCCGAGCTCGGCGAGGTGGGCGAGAAGATCCGCGACCTGCTCGACATCCTGGGCAGCCGCGTCCGCCGCATGGAGGTGATGACCGCGGAGCTGCTGAAGGTGCGCGCGGAGATCGCCTCGCCGCGCATGACGCAGATCGTCGATCACGTCGCCGATGTGGATGACGAGAGCCTGATCGAGCCCGGCACCATGGTGGTGACGCTGACGCGCGATGGCTACGTCAAGCGCACGCCGCTCGACACCTTCCGCGCGCAGGGGCGCGGCGGGAAGGGGCGTACGGGCGCGGGCACGCGGGAGGATGATGTCGTCATCCGGTCCTTCGTCGCGCATACCCACCAGTTCGTGCTGTTCTTCACCAGCCGCGGCATGGCGTTCCGCGAGAAGGTCTGGCAGTTGCCGGAGGCCAGCCCCACGGCGCGCGGGCGGTCGCTGCGCCAGGTGCTGAACCTGCAGGATGGCGAGAGCGTCACGGCCGTGCTGCCGCTGCCGCTGGATGAGACGCTGTGGGAAGGGCTGCACCTGGTCTTCGCGACGCTGCATGGCAATGTGCGGCGCAACCGGCTGAGCGACTTCCGCAATGTGCGGTCCTCGGGCCTGATCGCGATGAAGCTCGGGGAACGCGACAGCCTGATCGGCGTCTCGACCTGCCGCGAGGGCGATGACGTGATGCTCGCCACCCGCATGGGCCGCTGCATCCGCTTCCAGGCCGAACCCGATACGCTGCGGCTGTTCGCCGGGCGTGATTCGGATGGCGTGCGCGGCATCCGCCTCGCGCAGGGCGACAGCGTGATTGCACTGTCGGTGCTGCGCCACATCGAGGCCAGCCCGGCCGAGCGCGCCGCGTATCTCAAGGCTGCCGCGGCGAAGCGGCGCGCCGGTGACGACGAGGCCGAGGCGACGCCCGCCGCCGATGACGCGGAGGAGCCGGTCGTCGAGATCGCGCTCAGCCCCGAACGCTTCGACGAGCTCGAGGCGGCGGAGGAAATCATCCTCGCCGTCACCGATGGCGGCTTCGGCAAGCGGACCTCGGCGCATGAATACCGCGTAACCGGGCGTGGCGGGCAGGGGATCACCGGCATCACCCTGTCCAAGCGCACCGGGCGCGAGGTGGTCGCGACCTTCCCCGTGCGCCCCGGCGACCACCTGATGCTGGTCACCGATGGCGGCCAGCTGATCCGCATCGAGGCCGATGACGTGCGCATCACCGGCCGCCAGGGCATGGGCGTGACACTGATGCGCCTGTCGGATGGGGAGCGGGTGATCTCCTGCTTCCCCATCGCCGACGAGGGTGACGACGAAGAGGCGGCGGAAGCCAATGATTGAACGCGTCGCGCTCTATCCCGGCACCTTCGACCCGGTCACCAACGGGCACCTCGACGTCATCGGCCGCGCCGCGCGGCTGGTGGACCGGCTGGTGGTCGGTGTGGCCATCAACATCGGCAAGGGGCCGTTGTTCGACCTGGAGGAACGGGTCGAACTGGTGAAGGCCGAGACCGCCGCCATCGCCGAGCGCCACGGCACCGTCATCGAGGTGAAGCCCTTCGAGGGGCTGCTGGTGCACTACGCGCGCGAGGTCGGTGCGCGGATGATCATCCGCGGCCTGCGCGCCGTGTCGGATTTCGACTATGAATTCCAGATGGTCGGCATGAACCGCCGGCTGGACCAGGAGATCGAGACGGTCTTCCTGATGGCGTCCGAGACCAACCAGTTCATCGCCTCCCGCCTGGTGAAGGAGATCGCGAAGCTGGGCGGGGACATATCCGGCTTCGTGCCGAAGACGACGCTGGAACGGACGCTGGCGAAGTTGCGCGCAACGACGGCTTGAAGGGAAACATGCACATGGACCGCAGGACGCTTCTCGGCGGCAGCATCGCCGCACTCGGCCTGGCCGCCTGCGCGCAGGACGCGCCGGCGCAGACCGCCCCCGCCACGCCGCCCGACCCGGAGAACATCCTGGTCCTGCAACTGCCCGCCGGCGAAGTGCGGATCCAGATGCTGCCGGAACTCGCACCGCGCCATGTCGAGCGCATCAAGGTGCTGACGCGTCGCGGCTTCTACGACAACACGCCCTTCCATCGCGTGATCGACGGATTCATGGCGCAGGGCGGCGACCCCACCGGCACCGGCACCGGCGGGTCGAACCTGCCGGACCTGCCGGCGGAATTCTCCCCGCCGTCGCGCGCGCGCTTCGTGCGCGGCACCGTGGGGGCTGCGCGCACGCAGAACCCCAACAGCGCCAACAGCCAGTTCTTCATCATGTTCGCGCCGACGCCGAGCCTCGATGGCCAGTACACCATCTGGGGGCGGGTGATCTCCGGCATGGACGCGGTGGACCGGCTGAAGCGCGGCGTGGGCCAGGGCGGCCAGGTTCCCGCGCCGGCCGACCGCATCCGTTCGGCGCGCATTGCCGCCGACATCCGCTGAGGAATTCCGCATGTCCGACACCACCGCCGCCGATCCCGAGAACACGCTGATCATCGAGATCGAGCACGGCACCATCACCATCGCGCTGCGCCCCGACCTGGCACCGAAGCATGTCGAGCAGATCAAGGCGCTGGCGCGCGCCGGCTTCTACAACGACACGCCCTTCCACCGCGTGATCGAGGGCTTCATGGCCCAGGGCGGCGACCCGACCGGCACCGGCACGGGTGGCTCCGACCTGCCGGACATCGAGGCCGAGTTCAGCCAGCCCGGCACCGCGCGCTTTCAGCGCGGCACCTGCGGCATGGCGCGCACCAGCGACCCGAACAGCGCGAACAGCCAGTTCTTCATCATGTTCGCGCCGGCTTCGAGCCTCGATGGCCAGTACACCATCTGGGGCCAGGTGACCTCGGGCATGGAAGCCGTGGACAAGATCAAGCGCGGCGCGGGCATGTCCGGCCAAGTGCAGGGGCCGGACAAGATCCGCTCCATGCGGGTGGCATCGGACGCCGCCTGAGGCTATCACCCCGGCGCCGGGGGCGACCCCCGGTGCCGGCCATCCGGCGTGCCCGTAGCTCAGCCGGTAGAGCACGTGACTTTTAATCATGGGGCCGTGGGTTCGAGTCCCACCGGGCACACCAGAGAATCTCGGGACCTCAACGAAGCGCCGAGGCTCAACGCAAGCCGGCGATTCGGACCTGCCCGGACGACCCGACGCATGCGCAGCCGGCTGGGCGTCTGCAGGCCAGCCCCTGACCGCCGCCGCCGCGCCTGGGACACCAGCCCGCGCCATGATCGCCGGGCTCGCCTGATCGTGCCGCGAAGTCGCCCCTGCCTTGCCGTGAACTCTCCATCACCGGCTGCGTTCCTGTGCCATCGGGACATGAGGATCCGAGGAGGCAAAGGCATGCAGAACAGTTATCGCACGACGCGGCGCATCCTCCCGCTCATCCTGCTCGGCCTCGGCACTGCTGCGCCCGCTGTCGCGGACGGCGGCCGGCAGCGCGCGGAGCAGGAGCGCTTGCGCGCCGAGCGCCACCGCGAAGCGATGGAGCGCGAGCGTGAGGCGCGCGAGCGGGAGCGGGAAGCCTGGGAACGTCGGCGGCAGCGGATGGAGGAAAGGCGACGCCGCGAGGACGAGGATCGTCGCCAGGCCGCGGAACACCGGCGCCAAATGCAGGACCGGCGTCGTGACGAATGGGCGCGTTGGCAGGCGGAGGAGCTGCGCCAAAGGGCGGAGGCCCACCGGCGCGACATGGAAGAGCACCGCCGCCGCCTGGAGCATGATCGCCGACGTGCCGAGGAGATGCGGCGCGGCTTTTGAACGCCAGGGATTTTGGGCTGCCATGGAACTTCAGCCCCCACCGGCCGTTTTCCTGGCGGACGCCGCGAAGTCGGCGCCCCTGTCCGCCGCCCTAGGAGTTCGATCCCCGGGGCGGCCGCCACCCTGACACGTGCTGGAGCTCCCGGCGTCCGCCTACCGCCGCCGGGAGCCGGACAGCATGGCGCGCCGCGATCCGTGGGAAGCGGGTTGCGGCATTGAGTGGTGCGCGCGGACGCTGCCTCGCGTCCGATCGGTCGGGATCGACGCTGTGCGTTCCAGCGGGACGATGCGTCGGCGATCCTCCGAAACCGGCACAGCGCCGAGGTCGGTGCGGCGACGCGCCGCATCGGGCCCGCGGTCGGGCTCAGCGCCCCTGAAGCGCAGACCGGTGGACCCAGCCGAACGGCGCGTCGCCTTCGCCGACGTGGAACCAGCCATCCGGCGCCTCGCCGAACACGCGCAGGCTCGTGCCGGGCCGCAGCACGCGTTCGACCGGTGCGCTGGTCGACGGCTCGCGGCGGATATTGACCCGCGCGGTCGCGCTGGTGGTGACGCGGTCGGGCGTGGTGGCCGGCGCCGTGGGCCGCGCCCCGCTCGAGGGACGGGTGGCATCCGACCCCGTCCAGCGATGCACATCGCCCCACCAATCGCCAGGTTCGTCGCGCAGCGGTGCGGCACCCGGCGGGGCCTGTGCGCCGGCCAGGGCGGGCATCAGGATCAGCAGGGCCAGCGCCATGGCGGGGGCGGCGCGGCGGGATGGGGGCTGGCGGCTCATGGTCGCGCCACAAAGCCCGTCCCCGCCGCCGATTCCAAGCCCGCCGCGCCAAGGCGGCGCCGAGCCGGGCAAATCTGTGCAACACTTCATCGACGCGGGGTCACCCGGATCACAGTGTCACGCCCACCCGGTGGCTTTTTCGGTCCACCACGACGCAGTATGGTCCAGGTCCGATACGGGCTGGGCGCACGGAGGCAGACTGTCATGACCTATTCGCAGACGGACCGTGCGCTCGCCATCCAGACCACGCTTGGGCCGGATCTTGCGATGCTCACCGAACTGGAGGGCGAGGAACGCATCTCGCAGCCCTTCGTGTTCAACATCACCTTCGTGACGCAGGCGAAGCCGGCCGACGTGGCGAAGCTGCTGGGCACCGCCGTGCGCATCAAGTTCGGCTATCCGGAGGGTGTCACGGGCATTCCGCAGCGCCCGCTGCACGGCCATATCCGCAAGCTGCGCCGCGGCAAGGCCGACCGCAGCGGCGATTCGATGGAATGGCACGCCGAGGTGGTGCCGATCCTGTGGTTCCTGTCGCGCACCAGCGACTGCCGCATCTTCCAGCAGAAGACCATCCCCGACATCATCATGGAGGTGCTCCAGCTGCATGGCGTCACCAGCGTCGAGAAGAAGCTGGTCGGCTCCTACGAACCCCGCGACTATGTCGTGCAGTACCGCGAAAGCGCCCTCGACTTCATCCAGCGGCTGATGGAGCAGGAGGGCATCTTCTACTGGCACACGCACAGTGATTCGGAACACAAGCTGGTCCTGGCGGACAGCAACAGCGCGTGCACGCCGTGCCCGATCGGGGAGGTCGGATATCTCGGCGATGACGGCGGCGTGTCGTCGGTCTCGCGGCTCGACTGGGAAATGGTGGTGCGGTCCGGCAAGTGGACGATGCGCGACTTCAACTTCGAGACGCCGTCGCTGTCGCTCGAGGTGTCGCAGCCGACCACGATCAATGTGGCCGAGATGAAGTCGCGCGAACGCTTCGACTACCCGGGCATCTACACCGCCGCCGGCGCCGGGACGGCCGTCGCAAAGCACCGCATCGAGAACGAGGAGACCTTCCATGAGGTGCTTCGTGGCGAAAGCTCGATCTGCACCCTGCATGCCGGCATGCTGCTCGATGTCGCGGACGTCTCCACGCCGGCGCTGCTGCTGACCGATATCCGCCACCATGCCGAGGACTACAGCCACTGGACCATGGAGGTCTGGGGTCATGAGGCGCGCGACCCGCGCTACGCCAACGACTTCACCTGCATCCCCAAGCGCGTCCCGTACCGGCCCGAGCGCATAACGCCGCGCCCCTTCGTGCAGGGGCCGCAGACGGCGATCGTCACCGGCCCGGGCGGCGAGGAGATCTATGTCGACAATTACGGCCGGGTGAAGGTCCAGTTCCATTGGGACCGGCTGGGGGAGAAGAACGAGAATTCATCCTGCTGGATCCGTGTCTCGCAGGGCTGGGCCGGGCAGAACTGGGGCATGTTCCACCACCCGCGCATCGGCCAGGAGGTCATCGTCGACTTCCTGGAAGGAGACCCGGACCGCCCGATCGTCACCGGGCGCGTCTACAACGCCGAAAACATGTATCCCTACGGCCTGCCCGGCGAGAAGACGAAGTCCGGCGTCAAGAGCCGTTCGAGCAAGAATGGCAGTGCCGAGAACTTCAACGAACTGCGCTTCGAGGACCTCAAGGGTTCCGAGCAGATCTACATGCATGCCGAGAAGGACCTCGACACGGTCGTCCAGAACAACGAGACGCGCAAGGTTGGCATCGACGGCATCGGCAACCGCACCACCGAGATCAAGAACGACGAGACATTGACGGTCACCGGCAACAAGAAGACCACCGTCGTCAAGAACTTCGACGAGACGATCACCGGCAAGGAGACCCGCACGGTCACCGGCAACGTGACCGAGACCTATGCAGCCAGCGAGACGCGTACCATCGCCGCATCGATCACCGAGACGGTGGGCGCCGGCGTCACGCGCACCATCGGCGGTGCGGTGACCGACACCATCGGCGGCACCATGACGATGACGGTCGCCGGTGCCATCACCGTCGTAACGCCTTCGCCGGTGACCGTGACCAGCGCCGCGGTGATCAACCACGTCGCGCCCAATTTGATGCAGACGACGCCCAACTTCTACAACACGGGCGCGACCAACGGCGACGCCTATGGCTTCGTCCAGAGCAATTGCGGCTTCAAGATCGAGAACATCGGCATGGTGATCGGCACCGTCGGCGTGAAGATCGACAATTTCGGCCTTGCCATCGCGAACGGCGCGGTCGAGATCAAGAACAAGTCCATGAAGGCCTATACCTACACCTTCTCGGTCAAGACCGGCTTCACGCTGCATTCCTGAGGCGGGCACGGCATATGCGCGGATTGTGGCAACTGGCACTCATCGCGGCGGTCGTGCTGGCGATTCCGGCGTTCTTCTACGGGCCGGCGTATCTGCGCCACCGCCAGGATGTGCGCGTGCGGGCCGAGGGCCTGCCCGCCACCGCGCGCATCCTGCGCCTCGAGGATACCGGGAGCCGCCGCAACAGCATGCCGATCGTCATCCTCCACCTCGAAGTCACCGCCGAGGGGCGCCCACCCTGGCAGGCCTCGATCCGGCGCGTCGTGTCGATGGTCGAGGTGACCTCGCTGAGCCCGGGCGCCACCATTCCGGTCCGCTACGACCCGGCGCGGCCGGACCTCGTCGCGATCGCGCCGTGACGCAGGCCGATCCGCTCGCATGAAGACCTTCAAGCCGCTTGCGCTGAACGTGATGACGCGGCCGATGGAGTTCAGCCGCCGCTATTTCCTTAGCGTCGCCGCGATCAGCTTCTGCCCGATGGGCGACCGCCCGGCGCTGCTGGGCGAGGTGGCGATGTGGAAGTTCCTCGCCAAGGCGTTGCCGCCCGAGATGCCGCTCGACATGGTGCTGCCCAAGACGGCGGCGGAGTTCCTGGTCTCGGGCAGCGCCTTCGCGCCGGGCGGCCGGCCGGTGCAGACCATCACCACCTCCGTGCGGCTCGGTGCCCTGACCAAGCGGCTGGCGGCCGTGGGCGACCGCCATGTCGAGGACGGCGTGCCGACCCAGCCCTTGCCCTTCACCGAGATGCCGATGGGCTGGGACCGCGCCTATGGCGGGGCGAAGTATCCGCAGAACCCGCTCGGCCGCGGCATCGACGAAGTGCCGATCCAGGGCGTCGGCTTCCGCGTCGCATTGCCCAACGTGGTGCTGCCGCAGGGTGCCGAACGGCCGCGCACGCCCGAGCCGGTCAATTACGGCCCGCTCGACCTCGGATGGCCGCAGCGCCAGCGTCTGGCCGGCACGCATGACCAGAAATGGCTCGAAGAGGATTTCCCCGGCTTCGCCCGCGACACCGACTGGCGCGTCTTCATGGCCGCCAGCCCCGACCAGCGGTTTCCTGGCTTCCTGCGCGGCGACGAGGACTACGCCATCGCCAACATGCACCCGACCGAGCCCGAGATCACCGGGCGCCTGCCGGGCATCCAGCCGCGCATCCTGATCCAGCGCCAGGGCGGCAGCGGGCTGGAGGATGTGCCGCTGTCGCTGACCACCGTGTGGTTCTTCCCTGCGCAGAAGCGCCTGGTGATGATCCATCACGGCCGCACGCGCGTGATGGAGGAGGATGCGCGCGACATCACCCGCCTCGTGCTCGGTGCCGACATGCTGGGCGCGCCGCGGCCGATCGCGGCCTTCCAGGCGGCGGTCGATCAACGCCTCGACCCCGAGATCGGCTCGCTGGAGGCGCTGCGCGACAGCGCGCTGGTCCCGGCCGACCTGATCGTTCCCGACCCCGACATGGAGGCGGAACGCGTGATGAACGAGGAGCAGGGGCTGCTCGCCAAGCGCGCCCACCAGCGCGCGCTCAAGCAGAATGCGGCGACGCGCGACAGGCTGGTGGCGCTCGACCTCGACCCCGAGGCCTACGCCCCGCCGCCGCCCAAGGCGCCCGAACCGGTGCCCAGCCTCGACAACCTGCCGGCGGTGATCGAACGCGTCCGCCAGGAAGCCGCCGAGCGCCAGGTCGCCGGCGACGAGATCCGCACCAGAATGGAAGCGCAGTCGCGCGAGGTGGCGATCCAGGCCGGCATGACGCCGGTGGACCCGAAGCAGCGCCCGTCGGGGCCGCCGCGCTTCTCGGCGGCCGCCACCGTGGCGCAGATGCAGGCGAATGCCGCGCAGATCGAGGCTGGGGGCGGGGATGCCGGCGTGCTGCGCGGCATGCTGGCCGACCCGGTGGCGATGAAGCGCCTGACCGACTTCGAGGCCGCGCAACGCCAGGGCTACATCGACGGGGCCGACCAGCAGGACCCGGCGCCCCGCCTGGATGCCGCCGCGAATGCCGCGGTGCGGGCGAGGCTGATGGATGGCCGGCGCAACGCCGCCCGCGCCGACCTGTGCGGCGCGGACCTGTCTGGCCTCGATCTCTCGGGCTTCGACCTGACCGATGCCTGGCTGGATGGCGCCGACCTCGCCGGAGCCAATCTCAGCCGCGCGCGCCTCGAACGCGCGGTGCTGGCGCATGCGCGGCTCGAAGGCGCGGTGCTGGCGGGGGCGGAGCTGGATGGCGCCAATCTCGGCCGCGCGAGGCTCGGCGGGGCGGACCTGGCCAATGCGCGCCTGCGCGGCGCCGTGCTGCGCGGCGCGGACATGCGGAACGCCCGCTTCCTGCGCGCCGACCTGTCGGGCGCGATGCTGGGGGATACGTCCTTCGCCGGCGCGGACCTGTCGGAAGCGATCTGCGCCGGGCTGATGCTGCTCGATGCCGACCTGGCCGGCGTGACGGCCGCGCGCGCCAATTTCGAGAAGGCGATCTTCATCAAGGCCGACCTGCGGAATGCCGACTTCACCGGGGCGGTGCTGACGCAGGCGACCTTCTTCGCCGTCCAGGCTGCTGGCATCGTCTTCGCGGGGGCGGAGATGTCGAAATCGGTCTTCGTCGAGACCTGCGCCTTGCAGGGTGCGCGCTTCACCGGCGCGCGCTGCGCCGGCGCCAACCTGCGCGGCAGCAACCTTGAAGGCGCGGTGTTCGACCGTGCGCTGCTGGACGATTCCGACCTTTCGGACAGCAACCTCCAGGGCGCGAGCTTCGACCTGGCGCGGGCGCGCAATGCGCGCTTCACCGTGGCCGACCTCCGGGCGGCGCGCATCACGCGGGCCGACCTCATGGGCGCGAGCCTGTCGCGCGCGGATATCCGAGGCACCGACCTCAGCGACAGCAGCCTGCACGAGGCCGACCTCGCGCGTATCCACGGCGACGGCGCGACACGCTACGAACGCATCCAGCGCAGCCGTGCGCGCATCCATCCGCGCCGGAGCCCGACATGAGCCGCGCAGCGATCGAGGCGATGGTGCGCGACGGCGAGGTGATCGGTCGCGAGCGCAGCTGGGCGGGCGCGGACCTCTCGGGCGCCGACCTGTCCGGCGCCATCCTGGAGGGGGCAGATTTCACCAACGCCAACCTGCGCGACGCGAATTTCCGCGAATCCGTGGCGGCTGGCGTGCGTTTCGACGGCGCCGACCTGTCGGGCGCCTATCTCGGGCAGTCGAGCTTCGCCGAATGCCACATGACGCGCGCGCGCCTGGCCGGCGTGAAGGCGCAGACCTGGAGCGCGGTGAATTGCGGCATGCGTGGCGCGGTGTTTGCCGGCGCGGCGCTGCAGGTCGCGACCATCGTGCAATGCCGGCTCACCCGCGCCTCCTTCGCCGAGGCGAACCTGACCAAGACGCGCTTCATGAAGTGCCGGACCGACGGGATCGACCTCGCCGGCGCGGCCTGCGAGGACGCGGTCTTCATCGAATCCGACCTGCGGGAGGCAAACCTGGCGGGCGCGCGCTTCTTCCGCACAGTGTTCATGTTCGGCATGTTCGCCGGGCGATCGCTGCAGGGGCTGGGCCTGTCTGGCTGCCAGTTCACCGAATGCGACCTGACCGGCTGCGACCTGTCGGGGGCCGACCTGACCCAGGCCGGCATGCAGAAGGCCAAGGCCGCCGGTGCGCGCTTCGAGGGCGCGACCATGGCGAAGGCCATCCTGCTCGAAGCGAAACTCCAGGGCGCGCTGCTGCGCGGCGCGGACCTCTCCAACGCCATCCTGTCGGGTGCGGACCTGACCGAGGCCGATGCGACCGGCGCGCGGATGTACCAGGCGATCTGCGTCGGCATGGTGGCGCCGCGCGCGCGCTTCGGCCAATGCGACATGACCTATGCCGACCTCAGCCACGCCAATCTGGAAGGGGCCGACCTCGCCGGCGTCACGCTGTTCCGTGCAAACCTTCATATGATCCGCGAGGCCGGCGCGCGTATCCCTGACCGCCGCGCGGCCCTGCGGCCCGACGAGGACCGCGCCCGCGCCGAGCAATGGCAGCAACGCTGGGCTGGCACCTGAGATGACCATCGAGACGGAGCACGGCAGATGAATGCGATCACCGGATTTTCGGCTCTCGCCGCTACCGAGGGCCAGGTGGCGGAGGTGCTCTCGCGCACCGGCGACCTGTGCTTCGTGTTGCGGGACGGGCACGAGGCAGTGGCTCGGCGCGCCTTCTCCTGCCTGGTGCAGCCGGAACGGGGCGATGTCGTGCTGCTCGCCCAGGCGGGACCGCTTACCTATGTGCTTGCGGTGCTGGAACGGCACGGCGATGCCGCAATGCGGGTGGCGCTGCCCGATGGCGCGACGGTCGCGGCCGATGGCGGGCGGCTGAACCTCGCCGCCGAGACGCTGGTGGCGGAAGCCGCCACGACGCAGGTCGCCACCGGGACGCTCGGCGTCAGCGCCACCCGCATGGATGCGCGGCTTGGCACCGTCTCGGCCATCGCCGAGGCGATCGAGACCATCGCCACGCGGATCATCGGCCGGTTCCGCCGCAGCTACCGCTTCGTCGAGGAAGGCGAGCATTTGCGCGCGCGCGACATCGACCAGCGCGCCAGCGGGCATCTCGGCCTCAAGGGCGACACCACGACGCTGCAGGCGGGCCTGGTCGTCAAGATCGACGGCGCCCAGATCCACATGGGCTGAGGAGAGGCGCGATGTTCGCCAATACCCAGATGATGGGCATGGACATGGGCTTCCCCGATGTCTGCCTGACGCCCGCCGTGCCGGCGCCCATCCCGATCCCGTATCCGAACATCGCGATGGGTCCGACGGCGGTGCCGAGCCAGTTCACGACGCTGGTGCTCGGCGCGCCGATGCACAACATGGGCACGACCACCCCGCTCACGAACGGCGACAATGCCGGCGTCGCGACGGGCGTGGCCTCGGGCACGGTGATGGGCCCCTCGCGCCACCTGATCGGGTCCTTCACCACCCTGGTGGGTGGAATGCCCGTGACGCGGCTGACCTCCATGTCGCTGCAGAACAGCACGAACATTCCGGGCTGCCGGATCGTGCCGAGCCAGGTGCGGGTCATCGTCCTGGCGCCCTGATCCGCTGCGCGAAAGGATTTGACGGGCCGGGGAGGCTGCCGGTAAGTTAACCGTATGGTTGACTTAAATCACCCCGGCCTGGACCGGATCTTCGGTGCGCTTTCCGACCCGACGCGCCGCGCCATCGTCGAGCGCCTGGCCGCTGACGACGCCCTGAGCGTGAGTGACATCGCCCGCCCGCTGCCGATGTCCCTCCCGGCGGTGATGAAGCACCTCGATGTGCTGGAGGGTGCGGGGCTGGTGGCGCGCCACAAGGCCGGGCGCACGGTCACCTGCCGGCTGGTTGCCGCACCGATGGAGGATGCCATGGGCTGGCTCGCGCGCTACCAGCGCTTCTGGTCCGAGAGCCTCGACCGCCTCGCGGCCGCGCTGGAGCGCAAGGCGTGAACGCCGTCGTGCCCAGCCTGACGCTGGTGCGGCGCATCAAGGCCGCGCCGGCCAGGGTGTTCGAGGCCTGGACGCAGCCCGAGGTGCTGGCCCTGTGGTGGGGCCCGCACCACACCCGCGTGACCGAAGCCGAGATCGACGCGCGCGAAGGCGCGCGCTTCCGCATCGTGCTGGTCGAGGATACGGGCCCGCGGCACGAGGTCTCAGGCACCTATGCCGAGATTGTCCCGGAGCAGCGCCTGGTCTTCTCCTGGGCCTGGACCAATGCGCCCGAGCGCGTCTCGCGCGTCACCGTCGAGTTCCGGCCGATCCCGGAGGGCACCGAGGTGACCGTCACGCATGACCGCTTCGCCGATGAAGGCACCGCCACGCGGCATCGCCGCGGCTGGACGGAATCGCTGGATCGCCTGACCGCGCGCTTCGGCGCGGCCTGACACGAGGAGACACGCCATGGACCTTCCGCAGCCCGGCCCCGAGCATCGCTGGCTCCAGCGCCTGGTCGGCACCTGGCGGACCGAGGGCGAATGCCCCGGCGCGCCCGGGGAGGCGCCGTCGCAGATGACCGGCACGGAGCGCGTGCGCAGCCTGGGCGGCTTGTGGATCCTGGCCGAGGGCGAAGGCGAGATGCCCGGCGGCGGCACCGCCAACAGCCTGATGACGATCGGCTTCGACCCGGTGCAGGGCGCCTTCCTGGGCAGCTTCGTGGCGTCGATGATGACGCATCTCTGGCTGTATCGCGGCACGCTGGATGGCGACACGCTGACGCTGGACACCGAGGGACCGAATTTCGGCGGCGAGGGGCTGGCGAAGTACCAGGACATCATCGCGCTGCAGGGCGATGACGCGCGCACGCTAAATTCGCGCATGCAGATGCCGGACGGGTCCTGGCAGCAGGTCATGTCCGCGCGCTACCGGCGCATCGGCTGAGACAGGGGAGGGCGCGATGGTGACGCTGCTGGTCGGCACCAAGAAGGGTGCCTTCGTCTTCGACGGCGACGCCGCGCGCCGCGACTGGACACTCCGCGGGCCGTTCTGCGACGCCTGGCCGATCCATCATGTGATCGCCGATCCCGCCACCGGCGCCATCCATGCCGGCGGCGGGAATGAGTGGTTCGGGCCGGCGGTCTGGACATCGCATGATCGTGGCGCGTCCTGGACGCATTCCAGCGCCGGCCTGGCCTATGCGGCGGGCGAAACACCGATCAAGGCAGTCTGGAGCCTCGCGCGCGGGCCGGGCGGGCTCTACGCCGGCGTCGAGCCCGCCGGGCTGTTCCACAGTGCCGATGACGGCGTGACCTGGACGCATCTGAACGGGCTGCGCGACCATCCCTCGCGCCCCGAATGGCAGCCGGGCGGCGGCGGGCTGATCCTGCACCACATCCTGCCGAATCCGACCGACGCGCAACGGCTGTGGGTGGCGATCTCGACCGGCGGCGTGTTTGCCACCGAGGATGGCGGCGCCACATGGGAACCGCGCAACCGCGGCACGCGGCAGGATTACGCGCCGGAGGACCAGCGCTACCCGGAACACGGGCAATGCGTGCATTCGCTGGTGATGGCGGCGGGCATGCCGGACAGGCTGTACCAGCAGAACCATTGCGGCATGTACCGCAGCGAGGATGCGGGCCGGCACTGGGTCAGCATCGAGGACGGGCTGCCATCGACCTTCGGCTTCCCTGCGGCGGCGCATCCGCGCGACCCGGACACGCTGTTCCTGCTGCCTCTGAACGGCGACACGGCCGGGCGCTTCGTGCCCGAGGCGGCGGCCGCGGTCTGGCGCACGCGCGATGCCGGCGCGACCTGGGCCGCGCTGCGCGAGGGGCTGCCGCAGCGCAACGCCTTCTTCGGCGTGCTGCGCCAGGCCATGACCATGGACACGCGTAGCCCCGCCGGGCTGTATTTCGGCACCAGCAGCGGGTCGCTCTACGCGAGCGCGGATGAGGGCGCGTCCTTCGCCTGCATCGCGGAGCACCTGCCCACCATCACCTCGGTCGAGGTGCTGGAGGCTTAGCCGTGGCGCGCGTGCGACTGCCGCAGGCGCTGGTGCGGCTGTTCCCGGGCGCACCGCGGGATGTCGAGGTGGCGGCGGGCGATGTGGCCGCTGCCATCGCGGCGCTGGACGCGCGCTGGCCCGGCATGGGCGACCGGCTGGTCGATTCCACGCCGGCCATCCGCCGCCACCTGAACGTCTTCGTCGATGGCGATCGCGCCACGCTGGCGACGCCGCTCAACGCCGAAGCCGAACTCCTGGTGACGACGGCGATGAGCGGCGGCTGATCGGCGTCATGCCCGCGGCCGACATGCGCGCAGGATGGATATCGCGGCTGCGCGCAACATCAAGGCCGGGCGACCTGCTGGCGAGGCGCCGGGTGTGCGGCCGCTGGTATCAGCCGATCCCTTCCATGCCCGCCAGCGCCAGGATCGCGGCGAGCGTGGTCCGCATGCCGCGCAGGCTCTCGGTCGGCTCGACATCGAGCCATTCCTCCAGCGAATGCGCACGCCCGCCGCGCCCGCCGGCACCGACCTTCAGCGCGGGGATGCCGAGGCTCATGGGCACGTTCGCGTCGGTCGAGGAGAATTCGAAACTCGGCTTGTAGCCCTCGGCCGCGACGGCGGCGGCGGCGATGTCGCGGATCGGGCTGCCGGCGGGCGTCTCGCCGGCCGGGCGGTCGCCGACGCGGGTGATCTCGGCGGTGATGAGGCCGGCGGTGGTGGAGCGCGCGGCGTTCTCGGTGGCCACGGCCTCGTCCACGATGGCCAGGAAACGGCGGTCCAGCCTGTCCAGTTCCACGGCCGAGGCGGAGCGCAGGTCGACCTCGATGGTCACGGCATTGGCGATGGCGTTGATGGATGTGCCGCCGGAGACGACGCTGACGCAATGCGTGGTCGGCGGGTCGGAAGGCACCTGGACCGCCGCCAGGCCACGCGCGGCTTCCGCCATCGCATACATCGGGTTGACCAGGCCGAAGGCGGAATAGGAATGCCCGCCCGGCCCGCGGAACGCCACGCGGTAGCGCCGCGATCCCACGCCGCCCGAGACGATGTGATCGACCTGCGGGCTGTCCACCGTCAGGAAGGCGCGGATGCGGGGGCGGTGGCGGGACTGCGCGAAGAGGTGCCGCACGCCGCGCAGGTCGCCAAGGCCTTCCTCGCCGACATCGCCGACGAAGAGCAGGTCATGCCGCGTGCGGATACCGGCTGCGTCGAGGGCGCGGATGAACGCCAGGTTCACCGCCAGCGACCAGGTGTCGTCGCTCACACCGGGCGCGAACAGCTTCGTGCCCTCGCGGCGCACGCGCACATCGGTGCCGGCGGGGAAGACGGTGTCCAGATGCGCGGCGACCACCAGCACGTCGCCATTGCCGAAGCCGCGGCGGATGCCCATGACGTTGCCGATCTCGTCCTGCTCGACCTCCTCGAGGCCATGGGCGCGCAGCATGTCCAGGTAGGCCGCGGCGCGCTTTTCCTCATTGAAGGGTGGCGCGGGGATTTCCGTCAGCGTGATGACGTCGGCGACGGTGCGGTCGTGCTCGGCGGCGAGCGTGGCGCTGGCGGTGGCGAAGCGGGCATTGGCGCGGATGGCGGCGATGGTCTCGGTGGCGTTCATGCGGCGGTGTCCATCGGTGAGGCGGGCCGGGCCGTCATAGGCGCCGGGTGGGGGCAGCGTAAGGGCCGGGCGCGGCGAGGCCTGCGCGCAGCGTGTCGAATTCCGCGACGAAGGTCGCGGCCATGCCGCGCTTCTCCACATCCGGCAGGAAGGCGCCGTAGATGCCGTTCAGCATGAAGCCGCGCAGGTCATCGAGGTCAAAGCCGAAATCCTCGACCATCATGGACCAGCAACGCTGCGGGTCGACGCGATGCAAAGGCGGGTCGTCGGTATTGGGGTGGATCAGCAGCCCCTCGCCAGGCATGCGGCGGATGGGGTGGTCGAGCGCCCAGCGGTCCGGCGGCAGCGTGCGCAGGTAGTAGGAATTGGTCGGCACCACGGTGAAGACGATGCCGCGATCGGCGCAGCGGCGCGCCAGCGCCGGGTTGTCCAGCACGGTGTAGCCGTGGTCGATGCGCGCGACGCCGAGCAGGTCCAGCGCCGTCTCGATGTTGCGCCAGTGGCAGCCGAATTCACCGGCATGGGCGGTCAGGCGGAAGCCGGCGCGCTTCGCGTCACGATAGGCCTTCCAGAAGGCCTCAGGCGGGCCGTCATTCTCGCGGTAGTCGATGCCCAGGCCGATGATGCGGTCGCGCCGGTGCGCGGCCATCCAGCCGACCATCTCGACAGCGTGTTCCGGCGTGGCTTCGCGGTCGATGGACGGGATCAGCAGCGCTGAAATCCCGTGGTCATGCTTGGCGTCGTCGAAGCCGGCGAGGATGGCGTCGGCGCCGGCAGCATACGGGATGCCGGAATCGCGCGCGGTGCCGGTGGGATTCCAGAAAATCTCGGCATGGCGCACGCCCTGCGCGGCGGCGTCGGCCAGGTATTCATAGGTGATGCGGTGCAGGTCCTCGGGCCCGCGCAGGATGCGTTGTTCCAGCGCGCGCAGGATGTGCAGCACCCCCTTGGGTTTCGCGTCGCGGCGCGCCAAATCCGCGACTTCGTCCGGCGTGTACCCGGCGCCCTGGCGGGCCGCCATTTCGGCCAGCGTGTCGAGCCGGATGGCGCCGAGCAGGTGGACATGCAGTTCCACCTTCGGGATGGCGCGGCAGAAGCCCGCCAGGTCCATCAGGCGACGCCCGCCGCGTAGCCGTCGCGCTGCGGATCGGCGGCACCTTCCAGCATGCCATCCCACATCGCGATGCCGTGCACGCCGGCGAAGGCGTAGGGGGCGGGCACGCGCTTCACCGCATAGCCATCGGCGGCCAGCGCCGCTTCCACCGCGCGCGGCACGCGCAGCGAGATGTCCAGCGTCGCGCTGGTCGCGCTGACGCGCGGCGCCAGCACCGCTTCCTGGACGCCCATGCCGAAGTCGAGCAGGTTCACCAGCACCTGCGCCAGCGCCACGCCGATCCAGGCCCCGCCTGGCGCGCCGAGTGTCGCTACCGGCGCATCGCCCTCCATGACCAGCAGCGGCGACATCGAGGAATAGCGCCGCTTGCCTGGCGCGATCGAGGTCGCGCGCCCCGGCCGCGGATCGTACCAGTTCATCGCCCCGTTCAGCATGAAGCCCAGCCCCGGCACCACCACGCCGGAGGGCACGCCGAGCGTATGCGTGACCGACACCACCAGCCCATCGGCATCGACGCAGGAAATGGTGGTCGTGCCCTTGGGTTCCGCGCCGACGCGGGTGAGGTCGGCGCGTTCTCCGGCGCGGATGCGCGCGGCGGCCTCGGCGGTATGGGCATCGCCCAGCAGCAGGTCGAGCGGCACCGGCACGAAATCCGGGTCGCCGACATGGGTGTCCTTGTCGATGCCGGCGATCTTCATGGCTTCCGCCAGCACGGCGACCATGGCGGCGGAGTTGTGGCCCATCGCCGGCAGGTCGAAATGTTCGAGGATGCGGAGCACCTCGCCGATAAACACGCCGCCGGCCGGCGGTGGGGGCAGCACCAGCGTGCGGCCGCGATAGGCCACGCGCAGCGGCGCGACGCGACGGGATCGCACGGCGGCCAGGTCGGCCTCGGTGATCAGCCCGCCATGGGCGGCCATGTCGGCGGCGATACGGCGCGCGATCTCGCCGCGGTAGAAGGCATCGGCGCCGTCTCGCGCGATCATGCCCAGAGTCGCCGCCAACTCGGGGTTCACCACGCGATCGCCCGGGCGCTTGGGCGTACCGTCGGCGCGCAGGTAGAGGCGTGCGCCATCCTCGGTCAGCTTCAGCTTGTCGGCGGTGTTGACGCGGCCATAGGCGGTCTCGTCCATCGCCATCATGGTGTGGACGTGCGGGCGGACCATCCAGCCATCGCGCGCGCAGGCGATGGCACCGTCGAACAGGCCGGACCATGGCATGCGCCCGTACGCCGCATGGGCATCGGCGAAGGTCCTCAGGATGGAGGGCACGGTCACCGCGGTGCGCCCCATCTCGTTCACCGCGCCACGCAGCACGAAGCCGTAGCCGTCGGTGCATTCGCGCTCGAACAGCTTCGACCACATCTGGGCATGGGCGCCGGCGGGGCAGGGGGAGAGGCCGTCGAAGACCACCTGCGTGCCGGTGCGCGGGTCATGCAGCGTGATGACACCGAGGCCGGCGATGCCGCACATCATCGGGTCCACCACGCCCTGGGTCAGCGCGCAGGCCACCACCGCATCCATGGCGTTGCCGCCGGCGGCGAGCACCGCGGCGCCGGCCTCCACCGCCTCGGGCTGCGGTGCCACGATCATGGCGCGCGGCGCGGGGATGCGGCGTGTCGGGCGCGGCATGGTCAGGTCCTCCCCCAGGCGATCACGCCATCGGCGCCGGGCATGCGTTGCACGCGGCCGGTCACTTCCAGGCGCCGCAGATGCGCCAGCGTCTCGCCCAGGCCGAAGCCCAGGCTGCGATGGTCGAGCGGGCGGCGGAACAGCGCCGGCAGCAGGGCGTGCGTGGTGCGCGGGTCGCGGCAGGCGTCCTCCAGCGCAGCCAACCGATCCGCGTGATGCGCCGCCAGCGCATCGAGCCGCTTGTGCAGCGGCGCGAAGGGCGCGCCGTGCGAGGGCAGCACCAGGGTATCCTCCGGCAGCGCGCGGAAGCGCTCCAGCGTGGCCAGGAAGGCGCCGAGCGGGTCGGCCATCGGCTCGCCCGCATGCAGGCCGATATAGGGGGTGATGCGCGGCAGGATCTGGTCGGCGGCGATCAGGAGTTTGACCTCGGCGCAGAACAGGCAGGCCATGTCGGGGGCGTGGCCCTGGCCGGTCATCACGCGCCAGTCGCGACCGCCGATGGTCAGCGTGTCGCCATCGGCAATGGCGCGGAAGGCGCGCGGCAGCGGCGAGACCGACCGCTGGTACAGCGCCCCGCGCGCCCGCTGGAAGGCGGCGTAGTCCGGCGGCGCGCCGGAGATGCGCGCGAATTCCACCTGCTGTTCGATCATCTCGGGCCCGGTGTCGAACCATAGGGACCGCGCCATCAGCCATTCGATGCGCGTCATCGTCGGCGTGAGGCCGTGATCCGCCGCGAGCCATCCCATCAGCCCGGCATGGTCCGGGTGGAAATGCGTGACCAGCAGGCCGGTCAGCGGGCGGTTGCCGGTCGCTTCGCCATGCAGCGCGGTACGCCAGTTGGCGCGGGTCTCGTCATTGCCCATGCCGGCATCGATGGCGAGCCAACCCGCGCCATCCTCCAGCAGCCACACATTCACGTCATGCGGCGGGAAGGGCAGGGGGAAGCGCAGCCAGCGCAGGCCCGGGATGATCTCCTGGGCCTGGCCGGGCGAGGGGGGTTCGATGTCCATGCGGGGCCAGGGTGGCGCGGCGCGGCGGGGGGCTCAACCCCGTGGCGGGCATGGCTGCCATTGCCGGATGCGACGAACCGGCCGAACCTGCCGCCAACGCCACCCTAACGGCGCGGAGGAAACGTGACGGCCATCGATTGCGACCTGCATCCCGCCGTGCCGGGTGTGGCCACCCTGCTGCCCTACATGGACGACTACTGGCGCCACACGCTGGTGGAACGCGGGATCGAGGTGCTGGAAAGCGCCTCCTACCCGCCCAATGCGCCATCGACCGTACGGGCGGATTGGCGGGGGCCGAAGGGCCAGGCGCCGTCGAGCGTGGGGCAGTTGCAGACCCAGGCGCTGGACCGCTGGGGCACAACGACCGGAATCCTGAACCCGCTGTTTCCGGTGCAACTGCCCTTCTCGCGTGACATGTCGGCGGCGATGGCGCGCGCCGTGAACGACTGGATCCGCGCCGAATGGCTGGACCGCGACGATCGGCTGCGCGCCTCCATCCTGCTGCCGAATGGCATCGAGGAGGCGGTGGCGGAGATCGAGCGCCTCGCACCCGACCGCCGCTTCGTGCAGGCGCTGACGCTCTGCATGGGGGAAATCCCGATCGGGCGGCGCGAATGGTGGCCGGTGCATGCGGCGCTGGAGAGGCACGGGCTGCCGCTCGGCATCCATGCGGGCAGCGCCTGGCGGCATCCGCCGACCTCGGTCGGCTGGCCGTCCTGGCATGTCGAGGAATACACCTCGAATATCTACGGCTTCCAGGCATCGCTGGCGTCGCTGGTGACCGAGGGCGTCTTCGGCAAGCATCCGGGGCTCAAGGTTGTGCTGATCGAATCCGGTGTGTCGTGGCTGCCCGGTTTCCTGTGGCGGCTGACGAAATCCTGGAAGGGCGTGCGCTTCGAGGTGCCCTGGGTGGATCGCCCGCCGGCCGAGATCGTGCGCGACCATGTGCGCCTGACCATCCGTCCGCTGGATGCGCCGGGCGAGGCCGACACCATCGCGCGCCTGATGGACCACCTGAAATCCGACGCCATGCTGCTGTGGTCCACCGACTGGCCGCACGCGCATTTCGAGGGCGACGCCACCATTCCACCCGGCCTGCCGGAAGCCCTGCTGCCGAAGATCATGGTCGAGAACCCACTGGCGACGTATGCTCGCCTGAGGGAAGGAGCCAGCGCATGAACCTCGTTCGCCCTATCGCGGCACCGGGACGTCCTGCCGCCGCCACGCTCGGCCTGTTCGACTGCGACATCCATCCGCGGGTGCGCGACCTGGCGGAATTCCGGCCTTTCCTGTCCGACGCCGCCTGGCATCGCCTGGTGACCTACGGCATCCATGCGCGGCACGGCTTCGCCAAGGGCTACCCCTTCCCGAAGGCCGCACCGCTGGCCTGCCGGCGGGATGCCTGGCCGCCGGGGGGCGGGCCGCCGGCCTCCGACCTGCCATTCCTGCAGGAGCAGCTGCTCGACCAGCACGGCATCGATATCGGCGTGCTGAACCCGTTGCAGCCCTCGGGCCAGGGCGATGTGAACGACCCGTTGTCGGTGGCGATGGCGCGCGCGGTGAATGAATGGCAGGTCGAGCATTGGCTGCGCCACGAACCCCGCCTGCGCGGGTCGATCGTCGTGCCGTATGAGGACGCTGCCGCCTCGGCCGCCGAAATCCGCCACTGGGCCGGCGATGACCGCTTCTGCCAGGTGCTGCTGATGAGCCGCACCTGCGAACCGCTCGGCCGCGCGCGCTACTGGCCGATCTGGCAGGCGGCCGCCGAGGCCGGGCTGCCGGTCGGCATCCATGCCTTCGGCTATTCCGGCCATGCCATGACCAATGGCGGCTGGCCGTCCTTCTACATCGAGGAAGTGCAGGAACACGCGACCTCCGCCCAGGCGCAGGTTGCATCCATGGTGGTCGAGGGCATCTTCGACCGCTTCCCCGGGCTGCGCGTGCTGATGATCGAATGCGGCTTCGCCTGGATGCCCTCGCTCGCCTGGCGGCTGGACGGTGCGTGGAAGCGGCTGCGCGACGAGGTGCCGCACCTGACGCGCGCCCCGTCGGAGATCATGCGCGAGCACGTCTTCGTCTCGACCCAGCCGATCGAGGAACCGGAGCGGCCCGAGCACCTGCTCGACACCATGGGCTGGATCGGCTGGGACAACATCCTCTTCGCCTCGGACTACCCGCATTGGGATTTCGACGATCCGCGCCTTGCGATCCCGTCCTACATCCCGGAGGCAAAGCGCGCGGCGATCTATGGCGGCAATGCGCGCAGGCTGTACGGCATCTGATGGCGCGGCATGTGGTGGCGCCGGTGGCGGAGATCCCGCCCGGCGGGCGCAAGGTGGTGGACGCCGCGGGCAAGCGTATCGCGGTGTTCAACCTGGATGGCGAGTTCTTCGCGCTGCTGGATCGCTGCCCGCACCAGGGCGGGCCGCTATCGGGCGGCATCCTGTGCGGGCTGACACAGTCGGAGGAACCGGGGACGTATCGCTTCTCGCGCGCGGGGGAATTCATCCGCTGCCCTTGGCATCAGTGGGAATTCGACATCCGCACGGGGAAGTCGTGGTTCGATCCGCGGCGGGTGAAGGTGCGGCCGTTCCCGGCGCATGTGGAGGCGGGGGCAACGCTGGTGGAAGGCCCGTACCAGGCCGAGACCTTCGCGGTGCGGGTCGAGGATAGCTACGTGGTGGTCGAGGCATAGCCGCCACCCGGCCGAGCCAGGTTGCCGGCCAGGCGCCAGCATGCCCCGATGGTCGTCCGCCGGCCGCTTGGCCCTCTCTACGTCATGACCGCTGCAAGGACCGCCCTGCCGTGACATCCACGCCGCTCTGGCAACTCTCCGCCACCGATCTCAGCGCCCGCATCCAGTCCGGCGAGGTCAGCGCCGGCGAGGCCGTCCGCGCCTCGATCGACCGGATGCAGGCGGTGAATCCGTCGCTCAACGCCGTGGTCACGGACCTGTCGGAGTCGGCGCTCAGGCGCGCCGCGGCTCTCGATGCCGCGACCGGCCCCAAAGGCCCGCTGCATGGCGTGCCCATCACCATCAAGATCAACATCGACCAGGCCGGCCAGGCCAGTTCCAACGGCGTCGTCGCCTTCAAGGACCTGGTGGCGCCGGGCGATGCGCCGCTCGTGAAGAACCTGCTCGATGCCGGCGCGGTGGTGATCGGGCGCACCAATGTCCCGGAATTCTCGCGCCGCTGCGAGACCGACAACCCGCTGTTCGGCCCGACCTGGAACCCCTGGGGCAGGCACGTCAGCGCCGGCGGCTCGTCGGGTGGCGCGGGGTCCGCGGTCGCAGCGGGCATCGGTGCGCTGGCGCATGGCAATGACATCGGCGGATCGCTGCGCTTCCCTGCCGCCGGCAATGGTGTGGTGACCGTGAAGCCCGGCGTCGGCCGCGTCGCGGTCTACAACCCGTCCCAGACCGCCGAGCGTGGCATCCTCGCGCAACAGATGTCGGCGCAGGGGCTGCTGGCGCGCTCGGCGCGCGACCTGCATCTGTCCATGCCTGCGATGATCGCGCCCGACGCGCGCGACCCCTTCCACGTCCCGCTGCCCTGGCGCGGCCCGGCGCTGGACGGCCCCATCAAGGTCGGCTTCAGCCGCGAGGCCCTCGACTTGCCGCTGCACCCCGAGGTCGAGAAGGCGCTGCTCGACGCCCGCGCCGCGCTGGTCGAGGCCGGCTATGTCGTCGAGGAAATCACGCCGCCGTCCCTCCGCGAGATCGCCTTCGAGGGCCGCCAGGCGCTGATGACCGAGAGCTATCACCTGATGGCCGACGACATCGCCAAATACGGTTCGCCCGCCATCGCCGGTGTCTTCGAGCAGAACTACCGCCGCACCCCTGCCGTCGGCATGCAGGAGATGCTGCAGATGCTGGCGCGCCGCACCTTCTACGCCCGGCAATGGTCGGTGCTGATGGATACCTACGCGCTGTTCCTCTCGCCCTTTTTCCCGCAGCCCTTCTACGCGCCGGGCCGCGACGCGCAGGGCCCGGAGGGCCTGCGCGAGACCATGGGGCAGGGGCATTGGAGCACGCTCGGCAACTACCTCGGCCTGCCGGCGGGGAATGTGCCGGCGCGGCTCGGCGACTTTCCGGAGGGGCCGAAGCCGATCGGCGTGCAGATCCTCGGCCGCCGCTGGCGGGAGGATCTGGTGGTCGATGCCATGGTGGCCATCGAGGACCGGCTCGGCACGCTGTCGGCGGAGCTCTGGGCGCGGATGGGCTGACGCTCAGCAGCCGTATTGGGTGCGGCAGTTGAGGTACTGCGTCAGGCAGCGCTGCATGCAGCCGGCGCGGTCGGTCGGCGTGAAGGCCGGTGCCGAGGGGTTGGTGCTCCACATCGGCGGGCAGGCCACCTGGCAGGAGCTCTGCATCCGCAGGCAGCCCTGGGCGAGCGGCGCGGCGCAGCGCGGTGCCTGGGCGGCCCGGTCGGGCATGGCGAGCGCGGGAGGCGGCACGGCGCCGAGCGGCGGCGGCTTCATGGTCGGCAGCGGCTGGGCCAACGCTGGGGCGGCGGCCAGCAGCGCGAGCATGGCGAGACAGCGGGTCATCGTGGCAGGGTCCGGGGCGTTTGCGTCGGCGCCGGCATCCTCTTGCGCGCGGTCTCGGTCAAGCCTGGTGGCGGGCGCCGCGTGAAGCCCTTCAGTCGCGGTGACGCGGGCGACGCTTCGCCATGCTGCGGCCATTCTCCCGCGTGACCATGCCGCCTACACTCGCGCCATGACGCGCGGGACCTGGACGCGCACCGCAGCCCTCCGCCCGGAGCCGACGACACCATGGCGAGCCCGCGCTTCATCCTGAAGACCGACCTCCAGGGGCTGGAGCCCGTCGCCCTTGGCGGCGCGAATGTGCTCGACGGCGATGCGCGGCTGCGTGCGTTGCTCGGCCCCGATCGCGCGGCGCTGTTCGCCGAGCCGACGGTCACCTGGGGCAATGGGCGCAATGCGGGGTCGGTGTCCTGGTATGCCGAGGCGGCGGGGGACCCGGTGCCGCTCTCCGCGCTGCCGCCGGCGCGGCGCGCGGTGGTGGAGCAGCGGCTGGCGGCCGAGCTCGCTGCCCTTGCGCCGCTGATGAGCGACCCGCTGCTGCGCGGCGCGCTGGTGCTGGCCGGGCCGGAGTCGATCCTGGCGCTGGACGACCGGCCGGTGCTGACCGGCTGGGGGCTGGCGCCGGCCGGCGCGCTGCGCGATCCGTCGTCGCGTGCGCAGCATCTGCGCGCTGTCTATGGCGCGGCTCTGCCTCCCGCGCTGGCCGCCGAGGGCGCACCCGACGCCGAACCGCCGCGGCCCGTAGCACCGCCGGCGCCGCCCCGTGCGGCCGCACCACCGCCACCCCCGCCGCCGCCGGTCGGCCCCGTGGCCGCCGCCGCGCCGGCCGCGCGCGGCACGGGCTCGGCCTGGAACTGGTGGCTGCTGCCGGTCGGGCTGCTGGTCGCGATCATCTTTCTCGGCCTCGGCTTCTGGCTGGGCTGGCAGTTGATTTCCGAGCGCATCGCCGCCCAGCGGCTGGTCGCGCATGTCGCCGACGAATCCCGCATCAGCGAGCAGATCACCCGGCAGCGCGCCACCAACGACGCGCTGAGGACCGAGATCGAGCAGGCGCGCGCGGCCCTCGCCGGCGATGTCTGCCGGCCGGGTGACTTCGGCCTCTCGCCGCTGACGCCGCCGCAGGTGACCCCGGTGCAGCCCTCCGCGCTGCCACCGCCCGCACCCGGGCAGCAGCCGTTCCAGGGGACGCTGATCGGGCTGCTCGACCAGGGCACGGTGCTGGTGCTGGGGCCGTTGGCGAATGGGCAGGGGGTGGGCACGGGCACCGGCTTCGTCGTCGCGCCCGGCATCGTCGTCACCAACGCTCATGTGGTGGCGGGGCTCGACCCACAGCGGACCTATGTGGTGAACCGTCTGCTCGGGCGGCCACGCACGGTGCAGGTGGTGGCGCAGACGCCTGATCCGGCGCCGGGGCGCGCCGACTTCGCCATCCTGCGCCTGCCGGCCGATGCGCCGGCGCTGGCGCCGCTCGGCCTGACGCGGGTGGCGAGCCGGCTTGATCCCGTGATCGCCGCCGGCTTCCCGCAGGCCATCATGCAGACGGATGCGAATTTCCAGGCGCTGCTGGACGGCAATATCCAGTCGATCCCGGAACTGGCGGTGACGGATGGGCTGGTCAGCGCCGTGCAATCCCTGCCATCGGGCCTGGTCGTGATGCCGCATACGGCGGCGATCAGCCGCGGCAATTCCGGCGGGCCGCTGGTGGACCGCTGCGGGCGGGTGGTCGGCGTGAACACCTTCGGCTTCTTTAATGCCGAACAGGGGGAGCGCGTGTCGTACGCGCAGAAGGTGGAATCGCTGCTGGCCTTCCTGGCGGCGAATGGGGTGACGGTGCCGGAGGTGACCGGCGCCTGCACGCCGGCGGCGGTGGCGCCGGGTGGGGCAGGCGGGGCGGGGGCACCCGCAGCCCCGCCGGCTGTCGCCCCGACCAACCCCGCAGCACCGCCGCCCGCGGGGGCCACGCCGCCTGGTGCGACGCCACCAGCCGGCGCACCGTCCCGCCCTGTCGCGCCGCCGACCGCGCCGCCCAGCGTGGCACCGCCAGCGCCCGCGCCGGCCAATCCGGTCGCGCCGAATTCCGGCGGACCCGCCCCGCCGTCCAGCGGCGCGCCAAGCCCACCGGCGACCGGCACCCAGAATCCGCCCGCCAGCGGCACGCCGAACCCGCCCGCCGGCGGTGCCGCCGCCCCGCCAGCCGCCGGCGAGGCACCGCCCGACGCGGTGCCCGTCCTGCCCGCCGTGCCGCGCTGAGCCCGGTCGGCGGAGACCCCCCGTGGACGACAGCCTGATCGCCACCACGCTGAACCGGGACCTGCTGGCGCAGGGCGTCGGTGGGCAGCTCGCGGTGCAGCACTGGGAACAGCTGACGCAGTATCTGCGGCGCGCGCTCTCGCCCCGCCACGCCGCGCTGTTCGCCGAACCGAACCCGGACCCGGAGAAGGGCAGCATCGACTGGTATGCGCCCGGCGCCGGGCCGGCGGTGCCGCTGCCGCAGCTCGACCCCGCGGCGGCCGAGGCGGCGCGCGCGCTGCTGATGCCGATGGTCGCCGAGATCCAGGCGGCGGCCGAGAAGCTGCACGGGTCCGCCAGCGAGGGCGAACGCTTCCTCGGGGAATTGCTGCGCCTGGCGCTGGAAATCCCGGACCAGGGCGCGATCCGCGTGCGCGACGGCGTGCCGGTGCTGGCCCCCTGGGGACACACCGCCGCCGGCCCGGGCGGCATGCGCGAATTGCTGGTCAAGATGGTGCCGACGCCGGTCGCGCCGATGGTCATGGTGGGCCCGCCGGCTGCCGCCACGGCCGCGCGTGCGCGCATCTGGCCCTGGCTGCTGGCGCTACTGTTGGCGTTGGCCTTGCTGTTGCTGGCGCTGTGGCTGCTCTGGCGCGACCCTTTCGGATGGTTCGAGACACCGCAGGCGCAATGCGTCGCGCCGCCCACACAGGTCGGCACGCTGGATCGGCTGCGCGAGGAAGAAGCGCGCGAGGGCGCGCTGCGCGCCGAGCTCGCCCGTATCGTGGCGGAAGCCGGCGAGCGCCGCCTGCTCTGCCAGCCGCCACCCCCGCCGCCGCGCCCGCCCGAGCCGCCGCGCCCGCCGGAGCCTCCGCCGCGCCAGCCCGACCCGCCGCCGCAGCCCCGGCCGCAGCAGCCCCCGCCGCAACCGCCGCCGCAGCCGCCGCCGCCGGAGCAGCCGCGCAACACCGACCTCGATCGTGCCGACCGGCAGGGTGCGCGGCGTGGGCGCACGCAGGTGATCCTCGCCTGGGATGATCGCAACGACCTTGACCTGGCGGTGATCTGTCCTGGCGGGCAGCGGATCGACTTCCGCAACCGCCAGGCCTGCGGGGGTTCGCTCGACATCGACCGCAACGCCACCGGCGGGCCGACCACGCGCACGCCGGTCGAGAACATCGTCTTCGACCGTGACCCGGCACCGGGCACCTATCGCATCGTGGTGGACTACTTCGACCGCGCCGATGGGCCGACCACGCCCTATCGCGTGACGGTGCGGCGCGAGGGCCGGCCCGACCAGGTGTTCACCGGCACCGCGCGCCAGGGCGTGCGCGACCAGGTGATCGGGGAGTTCACGGTGCCATGAGGAGGATTCTTCAGACCTCAGGCGCCGGCGCCCGTATCCGGGTACCCATGCGCGTTGCGGACCAACGCGACATGGGGCCCGTCCGCGGGCATGGCTTGCGCGCCGCGCTGCTGCGCTCCGGCCGCGCCGGGCGGGTTGGGCGCGGTCGCGCTGTGCGCTCCCGGATCGTGCCTTGCACGATCCGAAACGGGGGGGGCGGTTCGGTAAGCTGCGCCGGACGTCGCGCGGGTGCTCGGGCCGTGTTGCGGGGAGGTGGGCGATGATGCGCCTCGTCGCCACGCGCCCGCAGGATTTGCGGCCGCTGCTGCCGATGCCGCCCGACCAGGCCTTTGCCGTGCTGCAGGCCGAGGCCGGGCGCCTCTCGCCGGCCCACGCCGCGCTGTTCGCGCAGCCGGTGGCCGAGGAGGGCGGCATCGGGTGGGGTGCGCCGGGCGCGCGGTCCGCCCGCTATGCCGATATCGACGCTTCCTCGCGTGCAGCGCTGACCGCCGAGGCCGGGCGCATCCTGTCCGACCTGCGGCGCGAGGCCGAGCGCCAGGCCGGCAGCGGAGGCGGCCCGCTGGTCGCGCTGTGGCCGGCTCTGGCAGAGATCCCGTCCTTCGACATGGTGTTTGCCGTCGATGGGCGGCCGGTGCTGGCCGGCTGGGGGCATGTGGGCGGCGCGGCGCCGGGGCCGCTCGGGCTGCTCGCGCGCTTCGACGATGGCGTGCATTGGCAGCCGCCGGCGCGCCGGCCCTGGGGGGTGTGGGCGGTCACGCTGGGCGCGCTGGCGGTGCTGGCGTTGCTGGCCGGGTTGATTGGCCCGCTGCTGGCCTGGCGCTTCCTCACGCCGCCGCAGGCGCAATGCGTGGCGGCGCCGGGCGACCTTGAGGCACTGGCCCGGCTGGTCGAGGCCGAGCGCGGCGAGCGCGACCTGCGGACGGAACTCGCAAGGCTTGAGGAGGAGCTGGGTCGCCGACGCCTGGCCTGCCCGCTGCCGCGCGCCCCCGAACCGCCGCCGCCGCCCCGCCCGCCGGAACCCGCGCCCCCGCCGGCCCCTGAGCCGCCGCGTGAGGACCCGATCCCGCCGCCGCCGCCCGAACCGCCGCCGCCGCCGCCCGAGCCGGAGCGCCCGCCGCAGCCCCCGCCCGGCCCGCCGCCCGGCACGCAGCCCTGCAACGTGGACACGCAGTCGGGCGGCGCCGGGGAGACCCGCACGCGCCACTACCTCGGCCCGACGCCGGGGCCAGTGACGCTCGACTATGACATGCAGACCGTGCCGGACCGGGTCGAGGTACGCTATCGCGGTCGGGTCGTGGCGTCGTCGCCCGGCATGGTCAGCGGGCGCGGGCGGATCGGCTTCAACTGGCAGCCGCAGGGCGGCGACCATGTGGTGGAGGTGGTGGTGATCGGGCCCTTCGCGAATACACGCTGGCGCTACCGGCTGAACTGCCCGTGACCTGATGGCGCGCGACGTGGCGAGATTGGCGTGTGGCGCTGCGCTGCGGCACACTCGCGGGCGCGAGATGGGATGGTGATGAGCAGCTCCGCGACCCCTGCCGGTTTGATCAGCCTGGTGCCGTCCTCCGGCATCCAGTTCCTCGACCTCGACTTCGACATGGACCGGCTGCCGCGCGGGTCGCGGTCGTTCTGGGAGGAACAGCTGCGCGAGCAGGTGGACCACGAGGGCAAGTCCCCCACCATCCTGCGCGTGCTGGAACAGGATGCCGACGGCAACCTGGCCGATCCGGTGACGCGGCAGGTGCCGCCGCATGAGGAGACCTATGCGATTTCCCGCGCGCAGGCGCTGGAACCCTTCCTGAACAAATGGGTGCCGCTGCCCTATTTCCGTGTCCATGCGCGCGGGGCGGACGGCAAGGAAGTCTACGACCGCGGGCCCTCCAACTGGGCGCGCGCCTACATCGCCGAGAAGCCGGTGCGCGACCCCGATGGCAAGTCGCATCGCCTGGTGCTGGCCTTCGACACGGCGCTGATGCCGCGCAGCGCGGAGCGGCCCTATGTCGCGCCGGCGCCGGAGGATTCCGCGCGGCAGCAGGAATTCGCCCCGGTCTGCGGGCATGATGATAATGCCTGGTTCCTCAATGAATCCTGGGTCGGCCAATGGCTTGAGGAAGGGTTCCGTGAATTGCGCCAGGCGCAGCGCGGCGGCCGCCCGCTGCGGCCGGAGGACTTCCCCCACGCCGCCGAGCATTGGGCGCGCTACCTCGGCTTCCTCGGGCTGCTGGAGGGCATCGGCATCCTGCCGCGCGTGCGGCTGGTGGATGTGGTCTCCGACAATCGCGGCTATGCGCCGATCAACGTCGACCTGGTGCTGGATATCGGCAATGCGCGCACCTGCGGCGTGCTGGTCGAGGAAAGCCAGGACGCGCCATCGCTGAACAATTCGCAGGTGCTGGCGCTGCGCGACCTGTCGCGGCCGGAGGATGTGTATGCGCGGCCGTTCGAAAGCCGCGTGGAATTTGCGGTCGGGTCGTTCGGGCGCGATGCGATTTCGCGCCGGTCGGGGCGGGCTAATGCCTTCCGCTGGCCATCGCCGGTTCGCGTCGGGCCAGAGGCGATGCGGCTCGCGGCAGCGACGCAGGGCAATGAGGGTGCGACCGGGATTTCCAGCCCGAAGCGATACCTTTGGGACCGTCGCCCGAACGTACAGGGTTGGCGCTTCAACGGGCGCGCATCGGATGGCGTGACGACGGAACCGCCGGTGAGCGGGCCGTTCATGGCGCATGTCACCGAGACGGGCGAGGCGCTGCGGATGCTGCGCGGGCGCGGGCAGCCTGCGGTGCGGGCGCGCTTCTCGCGGTCGGCGATGTACACCTTCCTGCTGGCAGAGTTGCTGATGCAGGCGATCACGCAGATCAACGCACCGGCCACGCGCGCCGCGCGGCGTTTTGCCGATGTGCCGCGCCGCCTGCGCCGCGTGATCCTGACGCTGCCGCCGGCCATGCCGCTGGCCGAGCAGAAGATCCTGCGCGAGCGCGCCGAGGGGGCGATCAAGCTCGCCTGGGACATGCTGGGATGGACCGAGGCGGGGCCGACCGCGCCGCCGGAGCCGCGCGTGTTGTTGAATCTGGATGAAGCGACGGCGACGCAGGTGGTGTGGCTCTATACCGAGATCACCCAGCGCCTGCAGGGCGATGCGCAGGGCATGTTCGAACTGGCCGGGCGCGTGCGGCCGGAACGCGGGCCGAACCCGTGCCTGCGCGTGGCGTCGATCGACATCGGTGGCGGCACGACGGACCTGATGGTGGTGACCTGGTCGGTCGAGAACCGCGACACCATCGTGCCGCGACAGGAATTCCGCGAGGGCTTCAAGATCGCCGGCGACGAGGTGTTGGAAGGGCTCATCACCCACCTGGTGCTGCCGCAGGTGGCGGATGCGCTGCGCGCCGCCGGCATGTCCGACCCGAACGCCTTCCTGCGCCAGACGCTGGGTGGGGATCGCGGTGGGCAGAGCGAGGTGGAGCGCCACCTGCGCCGGCAATTCGTCGCGCAGGTGCTGGAACCGGTCGGGCTCGGCGTGCTGCACGCCTATGAGCGGATCGAAGGCCGCGCGATGGGCGAGGTGTTCCGCGCCACCGTGGCCGAGGTGCTGGCCGGCCAGGCGCAGCCGGCCAATCCGCGCGCCATCGCATTCTTCGAGGCCGCGGCGCGCCAGGCGGGCGCGCGCAGCTTCGCCATCGCCGATGTGGAAGTCGCCGCCGATGCGCGGCGTGTCGAAGCCGTGGTGCAGGCGACGCTCGGCCCGGTGCTGGCCGATCTGTGCGAGGTGGTGTGGCACTATGACTGCGACGTGCTGCTGCTGTCGGGCCGGCCGTCGCGGCTGCGCGCGGTGACGGATATCGTGCTGGCGAAGTCGCCCGTGCCGCCGCATCGGATGATCGGCATGCATCGCTATGCGGTGGGCGGCTGGTATCCCTTCCGCGATGCGAATGCGCGGATCGAGGACCCGAAGACGTCGGCTGCGGTCGGCGCGATGCTGTGCGCGCTGGCGGAGGGGCGGTTGGAATCCTTCCTGATGCGGACGTCGCAGCTCGCGATGAAGTCCACCGCGCGGTTCATCGGACGGATGGAGATTTCCGGGCAGATTCGCGACCAGGGGGTGCTGCTGTCGGAGGTGGACCTCGAGAAGCGCCCGGCGGGATCGGATGGCGTCGAATTCACCATGACCTTCGCGGCGCCGACCTTCCTCGGCTTCCGGCAACTGCCGATCGAACGCTGGCCGGCGACGCCGCTCTACGCGCTGGAATTCGCCAACCCTGAAAGCGTTCCGCGCATGGCGCTGCCCTTGCGCGTCAAGATACGCCGCGCGGACATGGACCCGGATGCGCCTGGCCAGGAAGAGAAGCGCGAGGATTTCCGGGTGGAGGAAATCGAGGATTCGGAAGGCACCGCGCTCAGGCGCTCCGATGTGGAGATACGGCTGCAGACCATGAAGAACGAGGCCGGCTACTGGCGAGACACCGGCGTGGTGGGTCTGTCGTGAGGCTGAACGTCAGCACCGACGCCGCGCTCGCCGCCGCTGCGCGCAGCACGGCCGAGGCCGCGGCCGAAGCCATCGACTGGCTCGGCGACAACCGTGCGAAGGTGCGCGAGGAAGCCCAGGCCGTCGCGCGCGACTTCCGCAAATTCGCGCGCCGTGCGCGCAAGCTGGAAGTGGCGGCGGAGCGGCCGATGTGCGTCTCGGTCTTCGGGCCGTCGCAATCGGGCAAGTCCTACCTGATCTCCGCCCTGGCGCGGCGCGGGCAGGAGAGCGTGACCGCGATGTTCGACGGCACGGCGCTGGACTTCGTGCGCGACATCAACCCCGAGGGTGGGCAGGAGGCGACGGGCCTGGTCACCCGTTTCACGCTGCGCCCGCCGGCGGCGATCCCGGGGCATCCGGTGGTGCTGCGGCTGCTGTCGCAGACCGATGTGATCAAGATCCTGGGCAATACCTTCCTGGAGGATTTCGACCCGGCGGAGGTGGATATTCCCTCGCCGGAACTCGTGCAGTCGCATTGCGCGCGGTTCGCATCGCGCGTCGCGTCGGAACCGACCGACCGGTTGACCGAGGACGATGTCGACGACCTGCGCGAGTATTTCGAGGGGCTGTTCCGCGGGCATCCGCTGGTGCCGGGGTTGGGCTCGGCCTTCTGGGCGCAGGCGGCGTCGATCGCGCCGCGGCTGCCTGTGGCGGAACGCGCGGCGTTCTTCTCCATCCTGTGGAATGGGCACGAGGCGTTCACGAGCGCAGCGCGCGAATTGCTGACCGCGCTGGCCGCGCTCGACTTCCCGGACGAGGCCTTCGCGCCGCTCGATGCGCTGTCGCCGCGCGAGACCTCGATCATCGATGTCCGCACGCTCTCAGGGCTCGGGGATCCGTCCGACGGCAAGCTGGCGCTGCGGACGCGGGCCGGGCGCCAGGCGGTGCTGCCGCGCGCCGCCGTCGCCGCGCTGGTCGCGGAACTCACCATCGCGCTACGCGACAAGCCCTGGGATTTCTTCGAGGTCACCGACCTGCTGGACTTCCCGGGCGCGCGGTCACGCGAGAAGCTGACGCAGCCGGGCCGCTTCCTGGCCGAGAAGGGCAAGCTCCCCGGATTGTTGCTGCGCGGCAAGGTTGCCTACCTGTACCAGCGCTATTGCGCGGAGCAGGAAATCACCTCGATGCTGCTCTGCATCGGGCCGTCCAACCAGGAGGTCCGCACCCTGCCGCGGATGATCAAGGATTGGGTGGACGGCACGCTCGGCACCACGCCCGAGGAACGCGCGCGCCATCGCAACGCGCTGTTCCTGGTGCTGACGAAATTCGACACCGAGTTCGAGGAGAAGAAGGGCGCCACCGAGGGCACCGGCAGCCGCTGGACCATCCGGCTGAACGCCTCGCTGCTGGATTTCTTCGGCAAGGAATACGACTGGCCGCGCAACTGGGCGGCCGGTGCGCCCTTCGCGAATTCCTACTGGCTGCGCAACCCGAATGTCGCGGCGAAGCATATCCTCGACTACGACGAGCAGGGTCGGGAGGCGGCGCCGCGTGCGAGCGAGGCGCCGCGCATCGCGCGGTTGCGCGAGGAATTCCTGTCGAACGACGACGCGCGCCGCCACTTCTCCGATCCCGAACGTGCCTGGGATGCGGCGATGACGCTGAATGACGGCGGCATCTCGTATCTCGCGGAGAGTCTGCGCCCGGTCTGCGACCCCGCCATCAAGCGCAACCAGATCGCCGCGCGGCTGGAATCTCTGCGGATCGACATGGCGGCGCGGCTGTCGCCCTACTGGCATTCCGGCGATCTCACGGCGGAACTGAACAAGCGGCGCGAGGAAGCGCGCGTGGTCAGCCGCGCGCTGGTCGCCTGTGCCTCCGCCCAGGCCTTCGGGCGGCTGATCCGCAGCCTTCAGGTGACGCATGAGGAACTGACCTCCGCCTGGTGGCGCATGCAGACCGAACCGGCCGAGGAAGCACCCGTCGGCGCGCGGGCCGGGGAGGAGGACTACCTGGCCGAACTCGGCGACCTGGTGGCCCCCGCCGCGCAGGGCGAACACCGTGCGCGCGACGCCTTCGAACGCTACGCCGACATGGCGGTGGTCGAATGGATGGAGAAGATGCACCGCGCCGCGGCCGAACCCGAGACCGCGGAACAGTTGAAACTGCCGCGCGAGGCGGCCTCCGCGCTTGTCGCGCAGATCGGTGCCGGCGCGCGCCGCACGGGCTTGTCCGCGCGCATCGCGCAGCGCCTGCGCGAAGCGGCGTCCTATCGCCAGAAGCTTTCCGAAAGCGCTGCCAAGCCCGTGATGGTCGCGGAGGGCGTGGTGAACCGCTACGTCCATACGCTCGGCTATGGCGACCTGCCGGTGGACCAGCGCCCGCGCGCCGGGCGCACCGAACGCCCGGTCTTCGCGCCGCGCGCGCCGGTGAACGGCATGCCGGTGCTGGGCGCGCAGCCCGAGCCCTACGACAAGCAGTATCACGTCGACTGGATCAGCGCCTTCTCGCGCCTCGCTGAGGAGAACGTCACCGCACCAGGCGGGCTCGAGATCGACGTCGCGCAGAATGCGCGCCTGGGCAGCATCCTGGGCGCGCTCGGCGCCGCCGCATGACGGTGGTGCGCGCCGCCGCCGATCCGGCGCATCCCGAGGGCGGGCACGCCATCATCCTGTTGCAGGGCGTGATGGACCTGCCCGCCGACCCGCGCTTCCGCATCCTGCGCGAGGGCTGGGGCAAGGGCACGCTCGGGCCCGAGGGATGGCAGGTGAGCGATGCGCTGATCGCGCCCGATCGCGTGGAGGCCTCGCCGCAGGGCGTGCGGCTGTATCTCGGTCCGCAGGTGGTGGATTGGCTGGAAGCCGGGCCGGTGATCTTCCGTCTGCCGGATGCGCGCATCGACGCGCCGCTGTTCTGGCCGGACGTACCGCCGCTGCATGGCGGGTCGGGGCATACCATGGCGGTGCCGCCGCCGGCCGCGCCGCGCGCTGCGCCGCCGCCGCCAGCACCGCCGTCCCTGCCGGGCGTCGAGGACCCGGACGCGACCATCGTGCTGCCTCGTGCGGCGCCGGCGCCGGAACCCGCGCTGTCCGTCCCGCAGCCCGCGGCGATGGCCAAGCGCGGTTCGGCGCTGCCGTGGATTTTGCTGGTCCTGCTGCTGCTCGCCACGGCGGGGGGCGGGGCCTATTGGTGGCTGTACCTGCGCGAACCGCCCGCGCCGCCGCCTGAACCCGAGCCCACCAGCGAACCGGTCATCATCGCCCCCGAACCCTTGCCGCGCCCCGAACGCCCCACGCCGCCGCCGCCTGTCTTGCCGCCAGTGCGCCCGCAGGCCGAACCGCAGGCGCCGGTCACGCTCGATGGCCTGTCCGTGCCGGAGGTCGTCGCCCGCGCCGCATCCCCCGCCGCGATCGCCGCCGAAGCCGCGCGGCGCTACGAGGCCGGCCGCTACGACGACGCCTTGCTGTTGTGGGAGGCCGCCGCGCGGGCCGGAAATGCTTCGTCGCTCACGCGGCTCGCGGGGCTCTATGATCCGGTCGGCTTCACACCGGGGCGGCCCTTCCGCGACCCCGACCCGCGCCAGGCCGCGCGCCACTACCGCGAGGCGGTAACCGCCGGCGACCCCGCCGCCGCCGAACCGCGGGCGCGGCTGCGGCAATGGCTCGACGACCGCGCGCGGGAGGGCGACATCAACGCGCCGCTGACCATCAGGGATTTCTGGCAATGACGCCGCGACGCATCCTGCTGCTGGCCACCGCCGCCCTGCTGCCGCATGTCGCGCAGGCCCAGCAGCGCGGCATCCGCACCGCGCCGCGCGCGCCGCTGCTGATCCCCGGCAAGACCACGCTGTTCCAGCGCGTCATCATGCGTCCCGGCGCCACGCTGCACGCCCAGCCCAATGCGCCGCAGGGGCGACCCATCGCCGGCTTCACGGTCGCGCATGTCTATGCGCGTCGCGATGGCTGGATCGAGATCGGTCGCGAAGCCGATGGCCAGGTGCAGGGCTGGGTGCGCGAGGACCGCGCGATCGACTGGCGCCACACCATGGTCGGCGCCTTCACCAACCCGGCCGGGCGCGAGCGCACCATGTTCCTGCGCGATGCGGACAGCCTGCGCGGTCTGCTGGCCTCGCCATCCATGACGCAGGATGCGGTGGCACTGCGCGCTGCCGCAGGCCAGCCCGGCAGCCCCGTGCTGGCGCTGGAACCCGAGACCTTCATCGACATCCAGCGCAATTTCTACCTGTTGCCGATCCTGGAAGCGGAGACCATCCAGCGCCGCGACGGCACACAGATGCGCGCGCTGGAAGTGATCTCCGCGCCCGCCGAACTGCGCCAGGCGCCGAACCAGGCCGACCCGTCGCGCCTGCGCGACTTCCGCGGCGGCATCGTCTTCGTCATCGACAGCACGGTGTCGATGCAGCCCTATATCGACCGCACACGGGAGGCGATCCGCCGCATCGTGGGCCGCATCGGCGACAGCGCGGTGCGCGACAATTTCCGCTTCGGCATGGTGGCGTACCGCGCCGATATCTCCGCGCGGCCACAGTTGGAATACGTCACGCGGCTGGTGGCGGCACCCGACCTGTCGCAGCCGCCCGCCGCCATCATGCCGGCGATCGAAAGCGTGCAGGCCGCCACCGTCTCGACCGAGCAATTCGACGAGGACGCCATCGCCGGGCTGCGCGTCGCGATCGACCAGGTGGATTGGGCGCCCTTCGGCGGGCGCTATGTCGTGCTGATCACCGATGCGGGCGCGCTGGATGCGACCGACCCGAAGTCGCAGACCAGGCTCGGCATCCCCGAAATCAAGGCGCTGGCGGAAGCGCGCGGCGTGGCGCTCTTCGCGATCCATCTCCAGACGCCGGAGGGCCGGTCGAACCACGCGCAGGCCCGCGCGCAGTACACGGAGCTCACGCGCTACGGCGCCGCCGGTTCGCTGTATTTCCCGGTGCCGGGCGGCAGCCCGCAGGCCTTCGACCAGGTGGTGAACGGCCTCACCAACGCGCTGTTCCGCCAGGTGGCGGACACGGTGGGCCGCCCGGTCGGCGGCGTGGAACCCGCGCGCACGCCCGAGGCCGAGCGCATGGCGCAGCAGATCGAGATCGTCGCGACGGCGATGCGGCTTGCGTATCTCGGGCGGGAAGGGGGCACCACGGCGCCGGATGTCGTGCGGTCCTTCACGACCGATCGTGACCTGCGCGACCCGACGGTGGCCGCGCTGGACGTGCGCGTGCTGCTGACGCGCAACCAGCTCTCTGACCTGTCGCAGGCGCTGACGCGCATCCTCGATGCCGGGCTGGCGGGGCGCACCGATCCGCGCACCTTCTTCGGCCAGATGCGCGCCGCCTTTGCCGCCACGGCGCGCGACCCGGCGCGGCTGGGGAATCTTGCGCGCGTCGGGCAGGCGCTGGGGGAGTATCTCGATGGGCTGCCCTACCAGTCGCAGGTGATGGAACTGACCGAGCAGGAATGGCTCGCCATGGGCGCGGCGGCGCAGCGCGAGCTCATCAACGGCATCGAGGCGAAGCTGCGTCTCTACCAGGAATTCGCCGCGCGGCCGGACCTGTGGGTCACGCTGGATGGCCGGCCCGGCGGCGAGGCGTTCTTCCCCGTTCCGCTCGAAGCCCTGCCGTGACCACGCTGCTCTCCCTGCGTGGCGTGACGCGCGCCTATCGCGGGGATGCGGCGCCCTTCGCGCTGGAGGTCCCGTCCTTCGACCTCGACGCGAACGAGGCACTGGCGCTGGCCGGCCCCTCCGGCAGCGGCAAGTCCACGCTGCTGATGATGCTGGCGCTGGCCACGCCGCCCGATGCGGCGGAGCGTTTCACCTTCGCCGGGCAGGACATCGCGCGGCACTGGAAGGCGGGGCGGCGCGATGCGCTGGCCGAATTGCGTGCGCGACGCATCGGCGTGGTGCCGCAGACTGGCGGGCTGCTGCCTTACCTGTCGGTCGAGGAGAACATCGCGCTGACCCAGCGCATCGCCGGCCGCGCCGACGGGAAGCGCGTGCGCGCGCTGGCCGAGGAACTCGGCATCCGCGCGCAACTGTCCAAGCGGCCGGCGGAATTATCGGTGGGCCAGCGGCAGCGCGTGGCGATCGCGCGCGCGCTGGCGCATCGGCCGGTGCTGGTGCTGGCGGATGAGCCGACGGCATCGGTGCATCCGGCGCTGGCCGATGCCGTGCTGGACCTGCTGAAGCGCGAATGTGCGGCCGCGGGTGCGGCCCTGCTGGTCGCCACGCATGACCCGGATCGTGCGGCGCGGCTTGGCTATCCCGTGCTGGCCTGCACCACCCATGCACCGGGGGCGGATGGCATCGCCCGGTCGGTCTTCGACCGCGCGCCGATGGCGCAGGCGGCGTGATGATCCTTCGCCTCGCCCTGTCGGACCTGCGGCATGAACGCGTGCTGTTCCTGTGCTCAGCGCTCGGCTGCGCGGCGGTGCTCGCACCGCTGATCGTGCTGTTCGGGCTGCGCGAGGGCGTGGTGGCCGGGCTGCGCGCCGAATTGCTGGAGGACCCGCGCGCGCGGGAGGTGGTCTCGGTGGTCAACCGTACCATCGAACCGGCGGTGCTGGCGCGGCTCGCCGCCGATCCGCGCGTGTCCTTCCTGGTGCCGCGCACGCGGGCACTGTCGGCGACCATCGTGCTGGAGAATCCGGCGCGGCCGGGCAGCGGCGTACGGGTGGAATTGCTGCCGACCGCGGCGGATGACCCGCTTCTGCCCGGACGCAGCGCGATGGATGCGGACCAGCTGGTGCTCTCCGCCGCGGCGCTGCAACGGCTGGGGTTGAATGTCGGCGACCGCGTGCTGGCCTCGGTGCCGCGGGTGCGCGAGGGCCAGCGCGAGGCGCTGACACTGGAGATGCGCGTCGCCGCAGTCGCGCCGCTGTCCGCTGCCGTGCGCGAGGCCGCCTTCGCCACGCTGCCCGTGCTGCTGCTGACGGAGGATTTCCTCGATGGCATGGCCGACCCCGATGCCCGTCCGGGCACGGAGGCCGAAGCCCGCACCCGCCCCTTCGCCGGCTTCCGCCTGCATGCCGCGCGTCTTGAGGATGTGCCGACGCTCGACCGCGACTTGCGCGCCGAGGGCATCGAGGTCGCCTCGCGCGCCGATGCCGTCGCGGGACTTCTGCGGCTGGATCGCAACCTGGCGCTGCTGTTCCTGGCCATCGCCGGGGCTGGGGGGGCGGGGTATCTGGTCAGCCTCGGCGTCGGGCTCTGGGCGCAGGTGGAGCGCAAGCGGCGCGACATCGCCCTGCTGTCGCTGCTGGGGCTGAAGCGGCGCGCGCTGCTGCTGCTGCCGCTGGTGCAGGCGGCAGCGGTGGCGCTGGTCGGCGCGCTGCTGGCGTTTGTGATCGCGACGGCGGTTGCCACGGTGCTGAACCGCGCCTTCGCCGGGACCGTTACCGGCGACCGCCCGGTCTGCCTGCTGACGCCGATGATGGGCGTCGCGGCGGCGGGCATCACCATGGCTGGGGCGTTGCTCGCCGCCGTGCTGGCCGGGCTGCGCGCGGCGGCGGTGCCGCCCGCCGATGGCCTGGCGGAGGGCTGAGAGATGCGCCTGACCATCGCCGCGATCCTGCTGCTGGCTGCCACACCCGTTGCCGCGCAGGCGCCCTGGGTGCCCGACTTCACCAATCCGCGCGCCGCCGATGGCGACCTGGTGCTGCCCATGCCCTGCGGCGGCGCCATGGCCTTCCGCCCGGTCGAGACGCCGGCCGGGCCTGGCGCGCTGGACGACCGGCCAGTGACGCTCGGCACTACCGACCCGGCCGGCGGCATCGCTGAATTCGCGCGGCGTGAATCCGTGGCCGGCCCCTTCGCCGCACCCGGGCGCGAGGGCGCGATCTACTGGATCGGCAAGTACGAGGTCACGCGCGACCAATACGCCGCGGTGACGCAGGATCGCTGCCCGGAACCCTCCGCCGCCGGGCGCCTGCCCGCCGCCACGCTGTCCTGGTTCGATGCGGTGGCCTTCACCCAGCGCTACACCACCTGGCTGCTGGCCAATGCGCGCGCGCGCCTGCCGCAGGCCGATGGCACCCCCGCCTTCGTGCGCCTGCCGACCGAGGAGGAATGGGAATACGCCGCGCGCGGCGGTGCGGCCGTCAGCGAGCTGGATTTCCTCGCCCGCAGCTTCCCGATGCCGGAAGGCACGGCGCGCTATGCCTGGTTCCAGGGGCCGCGCTCGGCGGCGGGGCGTGCCCAGCCGATCGGCATGCTCGAGCCCAACCCGCTCGGCCTGCACGACATCCTCGGCAATGTCGGGGAATTGGTCCTGGAACCCTTCCGCGCGGTGCGCGTCGGCCGGCTGCACGGCCAGGCCGGCGGCGTGGTGGTCAAGGGCGGGGATTTCCGAACGCCGGAGGCCGCGCTGCGATCCTCGCTGCGGATCGAGGTGCCGCCCTTCGATGCGACGGACGGGCAGCCGACGCGCCTGGCATCCGTCGGCTTCCGCGTGGTGCTGGCCGCGCATGTCACCACCAGCCTGCGCCGTGCCGAGGCGCTGAACCGCGCCTTCGAGGCCGAGAGCCGGGCTACCGGCACCGAGGCCGAGACCGCGCGCCGGCAGATCGCCGCGCTGCGCGAAGGCGCGGATGCGCGGGTGCGCCAGGGGCTGGATCGGCTTGAGGCCGGGTTGATGGCGGCCGAGCGCCAGCGCCTGGAGCAGGAACGCGCGGGCATTCGCGCGCAGCTGGAGGGCGCGGCCGTGCTGGGCCGTTCGGCCGGGCTGTCGCAGCGGCGCATGGATGGCATCGAGCCGCTGCTGGCCGGCGCGGATGTGGTGCAGGCGAGCCCCGAGATGCGCGCCGGCTGGGCACGCGCGCTGGAACAGTTGCGGGTTGAACGCGAACTCGCGCTGGATGGGTATGCGCGGATCGTCGCCGACCTTGGCCGCACCGCCGACCGCGCGACACTGACCACGGAGGCAGGCGTGGTGGCACGCGAGACCGAGGCGCGCGGCGTGCCGGAACTGCGCCCCTTCCTGGATGTCGCGACGCGCCATGCGGCCGATTCGCGCGACCGCGGCATGCCGCCGCGGGACAGGCTGCGCGAGGAGGTGATCGCAGCGAGCCGCCTGGCTGGGCCGCCGCAGGCTGCCGTGGTGGCGCCGCCGACGGCACCTGCGCGCCCCGCCCCCCCGGTGGCCGCCCGGCCGACCCCACCGCCGCAGCCCCCGGCGCCACCCCCGGTCGCGGTGCTGCCGCCGCCGCCGCTGCCACCCGTCACTGCCGATCCCGAGCCGCCGGCGGCCTCGCGCCCGTCCCAGGCCTCGCAATCACCGCGCCAGCCGGTGACGCCACCGCGCCCGCCCGCGCCGCTGCGCGAGGGGCCGGGGATCAGCGTGAAGCCGCCGATCCAGCGCGGCGGCCCGTCGGCCGGGTTCGACCCGACGGGCAAGCCCCTCGGCTTCCGCTGATCAGTCGTCGTCGGAGCGCGACGGCGGGCCGGCCAGCACGCCGCCATCGATGGTGATGGTCTGGCCGGTCATGAAGGACCCGGCGGCGGAGGCGAGGAACACGGCTGCGCCCGCGATCTCGTCCGGTTCGCCGATGCGCTTCAGCGGCGTGTCCTTGGTGCGCTTCTTGTAGATGCCCGGGTCCTCCCACAGCGCGCGGGCGAAGTCGGTGCGGATCAGCCCGGGCGCGATGGCGTTGGCGCGCACGTTCTTCGGGCCCCATTCGACCGCGAGGTTCCGCACCAGCTGCATGTCGGCGGCCTTGGAGATGGCATAGGCGCCCAGCACCGGCGAGCCGCGGAAGCCGCCGATCGACGACACGATGATGACCGACCCGCCGCCGCGTTCCGCCATGCCCGGTGCGGTCATGTGCGCCAGCCACAGGTTCGATTTGATGTTGGACGCCATGATCTTGTCGAAGATCTCGTCCGGCATGGTGATGGCCGGGCCGAAATGCGGGTTGATGGCGGCGTTGCAGACCATGATGTCCACCTGGCCCCAGGCGGCGATGGTCTGGTCGATCAGCGCCTGGCATTCGGGCTTGCGACCGATGTTGCAGGCCAGCGCCATGGCGGTGCCGCCCTTCGCCGTAATGGCGTCGACCACCTCCTGGCAGGCCTCCACCTTGCGGGAGGACACCACCACCTTCGCGCCGTGTTCGGCCATGCGTTCGCAGATGGCGCGGCCGATGCCGCGGCTGCCGCCGGTGACGACGGCGACCTTTCCGGTCAGGTCAAACAGGGTCATGCGTTTCGCTCCCGTGATCGTGCGTGCGGCACAGCGCAGCATGGGCGCGGCGCGCGGGCAACCGGGCGCGCCGTGCTTGCCGTGGGCGCGGTTCTGCCGGACACTCCGCCGCCAAGAAGGGCCGCGCAGGCCCGCCGACGCTTGAGGGAGTGACCGCCTTGTCCGACTTCGTGCAGCACGCGCAGCATGGCGATGTCCATGTGCTGCGTCTGGCCAATCCGCCGGTGAACACGCTGCGGACGGAAATCCGCGCCGGGCTGCATGCCGGGCTGGCGGCGGCGAAGGCGGGCGGCGCGAAGGCCGTGGTGCTGATCGGGTCGGGGCGCATGTTCTGCGCCGGGGCCGAGATGACCGAATTCGGCAAGCCGCGGCAGCCGCCTTCGCTGACGGACGTGTTCGATGCGATCGAGGGTTTCCCCGGCATCGTGGTGGCGGCGATCCATGGCTCCGCGCTGGGCGGCGGGCTGGAACTGGCGCTGGCCTGCCATGCGCGCGTGGCGGCACCCGGCGCGATGGTCGGGCTGCCGGAAGTGAAGCGCGGCTTCGTGCCGGGTGCGGGCGGCACGCAGCGGCTGCCGCGGCTGATCGGGCCGGAGGAAGCGGCGAAGATCATCATCAGCGGCGACCCCGTGACCGCCGAGAAGGCGGTGAAGCTCGGCTTCGTCGATGCGGTGATCGAGGGCGACCTCGAAGCCGGCGCCGTGGCCTGGGCGAAGGCAGCGATTGGCAAGACCTTCACGCTGGCGCGCAACCGGACTGACAAGATTTCCGGCCAGGACCCGGCGGCCTTCGAGGCGGTGGTGGCCGGGCTGCTGAAGCGCTCGCGCGGGCAGGAAAGCCCGAAGGGCTGCGCGGAGGCGGTGCGCGCCTCCTTCACGCTGCCCTTCAAGGAAGGGCTCGCGAAGGAACGCGACCTCTTCGCGACACTGGTCGCCGGCGAGCAATCAAAGGCGCTGCGCCACATCTTCTTCGGGGAGCGCGAGGTGCTGCGCATCCCGGGCATGCCGGCGGAGGCGAAGTCGCTGCCGGTGGAACGCCTGGTGGTGATCGGCGGCGGCACGATGGGTGGCGGCATCGCGATGAGCGCGGCCAATACCGGCGTGCCAGTGACGATCGTGGAGACCAGCGAGGAGGCGTTGCAGAAGGGCCTCGCGCGTTGCCATGCGAATTGGGAGCGCACCGTGGCGTCCGGCCGGCTGTCGCAGGCCGACTACGAGAAGCGCAAGGCGTTGCTGACCGGCAGCACCGATTTCGAAGGCACCGTGGCGAAGGCCGACCTGGTGATCGAGGCGGTGTTCGAAAACATGGAGGTCAAAAAGCAGGTCTTCGCGCGGCTGGACAAGGCGGCGCGGCCGGGCGTGGTGCTGGCGTCGAACACATCCACGCTGTCGATCGACGAGATTGCCTCTGCCACCTCCCGGCCCGAGCTGGTGGTGGGGATGCACTTCTTCTCGCCCGCCAACATCATGCGGCTGCTGGAGAATGTGCGCGGGTCGAAGTCCTCCTGGGCGGCGATTGCGACCGCGACGGAATTCGGCAAGCGCATCGGCAAGCTGCCGGTGCTGGTGGGCAATTGCGACGGCTTCGTCGGCAACCGCATGACCGGCAAGCGCACGCCGCAGGTCGAGAAGCTGCTGCTGGAAGGCTGCCTGCCGCAGGACATCGACAAGGTGATGGAAGGCTACGGCATGGCGATGGGGCCGTTGGCCACGGGCGACCTGGCGGGCCTGGACATCGGTGCGGCGGTGCGCAAGGCGCGCGGGACGGTGGCGCCGGTGGCGGATGCCGTGGTGGCGCTGGGCCGCTTCGGGCAGAAGACCGGCAAGGGCTGGTACATGTACGACGAGAAGCGCACCCGCCTGCCGGACCCTGAGGTCGAGAAGATCATCCTCGACGTGGCCGAGAAGATGCAGGTGCGCCGGCGCAAGATTTCCGACGAGGAGATCCTCGACCGCATGCTGCTGCCGATGGTGAATGAGGGCGCGCGCATCCTTGAGGAAGGCATCGCCTATCGCCCCATCGACATCGACGTGATCTTCATCAACGGCTTCGGGTGGCCTGCCTTCCGCGGCGGGCCGATGTTCTGGGCCGATACCCAGGGGCTGAAGACCGTGCGCGACAAGCTGGCGCGCTATGCCGAGGCGACCAACGACGCCAACCTGAAGCCGACGGCGCTGATCGAGAAGCTCGCGGCCGAAGGCGGGACCTTCGCCGGCATGGGCCGCTGACACACATTCGAACGGGGAGAGACGAGGATGGAACTCCGCTTCACCGATGAGGAGCGCGCCTTCCGCCAGGAAGTCCGCGAATGGATCGACGCCAACCTGCCGGCCGAGACGCGCGAGCGCATGGCCTCCGGCCGCACGCCCACCAAGGCGATGCAGGTGGATTGGCAGAAGCGCCTGTATGCCAAGGGTTGGGCCGTGCCGCATTGGCCGGTCGAATGGGGCGGGCAGCCCTGGAGCGCCATCAAGCGCTTCATCCTGTCCGAGGAAATCCAGTCGACGCCCGCACCCTCGCCGCTGGGCTTCAACGCGAACATGCTTGGGCCGGTGCTGATCGCCTTCGGCACGGATGAGCAGAAGAAGCACTTCCTGCCGAAGATCGCGAACCTCGATCTGTGGTTCTGCCAGGGCTTCTCGGAGCCCGGCGCGGGGTCGGACCTGGCGTCGCTGAAATGCGCGGCGAAGAAGGAAGGCGACCACTACATCGTCAACGGCCAGAAGACCTGGACCACGCTGGCGCAGCACGCCGACTGGATCTTCCTGCTGGTCCGCACCGATCCGGGCGCGGCCAAGCAGCAGGAGGGAATCTCCTTCCTGCTGGTCGACATGACGACCCCGGGCATCACGGTGCGCCCGATCATCACCGTCGATGGCGCGCATGAGGTGAACGAGGTCTTCTTCGACGACGTGAAGGTGCCGGTCGCCAACCTGGTCGGCACCGAGAATCGCGGTTGGGATTGCGCGAAGTTCCTGCTGTCCAACGAGCGCACCGGCCAGGCGCGCGTGGGGGCCTCGAAGGAACGCATCCGCCGGCTGAAGCTGATCGCGAAGGAAGCGCCCGGCGGCGCGCGGCCGGTGATGGAAGACCCGCGCTTCCGTTCGCGGCTGACCGATGTGGAAGTGCAGTTGAAGGCGCTGGAGATGACCACGCTGCGCGTGCTGGCGGATGAGAACAAGCAGCTCAGCCAGCGCAAGCCGAACCCGGCTTCCTCGGTGCTGAAGATCCGCGGCACCGAACTGCAGCAGGCGATCAGCGAGCTGTATGTCATGGCCGCCGGCCCCTATGGCCTGGCCGCTCCGCACGACCCGGAGGCCGATGGCCGCAACGAACCGGATGTCGCGGCCGATTGGCAGACGCTGGCGCAGGCGACCTATTTCAACTGGCGCAAGCAGTCGATCTACGGTGGGTCCACCGAGATCCAGAAGAACATCATGGCCAAAGCCTTCCTGGGACTCTGAAGCACCATGGATTTCGACCTTTCTGAAGACCAGCGCCTTCTCCAGGACAGCCTGGCGAAGCTGCTGAAGGACAAGTACGGCTTCGAGCAACGCAAGGCCTACCTGAAGTCCGAGACCGGCTGGTCGCGCGAGGTCTGGGCGGCCTTTGCCGAACTCGGCCTGCTCGGCATGCCCTTCGCCGAAGAAGACGGCGGCCTGGGCTACGGCGCCGTCGAGACGATGATTGTTATGGAGCAGATGGGCCGCGCGCTGACGCTCGAACCCTTCGTCTCCACGGTCGTGCTGGGCGGCGGCTTCCTGCGCCATGGCGCGACCCCGGAACAGCGCAGCGCGCTGGTGCCGATGATTGCCGAGGGCAAGCTTCTGATGGCCTTCGCGCATACCGAGCAGCAGTCGCGCTTCGACCTGCATGACGTCGCGACCACCGCGAAGAAGGACGGCGACGGCTGGGTCGTCGAGGGCCGCAAGGGCGTGGTTGTGCATGGCGATACCGCCGATCAGCTGGTGGTGACCGCACGCATCTCCGGCGGGCGGCGCGATCGCGACGGCATCGGCGTGTTCCTGGTGCCGGCGGATGCGACGGGTGTCACGCGCCGCGGCTTCCGTACCTCCGACGGCCAGCGCGCCGCCGACATCACCTTCGATGCGGTCAAGGTGGACGCGGCCGCCGAACTGAAGGGCGGCCTGGCGCTGGTCGAACGCGTGGCGGACGAAGCCATCGCCGCCCTCGGCGCCGAGGCGATCGGCTGCATGGAGGCGGCCAAGGACCTGACCATCGATTACCTGAAGACGCGCAAGCAGTTCGGCCGCCCGATCGGGTCGTTCCAGTCATTGCAGCATCGCGCGGCGGAGATGATGGTCTGCCTGGAGCAGGCGCGCTCCATGGCGATGCTGGCGGCGATGATGGCGTCCGAACGCGACGACGAGGAACGCCGCCGCAACATGCGCGCGGTGAAGATCGAGATCGGCCGCAACGCCCGCTTCGTCGGCCAGCAGACCGTGCAGATGCATGGCGGCATCGCCATGACAATGGAATATGCGGGCGGCCACTACCTGAAGCGGTTGACCGTCATCGAGAACATGTTCGGTGACATGGACCATCACCTCGCCGCGCTCAGCGAGGAAGGCGGCGTTTTCCTGGCGGCATGAAAAGGGCGGGGGGCGTTGCGCCCCCCGGTCCCGTCAGGAGACGAACTTCTTCGCCTGCGCGTCGTAGTCGGCGTAGCCGAGCGTATCGCGGAACTCCTTCGTCGGCAGCGCGCCCTCGGCGGCCGAAGCCCCGGCCGCCAGCGCCGCCAGCCCCGCCTTCATCCCCGCCATGGCGGGCGAGAGCGTGCCGGTCGGGAAGGTGCCGATCTTCAGCCCCAGCTCATGCGCGCGCTTCTGCGTCGGCGTCTCGCGCCCTGCACCGGGCGACAGCACGGCGAAATGCGGGCGGCCCTTCGATGCCGCGACGCCGCGCTTCACCTCGTCCTCGTCCTTCGGGCTGTCGAGGAACAGGATGTCGGCCCCTTCCTCGACGTACATCTCGATGCGCGCGATGGCCTCGTCGATGCCGGCGGTCGGGCGGCAATCGGTGCGCGCCATCACCAGGATGCCGCTGTCCTTCGCGGCCTCGACGGCGGCGCGGATCTTCATGCGCACCTCCTCGCGCGGCATGCAGGGCTTGCCGTCGGAGGTCAGCGCGCGCGGGGTGATCTTGTCCTCGATGAGGATGGCGGCGGCACCGGCGCGGCCGTACGCGCGCACCGTGCGCTGCACGTTCATCGCATTGCCGTAGCCGTGGTCGCCATCGGCCAGCACCAGCAGGTCGGGTGCCGCACCGCGCACCATCTCCAGGCTGTTCAGCATCTCGGCAAAGGACAGCAGGTCGAGGTCCGGCCCGCCGAGGCGGCTGGCGGCCACGCAGGATCCGGACAGGAAGGCGGTTTTGAAGCCGGCATCGTAGGTCAGCTTCGCCGTCAGCCCGTCCCAGACGGCAGGCATGGCGACGAAGTCAGGCTTGGCGAGCAGCGCACGCATCTTTTCGGGAGGTGTCATCAGGTCCGTGCTCCGGTGGTGTGGTGGGTTCAGTCGCGCCAGGGCTTGCGGGCCCAGAGCGCGCGCAGGCGGGCGTCTTCCGCCAGGAACAGGGCTTCCTGGTCGGCGGCGGTCATGGGGCGGCGCGGCAGGTTGAGGCGCTCGGCCTCGGCGATCCAGCCGGCATCCGCATTCGCGGCATCGATCGCGTTGCGCAGCGCGTCGCGCATGGCGGCGGGTAGGTTGGGCGGCGCAACCAGCCCGCGGGTTGAGCCGCCGAGCACGTCGAAGCCCTGCTCGCGGAAGGTCGGCACTGCGCCGGTGCCGGACCAGCGTTCCGGCCCGCCCTGCGCCAGCGCGCGGACCACGCCCTCGCGCATCAGCCCGAGGCCTTCGCTCATGTTGAAGGACCCGACATCGATGCTACGCGACAGCAGGTTCTGGATGATCGGCGGCGTGCCGTTGAAGGGCACGTGCGAGTATTCCGTGCCGGTCGCATCCTGCAGCGCGAGTTGCAGCAGGTGGTCGTCGCTGCCCACGCCCGCCGTGCCGATGGTGACCTGGCCGGGCCGAGCACGGGCGGCCGCCACCAGGTCGGCCACATTGCGCAGCGGGGATTCCGCGCGCACCCACAGCCCGCAAGGATCCTCGATGACATTGCCCAGGAAGGTGAAGTCCTGCACGCGGTAGCGCACCTGGCGCTCGATCGGCAGGGTGATGGAATTGGGCGCCTGCGCGGCGCCGATGGTGAAGCCGTCCGGCGCAGCCTGGGCGATGCCCTCGAAGGCCTGCTGGCCGCCGGCGGCCGGGCGGTTGATGATCACGAAATTGGCGCCCGGCATGCGCCGCTGCACGAAGGGCAGGATGGTGCGCGCCAGGATATCCATGCCGCCGCCGGCCGGCCCGGGCACCAGCACCTGGATCGGCCGGTCCGCGGGCCAGGCGGCGCGTGCGGCGCGCGGCAGGGCAAGGGCGGTCGCCGCGGCCATGGCGGCCAGCATTCGTCGCTGCATGGATCGTTCCTCCGGACCGGCCGGAGGGTAGGGCGATCCCCCGCCCGCGCAAGCCCGCGCGGCGCGTGCTATTCGCGCAACGCAGCCCAGACCGTCTCCGGCGTCGCCGGCATGTTGATGTGCTTCCCGCCCAGCGCATCCGAGATCGCGTTCATCAGCGCCGGCAGCGACCCCGCGCACCCTGCTTCCCCGCAGCCCTTCGCGCCGATCGGGTTGGTCTTGCACGGGTCGGGCAGGCTCTCGAAGCCGAAGGAGGGCAGGTCGTCGGCGCGCGGCACGCCGTAGTCCATGTAGGTGCCGGTCAGCAGCTGCCCGTCCTCGGAATAGGCGACGCGCTCGATCAGCGCCTGGCCCACGCCCTGCGCGATGCCGCCATGCGCCTGGCCCTGCACCAGCATGGGGTTCACGATGACGCCGAAGTCGTTGACCGCGGTGTAGCGGTCGATCGCGATCTTGCCGGTCTCGGGGTCGATCTCGACCTCGACGATGTGGCAGCCATTGGGGAAGGCCATCGGCGCCTCGTCGAACACCGTCCGGCTGTCGAGGGTATTGGGCACGTCCTGCGGGAGCGGGCCGACCTCGTGCAGCCGCACGGCGAGTTCCATGATGCCGATGCCGCGGTCGGTGCCGGCGATGGTGAAGCGGCCCTTTGCGAATTCGATGTCGTCCGTCGCCGCTTCCAGCAGGTAGCCGGCGGCCGCGCGGCCCTTCTCGATGACGATGTCGGCGGCCTTGATGATGGCGGAACCCGACGCCATCAGCGACTTCGAGCCGCCGGTGCCGCCGCCGGCGACCAGCCGGTCGGAATCGCCCTGCACCAGGCGCACCTTCTCGAAGGGCACGCCGAGCTTGTCGTGCAGCACCTGCGCGAAGGGCGTCCAGTGGCCCTGGCCGTAGTCCAGCGTGCCGGTGACGATGGTGACGGACCCGTCGGCCTCGAAGACCAGCTCGCCCTGTTCCTTCATCACCGGCGCGGTGCATTCCAGGAAATTGCCGATGCCGCGGCCGCGCAGCATCCCGCGCGCCTCGCTGGCCGCCTTGCGGGCCGCGAAGCCGTTCCAGTCGGCGGCCTCCAGCGCACGGTCCAGCACGGCGGAGAAATCGCCGGAATCATAGACCGAGCCCGACGGCGCGCGGAACGGGAACTGCTCGGGCCGGATGTGGTTCAGCTTGCGCAGCGCGATCGGATCGCGGCCCATCTCGCGCGCCGCGGTCTCGATCAGGCGCTCCAGGAAGTAGTTGGCCTCGGGGCGCCCGGCGCCGCGATAGGCGGTGATCGGCGTGGTGTTGGTCAGCACGTTGCGGGTTTCGACCAGCAGCAGCGGCGTCGCGTAGTTCGACTGGATGTTCTTGCTGAAATTGCCGGTGCCCATGTTGTTGCCGACCGGCGAGACATAGGCACCGAGATTGCCCCACGACACCAGCTTGACTGCGAGGAACCGCCCATCGGCATCCAGCGCCAGCGACGCCTCGACCTCGTGGTCGCGGCCATGGCAGTCCGACAGGAAGGAGCCGCTGCGGTCATCCGTCCACTTCACCGGGCGGCCGAGCTCCTTCGCCGCATGCAGCAGGCAGGCATATTCCGGGTAGGCGGAGGACTTCATGCCGAACGACCCGCCGACATTGCCGGTGAGCACCCGCACCTTCTCGACCGGCACCTTGAGGATGTCGCGCGCCATCTGGTTGCGCAGGCCGAACACGCCCTGGCAGCCGACGCGCAGCACGTAGCGTTCCTCGGCGGCATCCCATTCGCCGATCGCCGAGCGCGGCTCCATGGCCGAGACCACGATACGGTTGGAGCGGATGTTCAGCGTGGTCACATGCGCGGCGGCGGCGAAGGCGGCGGCGACCTTCTCGGCATCGCCGAAGCGGAAATCGAGCACGACGTTGCCGGGCACGTGGTCGTAGAGCTGCGGCGCGCCTGGTGCGGCGGCGGCGGCCGCCTCGGTGACGGCATCGAGGCTCTCGATGTCCAGTTCCACCGCCTCGGCCGCGTCCTTGGCCTGGTCGCGCGTCTCGGCGACCACGAAGGCGACCGGGTCGCCGACGAAGCGCACCTTGTCGGCGGCGAGCGGCGGGCGTTCGACCGGTGCGGGCGGCGTGCCGTCCTTGTTCTTGAAGGGCAGCGCGTTCTTGATCGGGCCATAGGCGGCCATATCGGCGGCGGTATAGACGCCGAGCACGCCGGGCATGGCGCGCGCCGCATCCGTGCCGATGCCGCGGATCACGCCATGGGCGTAGGGGCTGCGGACCATGACGCACCAAGCTTGGCCGGGCAGCGCCAGGTCGTCGGTGTAGCGGCCGCGGCCCTGGAGCAGGACCGGGTCCTCCTGCCGCGGCACGGGCTGGCCGACGCCGTATTTCTGCAGGCTATGGGCGGCCAGGTTGGTGTCGGGCATGGAGAACCTCGGCGTTCTGATGGGGTTGCCCTACAGGATGGGCCGAATTTGCTGCGGTGCAACCCACGCGCCAGCTTGACCCTGTCGCGCCCTGCGCGCGAGCCTCGCCACCCCAGGGGAGGGCCGCATGGGCCGCATCGTCGTCATCGGCTCCTACAATCGCGATACCGTGCTGCGCGTTCCCCGCTTCCCACAGCCCGGCGAGACCCTGGCCGCGACCTCCATGGACCGCTTCCATGGCGGCAAGGGCAGCAACCAGGCGGTCGCGGCCGCGCGGGCTGGCGCGGCGGTGGCCATCGTCGCGGCGGTTGGCGCGGATGACGCGGGGCAGGGGGCGTTCGACCTTTGGGCCGCCGAGGGCATCGACGCCCGCCACGCGACGCGCGCCGCCGCGCAGCCGACCGGCGAGGCACTGATCCTGGTCGATGACGCCGGGGAGAACGAGATCGTGATCGTCGCCGGCGCCAATGCCGCGCTGGCCCCGCCGCCGGCCGCGGCCTTCGCGGGCGCCGTGCTGGCCGTGGCGCAGTTGGAGACGCCGGTCGCGACCACCTTCGATGCTTTCGCCGCCGCGCGCGGCGCGGGCCTGGTCACGCTGCTCAATGCGGCCCCCGCGCAGCCGCTGCCCGACAGACTGCTGGACGCCACCGACATCCTGGTGGTGAACGAGACGGAGGCGGCGCGCATCCTGGCACGCGAGGGGGCGCCGGAAGACTTGGCCGCGGCCCTCGCGCCGCGCTGCCGCCGCGGGGTTGTGCTGACCGCCGGGGCGGCCGGCGCGTTCTGGGCGGGGCGCGACGGGCCGCCGCGGCATGTGCCCGCGCCGGCGATCACGGTGACGGACACCACCGGCGCCGGCGATGCCTTCATCGGCGCCTTCGCCGCCGCCCTGGCCGAAGGGATGGACGAGCCCGCGGCACTGCGCCGGGGCGTGGCGGCCGGCGCGCTGGCCTGCCAGCGGGCAGGGGCGGTGCCATCCCTGCCAAGGCGTGCCGCCATCCTCGCGGCGAGTGGTCAGTAGCGGTAGTAGCCCGCGGCGTCCGGCGGCGCGTAATAGGGCTGCGGCTGCCAATACGACCCCGGCGGCGGCTGCCAGCCCTGCTGCGGCGGGGGCTGCGTCGGATAGGGCCCGCTGACATAGCCGCCGCCCTGCGGAGGCTGGTTCCACCCGCCGCCCTGCTGCTGGTAGGTGGGCGGCGCGTAGCCCTGTTGCTGATACGGCGGCTGGTAGGGCTGCTGGTAGGGCTGCGCGCCATATCCGCCGGCATAATTCGGCTGCTGGGGCGTTGTGACCGCGCCGATCGCGGCCCCGCCCAGCCCGCCCGCCAGAGCACCGACCGCGGCACCGCGCCCGCCGCCGGCCAGTGCGCCGATGGTGGCGCCGGTGCCCGCGCCGATCAGCCCGCCGCCCACGGCGCGCTGCGTCGGGTCATAGGGGTTGGTGCAGCCGGCGCCGAGCACGGCTAGGCCGGCAAGCAACATCATTCCGTTGCGGTGCATCCGCGATCCTCCTCGAAGCGGCGGGGCACGGGATGCCCGCCCACCTCTCCAACGCAGCGTGACGGCAACCTATGGCGACGAAATGGCGGAAATCACCAGCCGGGCGGGCGGCCATAGACCGGGCGCTCGGGCGCGCCGACCCGGGGGCCTGTCTGGAAGGGGCGTTCCAGCGGCGCGCTGGGCGGGCGGCCGACGTAGCGGCCCTGTGGCAGGGGTTGTTCGAAGCGGCCGCGTTCGGGTGAGACGTACCGGGGCGGGTTGACCGGCGCGGGGCGGACCGGCCGCGGCGGGCGATCCCAGCCGGGTCGCCCGCCCCACCAGGCCGGCGGCGGAAGGTAGGCGGGGCCGGACTGGTAGGTCAGGCTCGACTGCGGGCTCGGCGGTGGCGCCGCGGTCATTGGTGGCGGAGCGGGTCGCGGCGCAGGCTCGGGCGCCGAGGGCGCGCCGTAGAGCACCTGCGGCGAGGGCGTGCCGTAGAACACCCGCGGCAGGCCGGGTTCGGGCGCCTGGGCGGCGGCCGGCACCGCCAGCGCCGCCAGCAGGGCGGTGAGGCAGGCGCGCCGGCGCGGCGGGGTGCTCATCGCGCCACTATAGCGCGCCTCGTGGCGGAATTCAGACCGGCCTGTCGCCCTTTTCCACCTTCAGCGTGCGGTTGTCGGTGCCGGGCAGCATCCGTGCCGGGTCGCGCGTGACGATCACGTCGAGGATGGTGGGCGTGCTGGTGTTCTCCAGCCCCTCGCGGATCGCGGCACCCAGCTTTGCGGGGTCCTCGACGCGCAGCCCGTGGCAGCCGAAGGCGCGCGCGGCCGCCGCGTAGTCGGTCTCGCCCAGGTCGGAGGACTGGTAGTTGCCCGGCCCGTACACGGCGTGCTGGAGCGCCTTCACATAGCCCGAGGCGCCGTTGTTGAAGACGCACAGGACGTAGTTGGCGCCAACGCGCTTGGCCGTCTCGATCTCGCCGATGGTCATGTTGAAACCGCCATCGCCGGTGAGGCCGACCACGCGGCGCTTCGGCCCGGCCGCCATCTGCGCGCCCATCGCCCCCGGCGCGCCATAGCCGATCGAAGCGAAGCCGCGATCGGCGATGAAGTGCCGCCCAGCCGCCTTGGTGTCGAACAGCAGCCCGCCCCAATGGCCGGCGAAGCCGCCATCGGCCACAAGGATGTCGTCGGCCGCCATGGCGATGTTCAGCTCGTTGATGAGCCGGCCGACATTGATCGGCGTCTCGTTCGATTCCAGACGGTCGGCCGCACCCACGCGCCAGGCGGCCGTGCGCGGGGCGACGGCGCCGGCGAAGTCCGCGCGTTCGTCGGGCAGCGCACCGCGCGGCAGCGCCATCAGCAGGTCCGACAGCGCAAGGCGCGCATCGGCGGCGAGGGCGACATCGGCGCGTGTGGTCCGGCCGATCTCCTCCGGCACGATCTCGACATGCACGATGGGCACGCCGGCGGGCATCAGGGAGAAGCGGCGCGTGGCGATCTCGCCGAGCTTGCAGCCGACCACGATCAGCAGGTCGGATTGCGCGATGAAGTCGTTGGCGATGCGGGAATATCGCCCGAAGACGCCGAGCGACAGGCGATGCGTGCAGGGGATCGCACCCTTGCCCGACATGGTGTGCGCGACGGGGATGTTCTGCGCCTCGGCCAGCGCCAGCAGCGCGTCATGCGCGCCGGATATGTGGATGCCGCCGCCGACCAGCAGCATCGGGCGCTTGGCCTTCGCGAGCAGGGCGGCGGCGCGTTCGACCTCGTCCGGGTCGGGGCGGGTGCGGCGGGCCTGCGCCATCAGCGTGCCGGGGTCGGCCCAGATCTCGTCGGCGGCGAAGTCGTGTTCGCCGTGGCAGACATCCTCGGGCACATCCAGCACCACCGGGCCGGGTCGGCCGGAGGTCGCGATGGCGAAGGCGCGGCGGACCAGTTCAGGGATGCGCTTCGTATGTTCGACGCGGATCAGTTCCTTGCAGGCGGGGCGCAGGATTTCAACCTGCCGGGCCTCCTGCGTCATGTTCTTCCAGGCGTGCTCGCGATTGGCGTCGCCGGTGATGGCCACCATCGGGATGCCGGCATTCAGCGATTCCACCAGGCCGGTGACCAGGTTGGTCGCGCCCGGCCCGAGCGTGGCGTCCACCACGCCGGGCCGGTTCGTCACGCGCGACCAGGCATCGGCGGCGAAGGTGCCGCAGCGTTCGTCGTTGATCAGGTGGTGCTTGAGGCCGAGCGCGCGGCAGGCCTCGTAGAAGGGCAGCAGCTGGAAGCCGCCCATGCCGAACATCGGGCCCACCTGGTGGGCCTGGAGCATGCGCGCCAGCGCCTCGCCGCCGGTGATGGTGAGGGTGGTGTTGGATGCACTCACGCGCGGTGGTCCTTCATGCTGGCGTCGGCGAGCAGGGCGACGGCGTCGCGCACGGTGCCGCCGGGGCGCAGCCCGAGCGACGCGGCGCGCGCATTGACGGCGGAGACGATGCCGGTCTCGACGGCGGAGCGGCCATCGCCGATGCGCGCCGTCCAGGCGGAATAGGTGGCGGCGGCGATGCCGCGGGCGTCGAGCGCGTGCAGGCGGGTGAAGCCGGCGCCGTCGATGCCGCCATCGGCGTCGTTGTAGAGCGCGGCAAACACGGCGGCGCGCGCGGCGGTTTCGGGCCGCCCGCCGAGCAGGCCGCCATGGCTGCCGGTGACCACCACCGTGCCGTCATCGGCCGGCGTCATCAGGGAATTGGAATCCATCGCGGCGGCGCGCGGGGCGATGGCGAAGCGGGATTCCACGCTGTCCGGCGCATCGACCGCAGGCACCGGGGCGCCGGCCAGCCGCCGCGCGGCCTCGCGGCACCACATGCCCGCTTCGATGCCGAGGTCCGCGGCGGCCGCGTTCACATGGCTGACGATGCCGCGCCCCAGGAGGTCGAAGCCATCGCCGATCCGTGCGCTACGATGCGAACAGCAGGCGGCCGGGATGCCGAGCGGCTGAAGGTAGTCCAGCCCCGCGATCCCCGCGCCCTGCAGGCCGATGCCGGCATCGTTCAGCAGCACGCCGGCGACGCGCGCCTTGGCCGCGAGATAGGCCGCATAGACCCCGCCATGCGACCCACCGACGATGACGCGGCCTTGCGCCTCCGGCCCCAGCCGGGTGACGCTGTCGACCACAATGAGCCGGTCCAGCATGGCGGCGTTCCTTCTCCCGTGATCGGGAGTAGAGCGCGGCAACGGCACTGGCAACAGGGGAAGGAACGGCATGTCGAACGAGACGGCCAGGCGGATCGCGATGCTGCGCGACATGGCGCGCATCCGCGCCTTCGAGCGCGAGGCAGTGGCGGCGATGCGCTCCGGCGAGGCCCCGGGCGTGGTGCATCCGTCCATCGGGCAGGAGGGTGTGGCGGTCGGTGTCTGCGCGAATTTGAAGCGCGCGGACCGCATCACTTCGACGCATCGTGGCCATGGGCACGCCATCGCGAAGGGTGCGGATGCGCGGGCGATGATGCTGGAACTGCATGGCCGCGCCGGCGGGTCCTGCGGCGGGAAGGGCGGGTCGATGCACATCGCGGATTTCGCGGTGGGGATGCTCGGCGCGAATGGCGTGGTGGGGGCGGGCATCCCGATCGCCTGCGGGGCGGCACAGGCGATCCGGCTGACGAAGGAAGACGCCATCGTGGCCTGCTTCTTCGGCGATGGCGCGATCAATCGCGGGCCGTTCCTGGAAGGCATGAACTGGGCGGCGCTGTATCGCCTGCCGGTGCTGTTCGTGTGCGAGGACAATGGCTTCGCTGCCTTCACGCGGGGCAGCGCGGTGACCGCCGGCGGCGGCCCGGCGGTGCGCGCGGAAGCCTGCGGGGTGCCAGCGATCGCCGTCGATGGCGAGGACGCGCTGGCCGTCGACGCCTTTGCCGCCGAGCTGGTCGCGCGTATCCGCGCCGGTGATGGCCCGCAATTCCTGCATGCGCGCTGCTATCGCTGGGATGGGCATACCGGCACGGATGCCGCGGCCTATCGGCCCGCCGAGGAAGCCTCTGCCGCGCGCGACCGCGACGCCATCCGCCGCCTCGCCGCCGTGCTGGAAGCCGAGGGCGTCACCGCCGCCGAGATCGCTGCCATCGAGGCCGGGGCCGCCGCCGAGATGGCCGGGCACCGCGCCGCAGCCTTGGCCGCGCCCTGGCCCGATCCCGGCGCCGCCTTCACCGACGTGCAGGATGCGGGAGCGCCGGCATGACCCGCATGAGCTTCGCGGAAGCCGCGCGCCGCGCATTGGCCGCCGAGATGCGCCGCGACCCTCTGGTCTGGGCGCTGGGCGAGGACCTGGTGCAGGGCGGCATCTTCGGACAGTACAAGGGGCTGGCGGAGGAATTTGGCACCGACCGCATTGTCTCCACGCCGATTTCCGAGAGCACCATCATGGGTGCCGGCCTCGGCGCCGCGCTGTGCGGCACGCGGCCGGTCATCGAGATGCGGATCGCCGACTTCACGCTCTGCGCCATGGACGAGCTGGTCAGCCAGATCGCCAAGGTCCGCTATATGTTTGGCGGGCAGGGGCGCGCCGCGCTGGTGGTGCGGATGCCGCAGGGGATGTGGCGCAATTCCGCCGCGCAGCACAGCCAGTGCCTGGAGGCCTGGCTCACGCATATCCCGGGCCTGGTGGTGGCCGCCCCCGGCACGCCGGCCGACGCGGCCGGGCTGCTGAAGACCGCCATCCGGTCCGACGACCCGGTGGTGCTGCTGGAACCCAAGAACCTCTGGACCGCGGAGGGCGAGGTGCCCGAGGACCCCGCGCCGATCCCATTCGGCGTCGCGCGGTTCATGGGCCTGGGCGATGCCGCCACGGTCGTCACCTGGTCCGCACCGGTGCCGGTGGTGGAACAGGGCGCGGCGCAGAGCGGGGTCGCCTGCGACGTGATCGACCTGCGCTCGCTCTGGCCGTGGGACGAGGCGGCGGTGGTCGCCTCGGTCCAGCGGACGCGCCGGCTGCTGGTGGTGCATGAGGCGGTGACGGTCTCGGGCTTCGGCGCCGAGGTGGTGGCGCGGGTGGTCGAGGCGGTCGGACCGGGCGGGCTGCGCGCGGTGGAACGCCTGGGCGCGCCCCGCGCCCCGGTGCCCTTCAGCCCGCCGCTGGAGAACGCCATCCGCATCACGCCCGCGCGCGTTGCCGAGGCGATCCGTCGCGTCGCAGCGGCCTGACGCGCCAGGGTTTTGCACGCCAGCGCCGGCTCGGGTCATGCCGTGGCCTGGGCCGCGTCGGACGTGGCATGGCATGCTCCGGCTTGCGGCAGCCAGCCCGCCGTGCTCGCTTCCGCGCCACCAGAGGCAAGGAGCCACCACCATGTCCATCTCGATTGGCCAGGTCGCGCCGGATTTCGAGGCCGACACCACCCAGGGTCGCATCCGCTTCCATGAGTGGATCGGCGATGGCTGGGCCATCCTGTTCAGCCACCCCAAGGACTTCACGCCGGTCTGCACGACCGAGCTCGGCACCATGGCCGGCCTGAAGCCGGAATTCGACAAGCGCAACTGCAAGATCATCGGCTTGTCGGTCGATCCGGTGGAGAGCCACCATCGCTGGGAAGGCGACATCGCCGAGGTGACCGGCCATTCCGTGACCTATCCGATGATCGGCGATCCGTCGCTGGCGGTCTCCAAGGCCTATGGGATGCTGCCGGCCGATGCGGGCAGCACGTCGGAGGGCCGCACCGCCGCGACCAACGCCACGGTGCGCGTGGTGGTCTTCATCGGGCCGGACAAGCAGGTGAAGGCGTACCTGGCTTATCCGATGACGGCGGGGCGCAACTTCGACGAGATCCTGCGGCTGCTCGACAGCCTCCAGCTGACGGCGAAGCACAAGGTCGCGACGCCGGCGAACTGGAAGCATGGCGAGGACGTGATCATCGCGGGCTCGGTGAACAACGAGGACGCCAAGACGCTGTTCCCGGGCGGCTGGAAGGAACCCAAGCCCTATATCCGCATCGTGCCGCAGCCGGGCGGCTGAGCGTAGGAACGGCCTGCGGGCGGAAAATCATTCCTGGCGCGGGCCGACAACGAACCATCGGGCGCCTCATCCGTTGTCTTTCACAGGACGCAGGAGGAAGCCCGATGGCCAAAGCCCCGACACCGAAGCCGAGCACCCGGAAGATCGAAACGCCGCTGGATGATCAGCTGGATGACTCCTTTCCGGCGAGCGATCCGCCCTCGCTGACGGATCCGAGCCGGACGGTCGTCCCCAAGGACCCTGTCCCGGCCGATTCCGAGGATCCCTCGACGGAAGGTGGGCCGCACAAGCAGCGCCAAGGCGACTGACGGTTCGGGCGGGTTCGACCACCCGCATGGCTCGGTTTCGATGATGGGGCGCTTAGCCGAGCCCCATCACCCGCGGCAGCCACAGCGCGAGATCCGGCACCGCCATCACGCAGGCCGCCGCCGCCGTCATGGCCAGCACCATCCAGGTCACCCAGGGGATGGTGCTCTCCATGGGCACGCCGGCGATGCGGCAGGAGACCATCAGGTTCACCGCCATGGGCGGGGTGAACTGGCCGATCGCGATCATCATGGTCAGCACCACGCCGAACCATGTGAGGTCCCAGCCGAAGGTGGCGGCGATGGGCAGCAGGATCGGCAGCAGGATCAGGAAGATCGAGATGCCGTCCAGGAACATGCCGACGATGATCAGGAACACCGTCAGGAGCGCCAGCGTGCCGGCCGACCCGAAGCCCAGCCCCACAACCCATTCCGCGATGGGCCGCACGATACCGAGCGTGCTGGTGGACCAGGCGAAGACGGTCGCGAGTGCCACCACGATCAGGATGACGGCGGAGATCTCGCCAGCCTCGACCAGCATCTCGTAGACGTCGCGCAGCGTCAGCGAACGGTACACCACGAAGCCGACGAACAAGCCGAAGAACACCGCGACGACGGCGGCCTCGGTCGGCGTGAAGATGCCGATGCGCATGCCGCCCAGGATCACCACCGGCGCCATCAGGCCCCAGATCGCTTCCTTGAAGGTCTGCCAGACCTGCAGCGCCTCGGTCCTGCGGGCCTTGCCGCCGAAATCCTTGACGATGGAGATCGCCACCACCGCGGCGATGATGAACAGCCCCGCCAGCACGCCCGGGATCATGCCGGCAGCGAAGATGGCCGGCACCGAGACACCCGGCACCAGCACGGCATAGACGATGAAGGCGATCGACGGCGGGATCAGGATGTCGGTCGCCGCCGCCGCGCCTACGGTGCTGGCGATGAAGGGGCGGGGGTAGCCGTCCTCGACCATCGACTTGGTCATCACCTGGCCCACCGCCGCGGAATTGGCCGGACCCGAGCCGGTGATGCCGCCCAGCACCATCGCCACCAGCACCGCGACGGAGGCCAGCGCGCCGCGCCCCGCGCCGACCAGCGCGCTGGCGAAGCGCACCAGCCGCAACGCCACGCCGGTGCGGTCGAAGACGCAGCCGACCAGCACGAACATCGGGATGGCGATCAGCGGGTACTTCGCGATGCCGGCATAGACATTGGTCGGCATGGCCATGATCGACTGGTCCGCCAGCCAGATCGCGAAGGCGCCCGCGAGGCCGAGGCAGATGCCCACCGGCACGCCGGCGGCCAGCAGCACGCCGAAGCCGAGGAATAGCGTGGCGGCGATCATCCGGCTTCCCCGCGCGCAAGCCGCACCAGCCGCCCCGCCGCGCGGCCGATCACCAGCAGCGAGAGCAGCGGCAGCCAGCCCGTGTAGAGCCAGTTCGGATTGCCCAGCCCGTTCGACAGCACCTCGAACCGGTATTCGTCATAGGCCAGCTTCGCGCCGAACCAGGCCAGCAGCCCGAAGCAGACGATGGTCAGCAGCAGCGCCAGCATTTCCGCGCGCCGCTGCCATAAGGTCGGCATCAGGCCGGTGAAATACTCGACCCGGATGTGCCGCCCCGCCGCCACCGCCAGCGCCGTGCCGATCAGCGTCACGATCACCATCAGCACCACCGAGTATTCCTCGGTGACGGCGAAGGAGACGTTGGTCAGGTAGCGCGCGACGACGTTGATCGCGGTGATCACCGCCATCGCGCCCATGGCGAGTGCCAGCAGCACGCGCTCGAAGGTCAGCGGCAGGCGCGTGCGGGGGTCCGGCTGCGCCGCAGCCGGGTCGAGCTCGGCGCTCACCGGCGCGTCAGGAGACGGCGCGGGAGATCGCCGCCTGCGCCTTCTGCACCAGCGGCATGCCCACGGTCTGCGCCCACTTGTCGTAGACCGGGCGGGTGACGCGGGCGAAAGCTTCCCTCTCGGCCGCCGTCAGTTCCGCGACCGCGACGCCGCGGCGTGCGCATTCCTCGAGCGCCGAACGGTCGCCGCCGATGCCGGTGCCCTTGCGCGAGGCCTCGATCTGCTTGGCCGCGGCCTCCCGCGCGCAGGCGATGACCAGGTCGCGGTCGGCGGCGTTCAGGCTGTCCATCATCTGCTTGCCGACTACGAAGATCCCGGCATCGGCCACGTAGTTCCACACGGTGAGATACTTCTGCGCCAGCGTGTCCATGCGGAAGGCCAGGAACAGGTTGACCGGGTTTTCCTGCCCGTCGACCGCGCCGGTGGTCAGCGCGGGCTGGAGGTCGGCGAAGGACATCTGCAGCGGGTTGGCGCCCATGGCGGTGAAGATCTCGCTGAAGATGGCGCCGGCGGCGAAGCGGATCTTCAACCCGCGCATGTCCTCGGGGCGGCGCACCTCACGCTTGGAATTGGACAGCTCGCGGAAGCCGTTCTCGCCCCAGGCGACGGGCACGACTTCACGCGTCGCCAGCACGCGGAACAGGTCCTGGCCGACCTCGCCATTGATGATGGCGTCGAAGCCGCGATGGTCGCGCAGCAGGAAGGGCAGGGAGAAGATGTTCATCTCGCGCACCTGCGGCGAGATGTTGATGGTGGAGAACACCGCCATGTCGATCACGCCCTGGCGCATTGCCACCAGCTCGCGCGTCTGGTCGCCGCCGACGAGCTGGCTGCCCGGATAGACCTTCACGTTGATCCGCCCGCCCGAGCGCTGCGTCACCAGGTCCGCCCACTGGAAGGCGCCTTCCGAGAGCGGGATCGGCCGGTTGCCGACGACCGACAGCTTGTATTCGGCGCGGTACTGCGTCTGTGCGCGCGCCACGGCGGGCAGCGCGAGGGCGCCGGCACCGAGCAGCACCGCACGGCGAGGGGCATGGAGGGTCATCTGGCGTCGCTCCCTGGGGTGGTCCTGCGCCGTGGGCCGGCGCTTGGGCGCAACACTGGCCCGGCCGGGGGGCGCCCGGCAAGCGCCGTCATGGGCGGCTGTCCATGCCGGCGGCGGTGAATCCTCCATCGACCGGCAGGATGTGGCCGGTGACGTAGGCGGCATCGTCGCTGGCCAGGAACAGCGCGGCGGCGGCGATCTCTCCGGGCGTGCCGTAGCGGCGCAGCATGGTGGCGCGGGTCCAGGCGTCGCGCGTCGCGGGCGTGTGCACGCGCTGGGTCAGCGGCGTGTCCACCGGCCCGGGCGCGATGGCGTTCACCCGGATGCCGTATTGCGCCAGGTCGATCGCCATGACCTGGGTCAGCGTGACGATCGCACCCTTCGAGGCACCATAGGCGGAGCGCCCCGATGAACCTGCGAGCCCCGACACACTGCCGATATTGATGATGGCGCCTGACCCGGCATCGCGCATGGCGCGCCCGCAGGCCTGCGCGGCCAGGAATGTGCCCCGGACATTCACCGCCATGATGCGGTCCAGCACCGCCACGGGCGTGTCCAGGAACGGGATGTCCTGCCCGAAGCCCGCGCAGTTCACCAGGATGTCGATACGGCCATGGGCGGCGAGCACGGCGGTGGCCATGGCGTTGGTGGAGGCTTCGTCCGTCACATCTACCCGCAGCGGCGCGATGGCGGCTGCGGCGTCCAGCGGGCCTTCCGGCGCGGCCAGGTCGGCCGCGACCACCCGCGCGCCCTCTGTCGCGAAACGGGCGGCAATGGCCGCGCCGATGCCCGACAGCCCGCCCGTGACGATGGCGACCTTGCCTTGGAGCCGCATGCGCGCGCCCTCGTTCCCTGCCCATGCTTGCGATAGGCGGCGCGGCGCGGCAGATCAAGCGTGGAGGAGACGCCATGATCCCGACCTCGAACCTGGCCGGCCTGCTGGTGCAGACGGCGCGGCGCCTGCCGGATCGCCCGGCGCTGGTGTGGCGGGAACAGACATGGACGTGGTCCGATTTGGCCGCGCGGGTCGCGGCGGTGGCGGCATCGCTGCGTGCGCGCGGCATCGGCGCTGGGGATCGCGTTCTGGTCCATGCACGCAACGGCAACGCCATCTTCGAATCCTGCTGGGCCTGCTGGCTGATCGGCGCGGTCTGGGTGCCCACGAACTTCCGCCTGAGCCCGCCGGAGGTGGCCTATCTCGCCGCCAATGCGGGCTGCCGCGCGCATGTCTTCGACGCCGGCTTTCCGGAGCACCGCGCGGCCGCGCACGCGGAGAACGCCGCCTGCGTGCTGGATATCGCGATAGGGCAGGGTGCGGGCCGGTCCTGGGACGACCTGGTGTTGGAGGGCGCCGCAGCGCCGGTGACCGAGACCGCTGCCGTCGATCGCGACCATCCGGCCTGGCTGTTCTATACCTCAGGGACCACGGGCCGGCCGAAGGGCGGCACGCTCACCCATGGGCAGCTGGCCTTCGTGGTGGTGAATCACATCGCCGACCTGATGCCGGGGCTTTCCCACCGCGATGCCTCGCTGGTGGTCGCACCGCTGTCGCATGGCGCGGGCGTGCATGCTCTGCCGCAGGTGGCGCGCGGCGCCGTCTCGGTGCTGCTGCCGGGCGAGCGCCTGGACGTGCCGGAAGCCTGGCGGCTGGTCGAACGTCACCGCGTCACCAACATGTTCACCGTGCCGACCATCCTGAACGCGCTGGTGCGCGATGCCAGCGTGGACGCGCACGACCATTCATCGCTGCAACACGTGATCTACGCCGGCGCGCCGATGTACCGCGAGGACCAGAAGCACGCGCTGCGCAAGCTGGGGCCTTGCCTGGTGCAGTATTTCGGCCTGGGCGAGGTGACCGGCAACATCACCGTGCTTCCTCCTGAATGGCATAGCGTCGAGGACGATGCGGCCTTCCCGATCGGGTCCTGCGGCCATGCCCGCACGGGGATCGAGGTGGCGATCCTCGATGCGGAGAATGCCCGCATGGCAACCGGCGAGACCGGGGAGATCTGCGTGCGTGGCCCGGCCGTCATGGCCGGCTACTTCGGCAACGAGGCGGCGAACGCGAAGGCCTTCGCTGGCGGCTGGTTCCACACCGGCGACCTTGGTCACCTCGATGCGCGGGGCTTCCTGTTCATCACCGGGCGCCAGTCGGACATGTACATCTCGGGCGGGTCCAACGTGTATCCACGGGAGGTCGAGGAGGCGCTGCTGACCCATCCCGCGGTGGCCGAGGCCTGCGTGGTTGGCATGCCGGACGCGAAATGGGGTGAAGCCGGTATCGCGGTGCTGGTGCCGGCAGAGGGCAAAGCCATCGACCCAGCCGCGGTGATGGCCCATCTGCACGGCATGCTGGGCCGGTACAAGCATCCGGCGCGCATCGTGGTGTGGGATGCGCTGCCGAGGTCGGGCTACGGCAAGGTGCCGAAGAACGAGGTGAAGCGCCTGCTCGTCGAGCGCGGCGACGCTTAGCGCGGGTGCTTGCCGGCCGGCGGCGTCGGGGCATCGATGACGCCGTGGCCGTGTTCGTCGGCTCGTTCCTCGGCCGGGTCGGGCTCGGGCGCGGGCTTGGGGTGCTTCGCATTGGCGGGGGTCGGCACGGGGATGGTGCCCTGGCCGGTCTCTTCGGGGTGGGGTGTCGGCGTCGTCGTCTTGGGGTCGGGCATTCGCGTTCTCCTGCGCGCGCGGTGGCGCGTCATCAGGAGAACACGTGCGCGGCGCGGAAGTTGCGCCGCGCGACTGCCGTGTGTCAGCCGCGCCCTTCGAAGGGCATCTTCGACGCCTTGATGGTCATGGTCAGGATGTTCGATTCCAGCGGCAGGTTCGCCATGTGCAGGATCGCCTGGCCGACATGGTTCACATCCATGGTGGGTTCCACCGCGATCGACCCATCACCCTGCTTCACGCCCTTGGACATGCGCGCGGTCATTGGCGTCGCGGCATTGCCGATGTCGATCTGTCCGGCGCAGATGTCGTACTTGCGGCCGTCCAGCATCAGCGACTTGGTCAGCCCGGTGATGGCGTGTTTCGTCGCGGTATAGGGCGCGCTGTCGGGGCGCGGCGTATGCGCGCTGATCGACCCGTTGTTGATGATGCGCCCGCCCTGCGGCGACTGGTCCTTCATCATGCGGAAGGCGGCCTGCGCGCAGAGGAACGACCCGGTCAGGTTGACCGAGACCACACGGGTCCAGTCGGCGTAGGTCAGGTCCTCGAACGGCATGCCGGGCACGTTCTGGCCGGCATTGTTGAACAGCATGTCGAGCCGCCCGTGCTTCGCCTTCACCGCGGCGAAGAGCGCATCGACCGAGGCCGGGTCGGCCACGTCCGACGGCACCGCCATGGCGCGCGCGGCGGCATCGCCGGCCAGGCCGATGCTCTCCTCCAGCGCATCCTTGCGCCGTCCGGTCAGCACCACCGACCAGCCGCCCCCCAGCAGCGCGAGGGCCGCGGCGCGCCCGACGCCGGTGCCGGCCCCGGTGACGACGGCGATCTTGGTGGACATGCGCGTTTCCTCCGCTGCGTTGCGGGCCGCAATGTGCGCGGGCGCCGCGATGCTGGCAACGCCGGTTGCCGGGGCAGGGGGCTGCCGGCATGGTTTGACCTGGAAGCGCCAGGGAGGAACAGATGGCGGGGTGGCCGGACGGCGAGGCATGGGCGGCATTCGTCGCGCGCTGGCAGGCGGCCTGCGAGGCCGATGCCGTGCTGGCGGAATGGCGCGCGGGTGCGGCGACGCGCTTCGCCATCGTCAGCGGCGATGCGCGTGCCGAATTCGCCTTCGGCGATGCGCCCGCCGCCGCCGACTTCGCCCTGGAAGCGCCCCCGCACATCTGGGCGCTGCACCTGCAACCCATCCCGCCGCGCCATCACCACGCAATCTTCGCCATGCGCCACCGCGTGCCGGAATTCCGCATCACCGGGAAGGAGATCGCCTTCTTGCGCCACTGCCACCTGGTGCGCCGTGTGCTGGAGGTCGGCCGCTGGCTGGTGCTGCATCGCGACGGCCCGGTGCCGGACTTCCCGCGGCCCGCCTTGCCGCCGATGCCGGCACCCGACGTTACGGGCCGCTACCTCGATGTCAGAGCGGATGGCCGCGACTGGCGGCTCTACGCGGAATCAGCCGGGCAGGGGCGCGACATGCTCTGCCTGCACACCGCCGGCGCGGATGGGCGGCAGTTCCACGGCATCATGGCCGACCGCCGCCTGACCGACCGCTACCGGCTGACCTCCTTCGACATGCCCTGGCACGGCAAGAGCCCGCCGCCGGCCGAGGTTCCCGGCGCCTGGCGGTTGACCACGGATCGCTATGTCGACCTCATCATGGGTGTCGTTGCCGCAGCGGGGCTGGACAAGCCCGTGCTCCTTGGCGCGTCGATGTCCGGGGAAATCTGCCTGGAAATCGCGCTGCGCCACCCCGACGCCTTCAGCGCCATCATCGCCTGCGAGGCCTGCGACCATGTGCCAGGCCGCCGCACGCCGTGGTCCGCCGACCCGCGCATCAACCAGGCGATCTTCGCGCCGGAATGGATCCACGGGCTGATGGCGCCGCAGAGCCCCGCCGAATGTGCCGCGCAGATATGGTGGCACTATTCGCAGGGCGGCTTCGCCACCTTCCACCGCGACATCGGCTTCTATTCGGGCGAGTGGGATGCGCGCGATCGTGTGCATCGCATCGACACCGCGCGCTGCCCGCTGGTGATGCTCACCGGCGAATACGACTACTCCTGCACGGCGGAGATGTCGGAGGCGACGGCGGCGAAGATTCCCGGCGCGCGCTTCACCCGCATGAACGGCATCGGCCACTTCCCCTTCGCCGAGAATCCGCCGCTGTTCCTGGATTACCTGCTGCCGGCGCTCGACGGGCTTCAGTAGGTCGCGCGCCCGCCCGAGACATCGAACACCGCGCCGGTGCTGAAGGAGCACTCCTCGGAACACAGCCAGCAGGCGAGTGCCGCGATCTCCTCGATGGCGACGAAGCGGTCCATCGGGATCTTGGACCGCATCCAGGCGACCTGCTCGCGCGTCATCTGTTTGAAGATGTCGGTCTCGGCCGCCGCCGGCGTGATGCAATTGGCCAGCACGCCGGTCTTCGCCAGCTCCTTGCCGAGCGACTTGGTGAAGCCGATCAGGCCCGCCTTCGACGCGCTGTAGTGGGAGGCGTTCGGATTGCCCTCCTTGCCGGCGATGGAGGCGATGTTCACCACGCGCCCATAGCCCGCGGCGATCATCACCGGCACCACCGCGCGCGAGACAAGATACGGCGCGACCAGGTTCACCTCGATCACCCGCTTCCATTCCGCGACCGGCAGTTCCCAGGCGGGCGCATTGCCGCCCGTGATGCCGGCATTGTTCACCAGGATATCGACGCGCCCATGTGCCGCCTGCGTCGCCGCCAGCGCCGCGCTGATCGCCGCTTCATCCGTCAGGTCCAGCACATGCGCCGAGGCGCGGCCGAGCACGCGCACGGCTTCCTCCGCCGCCGGGCGATCCATGTCCCACACCGCGACGGCGCCGCCCGATTCCACGATGCGCTTCGCGATGGCCAGGCCGATGCCGCGCGCGGCGCCGGTGACGATGGCCACGCGCCCGGCCAGGTCGATGCGGTTCATGCGTTTCCCCTTTGCGTTCGTAAGCCAGTCTCGGACAGCGGCGCCGTGGCGGGAAGGGGGTGGTAACCCGGTGGTTCCCATCGGCGCGAATCCGCCCCTATAGTCCCGCCACAGCCGGCACCAAGCCGGCGCTGACACGAGGGAGAATCCGATCCATGAACCGTAGGCAATTGCTCGGCGGCGCCACGCTGCTCGCCATGCCCTGGGCGGCGCGCGCACAGCAGGCCATCACGCTGAACGGCGCATCGCAGTTCAACGACGAGCACGTCTTCACCCGCGCCCTGGTGCGCTTCGAGGAGCTGGTGAAGCAGTACTACACGGCGCAGCCGATCAACTTCGTGCTGCACAAGAACTCCAGCCTGGGCCTTGAGAAGCAGTACTTCGAGTACATGTCAGCCGGGCGCGGCGCGGTGGATTACGGCATCGTCTCGCCGGCGCACATGTCGACCTTCTCGCGCGCCGCGCCCTTCGTGGACGCGCCGTTCCTGTTCCGCGACCTGGCGCATTGGAACATGGTGCTCGACCAGGACCTGTTCGCGCCGGTGGCGACCGAGATCGAGCGCCGCGCCCGCGTCGCGCTGATCGGCTATGCCGGCGGCGGCGTGCGCAACATCTTCGCCAACAAGCGCATCACCAACATGGCGGAACTGCGCGGCCTCAAGGTGCGCGTGCAGGGCGCGCCGATCTGGTCGCGCACCTTCCAGGCGGCGGGGATGTCGCCCTCGGTCATCGCCTATAACGAGGTCTACAACGGCATCCAGAACAACGTCATCGAGGCCGGCGAGAACGAGGCCGCGGGCGTCGAGGCGATGCGCTTTTACGAAGTGGCGCCCAACCTCATCATGACGCAGCACGCCATCACCATCCGGCCACTGTGCTTCTCCTCGCAGACCATGGCGCGGCTGCCCGCGCCGTTGCAGGAGGCGATCAAGCGCGCCGGCAAGGAAGCCGGCACCTTCGGCCGGCAGGCCGAGAGCAGCGAGGACGGCCAGAAGATCGAGGCGCTGGAGCGCGCCGGCCGCCTGCGCCGCGTCGAGTTCACCGAACGCGCCGCGCTCAAGCGCGCGGTGGACCCGGTGATGGTCGCCTATGCGCGGGAAGTGGATGCCGAGGGCATCTTCAACCGCATCAACGCGATCAGCGCCTGACCCGCTGCCGGCCGGCGGCACCACAGCCGCCGGCCGGCGCCTCGCTGCGACACATCCGGAGCTTTCCATGCACCAGCACGGCCTGACCGGCCTCGTGCGGCGCGCCGCCGACGCCTATGCCCGGCTGCTCTCCACGCTGCTCGCGATCTCGGTCCTCATCCTGATCCTGCCGGTGACGGTACAGGTGGTGTCGCGCCAGACCTCGTTGCTGCCCCACTACATCTGGACCGAGGAGATGGCCCGCTTCCTGCTCGTCTGGACCATCATGATCGGCGCCATCGTCGGCCAGCGCGAGGGCATCCATTTCATCGTGGACCTCTGGCCGCGGCTGACCGGGCGGTTCCGAGCCTTCATGGACCTGGTCTCGGGCATCTTCGTGCTGAGCTTCGGCGCGGTGTTCCTTTGGTTCGGGATTGAATTCGTGGACTTCGCCTGGTTCCGCATCAGCGAACTGGCGGAACTGCCGCTGTGGCTGATCCACCTGCCCTGGCCGATCCTGGGCTTTTCCTGGCTGCTCTTCGGGGGCGAGAAATTCGTGGCCGACCTGCGCGTGCTGATCCATGGGGAACCGGCCTGATGGGCGGCAATGTCCTCGATCCCGGCCAGGCGGCCTGGATCCTGTTCGGCGTGTTCTTCACGCTGCTGGCGCTGCGCGTGCCGGTGGCGGTGGCCCTCGGCCTCGCCTGCCTGCCGGTGATGGCGATGGAGCCCCGCCTGGGGCCGATGACGCTGATGCAGGAGACCTTCAACGCGTACAACTCCTTCATCCTGCTGGCGGTGCCCTTCTTCCTGCTGACCGCCAACCTGATGAATGTGGGCGGCATCACCGATCGTCTGATGCGCCTGTCGCGCACCATGGTCGGGCATTTCCCGGGCGGGCTCGCGCAGATCAACGTGGTGCTGTCGTTCTTCTTCGCGGGCATATCCGGCAGCTCGACCGCCGACGCCGCCTCGCAGTCCAAGATCTTCATCGAGGCGCAGCGCAAGGAGGGCTACGACGACAGCTTCTCGGTCGCGATCACCGCGGTCTCGGCGGTGCTGGCGGTCATCATCCCGCCGTCGATCCTGATGATCGTCTGGGGTGGGGTGCTGACCACCTCGATCGGCGCGCTGTTCCTCGCCGGCATCATTCCCGGTGCGCTGATCGCCGGCGTTCAGATGGCGACGGTGCACGCATACGCGAAGCGCCGCGGCTACCCGACCTATCCGAAGGCCGCCTGGGGCGAGTTCGCGCGCGCCATCTTCGTCGCCGGCCCGGCGCTGATGACGCCACTCATCATCATCGGCGGCAAGGTCTTCGGCTGGTTCACCGCGACCGAGAGCGCCTGCATCGCCGTGCTCTATGCCGGCGCGCTGTCGCTGTTCGTCTATCGCGAGATGGGGCTGCGCGAATTCTGGGGCGCGCTGGGCGAGACGGGGCGCCTCGCGGCCGTGACGCTGTTCTGCGTGGGCACCGCATCGGCCTTCGGCTGGCTGCTGGCCTATTACAAGATACCCGAGGCGATCCTGACCGGCGTCTCGGCCTGGGGCATGGGCAAGATCGCGACGGGGTTCTTCGTGGCGGCGGTGTTCCTGGTGGTGGGCTGCTTCCTCGATGCCATCCCATCGATCATCATCGTCGGCGCGATCCTCCAGCCGCTGACGGCCGCGGTCGGCATCGACCCCGTGCACTTCGCCATGATCGGCATCATCAGCCTGGCCTTCGGCCTGGTCACGCCACCCTATGGGCTATGCCTGATGATCGCCTGCCACGTCGCCGGCATGCGGATGATGGATGCGCTGAAGGACACCGTCATCATGCTGATCCCGATGTTCCTGGTGCTGATGCTGGTGATCCTGTGGCCGGAGGTGACGCTGTTCCTGCCGCGGCTGATCTCGCCGGACTTCCTCGACTGAGCGGGTGAGCCCGGCCGGGGTTTGCTTGACCTCGCGCCGGGCGCACCGCAGTTTGCCGGGCGACGGCCGTGCCTGCGAGGACGGCGCAGACCCGCCCGGATCGGACCAACGCCGCCCATGCCCGCCAAAAGCGCGCCGCGCATCTACATCGACGGCTACAATCTCGCCCTCGAACAGGGCACCGGCGTTGCGACCTATGCGCGCAACCTGTCGTTCTGCCTGCGCGACATGGGGGCCGAGGTCGGCGTGCTGTACGGCACCAGGGCATCGACCATCAGCACGAATTCCCTGATCCGCGAGATCGCCTTCTTCGACCCGCGCGTCGGCCAGCCCTCGAAGGTCATCCAGGCGGTCAACGGGCTGCGGCGCATCCTCAGCACGCCCTTCGGCGAGATCGCGACCCAGGTGCCGATCACCGGGCGCGTGGTGCGCGACACCTTCAAGTCCCGCCTGCCGCATTTCGACCATGTCTGGAACGTGCAGAACCTGTTCGACGCGCAGCGCCTGCACTTCAAGCTCTACCGCACCCGCATGAACGTGTACTTCCGGCAGTCGCCGCGCATCATGCACTGGACCTATCCGCTGGCGATCAAGGTGCGCGGCGCGCTGAACGCCTATACCCTGCACGACCTGGTGCCGCTGCGGCTGCCCTACACCACGCTCGACAACAAGCGGAACTACTACCGCCTGGCGCATCACCTCGCGCGCCGCGCAGACCACATCGTCACGGTCAGCGAGGCATCCAAGCGCGACATCGTGAGCCTGCTCGGCGTGCCGGAGGAGAAGGTCTCGAACACCTACCAGGCGGTCGATATCCCGGCGCGCTACGCGCAGAAGCCGCTGGCCGACGTGAAGGCCGAGATCGAGGGCACCTTCGGCCTGGCCTTCCAGAAGTACTTCCTGTTCTTCGGCGCGATCGAACCGAAGAAGAATGTCGGCCGCATGATCGAGGCCTACCTCGCCTCCGGCGTCCAGGACCCGCTGGTCATCCTGGGCAAGAAGGCGTGGAAGTCGCGCGAGGAACTGCGGTTGCTGTTCGGCAACGACCATGTGCGCTACCTGTTCACGCAGGATGGCGTGACGCAGCAGCGCCGCCGCGTGCAGCATATCGACTACGCGCCGTTCCCCCTGCTGGTCAGCCTGATCCGCGGCGCCAAGGCGGTGTTGTTCCCGTCGCTGTACGAAGGCTTCGGCCTGCCGGCGCTGGAGGCGATGCTGCTGGGCACGCCGGTGCTGACCTCCAACACCTCCTCGATGCCCGAGGTGGTGGGCGATGCCGCCATGAAGGTCGACCCCTACGATGTGCGCGCGCTGGTCGAGGGCATCCGCGCGCTCGATACCGATGCGGACCTGCGCGGGCGGCTGTCGCAGGCGGGGCCGGGGCAGGCCTCGCTGTTCTCGTCGGAACGCTACCGGGTGCGGCTGGGCGATGCCTATGCCAGGATGGGCTTCACGAGCGGGGAGTGATCGCCCCGATACCGCCTGCAACGACGAGGACACGCATGGACGGCCAACGGCACGACGGCTCCGGCCAGGACCGGCTGCGGCAGGCGGATGCGCTGCGCGACCAGGGCATGTGGGATGCCGCCGCCACCGCCTATCGCGCGCATCTCGCCGAGCACCCCGCGGATTGGCGTGTGCAGATCCAGCTGGGGCATTGCCTCAAGGAATCGGGCGATCCTTCGGCCGCGCTGGTCGCCTATCGCGCGGCGCAGGCGCTGGCGCCCAACAATGCCGATGTGCATCTCCAGCTCGGCCACGCGCTGAAGATGGCGGGCGACGCCGAGCAGGCCTGGCGGTCCTATGCCCGCGCGCTGGAGATCGACCCCGCGAACGAGGAAGCCGCGCGCGAGGCGGCCGCGCTGTCGCGCCTGGCCTCGCCGATGGTGCGCTCGGCGCCCACGCCGGGCCAGGCGGTGCAGGTGGTCTTCGACACCTCCGACCTGGTCGCCTATTTCCGCGCCGACCGCACACCGACCGGCATCCAGCGCGTGCAGCTGTCCATCACCGCGCGCGCGCTGCTCAACCCGATCGAGGGCGTGGTGACGGTCGCCGTCGCCTTCGATGCGGCGTCGGGCGGGTGGCGTGAGATCGGGCGCGAATTGTTCGTGCGCCTGTGGCGCCTGTCGCGCATCGGCGGCGACCCGCAGGCGCCGGACTGGGTGTCGGCGATCGCCGCGCTCGAGGCCGCGCTGGCGGCGGGCGACGACTTCGCCTTCGCGCCGGGGGCGAGCCTGGTGAACCTCGGCACCTCCTGGTGGATCAAGGACTACTTCCTGCATGTGCGTGACGTCGCGCGCCGCTTCGGCGTGCGCTACGTGCCGATGATCCACGACTGCATCCCGCTCATGACGCCCGAGCACTGCGCCCCCGGCCTGGTCGAGGAATTCGCCCAGTGGTTCTCCGGCATGGCGGCGCTGGCGGACAGCGCGATCGCCAATTCGGAATGGTCGGCGGCGGATGCCCGGCGCATCGTGGGCGAGATGCTGCCCGGCCCGGAGCTGCCGATCACGGTCGTGCGGCTCGATGCCGACCTGCGGCGAGACATCGCCGCGGCCGGCGATGTCACCTGGCCGGTGCGCTCCGACCTGCCCGGGCCATCCGAGCCCTTCGTGCTCTGCGTCGGCACCATCGAGAGCCGCAAGAACCACCAGATGCTGTTCCACGCCTGGCTGACGCTGCTGCGCCGGCACGGCCCGGAGCGCGTGCCGCGGCTGGTCTGCGTGGGCAAGCCCGGCTGGCTGGCCGAGCCGGCGATGACGCTGTGGCGCAATTCGCCCGCGCTGCAGTCCAAGGTGTCGATCGCGCATGGCGTGTCGGACCTGGCGCTGGCCGCGCTGTATGGGCGCGCGATGTTCACCGTGACCAACAGCTTCTACGAGGGCTGGGGCCTGCCGGTGACCGAGAGCCTGTCCTTCGGCCGGGTGCCCGTTGTCGCGCGCAATACCGCGCTGACCGAGGCCGGCGGCGAGGCAGCGGTCTATTTCGAGCCGATGAACGAGCCAGACCTGGTCGCGCGGCTCGAATCCCTGATGTTCGACGAGGCGGAGCGTACCCGGCGCGAGGACGCGATTGCTGCCACCACGCGCCTGCGCAGCTGGAACGAGATCGCCGACCAGGTAATGCGCGAGGTCCTGGACCGCGCCGGCCGGCCCGGGCGCGCGAGGCGCCTGCCGGTGGCGCCCGGCGAGGTGTACCCGCTCGGCCTGTCAGGCGGCGGCCGGGCGGGGCGTGCAAAGGCCGTCGCCGACCTGGTGCGCGACGGGCTGAACTGGCATGCGCGCGAACCCTGGGGCGTCTGGACGCGGCCGGGCATCGCGCGACTGCGCCTGACCCTGCCGGAGGATGCGCCGGCCGGCGGGCTGCGCGTTTATCTCGGCCTGCATGCGCCGCCCGCGACCGTCACGGTGGGGCTGCGCGCCTTCGGCGCCGAGGCCGGGCCGCCGCCTTTCGCGACGGTGGTGGCGCCTGGGCAGGGTGCCTTCACCTGCGTACTGGACGTCGCTGAACCCGGCCATGAGGTGGTGGTCGAGATCGATGGCGGCGCCGGGCAGGTGCTGGGCACGCGCAAGCTGCCGGATGGGCGGGTGGCCGGGATCGGCGTGACCTCGGTGATGATCTGCACGATCGACGACCTGGCGGCGCGGATCGGCTTCCTGGAACAGCACGCCTTCCGGGTGCTGCGCCCGGAATAGCCGCCGTCTTGCGTAGGCGCCGCGCAGGCGCCAGAAACATCGGGCCGCGCGCCCCGCGGGGGGGCGGCGAAAAAACGGAGCAGGGACCATGGCCATGAACGGGATTGCGCGGCGCAGCCTGATGCTCGGCGGCGCGGGCGTGCTGGGCGCGCCGCTGGTGGCGGGCGCGCAGGCGCCGGCGGTGAAGCTGGGTATCCTCCAGCCGGTGACCGGTGCGCTGTCGCAGGATGGCGAATACGGGCGGCTCGGCGCCGAGCTCGCGATTGCCGAAATCAATGCCGGCGGCGGCATCCGTGCGCTTGGCGGCGCGCGGGTCGAGACCGTGTTCGGCGATGCGCGGTCCAATCCCGAGGGCGGCGTCGCGGAAGTGGAAAAGATGCAGGCGGAGGGCGTGACCGCGATCGTCGGCGGCTTCGCCAGCCCGATCTGCCTGGCGGCCTCGCAGGCGGCGTCGCGCTACGACCTGCCCTATGTGGTGGATGTCGGCGTTTCGGACCAGATCGTGAGCCGCGGGCTGACCAACACCTTCCGCTTCGGCCCCGGCTTCGGCGTGGTGACGCAGACCGCGCTCGACAACCTGGTGGCGCTGAACGACGCGGCGGGCAAGCCGTCGCGTACCGTGGTCATCGTGCATGAGGACGGGCTGTTCGGCTCGGGCATGGCGCGGCTGCTGAACACCGAACTGCCCAAGCGTGGCTTCGAGGTGCTGGAGACCATCGCCCACCCGACGCCGGCGCGCGACATGAACAACGTGGCGCTTCGCATCCGGTCGCTGCGGCCGGACCTGGTGATCCCGTCGTCGTACTATGCGGAGTTCGTGCTGTTGAGCCGCACCATGCAGCAGCAGCGCATCCGCCCCAAGGGCATCTACTGCGTGCTGAATGGTGCTGCGTCCAACTACCGCTTCGTGCGGGAATTTCCGGATGCGGCCAACCTGGTGATGGACTGCAACCACTGGCCCGACCCGCGGAAGCCCAAGACCGCCGAGCTGCGCCGCGCGGTCGAGGCGCAGAATCGCTTCTGGCTGTACAACGTGCCGCTGAACTATTCCGCGGTGATGCTGGTGGCCGACGCGCTGGAACGCGCCGGGCGCAACGACCGCGGCGCGCTGACCACGGCGCTGGCGGCGACCGACGGCGCTTTCACGAAGCACATCATGCCCTATGGCCCAACGCGCTTCGTCAATGGCCAGAACCAAGCCGGCGCGCCGGTCAACACCCAGGTGCAGGGCGGCGACATCAAGGTGATTTTCCCGCGCGACTTCGCCGACGCGCAGCCCGTCTATCCCGTCACCGGCTGAGCGTGGGCTTCCCCCCGGACATCATCCTGGAGGCCGTGCTGAACGGCCTCCTGACCGGGGCCGTCTATGGGCTGGTGGCGCTCGGCCTGACGCTGGTCTACGGCGTGCTGCACATCATCAACTTCGCCCATGGCGCGCTGCTGACGGCGGCAATGTATGCGGCCTATGTGGCGCGCACATCCTTTGGCGTGGACCCCTATGTCGCGGCATTGCCGCTGGCGGCGCTGTTCTTCGGCGTGGGCTACCTGGTGCAGCGCCTGGTGATCGGCCCGGCCAGCCGGGGCAAGGATGAGAACATCCTGCTGGTCACCCTGGGGCTGTCCATCATCATCGAGAACCTGATGCTGGCGGTGTTCCGGTCCGATACCCGCAGCATCGACGTGCCCTATGCGATGGAGGTGGTCGAGTTCGGTCCCGCGCTGCTCTCCTACCCGCGCGTGATCGGCTTCGGCGCGACCATCCTGGTGGGCATCGCGCTGTTCGTGCTGATGCGCTTCACTGCGACGGGCAAGGCGATCCGCGCAGTGGCGAAGGAACGCACCGGGGCGGCGCTGGTCGGCATCGATGTCGCGCATATCTACGCGGTGACCTTCGGGATCGGCACGGCGTGCCTGGCGGTGTCCGCGGCCTTGCTGCTGCCGTCCTTCTATGTGTCGCCGCGCGTGGGCAATGCCTTCGTGCTGGTGGCCTTCACCATCGTCGTGCTGGGCGGCATGGGGAGCGTGGTCGGCGCGCTGGTCGGCGGGCTGGTGATCGGCGTGGTGGAGAGCCTGTCGGGGCTGTATCTCGGCGAGAGCCTCGGCCAGATCGGCATCTTCCTGATCTTCATCCTGGTCCTGCTGGTGCGCCCGACCGGCCTGTTCGGGGCGCGCGCGTGACCGGGCGGGACCTGCTGCCGATCGTGGCCTTCGCGCTGGTTGCAGCGCTGGTGCCGTTCTTCGTGACCAGCAACGTGGTGCTGAACTTCCTTGTCTTCACGCTGATCATCGCGCTGGCGGCGCAGGGCTGGAACCTGCTCGGCGGCTATGGCGGGCAGTATTCCTTCGGCCATGCGGCGTTCTTCGGGACGGGGGCGTATCTCACGGCGATCCTGCAGGTACGCTACGGGATGAACGCCTATCCGGCCTTCGCGGCGGGCATCGGGTTGGCGGCGCTGGTGGGTCTGGCCATCGGCTTCATGGCGTTCCGATCGGGTCTGCGCGGGTCATATTTCGCGCTGGTGACGCTCGCCTTCGCGGAGGTGTTCCGCGTATTGGCGAATGCGTCGGAGGTCACCGGCGGCGCGGCCGGCATCCTGATCACCCTGCGCGCCGACCCGGGCAATTTCCAGTTCGCCGAGCGCGGGACCTTCCTGTGGGTCGCGGCGGCGCTGGTCACGCTGGCGCTCATCGCGACGCTGGCGTTGGAACGCTCCCGCCTCGGCGCGCAGCTCGTGGCAGTGCGGGAGAACGAGGCCGCCGCGCAGGCGCTGGGCGTGGACGTGCTGGCGGTGAAGCTGCGCGCCATCGTGCTGTCGGCCGGCATGACGGGCGCGGCCGGCGGGCTGTACGCGCAGTACTTCCTCTATCTCGACGCGCAGATCGCCTATGGCACCTGGATCTCGGTCGAGGCGCTGCTGGCGCCCATCGTCGGCGGCGCCGGCACGGTGTTCGGCCCAGTGCTCGGCGCGGTCATCCTGCACGGGCTGGCGGAGGCCACGAAGACCATCGCCGGGCGCATCCCGGGCATCGACCTGGTGGTCTTCGGCATCGTGCTGATCCTGGTGGTGCGTTTCCCGCCGCGCGACATCCCTGGCCTGCTGAAGCGGTGGCGGCGATGACCGGCACCGGCCCCGATCCCGCCTTCCTTGCCATGCGCGGCATCACCAAGCGCTTCGGCGGGCTGGTCGCGGTGAACGACGCGACGCTGGATGTGGCGGAGGGTTCCATCACCGGCCTGATCGGCCCGAATGGCGCGGGCAAGACCACGCTGTTCGCCTTGGTGGCGGGTTTCGAGACGCCGACCGCCGGCCTGGTGATGCTGGAAGGCGAGGACATCACCGGCCGCAAGCCGCACCATTTGGCGCGGATGGGCCTGGCGCGCACCTTCCAGATCGTGCAGCCCTTCGCCGGGCTGTCGGTGCGCGAGAACATCGCGGTGGGCGCCTTCCTGCGCGAGAGCAAGCGCGCTGCCGCGCTGGTCGTCGCCGAACAGGTAGCGGCGCAGGTCGGGCTGACGGACCAACTCGACAAGCCCGCCGCGGCGCTGACCGTCGCCGGCCGCAAGCGGCTGGAGGTGGCGCGCGCGCTGGCCACGCGCCCGAAGCTGCTGTTGCTCGATGAGGTGCTGGCGGGGCTGAACCCATCGGAAGTGCGTGACATCGTGCCGGTGGTCCGCGCCATCCGCGATTCTGGCGTGACCGTCCTGATGATCGAACACGTCATGCAGGCGGTGATGAATCTCTGCGAGCGCGTGCACGTCCTGGCACAGGGCCGCATCATCTGTTCCGGGACCCCGGCCGAGGTCGTCGCGGCGCCGCAGGTGATCGAGGCGTATCTGGGCCATGGCGCTGCACAGCGGTTGCAAGGCGGCTCCCATGCTTGAAATCCGCGGTCTCGAAGCAGGCTACGGGTTGGTGACCGTGCTGCGCGGCGTGGACCTGTCCGTGCCGCCAGGGCGCATCGTGGCGGTCTTGGGCGCGAATGGCGCGGGCAAGACCACGCTGAACATGACCATCAGCGGCCTGGTGAAGGCGCGTGCGGGGTCCATCACCTTCGACGGGCAGCGCATCGACGGGCTTTCCCCGCCCGCCATCGCCGCCGCCGGGCTGGTGCATGTGCCGGAGGGGCGAAAGATCTTCCCCAACCTGAGCGTGCGCGAGAACCTCGACCTCGGCGCCTATCGCCGCGCGGGCGCCAACCGCGCGCGCAACATGGACCGCGTCTTCGACACCTTCCCCCGCCTGCGCGAACGCGCGCGGCAATTCGCCGGCACGCTGTCGGGCGGCGAGCAGCAGATGCTGGCGATTGGCCGCGGCATGATGGCGGAACCGCGCCTTCTGATCCTGGACGAACCCTCGCTTGGCCTCTCGCCGCTGCTCGTGGAAGAAATGTTCGCCCTGATCCGCCGCCTGCACGCCGATGGCCTGGCGATCATGCTGGTCGAGCAGAACGTGGCGCAGAGCCTCGATGTCGCGGACGACGCGCATGTCCTCGAGAACGGCGCCTTCGCCATCAGCGGCACGGCGGAGCAGGTGCGCGCCGACCCGCATCTGCAACGCACCTATCTGGGCCTGTGATGCACGACACCACCGCGCTGCTGCTGTGTGATTTGCAGAACGACTTCATCCACCCGGATGGCGCCTATGGCCTCGCTGGCCAATCCGCGCCGGCCATCGCCGCGCTGCCGGCGCGTCTGAAGCCGCTGGCCGATGCATTGCGGTCCAAGGGTGGCTGGATCGTCTCCACGCATTTCACCCTGGTGCCGGGGAAGGGGGGCGAGCCCTTCATCGCCGACCACTTGCGCCAGATGCGCCCTTTCCTGGGCAAGGGCGATTTCGCGCCGGGTTCCTGGGGCCATGCGCTGGTGGATGGGCTGGCGCCGTCGGACCTCGCGGTGGAGAAGCTTGGGTACGATGCCTTCTGGAACACGCGGCTGGAATGGGTGTTGCGGCGCGCTGGCATCACGCGGCTGCTGGTGTCGGGCATCGTGACCAATGGCGGCGTCGCCTCCACCGTGCGCGGCGCGCATGTGCGGGAGTTCGAAGTGACGCTGCTGGAGGATGGCTGCGCCGCCTTCACGCCGCAGATCCACGATGCCGCCGTCGAGGGCCTGCGACCGGTCGCCGACGTCACCACCGTGGCGCAGGCGCTACGGTCGATCGGGTGAGTGTCGAATACGCCAGCGACGGCCTGCTCGGCGTCCTGACGCCGCAGGCCAACACCACGGTCGAACCGGAACTCGCCATCCTGCTGCCGCCCCGCATGGCGATGCTGACTGCGCGCCTGACCAGCCCGAAGCCGACCATCGCGGAACGTCTGGTGGACTACGTGGATGGCCTCGATGCCGCCGTCGCGCAATTCGCGAATGCGCCATTGGGGGCCATCGCCTTCGCCTGCACCGGCGCGTCCTACCTGGTGGCTGCGGCGGCGGAGGATGCCGCCGTGGCACGACTGGAAGCGCGCACCGGCGCGCCCTTCATCACCGCGGCGCGCGCGGTCTGCGATGCCTTCCACGCGCTGGGGGCACACCGCATTGGCCTGGTCTCGCCTTATCCGGCCGACCTGACGGAGGCCTCAGCGGCCTACTGGACATCGCGCGGTTTCAGCGTCGGGCGCATCGTCACCGCCGCGCCACCCGACGCCGCCTTCCACCCGATCTACGCCATGTCGGCCGGCAGCGCGGCGCAGGCGCTGGACGGCATGGCGGGCGCGGGTGTCGACGCCATCATCCTGCTCGGCACCGGCATGCCGACGCTCAAGCCCATCCTGGACAGGCCCGCGGTCGATGGCGCGCCGGTCATCTCCTGCATGACGGCGCTGGCGTGGCGCAGCGTCACGGCGCTCCGTGGCGCCGCACCGGATGGCGCGACGCTGCGCCGCTGGATCGCGGGCGAGGGCTGGCGCGACCGCTACGCGCTGCGCGCCGGTGTCACGCCGATCATCGAATCGCGCGATACCAGTTCCGCCAGCCGCGCCTCGTCCCAGCCCTCCGTCCCGGGCGGGCGCGCCGGGACCACCAGGTAGCGGAGCTCGGCATTGCTGTCGTGCACCCGCAGCTCGACATCGTCGGGCAGCACGGTGCCGAACTCGGCCAGCACGCCGCGCGGGTCGCGCACGGCCCGCGCGCGATAGGCACGCGACTTGTACCAGGCCGGCGGGCGCCCCAGCACGCTGCGCGGGTAGCAGGAACACAGCGTGCAGACGACCAGGTGGTGCAGTTTCTCCGTGTTGAACAGCGCGGTCAGCACGGTCTCGCCACGCGCCAGGCCCAGTTCTTCCACGGCGTCGCCGGCATTGGCCGCCAGCCGCGCGGCATAGGCCGGGTCGGCCCAGGCCTTCGCCACCACGCGCGCGCCATTGTGCGGGCCGCGTGAATCCATGCGTTCGATCTCGGTGCGGATTTCCTCGGCGGTGACGATGCCGCGCGCGACCAGCAGGTTCCGCAACGCCATGCCGCGCAGGCGCAGCGGCGGCACCTCGGCCAGGTCGGCGTCGTCGTCTTCCTGGTACGGATGGTCATCATGGTCGTGATCGTGATCGTGATCGTGGTGGTGGTGCCCGGCCGCCTCGCCCTCGACGCGATGCGCGCCTTCCGCGCGCAGCCGCGCTTCCTCGGCTTCCAAGTCCGACAGGCTGACCACGCCCTTCGCCACGATCAGCGTCGAGGTCGCGTGGATCCATCGCAGGTAATAGGGCAGGGCCCAATAGGTCTCGCCATCCAGCTGTTCCTGGACGAAACGACTTTCGTCGGTGGTGAAGAAGCGCCGCTTGCGGTCGGCCAGCAGCATGCGCAGCGCGTCGGCCTCCTTCTCCCAATGCGCGGCCTGGTGTTCCTCCTGCGCGATCGGGGCGTCGAAGCGGCCGCCGACATCGTGCGGCGCGTGGTCATGATCGGTCATGCAATCCTCCGGATGGCACATGGTGCCAGCACGGCGGGCGTCTCGACAGGGGGCGCGGCGGCCAGCATCTTGCGGGCAACCACCGGGAGACCACACCATGACGAAGACGACACGACGCGCCGCGATGTCCCTGGCGGGTGCCGCCATGGCCGCCGGCACCGCGCGCGCGCAAGCCGCCTGGCCGAACCGCGACCTGCGCCTGGTTTGCCCCTTCCCGCCGGGCGGCACGACGGATGTCGTGGCGCGGCTGCTTGCTGCGGCGATGCGCGAACCGCTCGGCCGCACCGTGGTGGTCGAGAACCAGCCCGGCGCCGGCAGCACCCTGGCCGCCGGACGCTTCGCGCGCGAGGCCGATGACCACGCGCTGTTCCTCAGCCAGATCGCCTCCCACGCCATCGGCCCGGCGCTGTACCGCAACCTGCCCTACGATCCCGAGGCCGATTTCCGCGCCGTCACGCTGGTGGTCACCGTGCCCAACGTGATCGTGGCGAATCCGCGCAAGGTGCCCGATGGCGACATCCGCGCCTTCCTGCGCGAGGCCCGCGCCAATCCCAACGAACGCAACTTCGCCTCGGCCGGCAACGGCACCTCGACGCACCTGACCGGCGAGTTGATCGCCCAGCTCTCCGGCGCGCGCCTGACGCATGTGCCCTATCGCGGTGCCGGGCCGGGCATGACGGCGGTGATCTCGGGCGAGGTCGATACCTTCATCGACAACCTGCCGACCGCCCTGCCGCAGATCCGCGGCGGCACGGTGCGCGCGCTGGCCGTCACCGCGCGCAACCGCGTGCCGGACCTGCCCGATGTGCCGGCGCTGTCGGAACTCGGCGCCGAGTTCGGCATGGAAGGCTTCGAGGCCGAGGCCTGGTTCGGCCTGCACACGCACAAATCGGCTTCGGACGCCGTGGTGGCGCGCATGGCGGCCGCGGCGCAGGCGGCGCTGGCCGACCCGGCGGTGCGCCGGCAACTCGCCGAACGCGGCACCACGCCGCGCGGCGGCCCGCCGGCGGACTACGCCGCGCTCGTCACCAGCGAGCGTGCGCGCTGGCTGCGCGTGGTGCGCGACGGCAACGTCCGGGTCGACTGATCGCCGCGGCCGGTGGCATGGCGGTCCGCCGGGGGCAGGGCGTTACCGCCGCAGCACGCCAGGGGACCCCATGCGCGACCACGGCACGCGGCAAGGCCTCGTGCCGCCAGCACACAACCCCCTTTGACCGAAGCCGCCGCCCGGTCGATGCTGGCGGCTTCGGAGGAAACCATCGCCATGCCATACCCCTTCACCGCGGCCGACCTCGAAGCGCTGCGCCAGTGGGACACGCCCACCATCTGCAACGCGCTGGAGGTCGTGGCCCCGCATCGCCGCGGCTACGGCTTCACGGTGCGCCCGATGACCGCGGTCGATCGCAAGCTGCCGCCCATCTGCGGCCTGGCGCGCACCGGCACGCAGCGCGCCGCCTTCCCCTCGGGCCGCAGCAAGGAGGCCGACAAGGCCACCCGCATCGCCTGGTACACGTACGTCGCCGATGCCGAACTGCCGACCGTGGTCTGCCTGCAGGACCTGGACGACACCCCCGGCGTCGGCGCCTTCTGGGGCGAGGTGAATTCCGCGGTGCACCTGGGCCTCGGGGCGCAGGGCGTGGTGACCAACGGGTCGGTGCGCGACCTCGACATGTTCGCGCCGGGCTTCCAGGGCATCGCCGGCGTGGTGAACCCGTCGCATGCGCATGTGCACATCGTGACGGTGAATTGCGACGTCACCATCCATGGCATGCAGGTGAAGCACGATGACGTGGTGCATGCCGACCTGCATGGCGCCGTCGTCATCCCGCATGACGTCGTGACGAAGATTCCCGCCGCCATCGACCTGCTGACGCGCAAGGAGAAGGTCATCCTCGACATGGCACGCTCGCGCGGCTTCAACATCGAGCGGCTGAAGGAAGCCCTCTCGCAATCCGAGGACATCCACTGAGCGCACCACGTACGCTGCTGTGTTCCGTGCTGCCCGGGTGGGTCGACCACTACGGGCACATGAACCTAGCCTACTACCTGGTGGCCTTCGACCTGGCGACGGACGCGCTGTGGCCGTCGCTGGGGCTGGGGCCTGACTTCCGCGATCGCGGCCTCGGCACCTTCGCCGCTGAATCCTGGCAGGCCTACAACCGCGAGGTGACCGAGGGCGCGCCGCTCGCCTTCGACAGCACTGTGTTGGACTACGACGCCAAGCGCCTGCTGTGCCGGCACACCATGGTCCATGCGACGGAAGGCTGGCAGGCGGCGGAGAACGAGGTGCTGTACCTCTGCGTGGACCTCACGGCACGGCGCGTCGGCGCCTGGCCGGAGGATGTGCTGGCGCGCTTCGCCGCGCATGCCACGGGCGGGGCGCCGAAGCGGCTGGCGTTGAAGCGTTAGCGCAGCGCCCGATCAGATAGGATCATCTGATCGGCTGAAGATGCTCTCGAAACCGGCGGTCTAGAGACGTCGCCGTGAGCCAAGGTGAACGAAACCGGCTCTAGTTCAGCCGGTCGCGGATGCGCGCGATGCCGGCCTCGGCGCATTGGTCGTCGAGGTGCCCGCCTGGCGCGCCATCCACGCCGATGGCGCCGACCACGTCCTCGCCGACGCGGATCGGGATGCCGCCGCCGATGATCAGCACGCCCGCCATGTCCGGCAGGCGGGAGGCGGCCGGGTTGGTCCGCACCATCTCCAGCACCTGCGTCGTATTGGCGCGCATGCTGGCCGCCGTATAAGCCTTGTCGCGCGCCGCCGCGATGGTGTGCGGCCCGGCGCCATCGGCGCGCAGCAGCGCGCGCAGCATGCCCGAACGGTCCACCACCGCGGCGGTCACGCGATGCCCGCGCCCGGCGCAGGCCTCGATCGCCGCGCCGACGGCTTCGTCCGCGAGGGCCGCGCTGATGGTGCGCTCGCTGACCAGCCCTTGCGCGATCCCGGGCAGCGGGGCGGCCAGCAGCAGCGCGACGCACAGCGATACGGTCCGCCGGCGCGGGCGCGCCGGACATCCCGGGCAGGGGGCATCAACCGCCATGGCGCAGCACCCCGCCCACCACGGTCGCGATGACCCGCGTGTCGCGGATCATCGCAGGATCATCGCCGAGGATGTCGGTGTCGAGCACTGCCAGGTCGGCGAGCTTGCCGACCTCCAGGCTGCCCTTCTCGTGCTCCTCGCGCTGTGCCCAGGCGCCGAGGGTGGTGTAGGCGGCCAGCGCCTGGTGCGGCGTGACGGCCTCGCTGGCATCGAGGTCCGCGCCCGTCTGGCTGCGCCGCATGACCATGGCGCCGATCGCGGTGAAGGGATTCACGCGGCACACCGCGAAGTCGGAATGGCCCGGTGCGGGAATGCCGGCGGCGATCAGGCTGCGATGCGGCCACATGTGGCGCATGGCGTCCTGGCCGCGATTGGCGACATAGGCCTCGCCCAGTTCGTCCATGAAGCCGGTCGCGGAGGAATCGACGAAGCCGCCGCGCTTGAGCCGCTCCAGGATCGGCGGCGTGACGTAGCAGCAGTGCTCGACCCGCATGCGGTGGTCGGCGACGGGATGGGCGGCCAGCGCGGCTTCCATCACATCCAGCGCGAAATCGATGCCACGGTCGCCCACGCCCTCGATCATCACTTGCAGCCCCGCCTTGTGCGCGGCGGCGGCGCGCTGCGTCAGGTCGTCGCGGTCATACAGCAGCATGCCGGTGTTCGGCACCGGTTCGCCCCGCACGGGCGTGCCGCGATAGGGTTCCCAATAGGCCGCCGTGCGCCCGGAGGTGGAGCAATCCGGACACCATTCCACGCCCACCAGCCGCAGCCATTCGTCACCGAAGCCGGACCGGATGCCGGCACCAATCAGATGCGGGATCAGCGGCTCGTCGCGCCCGGATGCGATGATGCCCATCCGCATGCGCCAGCGACCGTCGCGCCGCATGTCCTGGTAGGCGCGGATGGCCTTCGACGGCGTCAGCGAATTCGCGACGGAGGTGATGCCATGGCGCAGGCATTCGTCCTGCACCATCTCCATGCCTTCGGCGATGTCGGCTTCGCTGTCGGCGCCATGCACGGCGTTGAGGAAGACATGGGCGGCGGTCTCGCGCACCAGGCCGGTGAAGGCGCCGGTGGCGGGGTCGCGGTCGAAGGCGCCGAAGGGCGGGTCGGGCGCATCGGCCGGCACGCCGCAGGCGGCGAAGGCGGCACGATTCGCCAACCCGAGGTGGCCATCCGTTCGCAGGATGAAGACCGGATGACCGGCGCTCGCAGCATCCAGTTCGTCGAGCGTCGGATACCCGCCGGACGCACGTTCGTTCAGCCGGTAGAAGGCGCCCCAGCGCCCTGGCGGCAGCGCGCTGCACACGCGGTTGATCGCGGCCAGCAGCTCCGCGCGCGACGTCACGCGATCCGGCGAGACCAGCGTCCAGGCGCGCAGCCGCACCGCATAGGCATCGGGGTGCGCGTGGCTGTCGACGATGCCGGGGGTGACGCGCCGACCCTCGGCATTCAGCACGCGCGTGCCCGGGCCGATATGCGCGCGCATCGCATCGCTGCTGCCGATCGCCACGATCCGCCCGCCATGCGCGGCCAGCGCTGCGACCTCGCTGCCTGCCGCATCCATCGTCGCGACGCGGCCATCGAGCAGGACGAAATCGGCGTTCATGCGGCAGCCCTGTCGATATGGTCACGCAGCCGGTACCAGCCGCCGATGATGGGAAGGAACCAGTTCGGGTTGCCGTTGTAGAGCGGCAGCGCCGGGAAGCGCAGCCCGTCCAGCGCGAAGGCTTCGTTCTCGGCGCCGGCGATCTTCAACGCCGCGCGGTGCCCCAGCCAGGTCGCCATCGCGACCCCCGATCCCTGGCAGCCGGCGGCGTAGTGGATGCCGTCCTGCACGCCGATATGCGGCAGGAAATCCGCCGTGAAGGCGACATTGCCGGTCCAGGCGTGCGTGACCTGCACGTCCTTCAGTTCCGGGAACACCGCGGTCATGTAGCCGTGCAGCACCGGCGCCGCCGCCTCGGGCGGCACGGGGCCGAAACTCGCGCGCCCGCCCCACAGGATGCGGTTGCCGTAGGGCGAGGGGCGGAAGTAGTTCAGCACCCGCCTGGTGTCGCTGATCATGCGCCGGCCGGGGAACAGCGCATCGATCGCGTAATGCGGCAATTCCTCGGTGGCGATGATGTAGGAGCCCACCGGGATCATCCGCCGCGCGAGCCAGGGCATGGCGGAGCGCCCCTTCCCGTCGCGCGAATAACCATTGGTCGCGACCAGCACGGCGCCGGCACGCAGCGGCCCGCGGTCGGTTGTCAGCCTGAAGCCCGACCCGTCCCGCTTGATGCCGTTGACGCGCACGCCATCGACCAGGCGCGCGCCGGCACGGTCGGCGGCCTGCGCCAGGCCGCGGGCATACTTGCCCGGATGCAGGCTGCCCGAGGCGTCCGCGACCATCCCGCCATGATAGTGGTCGCTGCCCAGCGCCTCGCGCTGGCGGTCCTTCGGCAGCATGGCGGTGGGCAGGCCGGTGACCTCGGCGATGAAGTCGGCGCGCGCGGCCAGCGCGTCGTAGTGCTTGCGCGTCCAGGCCGGGACGAAGCGGCCGCAGCGGACGTAGTCGCAGTCGATCCCCTCGCGGGCGATGGTTTCCTCGATGAAGGGGAAGGATGCCGCGGCGGCCTGCGCGATGGCCTTCGCACGTTCGGCGCCGTGCTTCTTCTCCAGCGCGCCGGAGGCGACCTTCAACCCGCCCGAGACCATGCCGCCATTGCGCGACGACGCACCCCAGCCGATCCGTTCCGCATCCAGCACCGCGACATCGTGCCCGAGCCGCCGCAGCGTGAGCGCGGCCGACATCCCGGCATAGCCGCCCCCCACCACCGCCACGCCGACATCGCCGGGCAGGGCGCTGTCGCGCTTGGGGGGTTCGGCGGCTTCCCACCACCACGGCGTGGTCTTGAAGCCCGGTGCCAGGATCGCCTGCGCGGAGGTCATTGCCGGATGAGCCTGCCCATGGTCAGATTTCGCCGGGAGATTTCACGCCGGCACGGCGGCAACCGCAAGTGGTGCCGCCCGGCGCTGCTGCGCTCGGGGATGTTCAACCCAGGCGCAAGCGACACGACCCGCCACGACGTTGAGGAGAGACGATGATGCAGAGCTTCCAGCAGGACTGCGTGGACCTGGCGATCCGCAAGTTCCGCCATGGCGAGGTCGACCGCCGCACGCTGCTTGCCGGCCTGGCGGCGCTCGGTGCCGGGGTGTTCACGAGCGATGCGGCGCAGGCGCAGGCCGCGCGGCAGCTCGTGATGGTGAACTGGGGCGGCATCGCCAACCAGGGCTTCGGCAACAACTACGGCGCTCCCTTCGTGGCCGCGAATCCCGGCTGGACGGTGGTGCAGGACAGCACGGGGCCGTCCGCGGGGCGCATCCGGTCCATGGTGGAAAGCGGGCGCGTCACCTGGGACCTGTGCGATTCCTCGGCGACCTCGTCCTATCTGCTCGGTGGGCTGAACCTGCTGAACCGGATCGACTACAACATCGTCAACCGGGAGAACGTGATCGGCCCGACCTTCGCGCTGGAGCACGGCGCGGCGCCGTATTCCTTCTCGAACGTGCTGGTCTATGACAGCAGCAAGTTCCCCACCGCGCCCACCGGCTGGGCGGATTTCTGGGACCTGCAGAAATTCCCCGGCACGCGGCTGCTGCGCCGTGATGCCGCCGGCGCCCTCGATGCGGCGCAGATGTCGCTCGGCAAGGACATGGCGAATCTCTATCCGCTCGATGTGCGTGCCTCGCTGGCGCGCGTACGGGAGATCCGCCGCAACCTGGTGTTCTGGACGGGTGGCGCGGAATCCGAACAGTTCATCCGCACCGGCGAGGCGGTGATGGGCCAGATCTGGCACACGCGCGCCAAGGTGCTGGAGCAGGAGAGCAATGGCCGGTTCAAGTTCATCTGGAACCAGGGGATCTTGCAGCCGGGCATCTTCGTGATCCCGCGCGGCAATCCGGGCGGCGAGATGGCGCAGCGTCTGCTGGCCTCGATGCTGGCGAACCCTGAACCGCAGGTGGAACTGCTGAAGTTCCTCGGCAACGGCCCGACCAATCCGCGCGCGGCTGCCCTGGTGCCCGAGGACTTCAAGCGCTTCAACCCGACCGAACCCGCCAATGCCGCGGTGCAGGTGGCGCAGAACGGCCGCTGGTGGGGCGAGAACTACGCCCGCGTGAACGCCGACTATATCGACATGGTGACCGGCTGAGGGCAGTCTTGCTGCGGCGCAGCAAGACGCAGGGGGCCGTGTGATCCTGGTGGTGAAGTCGGGCGGCGAGGCGGCCCTGCAGGAATGGCAGGCCTGCTTCGCCGAGGTGGCGCCGCATCTCTCGCTGCGCTGGTGGGATGACGCGGCGGTCGACCCGGCCAGCGTCGACTACGCGCTGGTGTGGGACCCGGAGCCGGGGCGGCTCGCCGCCCTGCCGAAGCTGCGCGCGATCTTCGGGTCGGGCGCGGGGGTCGACCTCATCGCCGCCGATCCTGGCCTGCCGCGCGGCGTTCCGCTGGTGCGTTGCGTGCCGCCCGAAGGCACCCAGCGCATGGGCGAATTCGTCTGCTGGGCGGTGCTGTCGCTGAACAAGGATGCGCGGCGCATGGCGATCGCGCAGGCGGACGCGCGGTGGGATTGGTTTGAACCGCCCTTCGCCGCGGCCGCGCGCACCGTCGGCATCATGGGGCTGGGCGCGATGGGCCAGCGCAGCGCGGCGATGCTGCGAGGGCTGGGCATTCCCGTGGTCGGCTGGTCGCGCACTGCCAAGGACGTGCCGGGCGTGGAGACCTTTGCCGGCACCGCCGGGCTGCCGGCCTTCCTGGCGCGCTGCGACGTGCTGGTCTGCCTGCTGCCGGCGACCGACGAAACGCGTGGCATCATCGCGGCGCCGCTGCTGGCGCAGCTGCCGCACGGCGCCGGGCTCGTGCAGGTCGGCCGCGGCGTGCAGCAGGTGATGCCCGACATCCTGGCCGCACTCGACAGCGGGCAGTTGTCCGGCGCGGTGCTGGATGTCTTCGACCCGGAGCCGCTGCCCTCCGACAGCCCCGCCTGGACGCACCCACGCATCACCGTGACGCCGCATGTGGGGTCGCTGCCCAGCCGCCTGGAGCGCGCGCGCTACGTCGCCGACTGCATCGCGCGCATCGAACGCGGCGAAGCGCTGCCCAACGTCTATGACCCCGAGCGAGGCTACTGATGCCCCTCCCACCCCCGCCGGTGAAGCCGGACCCGACCCGCATCCAGACCGAGCAGGAGGTGCGCGAGGACCTCGCCGCCGCCTATCGCCTGGTGGCGCATTTCGGCATGACCGACCTGGTCTTCACGCATCTGTCCGCGCGGCTGCCGGGGCAGGGGCATCGCTTCCTGGTCAATCCCTACGGCCTGTTGTTCGAGGAAATCACCGCGTCCTCCCTGGTTGTGGTCGATGCCGATGGCGAACCCGCGCAGCCCACCGAATGGCCGGTGAACCCTGCCGGCTTCGTGATCCATTCGGCGCTGCATCGCGCGCGCGGCGATGCGATGTGCGTCATGCACACGCATACGCTGGCCGGCATGGCGGTGGCGGCGCAGACCGGCGCGCTGCTGCCGCTCAACCAGATCAGCATGGAATTCGACGGGCGCGTCGCGCTGCACGACTACGAGGGCATCGCCGATGACGACAACCTGTCCGAACGCGACAGGCTGGTGCAGGACATGGGCGATCGTCCCTGCATGATCCTGCGCCACCACGGGCTGCTGACGGTGGGCAACACGGTCGCGGAAGCCTTCTACTGGATGTACTACCTGGAGCAGGCGTGTCGCATCCAACTGGCGGCGCAATCCTCCGGCGTGCCGCTGGCGGTACCGCCGGCGCCCGTGGTGCGCCGCGCGCGCGACCAGTTCGGCACGGGTCCGACGAAGGGCTGGCTGCCGTGGCAGGCGCTGCGGCGCAAGCTGGATCGCGAGCAGCCGGACTATGTCTCGTGAGCGCGGCGGGGCATTCGCTCGGCATCCTCGGCCTGACCAAGCGCTACGGCGCCTTCACCGCGGTTGATGACGTTTCGCTGGAGGTCGCGCAGGGGGAATTCCTGACGCTGCTCGGCCCGTCGGGCTCGGGCAAGACGACCATCCTGATGGCGGTGGCGGGGTTCGTGGCGCCCACGGCCGGGTCGATCCTGCTTGATGGGCGCGACATCACGCCCTTGCCGCCGGAGAAGCGCAACTTCGGCATGGTCTTCCAGGGCTACGCGCTGTTCCCGCACATGAGCGTTGCCGACAACGTCGCCTTCCCGCTGCGCGTGCGCGGCCTGTCGCGCGCGGATCGCGACGCCAAGGTGCGCGCGGCGCTGGACCTGGTGCAGCTTGCGCAATTCGCGGACCGGCTGCCGAAGCAGCTTTCCGGCGGCCAGCAGCAGCGCGTGGCGCTGGCCCGCGCGCTGGTCTTCGACCCCAGCCTGCTGCTGCTGGATGAACCGCTATCGGCGCTCGACAAGAAGCTGCGCGCCGAATTGCAGGAGGAACTGAAGGCGCTGCACCGCCGCGTCGGGCGCACCTTCATCAACGTCACGCACGACCAGGAGGAGGCGCTGTCGCTGTCCGACCGCATCGCCATCCTCAACCACGGCAAGCTGATCCAGGCCGGCGCGCCGGGCGAGTTATATGAACGCCCGCGCACGCGCTTCGTGGCGGATTTCCTGGGCAAGTCGAACTTCATCGAGGGCAGCGTGACGGCGGCGGACGCGGAGGGCTTCACCCTGACCGCGGGACCGGAGCGCATCATCGTGCGCGGCGCTGGCGCGCAGGATGGCACGCGCCGCCTGCTCTCCCTGCGGCCCGAGAAGATCACGCTGCTGGGCGAGGGCGACACCGCCGAGAATGTCGTCGACGGCCGGCTTCTCGCCTGGTCCTACCTCGGCGCCGATTTCGCGCTGCGCGTTGCGACACCTGGCCTTGGCGAAATCCGCGCCGTGTTGCCCGCCTGGCAGGCCGCCTTCGCGCCCGCCGAAGGCCTGCCCATCCGCCTGGGCTGGTCCGCCGATGCCGCCGTGCCGGTCGAGGACGACGCGCCATGACCGCCGCCGGGCGCCCCGGCATCGGCTGGTGGCTGTTGATCCTGCCGGCGCTGGTCCTGCTGTTGGCCTTCTACATCGCCCCCATCGTGCAGGTGCTGGCGATCAGCGTGACCGAGCCCGAACCCGGCCTGGGCAATTACGAGCGCATCTTCACCTCGGAATCCGTGCAGCGGGTGATGCTGACCACGCTGCGCATCTGCCTCATCACCACCGTGCTGTCGCTGCTGCTGGGCTATGGCATCGCCTATGCCATCACGCTTGCCTCGCCGCGTGCGAAGGGCTGGTGGATCCTGGCGGTGCTGGTGCCACTGTGGATTTCCGTGCTGGTGCGGGCCTTCGCCTGGGTCACGCTGCTGCGCCGCCAGGGGCTGGTGAACAACACGCTGATGAATGCGGGCGTGATCACCGAACCGCTGCCGCTGGTGTGGAACGAGTTCGGCATCATCGTCGGCATGGTGCACTACATGGTGCCCTTCGCCGTGCTGCCGATGCTGGCCTCGATGCGCGAGATCGACCCGCGCCTGCTGGCGGCCGCGCGCGGCCTGGGTGCGACGCGGGGCCAGGTGTTCCGCCAGGTCTTCCTGCCGCTGTCGAAGCCCGGGATCCTCGCAGCCTGCGTGCTGGTCTTCATCTTCTCGCTGGGCTTCTACATCACGCCCGCCATCCTCGGCGGCGGCAAGACGCTGATGGTCGCGGAATGGATCAGCCTGCAGATCCTCGACCTGATCCGCTGGGGCTTGGGCACCATGATGGCGACGGTGCTGATCTTCACCATCATCCTCACGCTGGTGGTCTTCGCGCGCATCGTGGATCTGCGGCGCATCTTCGGGTCGGGGGCCTAGGGCGATGGACGGCATCCACCCCCCGGGGCCCGCGGCGCGCGGCCTGGCCTGGGCCACGGCGCTGTATCTCGTGTTGCCGATCCTGATCATCCTGCCAGTGGCGCTGACCGACCAGCGCTTCCTGTCGCTGCCGCAGGACGGCATCTCCTTCCAGCATTTCCGCACCGTGCTGGCCTCGCCGGAATGGCTCGGGTCGATCTGGCAGTCTTTCACCATCGCCGTCGCCGCCACCATCCTGTCGGTGGTGGCGGGGACGCTGTGCGCCATCGGCTGCTGGCGCATCTCGCGCCGCGCGACCGACCTGGTGCGCGTGCTGATGCTGCTGCCGCTCATCATCCCGTCGATCGTCTATGCCATCGGGCTGTATCGGTATTTCGGGCCGCTCGGGCTGCTCGACCGCTTCGCCGGCGTGGTGATCGCGCATGGCGTCACCGGCATTCCCTATGTGGTGATCACCGTGTCGACGGCACTGGCGGCCTTCGACCCGCGGCTGGAGCAGGCGGCGCGCGGCATGGGGGCGTCGCTGTCGCAGACGCTGCGCTGGGTGATCCTGCCGCGCATCGCGCCGGGCATCTTCTCCGGCGCGATCTTCGCCTTCATCCATTCCTGGGATGAGCTGGTGATGGTGCTGTTCATCGCATCGCGCGATGTCTTCACCCTGCCGCGCCGCATCTGGGATGGGATCAACGAGAATCTCGACCCTGCCATGGCCGCCGTCGCGGTGCTGCTGGTGCTGTTCACCACCCTGCTGCTGATGGCCGACCGGGCGCTGCGGCGGCGCAGCGAGGGCTGACGCCCATCACCTGGACCGGCGACGGCGCCAGTGGCCAAGCGAGATCCACCCGCACACCAGCATCGGCAGCGCCATCAGCGCCAGGATGAGCGGCCGCAGCAGGGCATCGAGGAACCACCGCTCCGCCTCCTGTGGCCGCCCAGGCGGTATGTAGAGGCGCAGCCGGTCGCCGTCGCCGAGCCGGTTCAGATCGGCGGCGACGGGGCGCAGGGTGATGGTCGTCTCGCCCGTCCTGTCCGGGTTGTAGAAGCGCAGCACCGGCGCGATGGTCGCGATGGTCACGCTGCGGTCCAGGTGGTCGCGCGATTCGGCGGTGCCGTGCTCGAGCCGCACGACTTCGGCATCCACCACATCGGCGCCAAGGATGCGGACCGCCGGCCCCAGGCTCGCCAGCGCCCCGATCAGCGGGAAGGCGGCGACCACGAAGAACGCGATCGTGCCGGGCAGGCCGAAATCCAGCAGCGCCCTGGGGCGTGGCGGAGGCGGCGCTTCCGCCTGCATCAGTGCGTCGAACAGGGCTGCGCGCTGCGCCTCGGTCAGCACGCCGCCATCCTCCTCGAAGCGCAGCAGGTCCCGCGCGCCGATACGCGCCCGTTCGGCGACCTCGCGCGTGGTCAGCCCGAGCGCCAGCCGGCGTTCACGGAACTGCTCTGGCGTGATGGTGAAACGCGGGTCGGTCATGCTGTGCCTCGGCTCCCCCTGTGCCGGCCGCCACGATGGCGTAGTCTGACGCGAAAGACGCGCCAATTCACGACCCGGATGAGGACGCCCGATGACCCAGGCGATGAGCGAATTCGACCACCGCTACAACATGCTGATCGAACGCTTCGCGTCCGAGCCGGAGCCCCCCTTCGCCAGCGAGTCCGAACAGACGGCCGGCTGGGGCCGCCGCTGGGGCTGCACCAACGACATCGGCCGGTTGCGCGTGGTGCTGATGCACCGGCCGGGCCCCGAGATGGCTGTGCTCGACACCCTGCCGCTGATCCCCGAACTCGGCGCACACGGCGACCCGGCAACCGGCGCCTATTGGCGCGGCGAACACATCCCCACGCTGGCCGAACAGCAGGCCCAGCATGACGCGCTCGCCGCCGCGCTGCGCGAGGAAGGGGTCGAGGTGGTGATGCTCAACGCCGCCGCCCCCGGCCGCCACAAGTCGATCTACACGCGGGATTCCTGCATCGCCCTCGATGGCGGCGCCGTCGTCACCCGCATGGGCCCGCGCATCCGCCGCGGCGAGGAACGCCCCGTCACGCAGACTCTCGCCGCGCTCGGCATGCCGATCCTGCGGACCATCCACGGCACCGGGCTGATGGAGGGCGGGTCCTTCGCCTATATCCGCCCCGACGTCGCGGTGGTCGGCGTGTCCTCGCGCGTCAACGAGGAAGGCGCGCGGCAGCTGGAGGAAGTCCTGGACGTCCAGGGTACGCGCCTGATCCGCGTGCAGATCCCCGGCTATCGCCTGCATATCGACGGTGCCTTCGTGATGATCCACCACGATGTCGCGCTGGTGAACCCGTCCACGCTGCCCTTCGTGTTCATGGACGAACTGAAGCGCCTGGGCGTGAAGATGATCCCGCTGAACCACCAGGACCCGTCCTGGGCCATCAACTGCCTGGCCGTGGCACCAGGCCGGGTGCTGATGAGCGACCAGGTCGGCCCTCGCACGCAGGATGCGCTGGACAAGGCCGGCATCAGTGTGCGGCTGGTGACCTACGACAAGGTGTATCTGGGCGGCGGCGGCATCCATTGCTCGACCGCGCCGCTGGTGCGCGACGCGATCTAGCCCAGCGCCGCCAGCACGGCCTGCGCTGCCGCGTCGGAGGGCAGCCCCTCCGGCGCGCGCAGATGCGCGAGCGCCTCCGCGAAGCCGGCGCGCTGCGCCGCCGCGACCCCGAGGTCCAGCATCGGGCGCAGCAGCGCCTCGGCCAGCGCATCGGGCGTGCAGGCCTCCTGGATGCGTTCGGGCACCACTTCGCGCTCGGCCAGCAGGTTCACCAGCGAGGCATGCGGCACCTTCACCAGCCGCCGCACGATCGCCGCCGTCAGCGCATTCACGCGATACCCCACCACATGCGGAATGCCCGCCACCGCCATCTCCAGCGACGAGGTGCCGGACTTGATCAGCCCCGCCCCGCCGGATTCCGCCACGGCTGCGAAGGCATCGTGCTTGGCGTCGTTGCCCTCCAGCAGGATCGGCGCGGCGGGCCAGTCGGCGGCCGCCGCACCCACCGCATCGGCCACGATGGGTGCGACCGGCAGAACGGGACGCAACCCCGGCAGGCGCTGCTCCGCCAGCCGCAGCGCCGCGCCGAACACCGGCAGCAGGCGCTTCGCCTCCATCCGCCGGCTGCCGGGCATGACGATGACCGGGCGCTCGCCCTCGGCCAGAGGATGGGTCGCGCGAAAGCGCGCGGCATCGCCGGCATCCGCACCGCTTTCCAGCACCGGATGCCCCACGAAGGTCACTGGGATGCCCGCGGCCTCGAAGAAGATCGGCTCGAAGGGCAGCAGGCACAGGATGCGATCCACCTTGCGCTTCAGCTTGAACACCCGCCCCGGCCGCCAGGCCCAGACCTGCGGTGCCACGTAATGCACGATGGGCTGGCCGATCGGGCGGACCATTTCCGCCAGTCGCAGCGTGAAGCCGGGGCTGTCGATGGTGACGATCACATCGGGCCGGCGCCTAGCGACATCGGCCGCCGCATCGGCCAGCAGCCGCTTCAGCCGGAAGATCTTGGGGAGCACTTCCAGCAGCCCCATCAGCGCCAATTCGCGGTAGTCGAACAGGCTGGGCACGCCCTGTTCCGCCATGCGCGGCCCGCCGATGCCGGCGAAATCGAGGTCCGGCCGGCGTGCCCGCAGCGCCGCGATCAGCCGCGCGCCCAGCACGTCGCCGGACGCCTCGCCCGCAACGACATAGACCAGCGTCATGCAAACACCGCCGGTTCGGGGTGCGAATACGGCGCGCGCGGCCAGTCGCGATGGTTCCGGACCTGGCCGTCCTCGCGCACACGCTCGATGCGCGCGGGGTCGAGGGTGCAGAACACCCATTGCTCGACATCCGGCGTGCCGCGCGCCAGCACGCCATCCTCGGGGAAGCCGCGATCCACCGGCCCGAACACCGCCGCCTGGCCGCGATTCACATCCAGCGCGGCGGACCACGGCGCCTCGCCCACCGTCGGCGTGATGGCGACGTAGCACTGGTTCTCCATCGCCCGCGCCGCCGCGCCGATCGCTACGCGATTGAACCCATGCATCGTGTCCGTGCAGGAGGGTGCGAGCACCACCCAGGCGCCGGCCTCGACCTGCGCGCGCACATGCTTGGGGAATTCCACATCGTAGCAGATCGAGATCCCGATCCGCCCCCAGGGCGTGTCGAACACGGAAGGATCCGCACCGCGCGTCACGCCCCAGCGCTCCGTCTCGAAGCGCGTCATGGCGCGCTTGTCCTGGAAGGCCAGGCGGCCATCGGGCGCGATCAGCGGCGCGCGGTTCACCACCGCGCCGTCAGCGCGGCGCATCGGCAGCGTGCCGGGCAAGAGCCACACGCCCATCCGCCGTGCCGCCTCGCGCATCGCCGCCAGGATGGCAGGCGCGGCATCGACCATGGCGGCGAGTTCGCGCGCCTCATTCGTCGCATTGCCGCCGGCCAGCGCCGCACCCAGTTCCACGCAGGCATATTCCGGCAGCACCAGCAGGTCCGCATCGGCGCGCCCGGCCTCCAGCCGCGCCTCCAGCGCACGCGCAAACGCCGCGACCGACCCCGGCCGTCCCACACCGTATTGCAGCAGGCCCAGGCGCAGCGGCGCGCTCACACCGGGTCCTTCACCCAGAAGCCGAGCGCATGCGGCGTCTTGCGGTCGTCGCCCACTTCCTTCCAGTCGAAGACCAGCGAGATCTCCGGCCGTGGCACGAAGCCGCGATTGCGCCAGAAGGCATCGAGCGGCACGTGGTCCTTCGGCCGGCGCGGATCGTTCTCGTTGCGCGCGACGGCGCAGAATGAGGCGGCCTGCAGGCCAAGCCGGCGCGCATGCGCCTCGCGCAATTCGAAGAAGCGCACACCGGCGCCGCGGCCGCGGTAGTCGCGCAGCAGCACGCTCTCGCCGAAATAGCACCAGCGCGCGGGGTCCAGGCGGGCGAAGGCGTCGCGCACCACGCCCTCGGCCTGGGTCATGGGCTGGCAGGTGGCGCAGCCGACCGGAGTCTCACCATCCAGCGCCGCGATCACCGCCGCCCCTGGGCTATTGGCATAGGCGGCGATGTAGCGTTCCTCGTAGCCGGCATCGCCCTCGTACAGATACGGCCATTCGCGGAACACGGTGACGCGCAGCCCCGACAGGCGCGGCAGCCAGGCGCGCAGCGCGTCGCCTTCCAGCGTCTCGAAGCGAAGTCCGGTGTCGGCCATGGCGCGATGATTAGGGGCGCGCGGCGCGGCGGGGAAGGGGGCGCGCGGCTACCGGTCGCGCACCACCCGGAAGCCGGCGAAGGAGAAACGGTCCGCGGCACCGCCGCGTACGCGGTTGCCGGCGCGCACATACCAGGGCAGGTGGCTCCAGGATCCGCCGCGCATCGCCCGCGTCGTGCAATCGCCCGACAGCCGCGCCGTGCCGTTCTGCGGCTGGCCTTCCAGCGAGGGGTTCAGGCAGTCCTGCGCCCATTGCCAGACATTCCCCAGCATGTCGTAGAGGCCGAAGGCATTGGGCCGGAAGCTGCCACCCGGCGCGGTGTAGACGTGGTTGTCGGTGCAGCGGAAGGTGAAGGCCGGCCGGCGATCGAGGTTGAGCGTATTGGCGAGGCTCAGATCCGCGACATTGGCGAACTGGCAGGCGACGGTGGCGCTGTCGCCCCAAAAACGCGCCGTGCTGGTGCCCGCGCGCGCCGCGTATTCCCATTCCGCCTCGCTGGGCAGGCGGTAGGCATGGCCCGCCTTGCGGGTCAGCCAAGTGGCGTAGTTGTTGGCATCGTCCCAGCTCACGCAGACCACCGGATGGTCGTCGCCCTGCGGGAAGCCGGGGTCGCGCCAGGTCAGCCCAGGCTGCTCGACATATTCATAGGTCGCGCCGTTGTTCACGAAGGTCCAGCAGCCTGTGCCGGGCTCGAAGCCGGTCTCGGCGACATAGGCGGCGAATTCCCCGCGCGAGATGGCGCGCTGGCCCATCGCCAGCCCGCCCGGGATCACCACGCGCAGCTGCGGCGAGGACCGCCCGCGCACATCGGCCGGCACGCCCTCGCGTTCTTCCTCGATGGCCGGCACGCCCATGGTGAAGGTGCCGCCGGGCAGCATGACCATCTCGGGGCAGTCGGGGCAGTCACGGAAGGGCGCGCGGGAGGCCGGCTGAGCGACGGCGGGCGCAACGGACAGCAGCCCCGCCAGCAAGACACCCGCCAGAACAGACAGGATGCGGGTGATACCGGCAGCGTGCATTCGAACCTCCCGAAGGTGTTCGCAGCGTAACGCACGGCCATGAGGAAATGGTAGCGGCGCAATGACCGCTGCACGGCAAATGTCGCTTTTTCTGCCTAGTCAGGACAGTGCCGCGGCCTGCGTCGGCAACCATACCTGGCGACTGGTTGCAGTCCCCCCGGGACCTCCATGACTTGCGGTCGGTGCCGAATGGCTGGAATACCCGCATGTCGGGCATGATGCATCATCGCCGCACGCGCCGGTCGATCAGCGGCCTCTCGCCACCCGTCGCCGCTGGCGTCAGGCTCCGTAGAGCGATTTCGGATCGACCAGCGGGCCCGCGATCTCGGCGATCGCATCGTCGCGGATGGCACGGAAGAAGCAATTGCGCCGCCCGGTGTGGCAGGCGACGCCGGTCTGGTCGACCAGCGCCAGCAGCGTATCCCCGTCGCAATCGATCCGCAGGTCCACCAGGCGCTGCATCTGGCCCGAGCTCTCGCCCTTGCGCCACAGCCCGCCGCGCGAGCGCGAAAAATAACACACACGCCCGGTGGCGAGCGTCTCGGCCACCGCCTCGGCATTCATCCAGGCCATCATCAGCACCTCGCCGCTGTCGTGCTGCTGTGCGATGCAGGGCAGCAGCCCGCGGTCATCGAAGCGCAGCGCGGCGAGGAAGCGGGCGGTGATGTCGGGCGTCGTCATCACCAGATGATACGGTATAACCGGGACCGGAGGCGAGATCACCCATGCCGGACGCAGCAGGGCGCGAACGCGCATTGAAGGACGCGGAACAGGCCTGCCTGCGCCGCGGCGCGCAGCTGACGCCGCTGCGCCGCCAGGTGCTGGACCTGGTGCTGCAGGCGGAGGCGCCGGTCGGTGCCTATGCGCTGCTCGACCGGCTGAAGCCGAGCCGTCCGGGCGCGGCGCCGCCCACCGTCTATCGCGCGCTGGATTTCCCGCTGGAGCACGGCCTGATCCACAAGGTCGAGCGCCTCAACGCCTTCATCGGCTGCACGGATACCGGCCACGGGCATGGGCACGACCACGCGCACCCGCACCAGTTCCTGATCTGCCGGACCTGCGGCGCCACGGCCGAGATCGCCGACCACGCTGTGTCCCACGCCATCGAATCGGCCGCGCGCGGCGCCGGCTTCACGCTGAGCGAGGCGACGGTCGAGATCGAAGGCACCTGCGCGCGCTGCGCCGCCGCCTGAGCGGTTGGCCGCGCGTCCCGCGCCTGCGGGTATCGTCCCGCCGTGCCGCGCTGGCCATCGTTCCCGCGCCTTGCGATGTGTCATGGTGGCACGCGGCGGCGCGCCTATCGTGCCGCCGACGCCCAAAACGACCAGGGGCCATTCCGGCCCGGGCAAGGAGGACGACAGCAGCCATGCTTTCCCTGAACCCGATCCGCGCGCTGCGCCGGGGGGGTCTCGCCCTCGCCGTCGCCGGCTGCGCCTTTGCCGCCGCGCCCGCCTTCGCGCAGACCGCGACCGTGCCCGCCAGCCCCGGCGGCTTCACCGCGTCCGACCTCGCCCGCGCCTGCGGTCCGGCGGCGAACGATGCCAATGCGCCGGCCTCGCGCGCGGCCTGCTACGCGACGCTGGTCGCGATCGGCCAGACGCATGCGATCTACACCTCGGGCCGCCAGGCGTCGCGGCCGGTCTTCTGCCTGCCGGATCCCTCGCCGCAGATCGAGACCGTCTCGGCCGCCTTCGTCTCCTGGGTCGCGGCGAACCAGCAATATGCCGGCGTGCGCGCCGCCGAGGGCGTGCTGCGCTTCGCCGCCGCGACCTATCCCTGCCCGGCGGCCGCGCCGGCCCGTCGCCGCTGAGCCGGAGGAGAACGCCATGAAGACCATCAAGTCGCTTCGCCTCGTCGTGGTGCTGGCGGGCGGGCTGGGCTTGGCCGGCTGCGCCGGCATGTCGGACAGCCAGCGTGCCACCGCGACCGGCGCCGGCATCGGCGCGCTGGGCGGTGCCGCGATCGGCTCGCTCTCGGGCAATGCCGGCTGGGGCGCGCTGATCGGCGCGGGTGTCGGCGGCGTCAGCGGCTACGCGATCGACCGCGGCCGCCGCTGAAGCAGGGTTCGGGATGCGTCGCACGGCGCATTCCGAGCCATCGCCGGGCCGGCTTGCCGGCCCGGCGCGGGCGGGCGCGGGTTTGCGGGCCACCGGGGCACCCCGGGCTGCGTCGCCGCCGCGGTCGTGCAGAAGTGCCGATTTCGGATACGGAAGCCCGACAGCGCCGCTTGCGGCCCGCCACGGCGCTGCCGATGCTGTCGTCAGGCGGGCGAGTCGCAACGAACCCCGCCGCAGGGCGCAACAGGCGCCCCCGCAGGAGGAGACCAGCCCGGATGCGAATACTCCCTGTCCTGGCGGCGGCCATGCTCGCCGCCGCGCCGGTCGCCGCGCAGGCGCCGCCGCGCGGATCCCATACGGCGACGGTGGCCGAACTCTCCACGCTCTGCGCCGTGCCCGCCGGCGACCCGTCCTTCGCCCATGCCAGCGGCCTGTGCCGCGGCTTCATTGGCGGCTTCGCGCAGTATCACGCCGTGATGACCCAGCCGGGCACGCGCCACCGCCCGCTGTTCTGCGTGCCGGACCCGGCGCCGACCGGCGAGCAGGCGGCCGCCGCCTTCGCCGCCTGGGCGCGCGCCAACCCGCAGCATGCCAACGACCTGGCGGTGGACGGCCTGGCGCGCTGGTTCATCGCCACCTATCCCTGCCCGGCGGCACCCGCCCGCCGGCCGGCCGCACGCTGAGACGGAGGGCGCAGATGACCAGGTTCACCATTCTTCCCGTCGCGGCGCTCGCCCTTGGCCTCAGCGGCTGCGCGGGCAACGACCAGATGACCTCCGGCGGGCGCGACGTGCTGCTGGGCGGCGCCGGCGGCGCGCTGGCCGGCGCGGCGATCGGCTCCTTCACCGCGAGCGCCGGCGTCGGCGCGCTGATCGGCGCGGGTGTCGGCGTGGTCGGCGGCTATCTGTGGAACCAGCACGAGATCGCCGAACGCCAGGCCGCCGAACGCCGCCAGGCGCAGCTCAATGCCGCCTATCAGCGCGGCGTGCAGCAGGGCCAGCGCAACCGCACGACGCAGTGACGCGCGGGCGCGGCGGGAGCATCACCCCGCCGCGCCGTCCGGCAGGACAAACACCTTGCGAACACGCCCCGCCTCCGCGCTGAACGGGCGAAAGCCGAGACTGTCGTAGAAGCGCAGCGCGCCGGTGTTGTCGGCGCCGATCAGCGCCTCGATGCGCGTGAGGCCGGCCAGCGACGCCGCCGCCAGGCTGGAGGCGAACAGCGTCCGGCCGATGCCCCGCCCATGGGCAGCGGGGCTGACATGGGTGCCGATGATGCCCCAGCCCTCCGGCGTGCCGTAGGAATTGCCCGCCGCCGCGCGCAGCAGCGACTGGAAGCCCAGCAGCGCGCCAGCATCGTCGAGCGCCACCGAGCAGCGCAGCCCGCAAGGGTGGCGGATGTAGGTGGCCAGCACGACATCCGGCCCGGCCGGGCGCTCGTGCCCGTTCCAGGCGATGATGTCGCGCAGGATTCGCGACATGCCGTCCGCATCGGCCTCGGTGGCCGGCCGGATGTGGATGGGTGGTCCGGCCACCGCTCCGCTCAGCCCGGCAGCGTCGCCATGCCCTGTTCGAGGTCGGCGATCAGGTCCGCCACATCCTCGAGCCCGATATGGATCCGCATGGTCTGGCCACCCAGGTCCTCGCTGGTCGCGGTGCGCGTGATGAAGCCGGTCGTGGGCAGCGCCAGGCTTTCGTAACCGCCCCATGATGCGCCGATGCCGAACAGCTTCAGGCTGTCGATCAGGCGGAACAGGTCGGCCTCGGTATAGCTCGGCTGCAGCACCACGCCGAACAGCGAGCACGAGCCGCGGAAGTCGCGCGTGAACAGCGCATGCTGGGGATGCGAGGGCAGGCCCGGATGCAGCACGCGCTGCACTTCCGGCCGGCTTTCGAACCAGCGCGCCACTTCCAGCCCACTGGCTTCCTGGTGCTTCAGGCGCACGGGCATGGTGCGCGCGCCGCGCAGCGCCAGCCAGCAATCGTCCGGCGCCGCGAAATGCCCCATCTGCGAGGCCGCGGTGCGGACCTTGAGGTAGTCTTCCTCGGTATTCGTCGTGATGGACCCCAGCAGCACGTCGGAATGCCCGCCGACATACTTGGTCAGCGCCTGGATCGACACATCCACGCCGTGCTCGAAGGGCATGAAATTGTGGATGCCCCAGGTGTTGTCCATCATCACCGTGCAGCCGCGCGCATGGGCGGCGCGGGCGATGGCGGGCACGTCCTGCACCTCGAAGGTGTGGCTGCCCGGGCTCTCGGTATAGACCACCTTCGTGTTGGGCTGGATCAGCGCGGCGATCTCGGCCTCGCCGATCACCGGATCGTAGAAGGTGGTCGCGATGCCGTATTGCGCGAGCAGGCCATTGGCGATGTTGCGCGCCGGGCCGTAGCAGCTGTCGGGCAGCAGCAGGTGGTCGCCGGTGCGCAGATACGCCATCAGCGGCACCGTCACGGCCGCCAGGCCGGTGCCCACCAGCACGCAGCGGGTGCCGCCCTCGATCTCGCAGATCACGTCCTCAAGGGCGTAGTGCGTCGGGCCGCCGGCGGTGCCGTAGGTCATCACCCGGTTGAAGCGGTCCTTGGTGAAGTCCCGCCGGGCCTGGGCGGAGGGCATCAGCACAGTGGAGCCGCGATGCACCGCGGGGTTCACGAAGCCATGCGCGCGCGTGCCGGCGCGCCCGGCATGCGACATGCGGGTGGCGAAGCCTTGGGTGCCCTTGGGGGCGTGGTCGTCGGGCATGGTCAGGCGCTCTTCTGCTTGATGGTTTCCGGGCGCGACGCCCATTCGGTCCAGGATCCGTCATAGACGGCCGGTTCGGGCAGCCCGGCGCGCACCATGCCGAAGGCGAGCCCGCAGGCGGTGACACCCGACCCGCAAGAGGTCACGACCGGCTTGCCGCCCGTCGCCCCCGCCGCGGCGAAGATGGCGCGCAGCGTGGCGGGGTCCTTCGCGCGACCGTCCGGCCCCGCCATCTCGCTGACCGGCACGTTCGCCGCACCCGGCATGTGGCCCGAGGGCAGCCCCACGCGCGGTTCCGGCGCGGTGCCGTCGAAGCGGCCCTTGGCGCGCGCATCGATCACCAGCGCCGAGCCATCGGCCGTGATGCGCTTCACGTCGCCGATGCCGGCCAGCATGGCGGCGCGGAAATCGGGAACGAAGGTCGCCGGTGCCGGGGCAGGGGCCTCGCCGGTCTCGACCGCGCGGCCTTCCTTCACCCAGGCCGGCAGCCCGCCATCCAGCACCGCCACCTTGTCGTGGCCGAACAGTCGCATCATCCACCAGCCGCGCGGCGAACCACGCAGCCCGTGCTGGTCGTAGAACACCACGCGCGTGTCGTTCGACACGCCCAGCGCGCCGACCATGCGCGCGAACTTCGCGGGCGTGGGGACCATGTGCGGCAGGTCGGTCTCGTCATCGGCGATCTTGTCGATGTCGAACAGCCGCGCACCCGGGATGCGCGCCGCGCGGAAGGCGTCGTGCTTGTTGCCCGGTTCGTTGGGCAGGAAGGTGGAGCAGTCGAAGACCACCAGGTCCGGCTTGCCGAGCTCCCCCGCCAGCCATTCCGTCGTCACCAGCATGTCCATGCGCGTCATTCCCCCACCAGCACCAGCGTCACGCGCCGGTTGGCCTTGCCCTTGTTCTCGATCTTGCTCACTTCGACGCGGCCGATCTCGCCGGTGCTGCGGACATGCGTGCCGCCACACGGCTGCAGATCGACCGGCGCGACCGCATCGCCAATCCGCACCAGCCGGATGCGCCCGGACCCGCGCGGCGGCTGCACCGACAGCGTGCGCACCAGCGACGGGTTGGCATCCAGCTCCGCCTCGGTGATCCAGGTGTCCGTCACCGCATGGTCGGCCGCGACCAGCGCGTTCAGCGCCTGCGTCAGCGCCTCCTTGGTCGGCGGCTCCGGCAGGTCGAAGTCGAGCCGCGCCTTCTCCACCGCGATCTGCCCGCCGGTCACGCCGGCGCCGGGGATCAGGCTGCACAGCAGGTGCATGGTGGTGTGCAGGCGCATGAAGCGGTGCCGGCGGTCCCAATCGAGCACGGCGGTCACGTCGGTGCCCGGCGCAGGGAGCGCGGCGCCGGGGGCGGTCGCATGCAGCACCGTGTCGTCCGGGCCTTTCAGCGCCTCGGTGATGGCGCATTCGCCGCCATCCCAGCGCAGCACGCCGGCATCGCCGGGCTGGCCGCCGGCGCGGGCGTAGAAATTCGTGCGGTCCAGCACCACGCCCTCGGGCGAGGCGGCAACGACGCGCGCGGTGATCTCGCGCGCATAGGCATCGTCACGATACAGCAATTCGGTCGGCATCAGGCGGTCCAGTCGTTCAGGAGTGCGGCGCGGCGGCGCGCGAAGCCGGACAGGCACAGCGCGCCGGTGGCATTGCACATGCGGTTGTCGTCGAGCATGGCGATGGCCTCCGCGGCATCCACCACCAGCACGCGGATATCCTCGTGCTCGGCATGCAGGCCGTGGGTGCCGGCAACGCCAGGCACGGGCAGTCGGGCGCGCGCAAGGAACAGCGTGATGTGCTCGTCGCTCGCGCCCTGGTTCAGGATGTAGCGGCCCATCCGCAGCAGGCGGTCGGCGACCAGGCCGGTTTCCTCGGCCAATTCGCGGCGCGCCGCCTCCTCGGGGTCCTCGTTGTCCTCCAGCAGGCCTGCGGGGGCTTCCAGCATGACCGGCGCGAAGCCGGCGGCGAGCGCAGGCAGGCGGAACTGTTCGATCAGCGCGACGCGATCGGCCCAGGGGTCCCAGGGCAGCACCGCCACCGCGCCGCCGCGGCGCTGCAATTCCCAGGTCAGCAGCCCGCCCTCGGTGCCGTCGAAGCGGGCCTGGCGGAACCGCACCCGCTGCACCGGGTAGCGGCCATCATAGGCGACCTCGTCCGAGAGCACCGTCAATCCGGGATGCGCGGGAATGGGCTTCGCCTTGGGCGGTCTGGCGTTCATGCGCGGCGGAAACTACCCTCCGCACCTGGAACCGTCCATGACCCCCGAATCCCCTGCGCCCCCGGACCCGGCCGCCCTCGCGCGCGCCCGCCGCAGGGGCATCATCCTGGTGGTCATCGCGACCTTCACCTTCGCGCTGTCGGCCGCCTGCGCCAAGGCGATCGGCAATGCCATCCCGGTCGCGGAGGTCATCCTGTTCCGCAACCTGTTCGCCATTCCCGCCCTGCTGCCGGTGGTGCTGGCCGCCGGCGGCTGGGCCGCGCTGCGGACCCGCAACCCGATCAGCCACGCCGCGCGCACGGTGTTCGGCATGATGGGCATGGTCGGCGCCTTCTATGGCTATGTGCATTTGCCGCTGACCACGGTCACGGCGCTCGGCTTCACCATGCCGCTGTTCCTGACCGTGCTGTCGGTGCCGCTGCTGGGCGAACGGGTCGGCTGGCGGCGCGGCCTGGCGGTGCTGGTCGGCTTCCTGGGCGTGCTGCTGATGGTGCGCCCGGGCGGCGAGGGCATGCGCGGGGAGGGGCTGGCGGTCACGCTCTGCCTGCTCGGTTCGGTCGGCTGGGCGCTGGCCATGATCACCATCCGCCGGATGGGCGAGGCCGGCGAGAGCGCGGTCGCCATCGTCTTCTGGTTCGCGGTGGGATCGGCCGTGCTGGCGGGCATCGCATCCATCCCGGTCTGGGTCTGGCCCAATGCCTGGCAATGGGCGCTGCTGGCGGGCATCGGGCTGATCTCGGCGCTGGCACAGGTGCTGATGACCGACGCCTACCGGTCGGGCGAGACGACGCTGCTGGCCCCGTTTGAATATGCCGGCATCGTCTGGACCACCGCACTCGGCGCCTTCATCTGGGCGGAACTGCCGGATGGTTGGGATTTCGCCGGAATCGCCGTGCTGGTCGGCGCCGGGATCTACATCTGGCATCGCGAGGTCACGCTGGGCGTGCGGCGGTAGTCGCGCGGTGGCCGGAACGGGAAAGGGTCCTTGCATGCGCCGCCCGCACCCCACAGATTGATGCTTGATGGTGCCGATGCGAGACGTGGCAGACCCGGCTGCGCCCCCGGATGGCAACCGCGCGCCCTGGCGTGAGGCGGATCGCCTCGCCGCGCTGCGCCGCTACGGCATCCTTGACACCGACGCATCCTTCGACGACTTCGCGAAGATCGCCGCGCAGATCTGCGACGCGCCCGTCGCCGTGGTGAATTTCATCGACGAGCACCGCCAGTGGTTCGCCGCCGAGATCGGCCTCGGCGTGCGCGAAACGCCGCTCGACGTCTCGATCTGCGCGCATGCCATCCTGCAGCCTGGTGTCTTCGTGGTGCCGGACCTCACGCAGGACCGGCGCTTCGACCGCAACCCGCTGGTCACCGGGCAACCCAGGCTGCGCTTCTATGGCGGCGCCATCCTCGAGACCGCCGCCGGCCTGCCGCTCGGGACGATGTGCGTGCTCGACTACAAGGCGCGGCCGGAGGGCCTGACCGACCACCAAGCCTTCGCGCTGGAGGCCCTGGCGCGGCAGATCATGGCGCAGCTGGAAATGCGCATCCTGGTCGCCGAGAAGGACCTGCTGGTGCGCGAGGCGCATCATCGCGTCAGCAACAGCCTGCAGATGGTGCAGTCGCTGCTGACGCTGCAGGCCGGCAAGGCCCCGGACGACGACGCCGCCTTCCTGCTGCATGACAGCGCGCGGCGGGTGCAGGCCTTCGCCGAGATGCACAAGCACCTCTACAAGGCCGGCGCGGGCATCGATGTCGGCCTTGCGACCTATCTCGGCCGGATCATCGAGGCGCAGAACGAATCGCTCGGGTCCGCGCCCGGCGCGCGGCGCGTGGTGCTGTCGGCGGATGCGGCCCGCTGGCCGGCGGCCGATGCCCAGGCGATCGGGCTGATCGTGCTGGAACTGGTCGCGAATGCGCTCAAGCACGGGCAAGGCGAGGTCGGGGTCAGTGTCGCGGCCATCGGCGGCGAGCTGGAACTCGCCGTGCAGGACGAGGGCACCGACCTGCCCGCCGACTACGACCCCGCGGGCGGAACCGGGCTCGGCATGGTGATCGTGAACGGTCTGGTGACCGCGCGGGGCGGGCAGGTCGTGGTCGACCGGTCGCGGCCACAGACGCGCTTCGTCGCCAGGATCGACGCGACGACCGTGGCGTGACGCCAGCCTGACCACCACGCGCCGGGTTCTGCCGTGGCCGCCGCCCAGGGTTGAAGCGTCCGATGTGCGACCGACTGCCCGATTTCTTGCGAGGCGCGCCCGGTGTCGTGCTAATGGCGGCGCGGCGTACTGGCACAATCAGTCGCGCCCGGGACATGCTCCATGAATACTCTGGCTTCCACCGGCGGCAGCAGGCCGGCGGCGGTCCGTGCGAGCCCGGCCTTCTCGCCCGGTACCCTGCCGGCGCCGCGCATCCTGTTCACGACGGCCACGCTGCCGCCGCACCGCCAGTTCGATGCGTGGCGGCACGAGGCCGTGCCCTTCATCGATATCGACGCGCCCACGGCTGGCGCGGCGTCCGGCTTCGCGGCCACCGCGTCGGGGCTGCGCTTCGGGCCCTTCCTGCTCTACGCGAGCCGCGCGCCGGCCTGCGGCCAGTCGCGCCGCCCCCTGCGCATCCGCCGCGATTCGCTCGACCATTGGCTGATCGCGATCTGCCGGCGCGGGATGCAACACCAACGCAGCGGCGACACCGTGCTGCAGTTCCGCCCGCGCATCGCGTATGTCCTGAACATGGCGCGCGCCTTTGAATCGCAGCGCATCGGCGCCGAGATCGAATGGGTCACCCTTCGGCTGGCGCGCGACGCCGTGCCGGAACTCGAAGCGGCCCTGTCCGCGGCGCTGTTCGCGCCGCTCGACAGCGTGTCGGGGCTGTTGCTGGCGGAGTTCCTCTGCGGCCTGAGCGATGGCCTAGAGGGCGTGCAGATGGCCGACCTGCCGCACCTCGCGACAGCGACCCAGGCGCTTCTGGCCGCAGCCCTTCAACCGGTTGGCGGCGGCGGCGACACGCAGGTCGAACTGCTGGCGATGGCGCGGGTGCGCCGCCTGATCCGCGACAATCTCGGCGCAGCCACCCTCACGCCCGGTCGGCTCGCCGCGATGGCCGGCATGTCGCGCTCGCAGCTCTATCGCTTGTTCGAACCGATGGGGGGCGTGGCGCGCTTCATCCAGCGGGAAAGGCTGCGCCGCGTGCAACGCCTGCTGTCGGACCCGCACGAGCGGCGCGACATCGCGGCATTGGCGGAGGAGGTGGGCTTCTTCGACCCGTCCTCCTTCAGCCGCGCCTTCCGCCGTGAATTCGGCTGCAGCCCGCGGGAGGGCCGTGCGGAAGCCCTGGCCGTCGGCGGCATGACGCCCGCGGCGCTGCGCGAGACTGCGGTGATGGCGCTGCTGCGCAACCTGTAGCGACCGACGGCGCCGCCCGGGGGCCAGCGCAGACCGGCTCGCTGCCGATGCCGCCGTCGGCTGGGTCGAAGCGGCCCGAAACAGCGACGCTGCGCGGCGCAATCATTGTTTCGCCGGGCGATCTCGGTCACGCTGCCCGGGTCAGGATGGAGTGTGCGCCGTTGGAACCCAAGGACATCCGCATCCCGTTCCCGCTCGACATGCTCGGGGACCTCGACACGACGCTGCGCTATGTCGAGGACCGGCACCTCGTGGACATGAATGCAGCCCAGGCGGGTTTCCACCCGCTGGCCGCCGCGGTGCATGCCATCAAGTCGGCGATCCAGGCCTATCGTGCCAAGGCGGCTGACGAGGCGCTGTCGATCGAGAACCTTCCGATCGAGCGGCACCACCTTGCGACCGTGATGGATTTCGCGCGCATGGGCACCGATGGCGACCCCGACCAGCGCCTGGCCACCGGGAACGTATCGGAATGGCTGGACCGCGACATTTGAGCGCGGCGGCGCGACCTACAGCGCCTTCCGGAACCACACCCGGGCATGCCCCGCCGGCATGCCCTCGAGCCGGCCGAATTCGGCATAGCCGTTGCGCTGCCAGAAGCCCGGCGCCTGGAAGCTGAAGGTATCGGTATAGGCGTTGGTGCAGCCGCGTTCGCGCGCGATGGCCTCCGCGCGCGCCAGCAATTCGTTGCCGACGCCCTGGCCGCGGAGCTCCGGGCTCAGCCACAGCCAGTCGATGAAAAGCCAGCCCCAGAAGGTCAGGCCGAGCAGCCCGCCCAGCGTCTTGCCATCCGCATCATGCACCAGCAGCGTGACGGGCTCGCGGTCGTAGTCACCGCCCATCTCCTGGTTGAAGGCGTGCAGGCCGCGCTGGATGGCGCCCACCGCTTCGAATTCCGGCGCGGCGTCCTCGACGATCTCGAAGCCGCGCGTCTCAACCGTGGTCATCCGCCGAACCGTCCCCATGCCGCGACCGCCACGGTGAGCAGCCCAAGTGCGAGATTGACACTGACGCCTTTCCGGATCCTGTCCAGCGCGGCCGCCGCGCCCGGCGCATCCCCGGCCGCCAGGGCCGCGCGCATGCCGCGCCCCGGCCCCAGCGCGACCAGCGCGAAGATGGCGGCCATCAGCAGGCCGGTCAGGTGCATCAGGTGCACGTGCCAGATGCTGCCCCCGAAGCCCCAGTACCAGCCCAGCCACATGGCCCAGCCGGTCAGCAGCACGATCGGCACGACATGCCACAGGATGCGGAAGAAGCGCTTGAACACCCCGCCCATCAGCGCCAGGCGCTGCGGCGGATCGAGCGTCTCATGCGCCGCAGGCCGCAAGGCGAGGATGGCGAAGGCCATGCCCCCCACCCAGACGACAGCGCCCAGCACATGCAGCACGAACAACAGCGTTGCCATCTCAGCGGTCCTTGAGCGCGCGCAGCGCGGCGGCGAGCGCACGGGCCTCGGCCGCGGCGACACCCTTGGGCGCGGCTTCCACCGCGCCGAGCCCGGCCATGAAGGCCTGGGCGAAAGCAGTCCGGTTGCCCAGCGAGGCACCCACCAGCGGCAGGTCGCGTTCGCGGATCGCGGCATGCACCTGGTCGAGCAGCCTGCCCGAGGCGGGCGCGCGGTTCAGCACGAGCGCCACCTCGCGGCCTTCCTTCTTCGCGAGTTCCAGCGTGGCATCCATCGACCACAGGTCGGCCGCCGAGGGTTGCAGCGGCAGCAGCACCAGGTCGGCGCCGCGCACCGCCGTGCGCGCATCGCTGTCGTCATGCGGCGCGGTGTCGAGCAGCACGACATCGGCCTCGCGCCGCAGCCGGTCGAGGATGGAGGGCAGCCGCCAGCCGGTCGGCGCCTCGAAATGCAGCGGCCGCGCCTTGGGCGAGCGCCCGCGCACCTCGTCCCAGCGCGCCAGCGAACGCTGCGGGTCGATGTCCAGCAAGGCAACGCGCGCGCCCTCCTCCGCATAGGCGGCGGCGAGGTTGGCGGCGATGGTGGACTTGCCGGCGCCGCCCTTGCGTTGCGCGACGGCGATGACGAAGGCCATGCGCGACTCCGTGTGTGGCGATGCAGCATAGCAGAACGCCGCAAACAGCCCGGAGTTCAGTCGAGGAACGGATTTCCCCCGCGTGGCCCGCGCGCCCGCGGCCCGTAATGCTGCGCCAGGTAGTCCACGATCGTGGTGCGGAACTCGCCATCGATCGGGTTCATGCCGTGCTTCTCCGCCATCCAGTCCATCAGCTCGTCCCAGCGGTCGCGCGAGAAGGCCGAACGCCGGATCAGCGCCGTGTTGTGGCAGGCGGTGCAGTAGGCGAAGGTCTCGGAACGGCCTTCGCCCTCGGCCAGCACGGTTTCTTCCTCGGTGCGGGCGGCGATTTCGGCGGCGGCCTCGGCCTGGCGGCGCGCCAGGTCCGCATCCTGCGCGAAGGCCAGGCTGGCGGTGAGCAGCGCGCCCACCGCCGGAACCATCCATGCCCGCATCAGCCGACCAGCACCGCGGCGCGGCTGATCGGGTTGGCGCCGTAGCCCTGCGGGTTCCAGTTCGCCGCGACATGCGGCTGCATGCGCCCGTTGCTGTCGGTCGCGCGGTACCAGATTTCGTAGTAGCCGTCGGAGGGGAAGGCGACGCGCCCGCTCCAGCGCTGCCAGGAATGCCGGTTGGGCGGCGCCGCCACCGTCATGGCCTGCCAGGACTGGCCGAAATCCACCGAGACGTCGACCGCGCGCACCGTCAGGTCGCCGGCCCAGGCCTGGCCGCGGATGTCCAGGTTGCGCGTGCCCGCCGGCAGGCGCGTGCCATGCGCGTGGCTGGTCAGCACGGAGCGCACCGGCATGCTCTCCATGTCCACGAAATCCGCGCCATTGTTGCGGCTGCCGGGCACGATCGGGCGCACCGGGATGCGGTAGGAGGTGCCGCCCATGCCGCGCCCGGTATGCGGCGTGGCCTTCAGCTCGATGCGCGTGAACCATTTCTGGCTGAGCGAGCCCGGCCAGCCCGGCACGATCAGGCGCACCGGCGCGCCATGCATCTGCGGGATCGCGGCGCCATTCATGCGGATGGCGACGAGCGTGTCCTCGTCCATCGCCTTGTCGATCCGCATGCCGCGGCTGATCGCCGGGCCCTGGGCGGACAGGTGCGTATCGGCGCCGTGATGGCCGGTGAATCTCGCGCTTTCCTTCAGCCCGGCCGCGCGCAGCACATCGCGCAGCCGCACGCCGGTCCATTCGGCGTTGGAGATGGCGCCATTGCCCCATTGGTTGCCCGCCGCCTGCGGCGTGAAGCCCGAGCGTCCATTGCCGCCGCATTCCATCTGCAGGCGCATGGTGACCAGCGGGAAGCGCGATTCCAACTCGCCCACCGTCAGTTCGAGCGGCGTGTTCACCTCGCCATCGACCGTCACCTTCCAGGCGCGCGGGTCGGCGGCGGGCTCGGGCACGGCGCCATTGTTGCGGATAAAGAATTTCTCCGCCGGGGTGATGTCGTCATCGAGCAGCGCCTCGGGCGTCTCGGCATTGAGCGGGCGCTCGCCCTGCATGATGAGGCGCGCCTTGCCTTCCATCTGCAGGAACTGCGGCGCTGACCCTTGCGCGAGTGCCGCCGGCAGCAGCCCACCCGGCAGGTGGCGCGCGAAGGGGATGGCACTGCCCAGCGCCACTCCCATGGCCGCCAGCGCCGCGCCCTTCAGCGTGTCGCGCCGGCCCCAGGCCAGGGCATCGGCACGCTCGGGGTCGTCGCTGTAGAGTTCGGCGAGCGAGCGCTCGGTCCGCGTGTATCTCGGCATCGCTTCCTCCGTGATTGTTTGCGCGTTTACGCATGAAGGATGTCGCACCCATGCCCCACCCGGCAAGGCCCTTTGAGCTCCTGACGCCGGAGGAGATGGCGCACGCCGATGGCCTGGCGATCGCCGGCGGCATCCCGGTGGACCGGCTGATGGAGGCCGCGGGCCGCGCCGTGGCGCGCGCGGCGATGCGGCGCTTCCGGCCGGTGCGGACGCTGGTGCTGGCCGGGCCGGGGAACAATGGCGGGGATGGCTATGTGGCGGCGCGGCTGCTGGACCAGGCGGGCTGGCCGGTCGCGGTGGCGTCCCTGGCGGCGCCGCGCCCGGACAGCGCTGCCGCCCGCGCCGCGGCGCGCTGGCGCGGGCTGGTGGTGCCGTTCTCGCCCGCCGAAGCCGCCCGGGCCGGTCTGGTGATCGACGCGGTGTTCGGCGCCGGCCTGGCGCGGCCTGTCGATGGACTGGTGGCCGCAACGCTGGCGGCCGCGGGTGGGCCGGTGCTGGCGGTGGACATGCCCTCGGGCGTCGATGGCGCGACCGGGCAGGTGCTGGGCTATGCGCCGCAGGCCGCCCTGAGCGTCACCTTCTTCCGCCGCAAGCCTGGGCACCTGCTGCTGCCCGGGCGGCTGCTCTGCGGCAAGGTGGTGCTGGCCGATATCGGCCTGCCGGCATCGGTGCTGGACGCCGTGGCGCCGGGCTGCGCGCACAACCTGCCCGGCCTGTGGCGCCTGCCCCAGACCGACCACGGCGCGCACAAATACAGCCGGGGCCATGTGACGGTGGTGGCCGGCGCGGGCATGACCGGCGCGGCCCGGCTGGCGGCGGATGGCGCGCGGCGGGGCGGCGCCGGGTTGCTCACCATCGCCGCGCCGGACCGCCAGGCCGCTGATGTACTGCGCGGCGGCGCGCCTGGCGTGATCGTCACCGAGGCAGCGCCGGCCGATCTCCTGGCCGACCCGCGCCGCGGCACCTGGGTGATCGGACCCGGCCTGTCGCCCGACGCCGCCACGCTCGCCCTGCTGCGCCAGGTGGTGGAGGCGGGCAGGGCGGTGGTGGCCGATGCCGGGGCGCTCGGTGCCGCAACCGGCAACCCTGCTGCGCTGGCCGGCTGCGCGGTGCTGACGCCGCATGCGGGGGAATTCACCCGGATCTTCGGCCCGATCGGCGGCGACCGGCTGGCCGCGGTGCGGCGGGCGGCGGCGCTGTCCGGCGCGGTGGTCGTGCTGAAAGGTCCGGATACGGTGATCGCCGCGCCTGACGGCCAGACGGCGATCAACGACCACGCACCGCCCTGGCTGGCGACCGGCGGGACCGGGGACGTGCTGGCCGGCATGGTGGCCGCGCTGCTCGCGGCGGGAAGCACGGCCTTCGAAGCCGCCTGCGCCGCGGCCTGGTTGCATGGCGAGGCCGGTTTCGCCTGTGGCGAGGGGTTGCTGGCGGAGGATCTCGCCGCCTGCATCCCGGCGGCGATGGCGCGGGCGCGGGAGGTGATGGAGTTCCCGCGCCAGGACCAGCCCGCAACGCAATATCATTAGCTTAGGCGATCCAGCTTAGACAAAAGATAAACCAGGTTTCGCGCCCTGGTGAGTCCCAATCTCACGTTTCCGTGTCATGCGCGTGGCGCCGAGTGAGAAACCACCATGGCGCGAACAATATATAGTTGAGCGCCACGGCCTCATCCACAACATGATGTAGAATTCCAAATTTAACACAATTGGTTACTAATGTGTTGAAAAGGCAGAATCTCTCACGCTAGGGTACCTACGGGAAAACCCCGGGGGATCCATGAGCAGCACTCTCGTCAGCGCCCTTCACAACGAGGAGCGCTCCATCATCGCAGAACTTCGCGCCTCCAAGCCGTTCCAGCGGCTGGAAGGCATCCACAAGTTGCTGACGCTGTACGACGCGCAACCATCGGTCTCGGTGAGCCTGGGTGCCGGCGCGTCCGAACCCGAGCGCAACGCTGCGCCGGTCATCCAGCTCGCCCCGCCGCCCACCACGCCGATCGCCATGCCGGGGCCGACCGGCACCGAGCAGGTCGCCGCCGGCGGTGCCGTCGCGGTGAACCAGGGCGGCATGGCCATCGAGGAGCCCTCGGGCGTCGTCTCCTCCGTGCGTGCCGCGCTGCTGGGGATCGGCAAGGGCTGATCGCGGGTTGCGGATCGCGCCGCCTGGCGCGGTCCTGCCACCGGCGGGCAGGCTTCATCGCTTGGCAAGGCCGCGCACCGCAGGGTGGGCGGCCTTGTCGCGCCGGGCATACAATCCTGGCGCTTCACGGAATGTGTCGCTAGATTTCAACCCCGACGGGAAGGGGTGAGGCATGTCGGACATTGCCGTGCAGGCCGGGTTGCTCGACAGGGCCATGAAGCGCGTCACCACCCTGTGGCGCGATATGGCCGCCGCGGTGGGCGTTTCCGACCCCGACCCCGACCTCGCGGCCCGCCTGGCCGCCTGCCTCGAAGCCCGCGGCGGCGAGGTCTCGGCCCGCAACCGCGCCGCCGGGCTGGCCGAAGCCTATCGTACCCTGGATCCCGAAGGGCGTACGGATTTCCTGCGCGCCCTCGCATCCTTCGATTCCGACGCCGATGCCGTTGCCCGGGCCATGGAGAAGGTGGCCGCCGCCGCCGATGCCGCCGAGCGTGCCGTCGCCACGGCCCGCCTGCGCCGCGCGCTCGAACCGCCGCGCATCCGCCTGCTGACGGCCTTCGCTGCCATCCCGGACGGGGTGAAGTTCCTGGTGGATCTGCGCGCGGACCTGCTGGCGCGCCTGGACGGCGACAAGCTGCTCCAGGCGCTGGAGACCGACCTCAAGGGGTTGCTGGCCGCCTGGTTCGACGTCGGCTTCCTGGAATTGCGCCGGATCGACTGGCATTCGCCCGCCATCATCCTGGAGAAGCTGGTCCAGTACGAGGCCGTCCACCGTATCCGATCCTGGCGCGACCTGCGGAACAGGCTGGAATCCGACCGCCGCTGCTACGCCTTCTTTCATCCGCGCATGCCCGAGGAACCGCTCATTTTCGTCGAGGTTGCGCTGGTCCAGGGCATGTCCGACAACGTGCAGCGCCTGCTGGACGACAAGGCGCCGATCCTTGACCCGAAGCTCGCCGACACCGCGGTGTTCTATTCCATCAACAACTGCCAGCGCGGGCTGGATGGCATTTCCTTCGGCAACTTCCTGATCAAGCGCGTGGTCGGGCTGCTGTCGGATGAGTTCCGCAACCTCAAGGCCTTCTGCACGCTTTCGCCGATCCCGGGCTTTCGGCGCTGGCTCGATGGCGCGCTGGCCACCGGGGCGCTGACGCTGGCCGAGGATGAACGCAAGGCCCTGCTCGCCGCCTCGCCGCCCGCCCTGGCGCTGCCGGCGCCCGATGGCGACGCCCTGGCCGAACCCGCCGCCTTCCGATCGGACGACGGGGTCGCAGCCCTGCAGCGGCTGATCGCGCGCCGCGGCTGGTCGCGCGACGACGCCGCGGCGAAGGTGCTGGAACCGCTGCTGACCCGGCTCTGCGCGCGCTACCTCGCGAAGGAGGATGCGCCGGGCCGCGCCGGCCGCGCGCGGGATCCGGTGGCACATTTCCATTTGTCTAACGGCGCGCGCATCGAGCGGCTGAACTGGCGTGGCGATACCTCGGACAATGGCATGCGCCAGGCGCTGGGGCTGATGGTGAACTACCTGTATGACCCCGACCGCATCGAGGAGAACCACGAGGGGTATGTGGGCGAGGGCAAGCGGGCCGTGTCGAGCGCGCTGAAGAAGCTGGCGAAGGGGTAGCGCAGGCGACGATCGCGCCGAACCTGTCAGCCGCGCCAGCGCGCCAGTGCACGGCGCGAGGGCAAGCCGGCTGGACGGCCGGCGCCCGCCTCTTGAGGGTCGCAAAACCACGTCGGATCGTGCGGATGCATGATCCGGGAGCGCACGGCGCCACCGCGCCGGGACCATCAGCCGCGTCCAGCGCGCTGGTGCATGGCGCGAAGGCAAGCCGGCCGGATGGCCGGTGCCTGCCGCTTGAGGGTCCAACACAGACTCGGATCGAGGCTTGCCTCGATCCGGGAGCGCACGGCGCGACCGCGCCCAGACCATCATTCGCCGCCAGCGCGCCAGTGCACGGCGCGAAGGCAAGCCGCGCGGATGCGCGGCGCCCGCCGTCTGAGGGTCAACTGAAACTGTGCATCATCGCCCGCACCCGCGGGTAGATCTCCTGCTGCCAGCGCCGCCCGGCGAACACGCCGTAATGCCCAACCCCCGTCTGCAGATGATGGCTGCGCATCGACACCGGCACGCCGCTGCACAAATCCAGCGCCGCCATGGTCTGGCCGATACCGCAGATGTCGTCGCGCTCGCCCTCCACCGTCATCAGCCCCATGCGGCGGATGGCCGCCGGGCGCACCGGCCGGTCGCGCCATGTCAGCCGGCCATCGGGCAGGTCATGCGTCTGGAACACGCGCTCGATGGTCTCGAGGTAGAATTCCGCCGGCAGGTCCATCACCGCGAAATATTCCTCGTAGAAGCGCCGATGCGCCTCCGCCGCCGCTGTGTCGCCATTGGCGATGTTGCGATACTGCGTCTCGTGCGCGGCGATGTGCCGGCCGATGTTCATGGACATGAACGCCGTCAGCTGCGTCAGCCCCGGATAGACCCGCCGCCCCGCGCCAGGCGCGGTCCAGGGTACGGTCGCGATCAGGTTGCGCGCGAACCATTCGATCGGCTTCGAGCCGGCCAGCACGTTCACCTTGGTCGGGTTCATCCGCGTGTCGATCGGCCCGGCCATCAACACCATGCTGCGCGGGCGGGCCGGGTCGCGATCCTCGTGCATCAGCGCGCCCGCCGCCAGCACCGCGACCGAGGGCTGGCAGACCGCCAGCACATGCGCGCCTTCGCCCATGGCGCGCAGGAAGTCCATGATGTGCTCGACATACTCGTCGAAGCCGAAGCGCCCGGCGGAGACCGGCGCGTCGCGCGCATTGTGCCAGTCGGTCACGTACAGGTCGAAATCGGGCAGCAGCGTTTCGGCGGTGTCGCGCAGCAGGGTGGCGAAATGGCCCGACATGGGCGCCACCAGCAGCAGGGGCGGCTGGCGGCCCGGCGCGTCCTTGGCGAAGCGCAGCAGCGAACCGAAGGGAGTGGATCGCACCACCTCCTCGCGCACAGCGACCTCGCGATTGCCCATGCGCGTGGTGGCCAGGCCGAAATCCGGGCGGCGATGCGTCGTGCGGATCGACGCCATCAATTCCCAGGCCGCGATGGTGCGGCGCATGGCCGGTGCGGCGGCGGCGCCCGCGGCGCGCATCAGCGCGGCCAGGCCGCCGGCCTGCTGCCGCAACGGGTCCATGGCCAGGCGCTGGGCCTCGTAGAGCGCGTAGATCATCGACCCCCGCTGCGACGTGCGGTCCGGGCTATCCCGCGACTGGCCGCCGATGGTAATGCTGCACTGCAAACGCGCTGCGGAGCAACACCGGCGCGTGACAGGAGAGCGGCATGGCCGAGGCGACGCTGCTGATCACGAGCCGCAACTACTCCTCCTGGTCGCTGCGCGGCTTCCTGCTGTGCCGGCTCTCGGGCATCGACTTCGTGGCCGAGACCATTTCCCCGGACGACCCGATTGCGCGCGAGGAATTGCTGCTGCGTTCCTCCTCCATCCGCTATCCGCGCCTCGAACATGGCGATGTGCGCGTGTGGGACGTGCTGGCGATCGCCGAATACCTGAACGAAATCCGCCCCAAGGCGGGCATGCTGCCGGCCGAACCCGGCGCGCGCGCGCTGTGCCGGTCGATCAGCGGGGAGATGCATTCGGGCTTCGCCGCGCTGCGCTCCGCGCTGCCGATGAACCTCAAGCTGACGCGCAGCGGCTTCCCGATCTGGTCCGCCCCGCGCGCCGACATCGCGGCGATCGAGGCGATCTGGCAGGACTGCATCGCACGGTCCGGCGGCCCATGGCTGTTCGGCGCCGCGCCGACCATCGCGGATGCGATGTATGCGCCGGTGGCGACGCGGCTGCGGACCTATGGCGTCACGCTGGGAGCCGCCGGCGCGGCCTATATGGCGCATGTGCTGGCCTGGCCCGACCTTGTGGAATGGGCCGACGCGGCGCGCTACGAGCCCGAGGAAGAGATCGCCGAGCTCGAAGTCGAGTTCTGACGTCACGGCGCGCCGGGCGCCGCGTCGCGCCTGCACGGCGCGCCGCCCGCTTCAGCCGACCTTGGCACCCTCCGGCCAGGGCGTCGGTGCCGGCACGTCGCAGGGGCCTTCGGCATCCATGCTGCCGAAATCGGCCGGCCCGACCACCTCCAGGTATTCCATGTCGGGCGAGTAATCATACAGGTAGTGCACGATGCCCGGGCGCTGGTGGACGCAGTCGCCGGCCTCGACCAGCGTGATCTTGTCCTCGTACATGAACTTGGCCCAGCCCTTCGTCATGAAGACGATCTGGAACTCGGCCTGGTGGGTGTGCCAGCCGGTGCCTTTCTCGGGGGCCTCGTTGGCGCGGACCAGGTGGGCGATGACGCGCCCGCCGGTCGCCGCCGCGACGCCGAGGTCGCGATAGGCGAAGAAGGACCGCAGCCCGTCCGTGCGCCACGGCACCTCGTTGGACTTCACATGGCTGAAGAGATTGACCTGGGGCGTGTCGAGCATGGGCGCAGGCCTCCTGCTGGCGCCGGGCGAGGGGCCGGGCGCGGTTGACGGCCGTGGTGCGTGGCATTCCTCAGGCGCACCAGCACACGCCCTTCGCGGCGCAAAAGCAACGGTAATTGCTGCGCTGCGGCATGCGCCGCGTGACCGGGGACACGGCGGCCGGAGGCGCTGGATGCCCAAAGATCGCCTGTCGAATGGGAGCCCCGGCCATGGTGCCACTCGCGCAATTCGCCTTCGTCCTGGTCCTGGCGGCCATGCCGGTCCTGCTGGTCACCTCACTCGCCCGGCCGGCGCGGCCGCGGCGCGGCGGCGACCCGGTTGCCTTCCCGCTGCGCCGCAGGCTCGGCTGAACCCGCCGGCCTTCTCGCAGCGCGGCCGAACGCCCATACTCCGCCACGAAAAGTGGTGGAGAGAACGTCATGACAGTGCAGGGCAAGGGCCGTCGCCTGGACACGCCGGATGGGGCGCGACGCGTCGAGATCCTGCATGCGCTGGAACGCAAGCTGCTTTGGCTCAGCGCCTGGATGATCCACCACGCCAACCATATCCGCCCGAACCGCGACGGGCTGAAGGTGGGCGGCCACCAGGCGTCCTGCGCGTCGTCGGTGTCGATCCTCTCGGCGCTGTATTTCGGCATCCTGAAGCCGGCCGACCGGGTGGCGGTGAAGCCGCATGCCGGGCCGGTCTTCCATGCCATCAACTACCTGCTCGGCCGGCAGGACCGCGAACGCCTGTCCACGCTGCGTGCCTTCGGCGGCATCCAGCCCTATCCATCCCGCGTGAAGGACGGGGCAGAGGTGGATTTCTCCACGGGCTCGGTGGGCCTGGGCGTGGCGCTCGCATCCTTCGGGTCGCTGGTGCAGGACTATGTGCGGCTGCACGAACTGGCCCCCGAGGGGCTGCCCGCCGGCCGGCACGTCGCGGTGGTGGGCGATGCGGAACTCGACGAGGGCAACATCTACGAAGCCCTGCTGGAAGGCTGGAAGCACGACATCCGCAATGTCTGGTGGGTGGTGGACTACAACCGCCAGTCGCTCGATTCCGTGGTGCCCGACCGGCTGTTCGGCCGCATCGAGGGCCTGTTCCGCGACATGGGCTGGAACGTCGTCACCATCAAATACGGCCGCAAGCTGGAAGCCGCCTTCGCGCGCCCGGATGGCGAGCATCTGCGCCGCTGGATCGATGACTGCCCCAACAGCCTCTATGCCGCACTGACCTTCCAGGGCGGGGCGGCCTGGCGCTCGGCGGTGCTGGCGGAACTCGGCCGCATCGAGGGCATCCGCGCCATCATCGACCCGCTGACCGATGATGAATTGGCGACGCTGATGACCAACCTCGGCGGCCACGACATCGAGACGCTGGCCGATGCCTTCCGCGCCCAGGATGCCGAGGGCGACCAGCCGACCTGCTTCATTGCCTATACCGTGAAGGGAATGGGCCTGCCCTTCGCCGGCCACAAGGACAACCATTCCGGCCTGATGACCAAGGAGCAGATGGGCAGCTTCCGCGAGGCGATGCGCATCCGTCCCGGCCATGAATGGGATCTGTTCGAGGGCCTCGACATCCCCGAGGCGGAGCTGCGGGATTTCCTGGCGCAGGTGCCCTTCGCGCAGCTCTTGACGCCGGCCGGGCGCCGGTTGTCGTCGCCCACCATCCATGTTCCGGCGGTGATCGCCGCGCCCAAGGTGGGCGAGGGTCGCAAGCAATCCACCCAGGCGGCCTTCGGCGACATCCTCGCCGAGATCGGCCGCGGCAACGGCGAATTCGCCGAGCTGTCGAAGCGCATCGTCACCACCAGCCCGGATGTGACGGTGTCCACCAACCTCGGCCCCTGGGTCAATCGCCGCGGCATCTTCGACCGGCACAAGAAGAACGACGTGTTCCGCGACGCGAAACTGGCCTCCGCGCAGCGCTGGGGCATGTCGCCGGAAGGCCAGCATGTCGAACTGGGCATCGCCGAGCAGAACCTGTTCCTGGTGCTGGCGGGGTTGGGGCTGGCCGATCGGTTGTATGGCGCGCGGCTGCTGCCGATCGGCACGGTGTACGACCCCTTCGTCAACCGCGGCCTCGATGCGCTGATCTATGCCTGCTACCAGGATGCGCGCTTCCTGCTGGTCTCCACGCCGTCCGGGCTGACGCTGGCGCCGGAAGGCGGGCAGCACCAGTCGGTGAACACGCCGCTGATCGGCATGGCGGCGGATCGATTGGCGAGCTTCGAACCGGCGCATGCGGATGAACTCGCCATCCTGCTGCGCCACGCCTTCGATCACATGCAGAAGCCGGATGGCTCGGCGGTCTGGCTGCGGCTGTCCACGCGCGGGCTGGAGCAGCCGGCGCGCGTGCTGGACCCGGCCGCGGTGGTCGCCGGCGGGCATTGGGTGGTGGAGCCGGGGCAGGGCGCGCGCATCGCCATCGCCTACCAGGGTTCGCTGGCGCCCGAGGCTGTCGCCGCGTTCGAGGAATTGCGCAGCGAGGAACCGACAGCCGGTCTGCTCGCCATCACCAGCCCTGACCGGATGCATGCGGAATGGCTCGCGGCGCGCCGGTCCGCGCGCAACGGCACGCGTGTGGAATCGCATGTGGAGCGACTGCTCGCACCCCTGGCGCGCAATGCCGCGCTGGTCACGGTGCTGGACGGCCACCCGGCGGCGCATGCCTGGATGGGCGCGGTGCGCGGCCAGCGCGTGGTGCCGCTCGGCGTGGACCGCTTCGGGCAGGCGGGCGATATCCCGGACCTCTACCGCGAATACGGGCTGGATTCCGACGCGATCCTGGATGCCTGCGCCGAGGCGCTGCTGGGCTAGGGTAGGACCGCCAGGCCACGCGATGACGCGGCGTCGCGCAAGGCGCGGTCGCGCGTGGCGAGCGGCAGCGCGAGCCGTTCGGCAAGTTCGAGGTAGCTCGCGTCATGCACCGTGAGCCGGAGCTCCGCCGCAAGGCCGATCAGCCCGGCCCAATCCAGCCCTTGCGGCGCGGGATGCGTTTCGGTTGGCAGGCGGGCAAGCCGTTGCAGAAGCGCCGGGATCCGCCCGGGCAGGAGCCGCTTCCGGCTTTCCGCCTGGAGCAGCACGTTGGCAACCTCGTAGTGCCACAGGGCTGGCACGGCCGCGCCGTCGCGCGCCGTGCGGTCGAGCAGCGCATCGGTCTCGGGTGCCGCCTCGTCCTCGAACAGCCAGGCGACCGCGACCGAACAGTCGAGCACCAGCGCGCTCACCGTCGCCCTTCGTCACGCATTGCCTTCCAATCCAGCCCATCCAGCCGGTTGGCGCGCCGCAATCCGCGCAACTCCTCCGCCGCGCGCTGCGCGTCCTCCCCATCAGGGGTGACGGGCACGATGCGGGCGACAGGCCTGCCGCGGCGGGTGATGGTGATGGCCTCGCCATGCTCGACGCGATCGAGCAGATCGCCCAACCGCGTCTTGGCGTCGAAGGCGCCGATGCTGCGTGTCATGCGAACAAACTAGTCTTGTAAACCAGTCGTTTCAAGGATGACGCGCATGGCAAAACGGGGCGCAGCCGTCGCCGGCTGCGCCCCGTCCGGTCAGCGCTGCTGGCGCTGCTCGCCCTGGCCGGCCTGCTGCTGCTGCTTCGCCTGCGAAGCCGAGCAGTTCAGCTGGACCTGCTGACCCGCCACGCCCTGCACCGCCTGCAGGGGCAGGTAGTGGTGCTGCTGGTCGGCACCCTTGGTCAGCTTGATGCGGTCGCCCTCGACGCGGTCGACCGTGCCGACGCGCTGGCCGTCATTGCCGACGACGTCCATGTGCTCGCGGATCTGGTTGGCGTGTGCGTTCATTGCGTTCTCTCCTTGTCTTGGGGCCCGTCTTGCGGTGCCGTCCAAGGAACGCCCGGACAGGGCAGGGGATGCGGGTGCGCGCGCAACCGTGTTGTAACCGCGCTGGCCTGCCGCTCGGCCCCCGGCACCCAAACCGCCTTGGAAACCCCGCGATCCTGCGCTAAACCCCCGCCCCTGCCGCCCTAAGGCGCCTTGCGGGCGTGGTGGAACTGGCAGACACGCCGGATTTAGGTTCCGGTGGCGCAAGCCGTGGGGGTTCGAATCCCTTCGCCCGCACCAAAGGCGCCGCTGGTTTTCTCTAGCTGTTGGAAGTCTCTCGATGCAGGTCACCGAGCTCGCGAATGACGGGCTGAAGCGCGCCTATTCCGTCATCGTCACCGCGGGCGACATCGCCACCACGCGCGACAAGCGCCTGGCGGAGATCGCCAAGACCGTCTCCATGCCCGGCTTCCGCCCCGGCAAGGTGCCGATGTCGGTGGTCAAGCAGCGCTACGGCGCCGCCGTGCTGGGCGAGGTGCTGGAACAGCAGGTGTCCGACGCCTCCCGGCAGGTGGTGACCGACCGCGGCCTCAAGCCCGCGCTGCAGCCCAAGATCGACATCGTGAACTTCGCCGAGGGCGCGGATCTCGAATTCCGCATGGACCTCGAGGTGCTGCCCGAGGTGCCGATGCCCGAATTCGCCGGCATCGAGCTCGAGCGCCTCAAGACCGAGCCGACGGATGAGGCGATCGACAAGGCGCTGGCCTCGATCGCCGAGCGCAACGGCACCCTGGAAGATGCCGAGCCGCGCGCCGCCGGCAATGGCGACATCCTGGTGTGCGACTTCACCGGCCGCCTGCCGCAGAACCTGCTGAAGAACGGCGTGGGCCTCGGCGCGCGCCCCGGCAGCCCGGGCGAGGTGCCGACCGAGTGGTCGGTCGATGTCTCCGGCGGCCTCGCGCATGAAGTGGCGGCGATCGGCTCCGAGCGCGGCCTGCCCTATTTCGACGCGAAGGTGACGGGCACCGCGAGCGAGGCCGGCTTCATCCGCATCTTCGCCGCGCGCCCGAATGGCCTCGCGGCCAAGCCGGGCGCCGTCTACACGCTGTCCGTGCAGGCGCATGTCGCCGCCGGCGCGCTGCCGCAGGGCGCGATGGCGCAGTTCGGCTTCAATGAGCGCTCGGCGGATGCCTTCCTGCGCTCGACCCGGGCCAATTGCAGCCTGAACGCGCATGGCGACCGCGCGACCTTCACGCTGACCGACGATGCAGCGCTGGCCTTCGCCCGCCCGGTGATCGACATCGCCTTCCCGTCCGGCGCCACGGTGGACCTGACGCTGCGCGTCGGCCCGATGCGCGTGGTGGCCGGCGCCGAGGAAGGCGAGGCCCCGGCCTTCGCCGGCGGCGCCGCGACGGACATGCCCATCGAGGTCGGCGGCCAGGGCTTCATCCCCGGCTTCACCGAGCAGATGGTCGGCATGGCCCCGGGCGACAGCCGCGACATCGACGTGACCTTCCCGGCCGACTACGGCTCGGCCGACCTGGCCGGCAAGCATGCCCGCTTCACCATCGCCGCCAAGGCGCTGAAGGCGCGCAAGCCGGTCGCGATCGACGACGACCTCGCCAAGGCCGTCGGCATGGCCGACCTGGCGGCGCTGAAGGATGCGATTCGCGGATCGCTGCAGCGCGAATACGACGCGCTGTCGCGCATGAAGGTGAAGCGCGCGCTGCTGGACCAGCTGGCCGACCGCGCCTCCTTCCCGGTGCCGGAAGGCATGGTCGAGGCCGAGTTCGCGCAGATCTGGCAGCGCGTCGAGGCCGACCTCAAGGCCGGTCGGCTCGATGCCGACGACCAGGGCAAGGACGAGGAAACGCTCAAGGCCGAATACCGCACCATTGCCGAGCGCCGCATCCGCTTGGGCCTGATGCTGTCGGAGATCGGCCGGGCCAACAACGTCCAGGTCGGCCAGGACGAGATGACCCGCGCCGTGCGCCAGGAGGCCTCGCGCTATCCCGGCCAGGAGCAGCAGGTGCTGGAGTTCTTCCGCAAGAACCCGCAGGCCGCCGAGAATCTCCGCGCGCCGATCTTCGAGGAGAAGGTCGTCGACTTCATGCTGGAACTGGCGAAGGTGAATGACCGCCAGGTGACGCCCGAGGAGCTGAGCGCCTCGGTCGCCTGACCAAGGCCTGCGCAAGGGTTCCGAGAGGGGCGGCCGGTCCACCGGCTGCCCCTTTTTCGTGCAGGAACGGCGGCCCGGACGCCATGCAGCCCGTGCGTCATGGAAATTCATGCGCCAAGCGCGGGCCTGCCTTGCGCGGCGCACCGCGCCTCGCCTACACCGCAGTATCGAAGTGCGATCGGCCATCCAGGCCGGCGGGTAGGGGAGCGGTTCAAGCGTGTCCGACGCGATTCTGGAAACCAGTGGCCTGACGAAGGAGTTCCGCGGCTTCGTCGCCGTGAACGACGTGAACCTGTCGGTGAAGCGCGGCAGCATCCATGGGCTGATCGGCCCGAACGGCGCGGGCAAGACCACCTGCTTCAACCTGCTCACCAAGTTCCTTCTGCCGACGCGCGGCACCATCCGCTACGACGGGCGGGACATCACCGGCATGAAGCCGGCGGAGATCGCACGGCTGGGGCTGGTGCGGTCCTTCCAGATCTCGGCGGTCTTCCCGCATCTGTCGGTGCTGGAGAATGTGCGCGTCGCGTTGCAGCGCCAGCGCGGCGGGTCGTTCGACTTCTGGCGTTCGGACAGCGTGCTGCGGTCCTACGATGCGCGGGCGCGCGAGTTGCTCGACGATGTCGGGCTGTCCACCTATGCGAACCTCACCGCCGGCGAATTGCCCTATGGGCGCAAGCGCGCGCTGGAGATCGCCACCACGCTGGCGCTCGAACCCACCATGCTGCTGCTCGACGAGCCCACCGCGGGCATGGCGCATGACGACGTGGACCGCATCGTGACACTGGTGCGGCGCGTGGCGGCCGGGCGCACGGTGCTGCTGGTCGAGCACAACCTCAAGGTGGTCTCGGGCCTGTGCGACACCATCACGGTGCTGGCGCGCGGCTCCGTCCTGGCCGAGGGCGACTACGCCACCGTGGCCCGCAACCCCGAGGTCATCGCCGCCTACCTTGGCACCGAGGTTTCCGAGCATGTCTGACGCCATCGCCACCCTGCCGATCGCCGCCCAGGATGGCGGTGCGCCCCTGCTGGTCGTGAAGGGCCTCGAGGCCTGGTACGGCGAGAGCCATGTGCTGCACGGCGTCACGCTCGACATCCACGAGGGCGAGGTGGTTACGCTGCTCGGGCGCAACGGCGCGGGCAAGACCACCACGCTGCGCTCCATCATGGGGCTGGTGCCCAAGCGCTCCGGGTCGGTGCATTACGCGGGGCGGGAGCTGATCGGCGCACGGTCGGACGTCATCGCGCGATCGGGCATCGCCTATTGCCCGGAGGAGCGCGGCATCTTCGCCTCGCTCGACGTCACCGAGAACCTGATGCTGCCCCCGGTGGTCCGCCCCGGCGGGCTGCCGGTTAGCGAAATCTACGAGCTGTTCCCCAACCTCAAGGAACGCGCGCGCAGCCAGGGCACCAAGCTTTCGGGTGGCGAGCAGCAGATGCTGGCGATCGGGCGCATCCTGCGCACCGGCGCGAAGCTGCTGCTGCTGGACGAACCCTCCGAAGGCCTCGCACCCGTCATCGTCCAGCAGATCGGGCGCACCATCCGCGAATTGAAGCGCCGCGGCTTCACCGTGCTGCTGGTCGAGCAGAATTTCCGCTTCGCGCAGACCGTGGCGGACCGTCACTACGTGATGGAACACGGCCGCGTGGTCGACATGGTCCGCAACGCGGAACTCGAATCCTCGATGGACCGGCTGCACCAGTATCTCGGCGTCTGACGCCGCGCCTCCAGGAGACCTGCTCATGGACCAGACCACCCGCCGCGGCATCCTCGCCGGCACCGCCGCCACCGCGGCCTGGGGCGCGCTGCCCTATCGTTCGGCTCGCGCGCAGGCCGCCAATACCATCAAGATCGGCGTGCTCGGCGATGGCTCGGGCATGTATCGCGACCTCGGCGGGCCGGGCTCGACCGTCTGCGTGCGCCAGGCGGTGCAGGAATTCGGCGCCCAGGGCTTCAACGTGGAAGTGGTCGAGGCCGACCACCAGAACCGCCCCGATGTCGGCTCGACCATCGCGCGGCAATGGATCGACCGCGACGGCGTGGACATGATCACCGACGGCACGACGTCGTCCGTCGCGCTCGCGCTGAACCAGCTGGTGCGCGAGAAGAACAAGGTGATGCTGAATTCCGGTGCGGCGACCTCCGACCTGACCGGGGCGGCCTGCACCGCCAACACGATCCACTGGACCTACGACACCTGGATGCTGGCGAATTCCACCGGCGGTGCGATGGTGCGCGCGGGCGGGGACAGCTGGTACTTCATCACCGCCGACTATGCCTTCGGCCACGCGCTCGAACGCGACACCGCCAATTTCGTCCGCAATGCCGGCGGGCGCGTGATCGGCCAGGTGCGCACGCCCTTCCCGGGCACGACGGATTTCAGCAGCTTCCTGCTGCAGGCGCAGACCTCGCGCGCCAAGGTGATCGGCCTGGCCAATGCCGGGGCGGACACCACGAACTGCATCAAGCAGGCGGCGGAATTCGGCCTGACGCGCCGCGGCGTGAAGCTCGCGGGGCTGCTGGTGTTCCTCAGCGACGTGCATTCGCTGGGGCTGCAGACCGCGCAGGGCCTGGTGCTGACCGAGACCTTCTACTGGGACCTCAACGACCGCACCCGCGCCTTCACGACGCGCGTGCGTCCGCGCATGCCGAACCAGGCGCCGCCGACCATGGTGCAGGCGGGCGTCTATTCCGCCACGCTGCACTACCTGAAGGCGGTCAAGGAACTGGGCGTGGCGGCGGCGAAGGACGGCGCCGCGACGGTCGCGCGCATGAAGGCGATGCCGACCGACGACGACGCCTTCGGCCCCGGTTCGGTGCGCGCCGATGGCCGCAAGCTGACGCCGGCCTACCTGTTCGAAGTGAAGGCGCCGGGCGAGAGCCGCGCACCCTACGACTACTACAAGCTGCTGCAGACCACCGCGGCCGACCAGGCCTTCCGCCCCGTGGCGGACGGCAATTGCGCGCTGGCCCGCAGCTGACCAACACCAGACGACCGGCGCGCTTGGGATGTCCCTGCGCGCCGGCGAGCGTCGATCGAGGGAGAGACTGAATGAATACCATCAACCGCCGCGGCATCCTCGCCGCCGGTGCCGCCGGCGCCGCCTTCGGCGCGCTGCCCTATCGCAGCGCCCGCGCGCAGGCCGCCAACACCATCAAGATCGGCGTGCTGAACGACCAGTCGGGCCTGTATCGTGACGTGAACGGCCCTGGCTCCGTCGCCTGCGTGCGCCAGGCGATCAGCGAACTGGGCCTGGCGGCGCGCGGCATCAACGTGGAAGTCGTGGTGGGCGACCACCAGAACCGCCCCGATGTCGGCGTGAACATCTCCCGCCAGTGGATCGACCGCGACGGCGTGGACATGATCATCGACGTGCCGACCTCCTCGGTCGCGCTCGCGGTGAACACCGTCGTGCGGGAGAAGAACAAGGTCTACATCAACTCCTCGGGCGCGACGTCGGACCTGACGGGCTCGGCCTGTTCGCCCAACACGGTGCACTGGACCTACGACACCTACATGCTCGCCAAGAGCACGGGTGGCGCGATGGTGCGCGCGGGCGGCGACAGCTGGTTCTTCATCACCGCCGACTACGCCTTCGGCCACGCGCTGGAACGCGACACGGGCGCCTTCGTGCGTGCGGCCGGCGGGCGCGTGCTGGGTGCGGTCCGCACGCCCTTCCCGGGCACCACCGACTTCAGTTCCTTCCTGGTGCAGGCGCAGGCGTCGCGCGCCAAGGTGATCGGCCTGGCCAATGCCGGCGGCGACACCATCAACTCCATCAAGCAGGCGGCGGAGTTCGGTGTCACGCGCCGTGGCGTGAAGCTGGCCGCGCTGCTGATGTTCATCTCGGACGTGCATTCGCTTGGCCTGCAGACCGCGCAGGGCCTGGTCTGCACCGAGACCTTCTACTGGGACCTGAACGACCGCACCCGCGCCTTCACCGCGCGCGTGCTGCCGAACATGCCGCAGCAGCTGCGCCCGGGCATGGCGCAGGCCGGCTGCTATTCCGGCACGATGCATTACCTGAAGGCGGCGATGGAGCTCGGCGTCGCCGCGGCCAAGGCCGATGGCGCGGCGACCGTCGCGCGCATGAAGGCGATGCCGACCGAGGACGACGCCTTCGGCCCCGGTTCCATCCGCGCCGATGGGCGGCGCCTGTGCCCGGCCTACCTGCTGGAGGTGAAGACCCCGGCCGAGAGCCGCGGCGCCTGGGACTACTACAAGCTGCTGCAGACCACCGCGGCGGACGAGGCCTTCCGCCCGCTGGCCGAAGGCGGCTGCTCGCTCGTGCGCAGCTGACATGCCGGCACCGGCTTCCTCCCGCACGAGCGCGCGCTTGATGCGCGGTCGCGTGCGGGAGGGCGCCAGTGCCGGGCTGCGTAATGCGTCCGCGCGCATTCGCTGAACAGCACCGTGCGGGGAGCCAACCCCGCCGGTGTCCAGAACAACGCAACAGGAGGATGTCCCCATGGAGCTGACCCGTCGCGGCGCACTCGCCGCCGGAACCGCCGCCGCGATCGCGCCGATGTCGCGCGCCCGCGCGCAGGCGAACACGATCCGCATCGGCGTGCTCACCGACATGTCGGGCACCTACCGCGACAATACCGGCCCGACCTCGGTGGCCTGCACGCGCGAAGCGGTTGCCGAGTTCGGCGCAAGCCACGGCTTCACGGTCGAGGTGATCGAGGCCGACCACCAGAACCGCCCCGATGTCGGATCGAACATCGCGCGGCAATGGTACGACCAGGGCGTGGACGTCATCGTGGACGTGCCGACCTCGTCCGTCGGGCTCGCGGTCAACCAGATCGCGCGGGAGAAGAACAAGGCCTACCTGAATGTCGGCTCCGCCACGGCGGACATGACCGGGCCGGCCTGTTCGCCCAACACCATCCACTGGGCCTATGACACCTACATGCTGGCGAAGTCGACCGGCGGTGCGATGGTGCGCGCGGGCGGCGACAGCTGGTTCTTCATCACGGCGGACTACGCCTTCGGCCATGCTCTGGAACGCGACAACGCGAATTTCGTGCGCGCCGCCGGCGGGCGCGTGCTCGGTCAGGTGCGCACGCCGTTTCCGGGCACGACGGATTTCAGCAGCTTCCTGGTGCAGGCCGCGGCCGCACGGCCGAAGGTGATCGGCCTGGCCAATGCCGGCGCCGATACCGCGAACTGCGTGAAGCAGGCCGCCGAGTTCGGCATCACCCGCCGCGGCATCAAGCTGGCTGCGCTGCTGCTGTTCGTGAACGACGTCCAGGGCATCGGGCTGCAGACCGCGCAGGGGCTGGTCTGCACGGAATCCTTCTACTGGAACACCAACGACAAGACGCGCGCCTGGACGCAGCGCATCATCCGTCGCACGCCGACCAACTACCCGAACATGATCCATGCGGGCTGCTACTCGGCGACGCTGCATTTCCTCAAGACCGTGGCGGCGATGGGCGTGCCGGCGGCCAAGGCCTCGGGCGTCGAGCTCATCAACCGCATGAAGGCCGCGCCGAGCGAAGACGACTGCTTCGGCACCGGCACCACGCGCGCCGATGGCCGTCACCTGATCCCGTCCTTCCTGTTCGAGGTGAAGGCGCCGGGCGAGAGCAGCGGCCCGTGGGATTTCTACAAGCTGCTCCAGACCACGCCGGCGAACGAGGCCTTCCGCCCGCTCGCCGAAGGCAATTGCCCGCTGGTCCGCGGCTGACGACAGACAACCATCGAGCACCGCGCGACAGAATGCGGGCCGGGGTCACAACCAGGGAGGAACAACAACAATGACGGAACTCAGCAGGCGTGCAGTCGTGGCGGCGGCGGGCTTCGGCGCCTTGCCGTTCTCGCGCGCGCGCGCCCAGGCGGCCAATACCATCAAGATCGCGCTGCTGTGCGACTTCTCCGGCACCTATCGCGACGTGACCGGGCCGAACGAACTGGCCTGCGTGCGCCAGGCCGCGGCCGAATTCGCCAATCGCGGCTTCAACATCGAGGTCACCTACGCCGACAACCAGAACCGCGCCGATGTGGGGTCCAACATTGCGCGCACCTGGTTCGACCGCGACGGCGTGGACTGCCTGGTCGATGGCGGCGCGTCGTCGGTCGCGCTCGCGGTCAACGACGTGGTGCGGGAGAAGAACAAGGTCTACGTCAATTCGTCCTCGGCGACGTCCGACCTGACGGGGCGGGCCTGTTCGCCTAACCTCGTGCACTGGACCTACGACACCTACATGCTGGCGAAGTCCACCGGTGGTGCGACCGTGCGCGCGGGTGGGGATACCTGGTTCTTCGTGACGGCCGACTACGCCTTTGGCCATGCCTTGGAACGCGACACCGCGAATTTCGTGCGCCAGGCCGGCGGGCGCGTGCTCGGGCAGGTGCGGACGCCGTTTCCGGGAACTTCGGATTTCAGCAGCTTCCTGCTTCAGGCGCAGGCTTCGCGCGCCAAGGTGATCGGCCTCGCGAATGCCGGATCGGACACCATCAACTGCATCAAGCAGGCGTCGGAATTCGGGCTGGCGCGGCGCGGCATCAAGCTCGCCTCGCTGCTGATGTTCATGCCCGATGTCCATTCGCTGGGCCTGGAAGCGACGCAGGGGCTGATCTGCACGGAGACCTTCTACTGGGACCTGAACGACCGCACCCGCGCCTTCACCAACCGCGTGCGCGCCAACCTGCAGCCCAACGTGCCGCTGTGCATGAACCATGCGGGCGGCTACGCATCGGTGCTGCATTACCTGAAGGCCGTGGCCGACATGGGCGTAGCCCGCGCCAAGGCGAATGGCGCCGAGGTCGTGGCCCGCATGAAGGCGATGCCCTGCGACGATGACTGCTTCGGCCCCGGCACCATCCGCCAGGACGGGCGCAAGCTGCACCCGGCCTATCTGTTCGAGGTGAAGTCGCCTGCCGAGAGCCGCGGCCAGTACGACTACTACAAGCTGCTGCAGACCACCGCCGGCGACGACGCCTTCCGCCCGATGGCCGAAGGCGGATGTTCGCTGGTGCGCAGCTGATCGCCCAGGGATGATGAACCGGCGGTGCCGAATCCCCGGCGCCGCCCGACACGCAGGGAGAACGGAGTGATGCACGCCAGTCGCCGAAGCCTTCTCGCCTCCGCCGCGCTCGCGGCGCCACTGTCGCGCGCCCGCGCCCAGGGCAACACCATCCGCATCGGCGTCCTGACCGACATGTCGGGGCCGTATCGCGACACCACCGGCCCCGGCAGCGTGGTGCTGACACAGGCCGCCGCCGCCGAATTCGCCAATCGCGGCTTCACCGTGGAGGTGCTGCAGGCCGACCACCAGAACCGCCCCGATGTCGGCGCCAACCTGGCGCGCCAATGGTACGACCAGGGCGTGGATGCGATCGTCGACGTGCCGACCTCATCCGTCGCCTTCGCGGTCAACACCATCGCGCGCGAGAAGAACAAGGTCTTCCTGAATTCCGGCGCGGCGTCCTCCGACCTCACGGGCGCGCAATGCAGCCCGAACACGGTGCACTGGACCTACGACACCTGGATGCTGGCCAAGGGCACGGGTGCCGCCATCGTCCGCACCGGCGGCGACAGCTGGTTCTTCGTCACCGCCGACTACGCCTTCGGCCATGCGCTGGAACGCGACACCGCCAGTTTCGTGCGCGCCGCCGGCGGACGCGTGGTGGGACAGGTGCGCTACCCGTTCCCGGCGACCACCGACTTCTCGGCCTTTGTGCTCCAGGCGCAGTCGAGCCGCGCCAAGGTGCTGGGCATGGCCAATGCCAGCACCGACACGGTCAACACCATCAAGTCGGCGCGCGAATTCGGCCTGCATCGCAGCATGAAGTTCGCAGCCTTGCTGATGGGCGTCATGGACATCCATGCGCTGGGGCTGGAATCCGCGCAGGGGCTGCTGCTGACGGAATCCTTCTACTGGGACCTCAACGACCGCACCCGCGCGCTGACGCAGCGCACCCGCCAGGCCAACCAGAACCGCCCGCCGGCTATGGTGCCGGCCGGCTGCTATGGCGCCACGCTGCACTACCTCAAGGCCGTGGCCGACATGGGCGTGGCCGCCGCCAAGGCCGATGGCCGCGCCGCGGTCGCGCGCATGAAGGCCATGCCGACCGATGACGACGCCTTCGGCCCCGGCCGCATCCGCGAGGATGGCCGCAAGATCCATCCCGTCTTCCTGTTCGAGGTGAAATCGCCTTCCGAATCCCGTGCCCCCTTCGACTACTACAAGGTCGCCGCGACCACCCCGGCGGAGGAAGCCTTCCGCCCGGTGGCCGAGGGCGGCTGCTCGCTCGTGCGTTCCTGACAAGGATCTGACTGCCCATGCTCGATATCATCGAGAATTTCCTCGGCATCCCGGCGCCATTGCTGTTCGGGCAATTGCTGCTCGGCCTCATCAACGGCGCCTTCTATGCGATGCTCTCGCTCGGCCTCGCGGTGATCTTCGGGCTGCTCAACATCATCAACTTCACCCATGGCGCGCAGTTCATGATGGGCGCCTTCGTCGCCTGGATGCTGCTCGCCTGGGGGGGGCTGGGCTATTGGTGGGCGCTGCTGATCACGCCGCTGATCGTCGGTGCGACAGGCGTCGTGATTGAACGGCTGATGATCTCGCGGCTGTACAAGCTCGACCATCTGTACGGGTTGCTGCTGACATTCGGCATCGGGCTGATCATCGAGGGCCTGTTCCGCAACCATTTCGGCTCCTCGGGCCTGCCCTACCAGATCCCGCCGCAGCTCTCCGGCGCCTGGGACCTCGGCTTCATGTTCATGCCGATCTACCGCGGCTGGGTGGTGGTCTTCGCGCTGGTCTGCTGCCTGGCGACCTGGCTGGTGATCGAGAAGACGCGGCTTGGCGCCTACCTGCGCGCCGCCACCGAGAACGCGGCGCTGGTGCAGGCCTTCGGCGTGAACGTGCCGCGAATGATCACGCTGACCTACGGGGCAGGGGTGGCGCTGGCGGCACTCGCCGGCGTGCTGGCCGCGCCCATCTATTCGGTGAACCCGCAGATGGGCACGAACCTCATCATCGTGGTCTTCGCCGTCGTCGTCATTGGCGGGATGGGGTCGATCCTGGGGTCGGTGCTGACCGGCTTCGGGCTCGGCATCATCGAGGGGCTGACGAAAGTGTTCTGGCCGGAGGCTTCCGCAACCGTGATCTTCGTCATCATGGCGATCGTGCTGCTGGCACGTCCCGCCGGTCTGTTCGGGAGGGCCTGATCCATGGCATCCGAAACCACCGCCGGCGCCATCGCGCCCGCCAGCAACGACCAGGGCGTGATCTGGGGCTTCTCCAGCGCGCAGCTCGCAGCCCTTGGCGTGCTGGTCGTCTTCCTCGCGGTAGCACCCTTCTTCCTCTACCCCGTCTTCCTGATGAAGCTGCTGTGCTTCGCGCTGTTCGCCTGCGCCTTCAACCTGCTGATCGGCTATGTCGGCCTGCTGAGTTTCGGCCATGCGGCGTATTTCGGCATGGGCGGCTACATCGCCGGCTATACGGCCAAGGCCTATGGCCTCACGCCCGAGTTCGCGGTGCTGGCCGGTGCCGCCGTCGCCGGTTTCCAGGGCTGGATCTTCGGCTGGATCGCCATCCGCCGGCAGGGCATCTACTTCGCCATGATCACGCTGGCGCTGGCGCAGATGATCTACTTCTTCTGCGTTCAGGCGCCCTTCACCGGCGGCGAGGACGGCATCCAGGCGATCCCGCGCGGGTCGCTGTTCGGCTCCATCAGCCTGTCCTCCGACATGAACATGTACTGGTTCGTCGCCGCCATCTTCCTGGCCGGCTTCCTGGCCATCCACCGCATCATCCATTCGCCCTACGGCCAGGTGCTGAAGGCGATCCGCGAGAACGAGCCCCGCGCGACCTCGCTCGGCTACCGCACGGATGACTACAAGCTGGTCGCCTTCATCCTGTCCGCCACGCTGGCGGGTGTGGCGGGCGGCGTGAAGTCGCTGGTCTTCGGCATCGCGACCCTGACCGACGTCCACTGGGCGATGTCGGGCGAGGTGGTGCTGATGACGCTGGTGGGCGGCCTCGGCACGGTGTTCGGCCCGGTGGTCGGTGCCGCCGTCATCGTCACCATGCAGAACTACCTGGCCGAGATGGGCGCCTGGGTCACGGTCATCCAGGGGGCGATCTTTGTCACCGTGGTGCTGGCCTTCCGCCGCGGCATCGTCGGCGAGATCGCCAACCTGTTCCGCGTGAAGCTGTAGGGCAGGGCCTTTACGACCCGCCCGCCCCGCGCCACGCTGCACTGCAGCAACGGCGTGGGGCGGGCATGGGCGCGAAGAAGTTTCATCTCGGCTGGTTCCTCCAGGGCTCCTCGGTGCAGGCCTGGGGCGAGGACTGGACCGGCAATATCGGCACCGAATGGATGGTGCCCGACTTCTTCATCGAGATGACGAAGAACCTGGAGCGCGCCTGCTTCGACTACGTGCTGCTGGAAGACAGCTCCTACATCGGCGAATCCTACGGCGGGTCGCGCGAGATCTACCTCCATCACGGCCTGTCAGTGCCCCGCCAGGACCCCTCCGTCGTTGCTGCCCTGCTGGCGCGCGAGACGCAGCGCATCGGCATCGTCGCGACCTTCGGCACCTTCGCCTACCCGCCCTATCTGCTGGCGCGGTTGGTGGCGTCGCTCGACCAGGTATCGTCGGGGCGCATCGGCTGGAACGCGGTGACCGGGTCGTCGGACTATGCCGCGCGGAACTTTGGGCTGGACGGCATGCCCCCGCACGACACGCGCTACGACATCGCCGACGAATACATGGAGGTGGCGCGCAAGCTCTGGGGGTCCTGGGAACCCGGTGCCATCATCGCCGACCGCGAGAGCGGCGTGCTGGTGGACCACACCAAAGTCCATGCCATCGACCATGCCGGCACCTACTTCAAGGTGCGCGGCCCCCTGAACTCAGGCCCCTGCCCGCAGGGCCAGCCGGTGATCGCCCAGGCCGGCGGCTCGCCGCGCGGGCGCGAATTCGCCTCGCGCCATTCCGACACCATCGTGGCCATGGTGAAGGGCACGGCGGGGATGAAGGCCTATCGCGACGACATCCGTGCCCGCATGGTCGCGCATGGGCGCAACCCCGATGACTGCAAGGTGCTGTTCCTGGTCTCCCCCGTGCTGGGCGACACCGAGGAGGAAGCCCGCGCCCGCCACAAGCGCCGCCTGGCCACCACCGAGGAAGAGATCGCGCGCCGCCTCGCGCACCTGTCCAAGATCACCAACCTCGATTTCGGCGCGCTGCCGCTCGACAAGCCGCTCGGGTCGCTGACCACCAACGGCCACCAGCAATCGCTCGACGAGTTCCTGAAGAAGGCCGGCAACAAGACGCTGCGCGAGGCGGCCGAGATCTACTCCGACGCGGGATCGATCCCGCTGGTCGGCACGCCGGCGCAGGTCGCGGACCAGATGCGCGCCGCGATGGAGGAGATCGGCGGTGACGGCTTCCTCATCACCACCAACCAGACCTCGCGGCGCGTCATCGCCGAGATCGCCGACGGGCTGGTGCCGGAACTCCAGCGCCGCGGCCTGACGCGCAGGTCCTACGAGCACGCGATGTTCCGCGACAACCTGCTCGCATTTTGATGCCTTGCGTCGCCGGGTGGCGGCTCCGGCGGCGTGGCTTCTCGCGCCGCCAGCCGCCCCGCGTCAGCGCGCCTTCGGCCCATACACATCCGGCACATACAATTCGCGCGGCAGCGTCGCGCGTTCGTAGTTCGGGTTGAACACGCGCTCCGGCAGCACCACGGGTTCGTGCGGCACCTCGCCATAGGGAATGACCGACAGCAGGTGAGCGATGCAGTTCAGCCGCGCCAGCTTCTTGTCGTTGCCCTCGACGATCGTCCAGGGCGCCTCGGCGATGTTGGTACGGGCGAACATGTCCTCCTTCGCCTTGGTGTACTGCTCCCAGCGCACGCGGGATTGCAGGTCCATCGGCGAGAGCTTCCACTGCTTGATCGGGTCGTGGATGCGCATGAGGAAGCGGAACTGCTGCTCCTCATCCGTGATGGAGAACCAGTACTTCACCAGCACGATGCCCGAGCGCACCAGCATGCGCTCGAATTCCGGCACGTCGTTGAAGAACTGCTCGACCTGGTCCTCGCTGGCGAAGCCCATCACGCGCTCGACGCCGGCGCGGTTGTACCAGGACCGGTCGAACAGCACGATCTCGCCGGCCGCGGGCAGATGCGGGACGTAGCGCTGGAAATACCACTGCGTCTTCTCGCGGTCGTTGGGGGCGGGCAGGGCGACCACGCGGCAGGATCGCGGGTTCACGCGCTGGGTGATGCGCTTGATGACGCCGCCCTTGCCGGCGGAATCGCGCCCCTCGAACAGCACGACCAGCTTCAGGCCCTTATGCGCCACCCAGTCCTGCAGCTTCACCAACTCCGATTGCAGGCGCAGCAATTCGCGGAAGTAGAAGCCGCGCTCCAGTGTCGCCTTCTTCCGCTTGCCCAGCAGGGCGCGCAGCTCGGCCGGGATGCGCGAATCATCGACCTCCTGTTCCAGCTCCTCGTCGAAATCGTCCTCGAGCTCGAGGTCGAGCCAGGGGCGGTCTTCGGCGGCGTCGGTCATGCGGAGGCGCTCGCGGCTGTCATGGGGTGCCGGCGCAACGTCCGGCGGACGGATGGGCTGCGCGGAAACCGGCCGGACCCGTCGATCCGGCCGGCTGCCTCTGTAGTCGCTTCGCGCGATGCGTGTGTGACGGTTTCGCGTCGTTCAGGCGAAACGCGCCGTCAATCGGCGAAGGACCCGGCCGCGGTGATGATCGGCCGCCAGCGCGCGATCTCCTCGGCATGGAAGCGGCGGTGGAAGGCGAGGCCCGCGCGTTCCGGCGTGGCGGGGTCCGTCGCCAGTTCCGCGAACCGGGTCCGCAGCCGCTCATCCTGCATCGCCAGCAGCAGCGCGGCATTAAGGCGCTGCTGCACTGCCTCCGGCGTGCCGGCCGGCGCATAGAGCCCGTGCCATGTGCTCATGCTGATCGCCGGCGCGCCGGCTTCGGTGGTGGTCGGCACATCCGGCAGGCCGGGCAGGCGACGCGGGCTGGTCACGCCATAGGCGCGCACCCGGTTGTCGCGGATGAAGGGCGCGGTGTTGGTCGCCTGGTCGCACAACAGGTCGAGCCGCCCGGCCATGAGTTCCGTGATGGCCGGCGCGGTGCCGCGGAAGCCCACGATGGTGGCGCGGTTGCCGGCGGCCTGTTGCAGCAGCAGCCCGCACAGGTTCGCCGCGGACCCAAGGCCCGCAGTGCCGAGGTTCAGCGCATCCCCGCGGCGGTTCAGCTCCGCCACCAGCCCCGCCAGGTTCTCCGCCGGGAAGTCGGGGCGCGCGATGATGGTCATGGCCGCATCCGACACCAGGCCGAGTGGCGCGAAGCCGTTCAGCGTGTCGAAGGCCAGCCGGCGGAACAGCGTCGCGCCCGCCGCCATGCCGACATTCGTCATCAGCAGCGTGTAGCCATCGGGCCGCGCCTGGGCCACGCGCTGCGCGCCGACATGGGCGGGGCCGATATTCTCGACCACCACCGGCTGCGGCAGGTGCTTGCCCATCGCCTCCGCGACCAGGCGCGAGATCACGTCGGTCGGCCCGCCGGCGGCAGCGCCGGCGACGATGGTGATGGTGCGGGACGGATAATCCTGCGCCAGCGCGGGCGTGGCGAGCATCACGGCGGCCGCGGCCAGGGCGGCCCTGCGGGAATGGTTCATGGCGTTTCCTCCGGCGCGATCCCGTTTGCCGGGCCGTCGCTTCGGCGCGATGGCAGCACCTTTCGCGCCCGCCGTCATCCCGCTCCGACAGGCAGCCCCGCTGGCGGCTTCACGCTGCGCAGCACGAAGGCGCTTCGGGTATCCTTCACGCCAGGCAGGCGCAGCAGCCGCCGCGTCGCGAATTCGCCATAGGCTTCGAGGTCGGCGGCGACCACGTGCAGCAGGTAGTCGGTCTCACCGCTCATCGCCCAGGCCGCCAGCACCTCGGGCATGCGGCCGATGGCGGCATGGAAGGCCTCGACCGTTTCCTCGGAGCGAGAGGCCAGGCTGACCTGCACGAAGGCGGTCAGCCCAAGGCCGAGCCGCGGCGCATCCAGCACGGCGGCATAGCCGGTGATCACGCCGGCCTCCTCCAGCCGCTTCAGCCGGCGCTGGCACGGGGTCGGCGAGAGCCCGACGCGTTCGGCCAGCGCGACGACGGAGGCGCGGCCGTCGCGCTGCACCTCGCGCAGCAGGCTGCGGTCGATGGCATCGAGCGTGATGGTGGAATTCGTCATGCGAGCGGCCTTCTGTAGGTGTTTTCACCACAATGAGCGCAGCACACGGCCCAATTCGCCGGAATTCTTCCGGCTTCAGCGGTGATCCTACACCATCCGCACAGGAGCCTCGCCATGGACATCCCCCCCGACCGCACCGCGCATGCCGGCACCGTCTCGGACGCCAATCCGATGGGCACGGACGGCTTCGACTTCGTCGAATTCGCCGGACCGGACACGGCGGCGCTGGAGGCGGTGTTCGCCCGCCTGGGCTTCGCGCCGGTGGCGCGGCATCGTTCGAAGCAGGTCACGCTGTGGCGCCAGGGCGATGTGAACTTCGTGCTGAATGCCGAACCGGCCTCCTTCGCGCAGGGCTTTGCGCGCGTGCATGGTGCCGGTGCCTGCGCCATGGCCTTCCGGGTGGCGGATGCGGCAGCGGCCTTCGACCGAGCCATCAGCCTCGGCGCGCGGCCCTTCCATGGCCGCGTCGGTCCGATGGAGTTGAACATCCCGGCCATCGAGGGCATCGGCGGGTCGCTGATCTACTTCGTCGATCGCTACGGGCCATCCGGCAGCATCTGGGATGTCGATTTCCGCCCCATCCCCGGCGCGGAACTGCATCCCAAGGGCGCGGGGCTGACGGTGATCGACCACCTCACGCACAACGTCCATCGCGGCCGAATGGATGCCTGGGCCGGGTTCTACGAGCGTTTGTTCAACTTCCGCGAAATCCGCTACTTCGACATTGAGGGCAAGCTGACCGGCCTGAAGTCCAAGGCCATGACCAGCCCCTGCGGGCAGATCCGCATCCCGATCAACGAGAGCAGCGACGACAAGTCGCAGATCGAGGAATACCTGCGCGCCTATAATGGCGAAGGCATCCAGCACATCGCGATGGGCACCGCCGACATCCACGCGAGCGTCGAGGGCCTGGCGGCCGCCGGCGTGCGCTTCCTCGACACCCCCGACACCTACTACGAATTGCTGCCCCGGCGCCTGCCCGATACCGGTGAGGACATGGCGCGCCTGGCGCGCAACAGGGTGCTGATGGATGGGTCGCCTTCCGGCGGCCGGCTGCTGCAGATCTTCACCGAGACGGTGATCGGACCGATTTTCTTCGAACTGATCCAGCGCAAGGGCGACCAGGGCTTCGGCGAGGGCAATTTCCGCGCCTTGTTCGAATCCATCGAGTTGGACCAGGTGCGGCGTGGGGTACTGAACCCGGCAGCCGAATAGGCCACCGGCCGAGGGCGCGCCACGCCAGACGAACGGCGGTGTGCTGAAGCCGGCGGCCGATTATGCCCACCACATTGAGCCCGAGACGCGCGGCCGAGGCCGGCATGGCCCGGCTGCGCGAGGTGTTGCTGCGCATCGTGGCGGCATGCGGCGGGCCGTAGCGCCAGGCCGCCTGACTGGGAGCGCGGCACCGGCTGCACCCCGGCGAGGCAGCCGGCTCCGCCCGGCACGTTTCGCGGCCGTCGGGGGGCTTGCGTCCGGCGGGCAGGGCGGGCTTCCTCCCGCCATGGCTTGCTGCACCCAACCGCGCCGGACGCCATGACCGCGGCCCTCGACGTCGCCGGCCTCACGCTCGACTTCCGCCAGGACGGGCGCGTGCTGCGCGTGCTCGATGGCGTGTCATTCCGCGTCGATCCCGGCCGCACCCTGGCGATCGTGGGGGAATCCGGCTGCGGCAAGTCGGTCTCGGCGCTGGCGGTGATGGGGCTGCTGCCGGGCACGGCCTCCATCGGCGGCGCCATACGGCTGAACGGTCGCGACCTGACCGCGCTTTCGGCCGAGGAACGCCGGAAGCTGCGCGGCGGCGAGATGGCGATGATCTTCCAGGAGCCCATGACCAGCCTGAACCCGGCCTTCACCGCGGGTGAGCAGGTGGCCGAGGCGCTGCGTGTCCACCAGGGCCTGGACGATGCCGCGGCCTTTGCGGAGGCGGTCCGGATGATCGACCGCGTGCGCATCCCGGACGCGGCGCGCCGCGCGCGGCAATACCCTCACCAGCTCTCGGGCGGGATGCGCCAGCGGGTGATGATCGCCATGGCGCTCGCCTGCCGGCCGAAGCTGCTGATCGCGGACGAACCGACCACGGCGCTGGATGTGACGGTGCAGGCGCAGATCCTCGCGCTGCTGGATGACATGAAGCGCGAGACCGGGACCGCCGTCGTGCTGGTCACCCACGACCTGGGCGTGGTGGCCGACCATGCCGACGAGGTCGCGGTGATGTATGCCGGGCGCATCGCCGAACAGGCGCCGGCGGCCACCCTGTTCGCCCGGCCCGAGCACCCCTACACCGCAGGCCTGCTCGGCGCCGCGCCGGGGGAGGGCGAGCCCGGCCAGCGCCTGGCCAGCATCGAGGGCACCGTGCCTGACCTGCGCGCGCCCCCGCCCGGCTGCCGCTTCGCCCCGCGCTGCCCCTTCGCGATCGCACGCTGCGACACGGCGCCGCCGCTGGCGGAGGTCGCACCCGGCCACCTGTCAGCCTGCTGGCGCGCACCGCTCGACCAGGTCCTGGCGGCATGACCGCGCTGCTGGAACTCGACGGGCTGGTGAAGCGCTTCCCGGTGCGCGATGCGCTCGGGCGCAGGGCAGGGGCCGTGCATGCGGTGGATGGCGTGTCGCTGTCGGTCGCGCAGGGGGAGGTGCTGGCCATCGTCGGCGAATCCGGCTGCGGGAAATCGACGCTCGGCCGGCTGATGCTGAACCTCATCACGCCCGATGCCGGCACGGTGCGCTTCGGCGGCGACGACCTGACGAAGCTGTCGGCCGCCGCGCTGCGCGCGCGCCGCCGCGACATGCAGCTGATCTTCCAGGACCCCTTCGCCAGCCTCGACCCGCGCATGACGGTTGAGCAGGCGGTGGCCGAACCGCTCCGCCTGCACCGCATCGTCCCGCACGACCAGGAACGCGCGCGGGTGGCGGACCTGCTCTCGCGCGTCGGGCTGCGGCCGGAGCTGGCACGTCGCTGGCCGCATGAATTCTCCGGCGGGCAGCGCCAGCGCGTGGCGATCGCGCGCGCGCTGGCCTCGCAACCCAAGTTGATCGTGGGTGACGAGCCGGTCAGCGCATTGGATGTCAGCGTGCAGGCGCAGGTGGTGAACCTGCTGTCCGACCTGATCCGCGACCTTGGCCTGACCTTCGTGCTGATCAGCCACGACCTGGGTGTGGTGCGCCACGTCGCGGACCGCGTGGCGGTGATGTATCTCGGCCGCATCGTCGAGGAAGGGCCGGCCGACGCCGTGCTGTCGGCGCCCAAGCACCCCTATACGCGCGCGCTGCTGGCCGCGGTGCCGGGCCACGGCACCAAGGCGCCGCCCATCGAGGGCGACGTGCCATCGCCCATCGCGCCGCCGCCGGGCTGTCGCTTCCACACGCGCTGCCCCTTCGCGGAAGCCATTTGCCGCGAGACGCAGCCCGCATTGACCGCCCCGCCGCATCGCGTCGCCTGCCACCTCGATGGCCGCCTGCCGCCGCCGGCCCCGCGCGCCGAACGCCTGGCCGGTGGCGAAAGGCTGCGGCGCCTGCAATCCTTCTTTCGGGCCCCAGGCCCCCAACCGGGAGTGCCACATCCATGAAGACCACCCTCCGCACCCTGCTGGCGGCGGCCGCCATCGTCGCCGCCGCGACATCCGCCAGCGCGCAGAACCTCCGCATCGGGTTGCGCGAGGACCCCGACATCCTCGACCCCACCCTGTCGCGCACCTATGTCGGGCGCATCGTCTACATGGCGCTGTGCGACAAGCTGTTCGACATCAACGAACGCCTGGAGATCGTCCCCCAGCTCGCCACCGCGCATCGCTGGGAAACCCCGACGCAGCTTCTCATCACCCTGCGCGAGGGCGTGCGCTTCCACGATGGCGAGGCGATGGACGCCGAAGCCGTGCGCTATTCGCTGAACCGCCACCTGACCATGCAGGGCAGCTTCCGCCGCTCCGAGATCGCCGACATGGAGTCGGTCGAAGTCGTGGATTCGCGCACTGTCCGCATCACGCTGAAGGCGCCCTCGGCCTCCTTCATGGCCGCACTCACCGACCGCGCCGGCATGATCGTCAGCCCCAAGGCGGCCGAGGCGCTGGGCCGCAACTTCGGCACCCGCCCGGTCTGCGCCGGGCCCTTCCGCTTCGTCGAGCGCGTGGCGCAGGAACGCATCGTGGTCGAGCGCTTCCGCGAATACTGGGATGCCGCGAACATCCACTTCGACCGCGTGACCTACCTGCCCATCCCGGACAACACCGTGCGCCTGGCCAACCTGCAATCCGGCGCGGTGGAATTCGTCGAGCGCATGGAACCCGACGACATCCGCACCATCCAGCGCCAGCGCAACCTGCGCGCGGTGAATGTGGATGAGCTCGGCTACCAGTCCATCACCATCAACCACAACAACGGCGAACGCGCGAACAACCCGATGGGCCGCGATGCGCGCGTGCGCCAGGCCTTCGAACTCGCGCTCGACCGCGCCGCCATCAACCAGGTGGTCTACGAAGGGATGTACACGCCCACGCGCCAGCCATGGCCTCCGGCGAACCCCTTCCATGTGCGCGACTTCACGCCGCCCGCGCGCAATGTCGACCGCGCCCGCGCGCTGCTGCGCGAAGCCGGCATCACCGCGCCGGTCCAGATCGAGATGACGGTCCCGAACAACCCCGACCTTCGCCAGGTGGGCGAGGTGATTCAGTCCATGGTCGCCGAGGCCGGCTTCCAGGTGACGTTGCGGGCGATGGAGTTCGCCTCCTCGCTTCAGGCCGCCACGCGGGGCGAGTACCAACTCTACCTGGTCGGCTGGTCCGGCCGCACCGATCCCGACGGCAACTTCTTCACCTTCACCCGCACCGGCGGCGGGCAGAATGACGGGCGCTATTCGAATGCCGAGGTCGATGCGGCGCTCGATGCCGCGCGCACCGAGCTCGATATCGAGAAGCGCCGGGACCTCTATGCCCGCGCGCTGCGCCAGGCGATCGGGACGGATGTCGCGCGCATCTACCTGTGGCATCGCAAGAACATCATGGCGCACCAGACGCGCCTGGTGGGCTACCGGCCGATCGCGGATGGCATGATCCGGCTGCAGGGCATGAGGTTCCAGTAACCCCATGGGCATCTGGCTGCTGCGCCGCGTTGGGCAGGTGATCCCCACGCTGGTCATCCTGTCGATCCTGATCTTCGGGTTGCAGCAGCTCATGCCCGGCGACCCGGCGCTGATCCTGGCCGGCGAGGAGCGCGGCGACCCCGCGGTGCTCGCCGCCATCCGCGCCGAGCTCGGCCTCGACAAGCCGATCTGGCAGCAATACCTGATCTGGATGGGCAAGGTGCTCACGGGGGATTTCGGCTTCTCCTGGCGCATCCGGGTGCCGGTGAGCGAGCTGATCCTGACCAAGCTGCCGGTCACCTTCCAACTCGCCACCATGGCCTTCATCATCGCCATCCTGATCGGCGTGCCGCTCGGCATCCTCTCCGCCGTGCGGAAGGACACGCCGGCCGACTGGGCGGCGAATGGGGCGGCGCTGTTCGGCATCTCCACGCCGAATTTCTGGCTCGGCATCATGATGATCCTGCTGTTCAGCGTGGAACTCGGCTGGCTGCCGCCCTCGGGCTATGTGCCGCTGTTCGAGGATCCGGTGCAGTCCCTCGCCACCACCATCATGCCGGCCTTCGTGCTGGGCACCGGCGTGGCCTCGGTGCTGATGCGCCACACCCGCGCGGCGATGCTGACCGCACTCAGCCAGGACTACGTCCGCACCGCGCGCGCGAAGGGACTGCGCGAAAGGGTGGTGGTCTGGAAGCACGCGCTACGCAATGCGTTGATCCCGGTGGTCACGCTCGGCGCCATCGAATTCGGCCGCCTGCTGGCCGGTGCCGTGCTGACCGAGCAGATCTTCACCATCCCTGGCTTCGGCAAGCTGATCGTCGATGCAGTGTTCAACCGCGACTACCCGGTGGTGCAGGGGGTGGTACTGGCGACCGCGCTGATCTTCGTGGTGCTGAGCCTGATCGCCGACATGCTCTACATGGCGATCAACCCGCGGCTGCGGCAGGCATGAACGCCATGCCCAACGATCTCATCGACCCCGCCGCCTGGCTGACGCCGCCGCCGTCATGCCCGCGCTTCGCCGTGGCCACCACCCCGGACCTGCGCAGGCGGGGCATTCGCGGCAGCCGTGTCGTGGTCGTCCTGGTGAACGACACCATCGGCTTCATGGGCGTCGAAGGCGGCGATTTTGCGATGCCATTGGCCCGACTGGCCGGGCTGCGGGCCGGGCGGGTCCGTGTCCAGCGCCATGACGACATGAAGTTCCGGCTGTTCTTCCGGAACCCGGAGGAGACGCTGGTCCTCAACCCCTTGCCCGACCCCGCCGATGCCCTCGCGCAACGGCGCGCCTATCCCGACCTGGTTCGGGCGGTCGCCGGCCGGCTGGCCGCGCAGGGCCGGCTCGACGCCATCGAGACCGGCATCGGCTGGGGCTGGGCGGTCGTCAGCACCGCGCTGCTGTCCTTGCCCGCCATCGGCATGGTGGCGGTGTTCGCCTGGGTCGTGGTGAGTCCGCTGCCGCCGGAGGAGCACGGGATCGCGCTCGCCTTCACCGGGCTGGCGATGGCGGGCATGATCGCCCTGGCGCTCTATTGGTGGCGGGCGACCTGGCCGCGGCGCATCCACCGGCTTCCCGACCTCGAACGCGTGCTGCCCCGGCTATGAGCGCCACGACCCTTCCCGCCGCCGCCGAGAGCCCGACGCGCCGCGCCATCAAGCGCTTCCTCCGCCACCGCCTGGCGGTCTTCGGGTTGATCGTCGTCGTGCTGTTCATCGCCGTCGCCGTGCTGGCGCCGCTGATCGCGCCCTACGACCCGTTGCAGACCTCCTGGTCGCGCATCCGCCGCCCGCCATCCTGGGAACACTGGATGGGCACGGACGAGAACGGGCGAGACGTGCTCTCGCGCGTCATCTGGGGCGCGCGGGCGTCGCTGATGGCGGGCGTGATCTCGGTGCTCGGCGCGCTCATCATCGGCGTGCCGCTCGGGCTGCTGGCGGGGCTGTCCGGCGGGTGGGTGGATGCCGTCATCTCGCGCATCGCCGATGCCATGCTGTCGGTGCCCTTCCTGATCCTGGCGATCGCGCTGGCGGCCTTCCTCGGACCCGCCTTGGAAAACGCGATGCTCGCCATCGCCATCACCGCCTCGCCGGTCTTCGCGCGGCTGGCGCGCGGCATGGCGCTGGACGCGAAATCCACCGACTGGGTGGAGGCGGCGCGCGCGCTCGGCAATCCGCCCTGGCGCATCGCCTTCGTGCATGTGCTGCCCAACATCATCCCGCCGCTGCTGGTGCAAGCCACGCTCGCCATCGCGGAGGCCATCATCGCCGAGGCCGCGCTGTCCTTCCTCGGCCTGGGGATGCAGCCGCCCAACCCGTCCTGGGGGTCGATGCTGAATTCGTCGCAGCGGTTCCTCACCCAGGCGCCGTGGCTGTCGATCTTCCCGGGTGTCACCATCATGATCGTGGTGCTGGCCTTCAACCTGATGGGGGATGGGCTGCGCGACGCGCTCGACCCGCGCGCGGACAAGAAATGATCGCGCTTCGTGCCGCCCCCGCCAGCCTGCCGCGCGGCCGGCGCATCTACGCCATCGGCGACATCCACGGCTCCATCGCGCAGCTGCGCGACCTGCACGGGCAGATCGCCGCCGACCTGCGCGCCCGACCGGTCGCCTCCGCGCTGCTGATCCACCTGGGCGACTATGTTGACAAGGGCGGCGACAGCCGCGCCGTGCTCGACCACCTGATCGAGACCGACCCCGTGCCCGGCATCGACATGCTGAACCTGACGGGCAATCACGAGGAGACGATGCTCGCCGCCCTCGATGGCGATGGCGCCGCGGCGGCCGACTGGCTCTGGGGCGGTGGGCGCGCGACGCTCGATGCCTGGGGCGTGCCGGCCGAGACACCGAAGGAAGACTGGCCCCAGCACTTCGCCCCGCAGCACATGCGCTTTCTGCGCCGGCTGCATTTGCATCACCAGGAAGGCGGCTACCTTTTCGTCCATGCCGGCATCCGCCCGGGTATCGCCCTGGAGGACCAGTCGCGCGAGGACCTCATCCGCATCCGCCACGACTTCCTGGGGTCCGAGCGCGACCACGGCGTGGTGGTCGTGCATGGCCACACCGCGGGCTTCCAGCCGGTGGTGCGCGACAACCGCGTCTGCCTCGACACCGCCGCCTGGTCGGGCGGGCCGCTCACCTGCGGCGTGTTCGAGGGCGAGACGCTGGGCTTCCTGCAGGCCTGACGCGCTCAGCCGCGCCGCTGCACCACGGTGGCGTCGGCATCGGGTTCGCGCAGGAAGGTCAGGTCCATCCAGTACGGCCCGTTCGGCTGGCCCGGATCGAAGGCGATGTTCACCGCCGACATGCCGCGCATCTGCGGCACCGGGTCGAAGGGGAGGGGCTCGCTTTCAAAGAGCCGCTGCACGCCGCTGCGCGGGTCGGCCCAGCGCGCCTGCAACACCCACCGCATCCCGTCGCGCCGCAGCCCGACCAGCGGCACGGCGAAAGTCATGGCGGCCGGCGCTTGCGCCGCGGCCGGCACGGCGGCGCCTGGCGAGCGCCCCACGCGCAGCATCGCCAGCCCAATTCCGGTGAACACCACGCCCATGCCGCCCAGGATCATCGCCACCAGCCAGCTCTGCACGAAGCTGACCATGGCCGCGCTCTCCGGCCTGGCCGGGTCGTAGCGCACGCGCACCCGCTCCCCCACGCTGCAGCAGGGCGGGTTGGAGGCGAAGCTGCCCTGCGCCCGGACCTCCTTGCCGCCGTCAGGCGAGAACACGAAGACCGGGCGGTAGGTGGCCGACCGACGCCCGGAATTGCTGCTGCTGCTGCCGAGTTCGCGGATCATCTCGACCACGCGCCCGTCGGTCTCGACCGCGATGCGCCGGAACGCGATCTCGCTCCAGACCGCGTAGCCGGCGCCCAGCAACAGCGGCAGGCCCACCGCCAGGATCAGCAGCGCGATGATGCGCGAGGCCCGCCCGCTCAGCCTGGATGTGGTGTTCACCGGCATCGCGCTCTCCCCTTCTGCCGCACGGGACGAGCATACCCCATGCGCGACCGGATCGAAGGACGCCGGGTCACACCGCGCGCGGGCGAACCGGGCGCGCCGCAATGCCGTTCACGGCGCTCACCCCGGCTGCCCGGCCTTGTGTGCGACCAGCGCCATCAGCCGCCGGTCGCGCCAGCCGGAGCGATCCGCGATCGCTTCCCGCGGCAGCACCGCGCGGCGCGCGCCATCCACCGCCGCGACGGTCGGGGCGTCGTAGTCGTAGGGCGTCTGTTCCTGCGTGATGCCGCCCATCAGCGCGCCGAAGCGCGCGGCGTAGTCCGCCACGCCCCCCGGCGCGTTCATGTCGATGGTCTCGAAGGGCCCCATGAAGGACCAGCGCAGACCCAGCCCATCCTTCACGCAGGCATCGACGTCCTCGACCGACATGACGCCGTCGCGCACCAGTCGGAAGGCCTCGGCCACCAGTGCCGCCTGCAACCGGTTCAGCACGAAGCCGCGGGTCTCCTTCAGCGCCACCACCGGCACCTGGCGCACCGCTTCCATCAAGGCCCGCGTGCGCGCCACCACCGCCGCGTCGGTCCAGGGCGCGCCGACCAGTTCCACCAGCGGCACCAGGTAGGGAGGGTTGACCGGATGCGCCACCAGGCAGCGCGCCCGCCCCGCCAGCGTTTCGGTGAACGCGGAAGCAGGAATGCCGGAGGTCGAGGACGCCAGCACCACATCCGGCCCGCACAGCGCGTCCAGCTTTGCGAAGGTCTCGCGCTTCACCTCGACGCGCTCGGGCCCGTTCTCCTGGACGTGGCCGGCACCCTCCAGGCAGTCCTCCAGCGTCGTCGCCACGGCGATGCGCGCGGCCACAACCGCTGGCGCCTCGGCGATCAGCCCGGCCGCGTGCAGGTCGGGCAGGCGCGCGCCGATCACCGCCATCGCCGACTCGCTCGCCCCCGGCGCGGGGTCCCAGATGCGGACCCGATGCCCCGCGCGGGCAAACACCATCGCCCAGGCGCTGCCGATCAACCCCGCGCCGACCACCGCGATGCGTTCCATGTCCTGGCGTCCCCCAACACCGCGCCTTGATCGGCGGCGGCACACGGGCGATCTAAGTCCCCGACATGACCCCACGCAACGCACCCATGGCCCCGCCCACCGCGCCGCCCCCGATCGGCGCGCGGATGATCGGCTTCTTCCTGCTCGGCGGCACGATGTGGATCGCCGGGCTGCTGGCGCTGTTCCGGTCGATCTTCACAGTGGTGAACCCATGATCTCGGCCTTCTGGCGGCGCTGGATCCTGCCCTTCACCATCGTCCCGCTGCTGCCAGCGACCCTGTTCAACCTGTTCGCGGGGCGTGAGGTCGCGCTGCTGGGCTGCGTGCTCGGCCTGGGCTTCCCGATGGCCGCTGCCTGGCTGATGCGCCGCGGCCGGGCAGGGGATGCCGGCCTGGCCGCGCTGGCCATGGGTGCGAGTGCCGCGAGCGTCACCTGGCTCGGCGCCGATGCCGCCCCGGTGGCGGCGCTGATCCTGGGTGCGGGCGCCTGGGGTGGCACGCGCCTGCTCTATTCCGGCGTGCAGGAGGTGGCCCCGCCGCCACCCCCGCCCGAGCCGCTGCCCCCGCCGCCTCCGCGACCTCTGGACGACGCCCGCGCCCGCCTGCGCGCCATTGCCGAGGCCGCGCAGCGCATCCCCGAACCCCGCCTGCTGCCGGTCGCGGCGGCCATCGGCGCGGTGATGGATGAATTCGAACGCCGCCCCGAGCGGCTGGAGGAAGCGCGCCGCTTCCTTGGCGTGAACCTGGACGGGCTGGAGCGCATCGCCGCGCGCCTGTCCGCCGGGGCGCAGCCGCCGCCCGGCCTGCCATCCCTGCTGCGCGAGATGGAGGCCGCCGCCACCGGCCTGCGCACGCGCCTGCGCGAGGAGGAAAGCGCCGCCCTCGCGGTGCAGGTCAACGTGCTGGGCAGCAAGATCCGCGAGGCCGGCTACGGCTGACACCTGCGGCCGGTCCACCCGCTGCTGCATGAAGCGGCACGACCTCCGTGAATGCGCCGTCCATCCCTTCATGCCATCATGCGCCCCTGCATGGAGGACACCGGCATGATCCGACGCACCGTCATCCTGGGCGCGCTGGCGCTCGGCGCCTGCGGGCCCACCGCGCCGCCGCCCACCATCCCGGCCAGCGCCGCGCCGGGTGAGCGCGTGATCGAACCCATCACACGCGCCGCCAACAATGCCATCGCTTTCTTCCGCCGCCCGCAGCCCAACCAACCGGCCGCCGCGGCGCGGGCCATCGCGGACATCGAATTCCTCGCCGGCGCCGTACCGACGGACCCGCGCTGGCAAACCAGCTCAGCCGGCGTGCAACTCATGCAGGCGCGCAACCAGGGGCGCCAGGCGCTCGGCATCCCGTCGTCCGCCCCGGCGCAAGGCGTGATCGACGGGCTGACGCGCGCGGCCGATGCGCTGGACGCCAACGACCAGGCAGGTGCCGCCCAGGCACTGCCGGCGAGCATCTTCACGGCCGGCCCGCAGCAGACCATCGCGCGTTTGGCCCGGCCGCCGCGCATTCCGACGGCCAGCGCAGCGCTCACCGCTCTGACCGTCGGACCTGCGCCGCGCTGACGCGCCTGTCCCCTTGACGGAACCGGCACCGTGGTCACCCTCGGTGCCGGAGACCCCCGGGAGGACAACGACAATGATCCAACGACGCCCGCTGCTGGCGGCAACCGCGATGCTGGCCACGCCCGCCATCGCCCGCGCGCAGGCCGCCTGGCCCAACGGCCCCATTCGCATCATCGTGCCCTTCCCGCCGGGCGGGTCGACCGACGCGCTCTCCCGCATGCTCCAGCCGCGCCTGCAGGCGGAATTCGGCGTGCCGATCGTGGTCGAGAACCGCGCCGGCGCCTCGGGCTCGCTCGGCACCGGCTTCGTCGCCCGCAGCGCGCCCGACGGCAATACCTGGGTGCTGGTGTTCGACACCCACGCCGTGAACCCGGCGCTGATCCCGACCATGGGCTTTGACACCCAGCGTGACATGACGCCGCTGCTGCTGTTCGGCACCGCGCCGATGGTGCTGACGGCGCACCGCACACGCCCCTACCGGACCATGGCCCAGGTGGTCGAGGCCGCCAAGGCGCGCCCCGAAACCGTCACCTACGGCACCATCGGCAACGGCTCGGTCGCCCACCTGACAATGGCGATGGCCCAGCGCATCGGTGGGTTCAGCCTGGTCCATGTGCCCTATCGCGGCGGTGGGCCGCTCGCCGTCGCCTCGGTCGCCGGCGAGGTCGACCTGCCCATCGCCACCCGCCCCGCCATCGGCGTGCACATCGATTCCGGCGCGCTGGTCCCGTTGGCGCAGACCGGCGCCACCCGGTCGCCCTCCATGCCCGACATCCCGACGCTTGAGGAATCGGGCATCCCGGGCATCGACGCCCGCGCCTTCTGGGGCTTCCTCGGCCCGGCGAACCTGCCGCCGGCCATCAAGGAGCGCATGGAAGCCGCCATCCGCAGCGCCCTGGCGGTGCCCGAGATCCGCCAGCGCGTGATCGGCCTGGGCATCGACCTCGACCCCCAGGGCGAGGCCGTCTTCGGCCCCTTCCTGGCCCGCCAGATGGAAACCTGGGCGCGCGTGGTGCGCGAGAACAACATCCGCCCGGACTGAAACGCGCCACACCCACGCCCCCTTCGGCGTGGCACCCTGCGGCCATGAAGCGACTTCTCCTCGCCCTGCCGCTCGCCGGCTGCATCGTCCTGCCTCTGGCGGGCTGCATCACCGTGCAGCCGGTGCCCATCCCCCTGCCGCCAGGCCCAAGTTGCGAGGACCCGGCCACCGGCGCGGCCTACGGCGCAGCCATCGGGGCCGGGATCGGCGCCATCGCCGGGTCCACGACCGCCGATGCGGGACGCGGGGCGCTGGTGGGGGCAGGGGTGGGGGCGCTGGCGGGGGCGGCTATCGGGAGCGTGCCTTGCGACAATCCGAAGTGAAAGGCCAGGGGCGCTGCCCCTGGACCCCGCCAGGGCACACGGTGCCCTGGACCGCGATCAATTGGGCCAAATGAAGCGGATGCTGACCGCGATCGCCATACTCGCCAGCCTGCCGCTGGTGCTCGTGGGCGCATTATGGGCAGGGCAGGAACGGCTGATCTTTCTGCCCGATCCACGCGTCATCGCGGCGCCGCCGGGCTGGGAACGACCCACCATCCGCACCGAGGACGGGCTCGACATCGCCTTCCTCGCCCGTCCAGGCCCACCCGGCGCACCCGTCGTGCTGCACTTCCACGGCAATGGGGGCAATGCGGAGGACCGCACCGGCCTCGCGACCCTCATCCACCGCGCCGGCTACGGCATTGTCCTTGCGGAATACCGCGGCTACGGCGGCAACCACGGCCGCCCCGGCGAGGACACCATCGCCACCGACGCCACCGCCATCCTGGCCTGGACCACGACCCGCTTCCCCACCGCGCCCGTGGTGCTATGGGGCGAAAGCCTGGGCACCGGCGTCGTCACCCGCTTGGCCGAGAACCGCCCGACCATCGCGGCGGTGGTGCTGGAAAGCCCCTTCACCTCCATCGCCGACCTCGCCCGCAGCATGTACCCGGTGGTTCCGACCGACTGGCTGCTGCGCCACCGCTTCGAAAGCCTGTCCCGGCTGCCGGGCGTGACCGCCCCGGTGCTGGTGGTGGCGAGCGAACAGGACCGCATCACCCCGCCCGGCCACGCGCTGCGGATGGTGGCGGGCGCGCGGAACGGCACGCTGGTGATGCTGCCGGGCGGGGCGCATCCGGCGGTGCTGAATGATGCGAGCGGGGAAGGGGCAAGGGCGGTGTTGAGGTTTCTGGCCGGCGTGGGGCGGTAGACGCACCGCATCCCCCGCCGGCACGCCCTCCCTGTTGCCGCCCCGCCTCAGCGCAACGGTCGCGGCTTCTGCGGCAAGGGTGCCCCACCGTCGCCATCCAGGCCCGGCTTGCCGGCCGGTCCTTGGTTCGGCGGCTGCGTGCCGCCGCCTCGGCCCATCAGGGCTTCCAGCATGCCAGCCACCCCGCCGCCCTGGCCGCCGCCCGGCTGCCCGCCACCCAGCAGCCCGCCCAGCATGGCTCCCAGGCCGCCACCGGCCGGCGCAGCGCCACCCTGGCCGCCCATCATCTGCGCCAGCAGCCCACCCATGCCGCCCTGGCCGAAGTCGTCATCCCGCTGCGGCACGCGCCCCTGCGGTGTCAGGCCGTTGATGAGCTGCGGGAGCAACGCGGCCAGGATCCCGGCCATCCCTCCGGCGCCTGCCGTCCCGCCACTGCCGCCGAACTGCCGTGCCAGGCCGGCCAGCGTGTCGGCGCCGAGCGCATTCGCCAGCCGGTCAGGGGCCACCGGCTTGTTCGCGCCAGTGCCGACCCAACTGTCCACTTCATCGCCCAATCCCGCCTGGCGCAGTCGGTCCACCAGCGACCCAAGCCCCTGTGCGCCCCCTTGACCGCCGGCCAACATACCGAGCAGCCCGTCGATCCCACCGCCCATCCTGTTGGACATCCTGTCCCTCCTGTCGGGTTGCTGGCCGATGCGCAGCCTACACACGCCGGTTGCCGCCACGCATCCTTTGCGCACGCGGCGTCGCCCTTGACCCGCGCCACCCCCGTTGGTCCGATGCGCCCACACGACTCAACCGGAGGAACCACCATGCGCGCCTGGGCCGTCATCGAGACCGGGAAGCCGCTCCAGGAAATCGAGCTGCCGACCCCCGAGCCCACCGGCAAGCAGGTCCTGCTGGAAATCACCCATGCCGGCGTCTGCCATTCCGACCTGCACATCTGGGAGGGCGAATACGACCTCGGCAGCCGCGGCAAGATGCACCTGAAGGACCGCGGCGTGGTGCTCCCGCTCGCCATGGGCCACGAGATCGTCGGCCGCGTCGTGAAATGGGGTCCTGACGCCAACGATTCCGGCCTGAAGGTCGGCGACCACATGATCGTCTTCCCCTGGGTCGGCTGCGGCAAATGCGCCAAGTGCCTGGCGGATGAGGACAACATGTGCCTCACCCCGCGCAGCCTCGGCGTCTACCAGAATGGCGGCTACGCGACGCATGTGGTGGCGCCCGAACCGCGCCACCTGGTCCCGGTCGGCAGCCTCGACCCCGCCCTGGCGGCGACTTATGCGTGCTCGGGCATCACGGTGTTCAGCGCCATCAACAAGGTCATGCCGATGGACCCGGACGACCCCATCGTGGTGGTGGGCTCCGGGGGGCTCGGGCTGAACGCCATCGCGGTGCTGCGGGCCAAGGGCCACAAGCGCATCGTGGTGGTGGACGTGGCGCAGTCGAAGCTGGACGGGGCCAAGGCCGCCGGCGCCACCGACACCGTGCTGGCCGCCGGCGAGGACACCGCCAAGGCCATCATCGCCGCGGCCGGTGGCGCGGTCGGCGCCATCATCGACCTGGTCAACGGCACCGAGACCGCCCGCTTCGCCTTCGACGCCCTGCGCAAGGGCGGCAAGCTGATCCAGGTCGGCCTGTTCGGGGGCGAGATGAACATCCCCCTCCCGCTGGTGCCGATCCGCGCGCTGACCATCCAGGGCAGCTATGTGGGCAATGTGAAGGAACTGCGCGAACTGGTTGGAATCGCAGCATCCGGCGCACTGCCGGCGATCCCGATCACAACCATGCCGCTGAACCAGGCCGATGCCGCGCTGAACCGCCTGAAGGACGGCAAGGTCATCGGCCGCATCGTGCTGACCGCGGCGTGAAGTCCATCCCGCCCAGGCATCCGCGCCTGGGCGGGTTCTCGGGCTGCCGCGCGCCCTCGTTTCAGCCGCGCGGATAGGCCCCGCCGGCGACCGGGTCGCTCGGCGGGTCGGCGGTGGCGGCGATGGCGCGCACGGCGTGCGCCCATTCCCCGGGCGCGCCGTGCAGCATGTCCGGCGGCTCGGACCCCTCGGGATAGGCACCAACCACCAGCAGGTCGTCGCTGGCGCCGAGGTTGCGGTGGCCGGTCCCGGCCGGCAGCACGACCACGTCGCCGGCATGCAGGTCGACGGGCAAACCGGTCTCGCCGCCCAGCTGCACGCGCACCTGGCCACTGACCACCGCCAGCGCCTCATGCGCGTTGGAATGGTAGTGGTGCCAGTCATGGATGCCGTCGCGCCAGGCGGCCCGCCAGCCATGCCGGGCGAACAGGGCCTCGGCCCCGTCCGCATCGCCGACCCGCACCGCGGCCCGATGCAGCAGCACCGGCAGGCGCTCGTTGTTCGGGATGGCCGGATCAGGCCGGAGAAACAGCATCTCCGCACCGTCGCGCCGATGTTCGTGCATTCCCCGCCTTCCGTCCGCCGTGGAATCCTGTTCCCATCCTGCCCGGATATGCGGAGGGGAACCAGGATGACGGACATTGCACCGCTGCGGAAATTCATCCGCGCCATGACCAGGCTCGCCGATGAAGGTGCCAGCGAGACACGCTGCCTCGCCGAGGGCGGCGCCCTGCTGCGCGCCCTGGTCGCCGACGACACCTGGCTGCCCGACGCCTTCGCCGAGGCCGGCCCGCGGTATCGCCAGTACCTGCTGCATTGCGACCCGCTGGAGCGTTTCTGCGTCGTCTCCTTCGTCTGGGGGCCGGGGCAGCGCACGCCGGTCCACAACCACACCGTCTGGGGCCTGGTGGGCATGCTGCGCGGGGAGGAGGTCTCGACCGAGATGCAGCCCGGCGCGCCGATGCGCCCCGGCCAGGTGGACCGCCTGCGCCAGGGCGATGTCGCCGCCGTCAGCGCCGACACCTACGACATCCATGTAGTGGAGAACGCGCTGCCCGACCGCGTGTCGATCAGCATCCATGTCTATGGCGGCAATATCGGCGCCGTGCTGAGGAGCGTCTTCGACCCCGAGACCGGGGCGCAGAAGCGGTTCGTCTCGGGCTACGACAATACCGCGGTGCCGAACCTGTGGGATCGCAGCCGGGACATGATGGCGGCCTGAACGCAAAAAGGGCCGCCCCATCGCCGGGGCGGCCCTGATGCAGGGGCGAAGGCGAGGCTCAGCGGCGGCGCGCGGGGGCCTGCGCGACTTCCTCGAGGCCGAGGGCGGCGGCCTGCGCGGCATTGACGCGCAGCGGCGCGCGCCCGGCCATCATCGAACCGCCGGTCACGTCGGGCCGGTTGTAGATGAAGCCATAGACCGGGTAGGTGCGGCCGTAATTCTCGGCGCTATGGCCGACCTGCACGCGCACCTGGGTCCAGTCGTTGTTGGGCGATGCGTCGATCACGGACACGCCGCGCATGATGGATCCGCGGCGGATGCCCGGGCCGCCCCAATTGGCGTGGTGGATATGGACCTCGCGCGCGGAGACGACGCGCTCGACCACAGCGACATGGCCCGAGCGCATGCCGCCCGAACCCGGGAAGGCCAGGATCGAGCCGGGCTCGGGCCGGTTGCCACGCGCATAGAGGCCGGCGGCGTTGTGCCACCAGTCGCGGCCATTGCCGCTGATGTCCATGCCGGTGGCTTGGCGCGCATAGGGCACGCAGGAAATGCCGCCGGAGCGACCGGCGACGGCGTGGCCGCGGCGGCCATTGCGCGTGGTGGCATTGCCACGGCCATTCGTGGCGACGCGCACCGCCTGCTGGTTGCGGCCGCGCTGCGCGCTGGCGCGGGCGGTCGGGTTGGCGGGGCGGGCTGCGGCGCGTCGCGCAGCGGTGGGTGCCGGTGCGGCTGCGGCGCGCGCCGATGGCTTGCCTTGCCGTCCATCCGATGAGCGTGCCTGCGCGTCATGCGCCGCGAGAGAGAAACCACCGAACAGGATCGCCAATGCGATCGCCGCGCTTTTTGCCGTCATGTATCCCCAGTGCCCCCAGGTCACCCCTGGCCGGACGCAGAGCGCCCTGCCGTGTGACGTGGCTAACAACCCAGGCGGTGGGCCGGCAACGGCCCGGTCTGTAACCGGGCGAAATCTGGAGTGATTCGTCCGCAACATAGGCGGCGCAGCCGGCGTATCGGGAAATTATTCCTGCGAATTGGGCAGGATCTGGACGCTGCCACAGTGTGGTGGCCATAAAGCAACAACGCCCGGCGCAGGGCACCGGGCGTTGAACGTCAGAGTCGAGGAAAGGTTTCCGACCATTTTTGCGGCCGGTCGGATCCTCAGCGGCAGGCGGTCACCATGATCTCAACCAGGTGGCGAGGATCGGCCATGTTCGCCTCGACGCAGGCGCGGGCGGGCGCCGCGCCTTCCGGCAGCCAGGGCGTCCAGAGCTCGTTCATCGCGGCGCGGTCGGCGATGTGCTTCACCCAGATGGTGGCGGTCAGCAGGCGGGTCTTGTCGGTGCCGTTGGCTTCCAGCGCGGCGTCGATCTTGGCCAGGACCTCGGCCGTCTGGCCCTTGATGTCCTTGGAGAGATCGTCGGCGGTGATGCCCGCGAGGTAGACGAAATTGTGGTACTCGACCGAGGTCGAGAGGATCTTGTTGGTCCCCTGGCGGGTGATCTTGCTCATGCGGGCCGTTCCTTTGCTGCCGGCGCCCCCGGGCGCAGGGGGCAATGGGCGCCCCGGGCGCGGGGCTGCGCTCGCGCGCGGCTCGCTTCTAGAACAGGTTGCGCGGGTCGGGAATGGACCGCGGCGCGCCTTCAGCGCGTGTCCTTCGACGCCGCCGCGCAATGCGGGCAGCCGACGCCGTCCTGGCCGCCATCGGCGACGAAGCGCGCCTTGGCCTCGGCGCAGGCCTTGGACGGCGCGCCCGGCGCGCAGGCGTCGGGCATAATGGGCCCGGCGGACTTGGCCGAGGCAGCGCGCAGGCCGGCGCCGAGCATCAGCAGCGGAAGGGCGGTGGCGGCAAGGCCGCGGCGGGTGGTGTTCATGCCCCGATGCTGCACGGCGCCGAACCGCCCGGAAACGAAACGCTTCAGCGCATCACTGGCAGGCGATGCCCTCCGCCGCACAACGGGCAGCGCCCGCCGGTGGCGATCGGCAGCGAATCCTGCAACGCCTCGCAGGCGATGAAGCGGCCGCCGGGGTCGCCGCAATGGCGCCGCGGCTCGGGGCCGGCGACCGCCGCGGCGCGCCCGACGGAACGCGGCAGGGCCAGCAGCGGCAGCATCAGGGAGAGTCCGGCCAGGCGACGCGGGATCATCGCAGTCTCCGGAGGAAGCCGGCCGTCCCGAGGGGCGGCCGGGTTGCGCGCAGCGGTGCCACGGCATCTGCGCGCGAAACGAATGCCGCGCCGCCGAACGCACGGCCATTCCACGCAGGCGTGCGGCCTTCGGCACGATTCGCAGCGATGGTACCGCGCCGATCCTTACCGCCGCACTGATGAATCGCCGCGCGGGGCGTCAATTCGCCATCATGGGCAGGCGCGGCTCACGCCACGCGATAGGTGCTGCCCGAGGCCGCGGCGCCGATCATCGCCTCATAGACGGCGACGCCATGCACCGCCTCCTCGACCGGCAGCGGATAGGCCGGGCCACCCGCGACCGCAGTGGCGAATGCCGCAAGTTCAGCGGCTTCAATGTCGGTCTTGGGAAAGACTCGCTCCTGCGGGGTGCCGTCGCGCGTGCAGATGACCAGGTTTTCGTGGCCATGCAGCACGGCCCAGGCATCGGTGCCGAACAGCCCGACCCGCCACAGCCGCGGCGCATAGGCCAGGGTCGCGAAGGTGGCGCTCGCGCCGCTCTCGAAGCGCATCAGCGCCGCGGTGGTGTCGTCGAGCCCGTTGTCGATGGCGCGCGCATGCGACTGCACCGTCACCTCGGCAATGCGCCCGGCCAGGTTGATGAACATGTCCACCATGTGGATGCCCATGCCGCCCATGCCGCCGAGCGGGCTCTCCTTCGGATCCGCCCGCCACATGCCGGGCTTGTAGGCGATGGCGCCGGGCCCGCTGAACTGGCCCTCGACATGCAGGAGGGTGCCGAGCCGGCCATCGGCCAGCATCGCCTTCATCTCGGCGATGGCCGGCAGGAAGCGCCGGTTGTGGCCGAGTGCCATCACCACGCCGGCGGCGCGGCAGGCATCGACGGCGGCCTGGGCCGACGCCTTGGTCATGGTGAAGGGCTTCTCGACGAACACATGCTTGCCGGCGCGTGCGGCGGCGATCACCTGGTCGGCATGCATGCCGTGCGGCGAGGCGATGGCGACGGCCTTCACCGCCGGGTCGGCCAGCACGGCGTCGAAATCCGGCAGGATGCGGATGCCCTGGCGCGCGGACCATTCCGCGGCGCGCTCAGGCCGGCCGGTGCAGCCGGCCACGAAGCGCAACCCGGCGTCGTTCCGGCCTTGCACGCTGTCAACCAGCGTCTGGCCCCAGCGGCCCATGCCAATGATGGCGGTGTCGAGCATGTTCACTCCTGCGATTCAGCGATTGGCGTGGTCGGGTGGCGGCCCTTCGAGGGCGGCGGCGATGCGCCCCATCCGCGCGAGGCCCCAGGCGACCACCAGCAGGGACAGCGCGACGGCGGTCAGCGTTGGCAGGGCCAGCCCCCAGACCTCGCCTGCCGCCCCCAGGATCAGCGCGCCAAGCGCGGGGAAGGCGCGGGTAATGAGGCCCCACAGGCTCAGCACGCGCCCGCGCATCGCGTGGTCCGATGCATTCTGCGCCAGCATCTGCACGCTGATGCCGTGCACCGACCCCGCCGCGCCCATCAGTGCGGCGCAGAGCACGCCGAAGGGGAACCAGCCGGTCGCCGCGAAGCCCGCGGTGGACAGCGCAAGCGCCAGCACGCCCAGGATCGCCAGGCGCGTGGTGCCTTCCAGCCGCCCGCGCGCCGCCACCAGCAGCCCCGAGACCAGCGCGCCGACGCCAAAGGCCGCCGTCAGCACCGCCAGCGATTCCGCCCCGCGCCCGAAGGCACGGTCGACGAAAGGCGGCAGGATCTCCTGCACCCCGCGCAGCAGCAGCGCCGAGACCGCGGCGAACAGCAGGATCGGCCCCAGCCCCGGATGCCGCGCGGCATAGCGGATGCCATCCAGCGTCTCGCCCATCAGACTGGCGGTGGCGGCATGGCCGCGCCTGGCGGCGGCCTCCACGCGCAGCATCGGCGTGGTCAGCGTCGCGACCAGGTAGGCCAGGGCATTGAGCGCAATGGCCGGCCACACCCCGGCGACTGCGATGATCGGCCCGGCCAGCGCGGGCCCGATGAACCGCGCCACGTTGAAGGTCAGCGAATTCAGCGCGACGGCGGCGGGAAGGTCAGCCCGCGGCACCAGCCCCGGCATCAGCGATTGCCGCGCCGGCTGGGCGAAGGATGCCGCGACGCCGCCCACCACCTCCAGCACCAGCAGCAGCCAGATATCCATCCAGCCGAGTGCCACCAGCAGCGCGATCAGCGCCGCGTTCAGCCCGATCGCCGCCTGGCTGAGCATGGTCAGGCGCAGCCGGTCGGCGCGGTCGGCGATGGCCCCCGCGATCGGGCTGACCACCACGGCGGGTGCCAGGTCGCAGAACGCCACCATGCCGACCCAGAAGGCGCTGCCGGTCAGTTCCCAGGCCAGCCAGGACACCGCGATGCGGTGCATCCACAGCCCGGTCCAGGCGGTGAGGGAGGCGCCGAAGAAAATCCGTGCGTTGCGGTGGGACAGCGCGCGGGTGAGGGTCGAGAGCCGGGCCATGGCGGGGCTGTCCCCGCGCCGTCAGCTCCGGCGGCCGCGCGCGGGCTGGGTGGCCGGGTCCTGCGGGCGCGGGCCGGCGGTGTTCGCGCGGATGCATTCGCGGATCAGGTCCTCGCGCAGCACACGGCGGTTGAACTGGTCGGCCTGCACGCGAAGGGTCGGGATGTTGTTGGTCTGGTCGGTCATGAACATCGCCTGGTCCTCGCGGGCCGACTGGCCGCGCTCGCGGAAGTTCACGGCACGCTCGGCCTCGGCGGTGCACTGGGCGCGCAGCGTGCCGTCATCCCCGGCGCCGGCGGTGGCGGAGGACAGGCTGCGCGGCGCATCGGCGGTGGCGCAGGCCGCGACCAGCAGCATGGCGAGAAGCGACAGCGGGGGCGCCAGGCGGGTCATGCGGATGCTCCGGTAGGAATCGGGCGCGACAATAGGCGCCTCAGACCCGTTTCGTCGAACCGCGCGGCGGCGTCCAGCGGCATTGCGGCGGCGGCGCGCAGCAGGGCAGGGTGCAGCTCGATCCCGTCCGCGGCCAGCGTGAACAGGCCGCGCAGCCAATGCGCGCGCGTCATGACCTCGATCAGCGCCAGCAGCCGCAGGCACAGCGACAGCCCGGACAGCGTGCCGAGATCGTGCCCGGCATCGACCGCCTCGGCCCAGCAGGCGGCGTCGGCATCGGCGAGCAGCAGTTCCTGCGCACTGCCATCGGGGCGGCGGAACACCAGGCGGCGCGGCGCGCCCCAATGCTCGGCCGCTGCCGCGGCGCGGGCGCGGTCCCAAGCGGCCTCGAGGTCCCGCGGGGCGACCGGCGGGAGGCTCTCGGGCGGCAGGGGGATTGCGTAGGCCAGCACACCATCCGGGGCGCGTGCGACCCGGATCGGGTTCGACATGCCCCCTATGTCGCAATCGGGATGGCGCTGCGCCAGTGCCGATCGCGTGCGGCGGGCATGTGCTCCGCGCGGGCAGCGGGGCGGGCACACTGGGCGCGGCTGGCTTGCCTCCGTCGCACGCCTTGACGGCCGGGCCACCGCGCCGCGTCATGCGGGCATGACCGACACCCCCGATCTCACCGCCACCGCCGCCCTCGCCGCGATCCGCGCCGGGCGCCTTTCCGCCGCCGCGCTGATGGAGGCCTGCCTCGACCGCATCGCGGAACGCGAAGCCGAGATACGCGCCTTCGCCTGGTTCGATGCGGCGCAGGCGCGCCGCGCGGCGGGCGCGGCCGGGCAAGGGGCGCTGGCGGGAATCCCGATCGGGGTGAAGGACGTGATCGATACGGACGACATGCCCGCCCAATACGGATCGCCCGCCTGGGCGGGGCATCGGCCGCGATCGGATGCCGCCTGCGTGGCCGCGGCGCGCGCCGCCGGCGCGGTGGTGATAGGCAAGACCGTGACCACCGAATTCGCTACGCGCCACCCCGGACCGACCGCCAACCCACGGAATGTGAAGCATACCCCGGGCGGGTCGTCCTCGGGGTCGGCGGCGGGCGTGGCGGCGGGGTTCTTCCCGATCGCCTTCGGCACGCAGACCGCGGGCAGCATCGTCCGCCCGGCGGCCTATTGCGGCGTGGTCGGCTTCAAGCCGACCTACGGGACGCTGCACCGCGCCGGCATGAAGGTGATGAGCGAGAGCCTGGACACCATCGGCGTCATGGCGCGCAGCGTGGCGGATTGCGCGCTGGGCATGGCGGCGATGACCGGCGGCAACTACGGCACGCCGGAGGCCAAGACATCGCGGCCGCCGCGCCTGGCGCTGGTGATGGGCCCCTCGGCCGACCAGGCCGCGCCCGAGACCGTGGCGCTGATGGACCGCGCCGCCGAGGCCTGCCGGCGCGCCGGGGCCACCGTGACACCGCTGACGCTGGGCGAGCCTTTCGCCGCCGCCTATGCCGCCCATCCCACGGTGATGAACGCGGAATCGGCCGAGGCGCTGGGTTGGGAACTGGCCCATGCGCGCGCGCAGCTCAGCGCCGTGCTGGCCGAACGGATGGATTGGGGGCGCGCGCAGGGGGCGGGCGCCCTGGCCTCCGCACGCGCCGCCTTCGCCGCCGCCCGCGCCGCCTTCCCCACCGCCATCGAGGGCTTCGACGCGGTGCTGACGCCCTCCGCACCTGGCGAGGCGCCCGAGGGCCTCGGCTGGACCGGCGACCCGGCCTTCAACACGCTCTGGACGCTGCTGCACGGGCCCTGCGTGACGGTGCCGGCGGGGGTGGGGCCGAACGGATTGCCGCTCGGCGTGCAGGTCGCCGGGCGGATCGGCGAGGATGCGGCGGTGCTGGGCTGGGCCGCCTGGGTGCAGGCAGCGCTGGGCTGACGGTGGCCCTGGCCTAAACGACGGTCGCCAGCCTTTTGTGTGAACGGGATTTCCTGCCCGGTCGGCGGCGCCGCCGACCGGGATCGGCACTACGTCCGCGCGCCGCCCGGCAGGCCCTTCAGCGCATCCGTCGTGTCGAAATCCCGCAGCACGGCGTCGTCGGCCATCTCGACCTCGACCATGCGGTCGCCGTGGCGGCCGACCAGGTGGCGGGCGCCGACATCGCCGGTGATGGTCATGATCTCGGGAATGAACTCGCGCGACCACAGCATCGGGTTGCCCTGCTTGCCGCGGAAGGTCGGCATGACGATGGCGCGGCCTTCCTCCGGGTCGAAGGCGGCGATCAGGCGGTCGAGCATCGGCCCGGCCACCAGCGGCATGTCGCCCAGGCAGATCAGCACGCCCTCGGCATCCGGCGGCAGCGCGGCGATGCCGGCCTTGAGCGAGGCGGACAGCCCCTCGGCATAATCGTCGGCATGGGCGGAGATGACCGGGCGGCCGGCCAGCGCTTCCTCGACGCGGTCGCGTTCATGGCCGGTGACCACGATGACGGGCCGCGCATGGGAGGCCAGGACATTGTCCACCACCCGCGCGACCATCGCGGTTCCCTGCGTGTCGGCCACCAGCAGCTTGTTGAGCGGCGCCATGCGGCGCGACCGCCCGGCCGCCAGCACGATGGCCGCGACACTGCGCGCGCGGCGCGGGGCCAGCGCCGGCGGGGCCACGCGTGGCGCCTGGTCACGGGGCAGGGGGCGGACCTCGATTTCCTTCAGCAGCCCGCCCACGCCCATGGCCATGACGTCGGCGGGCATGACCGGCACGCCGGCGAAGATGCGCTGCAGCACCCAGTCGAAGCCGTTGAGCTTCGGGCTGCGCGCGCAGCCGGGCAGCACCATGGCGGGGATGTCGCCGATGTGGCCGAGGCAGAGCAGGTTGCCCGGGTCCACCGGCATGCCGAAATGGTCGATCCGCCCGCCGGCGCGGATGATGGCGGCCGGGCCCACATCGCGCCGGTCCACCACCGCCGAGGCGCCGGCGACCAGCAGCATCTGCGCGCCGGCGCGCTTGAGGCGCGACAGCGCCTCGGCCACCGGGGCTTCCTCGTGGCGCACGCGCTCGACCGGCAGGACGGTGCCGCAGAGGCTCTCGACGCGCGCCGTGGTGGCCTCCACCGCGCCCTCCATCACGCTTTCCTTGATGCCGGGCAGTTCGGTCAGCACCAGGCCAACCTTGAGGGGACGGAAGGGATGCACGGCGAAGACGGGGGCGCGGCCGCCGCGGGCCACCGCCTCCGCCACGCCGAGCACGGCGCCGGGCACGGCGAAGGGGATGACCTTGATGGTGGCGATCATCTCCCGCGGGGAGACCGGCGTGTGGTTGGGTAGGGTCGCGATGGTCAGGCTTTCGTCCACCGCGTTCACGGCGTCGATGCGCCTGGCGTCGAGCACCAGCAGCCCGGCGGTCTCGGCCAGCAGGTTGACGCGGCCGGTGGCGGCGCGGGAGCGGGCGATCAGCGGCGCGGTGAGGGTGGTGGCCAGGCGCTCGGCGGCCTCGTTCTCCGGCACGTCGCCGGCTTCCAGGCGGGCGGTGATGACGTCGCGCTTGCCGGCTTCCTTGAGCGCGGCAACCGCCTCGTCGTCCAGCACGGTTCCTTTCTTGATCACGCGGCCGGGCAGGCGGAGCGAATGCGCGAGGATCGCGCCCTTGGCTTCCTCGAGCGGCGTTGGGCCGAAGATCATGCCGGGATGCCGATGCTGACGCGCGGTTCCGATGGGGCGGCGGGCCGCGGTGCGCCGAGGGATGCGCCACGCCGTGCGGCGACGATCTCCGCCATCACGGACAGCGCGATTTCGGGCGCGGTGACGGCCGCGATGTCGAGGCCCACGGGGGCATGGATGCGCGCCATGGCGGTATCGTCGTGGCCGAGTTCCCGCAGCCGCGCGACGCGCTTGGCGTGCGTGCGGCGGCTGCCCAGCGCGCCGATGTAGAAGGCCGGGCTGCGCAGCGCGGCATCGAGCGCCGGGTCGTCCAGCTTCGGGTCATGCGTCAGCGTCACCACGGCGGAACGCGCATCGGGCTTCAGCGCGACCATCGCATCATCCGGCCAGTCGGTGTTGAGCATCACGCCGGGCAGGCGTTCTTCCGTCGCGAAGGCGCCTCGCGGGTCGACCACGATCAGTTGGAAGCCGAGCGGCGCGGCCATCGGCGCCATGGCCTGGGCGATATGCACCGCGCCGACCACGATGATCCGCAGCGGCGGGTTGTGCGGGTGGATGAACCAGGCCTCGGTGCCGATCGTGACGGTGCCGGCCTTCTCGCTGCCGAGTGCGGCGCGCGCGGCATCGGCCAGCGCATCGGGCACGGCATCCTGCGGCCAGAGGGTCTGCGCGCCGTCGGCCAGGCGCGTGAGCAGCACCACCGGACGTTGCGCTTCGCGTTCGGCCTGCAGCCGGGCGAGGGTATCGGCCTTCACGTCAGCGGCTCCACGAAGACCTTCACCTTGCCGCCGCAGGACAGGCCGACTTCCCAGGCCCGTTCGTCCGAGACGCCGAAGTCCAGCAGTTGCGGCGCGCCGGTCGCCATGGCCTGCTTCGCGGCATCCGCCACCGCGCCCTCGATGCAGCCGCCCGAGACCGAGCCCATCAGCCGGCCCGACGCGGTGACCGCCAGGCGCGAGCCCGCCGGGCGGGGGCTGGAGCCCCAGGTCTCCACAACCGTGGCGATCGCGACCTTTTCGCCCGCCGCGCGCCATGCGGCGGCGATGGCGAGGATGTCCTCGGATTGCGTGGTGTCGGTGGTCATGCCGCCATCCTCCCGCGCTGCGCGGCGTGCGGGTCCGACAGCGTCGAGACCAGTTCGCGCAGGCTGTTCAGGTTATGCACCGGGCGGAAGTCGTCCACATGGGGCAGCATCGCCCGGATGCCCTGGGATTTGGGCTGGAAGCCGTCGAACCGCAACAGGGGATTGAGCCAGATGAGCCGCCGGCAGGACCCACGCAGGCGTTCCGTGGCTTCCGCGAGGCCCTTGGCACCTTCCCGGTCCAGGCCATCGGTGATGAGCAGCACCACCGCGCCCTGGCCCAGCACGCGCCGTGCCCACAACCGGTTGAACAGCGCAATGGATTCGCCGATGCGCGTGCCGCCCGACCAGTCGGGCACGATGGAGCCGATCATCTCGAACGCCACTTCCGGGTCGCGATGCTTCAACTGTCGCGTGACGTTGGTCAGCCGCGTGCCGAACAGGAAGGTCTGCACGCGGTCGCGGTCGTTCGCCACCGCATGGAGGAAATGCAGCAGGATCTGCGCGTAGCGCGACATGCTGCCGCTGATGTCGCACAGCGCGACCAGCGGCGGCGGACGCATGACGCGGCGGCGCCGGGCGATGTCCAGGATCTCGCCGCCGGTGCGCAGCGACTGGCGCACCGTGGCCCGCAAATCGGTGACGGGGCCGAAGGGGTCGGGGCGGAAGCGGCGGGTGCGCTGTTCGTCCAGCGGCAGCGCCAGGCGGCGGATCTCCTGCTTGGCGCGGGCGATGTCCTCGGCCGACATCGCCTCGAAATCCATCTGCTGGAGGCGTTCGCGCTCGCTGACCGTGAAGGTCATGTCGTGGCGCGGCGGGGGCGGTTCGGGCGGCTTGGGCTTGGGGGCGTTGTGCTGCATGGCCTCGGCCAGGCGGCGCGACGCCGGGGGCGGCTTCTCGTCCTTGGGCTTGTTGCCGTCCAGTAGCGCCATGGCAGCGGCGTGGGCGGCGGCCTCGGGGTCGCGCCAGAACAGCTGGAAGGCCTGGTCGAAAATTTCGAAGTGCTCGCGCCGGTGGACCATCACGGCGCGCAGCGCGGCATGGACCTGGCGGCGGTCGGCCAGGTCGATCTCGGCCAGGGCCTGCAGGCCGGCGATCGCCTCGCCCGGGCCGAGCGGCAGGCCGGTGCGCCGCAGCAGCCGGGTGAAGGCGAGGAGGTTGGAGGCCAGGTGCCCGCCGGGCGCCATGGCGGCGCCGGCAGCGCGCGCCTGGGCGGCGCCGATGATGCGCGCGGCGTCGCGGTCAGGCGTCAGCGCCATGACGCGCGCCGGGGTGTCATCCCGCGGCCTCCGCCAGCAGGCGGGCGGCCTCGGCGCCGCGCAGCTTGGCGATGTCGTCCTGGTATTTCAGCAGCACGCCCAGCGTTTCGTCGACCGCGCCGGGTTCCAGTTCCTTCGCGTCCAGTGCGGCCAGCGCCTGCGCCCAGTCGATGGTCTCGGCCACGCCGGGCAGCTTGAAGTAGTCGCCCTCGCGGACCTTCTGCACGAAGGCGACGATCTGCGCGGACAGCGTCTCCGGCAGGCCGGGTGCGCGCATCTTCAGGATGGCGCGTTCGCGCGCGGCGTCGGGGTAGTCCACCCAGTGGTACAGGCAGCGGCGGCGCACCGCGTCATGGACCTCCCGCGTGCGGTTGGACGTGATGATCACCACCGGCGGCGTCACGGCGCGGATGGTACCGAGTTCGGGAATGGTCACCTGGAAATCGGCCAGGATCTCCAACAGGAAGGCCTCGAAGGGTTCGTCGGCGCGGTCGAGCTCGTCGATCAGCAGGACGGCGGGTTCGCCCTCCAGCGCCTGCAGCAGGGGGCGGGGTTGCAGGAAGCGGCGGTCGTAGATGCCGCGCTCCAGCGCGTCGCGGTCGGTCTCGCCGGCGGCTTCGGCCAGGCGGATGGCCATCAGTTGCTTCGCGTGGTTCCACTCATAGGCTGCGGCGGACAGGTCCAGCCCATCGTAGCATTGCAGCCGCACCAGGTGGCGCGGCAGTTGCGCGGCGAGCACCTTGGCGATCTCGGTCTTGCCGGTGCCGGGCTCGCCTTCGAGGAACAGCGGGCGGCCCATGCGAAGCGCCAGGTGGATGGTGGTGGCCAGCGCGCGGTCGGCGACGTAGCCGCCCGCGGCCAGCAGCGCCTGGGTCTCCTCGACGCTTTGTGGGGCCGGCCGATTCAGACCTCCGCGCCCTTCAGCGCTGCGGTCATAGGACGCCCGGTTCTCCTGCGGCGTGACCTCAGGGCCGCTCACAGGAACATCAGCGCCAGGATCACCAGCCAAATCGCTCCGCCCGCCCAGGCCAGCAGTGGAATGCCCATCGGCGCTTCCGGCAGCAGGTCCAGGATGGAGATGCCGGCCGGCGCGGTGATCGGCGCGCGGGGGGCCGGCGCGGCCGCGGCGGCGGCGGTCGGCGCGGCGTCCTCGACCGGCGCAGGCGGTGTCAGCGCCGCGGCGAAGCGGTCGAAGAACTGGTCGGACATCTGCTTGGCCGTGCTGTCGATCAGCCGCGCGCCGAGCTGTGCCATCTTGCCGCCGACCTGCGCCTTGACGGTGTAGCGCAGCAGCGTCTCCTCGGGGCCGAGTTCCTCCAGCGCGACATCGGCGCCGCCCTTGGCGAAGCCCATCGCGCCGCCATTGCCCTCGCCAACGATGGTGTAGGAGACCGGGGCGTTGATGTTCTCGAGCTTCACCTTGGCGCCGAACTTCGCGGCCATGGGGCCGATCTTGAGCGCCAGCTTCGCCTCGAAGGCGTCATCGGCGGTGCGCGTGACGGATTCGCAGCCGGGGATGGCGGCACGCAGCATCTCGGGGTCGTTCAGCGCATCCCAGACCCGCTGGCGGGCGGCGGGGATGCGGCGCTCACCGCTCATGTCCATTCGCTGTCACTCCTGTTCGGGGGGCAAACTAGGGCCGGGGGGCCGGGGGGAAAAGGGGGCCGCCCCCTTGTGGCCGCCGCGATGATCCTGCAAGGCAGCGGGACGCCGGATGCCGAGCCGGCCGCCACCGGAGAGCCCAGACAGCATGCGCCTGCGCCGCCCCCTTGCCGCGACCGCCCTGGCCCTGGCGTTGGCGGCGGCGGCGCGACCGGCGGCGGCGGCGGGCGTGTCGGGAGCGGACCTGTCGCTGGCCTGGGGCATTCCCTTCGTCGGGCTGCTGCTGTCGATCGCCATCATGCCGCTGCTGGCGGGGCATCTGTGGCACCATCACTACGGCAAGATCGCCGCCGGCTGGGGGGCGCTGCTGGTCATTCCGTTTGCCATCGCCTTCGGCCCGCAGGTCGCGGCCGGCGAGGTCTGGCACATCGTCCTGCAGGAATACATCCCGTTCATCGCGCTCCTGCTGGCGCTGTACGTGACGGGCGGCGGGGTGCTGCTGAAGGGGTCGCTGGTGGGCACGCCGGCGACCAATACCGCGCTGCTGGCGTTTGGCACCGTCATCGCGTCGCTGATGGGGACCACCGGCGCGTCGATGCTGCTGATCCGGCCGGTGCTGCGCGCGAACGCGTTCCGCAAGCGCAAGACGCATACCTTCGTGTTCTTCATCTTCCTGGTCAGCAACATCGGCGGGTCGCTGACGCCGCTGGGCGATCCGCCGCTGTACCTGGGCTTCCTGAAGGGCGTGTCGTTCTTCTGGACGACCACGCACCTGTTCTGGGAATTCCTGGCCTGCGCGGCGGTCCTGCTGGCGGTCTACTACGTGCTGGATAGCCTCGCCTGGGCGCGGGAGAAGCCGGTGCCGCCCGATACCGGCGCGCGCGAACCGCTGCGCGTCGAAGGCCTGGTGAACCTGGCGCTGATCGGCGTGGTGGTCGCGATGGTGCTGGTGCAGGGCTATTGGCGCCCCGGCTCCGCACATCTGCTGGGCGAGACCATCGGCATCGAGCGGCTGGTGGGTGTGGCGGTCTTCGTCGCCATCGCCTGGCTGTCGATGCGGCTGACCACGCTGGACCTGCGCGAGGCGAATGGCTTCGCCTGGGGTGCGATCGCCGAGGTGGCCAAGCTGTTCGCCGCAATTTTCGTGACCATGGCGCCGGTGCTGGCCATCCTGCGCGCGGGGCTGGCCGGCGCGGCGGCGCCGCTGGTCTCGCTGACGACGGATGCGGCGGGGCAGCCGATCCCGTGGGTGTATTTCTGGCTGACCGGCCTGCTGTCGTCCTTCCTAGACAATGCGCCGACCTACCTGGTGTTCTTCAACCTGGCGGGCGGCGAGCCGGGATACCTGATGACGCAGGGCGCGCTGACGCTGGCGGCGATCTCGACCGGCGCGGTGTTCATGGGGGCCAATTCGTATATCGGCAACGCGCCCAACTTCATGGTCAAGGCGATCGTCGAGGAGAATGGCGAGCGCATGCCGTCCTTCTTCGGCTATTGCGCCTGGGCGCTGGTGTTCCTGGTGCCGTTGTTCGTGCTGGTGACGCTGCTGTTCTTCTAAGGCGGCGCGGGCTGGACTATAGGCAGGGCTTGCCGCTGGAGAGCCCCGCATGCCCTACGTGATCGCCGACGACCTGCCCGATGAGCCCGCCGGGCTTCGCTTCCGCCGCATGCTGGATGGCCCCGGCATCGTGCAGATGCCCGGCGCGCATCTGGGGATCTCGGCGTTGCTGGCGAAGAAGGCGGGGTTCGAGGCGCTGTACATGTCGGGTGCCGCGATGTCCGCCACCATGGGCCTGCCGGACCTCGGCATGATCACGGTGGACGACGTGGCCTGGCATATCCGCCAGGTGGTGCGCGCCTCGGGCCTGCCCGTGCTGGTCGATGGCGACACCGGCTATGGCGAGGCGCTGAACGTCATGCACATGGTCCGCTGCTTCGAGGAAGCCGGGGCAGGGGCGGTGCATCTGGAAGACCAGCTGCTGCCCAAGAAGTGCGGGCACCTGAACGACAAGAAGCTCGCCTCCGCCGAGGACATGGCGGCGAAGGTGGCGGCGGCGCGCAAGGCACGCCGGCACCTCGTGATCATCGCGCGCACCGATGCGGCGGCCAGCGAGGGCATGGACGGTGCCGTGGCGCGCGCGCGGATGTACCTCGATGCCGGCGCGGATGCGATCTTCCCCGAGGCGCTGACCACGCGCGAAATGTTCGAGGAATTCGCGCGTCGCATGCCCGGCGTGAAGCTGCTGGCGAACATGACCGAGTTCGGCCGCACGCCCTTCTTCACTGCCGCCGAGTTCGAGGCGATGGGCTACGCCATGGTGATCTGGCCGGTGAGCCACCTGCGCGTCGCCGCACGCGGCATGGAGGAATTGTACGCCGCGATCAGGCGCGACGGTGGCACGCAGAACATGGTCGGGCGCATGCAGACCCGCGCGCAGCTTTACGACACGATCGGCTACCACGACTACGAGGCGCTGGATGCCAGCCTGATCCGCACGGTGGTGCCGGAAGGGATGCCGCAAGCCTAGCGACACTGAGCTTGCGCCTGTCGGGAGCTTTCTATGGCGCAAGGCTCCTGCAATGCCTGTGCGCGGCCAATTTCGCTCGGCGCGCGGCAGGCAGCGAGGATTATCCGGCGCCGCAGTTGACCGTAATGGGCGGTAGATTTTCAAAAAACAGAATTTCTTCCGCGTTGAGCATGCGCAGTCGCTCAAGCGCGAGAGGAAAGTCAGTTTGCTCTTTAGCTGAAAGAATTCCCTCAGGTTGACTTTTCGAGTTTAAGTGAAGGAGCTTTGATCTATTCTTTTGTTTTGAAACAACCTCAACTGCTTCTATAAATTCTATCAAATTGTGATATTTTCCAACTATATAATTTCGTTCACGAATTAATTTTTTTGCAAGGTTAGAATTTTCTGTTCCAAATAGCGTCCGCAATTGGGCGTTCTTACAATGATTGAAAAATCGCGTGCCCTCTTTTGTAGCATCCAGAAGATTCATTTTTCTTAGTGCTTCATTCTGAGGATGATCCTCACGGTACCGCATGTAGTCATATAAAGAAACAATTCGATCAACTGGATCGCGCAATATTCCCATAATTATTCTTCTTCGGGGCGCACTTTGAACGAGTGGGTGGTTATACCCGTAGTGGCCTAAAACTAGGCGAATAGAGTCATAGAAATTCGGATTTTTTTCCAAGAAACTTCTAAAGTTCTTGTCACCTCCGATTGCGTTAGCGACTTCATGATGAAAAATATAATTCGTCTTGAACATTCTCGCAAGCATAGCGTTTATTGTGCTGCCTGCCGTTTTTTGAATATGTAGAAAAAAATAAATCGGCAATTCTTGAGTGCGCAAGTCGTTGGATAGACCACTGCCGGGCGGGGTCGCTACGTGCATGTTTGTCTCGCTGCCTAAAGTCATTCGTCGGCGATCGTGCCGAACGTGCCTTGGAGAGGTGATCGTAGCGACCATGCGGTGACTGCCGCAACGGCGCCGCCGTTCCAATGCCGCACATATCGGATCGGATCTGAGAAGGCACATCGGCGCAGTAGATAGCCGCGGCCATAGTGCCACGAACATTCGAGGCAACCCCGCTATCACTTATGACTTTTTTTTGGAAATGTATCGGCAGGTGATTTCTCTCAAATAGAAGAGTAAATTTTCTGCGAAACGGCATTTTAATCAGTATCCCGCACACTTTCTGGGTTGGCACACGCCCTTGGAGAGTCCTGGGATGCAGAAATATCTCTCAATGCTAATAGCATCTGGAGCTATACTCCTCTTTGCATCGGCCGGATCGCGCGCCTTCGGGGAAGGTGCACCTGTAGAAGGATTCTATATATCTGGATTTGCAGGTATGGCGGTCTTGGATTCGACTGTTTCGTTCCCCGCTACTGATCAACGGCCGGCGGCGAAGTTTGTCGATCAAGGCGGGGATGGCGTGATCTTCGGCGGACGTCTCGGTTGGGGAACCCTCGTTACCCAGCATACTTACCTGGGTGGCGAACTCGAGGGTCTGCTGCCATGGAACGTGACAAGTCGCCTGATGGCCTTTGGGGTCGAATACCGAGCCCGCCTTCGTGCGGAAGTAGGCGCGTTCGGACGCCTTGGATGGTCGCCGGATGGTCGTAGCTTATTCTTTGTGAGAGCGGGGTTCGTTATTCCCACGCAAAATTTCCAGTCTGTGGAGAACGGCAACAACGCCCGCGCTGACTGGACGGCGGTTCCGTCGATTGGGGGTGGGACAGAGATCTCGCTTTCTAGGTCCTGGTCTGCAAGAATCGATGTGACGTACTCGTGGCCGAGCGGCACAAATGTGATCGAATCCTACCGGATGACAGTAGGTCTAACGTATCGATTCTAAAGTGGGGTGAGCGACGTAGTTGATCCACTCGGTACGGCGCTCACTTGATCCACCCATCAGCCACGCGCGGGCGACAACGCTAATATAAGCCTGCGCACAGAAGCCAAAATGCGCACCAATTCATCCTGCCTTGCGTCGTAAGCGGCTGCCAGAATGGCATCCAGGCCCGCTGCGGCAACTGCCGCATAATCTATTTGTTCGTCTGCACGGTCCCCCGCATCGGATGAAACGGGATTGAGACGGCTCTCACGGATTTCGCGCATCGCGGTTCCTTTTTGCGCCTAGAAGATCAACACGGACAAAAAATTGCGCGTAACTCGGCGCCTGTCGAGGCCGATTTTAAACCTGAGATTGATGGCCGGGACATCGAAGCGAGATAAGATGTTGATTTGGCGAGATTTTCTTATCGAGGCGGTGGCGGCACTAACGACGATTTCACGCTTGAATTAAGCACTAATCGGAGCAAAAAGATAAATTTTAATGAATATCTTAATTTTTGGATTATCGAAGAGCAGGGCGAGAGGCATTGCGGTCCGCCGTCATTCCGTGTAGCGCAGACATGCCGGCGCTCGCAGCGAACCTCAGCCGAGGCAACGCGCTTCAGTTCACCAGCAAATTGCCGAGCGCGAAGCGGATCGTCGTCTCGTCGGCGATCGCCGGGCGGGTCAGGAAGTCGCAGAAATCCTTGATCTGCTGCGGGATCTCGGTGGCCTGGTAATAGGCCAGCGGCGTGCCGTGGCGCACCACCTGGTCCACCGTGTAGGCGATCGCGTCATTGGTGTATTCCACGCCGTGTTCGGCGGCGTTGGAGCGCAGCAGCAGCGCGAATTCCTCCGGCGATGGCCCATGCACGTTGATCTTGTAAGGCAGGCGCCGCAGGAAGGCCGGGTCCATCAGATCGCGCGGCGACAGGTTGGTCGAGAACACCAGAAGCTGGTCGAAGGGGATCTGGAAGGATTGCCCGGTGTGCAGCTTCAGGAAGTCGATGCGCCGGTCCATCGGCACGACCCAGCGGTTCAGCATGGCTTCGGGGCGCACCAGCTGGCGGCCGAAATCGTCGATCAGCAGCACGCCGTTCATCGCCTTGACGTGCAGCGGCGCCTCATAGAAGCGCGCCGTCTCCTCGAACTTCAGGTCGAGCATGTCGAGGCTCAGCTCGCCGCCGGCGGCGACGAAGGGGCGGCGGCAGGGCACCCAGCGCGGGTCGAACTCGTCCGCCAGCAGGGAGGAGGCGTGCGTCGCCTCCATGCGCGTGCCCAGGCGCCTGTGCACCGACGGGTCGTAGACCTTCACGATCTGCCCGCCCACCTCGAAGCAATGCGGGATCAGCACCATGGCGCCGAACACCTTGACCATGCGTTCGGCGATCGAGGTCTTGCCGTTGCCGGGCGCGCCGTACAGCAGGATGGACCGGCCCGCATTGGCGGCGATGCCGACCTTGGCGAGCAGTTCCTCGTTGACCACCAGCGGCTGCATCGCCTGCAGCACTGCATGGGCGGTGACCGTCTCGCTGCGGATGGTCTGGCGCAGCACGCGCGCGGAATACTCCTTCAGCGAGACCGGCAGCGGGCCGATATAGGCGTTGTTGGCGAAGGCCTCGACCGCCATGGAGCGCCCGCGGGGCGTCAGTTCGATGCGCAATTCGCCGGCGACGATGCCGGGCTTCAGTTCCACGATGCCCTGCGCGCGCGCCTGTTCGATCAGCACCGAGGCGAGGCGGCGCGAGATGGCGAGCGTCTCGGCAATGGTCGCCGCATTGCCCTGGCCCGCGGTGCTGAGGAACTTCACCATGATGTCGAAGACGATGCGCGGCTCGATGCCGAGCTCGATGACGCTGTCGGGCGGCGCGGGCAGGCCGTCCTGCAATTCGTGCACCTGGTGGGCGCTCAGCATGCCGAGCTCGACCAGCACCTCGCCGAACTTGCGTCCGGTGCGGGCCTGGCGTTCCAGCGCTTCGTCCGCGTCGTGGCGGGATATCAGGTCAAGGGCGACGATCAGGTCACTGAAACGCAAGGTCCACCTCCAGCCTGGCGGGCGCGCATGCTGCGCTGCCGGCGCCGCGGGCCGAATCGCGGGCGCGGGGGAACGCTAATCGCGGTCGCGTCATCGGTCCATGCGGTTGTATTGGAATGAGGCGCTGCACGCCCCATGACAGGGCCATGACACCGCTGCTGATCGGTTCGGAAATCTATCGCGGATCGACCTATGGGGCGAAGCATCCGCTCGCGATCCCGCGCGTGTCGACCATGCTCGACCTGGTGCGCGCGCTGGGCTGGGTGGAGGCGGCGCAGTATCGCGACAGCCCGCGCGCGGGGATGGATGACCTCGCGCGGTTCCATGCGCGCGACTACCTGGAAGCCTTGCAGCGCGCCGAACAGACGCAGTCGGTCAGCGACCACGACCGCGCGCGCTTCCGCATCGGCGCCGACGGCAACCCGGTGTTCCGCGAGGTGTTCTCGCGCCCCGCGACGGGTGCCGGCGGCACGCTGCTGGCCGCGCGCCTGACCGCCGATGGCGGGGTGGTGCATGTGCCCGGCGGCGGCACGCATCACGGCCGGGCGGATCGGGCGAGCGGCTTCTGCTACCTGAACGATGCGGTGCTCGGGCTGCTGGCCTGGCTCGACCAGGGGTTGAATAATGTCGTCTATCTCGACCTGGACGCGCATCATGGCGATGGCGTGCAGGAGGCCTTCCACGATGATGCGCGGGTCTTCACGCTGAGCATCCACGAGGAGGGCCGCTGGCCCTTCACCGGTGGCAGCGACGACCGCGCCGGCGGCCACGCGGCGAACATCCCGGTGCCGGCCGGGTTCCACGACAGCGAAATGGCCTGGGTGCTGCACCAGGCGATCCTGCCCATCCTGCGCCGCCTGAAACCCCAGGCCATCATGGTCCAATGCGGCGCCGATGCGCTGGAGGAAGACCCGCTGGCGAAGCTGAGCCTGTCGAACAACGCCCATCGCGCGGTGGTGGCGGCGGTGATGGGCCTTGCTCCACGGCTGATCGTGCTGGGCGGCGGCGGGTACAATCCGTGGTCGGTGGCGCGCTGCTGGGCGGGGGTGTGGGGCGTGCTGGCGGGGCACGCCATGCCCGAGCGCCTGCCGCCGGCGGCCGAGGCGGTGCTGCGGGGGCTATGCGCCCACCGGGGGCGCGCTGCCTGGCGCGACCCGCCCGAACACTGGTTCACCACCCTGGCCGATGCGCCGCGCCCGGGCGTGGTGCGCGCGGTGGTGCGCCGGGCCGCCGCGGCGGCCCTGGCCGGCCTTCCCGCCGACCCGCCCGGCGTGGCATGAGGGCGCCATGATCCTCCGCCGCGCCGTGCTTGCCCTTGCCGCCCTGTCGCCGCTGCCGCTGCGCGCACAGCCGGGCGTGGACCGGCCCCAGCCGCGCCTGCCGACCGAACCACTGGTGATCGTGACGCGCGACGGCCGCCGGCTGCCCTTCACGGTCGAGATGGCGGTGGCCCCCGAACATCAGATGATCGGCCTGATGTTCCGCCCCGAGGTGAAGCCCGACGAGGGCATGCTGTTCGACTGGGGCACCCCGCGCGAGAGCAGCATGTGGATGCGCAACACCATCACCAGCCTGGACATGGTGTTCATCGCCGCCGATGGGCGCATCCATCGCATCGCGGAACGCACGGTGCCGCTGTCCTTGGCCACGGTGTCGTCGGGCGGGCCGGTGCGCGCGACGCTGGAACTCGGGGCGGGTGTGACGGAACGGATGGACATCCGCGCCGGCGACCGCGTGCTGCACCGGATCTTCGGCACCGCGCCGTGACGGCACGGCTTGCCCCGGGGCGCCCCCTTCCATAGGGTGCGCCGCGACGGGGCGTAGCGCAGTCTGGTAGCGCACTTGGTTTGGGACCAAGGGGTCGCTGGTTCGAATCCAGTCGCCCCGATTCTTTGCGAGGGATCGCGCGCATGGCGCAGCACAAGGGTCTGGCCCGCATCTTCCAGCCGCCGAAATCGGCCATGCAATCCGGCCGCTCCAAGGCCCATGGCTGGATGCTGGTGTACGAGCCGTCCGAGGCCAAGGCGCTTGACCCGCTGACCGGCTGGTATGGGTCGGGCGATATGATGGGCCAGCTGCGCCTGCATTTCGACACGCGCGAGCAGGCGGTGGCCTATGCCCAGGCGCAGGGCATCGCCTACGAGGTCGAGGCCGCGCCCGCGCCGGTCGCGATGAAGCCCAAGGTCTATGCCGAGAATTTCCGCTTCGGCCGGGCGGAGAACTGGTCGCACTGACCAGCCCGCGCCGTGGTATGAGCGCCGCACGCGTCCTTAGCTCAGCTGGATAGAGCAACGAGCTTCTACCTCGTGGGTCGGGGGTTCGAATCCCTCAGGGCGCGCCAAACTAGCATCCTGTAGGTCACGGAAGGTCAGGATTTCGGCCGCTTGTGCTGCGCAGGTCACAAGTCCCGCCTCGATCGTAGCCCCAAAACCGACCCGTGGCACTTGCTCGGCATCGACCCAATTCCGATGGGACGGCCCATCTGCCAGACATGCTAACTGGTGATCGGCAGTCGGAGGACGGCAGGCATGCGGCACGGCGTGCTAGCGATGGTGACGGCGCTGAACTTGGCGGTGCCTGTTGACGGACTGGCGCAGGCGCAGCGCCCGTCTCCGGCGCGACCGGCCGAGGTCCACGATGCGAACTCTGCGGGCTACCTGATGGTAGGCTGCCGCGCCTTCGTCGCTCGCAGCGCCAACGACCCGTTCATACAAGGTCTCTGCATGGGACGCGTGGCGGCAACGCTGGCCCTTGTATCGTGCGCCCCCGAACAAGTCACATACGGTCAGGCAGTCCGTGTCGTCATTCGATACATAGACGAGCGTCCCGCGCAGCTACATGAGGACTTCCTAGTACTCGCCCGCGAAGCATTTCATCTGGCGTGGCCTTGTCGCCGCTGACGGCCGCCGGACCATCGAGTGGAACGCTTCGTAACCTGACGCATATGTCAGCAGGAAAGCTCTGGGCGTGTCGATCCTGCCCCTTCCGCGGCCGGCGGCACCCCGCGGGATGCCGCCGCACCGAGCCTCAGCCAGCCGTGCGCCGCACACCCCGTGCCGCGCGGTCGATCACCTCCGCCACCGCCCGCGGTTGCGAGATGAACACCACATGGCTGCCCTGCAGTTCCACCGTCTCGGCGCCGATCCGCCGCGCTGTCTGGTGCAGCAGGCGCGGGTCGATCGCGCGGTCCTGGGCGGGCACCACGGCCCAGCTCGGCCGGCTGCGCCAGGCGGCCTGGGCCACCCGCTCGCCAAAGGCCGACATCGCGATCGGCACCTGGGAATCCCGCAGGAAGGCCGCGTCGGCGTCACTCAGATCGGCCGCGAAGCCGGCCTTGAAGCGTTCCAGGTTCAGGAAGGCGAAGCCATCCGCCTGCGGCTCGATGACGAATTCAGGCGGCGAGCGGATCAGCGCGAGCTGCTCGCCGGTATTCTGTCCGGCATCGGGGGCGAGGGCGGCCACATAGACCAGCCCCACCACCTTCGGGTCGTTGCCGGCCTCGGTGATGACGGTGCCGCCGTAGGAATGGCCGACCAGGATGGTCGGGCCATCCTGGCGCGCCAGCACGCGGCGCGTCGCCGCCACGTCGTCCGCCAGCGAGGTCAGCGGGTTCTGCACGATGGTCACGCGGTAGCCGCGCGCCGTCAGGTCGGCATGCACGCCGCGCCAGCCGGATCCATCGGCGAAGGCGCCATGCACCAGCACGATATTGCGGGCCGGTGCCTGTCCGGCGGGCTGCGCACGCGCGGCGGAGGCGATCGAGGCGGCGGCCGCGGCGGCTAAACCCAGGTCACGACGGGTGGTGGTCATCGGATGGTCTCCTGTGTGTCGAATGGGGTGTCAGGCGGCCAGCGACAGGCGCACGTCGATGCCATTCCGCGTCGCATGCGAGTACGGGCAGACGATGTGCGCTTGGTCGACCAGCTCGCGCGCCACGGCCGGATCGACGCCAGGCAAGGCGATGGTCAGCGCCACATCCAGGCCGAAGCCCTGACCGTCGTCGCGCTTGCCGATGCCCACGGCGGCGGTGACGGTGCTGTCCTCCGTGATGCGGACCTTGCGCTGGCCGGCGACGAACTTCAGCGCGCCCAGGAAGCAGGCGGCATAGCCGGCGGCAAACAGCTGCTCGGGGTTGTTGCCGGTGCCGCCGGGGCCGCCCAGTTCCTTGGGCGTGACCAGGTCCACGGCGAGGGCGCCGTCGGCGGTGGCGGCGTGGCCGGTGCGCCCGCCGGTGGCGGTCGCTTCGGTGCGGTAGAGGACGTTCATGGGAATGCTCCTGAATGTCCGCGACATTCGTTATCGCGATAAATGTTTCTATCCCCGGCGCGGCTCCTTGTCCAGCCTGTTTTTTATCGCGATAATGTTTTCGTCACCCCGCCTGACGGCGCCCGCCAAGGACCCCGCGCCATGACGTCCCCCGAAGCCGGCCCGGTGCCGCTCGACGACCAGCTCTGCTTCGCCGTGTATTCGACAGGCATGGCGATCCAGCGCCTGTTCAAGCCGCTGCTCGACGGGCTTGGCCTGACCTATCCGCAATACCTGGTGCTGAACGTGTTGTGGCGGGACGAGGCGCAGCCGGTCGGCGCCATCGCCGAACGCCTGGCGCTCGAATCGAGCACCCTGACCCCGCTGCTCAAGCGGCTGGAGGCCGCCGGCCTGGTGACCCGCACCCGCAACCCGGCCGATGAGCGCCAGGTCCTGGTGGCGCTGACCCCGGCCGGCCACGCGCTGCGTGCGCGCACTGGCTGCGTCGGCGCCGCGCTGCTGGCGGGCTCGGGCCGGTCGATGGCGGAGCTCGGCGCGCTGAACCGTGAATTGCGGGCGCTTCGCGATGCGATCTACGCCGATGCCGCCACCGCGCCACCGCCCGACGCGCCCGGTTGACCGCCATCCCGTTGTCACGCGAAGTGACGCCGCCCCGAACCCGGACTCCGCCCGCGTGCCCGAGACCCCGCCGACCGGCCTTCCCACCGGCACGCTTGTCCTGACGCCCGCCGGCGCGGTGCCGGTGGAGGCGCTGCGCCCCGGCGCACTGGTGCTGGCGGTGGGCGGCGGCGCGCCCTTCCAGGCGGTCGCCGAGACCCGACGGGTGACGCTCGCGCCGCCCTTCGTGCGCCTGCGCGCCGGCGCCATCGCAGATGGCGCGCCGCAGGAGGACCTGCTGCTGCCCCCCGGCCACGCTTTGCTGGTCGATGGGGTGCTGGTCGCGGCGCGCGACCTGGTGGACGGCCACGGCATCCTGGCCGAGCAGGGTGCGGCGATCGACGCCGTGCAGATCGTGCTCGCCGGGCATGACGCCGTGCTGGCCGATGGCCTGGCGGTCGAGACGGCGCGCCCCGTACCCGACATGCCCGACTGCGCGCCCCGTGCGGCGCCCGATGCGACGCTGCGCGCCATGCTCGCCTGGCGGGCGGAGGCGATGGGCTGGCGCCCGGCCGTATTGCCGGAACTCATGCCCCCGCTGCCGGGCAGCCTGCGCGAACGGCTCGCGGCATCGCCCGGCACGCCGGCGGCGGCGGGGCTGCCCTTCGCGCCGCGCGGCCGCGGCTGACGGTTCGGGATCGGCGGGGTTCCCAACGCCCGGCCTGGACCCGTTTCCGGCCCGCCGGGCGATCCGCTATCCTGCACGTCGGAAACGGCGGCCGCCGACGCGCGCCGCGAGCACGGAGGCTGCACCATGACCGATGCCTGCATCGTGGGCTGGGCCCATTCCGCCTTCGGCAAGCGCGAGGACGCGCCGGACCTCGAATCGCTGATGGCCGGCGTGGCGCGCGCCGCCATCGAGGATGCCGGCATCGCCGCGGAGGAGATCGACGCCGGCTTCGTCGGCGTGTTCGGGGAGGGCTTTACGCCGCAGGGCTTCCCGGCATCGCTTGTGCTGCAATCCGTGCCCGAGCTGCGCTTCAAGCCGATCACGCGATACGAGAATGCCTGCGCGACCGGCTCGGCCGCGATCCATGCGGCGCGCGACTTCATCGCCGCCGGGCGCGGGCGGCTGGCGCTGGTGGTGGGGGCAGAGAAGATGACCTCGACCCCCGGGCCGAAGGTCGGCGACATCCTGCTGACGGCGTCCTACCGCCGCACCGAGCAGGACATCGAGGGCGGCTTCGCCGGCGTCTTCGGGCGCATCGCGGAGGCGTATTTCCAGAAGCACGGCGACCAGTCCGACGCGCTGGCCGCGATTGCGGCCAAGAACCACAGGAACGGCGTGGACAATCCCTGGGCGCAGATGCGCAAGGATCTTGGCTACGATTTCTGCCGCACCGAGAGCGACAGGAATCCCTTCGTCGCGCGGCCGTTGAAGCGGACGGATTGCTCGCTGGTGTCCGACGGCGCGGCGGCGCTGGTGCTGGCCGATGCCGATACCGCGGCGGGCCTCGCCAAGGCGGTGCGCTTCCGCGCCGCGGTGCAGGTCAACGACTTCCTGCCGATCGCCGTGCGCGACATCACGCGCTTCGAAGGCGCGCGCGAGGCCTGGGCGCGCGCCTATGCCGCCGCGGGGATCGGCGTGGGCGACCTGTCCTTCGTCGAGACGCATGACTGCTTCACCATCGCGGAACTCATCGAATACGAAGCGATGGGCCTGGCGGCGGAAGGGCAGGGCGGGCGCGCGGCGGTCGAGGGCTGGACCGCGGCGGGCGGGCGGCTGCCGGTGAACCGATCGGGCGGGCTGAAGGCGAAGGGGCACCCGATCGGCGCGACGGGCGTGTCGATGCATGTGCTGGCGGCGATGCAGCTGACCGGGACGGCCGGGGCGATGCAGCTGCCGAAGGCGGATCTCGGCGGCGTGTTCAACATGGGGGGCGCGGCGGTGGCGAATTACGTGTCGGTGCTGGAACGGGCGCGGTAGCGCGCCTGGCGTGAAAGCGTCGTGAAACTATTAACTTTAGGTTGAGATTCGAGATATTCGCGCACTAGTTGAGGAACGGCCGGGCAGCCGCGCCCGCCGGTCCTGGCTGGGGGTGCGCGATGTCTGGAACTGGAACCTGGTACGACCCGAGTGGCGAACCGCGCGTCCCCAACGTCCGGAGTGATGGCGACGACAGTTGGGTTGGCACTGAGGGCACCGACAATGCCGGCCTGAATGAGGGCGGCGAAACGATCCCGGAGGTTACGGGCGGCGAGGGCAACGACACGCTCGATGGACGTGGCGGCGACGATAATCTCTCCGGGGGTGGTGGCGACGACTCGATTGTCGGTGGCGACGGCAATGACAACCTGGCCGGCGGCGTCGGCGATGACACGTTGGTCGGCGGCGACGGAAACGACCTGCTCGATGCACAGCCAGGCAACGACCACATGTTCGGCGGGATCGGGTCGGACACGATTGTCTTCAACGGGTCTCCCGAGGAATATACCTGGACGGCGACCGAGGGCGGCTGGATCGTCGTTGACAACGCCATCAACCGTTTCATCAACGATGGCACCGATTTCGTCGCCGATGACGTCGAATTCATCCAATACAACAATGTCGGCACCGGCGCCGACCCCATCATCGTCGCCACACCCTGCTTCCTCGCCGGCACCCTCATTGCCACCCCGTCCGGTGAACGCGCCATCGAGACCCTTCGCATCGGCGACCTGGTGCTGACCGCCGATGGCCGCGCGGTGCCCATCCTGTTCACCGGCCGCACCACGGTCGAGGCGCGATCCGCCCGCGGCGCGCAGGGCCTGCCCGTGGTGATCCAGGCCGGCGCGCTGGCCGATGGCGTGCCGCACACCGACCCGCATGCCTCCCCGCAGCACGGCATCGTGGTGGACGAGATGCTGGTGGTCGCACAGGCGCTGGTGAACGGCCTGTCAGTGCGCCGCACCGGCGCGCCCGCGCCCTTCTTCACCTACTACAACATCGAGACCGACGCGCATGAGGTGATCCTGGCGAACGGCGCGCCGGTCGAGACCTTCTGCGACAACATCGGGCGCGAGGCCTTCGACAACCACGCCGAATTCGCCGCGCTCTACCCTGAGGGCCGCGAGATCGAGGAGATGGGCCTGCCGCATGCGAAGGCCGCCCGCCAGATCCCGCGCCGCACTCGCGCCCGGCTGGAGGCGCGCGCCGTGGCCCTGGCCGGAGGCGTGCCCCGCGCGGCGTGACGCGGCCGCGCTCGCCTGACGACCCGCGGGGCCTGCCGGGCCGGGTTGGCATCCGGCGGCCGGCGCTGCCCGCCCCGCCCGGCGCCGCCGACCCTGGCGCGCCGCGGGGCACCGCCCACCCTCTCGTCCGGCGCGGCAAGGCCGACGCGGCGACCCTGCGCGGCACGGCCGACCCTGGCGCCGCGCACCACACCGCCGAACCGCTCGCCCCGCGCGGCACAGCCGACACGCTCGTCAAGCGCGGCGCGGCCGGACCTCTCGGCCCGCGCGCGGCCTGCCGCGCCAAGATCCCCGGCCTGCTGAAGCCCTGCGCCGGTCCTGCCCTGACCGTCGGCGCCATGGCCTGTCCGATGCGCCTGGCGGACTGCACGCACCGGCATCCCGCGCCCGCCCCATCCACGCTTCCTTCACCCTTTGCGCGCGACAGTGCCGCCTTGGTCAGACCTCGACCGGCCAGCGGAGGGCGACAGCGCACTATGGACGGGATGGCCGAACCCGGCGGAGCGACCAAGCCTGCCAGGCCGCCAGGTCGCGGCAAGCTGGCTGCAGCCGCCCTCGAAACCCTGCCCGACGGCGTCGTCAGCTTCGCACCCGACCTGCGGGTCGGGCTGGTCAGTGGCCGCGCGGCCGCGCTGCTTGGCCTGCAGCGCACGGCGCGCAACGCCCAGGGCATCTCGGACCTGCTGGAAGCCAGCCCCCGCCTGGACCGCGAGGCCGTGGGCGCGCTCGCCGCCGCCTGCCTTGCCGCGACGCTGCCCGATGGCGAGCCCGAGGCCGACCTGCGTCTGCCCGGTGCGCCCGGCCTGCGTTTCGGCATCCGACGCGCCACCCAGGGCACCTGGGTGCTGGCCATCACGCCCGAAGCGGCGCTGGCCGGCGGCGGCGGCATTGACCCGCTGACCGGCCTGTCCGACCGCGCCATGTTCGAGGCGCGCCTCGCCGCGGCGCTCGACCGCCCGGCGCGCCGGCGTGGCGGCTGCGCGGTGCTGCTGGTCGACCTCGAAGGCATCCGCGCGGTCAACCAGGTGCTGGGCCACGCCATGGGGGAGGACCTGCTGCGTGCCGCCGCGCGCCGGTTGCAGGCCGCGGTGCGCGATGCCGACCTGGTGTCGCGCATGGCCGGCGAGGAATTCGCCGTCCTGCAATCCGAGGTCACCGACCCCGCCCAGGCCGCCTCGCTGGCCGCGCGGCTGGTCGACCTGCTGGGCCGCGCCTACCTCATCGCCGGCGAGACCGTGACCATCACGCCGCGCATCGGCATCGCGCTGGCCCCTGCCGATGGCACCGAGGCCGCGCTGCTGCTGCGCCGCGCCGCCCTGGCCCGGCACGACGCGCCGAACGAGGGCGAGGGCAGCTGGCGCCGCTTCACGCCCGAGATGGACACCCGCTGGCAGGAAGCGCGGCTGATGGAGGCCGCGCTGCGCCGCGCCGTCGCCGAGGGCGAGTTCGAGCTGCACTACCAGCCCCAGGTCTCGCTGCCGGAAGGCGTGCTGAACGGCTTCGAGGCGCTGATCCGCTGGCGCCACCCCGAGCGAGGCCTGCTCGCACCGGGCGCCTTCCTGCCGATCGCCGACCGCCTTGGCCTGATGCGCCGCATCGGTGACTGGGTGCTGCGCGAGGCCTGCCACGCCGCCATGCGCTGGCCCGCCGGCCTGAGTGTTGCGGTCAACCTGGCCCCCGCGCAGTTCGATGACGGGCGGCTGCCCGCGACCGTCGCCGCGCTGCTGGCCGAATGCGGCCTGGCGCCGAACCGCCTGGAGCTCGAAGTCACCGAGACGGTGCTGCTGGCAACCGGCGACGCCGCGCTGACCCAGCTGCTCACGCTGCGCGAGACCGGGGTGCGGATCGCGATGGATGATTTCGGCACCGGCCATTCGTCGCTGACGCAGCTCAGGGTCTTCCCCTTCGACCGGCTCAAGATCGATCGGTCCTTCGTGAAGGACCTGACGCTGGGCGGGGATGCGCCGGCCATCGTGCGGGCGGTGACCGGGCTGGGCCGCAGCCTCGGCATCGCCGTCATCGCCGAGGGCGTGGAGACCGAGGCGCAGCTGCGCGAATTGCTGGCCGAGGGCTGCGACGCCGCGCAGGGCTACCTGTTCGGCCGTCCGCTGCCCGAGACGCAGATGCGCGCGATGATCGAGTCGTTCCCCGCGGCACTGCCCGCGTGAGCGCGCCCGCGCGTCAGTGGGGCAGGGCGCCGATCTCGGCGGCGCGGTCGCGCAGCGCGGCGAGCACCTGCGGGTCGAACTGCCCGGGCGCGATCCGGTCATCGCCTTCGAACAGCACGGCCATCGTCGCCTCGTGGTCGAGCGGATCCTTGTACGGGCGGTCCGATCGAAGCGCGTCGTAAACGTCCGCCACCGCCACCAGCCGCGCGGCCAGCGGAATCTCCTCGCCGGCCAGCCCGGCCGGATAGCCGCTGCCATCCCAGCGTTCGTGATGGTTCAGCGCGATCGTCGCGGCCAATTGCATCCATGGCGCGCGCGCGTGGGCGAGGATGCTCGCGCCGAGCACGGTATGGCGCTCCATCACACGCCGCGCAGCGGGGTCCAGCACGTGGCGATGGCCGAGCACGCCCTCGGGAAGGGCCATCTTGCCGATGTCGTGCAGCACGGCGGCGCGCCGAAGCATGTCGCGTTGCTCGGCATCGACGCCGAGCGTCTCGGCCAGCATCGCGGCGATCACGCCGACCCGCACGGGATGGTCGCGCCCCTCGGGATCGGTGGCCACGGCGCGCGACACCAGGCCCTCCAGCGCCTCATCGTGCGCGGCGCACAGGCAGTCTCGCGCCGAGGCGTCCGACGGCACGCCGCGCCGCCCGCAATGCGGGCAGGCGGCGGTCCGGTCGGGGACGATGAGGGTGACGGCGGTCATGCTGGCCAAGTTATGGTTCGACTCATTCAACGCCAGGACGATACGCCGGTTTCCTGTCTCGGAAAAATACAATGAATCAGGAAATGGCACGCGCTTGGTCGGGCGGCACGAGCACCACGGCGGCGGCCTGCGCGGCGATGCCCTCGCCGCGGCCGGGAAAGCCCAGGCGCTCGGTGGTGGTGGCCTTCACCGAGATCGCGCCGATGTCGACGCCCAGCAAGTCGGCCAGGCGCGCCCGCATCGCCGGGGCATGGGGCGTGATCTTCGGGCGTTCGCAAATGAGCGTGACATCGGCATTGGCTAGCACGCCGCCGCGCGCGGCGATTCGGCTGGCGGCGTGGCGCAGGAAGCGGGCGCTGTCGGCATCCTTCCATTGCGCCTCGCTGGGCGGGAACCAGCGCCCGATGTCGCCTTCCGCCAAGGCGCCGTAGATCGCGTCGCAGAGAGCATGGATGCCGACATCGGCATCGGAATGTCCCGAAAGGCCAAGCGCGTGGGGCACAGTGATCCCGCACAGCACCAGCGGGCGGCCCTCGACCAGGCGGTGCACGTCGAAGCCGGTGCCCATGCGCGGGGTCAGCGGGGCGGACAGGATGGCTTCGACGCGCATGAGGTCCTCGGGCCAGGTGATCTTGATGTTCTGTTCGCCGCCAGGGACGAGCGCGACGGGCAGGCCGGCGGCCTCCAGCAGCGCGGCGTCGTCGGTGGCGGTGGCGTCGCCGGCGCGGTGGGCAGCGAGCAGGGCGTCGAATCGGAAGGCCTGCGGCGTCTGGGCGCGGAACAGGCCCTCGCGCGGGACGGTCTGCAGGATGCGGCCATCGGCGCCGCGCTTGAGCGTGTCGGTCACCGGCTGGGCCGGGATGGCGCCGGGGGCAGCGGCCAGCGCATCGCGCAGCGCGGCGATGGTGCCGGACGGGATGACGGGGCGGGCGGCGTCATGCACCAGCACCATGGCGGGCGGGTCGGCGGCCAGCGCCTCAAGCCCCGCGCGCACGCTGGCGGCGCGGGTCGCGCCGCCCGCCACCGGGGGCAGGACGGGCAGGCCATCGAGCAAGGCGGCGACCTGCGCTTCCTCCCCGGCGGCGACCACCGGCAGCAGGCGATCCACCAGGCCGTCGCGCAGCAGCGCCTCGGCCGCGTGGCGGATCACCGGGCGGCCGAGCAGCGGCAGGTACTGCTTCGGCACCGGCGCGCCGAAGCGCTGGCCGGTGCCGGCGGCCATCAGAAGGGCAGCGATCATCCTTGGCGTCTCCGGCCCGCAACGGGGCCGGCGCTTAGCCTACCTGCGCCGATTGTCCAGCGCGAAGGCGCCGGGGCCGGCGAACACCAGATAGAGGAACAGGAAGCAGTACAGGATGGCCGCGTCGCCGCCGTTCAGCACCGGGAAGGGGCTGCGCGGCGCATGCGCGATCCAGTAGGCCGCCGCCATCAGCCCCGACATCACGAAGGCGGTCGGTCGCGTGAACAGGCCGATGGCCAGCAGCGCGCCACCGATGATCTCGAGCGCCCCGGCAAACCAGAACATCGAGAACAGGGCGGGCGCGCCTCCGCCGCCGGCGCGTTCGGGGAAGCCGAACAGCTTCTGCGTGCCGTGTTCGAAGAAGATGACGGCGGCGACGATCCGCAGCAGGGCGAGCGCGTAGGGCGACCAGCGATCGAGGTTGGGCATGCGAAGAATCCGTGGTTCGTTGTGCGCCGCACCATGACCGGCGCGGCGCCACGCGGCAATGGTGGCCGCGCGGTGCGCGGTTGCGCGGCAATGCAGTTGCCGAAAGCCTGGGCAGCGCCTATTCTGCACAAATCATGAGCAATCATTCCTCCCCGCGATTGGCGCCGATCCAGGTTGGCGGCATCACCATCGACGTGCCGGTCATCCTGGCGCCGATGTCGGGCGTGACCGACCTGCCGTATCGGCGGCTGTCGCGCAGCCTGGGCGCGCCGATGGTGGTCAGCGAGATGATCGCCTCCGCGGCCATGGTGCGGACCAATCGCCAGACGCTGAAGATGGCGGAGGTGGACGGCTTCGGTGGCCCGGCATCCGTGCAGCTCGCCGGCTGCGAGCCGGCCACCATGGCCGAGGCGGCGCGGCTGGTGGTTGATCGCGGCGCGGCCATCGTCGACATCAATTTCGGCTGCCCGGTGAAGAAGGTCGCGATCGGGCAGTCGGCCGGTTCGGCGCTGATGCGCGATGAAGTGGCGGCCGCGCGCATCCTGGAAGCCACTGTCCGCGCGGTGGCCGTGCCGGTCACGCTCAAGATGCGGATGGGCTGGGACCACAGCAACCTGAACGCCCCGCGCCTAGCCAGGATTGCGCAGGAATGCGGCATCCGCCTGGTGACTGTGCATGGGCGCACGCGCCAGATGCTCTACACCGGCACCGCCGACTGGGCCTTCATCCGCACGGTGAAGGATGCCGTGACCATCCCGGTCATCGCCAATGGCGACATCCTGACCGCGGATGACGCCGAGGAGGCGCTGCGCCAGTCCGGCGCCGATGGCGTGATGATCGGGCGCGGCTGTTATGGGCGGCCCTGGCTGCCGGCGGTCGTGGCTGCGCGGCTGTCGGGGCGCGACGCCGCCGAACCCGCGCTGGAGGAGCAGAAGCGCATCCTGCTGGCGCATTACGCGGACATGCTCGACCACCACGGGCGCGACCCGGGCGTGCGCCTCGCGCGCAAGCATGTCGCCTGGTATTCCAAGGGCCTGCCCGGTTCCGCCGAGTTCCGCGTCGAGGTGAACCGCTGCGAGACGCCCGAGGCAGTGCTGGACCTCGTGCATCGCTTCTACGACCCCTTGATCGAACAGGGCGTCGAGGCAGCGCGCGAAGCCTTCCGCATCGCCGGCGAAGAGCGCATCGCGGCATGAAGGCCGGCCTGCTGCGACGCGCCATCCGCCCCTCCGGCTGGCAGGGCCGCCCGGTGCCTGATGCCGCGGCCATCCTCGGCGCCATCGCCGTGCCGGTGGTGGTGCTGGACGCCGAGAACCGCTTCCGCAGCGCGAATGCCGCGGCCGAGCAGTTCTTCCAGACGTCCATCGCCTCGCTGTCGCAGATGGGCCTGGGCGACCTGCTGCCGCCCGACAGCCGGATCTTCGCGGTGATCGCCCAGGTCCGGCACCTCGATGCGCGCGTGTCGGACCATGACCTGACGCTGGACAGCCCGCGCCTGTCGCGGCGTGGCGTGACGGTCCATGCGGCGCCGCTGCCCGAATTGCCGGGCGCGGTGGTGCTGACGCTGGAGGATGGATCGACCGCGCAGATGCTGGATCGGCAACTGAATTTCCGGGGTGCGGCGCGTGGCGCCTCCGCCATGGCGGCGATGCTGGCGCACGAAGTCAAGAATCCGCTCTCGGGCATTCGCGGCGCGGCGCAGTTGCTCGAGCAATCCGCCGCATCGGATGGCGACCGCGAGCTGTGCCAGCTGGTGCAGGACGAGGCCGACCGCATCCGCGGCCTGGTCGATCGCTTCGACATGTTCTCCGAACGCCCGGTCGATCTCGGCCCGGTGAACATCCACCAGGTGCTGGACCATGTGCGGCGCATCGCGTCCACCGGCTTCGCCTCCCACCTCCGGCTGCTGGAGGAATACGACCCGTCCCTGCCGCCGGTCTGGGGCAATCGCGACCTGCTGGTGCAGATCCTGCTGAACTTGGTGAAGAATGCGGCGGAAGCGGTTGATCCACTGGCCGGCGAGATCGTGCTGACCACCGCATATCACCATGGCGTGCGCATCGCGGTGCCCGGTTCCTCGGACCGCGTGCACCTGCCGCTGCAGATCAGCGTGCGCGACAATGGTGCGGGCATCGCCGACGAGGTGCGCGGCACGCTTTTTGAACCCTTCGTCAGCACGAAGCGGGGCGGGCAGGGGCTCGGCCTCGCGCTCGTCGCGAAGCTTGTCGCGGACCAGGGGGGGTTGATCGAATGCGACAGCCGCCCCGGCAGGACCGTGTTCCGGCTTTCGATGCCCACCCCACCGCCGGGAAGCTTCGGGACTGCCCAATGACTGACGCGCGCACCATCCTCATCGCCGACGACGACCGCGCCATCCGCACGGTGCTCAGCCAGGCGCTGGGGCGCTCGGGCTACCAGGTCCGCGCGACCTCCTCCGCCGCCACGCTGTGGCGCTGGGTGGAGGATGGCGAGGGCGACCTGGTCATCACCGACGTGGTGATGCCCGACGAGAACGGGCTCGACCTGGTGCCGCGCATCCGCCGCGTGCGCCCGGAACTGCGCGTGGTGGTGATGTCGGCGCAATCGACCTTCGCCACCGCCATCAAGGCGACCCAGCGCGGCGCCTTCGAGTACCTGCCCAAGCCCTTCGACCTGAAGGAATTGCTGGCGGTGGTGGAACGCGCCCTGGCGGCCCCGCCGAGCGCGGTCGCGGCCAGCGAGGATGGCGAGGGCGAGAAGCTGCCCCTGGTCGGCCGGTCGGCCGCGATGCAGGAAATCTACCGCACCGTCGCGCGCCTGACGACCACCGACCTCACCACCATGATCACCGGCGAGAGCGGCACCGGCAAGGAACTGGTCGCCCGCGCCCTGCACGACTACGGCAAGCGCCGCGCCGGCCCGTTCATCGCCATCAACATGGCGGCCATCCCGCGCGAACTGATCGAGGCCGAGCTGTTCGGCCATGAGCGCGGCGCCTTCACCGGCGCGCTCAACCGCGGCATCGGCCGCTTCGAGCAGGCCGCCGGCGGCACGCTGTTCCTGGATGAGATCGGCGACATGCCGCCCGAGGCACAGACCCGCCTGCTGCGCGTGCTCCAGGAAGGCGAGTTCACCACCGTCGGCGGCCGCCAGCCGATCAAGGCGAATGTCCGCATCGTCGCCGCCACGCATCGCGACCTGCGGCAGCTGATCCGCCAGGGCCTGTTCCGCGAGGACCTGTTCTATCGCCTGAACGTCGTGCCCATCCGCCTGCCGCCGCTGCGCGAACGCATGGAGGACATACCGCTGCTGGCGCGCCATTTCCTCGACCGCGCGCGGCTGTCCGGGCTGCCCGGCAAGCAGCTTTCCGCCGAGGCGATGGATTCGCTGAAATCCCACGCCTGGCCGGGCAATGCGCGCGAGCTCGAGAACCTGATGCGGCGCCTCGCCGCGCTTTACGCGCAGGAAGTGATCGGCGCCGATGCCGTGGCCGCCGAACTCGCCGAGGCCGTGCAGCCCGCCGGCCCGGACGGGCAATCCATGCCCGCCACGCTGGAACAGGCGGTCGAGCGCCACCTCGCCACCTTCATGGCCGCGCACAAGGACGGGATGCCGGTGCGCGACCTGTACGAGCGTGTGCTGGCGGAAGTGGAGCGCCCGCTGCTGCGCCTGGCCCTGGGGGCGACCCGCGGCAACCAGATCAAGGCGGCGGCGATGCTCGGCCTGAACCGCAACACGCTGCGCAAGAAGATCCGGGAGCTCGAATTGCCGGTGGTGCGCGGATTGTCGTGACGATGTACAGGCCCTGACATGATGGGCCTGTTCCACCGCCGCGCCGGCGGCCGCCCCGGACCGCGCGCGGCGCACCCGCCGGGGCCGATCGCCGGCGAACCCACCCCGCCCGGATCCTGGGCGCGGCGGCTCGGCGACGGGCTGCTCGGCCCGAGTGCGACCATCGGCCTGGCGCTGGTGGCGCTGGTGCTGGGGCTCGCGACCTTCGCGGTGCTGTCGGGCGGCACGCCGCTGGGGCCGACCTCGCCGGGGCAGGTGGTCGGGATCATCCTGGCGAACCTGGCCGTGCTGCTGCTGCTGGCGGCCTCGCTCGTGACGCGGCTGGTGCGGATGTGGGTGGAGCGCCGGCGCGGTTCGGCGGGTTCACGGCTGCATGTGCGCCTGGTGCTGCTGTTCGGCGTGGTGGCGGTGGGGCCGTCCATCCTGGTCGCGGGCTTCGCGGCGCTGTTCTTCAACCTCGGCATCCAGTCCTGGTTCTCCGACCGGGTGCGGGACACGCTGGAAGCCTCGCTGGTGGCGTCGCGCGCCTATCTGGAGGAACACCGCAACACCATCCGCGCGGATATCCTGGCCATCGCCAACGACCTCAACCGCGCCGCGCCGATCATGCTGCCGGATAACGGGATCGCCTTCGCGCGGCTGCTGGCCACACACACCGGCATCCGCGGCCTCACCGAATCGCTGGTGGTGGAACCCACGCTGGGCCAGGTGATCGCCTCGGCCGGGCTGACCACGGGGTCGGTGGTGGATGTGCCGCCCTCCTGGGCATTGGAGGCCGCGCGCGCCGGCGAGGTCGCGGTGCTGCCGGGCGAGAGCGGGGAGGGGCGGGTGCGCGCCCTGGTGCAGCTCAACATCCCGCCGGGGCTGCTGCTGATGATCTCCCGCCCGGTCGATCCCGGCGTGCTGGAGCACATGCGGACAACGGAGCTGGCCTTCCAGGAATACGACCGGCTGGATCGCAACCGCGGCGACCTCCAGATCACCTTCGTGCTGATCTTCGCCATCGCGACGCTGCTGGTGCTGCTGGGGGCGGTGCTGCTGGGGCTGCTGATCGCCAACCGGATCGCGCGGCCCATTTCGCGCCTGATCACGGCGGCGGAGCGCGTGCGCGCCGGCGACCTGTCCACCCGCGTGCAGGAGGGCGAGGCGGATGACGAAGTCGCGAGCCTGAGCCGCGCCTTCAACCGCATGACCAGCCAGCTCGGCGCGCAGCGCGGCGAACTCATGGAGGCGTATCGCCAGATCGACGAACGCCGGCGCTTCACCGAGACGGTGCTGTCGGGTGTCACGGCCGGCGTCATCGGCCTGGACGCGGAGGGGCGGGTGAACCTGCCCAACCGGTCGGCCTCTGCGCTGCTGGGGGTCGACCTCGATGCCGCGATCGGCCTGCCCTTTGCCGGCGTGGCGCCGGAATTCGCACCGCTGATCGAGGCCGCCCGCGCCACCCCCGACCGCCCGCAGACCGCCGAGATCCGCTCCGGCGGGCCCAATGCGCGGCGCACCTTCATTGCGCGGCTCGGCGCCGAGATGCAGGGCGGACGCGTCGAGGGCTACGTCCTGACCTTCGACGACATCACCGAATTGCTCTCCGCCCAGCGCAAGGCGGCCTGGGCCGATGTGGCGCGGCGCATCGCGCATGAGATCAAGAACCCGCTGACGCCGATCCAGTTGAGCGCGGAGCGCCTGAAGCGCCGCTACCTCAAGCAGATCACCGACGACCCCGACACCTTCAAGCAATGCACCGACACCATCGTGCGCCAGGTCGGCGATATCGGGCGGATGGTGGATGAGTTCTCGGCCTTCGCCCGCATGCCGCAGCCGGTGATCTTCCCCGAGGACCCGAACCGCCTGCTGCGCGAGGCGCTGGTGCTGCAACGCGACGCCCATCCCGAGATCACCTACGAGACGCATTACGCCGACCCCGCGCCGATGATCCCCTGCGACCGGCGGCTGATCGGCCAGGCGCTGACCAACCTGCTGCAGAACGCCGCCGATGCGGTGGCGATGCGCGCCGAAGAGGGCGGCGGGCGCATCACCGCCCGAGTCGATGCCACCGCCGAGCACGTCACCCTCTCGGTCGCCGATGACGGAGTCGGGCTGCCGAAGGAGGAGGATCGCGACCGCCTGACCGAGCCCTATGTCACTCACAAGACGAAGGGAACCGGGCTCGGCCTTGCCATCGTGAAGAAGATCATGGAGGACCATGGCGGGAAGCTTGTTCTGGAAGACCGGGAAGATGGCCCCGGAGCCCGGGTCTCGCTGATCCTGCCCGTCCGTGCGGCGGCTGAGGTCACGTCCGATCCGTCCAGGACCGGCGAGGGAGCGAAGGTCGCGCATGGCGCATGAGATCCTGATCGTCGACGACGAACCGGACATCCGGACGCTGATCGAGGGCATCCTGTCCGACGAGGGCTACGAGACCCGCCAGGCGCATAATTCCGATTCGGCCATCGCCGCCTTCCGCCAGCGCCGGCCTTCGCTGGTGATCCTGGATATCTGGCTGCAGAATTCGCGCCTGGATGGGCTGGGCATCCTGGAGGCCCTGCATGTCGAGGAACCGCATGTGCCGGTGATCATGATCTCCGGCCACGGCACCATCGAGACGGCGGTGCAGGCGATCCAGCAGGGCGCCTACGACTTCATCGAGAAGCCCTTCAAGTCCGACCGGCTGCTGCTGCTGGTCTCGCGCGCGCTGGAGGCGGCGAAGCTGCGGCGCGAGAACAGCGAATTGCGGCTGCGCGCGGGGCCGGAGACCGACCTGCTGGGCGGGTCGGGGCCGGTCGGTGCGCTGCGCGGCGCCATCGACAAGGTCGCGCCCACCGGGTCGCGCGTGCTGATCACCGGGCCAGCGGGCGCGGGCAAGGAAGTGGCGGCGCGGATGATCCATGCGCGGTCGCGCCGCGCCGACGGCCCCTTCCTGGTGCTGAACTGCGCCACGCTGAACCCTTCGCGCTTCGAGGAAGAACTGTTCGGCATCGAGGCCGGCGCCGATGCCTCCGCCCAGCCGCGCCGCGCCGGCGTGCTGGAGCGCGCGCATGGCGGCACGCTGCTGCTCGACGAAATCGCCGACATGCCGCTGGAGACCCAGGGCAAGATCGTCCGCGCGCTCCAGGAACAGGGCTTCGAGCGCATCGGCGGCGGCACGCGGGTCAAGGTGGATGTCCGCGTGCTGTCCACCACCAACCGCGACCTGACCGCTGAGATCGCCGCCGGGCGCTTCCGCGAGGACCTGTATTACCGCCTGGCCGTGGTGCCGCTGCGCGTGCCGGCGCTGCGGGAACGGCGCGAGGACGTGCCGATGCTGGCGCGCCACTTCATGGCGCGGTCGACCGAGACCACCGGCATGCCGCGGCGCGAACTGAGCGAGGACGCGCTGGCCGCCATGCAGGCCTATGACTGGCCGGGCAATGTGCGCGAGTTGCGGAACCTGATCGACTGGCTGCTCATCATGGCGCCGGGCGAGGCGCGCGACGCCATCCGCCCGGACATGCTGCCGCCGCAGGTGGGCGCGGCCGCCCCCGCCGTTCTGAAGCTCGATCGGTCGTCGGAAATCATGACGCTGCCGCTGCGCGAGGCGCGGGAATTGTTCGAACGCCAGTATCTTGAGGCGCAATTGCTGCGCTTCGGCGGCAATATCTCCCGCACCGCGAATTTCGTCGGCATGGAGCGCAGCGCGCTGCACCGGAAACTGAAATTCCTCGGCGTCCAGGCCGAGGACCGCGCCAGCCCCGCCGGCACCGTCGGCAACGCCTGAAGGACCGTCCATGTCGCGCATCGCCTATGTCAACGGCCGCTATCTCCAGCAATCCGACGCGGCGGTGAACATCGAGGACCGCGGCTACCAGTTCGGCGACGGCATCTACGAGGTCGTCCACCTGTATGACGGCCGCTACATCGACGAGGACCTGCACCTCGACCGGCTGGAACGCTCGCTGCGCGAAATCCAGCTGCCCATGCCGATGTCGCGCGCCGCGCTGCGTCTGGTGCTGCGCGAAGTCGCGCGGCGCAACCGTGTGACCGAGGGGCTGCTGTACATGCAGGTGACGCGCGGCGTGGCGCGCCGCGACCACGCCTTCCCGACGCAGCCGGTGGCCCCCGCGCTGGTGGTCACCATCAAACGCATCTCGCCCTATCCGACCGATATCGACCGCTGGGGGGCATCGGCCATCACCGCGCCCGACCTGCGCTGGGCGCGCTGCGACATCAAGACCGTCAACCTGCTGCCGAACTGCCTGGCCCGGCAGGCGGCGCGCGAGCAGGGCGCCATCGAGGCCGTGCTGTTCAACCCCGAGACCAACATGGTCACCGAGGGTGCCGCGACCTCCTTCTGGATCGTGGACGAGCACGGCGTGATCCGCGTGCGCCACCTGGACGACGCCATCCTGCCCGGCTGCACCCGTGCGGCGCTGATCGCGGAGATGGAACAGGCCGGCATGCCGGTGGAATTGCGGGAATTCTCGCTGGACGAGATGGCGCGCGCGCGCGAGGCCTTCATCACCTCCGCCACCTCCTTCGTGAAGCCGATCCTGAAGATCGACGGCGCGCCGGTCGGTGACGGCAAGGTCGGGCCGGTGGTGCGCCAGCTGTTCGACCTGTTCGCCCGCCATGTGAAGGGCGGGATGAAGAACGCGGCGTGAGCACCGGCAACGCCGACATCGTCCGCGCCTTCTATGCCGACCTCTGGGAGCGCGGGGACATCGGCTGCCTGCCCGGCCTGATGCACGAGGATGTCGCCTTCCAGGGTACCTTCGGCCAGACCATGCGTGGGCACGACGCCTTCGCGGCCTATGTGCGCTCGGTGCGCCATGCCTTCTCGACCTATCGCTGCGCGCTGATGGACCTGCTGGCCGATGGCGATCGCGTCGCGACGCGCGTGCGCTTCTCCGGCGTGCATGATGCCGGGCCCTTCCTCGACCACCCGCCCAGCGGGCGCGAACTGGCCTGGGAAGGAGTAGGGTTCTTCACGCTGGATGCCGGGCGCATCCGGCATCTGTGGGTGATGGGCGACATGCTGGGCCTGCTGAACCAGTTGAAGGCATGAGCGCGCCCACCGCCATCCTGTGGGACTGGGACAATACGCTGGTCGATGGCTGGGCGGCGATCCAGGCCGGGCTGAACGCCGCCTTCCGCGCCTTCGACCTGCCAGAATGGGACCGCGAGACGGTGCTGGCCCGGGTGCGGAAATCCCTGCCGGAATCCTTTCCGCCGATGTTCGGCGCGGAATGGGAACGCGCGCGGGACATCTTCTACGCCGAGGTCCGCGGCTGCCACCTGGAGGTCCTCTCGCCCATGCCCGGCGCGGCGGCGGCCATCGCGGCAGCCGGTGCGCTGGCGCCCCAGGCAGTGGTGTCGAACAAGCAGGGCGCGCTGCTGCGGGCCGAGGCCGCGCATCTGGGCTGGGCCGCCCGATTCGGCGCCCTGGTCGGTGCGGGTGATGCGAGCGCCGACAAGCCTTCGCCCGCGCCGCTGCTGATGGCGCTGGACCGCCTGGGCGTGCCCGCCTCCGCACAGGTCTGGTACGTGGGGGATACCGCGCTCGACATGCAGGCCGCGCGCGCCGCGGGCTGCCGCGCCGTGCTGCTGGGCGATGCCGCGCATGACGGCGGCGTCAGCGCCACGACACCCGATGCCGTGTTTCCCGATGGCCATGCGCTGGAAGCGCATCTGCTTTCCCTTGCCAAGCCGTAGCGAGGCGCAGAAACTCCCCGAACCGGCGGCCGGAAATGGTTTTCGCCGGTCCGTTGTCCGGTCGGTGACCGGCAAGAAAAGTCCGGCCGATGGCCGGCAAGAACAGAAGGACCGGGCTCATGGCCGCGGAGAAGTCCCAGAACGTGCAGGACGTGTTCCTGAACCACGTTCGCAAATCCAAGACCCCCGTGACGATCTTCCTGGTGAACGGCGTGAAGCTGCAGGGCATCATCACCTGGTTCGACAATTTCTCGGTGCTGCTGCGCCGCGATGGCCATACCCAGCTGGTGTATAAGCACGCCATCAGCACGGTGATGCCGGGCGCGCCGATCATGCTGTTCGATGCGACCGCGCAGGCCGGCGCCCAGCCGGCCGGCACCGCCGCACCGTCCGAGACGCGCATGACGCTGACGCGTGAGGTGGCACCTGGCGGCAACGACTGACGCCGGCGCCGGCGCGCCGACGCGCGCCGCCGTCATCCTGCCCTACGAACGCACCAACCGCGTCGCCATTGGCGATGCGGGCGGGCAGCGTGCGGCCGAGGCGCGCCTCGCCGAAGCCGTCGGCCTGGCGGCGTCGATCGGCGTCACCATCGTGCATTCCGCGGTCTATCCGCTGCGCGAACGCCGCCCCTCCACCCTGATGGGCGAGGGCCAGGTCGAGATGACCGGCCGCGCGCTGAAGGAACAGGAGGTCGGCGTCGTCGTGGTCGATGCCGCGCTGACGCCCGTACAGCAGCGCAACCTGGAACGCGCCTGGGGCTGCAAGGTCATCGACCGCACCGGGCTGATCCTGGAGATCTTCGGCGAGCGCGCCGCCACCAAGGAAGGCGCGCTGCAGGTCGAACTGGCGCACCTGGAATACCAGCGCACGCGACTCGTGCGGTCCTGGACCCACCTGGAGCGCCAGCGCGGCGGCTTCGGCTTCCTGGGCGGGCCGGGCGAATCGCAGATCGAGATCGACCGCCGCCTGATCGGCGAGCGAATCGTGAAGCTGAAGAAGGAACTGGAGCAGGTGCGCCGCACCCGCGGCCTGCACCGCAGCGCCCGCGCCCGCGTGCCGTATCCGGTGGTCGCGCTGGTCGGCTACACCAATGCCGGCAAGTCCACGCTGTTCAACGCGCTGACCGGCGCCGGCGTCTACGCGCAGGACCAGTTGTTCGCGACACTCGACCCCACCATGCGGGCCATCCGCCTGCCATCGGGGCGGACCTGCATCCTGTCCGACACGGTGGGCTTCATCTCCGACCTGCCGACGCAGCTGGTCGAGGCCTTCCGCGCCACGCTGGAGGAAGTCGCAGCGGCCGACATCATCCTGCATGTGCGCGACATCGCGCATCCCGACAGCGCCGCGCAGCGCGCCGATGTGCTCGGCGTCATGGCCGAGATGGCCGAAGGCGATGACCCGGCGCTGGAATCCGGCTGGGAAGGCCGCATGGTCGAGGTGCTGAACAAGGCCGACCTGCTGGGCGGCACCGAATCCGTGGCGCGGCGTGCGCCCGGCGCGGTGCCGGTCTCGGCGCTGACCGGCGAGGGGCTGGACGAATTGCGCCGCGCCATCGATGCGCGGCTGTCGGCCGGGCTCGAAACCATGGAGGTCAGCGTGCCGACCACGGATGGCGCCGGCCTCGCCTGGCTCTATGCCCATGCCGAGGTGCTGTCGCGCCAGGATGCCGAGGACACGATCCGCCTGACCGTGCGGATTTCGCCCGCCGACCGTGCCCGTTTCGAGGACCGCTGATGATCACCGCCGCCCGCGCCGCCGAGGTCGCGACCCTGCTGCGCGACGCATCCCGCGCGGAGATCCTGCCGCGCTTCCGCCGCCTGGCCGAGGGTGCGGTGCGCGCCAAGTCCGGCCCGCTCGACCTGGTGACGGATGCCGACGAGGCAGCCGAACGCATGATCGAGGCCGGGCTGACGCGCCTGTTCCCCGGCTGCGTGGTGGTGGGCGAGGAAGCCTGCGAGGCCGATCCCACCGTGCTCGATCGCCTCGCCGATGCCGACCTCGCCTTCGTGGTGGACCCGGTGGACGGCACGGCGAATTTCGCTGCCGGCGTGCCGCTGTTCGGCTGCATGGCGGCCGCGGTGGTGAAGGGCGAGGTGGTGGCCGGCTGGATCCATGATCCGCTCGGCGACGACACCGCGATGGCGCTGCGCGGGGAGGGCGCCTGGCTGGCCGATGGGCAGGGGCGGCACATGACCGACCTGCGCGTGGCCGCACCCGCGCCGGTGGACCGCATGGTGGCGGCGGTCTCCTGGGTCTATCTGCCGGAACCGCTGCGCGGGCGCGTCACCGCGCGCATGCCGCGCCTGGCGGCCACGGTGGGGTATCGCTGCTCGGCTCATGAATACCGGCTGGTCGCGGGCGGGCATGCCCATGCGCTGCTGTACAACCGCCTGATGCCCTGGGACCATCTGCCGGGCTGGCTGATCCATCGCGAGGCCGGGGGGTTTGCCGCGCGCTTCGATGGCAGCGAATACCTGCCGGCGCATCGCGATGGCGGGCTGATCTGCGCGCCCGACCGGGAGTCCTGGGAAGCCCTGCGGCACGCGCTGCTCGACCCGTGAACGAGGACGAGGACGGCGAGGACACCCCGCCCGGCCTGCCCCCCGGCACGCCCTTCTACATGACCCCCGCAGGGGCCGCGGCGCTGCGCGAGGAAATTCGCGCCCTGTGGGAAGACGAACGCCCGAAGGTGGTCGAGGTGGTGTCCTGGGCAGCCTCGCTCGGCGACCGGTCGGAGAATGCCGACTACCAATACGGCAAGCGGCGGCTGAGGCAGATCGACGGGCGGGTTCGCTTCCTCCGCAAGCGGCTGGAACGCGTGCAGGTGGTGGACCCGGCGCAGCAGGCGAAGCGCGACCAGGTGTTCTTCGGTGCGACCGTGACCTACGCGCGCGTCTCGGACGATGCCGAGGTGACCATCCGCATCGTCGGCGTCGACGAGGCCGAGGCCGAGCGCGGCGACATCGCCTGGGTGGCGCCCGTGGCGCGCGCGCTGCTCGGTGCGCGCGTGGGCGACCTGCGGCGCTTCCGCACCCCGGCGGGGGCCGAGGAGGTCGAGGTGGTCGCGATCGTGTATCCCTTCGCGGGGTGAACCAGGCGGGGCGCCATCCGGCCGGGCAATGGGCGTCATCACCGCTGCGGGCTGGCGCGCCGGGCACGGAACACCGACCTTGGGTCCTGGAAACAGGAGAGAAGCCATGTCCACCCTCGACGAAGCCGACCCGCTCTGCCCGCCGCCGCCGCCGGGCATCGAGACCGTTATCATCCCGCGCGCCCATGACGTCGGCGGTTTCGAGGTGCGCCGCGCGCTGCCGGCGCGCGAGCGCCAGCTGGTCGGCCCCTTCATCTTCTTCGACCAGATGGGCCCTGGGGAATTCCTGACCGGCAAGGGGCTGGATGTCCGCCCGCACCCGCATATCGGCCTGTCCACCGTGACCTACCTGTTCGAGGGCGAGATCCTGCACCGGGATTCCCTCGGGTCGCAGCAGCCGATCCGGCCGGGCGAACTGAACTGGATGACCGCCGGGCGCGGCATCGTGCATTCCGAACGCACCGACACGGCGCAGCGCGACCGCACTCGGCAGATGTTCGGCATCCAGTCCTGGGTGGCGCTGCCCAAGAACGCTGAGGAGACGGCGCCCACCTTCACCCACCACGCCGCCGAAGCGCTGCCGGTGGTGGACGACCAGGGCGTGCGGATGCGCCTGATCGCCGGGGAGGGCTGGGGGCTGCGCGCGCCGGTCGAGGTCTCCTCGCCGCTGTTCTACGCCGATGCGGTGCTGGCGCCGGGCGCGCGGCTCCCGCTGCCGGACCAGCACGAGGAACGCGGCGCGTATGTGGTGCAGGGCAGCGTGACCGTGGCCGATACCACCTTCGAGGCCGGGCGGATGCTGGTGTTCCGCGCCGGGGATGCGCTGGCGATCACCGCCGGGCCGCAGGGCGCGCGGTTGCTGATGCTGGGGGGCGCGGTGATGGACGGGCCGCGCTACCTGCACTGGAACTTCGTGGCGTCGTCGCGCGAGAGGCTGGAACAGGCCAAGGCGGACTGGAAGGCCGGCCGCTTCGCGAAGGTGCCCGGCGACGAGGCGGAATTCATCCCGCTGCCGGAAGGGCGCGTCACCGTGAAGGCCGAGACGCGCCAAGCCTGAGAGAATACGAAGCGCACGACGTTCCGACCTGCGGCCCGCAGGGCCGAGCGGCAGGTGCGCCGTGTTCGCGCGCGGCGCCCCGGCTTGCTCAGCGCCAGTTCAGCCCGAACACCGCCGTCTGGTCCGGTCCGTCCCGGCGGCAGGCGGCGGTGGTGTACGGCGCGCGGGGTGGGTTGGCGGCCCGCACCGCCGCCACGAAGGGGCTGCAGGCCAGGCGGGCGGCGATCTGGCGTTCGGTCTCGGCCAAGCCCGGGGTGCCCTCGGGCCAGGCGGCGCGCAGCAGGCGCTGCGCCTCCGCGGCCTGGCCGGAAAAGATCAGGCAGGTGGCGAGCCGCGCCGCCTCGACCCCCGGATGCGGGCCGCCGCGCGCCGCCCAGTCCCGCCCGCGCAGCGCCGCGATGGCGGCGGCGGCGTCGGGGTAGGTGGTGATGCGCTGTTCGGCCGGCGGGCGGTCCTCGATGGTCGTCATGTCGGCGCAGGCGGTGCCGAGCGCGGCCTCGACCGGGCGGCGCATGGCGGCGATGTCGGGCTCCAGCGCCCGGCCGGTCCAGCGGAAGGGGATGGTCGGGTGGAGGTCGGTCGCCAGGCTGGCCGGCGCTTCCCAGAAGTCGAAGCCGGCATCGGCGATGCGGATGGGCGGGCCGCCGGGCGGGGCAAGACGGATGATGTCGGGCTCCCGCTTGCCGAGCGGCAGGGAGGCGATATGCGCCAGGCCTTGCTGCCCGCGATGGAACAGGTGCAGCGTCCAGCAGCAATAGGCGCCGCCGGTCCAGCCGGTGAAGCCGATGGCGGTGACGCCGTCCGCGATCGGGATGGGGGCGCCGTCGCGGAAGGGGGCGAAGCGCTGGGCGCTGGTCTCGAAGAGGGTGCGGCCGGCGCGAGTCAGGCGAAGCGCCTCGCCACGGCCTTGCGGCACCGCGATGATCCGGCCGGCGGCGCCGGCGTCTTCCAGGGTACGGCGGGGCTGGGCGATCGCCTCATGAAATGAGAAAATCCACAGGAACAGGACGATGAAGGACGTGGTTCGCATCGTAATTCAGCTCTCCTGACGCTCGATCCGCTTCGCCTCAGCCCAGAGCGCATCCATGTCCTCCAGGCTGCTATCCGCTGGTGATTTTCCCGAAAGGCGAAGGGATTGTTCGATGTATCCGAAGCGCCGCTCGAACTTCCGGTTCGCGCCGCGCAGGCAATCCTCGGGGTCCAGGTCCAGCTTCCGGGCCAGGTTGGCCAGGACAAACAGCAGGTCGCCGACTTCGTCGCGCAATGCCGCGGGGTCAGGCGGTTGCGTGCGGTCGTGCAATTCGGCGCGCAGCTCGGCAGCCTCCTCCTCGAGCTTGTCCAGCACGGTGGCGGCGTCGGGCCAGTCGAAGCCGACCCGCCCGGCGCGGCGCGTGAGCTTGGCGGCGCGGGTCAGCGCCGGCAGACCGAGCGGGATGCCGGCCAGGGTGCCGGCCTCGGCGCGGGCGGCGCGCTCGGTGGCCTTCTGGACTTCCCAGGCGGCGACCTGCTGGTCGGCGGTGCGGGTCTCCTCGGCGCCGAACACATGCGGGTGGCGGCGGATCATCTTGTCGGCGATCGCGCCGGCCACGTCGGCGAAGGCGAACCAGCCGCGCTCCTCGGCCATGCGGGCGTGGTAGACGACCTGGAACAGCAGGTCGCCGAGCTCATCCAACAGCGTCGCAGGGTCGCCGCGGGCGATGGCATCCTCGACCTCGTAGGCTTCCTCGATGGTGTAGGGGGCGATCGTCGAAAAATCCTGCACCTGGTCCCAGGCACAGCCGGTCTCGGGGTGGCGCAGCCGGGCCATGACCTCGATCAGGTGCAGCGTGGCGGTGGCGGGGTCCTGGGGCATGGCGCATCCGTGGGCGAGGGCGATCCTTCCTCCCGCGTCGCCCCGGCGCCCGCAAGCCCCCGCGCGGTGTTGTCAGCCGCCGCGACGCCGCCGAGACTGCCCCGACGCGCCACCCCTGCGCACCGCCCAGCAAGGATCCGCCCCGCATGTCCAAGGTCCGCGTCGTCTGTGCCCATGACTGTCCCGACATGTGCTCGCTGGTCGCGGAGGTCGAGGAGGGGCGCCTGGTGCGCCTGCAGGGCGACCCGGACGAGCCCTACACCGCCGGATTCGCCTGCGCGAAGGTCAACCGGGACATGGAGGTGGTGCATTCGCCCGACCGGCTGCGCACCCCGCTGCGCCGCACCGGGCCGAAGGGCAGCGGGCAGTTCGAACCGATCACCTGGGACGCCGCGCTGGACGAGATCACGTCGCGCTGGAAGGCCATCATCGCGGAAAGCGGGCCGGAGGCGATCCTGGGCTACGCCTATTCCGCGCATCAGGGGCACATGAACCGGCGGCTGGTGTCGGGGCTATTCCATGCGCTGGGCACCTCGCGGCTGCAGGCCGGCACGGTCTGCGACACCTGCTGCGAGACCGCCTGGGACATGACCTGCGGGCCGCTCGGCGGGACGGACCCCGAAAGCGTGGTCCATTCCGACCTGGTGATCGCCTGGGGCTGCGACCTGATGGCGGTGAACGTCCATTTCTGGGCGCTGCTCGAGAAGGTGCGCAAGACCGGCGTGAAGTTGGTGGTGATCGACCCCCGGCGCAGCCAGACGGCGGCGCGGGCGGATTGGCACCTGCCCATCCGCATCGGCACGGATGCGGCGCTGGCCTGCGGGATCGCGCATATCCTGGAGCGCGACGGGCTGCTGGATCGTGAATACATCGCCGCGCATACGCTTGGTTTTGAACGATGGTCGGCCGAGGTGCTGCCGCATTTCCCGCCGGAGCGCGTGGCCTCCATCACCGGGCTGTCGGTGGCGGATGTGGAACGCCTGGCGGCGATGTATGGCGCGGCGAAGGCGTCGCTGATCCGGCTCGGCGAAGGCATGACGCGGCTTGCCAAGGGCGGCCAGGCGCTGCGGGCGGTGGCGACGCTGCCGGCGCTGACGGGTGCCTATGGCCGGGCAGGGGGCGGGGCATTGCTGCTGGCCGCCGGGTCGATGGATTTCCAGTTCGGCGTGCTGGGAAAGCCCTCCGGCCCCGCCACGGCGCGGATGGTGAACCACCTGGCCCTCGGCGAGGCGCTGGAGGAGATGCGCGACCCGCCGCTGCGCGCCCTGTTCATCGCCGCCAACAACCCGGCCGTGACCAACCCGGACGTGAACCGCCTGCGCCGCGGGCTGGCGCGGGAGGACCTGTTCACCGTGGTCCACGACCCCTTCATGACCGACACGGCGCGCTACGCCGACATCGTCCTGCCGGCCACCACCTATCTGGAAACAGAAGATTTCTATCGGTCATACGGGTCGTATCGCATGCAATACGCGCCCGCCGCGGTGCCGCCCCAGCATGAGGCACGGTCCAACTTCCACCTGGCGCAGGAACTCGGCCGGCGGATGGGGCTGACGGATGCGGTGTTCTCCGCCGCGCCGCGCGACCTGGTGCCGGCATTCTTCAAGGGCGCGACGGGCATCATCGCCGCGGTCGATCCGGCGCGGGTCTTCGAAGGGCCGGTGAAGGTGAGCCCGCCGGCGGCGCAGGAATTCCGCACGCCGTCCGGCCGGCTCGAGATCTATTCCGAGACCCTGGCGCAACAGGGCGTCCCGCCCATGCCGATGTGGGAGGAAGACGCCATCGAGGCCGCCGATGCCGCCCGCTGGCCGCTGCGGCTGCTGACCGCGCCGGGGTATTTCCAGGCCCATACGGCCTATGCCGCCTCGCCCTTCCTGCGGAAGCGGGAAGGGGAGCCCTGCGCCATCCTGCACCCGGACGAGGCGGCCCGCCGCGGGCTTTCGGACGGCACGCGGGTGCGCCTGTTCAACGACCGCGGCGAAGTGGGCCTGGTGCTGCGCGTCAGCGATGAGGTCCGCCCCGGCGTGGTGCTGGTGCCCGGCCAGCGGCCGGATGCCGAGTCCGTGTCAGGCACGGTGAACATGCTCTGCGACGAACGGCGCACGGATATGGGCGAGGGGGCCTGCTACCAGTCGACCTTCCTCGATGTCGCGGCCTGGAGGGACGCGGCATGAGCGACCTCGCGACCCTCTCCGCGACCGAGCAGGCGCGGCTGATCCGCACCCGGCATGCCTCGCCGGTCGAGGTGACGGCGGCCGTGCTGAAGCGCATCGAGGCCTGGGAGCCTCGGATCAACGCCTTCGCCGCGCTGGATGGCGACCGCGCCATGGACGCCGCCCGCGCGGCCGAGGCGGCGGCGATGGGCGATGGCGAGCTCGGCCCGCTGCATGGCGTGCCGGTGACGGTGAAGGACATCACGGCGGTGAAGGGACTGCCGACCCGGCGGGGGTCGCGGCTGACCGATGCAACGCCGATGGCGCATGATTCGCCCGTGGTGGCGCGGCTGAAGGGGGCCGGCGGGATCATCCTCGGCAAGACGACCGCGACCGAATATGGCTGGACCGCGGTGTCGAGCAGCCCGTTGACCGGGCACACACATAATCCATGGAAACATGGCGTTACGGCGGGTGGTTCATCTTCGGGCGCGGCGGCGCTGGCGGGGGCGGGGTGCGGGGCGCTGCATCTCGGCACCGACGGTGCGGGTTCGGTGCGACTGCCGGCGCATTTCTGCGGGGCGGTCGGGCACAAGCCGACCTTCGGCCTGGTGCCCTATGCGCCCGTGACGAACAACCAGTCGCTGTCCCATGCCGGGCCGATCACGCGGTCGGTGGCGGATGCGGCATTGATGTTGGAAGTCATGGCTGGCCTTCATCCGTCTGATCATACAACATTGCCGGGTGGATTTCGGGCGGTGGATCTTGGTCCACTGGACTTGCGCGGGCTGCGCATCGCCTACAGTCCGGACCTCGGCCACGCGCAGGTGGACCCGGAGGTGGCGACGGCGGTGCGGAAGGCCGTCGCGGCCTTCGAGGAGGCCGGCGCGCGGGTCGAGGAGGTCGCGCCACCTTGGGGTCCGAAGGGCCCGGGGCTGGAGCGCGGGCTTTGGGGCGTGGCGATGCTGCCCTTCATCGAAACCGACCCGGCGCGCCGCGCGCAGCAGGATCCCGGCCTGGTGGCCTGCCTGGACGAATGCGCCGGCATGACGCTGGCCAAGGCGATCGCCGCCCAGGGCAAGCGGATTGCCTACGCGGCCGAGGTCGGGGATTGGTTCGCCTCGGGCTGGGACCTGCTGGTGACGCCGGCGGCCTCGGTCACAGCCTTCGAGGTCGGGCGCCAGCGCCCGGCGCATTGGCCGCAGCATGTGTGGGACTGGCTGGTCTGGGCGGAGTTTTCCTATCCCTTCGACCTGTCGCATGGGCCGGCGGTGTCGGTGCCCTGCGGGCGCGACGGGCAGGGGTTGCCGATCGGATTGCAGATCGCCGGGCCGCGCTGCGCGGATGCGCTGGTGCTGCGGGCCGCGCGGGCCTTCCTGGAAGCGCGGCCCTTCGCCCCGGCCTTCGCCAGTTGATCCTGGGCGAGGGGACGCCAACACCCTCGGCCGAGGACTTCATCGCCTGCATCCGCACCGATCCCGTGAATGCGGCGCTGCTAGACCGGCTGCCTGCCCTCGGCCTGCCGCAGGGCCACCTGACGGCGGGGTGCCTGTTCCAGGCCTGGTGGAACCAGCGCTCGGGCCGGCAGCCGGGCGAGGGCGTCAAGGACTACGACGTCTTCTATTTCGACGACCGCGACCTGTCCTGGGGGGCGGAGGACGCCGTCATCCGCCGCGTGCGGGCGGCCACGGCCGACCTGGCGGTCGAGGTCGAGGTGAAGAACCAGGCTCGCGTTCACCTCTGGTACCCGGCGCGCTTTGGACATGCCTATCCGCGGCTGCGCAGCGCGCGGGACGGCATCGACCGGTATCTGGTGGCCTGCACCTGCATCGGTATCGCGCTGGATGACGGGACGCTGCATGCACCGGATGGGCTGGACGACATGCACCGCGGCATTCTTCGACCGAACCCGCTGATGCCCGCGCCCGCGCTGTTCGCCGCGAAGGCTGCGTCTTATCGGGTGAGGTGGCCTTGGCTCACGATCATGGAGCAGGCCGGGGAAGCCTGAGCGGCCGGCCGGAACGGCCGCACGAGGGCGGGTGGGGTCGGCCGTTCCCAGCATCTTCCTTCGGGCGGCGGGCGGTTCACTTTCGCGCATCCCTATTTGCCGCATAAGGTATATTATGGAAAATATACCACGCCTGGGCCACGCAGCAGCGGCCGTCGGCGTCGCCGCGTGCCGATCCCGCGTCAGATCTCCTCCACCGCCGATACCCCCGGCAGCACCTTCATCGCCTGCAGCACCCGCGGCCCGACATTCCAGCCATTCGGCAACGCCACCTCGACCTCCTGGCCCAGCGCGATCCGCGGCACCAGCACCACGCGGCCGCGGCCGCGTCCCTCACGCGCCAGGATGTCGCGGATCGGCCCGACCGCCTGGACATCCTCGACCCACAGCCTGATGCCGCCGCCGGCGCCATTCGCGGCCTTCTCCAGCGCCTCGACATCGGTGGCGGTCAGGCGCAGCGCCTCGCCCTCCATCCGCGCATCGGCGGTGACAAGCACCGCCTTGCCCTCGGCCAGCAGGTCGCGCGAGCGGTTCAGCACTTCCGAGAAACACGTCACCTCGTAGGACCCCTGGGCGTCGGACAGCCGCACCCAGGCCATGCGGCTGCCGGTCTTGGTGGTGCGTTCCTTGGCGTTCACCACCGTGCCCGCCAGCTTCAGCCGCGCCCCGCCGCGCGCCCGGTCGGCGATCAGCGCCGATGGCGTCACGCCAAGCCGCGCCAGCGCCTTGCGATACGTATCCAGCGGATGCGCCGACAGGTGGAACCCGACCGCCTCGGCCTCATGCGCCAGGCGGTCGAACAGCGGCCAATCCGGCACGTCGGGCAGACGCAGAGGCTCGTCGCGGGCCGTTTCGCCACCGAACAGGCCGATCTGACCCGAGCCGCGTTCCTCGGCATCCGCCTGGGCGCGGCGCAGGATCGTCTCTGCCCCGGCCATCACGCGGGCGCGGTTCTTCTCCAGTCCTTCGAAGGCGCCGGCGCGCGCCAGGTTCTCGATCTGCATCTTGTTGAGCAGCTTCGGGTCCACCCGCGATGCCAGGTCGGCCAGCGACACGAAGGGGCCGGAGGCATCGCGCGCGGCGGCCAGGTCGCGCATCGCCGCCTCGCCCACCCGCTTCACGGCGGCCAGGGCGAAGCGGATGGCCTGCTTGCCCTCGGGCGTGGTCTCGACGCGAAAATCGGCGCCGGACCGGTTGATGTCCGGCGGCAGGATGGGAATGCCGAGCCGCGCGCATTCCTGCATATGCCCGGCCAGCTTGTCGGTGTTCGACAGATCGAGCGTCATCGATGCCGCCATGAAGGCGACCGGGTGGTTCGCCTTCAGCCAGGCCGTCTGGTAGCTCACCAGCGCATAGGCCGCCGCATGGGACTTGTTGAAGCCGTAGTCGGCGAAGCGCTCCATCAGGTCGAAGATCTCGGCCGCCTTGGCGGGTTCGATGCCGCGCGTCTCGGCGCCGTCGCAGAAGATCTTGCGCTGCGCCTCCATCTCGGAGCGGATCTTCTTGCCCATGGCGCGGCGCAGCAGGTCGGCCGCACCCAGGGAATACCCGGCCATGTCCTGCGCGATCTGCATGACCTGTTCCTGGTAGACCATGATGCCGAAGGTCTCGGCCAGGACATGATGGATCGCCGGATGCGGCGCCGCCCAGGGCTCGCCCGCCTTGCGCGCGCAATAGGCCGGGATGTTCGCCATCGGCCCCGGCCGATACAGCGCCACCGCCGCCACCAGATCCTCGAAGCGGCTGGCACGCATCTGCCGCAGGCAGTCGCGCATCCCCTGCCCTTCGAACTGGAACACGCCGGCCGCATCGCCCTTGGCCAGCATGGCGTAGGTCTTGGCGTCATCCAGCGGGATCGTGCTGATGTCGATTACGGTGCCCTGCCTGGCCAGCGTCTCCAGCGCGCGCTCGATCACCGTCAGCGTCTTCAGGCCCAGGAAGTCGAACTTCACCAGCGATGCGGCCTCGGCGTATTTCATCGAATACTGCGTGACCAGCATGTCCGATCGCGGGTCGCGATACAGCGGCACGATGTCGATCAGCGGGCGGCGGCCGATCACCACGCCGGCGGCGTGGGTCGAGGCATTGCGGTACAGCCCCTCGACCTGCTGCGCGATATCCAGCAGGCGCGCCACCTGCTCATCCGAATCGCGCATCTCGGAAAGCCGCGGCTCGCCGGCGATGGCCTCCGCCAACCCCACGGGCTTGGCCGGGTTGAACGGGATCAGCGAGGCGATCTTGTCGACCTGGCCATAGGGCATGCCCAGCACGCGCCCGACGTCGCGCACGGCGGCCTTGGCCTGCAGCTTGCCGAAGGTGATGATCTGCGCGACGCGCTCCGCACCGTATTCGCGCACGACGTAGCGGATCACCTCGTCGCGCCGGTCCTGGCAGAAGTCGATGTCGAAGTCGGGCATCGACACGCGCTCGGGGTTCAGGAAGCGTTCGAACAGCAAGCCGAAGCGCAGCGGATCGAGGTCGGTGATGAGCAGCGCCCAGGCTGCGACCGACCCCGCACCCGACCCGCGCCCCGGCCCCACCGGAATGGGCGGCGTCTGCGCCTTGGCCCATTGGATGAAGTCCGCGACGATCAGGAAGTAGCCGGGGAAGCCCATCTTCTCGATGACCGACAATTCGTAGTCGAGCCGGTCGCGATAGACCTGCCGCGCGGCCTCGTCCGGCGCCGGGTCCAGCGCGGCGAGGCGCTTCTCCAGCCCCTCCTTCGCCATGGCGCGCACCGTCTCGGCCTCGGTCATGCCGGGCTTCACCTTGGGGCAGACCGGCAGTTCGGGCTTCTTGGATTCCGCCATCACCGCGCACATGCGCGCGATGGCGAGGGTATTGTCGCAGGCATCCGGCAAATCGTGGAACAGCGCGCGCATGGCGGGCGCAGGCTTGAACCAGTGCTCGGGGGTGACGCGCCGGCGCTCGCGCTCGGCCATGGTGCGGCCCTCGGCGATGCACAGCAGCGCGTCGTGGGCCTCGTGCATCTCGGGCTTGGCGAAATAGACGTCGTTGGCGGCGACGATCGGCAGGCCGGCGCGCTGCGCCAGCGCCAGCAGCCCGGCCTCGATGGCGGGTTCCTGCGGCAGGCCGTGGCGGTGCAGTTCGACCGCCAGGCGGTCGGGGAAGGCCTCGCGCAGCACGTCCAGGATGCGTGCGGCGGCGTCGCGCCGCCCCTCGCCCACCAGCCGCGCGACCGGCCCGAGCGTCCCGCCGGTCAGCAGGAACAGCCCCGCCGCGTGCTCGCGCAACAGGTCGAGCGTGATGGCCGGCCTGCCCGATGCGTCATCGCGTAGGAAGCCGTGCGAGGACAGGCGCTGAAGGTTGTCCAGCCCCTGCCCGTCCATCGCCAGCGCCACCAGCGGGTCGGGGTTCAGCCGCGCGGCGTCCGGCCGTTCGGGGTCGGTGTCCGCGCGCGCGAGGAAGAGCCGGCAGCCCATGATCGGCTGGATGCCCTTCTTGGCGCAGGATTCGGCGAATTCCAGGGCGCCGAACATATTGGCGCTGTCGGTCAGCGCCACCGCGGGCATGCCGTGGTCGAGCGCCAGGGAGGCCAGCTTGTCGGCCTTGATGGCGCCCTCGCTGAGCGAATAGGCGGAATGGACATGCAGGTGGATGAAGGAGTCGCTCACCCGCCCACCATAGCGCAGCCGCGCCGGGCGGGCAGCGCCCTCGCGCAGGGCGTCCGGCGCAGGTGACGGAGTGGCTGACGCCGCGATGCGCTGCGATGTCCCGAAGGAAGCGGGAGTTCACCCGCGCGCGGCGGCGTGCTCAGCCAGGTAGATCGACTCCAGCGCGCGGCACAACCCCGCCACGTCGCAGGCCGGGCTTGCCTGCAGGCGCTCGCGCATCCCCGCGCGCAGCGTCGCGAGACGTGCCGGCGTACCGGGGTCTCGCCCCAGCGCGATGGCGCGCGCGACGTAGTCCTCGGCATCGCGCGCCACCCAATCACCCAGCCCCGCCGCCAGCAGCAGCGACCGGCTGGTGCGCGCCGCCCAGCGGTCGCCATCGAAGGCCAGCACGGGCACGCCCTGCCACAGCGCCTCGGTCGTCGTGGTGCCGCCATTATAGGGGAAGGCATCGAGCGCGATGTCGATGCGCCCATAGGTCGCGAGGAATGCCAGGTGCGGCGCGGGCGTGTCCATCGCGAGCCGATCGGCCGCAATGCCCAGCGCCGCGAAGCGCGCGGCGATCGCCTCGCGATTCGACGCATCGGCGAAGCTGCTGTTGCGCAGCACCAGGCGCGACCCCGGCACGCCCTGCAGGATGCGCGACCAGGCTGCCAGTGTCGGCGTCGTCAGCTTGTAGGCGGAACACAACGACCCGAAGGTGATGCGCCCTTCGGCCAGGCAGGGCGGCGGGACGACATCCGGCGCCGGGTGGTTGACCGTGAAGGCCAGGTAGCTACCGGGTACGCGCAGGATGCGTTCGGCGTAGAGGCTCTCCTCGGCCGGCGGGATCACGGCGTTGTCGCCGACCAGCGCATCGAAGGCGTCGCTGCCGGTGGTGGCGAACATGTTGAACCAGCCGAGCTGCACGGGTGCCGCGCGCAGCGTGAACAGGCCGAGCCGCTCGGGCACGCTGTAGCCGTTCAGGTCCACCAGCACGTCGAGGCCGTTATGCGCGACGGCCGCGGCGATGCGCTCGTTCGCGGCGCCGCGGATGCTCCAGATGCGGTCCTCGTCATGCGCCGTGTAGCCGCCATCGGCGTCCGGCGCGTCCCCATCGGCCAACAGGTGGATCTCGAAGCGCGAACGGTCGTGATGGTTCAGCACGCCGAAGACCGGCTTCATCCAATTGGGCTTGCCGAAGAAGGAGGAGACGTAGCCGACGCGCAGCTTCCGGCCGGTGGCATCGGCGGCGGCGCGCCGCGGGGCGGCCGGCAGGGTCGCTGCATAGGCGCCGCGCATGGCGCGCACCGCGGCGTTGTCCGTGCCGGGCGCGCCGGGGATGATGCAGGCGAGGTTGCGCGCCGCCAGGACGCGCACGGCGGCATCGCCGGTGCGGATGGCCTCGGCGTATTCGGCGCAGGCGTCGTCCACGGCGCCGGTGTGGAACAGCGCCTCGGCCAGGGTGGTGCGCAGGGCGGCGGCAGAGGGTTCGCGCCGCAGCGCCTCGCGCAGGGCGTGCACTGCCAGCGGGTACGCGAAGCGCGCGACGCGGCTCATGCCCAGGCCGTAGAAGGCGGCGAAGCTGCCGCCGTCGAGCGCGATGGCGCGTTCGTATTCGGCCTCTGCGTCCGGCAGGCGGCGCGCGTGATGCAGCGCGTCGGCGTGGCGCAGCGCGAGGGCCGCGTCGGCCGGGGCGCGGCGCGCGGCGTCGGCCAGCGCCGCCAGGGCGTCGGCGTCGCTCACCGGGCTTGCGCCGTGACCTGGTTGGTCATGCGCCTTGCGCGCGCATTACGCGCGCGGCTTGCGGTCGCAGGATTCACGTGCCTTCCGCCGCAATGCGCCCATCGCGCAGCGTGACGATACGATCCATGCGGCGCGCCAGTTCGGGGTTGTGCGTCGCGATCAGCGCCGCCACGCCATGGCCGCGCACCTGGTCGAGCAATTCGGCGAAGACGCGTTCGGAGGTCGCGACATCGAGGTTGCCGGTCGGTTCATCTGCCAGCAGCACGCGCGGGCGGTTGGCCAGCGCGCGCGCGATGGCGACGCGCTGCTGCTCGCCGCCCGAGAGCTTTCCGGGGCGGTGGCTCTCGCGCCCGGTCAGGCCGAAAGCTGCCAGCAATTCCCGCGCGCGGGACTCTGCCGCGCCACGCGCCACGCCGGCGGCCATCTGCGGCAGCGCGATGTTCTCCTCCGCGGTGAATTCCGGCAGCAGGTGATGGAACTGGTAGACGAAGCCGATCGTGGTGCGGCGGATCGCCGTGCGCGCATCGTCCGACAGCGTGCCGGCGGCGCGGCCGGCGACGAACACCTCCCCGCCATCGGGTTTTTCCAGCAGCCCGGCCAGGTGCAGCAGCGTGGACTTGCCGGTGCCCGAAGGTGCGACCAGCGCGACGATCTCGCCGGCGGCGAGCGTCAGATCGGCGCCGCGCAGCACCGGCAATTCCCCGGCCTCGGTGCGGTAGCGGCGCTCGACGGCGGCGAGGCACAGCGGCGGGTGGTCATTCACTGCGGAGCGCCTCCACGGGATCGAGGCGCGCGGCGCGCCAGGAGGGAATGAGCGTCGCCACCAGCGACAACACCAGGCCGAGGCCCACCACCTGCGCGACTTCCCACGGATCCACCACGGCGGGGATGCGGGTGAGGAAGTAGATCTCGGGATCGAACACGGTGGTGCCGGTGGCGCGCATCAGCGCCTGGCGGATCGCCTCGATATTCGCCGCGAAGATCAGGCCCAGCGCGAGGCCCACCGCCGTGCCCACCCCGCCGATCGCGGCGCCACACAGCAGGAAGACCCGCATCACCGCCCCCCTGCCAGCCCCCATGGTCCGCAGGATGGCGATGTCGCGCCCCTTGTCCTTCACCAGCATGATCAGCGCGGAGATGATGTTGAAGGCCGCCACCAGGATGATCAGCGTGAGGATCAGGAACATCACGTTGCGCTGCACTTCAACGATCTGGAAGAAGCCGCTGTTGGCGCGCTGCCAATCCAGGATGGTGATGGGCCGCCCGGCCAGCGCGCGACGGATACCGTCGGCGGCGTCGTAGGTCAGGGCCGGGTCGCGGAGATGCACTTCGACCTGGCTGACCTGGCCGGGCTGGCGGAAGAAGACCTGCGCGGCGGCCAGCGGCTGGTAGACGAAGCCGCCATCATATTCCTGCATGCCGACTTCGAAGATGGCGGCAACGCGATAGGCGCGCAGCCGCGGCACGGTGCCGAAGACCGTCACGCGACCCTCCGGCGAGACCAGCGTCACACGGTCGCCCACAGTCACATCGAGCCGGCGCGCCAGCACGGTGCCGATGGCGATGGCGTCGTCGCCATCGAAGGCATCGAGGCTGCCGGCGCGGATATTGTCGGCAATGATGGCGAGCGCGCGCAAATCGGCCGGCGCGATGCCGCGCACCAGGCCGCCGGCGGAAGCGCCCGCATCGGTGGTCAGCAGCACCTGGCCTTCCAGCGTGGGCACGGCGGTCGCGACCTCGGGCACGGCGCGGATGCGGCGTGCGATGTCGTCGTAGTCGCGCAGCAGGCCCTCCGCCGCGACGATGCCGAGATGCCCGTTCAACGCCAGGATGCGCGTCAGCAATTCCTGCCGGAAGCCGCCCATCACCGACAGCACCACGATCAGCGTACCGACGCCCAGCGCAATGCCTGCCAGAGAGAAGCCGGCGATCAGCGACACCGCGCGCTCACCGCGCCGCGCGCCCAGGTAGCGGCCGGCGACCATGCGTTCGAAGGCGCCGAAGGGGCGGGATCTAGCCACGCAGTGCCTCCGCCGGGTCGATCCGCGCGGCGCGCCAGGACGGCCAGAGTGTCGCCAGCAGCGACAACACGAAGCCGAGCACGACGATGATCGCGACCTCCCGCGCATCCACCACCGAGGGCAGCGACATCAGGAAGCGCAGCTCCGCCGGCAGGGTGACGCTGCCCTCAAGGTCCATCAGCAGCGCCTTCAGCGTCGGGAAATTGGCGGCGATGCCCAACCCCAGCCCGAAGCCCAGCAGCGTGCCGCCGCAACCGATCGTGGCCCCGCACAGGATGAAGATCCGCAGCACCGCGCCGCGCTTCGCCCCCATGGTCCGCAGGATGGCGATGTCGCGCACCTTGTCCTTCACCAGCATGGTCAGCGAGGAGATGATGTTGAAGGCCGCGATCACCACGATCAGCGTCAGGATCAGGAACATCACGTTCCGCTCCACCACCACGGCGGCGTAGATGCTGCTGTTGGCGCGCTGCCAGTCGGTCACGCGCAGGCCCGGCAGCAGCGCGCGCAGTTCGGTGGTGAGTGCCGCGACGCGCGACGGGTCGTTCACCAGGATGTCCACCTGGCTGGCATCCTCGCCCAGGCCGAACAGGGATTGTGCGGTGGCGAGGGGAACGAAGATGGTGCGGCCATCGACCTCCGGCATGCCGACATCGAAGGTGGCGATGACCCGCAGGGCGCGGCTGCGCGGGGCCTCGGTGAAATCGCCGCCGCGCGCCTGGGGCAGCACGAGGGTCAGCGTGTCGCCGGGTTGCAAGCGCATGCGTTGCGCCAGGCGCGCGCCGATCAGCACGCTGTCGTCTTCGCCGAAGGCGTCGAGGTTGCCCTGGCGCAACCCACGGCGGATCACGGCGCGGTCGCGCAGCGCATCCGGCGGCAGGCCGCGCAATTGCGCCGCCGCCGCGGTGCCGCCCGGGCCGGACAGCAGCACCTGGCCTTCGATGGCGGGCGCGGCCTGCGCCACACCCGGGAGTGCCGCGAGCCGCGCCGCGATGGCATCCGCCCCGGTCAGCGCGCGCCCGCGTTCCGGCTGCACCGTCAGGTGGCCGTTCAGCCCGATGATCCGGTTCATCAGGTCGGCGCGGAAGCCGTTCATCACGCTGGTCACGATGATCAGCGTGGCGACGCCCAGCGTGATGCCGACCAGCGAGAAGATCGCGGTGATCGAGACCAGCCGCTCCCCCTTGCGCGCGCGCAGGTAGCGGAAGGCGATGGCGCGTTCGAAGGCGTTGAACACGGCGCGCGTCAGCCGCCGCGGATGCGCGCGATGGCGTCCTCGAGGCTGACCTCGGCGCGTTCGCCGGTGGCGCGGCGCTTGAGTTCCACCTTGCCGGCGGCGGCGCCGCGCGGGCCGATGATGGCCTGCCAGGGGAAGCCCATCAGGTCGGCATCGGCAAATTTCTCGCCCGCGCGCGAACCCCGGTCGTCATAGACCGCCGCATCGCCGAGGCGCGCGTAGAGGTCTTCGCACATCGCATCCGTGGCGGCATCGCCCTGGCGCAGGTTCAGCACCGCGGCGGCCCAGGGGGCGACGGCGTCGGGCCACTTGATGCCGGCCTCGTCGTGGTTGGCCTCGATCAGCGCGCCGACCAGGCGGCTCACACCGATGCCGTAGGAGCCCATTTCCGGGACGATTGTGCTGCCCTCCGGCCCGGCCAGCGAAAGGCCCATCGCCGCGGAATACTTCGTGCCGAAGTAGAAGATGTGGCCGACCTCGATGCCCCTACCCTCGCGCCGGCGTTCGGCCGGCACGGCGGACCAGGCGGCTTCGTCGTGCATCTCGTCGGTTGCGGCGTAGGACGACGTCACGCCGTTGAAGAAGCCCTCGAGCCCGGCGACGTCATCGGTGGAGACGTTGGTGCCGGCCCAGTCCGTGGTTTCGTAGGTGGCGTCGTAGAAGACGCCGGATTCTCCGGTCTCGGCCAGGATGATGAATTCGTGGCTGAGGTCGCCGCCGATCGGGCCGGTATCGGCGCGCATCGGCACTGCGGTCAGGCCCATGCGCTGGAACGTCCGCAGATAGGCCAAGAACATCTGGCGGTAGGAATGGCGCGCGCCTTCGGGCGTGGCGTCGAAGGAATAGGCGTCCTTCATCAGGAATTCGCG
>JBHYEQ010000003.1:0-378170 GCA_051860065.1 Roseomonas sp.
CGGCGGTGCCGGCGGGGGTGGGGTCGCCGCCGAGGGCGCCGGGGGCTGGGCCGGTGCCGGCGGCGCCTGGGTGGGCGGGGGTGGGGCCTGCGGCGCGGGCGCGGGCGGCGGCGGGACGGCGGGCGGCGCCTCGGCCACCTGCGGCTGGGGCGGAGGCGGCGGCGGTTCCGGCAGCGCGCCGGGGTCCGGGGTGGGGGCTTCCTCGGGCGCCTCGGCGGCGCGCGGCGCCTGGTCGGATCCGCCCTGGAACACCACGGCGAAGCTCGGCGGCGGCAATTCCTCGGGCTGGCGGCGGCTGCGCGGGTCGATGTCCAGGATCACCGCCGCGATGAACAGCGCGTGCAGCAGCAACGAGGCGACGGCGCCGACGCCCAGCCCGCCGCGGCGCGGCCGGCGCGGCGCCATCGGGCCCCAGGACTGGGGCGCGGAGGCGGCGGCCGGGGCGTGCGGTGGGCGGCGGTCTCGGGGCGAAAGGCGCATCGACGGGTCCGGGGGCCCTCGGGAGATGGGGGCGGGCGGACCGAATCGGAGTCGGGACCGGTTGCCGCGGAAGGTCGCTCTGCTACACCAAAGGACGGCGCCGGGTTAGCACAGTGGTAGTGCAGCGGTTTTGTAAACCGAAGGTCGGGGGTTCGAATCCCTCACCCGGCACCATCCCCCCTCCCCCATCACCGATCCGCAGGCTACCGTCCCCGGAATGGCCGCCGGCGCGCCACCGCCCGGACAGGCCGGGAGGACCGCACCATGCCGACCCCCGCCACGCCGCGCCGCGCGCTGCTTGCGCTGCCCGCCCTGGTCGCCGCCGCCGCCGCCCGCGCACAGCCCGCCTGGCCCGACCGCCCGGTCCGGCTGCTGATCGGCTTCCCGCCCGGCGGGCCGACCGACTTCATCGGCCGCATCGCGGCGAACGGCCTGCAGGCCGCCTGGGGCCAGACGGTGGTGGTGGAGAACCGGGCGGGCGCGTCGTCCTCGGTCGCCGCCGAGGTCGTCTCGCGTGCCGCGCCGGACGGGTTGACGCTGTTCTTCGCGTCCAACTCGGTCGTGCTGAACGCGGCGATCCACCCCAGCCTCCCCTACGCCCTGCCCGAGGGTTTCGCGCCGGTCGGCACCTTCTGCTCGGCGCCCAATGTCTTCTGGTGCGCGGCGGGCCAGCCCTGGCGGGACCTTGCGGCGGTTGCCTCTGCGGCGCGCGCGGCGCCCGGCACACTCGCCTTCGGCAGCACCGGCGTCGGCGGCACCGGGCATTTCGGTGGGGAGACGATGGCGCGCGCCCTTGGCATCCAGCTCAGCCATGTGCCCTATCGCGGCACCGCGCCGTTGATGCAGGACGTGCTCGGTGGCCGCGTGCCGTTGCTGGCCCATGGCATGGCAGGCGCCGTCGGGCCGTGGCAGGCGGGGCAGATCCGGCCGCTGGCGGTGCTTGGCCCGCGGCGCGCCGCAGAGCTGCCCGATGTGCCAACGATGGCCGAGCTGGGTCATCCCGTGCCGGATTCCGGCGTATGGTTCGGCGTCATGGCGCCGGCGCGCACCCCGCCGGACCTGGTTGCGCGCATCGCCCGCGACCTCGACGCGATCAGCCGGACCGAGGACACCCGCGCCAAGCTCGCGACCCAGGCGGCGGTGCCGGATTTCTCCGGCCCCGAGGCCTTCACCACGCGCATCCGCACGGAGCTCGCGACCTGGCGGCAGGTGGCGCAGAGCGTCGGCATCAGGCCGGAATAACCGGCCTCAGGGCCGCGGCAGGGCGCGGTCGTTGCGGCAGCGCGCCAGCGGCAATTGCTCGGCGGAATGAACGCGGGTCACGTCGCGGCGCGCCGTGGCGTCCATCACCACGCAGGCGCAGCCATAGCCGTAATAGCCATTGGTGCGCACCCACTCGCGCTCGGTCATGTCGGGCATGCGGCGCATGCCCGGCGTCTCGCGCGCACCCTGCGTCGCCATGATCCAGTCCCCGTCCCGGTCGGTCAGCCAGTAGTTGCCGGGGCTCGGGTTGTGCAGCCAGCCGCAGCGGCGCTCGGCGGCGGCGGCGGGGCCGGCGGCGATGATCGGGACCAGGAACAGGCTGAGCCAGGCGGCACGCATCGGTTGCTCCGAAATCGACTTTGTGATCCTGCCACGCTTGCGCCGGCGCGACGACAGGGCGACACAGGGCGCGTGACGACCGCGCCAGCCATTCCAACAGGGGTGCGAACAACCTTGCCCCGCCCCGCGCGCCGCTGCCGCAGCGCTGTGGCGGGCGCGCGCGTCCGGGTGTTGGACGCGCGTCGCCTCGCCGGGCGCACCAGCCTGCGCGACCGGGCGCCCGCCGTCCACGGCTCGGCGGCGTTCCGCCCATGAACGAGGTCGAGGCCATCGCCCGCGCCTTCGCAGCGCCTGGCCGCATCAGCTTCCCCTTCACGGATGCGCGGCACGATCCTGACCGCCCGGTCTGGTTGCACGCCTATCGGCCGGAAGGCCATACACCGGACGGCCCGGTGGTGGTCGTGCTGCACGGCATGGCCCGCAACGGCGAGGAATACCGCGACCACTGGGTCGACATCGCCGAACGCCACTGCGTGCTGGTGCTGGCCCCCGGCTTCCCGCAGGAGACGCACCCCGGCGCGCGTGCGTATGACGAAGGGGGCGTGCTGGACCAGCATGGCGAACCAACGCCGTCGCGCCGATGGGCCTACCAGGTGCCGGCGCGCATGCTGGCGCTGGTGCAGCGCGCCGGCATCACCCGGCGCCGCCAGGCCTTCCTGTTCGGCCATTCCGCCGGCGCCGACTTCGCCCAGCGGATGATGCTGCTGACCGACCGTTCGCCCTACTGCAGCGTGGTGGCGGCGAATGCGAACTGGTATGCGCTGCCCTCGCTGCTGCGCCCCTTCCCCGAGGGCATCGGCGGGCTCGGCCTGACCGATGCGGATGTCGAGGCGCGGCTCGCCTGGCCGCTGACCATTTTGGCGGGCGAGGCCGACCTCGACACCACCGGCCCATCGGTGCCGACGCAGCCAGCGGCGCTGGCGCAGGGGGCGAACCGCTTCGCCCGTGCGAAGCACCTGATGGCCTTCGCGCGGGCCGAGGCGGTGCGCCGCGGCGTGCCCTGCCATTGGCGGCTCGAGACGGCGCCGGGCATCGGCCATGACGGGCACGCCATGTCGCAGGTCTGCGCCGCGCTGTGGTTCGAAGGCCAGGTGCCGGATGCCGCGCGCATGGCCGCGCTGGCGGGCAAGAAGCCGGGCTGAGCGCGGCGGCGGCGCCACCGCTGGCGCGGCCGCACGCGGCGCCCCATCTTGGCGCCATGAACCTGATCGCCCCCGGCCCCGTGCTGTTCATGCCGCAGAAGCGGCCCGCGCCGCCCTCGGAGAAGCGGCTCAAGGTCGTCTCGCCCTTCGAACCCAATGGCGACCAGCCCGCGGCCATCCGCGAACTGACCGCGGGTTTGGAACAGGGCGAGCGCGACCAGGTGCTGCTGGGTGTGACCGGCTCCGGCAAGACCTTCACCATGGCCAAGGTGATCGAGAACCTGCAGCGCCCGGCGCTGGTGCTGGCGCCGAACAAGACGCTGGCCGCGCAATTGTACGGCGAGATGAAGTCCTTCTTCCCCGACAACGCGGTGGAATACTTTGTGTCCTACTACGACTACTTCCAGCCGGAAGCTTATGTGCCGCGCACGGACACCTATATCGAGAAGGATTCGCAGATCAACGAGCAGATCGACCGCATGCGGCATTCCGCCACGCAGGCGCTGCTCGAACGCAACGACGTGGTGATCGTGGCCTCGGTGTCCTGCATCTACGGCATCGGGTCGGTCGAGACCTATTCGCGCATGGTGGTGAAGCTCGAACGCGGCGGGCGCATCGACCGCGACGCGTTGGTGAAGGGCCTCGTTGAACAGCAGTACCGCCGCAACGACAGCTTCTTCGCGCGGGGAACCTTCCGCGTGCGTGGCGAGAGCGTGGACATCTGGCCATCGCACCTCGATGACCGCGCCTGGCGCATCTCTCTGTTCGGCGACGAGATCGACGGCATCCGCGAATTCGACCCGCTGACCGGCGAGGTCACGTCCGAGATGGAGCGCGTCGCGATCTACGCGAACAGCCACTACGTAACGCCGCGGCCCACGCTGACCCAGGCGATCTCGCGCATCAAGGTCGAGCTGAAGGAACGACTCGCGGAATTGGAGTCCGAAGGCAAGCTGCTGGAACGCCAGCGGCTGGAACAGCGCACCATCTTCGACATCGAGATGATGGAGACGACGGGATCCTGCAAAGGCATCGAGAATTATTCGCGGTATTTGACCGGCCGCAATCCCGGCGACCCGCCGCCGACGCTGTTCGAATACCTGCCCGAGAACGCCGTGCTGGTGGTCGATGAAAGCCACGTCACGGTGCCGCAGATCGGCGGCATGTATCGCGGCGACTATGCCCGCAAGGCGATCCTGAGCGAATTCGGCTTCCGCCTGCCCTCGTGCACCGACAACCGGCCGCTGAAATTCGAGGAATGGGAGGCCTATCGCCCGCAGACGGTCTTCGTCAGCGCCACCCCCGGCCCCTGGGAGATGGAACGCACCGGCGGCGCCTTCGCCGAGCAGGTGATCCGCCCGACCGGCCTGGTCGACCCGGTCTGCGAGATCCGCCTGGTCGAGGGCCAGGTGGACGACCTGCTGGCCGAATGCCGCAGCGTCTGCACCAAGGGCGGGCGGGTGCTGGTCACCACCCTGACCAAGCGCATGGCGGAAGACCTCACGGAATACATGACCGAGGCCGGCATCCGCGTGCGCTACCTGCATTCCGACGTGGATACGCTGGAGCGCATCGAGATCATCCGCGACCTGCGCAAGGGCGTGTTCGACGTGCTGGTCGGCATCAACCTGCTGCGCGAGGGCCTCGACATTCCCGAATGCGCGCTGGTCGCGATCCTGGATGCCGACAAGGAAGGCTTCCTGCGCTCCGCGACCTCGCTGATCCAGACCATCGGCCGCGCGGCGCGCAACGCGGAAGGCCGCGTGGTGCTCTATGCCGACACCATGACCAACAGCCTCAAGCGCGCGCTGGAGGAGACCGAGCGCCGCCGGGCCAAGCAGATCGCCTGGAACACCGAACACGGCATCACCCCCACCACCATCCGTCGCGAGATCGCCGATGTGCTGCGCGACGTCAGCCAGGGCGACTACGTCACGGTCGAGGCGGTGGAGGACGACAGCGCGGCGAATTTCGTCGGCAAGGACCTGCGCGCGGCGATCGCGGAGCTGGAACGCAAGATGCGCGCCGCCGCCGCGGAGCTGGAATTCGAGACCGCGGCGCGGCTGCGCGACGAGATCAAGCGGCTGGAGGCGCTCGACCTCGGCCTGGAGCCCAACCTGGCCGGGCGTTCGCTGCGCGAGGCGACGCCCAAGGCCGATTGGAAGCCCAAGCCGCTGGGCCCGGGTGGTGGCGGCTACGACCCCAAGAAGGCGAAGGGCGGGCGCAAGCGGCGCGGGCCGTAGAGCATCCTCTGCTCAAGCGGGATCGTGTGGTGAGCCGGGCAGCATGCTCGCGACAATGATGGTTCGCGCTCCGCGGGAAGCCTTCGCCACGTTGATGCGTTCGTGACTCCAGGGGCAGCGATTGCCTCGGTTTGGCCCGATGGCCGCCACACGCGAGGGGTGTGTTGGCGGCCATGGAACACAACTCAAGGAGACACCGAATGTCCTGGTCCTCGATCCGTGCCGTTGGGGTTGCGCTGCTGGCGCTGGGTGCGGCCGCCTGTTCCGACCCGGTGGGGCAGCGCGCACTGATCGGCGGTGGCATCGGCGCGGCGGGTGGTGCCGGCATTGCCGCGCTGACCGGCGGGTCGCCGCTGGCCGGAGCGGCGATCGGCGGCGCCGGCGGCGCGGCGATCGGCGCCGTGACCGCGCCGCGCCAGCGCCGCGGCTACTACTGACCCTGATCGCCCGGCGCCTGGCTTCGGCTCAGGCGCCGGGCTCGCCGCACGGGAATGTGATGCCGGCGGCGTTGTTTCCGAGTGATATTCGATATATCTGATATTTCGTCATATCGAAACACACTCGGAATTTGCATGCATCAGCGTCATTGTCATTCCCACCATCCGCATGGCCGCCGTTTCGCCCGTGGCGAGGGTGGTCATGAGGGTCATAGGCGCGGCGGCGGTCGTGGCGGGCGGTCGGGGCTAGGCCGCTTCTTCGCGCATGGCGACCTGCGGCTCGTCATTCTCAACCTGATCGCCGAGAAGCCGCGGCACGGCTACGAGATCATCAAGGCGATCGAGGAATCCGTCGCGGGTGCGTATTCCCCCAGCCCCGGGGTGATCTACCCGACGCTGACCCTGCTCGAGGAGCTTGGCCATGTCACGGTCGAGGCCGAGGAGGGCGGGCGCAAGCGGCACGGCATCACCGGGCAGGGGCGTGCCTTCCTGGATGCCAACCGCGCCACGCTGGATGCGCTGCTGGCGCGGATGGCGGAGGCTGGGCGGACGCGGGCCGATGCGCCGGCACCGCAGGTCGTGCGTGCCATGGAGAACCTGAAGCTGGCCTTGCGGCTGCGCCTGGAGCGCGGCCCGCTGGATGCCGCCGAGGCGGATGCCGTGGCGGCCGCGCTGGATGCCGCCGCCGTGCAGGTGGAGCGCGCGTGATGCAGGCCGAGGCGCGGGTTCCGACGGAGCATGCCGGGCGCTACCTGGTGCAGCTGTGCAAGCATTTCGGCCATCGCGTGCCGGCGAGCTTTGCCGAGGGCGTCGGCCGGGTGGAATTCCCCGATGGCGTGGTGGACCTCGCGGCCGAGGGTGGCGTGCTGGTGATGCGCGTCTCGGCAGCGGAGCCCTCCGGCGTCGAGCGCCTCTCGGGCGTCCTGGCCCGCCACCTGGAGCGCTTCGCTTTCCGTGAATCGCTTGTGGTGGGCTGGTCCGCTTCCTGACGGCGGTCCAGGTGGCACTGCCACCTGGCGGGAGGGTCCGGGAGGGCGGCGCCCTCCCGGGTAGCCTTCAGGCGAAGGTGACTTCGACCCGCCCCAGCGTATCGAATTCCACGACCGCCTCGCAGGGCCTGTCGATCCAGATCGGTGGCGTGACCGACCCGAGGAACACCACCTGCCCTGCCCTGAGCCCGCCGAAGGTGGCCGCGCAGGGCGAGGATGCCAGCCAGGCGAGGGCCTCGAAGGGATGCCCGAGCAGGTCGGCGCCCACCCCTTCGCCGCGGATCTCGCCGTTCACGCTGACGCGCCCGCGCGTCGCGCCGAGGTCGAGCCCCAGCGCGCGCCAACCTGCGACCGGCGGCCCGAGCACCCCGCCGGCGTGGAAGACCTGGTCGGCGATCAGCGTCGGCGTGCCGAGCACGGACAGGTCGCCGTAGCGGCGGTCGACAATCTCCATCGCGGCGAAGACCTCGCCGACGGCGTCCTCGGCCTGGTCGCGGGTGCAGGGGCCGGCGGGGATGTCGCGTGTCAGGCGCAGGCCGATTTCGCATTCGATGCCGGGGTCGACGTAGTCTGCGTGGCGCAGGCGGGCCGGGGTTGGCTTCACCCCGGCCTTGGGCACGAAGCCCGCGGCGGGGCCGGAGAGGCCGAGATAGGCCTGCATCTGCCTGGTGGTGGCGCCGATCTTGAAGCCGGCGGGCGGCAACCCGCCCAGGCGCAGCGCGACTTCCTTCTGCAGCGCGTAGCCGGCCTCGGGCGTGGCGGGCGCGAGGGCGCCGAGCGGAGCCAGGATGCGCCGGGAACGGCGGGCCTCGATGATGGCTTCGGCAGCGTCGGAGGCCATGGCGGGGCGCTCTCCCTTCTGGTCTGGTTTGGCGGGAGACTGCGCGCAGGATGCCCGCGGATCAATGCGCCCAGCCGCGCTGCCGGAGGATGGGAATCCTGGCATCGTTGCGGAACCGGCGATACGCTCCGCAGCGCCAGCAGGAGCACAGCGCATGGTCGCGACACGCCAGGAAACCGACAGCCTCGGGGTGGTGGAGGTGCCGGTGGACAAGCTCTGGGGCGCGCAGACGCAGCGCTCGCTGGAGCATTTCTCGATCGCGCGCGACCTGATCCCGCGGGAGATGATCACGTCCTACGCCATCCTCAAGAAGGGCGCGGCGATCGCGAACCACGAGGACAAGCGGCTGGACAACGAACAGTTCAAGCTGATCGTCGCCACCTGCGACGAGATCCTGGCCGGCCAGCACCACGACATGTTCCCGCTGCATGTCTGGATGACCGGCTCGGGCACGCAGTTCAACATGAACGTCAACGAGGTGATCTCGAACCGCTGCTGCCAGATGGCCGGCACGGCGCTGGGCTCGCACACGCCGGTGCATCCGAACGACCACGTCAACATGGCGCAGTCTTCGAACGATTCCTTCCCCTCGGCGATGTACATCGCGACGGCGCTGGGCGCGAAGCAGCGGCTGCTGCCAGCCCTGCAGGCCCTGCACGATTCGATCGCCGCCAAGGCGGAGCAGTGGAAGGACATCGTCAAGATCGGCCGCACCCACATGCAGGACGCGACACCGCTGACGCTTGGCCAGGAGTGGTCGGGCTATGCGGGCCTGCTGGCCGACGGCATCGCGCGGATCGAGGCGGCGCTGGGGGATGTCTACAAGCTCGCCCTCGGCGGCACCGCAGTCGGCACCGGAATCAACTCCGCACCTGGCTTCGACGTGGCGGCCGCCGCGCAGATCGCCAAGCTCACCGGCCTGCCCTTCGTCACCGCGCCCAACAAGTTCACCGTGCAGGGCAGCCACGATGCGCTGGTGCAGTTCTCCGGCTGCCTGCGCACGCTGGCGGTCTCGCTCTACAAGATCGGCAACGACATCCGCCTGATGTCCTGCGGGCCGCGCGCCGGCTTCGCCGAGTTGAACGTGCCCGCCAACGAACCGGGTTCGTCGATCATGCCCGGCAAGGTGAACCCGACCCAGGCCGAGGCGCTCACCATGGCCGCCGTGCAGGTCATGGCGAACGACATGGCCGTCGGCTTCGGCGGCGCGGGCGGCTACCTCGAGATGAACGTGTACAAGCCGCTCATCATCTACAACGTCACGCATTCCATCACGCTGCTGACCGACAGCATGACCAATTTCCGCGTTTTCCTGATCGAAGGCACCACGCCGAATCTCAAGAAGATCGCGGGGTACGTCGAGCAATCGCTCATGCTGGTCACCGCGCTGTCGCCCGTCATCGGCTACGACAAGGCATCCAGGATCGCGCACTACGCCATGGACAACGACCTCACGCTCAAGGCCGCCGCGCTCAAGCTCGGCTATGTGGACGAGGCCGAGTTCGACCGCGTGGTCGACCCCGCCAAGATGGTGAAGCCCTACGTCGCGGCGGAGGGTTGAGCGTGGCGCCCTACGGACAGCAAGCGCTCGCGCAGCAGATCGGCGCCGAGCGCTTCAACGCCGACTGGAAGAACCCCGAGCACCGCGCCCGCCGCCTGGTCTCGGAATTCATCGGCACGGCAGGCCTTACCTTCGTGCTGTCGGCCGGCGCGGCGATCCTGGCGCTGTATGCCGGCGCGCCGGTGCATCCCTTCCAGGCGGCCTTCATCCTGTCGGCCGTCTCGGCGCTGTGGCTGGTGGCGGCGGTGTATTTCCTCGGCGACATCAGCGCGCATTTCAACCCGGCCATGACCTTCGCCTTCACGCTGCGCGGCGACATGGGCTGGGTGATGTGCGCGGCCTATGTGGCGGTGCAGCTCATGGCCGGCGTCGCCGGGTCGATGCTGGCCCGCGGCTTCTTCGGCATCGAGGGCAACCTGGCCGCGACCCAGCCGCCGCCTGGCCTCGCCGTCCAGGCCGCGGTGTTCGAGGCGGTGCTGACCTTCGGCATGGTGCTGATGGTGCTGTCCATGGCGAATGGGCCGAAGCTGAACGGGCAGTTCATCCCGATCGCGGTCGGTGCCTATGTCATGTCGCTCGGCACCATGGGCGGGCCGTTCCAGGGTGCGGCCATGAACCCGGCCCGCGCCTTCGGGCCCGATGTGGCGCGGGGCGACCTCGCGACCTGGTGGGTCTATGTCGTGGGGCCGCTCAGCGGCGCGGTGCTCGCGGTGCTGGTCGCGCGGTTCCTGCGCGGCCCGGCCAAGGCGCAGGAGGCCCAGGCCGCGATGGGCACGCCGCTGGGGCGGGAGTGAGCGCCGCCCCCGTCAGAAACGCCTGAGCGGCACCCGCCAGGCCAGCACCGCCCCCGCCGCGGTCAATACCGAGGCGGTGGCGAACAACCCGCGGAAGGCCTCCGCCAATGCGCCGCGCAGCATGGCCGCCGCGTCAGGCCCCAGGGCGGCCAGATACCCAGGTCCCTCCGCCACCAACCGCTGGAAGGCCGCGCCCGAACCGGACGCGCCCAGCGCCATGAACACCACCGCCGCCACCAGCGCCGTGCCCGTCGCCGCGCCGATATTGCGCGAGAACGCCACGCCGGCCGAGGCCGCGCCCAGCCTCTCCCGCCCCGCCGCCGCCTGCGCCGTCACCTGCACGATCGGGAAGGAGGTGCCCGCGCAGAAGCCCGCGGCGGCCAGCAGCGGCAGGAAGGCGGGCAGCGGCAGGTCGGCCGCGACGACCGCCAGCACCGCCCAGAGCACCGCGCCCACCGGCAGGAACAGCGTCGGCCAGCGCATCGCATGCCCGGTCCGCGCGACCATCCGCCCTGCGAAGAAGGCGCCGGACGCCCCGCCCACCGACATCGCGACAAGCATCAGCCCCGAGGGGCCGGGTGCCATGCCGCGCACCGTCTGCAACCAGGCCGGCAGGAAGGAGATCATGCCCACCTGCGCCCCCACCACGCAGGCCGAGAGCAGGTAGGCGCGCCAGATCGACGACTCGCCGAACACGGCCAGCGGCAACAGCGGGTCGCGCGCGGCGCGTTCGATCCGCAGCAGCAGAAACACGGCGGCCGCCGCCACGAGCGCCAGGCCCACCGCCAACGGCGCCAAGGCCGGGTCCAGCCGCCGCGCGCGGTCCAGCGCGACCAGCGCACAGCCAACCGCGACCACGAAGACGGCCAGCCCCGCCCAGTCGAAACGCAGTGGCGTGTCGCGCCGCGCCGGCGGCACGGCCGCCAGCCGCCGCGCCAGCACAGCGCAGGCCAGCGCCACCGGCAGCAGCACCAGGAAGACCGACCGCCAGCCCAGGAACTGCGTGGCATAGCCGCCGATCACCGGCCCGCTGGCGGAGGCGAATGCGAAGGACCCGGCGATCCAGGCCTGGTAGCGGCCGCGTTCGCGTGGCGGCAGCGCCTCGCCGATCAGCGCCTGCGCCAGCGTCAGCAGCGCCCCGCCGCCGAAGCCCTGGACGATGCGCGCGCCCACCAGCACGCCCAGGTTCGGCGCCAGCGCGCAGCCCAGGCAGCCGGTCGCGAAGATGGCGAGTGCGACGAACAGCAGCCGACGTCGACCGAAGACATCGCCCAATTGCCCGAAGACCGGCGCCGCGCAGGTGGCGGCCACCAGGTAGGCGACCAGGATCCAGGAGACGCGCTCGATCCCACCCATCTGCGCCGCGATGGCCGGCAGCGCGGTGGCGACGATGGTCTGGTCGATCGCCGACAGGAAGATGGTCAGCGCGATGCCCGGGAAGGCGCGCAGGAAGCGCGCGCGGACGTCATCGGTCATGCGGCGGGCAGGCCGGTGGCACAGCGCGTCATGCGCCGCCACCCGGTGTGCGCGCCGCCGCACACGCAGGCACGGCCCATTGCGCGATCACGCCGGCCGCACAGCCCTTCACGCCTGAGCGCGCGCGGATGGTCGGTGATGGGGCGGGCCGGTCCGCGATGCCTGTCACGGTCACCGCCGCGGCCCGCCGCGCAGTCCGCGGCAACCGCCGGTATGGCCCTTCAGGCTTGAGCGCATCGCGTCCGATCAGCGTCCGGTGTGGCAGGCGCTCGCGTCAGATGACCCCGCTGCGCCCCATTTCCAGGAATTTCTCGCGCCGCCGCGCGCGCAGCGTGGCGCCATCCAGTTCCACCAGCGGTTCCAGCAGCTCCGAAATCCGTTCGCCCAGCGCCGCGATGGTGCCTTCCGCGTCGCGATGCGCGCCGCCGAGCGGTTCCGGCACCACGGCATCCACCAGGCTCAGCTTGCGCAGGTCGTCGGCGGTTAGCTTCAGCGCCTCGGCCGCCGTCGCCGCCTGGGCCGAATCGCGCCACAGGATGGAGGCGCAGCCTTCCGGCGAGATCACCGAATAGATCGCGTGCTCCAGCATCACGATGCGATCCGCGGCGGCCAGCGCGATGGCGCCACCGGACCCGCCCTCGCCGATGATGGTCGCGATGAAGGGCACGGGGGCTTCGAGACCCGCTTCGATCGACCGCGCGATGGCTTCCGCCTGGCCGCGCGCCTCGGCCTCGATGCCCGGGAAGGCGCCGGCGGTGTCGACGAAGGACAGGATGGGCAGGCCGAAGCGGCCGGCGAGTTCCATCAGGCGGCGCGCCTTGCGGTAGCCCTCGGGCCGCGCCATGCCGAAATTGTGCTTCACGCGGCTGTCGGTGTCGTGGCCGCGCTCGGTGCCCAGCACCATCACGGATCGGCCGCGGAAGCGGCCCATGCCGCCCAGCACCGCCAGGTCGTCGGCGAAGGCGCGGTCGCCGGCCAGCGGCGTGAAATCCTCGATCAGCGCGGTGATGTAGTCGCCGGCATGGGGGCGGTCGGGGTGGCGGGCCACCTGGGCCTTCTGCCAGGGTGTCAGCTTCGCGTAGGTGGCGCGGAGCATGGTCTGCGCCTTGTCGCGCAGCTTGCCGACCTCGTCGGCAACGTCGATTCCGCCGGCGTCGGTGGTCCGGCGCAGCTCCTCGATCTTGCCTTCCAGCTCGGCGATCGGCTTCTCGAAGTCCAGGAAGTGTCGCATCGGGCCGGGGGGTTAGCCGAATTCCGCGCGACGCGCGAGACCCTTGCTTGGCGCCCGGCCTACTTCCTTGGCGGCCGGGGGCGGACCGGGCGGCGCGCCGTCGCCGGCCAGCGGATGATGCGCCTCGACCAGCGCCTTCAGCCGTTCCTCCAGGACCTTGGTGTAGATCTGCGTGGTGGCGATGTCGGCATGGCCCAGCAGCAGTTGCAGGCTCCGCAGGTCCGCCCCGCGCCCCAGCAGGTGCGACGCGAAGGAATGCCGCAGCACATGCGGGCTGACCCGCGCGGGGTCGAGGCCCGCCACCAGCGCCGCCTCCTTCAGCAGCAGCGCCAGGGATTGCCGCGTCAGGTGGCCGGATGCGGCGCGCGAGGGGAACAGCCAGCGTGCGGCGCGCGGGCCGGCGCGTTCGGCGGCCTCGCCGCGCGCGGCCAGGGCAAGGGCACGCGCACGGGCCGAGACCGGCACCAGGCGTTCCTTGCCACCCTTGCCGCGCACCGCCACCAGCCCCTCGGTCTCGCGCAGCGCGCCGGCGGGCAGGGACACCAACTCGCTGGCGCGCAGGCCGGAGCAGTAGAGCAGTTCCACTGCCGCCGCCGCGACCGGCCCGCGCCGGCCCGGAAGGCCTGACGCGGCGGCGATCAGCGATTCGACCTCCGCCTCGCTGAGCGCCCGCGGCAGGCTGGCCGGCAGGCGCGGGCTTTCGAGCAGTTCCGTCGGGTCATCAGCGCGGATGCCCTCGCGCGCCAGGAAGCGGTGATACTGGCGGATGGCCGACAGGCGCCGGGCCTGGGTGCGCGCCGCGAAGCCGGCGGCGGCCAAGCGTTCCACCCAGGCGCGCAGGGTCTCGGCATCGGCGGCATGCACGGCTTTGCCGCGGCTGGCGGCGAAGGCGGCGAAATCCTGGAGGTCCGCCGTGTAGGCGGCGATTGTGTTGCGCGCCGCACCGCGCTCGGCGGCCAGCATCTCCAGGAACGCCTCGATCGTGTGCATTTTGTGCGCCCTCAGACGGCGGGCGCCGGCCGTCGGGCCGGCTTGCCTGCGCGCCGTGCGCCAGCGGGATGGGCGGTGCCGCTCACCGCCCTGTGCTGAAGCGTTCGTTCGGCACCGGTCGTTCCACCGGCTGCGGAGGCACCTCCGGCGGGAAGGCGCCCAGCACCAGCAACCCGACCGCCAAGGCGCCCAGCACCAGGAGCAGGATCGTCAGGAACGGGCTGCGGGACATCGGGCGCGGCGTCTCCCCTATGGGTGCGGCATGGCGCTGCGGGCCGGTCCCGCGACGGCGGACCGGGCACAGGATGCCCTGGAATCTGCGCTTTATCAGCGGTTTCCGGAGCATGGATCTGACCGGATGATTTCATCCGGCCGGGTATTGCTCTAGCCTCCGCCCCCGTGTCGCGCAACTCCGCCCTCGATCTTCCCAACGAAGACCGCCTGGACCCCATCGAGCCGCCCGGCCCGCAGGCGCCGTCGCGCGCGGTCGTGCTGGTCGGCATGCCGGGGGCGGGCAAGACCGCCATCGGCAAGCGCCTGGCCATGCGGCTTGGCCTGCCCTTCCGCGATGCCGATGCCGAGATCGAATCGGCCGCCGGCATGCCCATCACCGAAATCTTCGCCCGCTACGGCGAACCGCATTTCCGCGACGGCGAGCGCCGCGTCATCACCCGCCTGCTGGCCGGCCCGCCGCTGGTGCTGGCGACCGGCGGCGGCGCCTTCGCCGATGCCGCGACGCGCGCTGCCATCAAGGCCTCGGGCGCGGCGACGCTGTGGCTGCGCTGCGCGCTGCCGACGCTGCTGCGCCGCGTGGCGGGGCGCGAGCACCGCCCGATGTTCCTCAATGCCGACCCGGCCGAGGTGCTGGCGCGCCTGATGGCCGCGCGCCACCCCTTCTACGCCGAGGCCGACGTGACCGTGACCTGCACCGACGAAAGCCCCGAGGCCACCACGCGCCGCGTGCAGGATGCGCTGGACGCCGCGGTGGCGCCTCGGCGCCTGCCGGTCGGCCTGGGCGATCGCGGCTACGAGGTGCTGGTCGGCCCCGGGCTGCTGGCGCGCGCGGGCGGGTTGGTGGCGGCGCTGCTGCCGTCCCGCAAGGTTGTGGTCATCACGGATTCGGCGGTCGGTCCGCTGCATGCGCCGGCACTCCGCGACGGGCTGGAGGCCGCGGGGCTTTCCGTGCTGACCGAGATCGCCGTGCCGCCGGGCGAGGCATCGAAGGATTTCTCGCGGCTGTCGGATGTGCTGGAGCGGATGCTGGCGGCGGGGCTGGATCGCCGCACGGCGGTGGTGGCGCTGGGCGGCGGTGTGGTCGGCGACCTGGCCGGCTTCGCGGCCGCCATAGCCATGCGCGGCGTGCCCTTCGTGCAGGTGCCGACCACCCTGCTGGCCCAGGTGGACAGTTCCGTCGGCGGCAAGACCGGGGTGAACCTGAAGGCCGGCAAGAACCTGGCCGGCGCCTTCCACCAGCCGCGCATCGTGCTGGCCGACACGGACACGCTCGCCACGCTGCCGCCGCGCGAGTTGCGCGCAGGCTATGCGGAGGTGGCGAAGCACGGGCTGCTGCAAGGCCCGCTGTGGGATTGGTGCGAAGCCCATGGCGCCGCCGTGGTCGCCGGCGACACCGCCGCGCTGACCCATGCTGTGGTGGAATCCTGCCGGCTCAAGGCCGCCGTGGTCGCCGCGGACGAACGCGAGGAATCCGCCGAGGGCGGGCGCGCGCTGCTGAACCTCGGCCACACCTTCGGCCATGCGCTGGAAGCCGAGGCCGGCTTCGATGGGTCGTTGCTGCATGGGGAGGCGGTGGCGGTCGGGCTCGGCCTGGCGGCGGCGCTCTCGGCAAGGCTGGGGCATTGCAGCCAGGAATGGCCGTCCCGCGTCATGGCGCACCTGGCTGAATGCGGGCTGCCGGCGCGCATCGCAGACCTGCCGCGGCGCTTCGCCGTGGACGCCCTGCTGGGTCGGATGGCGAAGGACAAGAAGAACCGCGACGGCACCATGCGCTTCGTGCTGATGCGCGGCGCGGGGGATTGCTTCACCAGCGCGGAGGTGCCCGCCGAGGCGGTAGCGAGCCTGCTGCGGGACGAAGGCGCGGCCTGAGCGGCTTGGCGCGCCGGACCCTCCGCGCGCTCACCGCGTGGCGTCGCCGGCGATCGACACGGACCAACTGACCACATCGCGCGGGTGCACGGCCGCGCATCGCCGCCGCGTCGGCACGAAGGCGGCCTGGCGACCATGTGCCGGGCCGCGCCGGCTGGCCCGAGCGTTCCGCGCCTGCGGCATGCGGCCATGACCGGTCGAGGCTGGTCTTCCCGGCATGGCTGGGATACCGGTCGTGCTGCACTGCACCCGGGACCGTCATGCCGCTGTCCGAACCCGCCGCCCGCGAACCGATGCACCGCCGCCAGATCGACATGCACGGCTATCGCCGCGCCGACGGTCTGTTCGACATCGAAGCCCACCTGCTCGACACCAAATCCTACGGCTTCGACAACGAGGAGCGCGGCTTCCTGCCTGCCGGCACCCCGCTGCACGGCATGTGGATCCGCCTGACGGTCGACGAGGACCTGCTGATCCATGCCTGCGAGGCGGTGTCCGACCACACGCCCTATGCCGTCTGCCCGCAGGCTGCGCCGAATTTTGCGCGGCTGGCGGGGCTGACGATCGGCCCAGGCTTCAACCGCGCGGTGAACGAGCGCGTCGGCGGCACGATGGGCTGCACGCATCTGCGGGAGGTGCTGGCCCAGATGGCGACGGTCGCCTACCAGACACTCTACCCGGTGCGCCGTGCGAAGGAGCTGGTGCGGGAGGAAGCGACGGGCGTCCGCAAACGCCCGGCCATCATCGGCACCTGCCACGCCTATCATCCGGACAGCCCAGTGGTGAAGCTGCGCTGGCCCTGGCTGGCCGAGGAAACCAAGGCCGCGGAATAGCGCCGCGTCCAAGCCGCGCTACATCGCCTCGCCGGGAAGTCGGCTCGCCTGCCGCACCCAGTCGACGAACTGCGCGCCGAGCGCGTCGTTCTCGCGGATATCGAGGTAGCGCACCTGCGGCTGCTTCGACGCGCCCGGCGGCGGGGGGTCGAGCAACTGGCCCTTGAAGAAGCTTACCTTCACGGTGCGCGCGAAGCAGTGATAGCCGAGGAAGTAGCGGCCGGCCTCCACACCGTAGAGCGGCGAGTTCCACTTCACAGCCTTCATCACGCCGGGCACCTGGGCCGTGACCGTTTCGTCGATCGCCCGGCAAATCGCCTGCTTCCAGCCGGGCACGGCGGCGATATAGGCCTGCACATGCTCGTCCCCGTACCCCATGGGGATCTGCGGATTGCCGCCCGACAGCAGGACCGGCGCCTGTGGCGGCCGATCGGTGTCGTGCCGCCCACGCCGCGCCGCCATGGTCAGAGGAAATCCCGCAGCAGCGCCACCAGCGGCACATCCGCCGGCGGCATCGCGTAGTCGGCCAGCTTCTGCGGCCGCACCCAGGCCAGCGCCTGGCCTTCGAGCGGCGTCACCGCGCCCTGCCAGCGCCGGCACAGGAACAGCGGCATCAGCAGGTGGAACGCCTCGTAGCCATGCGAGGCGAAGGCGAAGGGCGCGAGGCAGGCCTCGGTCACGTCGATACCGAGTTCTTCCTTCAACTCGCGGATCAGCGCGACTTCCGGCGTCTCGCCCGGATGCACCTTGCCGCCGGGGAATTCCCACAGGCCGGCCATCGGCTTGCCCTCGGGCCGGCGGGCCAGCAGCACGCGGTTGTCGGGGTCGATCAGGCCGACCGCGGCGACCAGAAGGATCGGCTTGCCGCCAGGCGCGGGGTCGCGCGCCGGCGCGGCGGCGGCGGGCGCGGGGGCCAGGTCGGCGCGCCCGGCCTCGAACAGCCGCACCGCCATGGCCCGCCCGCGCGAAAGGAAATCCTGCGCCCCCGCCCCCGTCTCGCGGAACCCGATCCGCGCCAGCACCGCGGCGGATCGCGCATTGTCGGTCAGCGCGGACGCCGTGATGCGGTCGATATCCAGGTTCGCCAGCGCCCAGCGCGCCAGGCGCCCCGCCGCCTCCGGCGCGATCCCCTGCCCCCAGTGCCGCCGGCCGACCCAGTAGCCGAGCTCGGCCGACCGGTCCTCGCGGTCGCGCGTCAGGCCGCAGCAGCCGACCAGCACGTCGTCCTCGCGGCGTGCGATGGCCAGATGATACGCCTCGCCCTCGGCGATGCGCTCGGCGGTGGAGGCGATCCAGTCATCCGCCAGGTCGCGCGAATAGGGGAAGGGCACGCGGGCCAGCGTCTTGGCCACCTCCCAGTCGTTCACCAGGCGGTGCAGTTCGGCGGCGTCGGCGGCGCGCAGCGGGCGCAGCAGGAAACGCGCGGTCTCGAGCGGCGCGAAGGTCACGTCGGAGTCGGGCATGGGCACGCCAGGAACGGCGCCCGGCGGCCCGTCGTCAAGGCTTGCGCGCCACCAGAAGCACGAACATCGGCGCGGCGTTGCGCGGAAGCGGCAGCAGCGGGGCGGCGAGGCGCCCGAGCAGGGCGGACACCGCCAGCGACGCATACCAGGACCGCCGCGGCGCGAACCACGGGCCGTCCGGGCGTGTCTTCACCGGCGCCAACCGGCCCATCCAATGGATCAGCGGCTGCGCTGGCACGGGGGCTAGCGGGCGGATCTCCTCAACCGCCAGGCCGAGCCGGTCGGCCAGCGCGCGCATGGCATCGGCGTTCCACCACGACAAATGATGCGGCGGCGCGTTGAAGACGAAGTCAGGGATGGCCGTCATGGCGGAGGGCCAGACCGGCGCGCCCAGCATCAGCACCCCGCCCGGCTTCAGGCAGCGGACCATGTCGCTGGCGAAGGCCAGCGGGTCCGCCACATGCTCGATCACTTGGAACGCGACGGCGGCGTCATAGGTGCCGGGGTGCGCGGCAGCGTGGTCGGCCAGGCTTTCGGCGCGGATATCGGCGGCGGGGTCGGCATAGGCGCCGGGGTTCGGGTCGAGCCCGACATAGCGCGCGCCCGGCACCAGCCGCGCGAAGGCGCCCGCGCCCGCGCCGACTTCCAGCACCGCGTCGCCAGCGCGGATGCGCGCGGCCGCATGCGGGTATTCGGCGCGGTCGCGCCCCGCCGCGCGCACGCGGCCCCCGGCATCAAGCCGGCGATACAGCGCTTCGTAGAAGGCGCCGTCGCCTTCGAGGGCCGGCGCGAAGAACACCAGGCCGCAGGGGCTGCGATAGACGCCAATGCGCCCATCCGGCAGCGGCGTCGGCTCCACCTTGAAGGCGCGGCGCCACAGCCCGCGCAGCAGGGCGGGGGAGATGTCCTGCACCAGCGCCGCGGCCTCGCCGGTGATGGGGCAGGTGCCGGGCGTCACCGCGCGCCGCCCGGGCGTCGCCACGCCGGGGTGCTCACGCCGCCGCACCGGGCTGGTGGCGGCGCAGCACGCGGACGTCTTCCGGCCCGCGCACCTCGTATTCGACGTGCCGCCAGCGGATCACCCGCGTGCGCGCGCTGGTCCAGAATAGGGCGACCACCGCCGGCGCGGTGAGCGGCGCCAGTGCGCCCAGCGCCACCTGCGAGACGCGCGCGGGCAAGCGCTCGTGGATGCCGACCGCGCGCGTGACACGGTCGTGCAGCAGCGCGCGCGCCACGCCCACCGCGGACACTGCCCCCACGAAGCCCAGCGCCAGGCCGTTGCCGCTGAGGCCCAGAAGTGCGAGCGGCAGCACCAGCGCCTCGGCATGCAGCGCGAGACCCAGCCACGCCCACAGCGAGGGCACATAGACATGCACGATCTGCAATTGCCGGGTCTTGAAGGCGATGGCCTCGCGGTCGCCGCCCTCGGGCGGGGTGGGCAGCAACACCGCGCGGCGCGTCAGCACGCGCAGGCCCAGCGCGCGCGCCCGCCGGCTGATGGCGCCATCGGTCGAGAAGGTGCGCGACAGCGCATCGGCCAGGTCCATCCGCGCCAACGCATCGCGAGACACCGCGACCGACCCGCCCCACACCAGCCCCGACGCGAGGAAGCGCGGCCCCAGCGCCAGGGACCGATCCAGCCAGGCCACCACATGCCGCCCCGGCCCCGCGCCATCCAGCGCATGCCAGCGATAGCCCGTGACCACATCGGCCGCTCCATTCAGCGCGGGCGTGGCCAGCCAGGACAGCCAATGGTCCTGCGGCAGGATATCGGCATCGAGCAGCACCAGCGCGTCGTCTTCCGCATCCACCCGCCCCAGGGCGGCGATCATGTTGGTCGCCTTCTGGCTGCGCCTGTCGTCCAGGCCGGCGACGACGATCTCGACGGGAAAGGGCAGCAGCGGCGCAAGTTCGCGAACCTGGGCAAGCGCGGGGTCGGTCTCGGCTTCCACCGCCACCAGCATGCGTCGTGGGCGCAGCGTCTGGCGGGCGAGTGCCGCAAACAGCGGCGGCAGGCCCTCGGTGCGCCCCGTGACCGCCAGCAGCAGCGTCACGCGGCCCGGCGCCTCGACCGACGGCGCGCGGAAGAAACGCAGGAACCACATCACGCCGGCCAGCCAGGCGCAGGTCGTCAGCAACGCGACGACGCCGAACAGCACCGTCACGCGACCTCGCCCGCCCGAACAACGAACGTCATTCCCGGCACCCCGCACGGCCGGGCGCATCCCGGCATGGCAGGCAGGCTACCGGGCCGGGGGCGCGCCGGCGACCCATGATGCCCGTGGCGACAGGCCGCCGCGTTGACAGCCGCGCCCGGCGTGCCTTGAGTGTGCGATGCAACATCCAAGGCATCCGAGGCCATGACGCGCGATCAACCGCCGCTTTTCCCGGGGCTGCGGCGCCGCGCGCTGCTTGGTGCGGCCGCTGGCGCCGCTGCCATCGGCAGCGCCCACGCCCAGGGCCGCGGCGACGTGGTGAAGATGATCGTGCCCTACGGCGCGGGCAACATCACCGACCAGGTGGCACGCGTCTTCCTCGACCGCCACACCGCGCGCGGCGGCGGCAGCTTCGTCGTCGAGAACCAGCCGGCCGCCGGCGGCACGCTCGGCGCCTTCAACATCGCGCAGAGCGCGGCCGATGGCTCGGTGATGGGCATGATCGCCGCCGCCGCGCTGACCATCGCGCCGCACGCCAACAAGCAGGCGGTGCGCTACGATCCCATCAACGACTTCGCGCCGGTCGGCGGCGCGTATCTCTCCAGCACCTACCTGGCGGTGAACGCGACGCTGCCGGTGCATACGCTGGCCGAGCTGGTGGCCTACGCGAAGGCGCGGCCGGCGGACAATCCGATCTTCTACTGTTCGCCCGGCAACGCGACGGTGCCGCATCTGAACATCGAGACGATCAGCCGCGCCTTCGGCTTCACCATGCAGCACGTGCCCTATCGCACCAGCGCCGCGGCCAATACCGACCTGCTGGCGAACCGGGTGCAGGTGACGATGGATTCCGCCTCCATCACCGTGCCGCACATGCAGACGGGGCGGCTGCGGCCGCTGGCCTATAGCGGGCCAACGCGCAGCGCGGAGTTCCCCGACGTGCCGACTTTCCGCGAGGCGGCGCCGGAAGCGCAGATGCTCAATGCCTGGGCCGGCTTCTTCTTCCCCCGGCGCACGCCCGCGGCGATCGTCGCGCGTGCCGCCGAGGCCTTCCACGCGACGGCGAACGACCCAGCCTTCGCCGAGAAGCTGCCGCTCGGCGCCTCGCCGCTGGTGCTGACGCCAGCCGGGTTGACCGACCGCATCCGGTCGGAGAATGAGCGGCTCGGCCGGCTGATCTCCGCACTCGGCCTCACGCAAGATTAGGACGAACATGGACCGACAGATCATCACCTCCCCCCGCGTGACGCCCATGCGTTCGGGCGTGAACCACGCGGTGAAGGCCGGCGGCTTCGTCTTCGTGACCGGCGTGACGCCCTTCCGCGGCGCCGAGCGCATGGCCGCGACCATCGACAAGGGCGATTTGGTCGCGCAGGTCCGCCAGGTCATGACCAACATGCAGGCGATCCTGGAGGAAGCCGGCACCTCGCTGGACAAGGCGGTGAAGATGAATGTCGCGCTGACCGACATGGGCCGCTACGCCGAGTTCGACGCGACCTTCAAGACCTTCTTCAAGGACGGCAACTACCCGGCGCGGCAGACCACGGAATCCGCGCGGCTGGCGCATCCGGACTTCCTGGTCTCGATCGACTGCATCGCGGTGGCCTAGTGCGGCATCGGATCGCGGCTCGGCCGCGATCCGTGCAGCGGGGCGGTCAGCTCCGATACGACCCGTTGATGTCGATGTACCCATGCGTCAGGTCGCAGGTCCACACCGTCGCGCGGCCCTTGCCCAGGCCGATATCGACCGTGATCTCGACCTCACGCCCCTTCATGTGGGCGACCACCGGCGTCTCGTCGTAGCCATCCACCACGCCGCCCTCGCGCGCCATCCAGGTGCCGCCCACGGCGATCGACAGCTTGTCGCGGTCGGCCGGTTCGCCCGCCTTGCCCACCGCCATGACGATGCGGCCCCAGTTCGCGTCCTCGCCGGCGATGGCGGTCTTCACCAGCGGCGAATTGGCGATGCACATGCCGATGCGATGCGCGGACCGCGCCGTCACCGCGCCGGTCACGTCGATGCGGATCAGCTTCTGCGCGCCCTCGCCGTCGCGCGCGACCATCAGCGCCAGGTCCATCAGCACCTCGTTCAGCGCGCGGGCGAAGTCCTTCAGCACCGGACCGCCCTCGGCCGGCACGCGCGGGTGCTTGGCCACACCCGTGGCGAACAGCATCACGGTGTCCGACGTGGACGTATCGGAATCGACGGTGATGCAGTTGAAGGACTTGTCGCAGCCCTTCTTCAGCAGCGCCTGCAGCGCGCCCGCCGGGATCTTCGCATCGGTCGCGAGGAAGGAGAGCATCGTCGCCATGTCCGGCGCGATCATCCCCGACCCCTTGGCGATGCCGGCGATGGTGACGGTGGTCTCGCCGATCGTGGCCGTGCGCGTGGCCGCCTTGGGGAAGGTGTCGGTGGTCATGATGGCCTTCGCGGCGTGGTCGAAGCCGGCCTCCGCCACTGCGCTGAACACCTTGGGCAGCGCGCCGACCAGCTTTTCGGTGGGCAGGCGTTCGCCGATCACGCCGGTGCTGGCCAGGAAGATCTCCTTCGGCTTGCAGCCGAGGATGCGCGCGGCTTCCTCGGCCGTGCGCGCACAGGTCTCTCGCCCGGCCTTTCCGGTAAACACGTTGGAATTACCGGAGGTCACCACCAGCCCGCGCGCCTTGCCGCCTTTGAGTGCGGCGCGCGACCATTCCACCGGCGCGCCGGGGCAGCGGTTCTTGGTGAAGACGCCCGCCGCCGTGGTGCCGGCCGGGAAGGCCATGGCCATCACGTCCTCGCGCGCGCGGTAGCGGATCTCGGCCATGCCGGTGGCCACCTGCACGCCGGGCACCGGCGGCATCTCGGGCATGGGCAGCGCGAGGGGGGAGACGGGGTGGGCCTGACCGGCCATGGCTGTTCCTCGTTGGTCTTGCTCGGTGGTCCTGCTCGAAGGCGAGCGCCCTCGGCAGCCCGGCGCCAGGCCCGCGGGCGCCGGCGCCGGCAGTCTCAGGGGCTTCTCAGCGTCGGACCGGGCCGCCAGGACGCGCCGGGGGTGCCGCCGGCGCCGGCGGTTCCGCCGCGTCGATGGCGCGCGGGGCGGTGCCGTCCAGGTTGAAGCGTTCGATGCGCGCCGCGCCGCGCGCGCGCTCGACAGCGGCGGTCACCTCGGCCTCCATCAGCTGCTGGCGGATCGCCTGGGCCACTTCCTCGAAGGGCGGGGGCGCGGCGGTGCGGCGTTCCTCGACCTTGATGACATGCCAGCCGAAGGGGGACTGCACCGGGTTCTCGCTGACCTGGCCAGGCTGCAGGGCGAAGGCGGCGGTGGCGAATTCCGGCACCATGTCGCCGCGGCGGAAGAAGCCGAGGTCCCCGCCCTCGCGCGACCCGGGGCCGGTCGAACGGCGCTGCGCGACGGCGGTGAAGTCGGCGCCGCCGCGCACCTCGGCCAGGGCGGCGCGCGCCTCGGTCTCGGTCGGCACCAGGATATGGCGGGCGCGGACCTCCTCCTCGGCCGGGCGGCCGGCGACTTCGCGATCGTAGCGGGCGCGCACGGCGGCGTCGTTCACGCGCGAGGAGATTTCCTGCGTCAGCCAGGCCTGCTGGAGCTCCTGTTCCTCGGCGCGGCGGATGCGCGCGCGCACCTCGGCATCCTGGTCCAGGCGGGCACGGCGGGCGGCGGCGGTCACCGCGCGCCCGGCGATCATCTGGTCGAGCAACAGGGGCAGCACGACCTGCGTCGGCGCACCGCGCACTTCCTCGGGCAGGTCGCGCAGCGCGGCGGTCAGGTCGGACAGCAGGATGGGCTCGCCATCGACACGCGCCACCACCGGGTCGGCCGGCGCGGCGGCAGCGGGTGCAGCCGGCGCCGGCGCCGGCGCCGGCTGCGCCAGGACACCGGGCGCGGCGCCAAGCGCCAAGGCCAGGGCAAGGCCCGCGCGAAGGGGATGGGCGGGGCGGGGGCGAAGGGTCATGCGTTTTCTGGTCCGGGGAAGACCGGAAGATGGCCGATGCGCCCCGCCCCCACAAGGCGCCCGCGGGGCCGGCGGCGTTGACCCGGGGGGAGTGCCCGCCTATCTCTGCCGGGGCCGCGCCGCGACCCGCCTGGACCGCCTCGGTCCGGCCGGGCGCGGCGCGATCCGAGTCGGCACCCCTGCTGTGGGGCGATGCCCGACCGGGTCGCCCGCCCGACGGAGACCGCACCCCCCGATGTTCGCCCGCCTCGCTGCCGCCATCTTCGGTACTTCCAACGACCGGGCGCTTAAGCGCTACCAGGCGCGGGTGCCGGCCATCAACGCGCTTGAGCCGCAGATGCAGGCGCTGTCGGACGAGGCGCTGGCCAACCAGACCGTGCTGTTCCGCGAACGCCTGGCCAAGGGCGAGACGCTGGACGACATCCTGCCCGAAGCCTTCGCCACGGTGCGCGAGGCCGCGCGGCGCGTGCTCGGCCTGCGGCACTTCGACGTGCAGATGATCGGCGGCATGGTGCTCCACGAGGGCAAGATCGCCGAGATGAAGACCGGCGAGGGCAAGACCCTGGTCGCGACCCTGCCGGTGTATCTGAACGCCCTGCCCGCCAAGGGCGTGCATGTGGTGACCGTGAACGACTACCTGGCCACCCGCGACGCCGAATGGATGGGCCGGCTGTATCGCTTCCTGGGGCTGACCGTCGGCACCATCGTGCATGGCCTGACGGATGACGAGCGGCGCGACTCCTACGCCTGCGACATCACCTACGGCACCAACAACGAATACGGCTTCGACTACCTGCGCGACAACATGAAGTACCGCCTGGAGGACATGGTCCAGCGCGACTTCGCCTACGGCATCGTCGACGAGGTGGACAGCATCCTGGTGGATGAGGCGCGCACGCCGCTCATCATCTCCGGGCCGTCGGAGGATTCCTCGGACCTGTATCGCCGCGTGGATGAGGTGGTGAAGGAACTGGTGAAGGACACCACCACCTTCGAGAAGGACGAGAAGCAGCGCACCGTCACGCTGACCGAGGCCGGCGGCGAGCGCATCGAGGAAATGCTCAAGGCGGCCGGGCTGGTCACCGAGGGCGACCTATACGACATCGGCAATGTCAGCGTGGTGCACCACCTGAACCAGTCGCTGCGCGCGCACACCCTGTTCAAGCGCGATGTCGAATACGTCGTGCGCCAGGACAAGATCGTCATCATCGACGAATTCACCGGCCGCATGATGGAAGGCCGGCGCTACTCGGACGGGCTGCACCAGGCGCTGGAAGCCAAGGAGCACGTCACCGTCCAGCCGGAGAACCAGACGCTCGCCTCCATCACCTTCCAGAACTACTTCCGGCTCTATCCGAAGCTGTCCGGCATGACCGGCACGGCATCGACCGAGGCCGACGAATTCGCCGAGATCTACAAGCTGGACGTCGTCGAGATCCCGACCAACGTGCCGGTGGCGCGCGAGGATTCCGACGACGAGGTGTATCGTTCGGCCGCCGAGAAGTACGAGGCCGTCGCCGTGCTGATCGCCGAGGCGCGCGATCGTGGCCAGCCCGTGCTGGTCGGCACCACCAGCATCGAGAAGTCGGAACTCATCTCGAACCTGCTGAAGCAGAAGAACGTCCCGCACCAGGTGCTGAATGCCCGCTACCACGAGCAGGAGGCCGGCATCGTCGCGCAGGCCGGCCGGCCCGGCGCGGTGACCATCGCGACCAACATGGCCGGCCGCGGCACCGACATTCAGCTCGGCGGCAACTACGAGATGCTGGCGCGCCAGGAGGCCGGCACCAATGAGGGCGAGGCCTACGAGGCCGCGGTCGCGAAGCACAAGGCCGAGGTGGAGGCGGTGCGCCCGGCCGTGAAGGCCGCCGGTGGCCTGTTCGTGATCGGCACGGAACGCCACGAGAGCCGCCGCATCGACAACCAGCTGCGCGGCCGGTCGGGCCGCCAGGGCGACCCGGGCGCGTCGCGGTTCTTCCTGTCGCTGGAAGACGACCTGATGCGCATCTTCGGCTCCGACCGCATGGGCGGGATGCTGCAGAAGCTCGGCCTCAAGGAAGGCGAGGCAATCGTCCATCCCTGGATCAACAAGGCGCTGGAGAAGGCGCAGAAGAAGGTCGAGGCGCGCAACTTCGACATGCGCAAGAACCTTCTGAAGTACGACGACGTCATGAACGACCAGCGCAAGGAAGTGTATTCCCAGCGCCGCGCCTTCATGATGGCCGACGATGTGCAGGAGACGGTGCAGGAGATGCGCCGCGAGACCATCGCGGAACTCGTCGCCCGCTGCATCCCCGAGAACGCCTACCCGGAACAGTGGGACCTCGAGACGCTGCAGCGCCAGGTGCAGGATGTGCTGAACCTCGATGTCCCGGTCGCCGACTGGGCGAAGGAGGAAGGCATCGACGACGACGCCGTGCGCGACCGGCTGGAGGAAGCCGCCGACCGCTCCTACGCCGCGCGCGCCGCCAATGTCGGCCCCGAGATCATGCGCCAGGTCGAGAAATCCCTGCTGCTGCAGGTCTTCGACCAGGTGTGGAAGGAACACCTGCTGGCGCTCGACCACCTGCGCCAGGGCATCGGCCTGCGCGCCTATGGCCAGCGCGACCCGCTGAACGAATACAAGTCCGAGGCCTTCGCGCTGTTCAACGCCATGCTGGTGGACCTGCGCGAGCGCGTGACCTCCCTGCTGCTGCGCATCGAACTCCGCCCGGACGCGCCGCCGCCCTCGCCCGAGGGGATCGGCTTCCTGGACATGCGCCACCCGGACCCGGCCATGGCCGCGGCCGAGCTGGAAATGGCCAATGGCAGCGGCACGACCTACGAGGCCGTGCCGATGGCGATCGGCACCGCCGCGCCGCGCCCGATCGCCGAGGGCGTGGACCCGGACGACCCCGCCACCTGGCACCGCACGCCGCGCAACGCGCCCTGCCCCTGCGGGTCGGGCAAGAAGTTCAAGGTCTGCCACGGGCGGGCGTGATGGCGCGCCGCGGCCTGGCGCTGGCCGTCGCGCTGGCCTGCCTGGCCGGCCCCGCCCGGGCGCATTGGGAAAACACCCGCTGGGGCATGACCCAGCAGCAGGTGGTCGCGGCCTCACGCGGCGCGGTGCGGATCCTGCCGCCCGCCGAACGCCGGCCGGTGCCGAATGCGCGGATGGAATATCGCGCCGCCGGCGAATTCCGGTCCGGCGCGCTGCGCCTGACAGTCGCCTTCGCCTTCGATGCGCGCAATGGTGGGTTGGTGTGTGTCTCGGCGCAGGCCGAAGCCGCGCAGGCCGATGCGCTGCGGGCGAGGATGGAACGCCTGTTCGGCGCCCCCCAGGAACGTGGCCAGGACCCCGCCAGCGGCACCACGACGCTCGGCTGGACCAGGCCCGATGAGATTGACCTGCAGATCACCCCGGGCCGCCCCGCGGTGCTGCTGCACTGCGCGCGCGGGGTCTGACCCGCCGCGCGCCCTGTCGCTATTCGGTCGGCGAGAGGGTCTTGATGAGGTCGAAGACGCGCTTGCGCACCGACGGATCGGTGATGCGGTAATAGGCACGCACCAGTTCCAGCGTCTCGCGGCGGTGCAGCGTGTCGTCCTCGAAGCCTTCCTGCCCCTCGGCGAAGCCGAAGGCAGCGCCGCGCGAGCGGTTGGCCGCATTGCCGCCGAGTTCGGGCGACATGTCGTCGAAGAAGAAGCCGATCGGCACGTCCAGCACGCGCGCCAGGTCGAACAGGCGGCTGGCGCCGATCCGGTTAACGCCGCGTTCATACTTCTGGATCTGCTGGAAGGTCAGGCCGAGCGCCTCGCCCAGCTTCTCCTGGCTCATGCCCAGGAGGGTCCGACGCAGGCGCACACGCGTCCCGACATGCACGTCGATCGGGCTGGCCCGATGTTCGCGCTCGACGCGCTCCACGGTCTCATCACTCGCCATCCGGCCCTCCGCGCCCCGCATTTCTACACGCGCCCTTCGCAAAACGGTAAGTCAGGCATTAACGCCCAAAGAGTGTCGCAGGAATAGGCGCCGGTTCACCTTTCGTCAACTCTTTTTCTTATTCTCGATTTTTGAGACAAATCCTCATGGCGCGGGCAACTCAGCCTCGCCCGCCGCGAGGTGCGCGCCGGCCAAGCCACCACCCCAGGGCGAAAAGCCCTGTCGCAAATGTGATCGGGATCACAAGACCGAGCCGAGCAAACACCGTCGCCTCGCCCGCCGCGGGCAAAGGCGCCCGTAACACGCCGGTTTCGCCCAATTCCGTCCGCGCCACCAACCGCCCGCGCGCATCGAACACCGCCGAGACGCCCGTTTGCGCTGCACGCGCCAAGGGCAGGCCTTCCTCGACCGCCCGCAGACGCGCCGCCGCCAGGTGCTGCCACGGCCCCGCCGAGATCCCGAACCAGGCATCGTTCGTGACGTTCACCAGCCAGGCCGGGCGTTCCGGTGGCACAACCATTGCGGGAAAAATCACCTCGTAGCAGATCAGCGCTGCGAATGGCGGCACCCAGCCCGCCTGCACCGCGCGGCGCGACTCGCCCGGCGTGAAGTCCATGCCCCCCTGCACCAGCCGCACCGGCAGCAGGCCCGAAAGCGGCATGTATTCGCCGAAGGGCACCAGGAACATCTTGTCCTGCAGGCCACGCACCTCGCCCGCCGGGTCGATTGCCACCAGGGAGTTGAACACCCGGCGCGCCCGCCCATCGGAACCGCGTTCGGCGCGCACCGTGCCGGTCAGCAGCATCGCGCGCTGCGGCAAGGCGCCGGCGACCAGTTGGCGAACCTCGACATCCTCGGCCAACAGGAACGGCACGGCCGTCTCCGGCCAGATCACCACCAGCCCATGCTCCGGCGGCAATTCGCGCAGCGCCGCCAGCGCCGCCTCCCGCGTGCCCTCTATATAGCGGCGCAGGATCGGGATCCGCTGGTCCTCGCGCCATTTCACCTCCTGCGCCACATTCCCCTGAACGATCAGGATGCCGACAGGTTGCGGCTCCGGTTCCGCCGGCCACAGGCGCAGCACGCCGAACAGCGCGAAGCCCGCCAGCACCGCCGCACCACCCGCCATCGCGCGCCAGCCCAGCAGCGGCGTCGCCGCCACCACCAGCGTCACCAGCGACAGGCCATGCACCCCGATCCAGGCCGCCCCCTGCAGCGGCAGCGCATCGAAGGCCCAGACCGTGCCCAGCAGGTTCCACGGGAAACCGGTGAACACCCACCCGCGCAGCAACTCGAACAGCACGAAGCCGCCGCAGAACACCAGCACCCGCGGCCAACCCGCCCGCACCTGCACCGCCAAGGCGGCCGGCACCGCCACGAACACCGCCAAGGGCAAGGCCAGCGCCGGCACAGCCACCGGCACCAGCCACCAGAAACGCTCCACCTCGGTCAGGATGGCATGGGTGATCCAATACAGACCGGCCGCGAAGAACCCCCAGCCCCAGGCAAACCCAACCCAGAAGGCGCGCCGCCACCCCCCCTCGCCCAACATCACCAGCAACCCTGGCACCGCCACCAGCAACACCGGCACCGCATGCACCGGCGGCAAGGCCAGCGCCGCCAGGGCACCCAACCCAACCAGCGTGACCCACATCCGCCACCCCCGCCGCGCGGCGAGATGACCCAGGAAACGATCCAACATGCGCGGCAGTCCTAGTGGGCGTGGGGTGGGGTTGGGGTGGCGGAAGGCGAACCGGGAGGGCGCTGCCCTCCCGGACCCTCCCGCCGGGGGCATACGTGCCCCCGGACCCGCGGAAACAGAAGGGCTGGTGGGGAGGAGGGGCTCGTCGGGGCGCCTTGCGCGAAGGGCACCGCACGCCCCTCCTCCCCACCAGCCCTTTGACCCAGGGTCCGGGAGGCGGTTGCCTCCCAGCGGGGGGTCCGGGGGGCTGGCCCCCCGGTCGCCCTACACCACCCCAGCCCCACGCCCTGCCTACTCGGCCGCCGCGCGTGTGGGATTGCTCCCGGGTGGTCGCACGCGCAGGCGGCGGATGCGGCGGGGGTCGGCGTCGAGGATGCGGAATTCCAGCCCGGAGGGGTGGGAGACCAGTTCGCCCTTGGCGGGCACGCGGCCGGCCAGGGTGAAGACCAGGCCGCCGACGGTGTCGATGTCGGCGGCGCGTTCCTCGTCGGTCAGGATCTGGCCGAGCCGGGCTTCGAAGGTTTCGACCGGCATGCGGGCGTCGAGTTCGATGGTCCCGTCGGGCCGTTCCGTCATGTGCGGTTCGGCGTCCTCGTCGTGTTCGTCGGAGATGTCGCCGACGATGGTTTCCACCAGGTCCTCGATGGTCACCAGGCCGTCGATGCCGCCGTACTCGTCCACCACCAGCGCCATGTGGGTGCGGGCCTGGCGCATCTGCAGCAGCAGGTCGAGCACCGGGATGGACGGCACGACGAACAGCGGCTTGCGCTCGATGGCCTTCAGCGTGAACGGCCCGGGCTGGCCGACGGCTGCGAAGACGTCCTTGATGTGGACCATGCCGGCGATGTCATCGAGGCTCTCGCGATAGACCGGGTAGCGGCTGTGCCCGTCGCGCTGGATCAGCGCGATCGCCTGGTCGAGGGTATGGTCCTCCGGCATGGCCATGATGTCGGCGCGCGGCACCATGACGTCGTAGGCCGTGATGCCGCGCAGCCGCAGCACGTTGGACAGCAGGGCGCGTTCATGGGTGTCGAGGTCGGAAGCATCCGGCTCGCCGCCGTCCGAATCGCCGTCGTCCTCGCGGCGTTCGATCAATTCGCCGACGCGGTCGCGGACGGACTCCGCTTCCTTGCGCCGGAGCATGCCCTGCAGCTTCCAGAACAGGCCCGGGCGCGACGAAGCGTCGCTCATTGTTTTGTGCCCTCAAGCGCCGGGCGCCGGCATGCGCCGGCTTGGCTTGCGCGCCGTGCACTGGTGCACCGGGCGCCGCGGGCGGTGTGGGCGCGGTCGCGCTGTGCGCTCCCGGATCGCGGCAGGCCGCGATCCGATTCATGTGCCGATGGGCGATCCGCCGGGTGGTCCGGGTCCATCACGATACCCCCCGCCAGGGGTTGGGCAGGCCCAGGCGGCGCATCACGCGCGCCTCGGCCTGTTCCATGCGGCGGGCGTCGCCGGCCTCGATGTGGTCGTGGCCGGCCAGGTGCAGCGCGCCATGCGCGACCAGGTGGGCCAGGTGGGCGGCGGCGCGGCGGCCGGCGTCGCGGGCTTCGCGACGCACCACGCCCAGCGCCAGCGCGACATCGCCGAGCTGCCCCGGCGCGCCGGCCGGGAAGGACAGCACGTTGGTCGGCTTCGCCTTGCCCCGATGGGTTCCGTTCAGGCGCTTCACCGCGGCGTCGTCCGTCAGCAGGACGGTGATCGCGCCGGATGCCCCCGCTTCGCGCAGGGCCGCCCTGGCAGCCCGGCGCGCCAGCGCCTCGGGCTGCTTCACTGTGGCGCGCCAGCCTGGCGCCGCCAGGATCACCGAGATGTCGTCCATCTCCTGCGACCCGTTCCGAAGCCCAGCCCCGTCAACATGACGAGGGCCAGGACGGCTACTTCCCGGTTCCATACCTCTCCTTCTTCGCCCGCGTCTGGTCGTCGGCCCGCCCGTAGGCGGCGACGATCCGGGCCACCAGCGGATGCCTTACCACATCCTTTTCCGCGAATCTCGCGACTCCGATGCCCTCGACCCCTTCAAGGATCCGCAGCGCCTCCGCCAGGCCTGAGGGCTGGCCGCCGGGCAGGTCCACCTGGGTCGGGTCGCCGGTGATGACCATGCGCGACCCTTCGCCCATTCGCGTCAGAAACATCTTTATCTGGGCCGGCGTGGTGTTCTGGGCCTCGTCGAGGATGCAATACGCATGGGCCAGCGTGCGGCCGCGCATGAAGGCAAGCGGCGCGATCTCGATCTCCCCGGCGTCGATCCGGCGCTTCACCTGTTCGCCGGGCAACATGTCGTGAAGGGCGTCGTACAGCGGGCGAAGGTAGGGATCGACCTTCTCCTTCATGTCGCCAGGCAGGAAGCCCAGGCGCTCGCCGGCTTCGACGGCGGGGCGGGACAGCACGATTCGGTCGACCCGGCCCGATTGCAGCAGCGCCACGCCCTGGGCCACGGCCAGGTAGGTCTTGCCGGTGCCGGCCGGGCCGACGCCGAACACCATCTCGCGCTGCGCCAGCATCTCGATATAGGCGGCCTGGGCGGGGGATCGCGGGGCGATGGCGCCCTTGCGGGTGCGGATGGCCGGCAGGTCGGCCAGCGGCAGGCGGGGTTCGCCCTGCTCGGCGCTGCCCTCGGCCAGGCGCAGCGCGGCCTCGACTTCGGCCGTGCCGACATGCTGGCCCTGTTCGAGCCGCTTCCACAGCGCCAGCAGCGCCGCCTCCGCCATTTCCGTCCGCCCCGCCCCGCCCGAGATGGCGATGCGGTTGCCCCGCGAGGCGAGCCGCACGCCCAGCACCTGTTCGATGCGGGCCAGGTGCCGGTCGTGTTCCCCATGCAGGGCGGCCAGCAGGACGTTGTCGTCGAATTGCAGCGTGACCGATCTCTGCTCGGCCGGGCTGCGCGATGGGGTGGTGCGGAGGGCGAGGCTGTGGGTGGCGGTCAAGCGGCTGGTCTCTCCCTGGTTGCGGCATGCGCCGGCATGGGCAGAACGCCCGAAAGTGAATTGGGATGCCCGGCGGTGATCGTCACCGGCACCACCTCGCCAATCAGGCTTTCCGGGCCGTCGAAATGCACCGGGTTCAGCCAAGGGGTGCGCCCGGCCATCTGGCCGGGGTGGCGGCCCGAGCCGGTGACGAGCACCTGCGCGACCATGCCGGCGCGGGATCGGTTGAAGGCCGCCTGCTGGTCGCGCAGCAGGGCCTGGATCTCGGCGAGGCGGGCGTCCTTCACCGCCTCCTCCACCGGCCCGGCCATGGTGGCGGCGGGCGTGCCGGGGCGCGCCGAGTACTTGAAGGAGAAGGACTGGGCAAAGCCGATGTCGCGGATCAGCGCCAGGGTCGCGGCGTGGTCGGCATCCGATTCGCCCGGATGGCCGGCGATGATGTCGGTGGACAGCGCCAGGTCCGGCCGGGCGGCGCGCAGCCGGTCCACCAGCCGGCGGTAGTCATCCGCCGTATGCCCACGATTCATCATCTTCAGCACGCGGTCGGAGCCCGACTGCACCGGCAGGTGCAGGAAAGGCATCAGCGCTGGGGTGTCGCGATGCGCCGCGACCAAATCGTCATCCATGTCGCGCGGGTGGGAGGTGGTGTAGCGGATGCGCGCCAGGCCCGGGATCTCCGCCAGCCGCCGCGCCAGCCGCCCGAGCGTCCAGGCGCGCCCGTCCGGCCCCTCGCCATGCCAGGCATTCACATTCTGGCCGAGCAGCGTGAGTTCACGCGCGCCGAGTGCGACCAGGCGCTGCGCCTCGGCCAGGATGGCGGCGACCGGGCGGGAATACTCCGACCCGCGCGTGTAGGGCACCACGCAGAAGGAACAGAACTTGTCGCAGCCCTCCTGCACCGTGAGGAAGGCGGTGACACCCTGCGGCGCCACCGTCTCGGGCAGGTGGTCGAACTTGTCCTCGGCGGGGAAGTCGGTCTCGATGACGGCGCCGGCGGCGCGGGAGGCGCGGGCCACCATCTCCGGCAGGCGATGGTAGGATTGCGGGCCGAGCACGATGTCCACCCAGGGGGCGCGGGCGGTGATCTCGGCACCCTCGGCCTGGGCGACGCAGCCCGCCACCGCGATCACCATCTCCCCGCCCCGCTCGCGCTTGGCATCCCGCAACCGACCCAGGTCGGAGAACACCTTCTCGGTCGCCTTTTCGCGGATATGGCAGGTGTTGAGGATGACCATGTCGGCCTCCTCCACCTGGTCCGTGGGGGCATAGCCGAGCGGCGCCAGCACATCCGCCATGCGGGCGCTGTCATACACATTCATCTGGCAGCCCCAGGTGCGGATCAGCAGGCGCTTGCGGGGGGCGGTGGTCTCGGTCATTCGCGATCAGGCTCCGCTCGCCCCGCCGCGCGGCCGCGGCAGGGATCGGCGGGGGACATGCGCACCTGGGCGGTGCGGGTCAAGCGACCTTCGGCCCGAAACGGATCGACATGGGTGGCAGCGTGGCTGGGCGCGTCGCGCCGGGTCAAGCGTCGTCTCGATGATGATTGGGGGCGGACCGCGGGTTGCCCCGGCGCGCGGTGCCGAGCGCTGCGCCGCCGCCCAAGTCAGCCGCCAGCCAGGCGCAGCCGCAGCGGCACCACCGGGCGGTTCTGCCGCAGCAGCGCCGCGCCCTCGGCCACCACCTCGCTGGTCGCGGCGGTCAGCGCCTTGCGGTCGGGGAAGGCCGCCGGGTCGCCCGGTTCGTGCAGCAGCACCGTGGCGCGCGCGCCGGACCGCCGGGCGATCCGCCAGAAATGCGTCATGATGTCCATGTCGCCATACCAGGCGAAGTAGGGCCGGTCGCGCCGGCAGGCCGGCAGCCCGCCGAGGCGGTCATAGACCAGCGAGACCGGCTGCACCTGCTTCGCATCCTGCGCCACCGACAGGAAGGACGACCGGAACGGCAGCACCCGCGTGCCGTCGTTCGACGTCCCCTCGGGAAACAGGATGATGCTGTCCCCGGCCGCGAGGCGCTGCTGGATGTCCCCGGCCTCCTTGCCCGTGCCGGTGCGGGTGCGGCTGACGAAGACCGTGCGGCCGAGCCGCGCCACCGAGCCCACCAGCGGCCAGCTGGCGATTTCGGCCTTGGAGACGAAGGCGGCCTCGATCACCCCACCCAGCACCAGGATGTCGAGCCAGGAGGAATGGTTCGATACATACAGCACCGACGCCGAGGCGCTGGGCGTGCCCACCACCTGCACCTTGATGCCGATCAGCCGGCACAGCATCGCGTGGTAGGTCCGTGCGAAGCGCTTGGCGCTGCGCGGCGCGACCCGCAGCAGCACCGCCTGGACGGGGATGCACAGCAGCGTCCAGAGCGCCGCGCTCGTCATGCGGCGGATGGCGCGGAAGCGCCCGCCGAGCGGCCGCGGCTCCATCACGTCGCCCCAGGCATCCCCGGGCATCCAGGGGCTGAAGCGCAACGGATTGCGGCGCAGCAGCCGGCGCGGCTTCAGCGCTTCTTCGGGCGAGCGGGCGACTGCTTCCATGCGCACGGGGTAGCGCGCCGATCATGGCGTAGCAATGAAGCCCTGGCGTCAGGGCTGTGAAGGCTGCATGGCGGGCTGGAAGGATTTTCGAATCTGATTGCGAATCGTTCTCATTCGCAGTATTAACCCCCCATGCGCAGGCCCCCGCTCTCCCCCTTCCTGTTCCCGGCCAACGACACCGCGCCGCCGGCCCCGCGCCGCGGCACAATCTGCGCCGAACACATGCCACGGCCGGGCGCGTCGGACATGATGGCGCTCGGCCCCGCCGCGCTGTTCGCCGTGGCGGCCATGCGCGCCTGGGCGGCGCCGCTGATGCGCCCGGATGCGCCGCACCCGGATTGGCGGCACCTGTTCGGCCTGGCGCGCCTGGACCCGCAGGGCCTGGTGGGGTTCGAGGTGCTGATGACCATCATCGGAACCCATGCACAGCGCCTGATCGACGTGCATTGCTGCGCCTGCCCCAGCCTGGGCGAGGACGAGCGCGGGATGCTCCGCCTGGTCGCCGCGATTCAGGCCGGCGCCATCCCCGACGCGATCGGCGTGCTGGCCGGCTGGCTGCCGGCCGAGACGGTCGGCCCGGCGCTGAACGGGGCGCGCGCCTTCGCCGCCGGGATGGTCGAGGCCGGCCTGCACCTGCTGCCGGAACCCGCCACGCTGCACTGATACCAACGGTCATGAAGAATGACCGCTGGTATCCGCCGTTTGGTGCCCTCAATTGCCGGGCGCCGCCTCCGGCGGCTTGGCTTCGCACGCCTCCGCGCGGCGCCCATTCGGGCGCTCGGCGCGAGTCGAGCGATCGTGCCGTTCGCATGATCCGGAGCGCATGAAGGTTTCACCTTCGGGCACTTGGCATGACGGGCGCAACGCGCGGGAGGCGCGGCCGCACCGGCCATGATAGGCCGACCGCCATGTCAGCCCTCGCCTGGTCACTGCTGATCGCGCTGTCCGTCCTGTGGGGCGGGTCGTTCTTCTTCGTCGCCGTCGCGGTGGCGGAGATCCCGCCGCTGACGCTGGTGGTGCTGCGCGTAGGCATCGCGGCGGGGCTGCTGTGGGCTGCGCTGCCGCTGCTGGGCGTCGCGCCGCCACGCGGCGGGCGGGCCTGGGGCGCCATCGCGGTGATGGCGGTGCTGAACAACATCATCCCCTTCACGCTGATCGTCTGGGCGCAGCAGACGTTGCCCTCGGGGCTCGCCGCGATCCTGAACGCCACCACGCCGCTGTGGACGGTGCTCGTGGCCCATGCGCTGACCGCCGAGGAACGCGCCACGCCGGGGCGGGTCGCGGGGGTGGCGCTCGGCTTCGCGGGCGTCGCGGCGATGATGGGGCCGGACGTGTGGGGCGGGGCGGCGGCGGCCGGGCTGGCCACGTTGGCGATGCTGGCGGCGACGCTGTCCTACGCCTTCGCCGGCATCTGGGGACGGCGATTCCGCGCGGCGGGGGTCGCGCCGATGCAGGCGGCGGTCGGCCAGGTCAGCCTTGCGGCGGTGGCGCTGGCGCCGGTCGCGCTGGCGATCGACGCCCCCTGGCAAGGGGCGGCGCCCTCGGCCGGCGCGATCGGCGCCGTGCTGGGGCTGGCGGCGCTGTCCACCGCGCTGGCCTATGTCCTGTATTTCCGCATCCTGGCCTTGGCCGGGGCGGTGAACCTGGCGCTGGTGACCTTCCTGATCCCGGTCAGCGCCATCCTGCTGGGCACGCTGGTGCTCGGCGAATCGCTGGCGCCGCGGCACCTGGCGGGCATGGCACTGATCGGGCTTGGATTGGCCTCGATCGATGGCCGCCCGCTGGCCTATGCCTCGCGGACCTTGCGCTCGTAGTGCCGGTAGTACTTGTCCGTGATCTGGTCGGTCTTCACCAGCACCGCGACATCGGTGGTGTTGAACTGGTGGTCCAGCACCGCCCCGTCGCCGACGAAGCCGCCCAGGCGCAGGTAGCCCTTCACTAGCGGCGGCAAGTCGACCAGCGTGCGCTTCACGTCGATGCCGGCGGGGTCGCGGCGCATCATGTCCACGTAGCGCTCCGGCAGGGCGCGCGGGCGGATCGCCTCCGGCGCCATGTGGTTGGCCGCCAGGTAGGTCAGCTGGTCGGCCAGCGCATCGAGGTCGGTGCCCGGCAGCGACGCGCAGCCGAACAGGATCGCGATCTTGTGCTTGAAGACATAGGCGGCGATGCCGCCCCACAACAGCTGCAGCGTGCCGCGCGTGCGATAGGCGGCATCGACGCAGGACCGCCCGCATTCCAGCAACTCCCCCTCGGCGGCCAGGATGCGCGAGATGTCGTATTCGGCGGCCGAATACCAGCGCCCGAGCTTCGCCGCCGCCGGCCGGCGAATGAGGCGATAGGTGCCGACCACCGATTGCGCGCCCTCGCCCCGGTCGTGGTCCACCACCAGAAGATGGTCCGCCACGGCGTCGAAATCGTCGCGGTCACGCTGCGTGGCGGCGGTCGTGGCATCGGCCTGCGCGCCCATCTCATTGTAGAAGACGCGGTAACGCAGCGCCTGCACGGCATCGATCTCGTCGGCATCGACCGCGAGACGAACGCCGAGGTTGCCCGATCGCAGTTCCCCGAAGCCGGGGTCGGCCTCGGTCACGAAGCCGTCCCGGGTGGGCGCCGGCGCGGCGCCGGGCGGGAGGTCTCGGGGATGGGCTTGCGGCCGAACAATTCCAGCCGTTGCCCGACCAGGTCGAAGCCGAGGCGAGCCGCCAGGCGCTTGGCCAGCGCGTCGAATTCCTCGTCGGCGAATTCGATGACGCGGCCGCTGTCGACGTCGATCAGGTGATGGTGGTGGCCGCGGTCGGCCAGGTCGTAGCGCGCGCGCCCGCCGCCGAAGTCGCGCTTCTCGAGGATGCCGTTCTCCTCGAGCAGCCGCACGGTTCGATAGACGGTCGCGATCGACACCTTGCTGTCGAGCGCGAGCGCCCGGCGATAGACGTCCTCGACATCCGGGTGGTCCTCGGCGTCGCTGAGGACGCGGGCGATCAACCGGCGTTGCCCGGTCATCTTGAGGCCGCGCTCGATGCACAGCCGCTCGATTCGCGAGGGCGCTTCGGTCGCGGACGGGCTCGGGCGGGTCCGGGTCTCGATCACGGGGTCAGCATCCGGCAGAGGGGTGCGCCGCGGGCGGCACGGGCCGGGACCATAGTCCGGCGCGCGCCCGCGGGCCAATCCCGCCACGGGCGCGGAGTCGGGAAGGCCGGGGGAAGGCGCGCCGAGGCGCCGTCAGGCCCCCGGCCCGCGGACCGTCCTTCAGCCCGCCTTCGCCTTGCCGCGCGCACGCGGCGTGGTGCCCAGGCCGATCTTCTTTGCCAGGGAGGAGCGATGCTTCGCGTAGTCGGGTGCGACCATCGGGTAGTCGTTCGGCAGGCCCCAGCGCTCGCGATACTGTTCCGGCGAAAGATTGTAGGAGGTCTTGAGATGCCGCTTCAGCATCTTCAGCTTTTTCCCGTCCTCCAGGCAGATGAGGTAGCCGGGCGTGATCGACTTCTTGATGGGCACCGCCGGCTGCGGGCGCTCGGGTTCCGGCGGCGGCGCGCTGCCGACGCCCGACAGAGTGCGGAACACTTCCTGGATCAGGTTCGGAAGTTCCTGCGCCGGCACCGGGTTGTGCGACACATGCGCCGAGACGATCTGCGCCGTCAGGCCGAGAAGTTCACTGCTGGGATTGGACTCGGCCATGTCACGGCCTCCTTGTGGTCGAAATGCCGGAGTGTTCTAGAACCCGATTCGCGTAGCCGCAATGATCTAAGGAGTAAATTTCTTGGCAGTAATGTCCGCTCCCCCACCAAGCGAAGAAGTGCCGGAGCCTTCCGCGCTCGACATTACGCGTGAGACTTGCCCGATGACCTTCGTCCGGGTCCGCCTGGCGCTCGACCGCTTGCCACCGGGGGCGCTGCTTGCCGTGCTGATGAAGGGGGATGAACCGCGCCGCAACGTGCCGCGAACCGCCGCCGAACAGGGCCATTCAATCGTGTCGCAGGACGAATTGCCGGGCGGAATCACACGCCTGGTGCTGCGCCGCAAGGGCTGAGCGCCAGGCGCAGCACCAGCGCATCCGACCCGTCCGGGTAGTAGCGCCGCCGCCGCCCGGCCTCGGCCGCGCCAAGCCCGGCATACAGGGCGCGCGCCGCATCATTGCCTGCCGATACTTCCAGGAACAGGTCGCGGCCGCCCCGGCGCGCCGATTCGTCCATCAGCCCCCGCATCAGCGCCGCCCCGATCCCGCCGCGCCGGGCTGCCGGGTGCACGGCCAGCGTCAGCACCTCGGCCTCCTCCGCCGCCACCCGGCCCATCACGAATCCGGCCGGGATGCCGTCGCGTTCCGCCAGCAGGGCGAAATGGCCGGGCAGCACGACCAGCATCCCGATCGCCTGCGCCGACCAGCGGTCGGCCGGCGCGAAGGCCGCTTCGTGCAGCGCGGCGAGCAGACCCGCCGCCGCGACGCCGACCGGCAGGATGGCGGGCGGGCTCAGGCCGGCACCGGGCGCGCAGCGGTCACCGCTGGCGGTTCGGCATAGAGCGGCACGGCCGGGCGCGGCGGCAGGCCGGCCAGCAGCCGCTGCGCGGCCAGCCGCGCGAGGTCGGCGGCATCCGGCAGCCCTGGATGGGCCTGCGCCGAATCGCCGCGCGCGCGCAGCAGTGTGGCGATGGCCTCGGCGGCATCGCCCAGCACCAGCACCCGGCCGAGCGCCGGCGGCAACGCATCCAGCGCCGACACCAGCGGCGGCGCCGGCATCGCTTCGCCCGGCGCGAAAATTTCGAGCACCACGCGGCCGCGCCGGTTGTCGATGGCGGCCCAGACCGCCCGCCCGGCGCGCATCTCGGGCGGCAGGGCGGCCAGCAGCGCCTCGCCGGTGGTGATGCCGGCCAGCGGGCAACCGGCGCCGCGCGCGATGCCCTCGGCCAGCGCGATGGCGGCGCGCAGCCCGGTGAAGCCGCCCGGGCCCACACCCACCGCCACGGCATCCGGCCCGCCGCCTGCGCGCGCGAGCACATCGGCCACCATCGGCGGCAGCAGCGCCGGCTGGCCACGCGGCGCATCCGTCGCGGCGGCGGCCACCACCGCGCCATCCGCCCACACCGCGGCGGAACAGCGCGCCAGCGCGCCTTCGATGGCCAGGATCCTCATGCGCGCGGCTTTACGGCACTTCCCGCGGCGGCGGAATGGACGGCTTCCACCGCGCGCGCTTCGTCGCCAGGATGCGCCCCGGGCCACCGAGCCCGAAGGGAAGGAAACACCATGAGCATCACCCGCCGGGGCCTCGGCGCCGTCGCGTTCGCCACCCCTGCCCTGCTCGCCATGCGTGGCGCGGGTGCGCAGGGCGCCTTCCCCTCCCGCGCGGTGAGGATCGTCGTGCCCTATACGCCCGGCGGCGTGTCGGACATCACCGCGCGCCTGCTGTCCGAACCGCTTTCCGCCACCTGGCGCCAGCCCGTGCCGGTGGAAAACCGCGCCGGCGCCGATGGCGTGATCGGCACCGAGGTCGTCGCGCGCGCGCCCGCCGATGGCTACACCCTGGGCCTGGTCTCGGTAGGCCATCCGGTCAATGCGGCCTTCTACCGCCTGCCCTTCGACACCATGCGCGACTTCACCTTCGTCACGCAGACCACCGCCACGCCGCTGGTGCTCTGCGCGCCACGCGCCTTCGCGCCGAACACGCCGGCCGAGCTCGTGGAGCACGCCAAGCGCAACCCCGGCGTGACCTTCGCCGGCACCGGCGGCGTGGTGCGCCTCGCCCCCGTGCTGTTCGCCCAGCAGACCGGAATCCAGCTCGAATACGTGCCCTATCGCGGCAGCACCCAGGCCCACCCCGACCTGATCGCCAACCGCGTGAACATCATGTTCGACACGGTGCCCGCCGCGCTGCCGCACATCCAGTCCGGCGCGTTGAAGGCGCTCGCCACCACCGGCGCGCGCCGCAGCCCGCAGCTGCCCGACGTGCCCACCATGGCCGAGGCCCTGCTGCCCGGCTTCGAGGCCGCCACCTGGGGCATGATCATCGCGCCGGCCAACCTGCCTCCGGCGGTGCTGGAGAAGCTCAACACCGACATCCGCGCGGCGCTGACCAACCAGACCGTGGTGGACCGCCACAAGACGCTGGGGGCGGAGATCGTGTCGAACACCCCCGACCAGATGCGCGCCTTCGTGCAGAGCGAGATGGAGAAGTGGGTGGCGGCGGCACGCTCGGCCGGCATTCAACCGCAATAGGGCGCGCCCGGGATGGCGAGCGGCGCCATGCCGCCCGCCATGTCCCGCACGCCGCTCGCATGCCATGGTGGCGCACGCTCTACCGGAGGCCCTGCTTGCGTTTCCTTGTCCTCGCGCTGGTTGCCGCCATCGCCGCGCCGGCGGTGGCGCAGCAGCAGACGCTGCGCCCCTACAACATCTACGCCTCGCTTGACCCCGATGCGCCCGACCAGGCGACGCTGCGCCGCGTGCAGGGTGCGCTGACGCGCTGCGGCATCCGCCACGAGCAGGATTCCTCTGTCGCCTATCTCGGTCTGCGCGCGGGCGTTTACCTGGTCATCTCCGGCCCGCATGCATCGCACCAGGCCGCGGCGGCCGAGATCGCCCGCGCCGCGGCCTGCGGGGTCGAGGGCTATACCCGCATGGCCCGGCGCCGCCCCGGCGTGCTGGAGGACTGAGGCCGAGCGCACGAAGGCTCCACCTTCGTGTGCATGGCGTCATTCGTAGGGCGGCACCTCGCCCGGGCGCGGGTCGATCGGCAGCAGGCGGTCGAGGCCCGACAGCCGCTCGAACAGCGCGGCCACCTGCAGGGCGCGCGCATCCTGGCGCGGCGGAGCCACCACCTGCAGGCCGACCGGCCGGCCATACAGGTCGAAGCCACAGGGCACTGCCACCGCCGGGCAGCTCGCCAGCGTCGCGAAGGCGTTGATCAGCGACCCGCCCATGTAGTTGTCGAGCACCTGGCCCGCGATCTTCTCCGGCGCCCGCAGGTTCACGTCGAAGGCCGGCGTCGAGGCACCCGGGGTCACCAGCACGTCGCAGCGCGCGAAGACGTCGCGCATCGCGCGGTAGAAGCGCGCCCGCTCATGCTCCGCCCAGGCCAGGCGAGAGGGGGTCTCGGCCAGGCCGCGCTCGGTCTGCCAGATGATGTCGGGCTTCAGCTTGTCGCGCTGGGTCGCCAGCAGTTCCTCGCGGTCCACCACGAAATGCTGGCTGCGCAGCACCAGGAAGGCGTCGTTCAGCGCACCGAGCTCGGGATGCACCTCCTCCACCGCGATACCCAGCGCCTCGAAGCGGCGGACCTCGCGCGTGCAGATCGCGCGCATCTCGCGGTCCATTGGCAGCGTGCCACCGAAATCGGCGGTGAAGGCGATGCGCAGCGGGCGCTCGGCCTCGGCCGCCGCGACGGCATCGGCATAGGAGCGCGCCGGCGCGTCATAGGTCATCGGGTCGTCGATGTCCCAGCCCGCCATGGTGTCGAGGAACAACGCCAGGTCGGCGATGTTGCGCGCCATCGGCCCCTGCACCGACAGCGGTGACCACAGATCCTCCTGCGCGCCGCGTGTGACGCGGCCCGGCGAGGGCCGCAGCCCCACCACGGAACAATAGGTCGCGGGCCGGCGCAGCGACCCGCCATGGTCGGAGCCATGCGCCAGCCAGACCTCCCCGGTCGCCAGCGCCACCGCGCCGCCGCCGGTGGACCCGCCGCAGGTGAGCGACGTGTTCCACGGGTTGCGCGTGCGCCCGAACACCTCGTTGAAGGTCGAACCGCCGGCGCCGAATTCCGGCGTGTTGGACTTGGCGATGACGATGCCGCCGCGGCGTTCGATCCGTTCCACCACCGGGTGGCTGCGGTCGGGCACGTAATCCGCGAAGATCGGGCTGCCGAAGGTGGTGCGGACGCCCGCCACTTCCGTCAGGTCCTTGATCGCGACGGGCAGGCCGGCGAGCCAGCCGGGTTCGCCCTCCGCCTCGCGCCTGTCGCCGCGCAGCAGCGCCTTCGCATGGTCGCGCGCGCGGTCGAGGCACAGAGTCGGCAGCGCATTCACAGCCGGTTCCACCTGGTCGATGCGTGCTGCGGCGGCGTCGATCAGGTCAAGCGGCGTGATCTCGCGCGCGCGCAGCTTCGCGACGGCCTCGGTGGCCGTCAGGCGGATCAGTTCATCGGACATGGCGCGGTCAATCCAGCGGGAGGTCGGCTTCGACGATGTGGTTCAGGCCCGGCGCGTCCGGCGAGGTCAGCGCCATGCGCAGGCGCAGCACGCGCGCGCCGCCGGCGCCTTCCCGCGCGACCTTCTCGATCTCGCGCTGGGACGTCACGCCCACCTGCTTGAGGAACTTGCGAAGTTCCATGTTGAAGCGGTCCTCGTCCATGGCATGCCTCCTGCGCTATCGCGCCGATTCCCGGCGGGGCCGGCGCCGGGATAGCCTGCACCGGCAAGGAGCATCGCGCCATGTACACCCCGCCCGCCTTCCGCGAGGAGCGCCCCGAGGTTCTGCACGCGGTGATGCGCGCGGCGCGCCTGGCGCTGCTGGTCAGCGCCGCGCCCGATGGCGGCGCGCCGGAGGCGACCCACCTGCCGCTGCTGCTGGAACCCGGCGAAGGCCCGCACGGCACGCTGTATGGCCATGTCGCCAAGGCCAACCCGCAATGGCGGTCCCTGGCGGCCGGCGCCGCGGCGCGCGCCATCTTCCCGGGGCCGGAGGCCTATGTCTCGCCCTCGCACTACGCCAGTAAGGCGGAGCACGGGAAGGTCGTGCCGACCTGGAACTACGTGGCGGTCCACGCCATCGGCCCGGTCGAGGTGATCGAGGATGCCGAGCGCCTGCATGCCCTGGTGTCCCGCCTGACCGACCACCACGAGGCGCCGCGCGCCGACCCCTGGGCGGTCGCGGATGCGCCCGAGCCATTTGTCGCCGGGCAGCTCAAGGGCATCGTCGGCATCGTGCTGCGGATCGAGACGCTGATCGGCAAGCGCAAGCTCAGCCAGAACCGCAGCGAGGCCGATCGCGCGGGCGTCGAACGCGGCCTGGGCGCCAGCGACGACGCGGCGGACCGCGCGGTGGCACAGGCCATGGCGGCCGCGCCTGGCGCGTGAACCGCTGCCGGCGGGACGGCCGCGCAGCCGCATGCGACGGCTCCGGCGGCGCGCGGGGGTAGCGTCATGCCGCAGGCACGCTGACGTCCCAGAACGTGCCGCAGGCTCGCTGCGCCACGTTCGACGTATCGTCCCCCGGCACGTCCCGCGCCTGGCGCGATGCGCGCCGGCGCTCAGCCCTCGAGCCGCTTCTCGATTCGCGCCAGAGCGGCCTCGTTGCGCGCCAGGCTCATGCGGACGCGCCGGAGCATGGTGCCGATCTCGCCGATCGCGATCAGCGTCAGCGCCGGCAGCGCGCCCGCCAGGCCATAGAGCAGCCGCGCGCGGTTCCACCCCGCGCCGAGCACCGGCGTCGCCTGCAGCGCCAGCACCAGGCAGGCGATCACGCCCGCGCCGCCGATCACCTGCAAGGCGCGGAAGAACACCATCATCGCGGCTCCCGGCGCGCCAGCGCCGCCTCCAGCGTGTTTTCCAGCAGGCAGGCGATGGTCATGGGACCGACGCCGCCCGGCACCGGCGTGATGGCGCCGGCCACCGCCGCGGCCTCTGCGAACGCCACGTCGCCGACCAGGCGGCCATCGGGCAGGCGGTTGATGCCGACATCGACCACCACGGCGCCAGGCGCGATCCAGTCGCCGCGCACCATCTCGGGCCGGCCCACGGCGGCGACCAGCACATCCGCGCGCGCGCATTCGGCGGCAAGGTCGCGCGTGCGGGAATGCGCGACCGTCACGGTGCAGTCGGCCGACAGCAGCAGCTGCGCCATCGGCCGCCCGACGATCTGCGAACGCCCGAGCACCACCGCGCGCGCGCCGCGCAGCCCGACGCCCGCTTCCGCCAGGATGTGCATCACGCCGCGCGGCGTGCAGGGCACCAGGCCCGGCTGCCCGGCGGCCAGCCGCCCGGCATTCAGCGGATGGAACCCATCCACGTCCTTGGCCGGGTCCACCGCGGCGATGGCGGCCTGCGTGCTGATCTGCGGCGGCAGCGGCAATTGCACCAGGATGCCGTCCACCGCCGGGTCGGCATTCAGCCGCGCGATGGTGGCGAGCAGCGCGTCCTGCGTCGTGTCGGCCGGCAAATGAATGGTGGCGCTGTCGAAGCCTGCCGCGCTGGCGGCCTTGTCCTTGTTGCGGACATAGACGCCCGAGGCCGGGTCGTCGCCCACCCGCACCACCCGCAGGCCCGGGCGGAAGGGCAGCGTGGCGATGCGTTCGGCCAGGCGCGCACGCAGCCGCTCGGCGATCGCCTTGCCGTCGAGGATGCGCGCGGTCATGCCAGGGCGTCCAGGCGCGGGCCGAGCAACCTGGCTTCGCCGGCCACGCGCAGCAGCTTCTCGCGGCTGGTGGCCCCCTGCACGACCTCGACCGCCGAGGGGGCGACACCCAGCGCGGCTGCCAGCGCGGCGCAGGCGGCGCGATTGGCCCGCCCGTCCTCCGGCGGGTCGGCCACCGCGAGCGCCAGGCGCGGCCCGTCCGCCGCCGGCTTCACCCCGCCGAGGCCAGGCCGCCGCGCCTTGGGCTGCACCTTCACGCGCACTGCAACCCCCGCGGATTCGGCCCGCCAGAAGGCCATCAGAAGCGATAGACGCCGAAGGCCGGCGCGATCGATGTCGCGAGCAGGATCCGCAACGCCTGCAGCACGATGATGACCACCAGCGGCGAGAGATCGACCCCGCCGAGGTTCGGCAGGCGTTGGCGGATCGGCCGCAGCACCGGTTCGGTCACCCGGTAGAAGAAATCCGCCACGGTCCAGACGAAGCGGTTGCGGCTGTCGAGCACGTTGAAGGCCAGCAGCATCGACAGGACGGCGGAAATGATCAGCGCCCAGACATACAGGCTGAGCGCCGTGTCCAGCAGCCAGAACAATGCTTGCATCGGTCCTGCGTCAGCTCCCTGCCTTGGTCCTTGCGACCGCGCTGCAACCTAGTGAGGGGGCCGGTCGCGGGCAAGGCGGGCGGCCCGTCGGAAGGTGCCTTGACTTCGCGCCGGCACTGGGGCACTCAGCCGGCCTCTCGCGGGTCGGGGCTGTAGCTCAGTTGGGAGAGCGCGTCGTTCGCAATGACGAGGTCAGCGGTTCGATCCCGCTCAGCTCCACCACCCGCGAGACTTTCCCTTTCACGGCATCATCCGCCCGCGCGGCCCATCAGGGCAGCAGCGGGATATGATCCGCACGGAAGACCAGGATCGCTGACCCGGCCAGGTGCAGCAGCGCCATCCCCCAGGACAGCGGCCGCCGCAGCGCCATCCACCAGCCGGGGGCCGTTCCGTCCGCCACCAGCCGGCGGTCGGTCGGCAGCAGGGTGGCGAAGACCGCGGCCAGCAGCAGCAGCCCGGTCGTCGGCGGCACCAGCACCGCCGCCCAGGCGGTGAGCGAGGGCACCACCGAGAGCACCAGCAGCCGCGGCTGTACCGCCTCGGCGCGCGCCGCCAGGCCCCACCAACTGCCGCCGACGAAGCTCGCGATCACCGCGCCATAGGCGGCACCCGCCTTCGCCGCCCAGGGCCCCATCTCCGGCCACAGCGCCAGGATGGCGACCATGGCCAGGGTCGGGATCAGGCCAGCAAGGCCAAGCAGGCGCGCCGCGCGCGGCAGGGGCGAATCGGTCATGCCACATTGTTGCGCGGGCGCGCCCGCCGCTGCCAAGCGGTTACGCGCGGATCCAGGTCTCGGAAAACGCCAGCATGGCGGTCGAGATCGACTGCCCCGCGATCTCGCGCGGGATCGGCGCGCCCGGCCGCACCTTGCCGTTCACCGTGACGGTGGCATTGGCGCAGCCCACGAAAAGCGACGGCATGTGGTGCTTGCCGGTGGCGGAATTGCCCGGCGTCAGCGCGAAGCAGAAGGGTGTGCCGAGGCCTGACCAGGTCAGCGCCACCGTGAGGTCGGCACCACGCACCGTCTCGGAATAGGTGGTGATGGCGTCGCCGCTGGTCCGCACGCTGTCCATCTTGGCGTAGCGCAGGCCAGCCAGGCCCGGCAGGTTCCGCCAGGCGCCGAAATGGCTGACGTATTCGGCGACCAGCCAGCGGGCCAGCGGCTCGTTGTCGGTCAGGCAGATGTTCTGCCCCTCGGCGGATTGCGGGTCCTGCATGAGCACCAGCGCATGCCCGCGCCCATGCGGCGACAGCACGACGCGGAAGAAGGACGCCAGGGTGGTGAAGGGGCCGGCGGGGTCCTCCTTCAGGGAGATGCCCGGGTTCTCGCCGGACCATTCGACGGTACCGGGGAACAGGACGGTGTCGGCCATGGACGTGTGCTCCTGAGGAAAAGGCGGCGCAGGGTGGGCCGCGCGCGGCGCGGGATCAACGGGGCGCGGCCGGCCTGTGCTCGAGGCGCCTCCGGCACGCCTCTGTTCAACGCGCCTCCGGCACGCCTGTGTTCAACGCGCCTCCGGCACGCCTGTGTTCAACGCGCCTCCGGCACGCCTGTGTTCAACGCGCCTCCGGCACGATGAGCCGCAGGTCGGCCGTCTCGCGCCCGGCCGCCGCCTGCGCCAGGTCACGCACCAGCCGGTCCGCGATGCCGATGCGGTAATGCTGCGGGTCCCAGTAGTGCGTGTCCTCGCGCGTGATGCTGCTCGGGATCATGAAATCGGCCAGGATCGTGCCAGGCCGCGCGCGCGCGATGGCGGCGATGGAGTCGCGGCACGCCGCCCAGCGCAGCGCATCCACCGTGCCCGGCCGCGGCTGCAGCGAGACATGGTATGGCACGAAGAACAGCAGCACCCGCGTCGACGCCGGCAGCGCCGCCAGGCGTTCCGCCAGCAGCGGGTGCTGCGGGAAGTCGAAGGCCGGCGCGACGGCCGGCGCGGGGTCCGAGGCCGGCGGCACCAGCCCGGCGGCGGCGCGCGGCGCGTCATAGCGCGCGTCATCCGGCAGGAAATCCGCCCAGCCGTCGCGGCCATAGCGCGCACGGCCCAGGCCCAGCATGGCCAGCGCCTGCTTGCCGGCTTCCTCGGCGGCGAAGGGGTTCAGGATCTCGGCATAGCCGCGCCAGAGGTTCGCCCCGTACATCCAATCCGGAAACGGCCGCGGCGTCAGGCGGCGCAGCGGCCCGCTCTCGCACCACACCATGTCCAGGCCGACCAGCACGTTGCGCGGGGACGGGTGCGACCGCGTGAACAGCGCCAGCAACTGCGTCTGCTCCCACGCCGTGCCGCTGTTCATCGACAGGTTGGCGAAGCGCCCGCCGAAAGCCTCGTCCAGCACCGGCGGCCGCAGCAGCCGCGAGGCGGATGTGCCGATCACCACGGAATCGAAGCGGCTGTCGCGCGCCAGCATCGGATAGGAGAAACGCTGGTTCGTCGTCACCGTCTCGCGCGGCAGCGGCAGGGACAGCGGCAGCATTCCCCAGGGATCGACCAGCGCGATGAAGGCATAGGCGACCACCAGAAGCGTGCCGGCCGTGCCGAGCATCCGCTTGAGGAAGCGCGACCAGCGCGCCGGGTCTTCAGAACTGGAAGTAGATGAACTCATTCGGGATCCGACCGCCGATCAGCAGCAGCATCAGGAACAGCACCACGCCCGCGGCGGCACCCAGCGCCGGCACCGCGCGCAGGCGTTCAAGGGCTGCGCCCTGCGAGGTCGGCCCCAGCACCGCGGCCAGGCACCCCGCGACCAGCGCCACCGTCTGCGTGGTGTCCATCGCCACCGCGCCGCGCGCCAGCGGCAGCCCCGCCAGGGCCTCGAACATGCGCGCGGCGGAGGGAAAATCCGGCGCGCGGAACAACACCCAGCCCGCCATCACGAACAGCAGCGTCAGCAACCACCCCGCCACCCAGGGCAGCCGCAACCCGGTGCGGTTCCACGCCGCATTCACCGCCAGAGCCACGCCATGCATCCCGCCCCAGACCACGAAGGTCCAGGCCGCGCCGTGCCACAGCCCAGCCAGCAGCATGGTCACCACCACGTTCACCGCCTGGCGGGCCGCGCCTCCGCGGTTCCCGCCGAGCGGGATGTAGAGGTAGTCGCGCAGGAAACGCGACAGCGTCATGTGCCAGCGCCGCCAGAACTCGCGGATCGATGCCGCGCGATAGGGCGCATCGAAATTCACCGGCAGCCGCAGCCCGAACATCAACGCGAGCCCCAGCGCCATGTCCGAATAGCCCGAGAAGTCGAAATAGATCTGCAGCGTATAGGCCAGCGTGCCGAGCCAGGCGTCCGACGCCGCCATCGCCTGCCCCGCCGCCACGCGCGCGAAGGCCGCATCGGCCACCGGCGCCAGCGTATCCGCGATCGCCACCTTCTTCACCAGCCCGATGGTGAACAGCACGAAGCCGCGCGACAGGTTCTCCGCCATCTCCGGCCGCCGCGGGTCGAGCGCGAATTGCCCGATCACCTCGTTGTGGCGCACCAGCGGCCCGGCGACCAATTGCGGGAAGAAGCACACGAAAAGGAAGAAGTCCGACAGGCTGTAGGTGCCCGCCTGCCCGCGCTTCAAATCCACCAGGTACGACACCTTCTGGAACACGTAGAAGGAGACGCCCAGCGGCAGGATGATGCTCCAGGCATCGTGCCGCCCGCCCAGCACCCAGGCGACATTGTCGGCAATGAAATTGGCGTATTTCACCCAGGCCAGCACGCCCAGGTTCAGCACGATGCCGGCATCCGCCCACCAGCCGCGTGGGTGCGCCGCATGCGCGCGCGCCAGCAGCCAGTTGATGAGGGTGAGTCCCACCAGCACCGGCACGAAGCGCAGGTCCCAGAAGGCGTAGAAGACGAGCGACGCCCCCACCACCCACCACTGCCGCAGCATGCGCGAGGGCGCGAAGTACCACCCCACCAGCGCAAGCGGCAGCAGGCCGAGGATCAGCGCCTGGGAATTGAACAGCATCGGATCGTCAGCGCCCCGGGCCCTGCCCCCGGAAGCACGGGTTGCGCTGCGCGATGGCGCGCAGGTTGGCCGGCAGCGGCGCCATCTCGTTGCGCGCCATGCGATCGCGCGCCGCGCGCGACCAATCCGCCGGCGCGATCGACGGGTCGTCGAACGACCCCCTCACCTGCACCGGAATGTCGAGCGCGAAGAAATCCGTCGTGTCGGACTGGCTGCCGATGATGAGGTCCATCGTCTGGCGGTTCAGGTCGAAGGTCGCGATGCCGCTGATCGTGCCGGTGCCCGCGCGGATGCGCAGCGGCGCGGCCCGCCCGACGCCGGCATTGATGTCCACCGCCGCCAGCAGGCAACTGATCGGCGTGGTGCCGCGCGAGGTGCGGAACAGCGCGCGCACATCGGTGGACGCCATCTCGATCACCTCGCGGTCGATGGTGCCGCCGGACATGCCGACCACGGCCGAGATGCGCGCCTGGCGTGTGACGGCATTCACGCTGGCGGCCTCGCCACCCGCGACGATGTCGGCGTTGATGCGCCCGGTCGCCGGCAGCGCGCGCAGGCCGAAGGCGCGGCGCAGCGTGTCGATGTCGCCCTCGCGTAGCGTGATGTCGGCGCTGACGCGCGCCCCGCGCGCGGCCGGCAGCAATTCGGCGGATCCGGCCAGGCGGGCGCCGAAGGCGTTCACCCGCGCCTCGTGCAGCGTCATGCGGCCCGGCGCCACTTCCAGCCGGGCATGGGCATCGGTGCCGCGCAGCCGCGCATAGGTCAGTTCGCGCGCCGAGGCCTCGACATCGAAGATCGGGTCGGGACGCGCCGGCACCACCAGCGGGATATCGGCATCGCCGCGTCCCTGCGCGCCCTCATCCGGGCCGAGCAGGCGGTTCACGTCCATCCGCGCGAAATCCACCCGCGCGACGATCCGGTCGGGGTGGCCGGGGGCGCCCTCGTGCAGCTCCAGCAGCCGCGCCGTGACCGCGGCGCCATCGATCGTGCCGGTCGCGTCGCGCAGCCGCCACAGGTCGCCCTGGTGCGTGAAATGGCCCGCCAACTCCACCGGCACGTCCGGCCCGGCATTCTCCCCCGCCCCGGCCATCGCCAGGATGGCATGCGGGGTCGAGGCCGCCAGCGTCAGCCTGCCATCCAGCCCATCGAAATTCAGCGGATCGGTGCCGGTGCCCTCGAACAGCAGGGCGGTGTCGCGGGCGGTGGCGCGCAGGCGCATCGGGAAGGGTGTGGCGGCGTCGTGCAACTGGTCGAAGCTGCCGAGGCCGCCTTCCAGCACCACCGGCACGGCGTTGTAGCTGCCCTCCGCGCGCAGGGTGACGGGCGATCCGGCATCGGGCGTGCTGAAGCCCGCGGTGTCGAGCCGCGTGGTCAGCCGCGCCCCGCTGCTGGTGCGGAACACGATCTCGCTGCCGGTCATGCGGAAGTCGAGGATGGCGGGCAGGTCGCGCTCCGGCGGCGCGGGCGGCGTGGGCGTCGCCGGGCGCGGCCCGAAATGCCAGTTGGCGCGGCGGTCGGCGGTGCGTTCCAGCAGCAGGGTGAAGCGGTCGGCATGCAGGCGCCGCACCAGGATGGTGCCGCGCAGCAGCGCCCCCAGGTCGATCTCAGCCTCGGCCGAGGCGAGTTCCATCATGGCCGGCGCGGTGCCGCCCTCGATGTTCTCCAGCCGCACGCCGCGTACCACGACGCCGATGCTGCGCCCGGGTGTCACGCGCAGGCTCTCGATGGTCAGGCCGCGGCCGAGCGCCGCCGTGCCGCGCGCGGCCGCCATCCCGGCCAGGTCGAACCGCGGCAGCGCGACGACGATCGCCGCCACCGCCAAGGCGGGCAGCGCCACCACGACCCCGATGATCCACTTGACGCGACGGCGCATTCGCCCGTGCTCCTGCCGAGGCCATGCCTGGAACGCGCGGCGCGCCGTTGCGTTGCCCGCACCGGGCCGGCGGCCGCACGCTGCCGGCCATACACCAGCCGGTGGCGCGGGGCTATTCCGCCACCAGGTTCAGCCGGCGGATCAGCGCGGCCCAGCGCTCGCCCTCCTGGCGGGCGCGGGCGGCGAAGACCTCCGGCGGGTGCGGGGCGGCCGGGTCGGCGCCGACACGGGCGAAGGCCGCGCGCACCCGTTCGTCGCCCAGCGCCTCCTGAAGCGCCGCGTTGAGGCGGGCGACGATATCGGGCGGCGTGCGCGCCGGCACCGCCAGGCCGAAATAGGACGATGCCTCGAAGCCCGGGATGGTCGCGCTCATCGGCGGGACACCGGGCCATTCCGCGCGCGGTCCGGGTGTGGTGAGGGCCACCGGCCGCACGCTCTCGGTGCGGCGCAGCGCCTCGCCTTCCGGCAGGCCGAGGCAGCGCGCCTGCACCCGCCCGGCCATCAGGTCGGTCATCGCGTTCGTCGTCTGGCGATAGGGCACGTGCACCATGTCGAGGTCCAGCCGCGCCCCGACATCCTCCATGATGAGATGCGTGATGGCCCCCACGCCGGCGGAGGCGAAGTTGAACTTGCCGGGATTGGCGCGGATCCAGGCCACCACCTCGCCAAAATCCCGGCCGGGCACCGAATTGTGCACGATCAGCAGGTTGGAGGTGGTGCAGAACATGCCCACGGGCGTGAAGTCGCGCTGCGCGTCGTAGCCGATGTTGCGATAGAGCAGCGCATTCAGCCCGCTGTTCGTGCCCAGCGTCGCGACCAGCATCGTGTAGCCGTCGGCCGGCGCGCGTGCGACCGACTCCGCGGCCATGTTGCCCGCCCCGCCGGGCCGGTTGTCGGCCACCACCGGCTGGCCGAGCCGCTGCGACATCGCCTCGGCCGTGACGCGCGAGACGATGTCGGTCTGCCCGCCGCCGCCATAGGGCACGACCAGGCGGATCGGGCGTTCGGGCCAATTGGCGCGCGCCAGGCGTGGGGCGGCGAGCAGCACGGTCGCGCCGCCGAGCACGAGGCCGCGGCGCGATGCGCCGATTCGGGCGATGGTCATGGCGTTCCTCCTGGTTCTTGGAGGACAGGCTAGACCGGCCTCCGGTGAGGTGGAACCGCCGCATGGCGACGCTGGACCATGCTCGGCCAGGCAGGTCATCCCATCGCACGGCGCCGGAGCTTCAGCACCGGCATCCGGCCGGCGAGGCGGGGCGGCGTTCGCGGAACACCTCATCCGCCGCGCCGGTCGGGCAGCGTGGCCAAGGTGCCGGTGCCGCCTGCGCGGCGCGCGCCCCGTCAACCGGGCACGCAGCCAGGACCCCCACGCGCGTCGGCGTGCCGCACTTTACGTCGACGATGGCGGCGCCGGCGCCAAGGCGGCCACCCGATCATGCAGCGCCGCCGCGAGCTCTTCGGCGCGCTGGCGCGGATCGGCGGCGTCGCCCGCCAGCGCGGCAGCCTGCACCGGCGCGCCGAAGGCGATCCGCACCGGATGCCGGCGCGGCAGGCGCGCATCGCGCGGCAAGGCCTCGAAGGCGCCGCTGATATGCGCGGGCACCACCGCCACATCCACCATCCCGTCCAGCACCAGGCCGATCCCCGGCAGGAAGCGCTGCAACTGCCCGTCAGGCGACCGCCAGGATTCCGGGAACCACACCAGCCCATCGCCGCGCGCCAGGACAGCGCGGGCCATCGCGATGGCCTGGCCGGGCGCGCGTTCCTCCACGGGGAATACCTGGAAGGTGCGCGAGAAGGCGCGCGCCGCGCGGTTCACGAAGAGCCGTTCGACCGCGCCCGACCACCACAGCCGTCGCGCCGAACGGAACGGCAGCGCGGCCGCAACCAGGCCGGGGTCGAGGTCGCTGACATGGTTCGCCACGATCACGAAGGCGCCGCTGCGCGGGACGTTGTCCGTGCCGGTGGCGCGCAGGTCGAACATCGCCCGCCCGATGCCGCGCGCCAGCGCCCAGCCGGCCACCCGCAACGGGAAGACCAGCGGCGAGGGCGGCGCCGTGCCGGCCGAGACCTCCGCCGCCAGCGCCGCCGGATCGCGGGCGGGCGGCGCCGGCGCGCCGTCGCTCGCGCGTTCGAGCAGGGCACGGAGGGTCGTCATCCCGGCCATCTCCTCCTCCGTGAGGCGCAGGCCGATGCGGGCTTCGATCTCCACCGCCAGCGACATCCATTCCAGGCTGTCGATGCCGAGGTCGAGCGACGGGCTGGCATCGGGCGCCACCGGCTTGCCGGGGTAGCGCGCCTTCAGGATGTCCCAGACCTCCCGCGCGCCGGGCAGCGCGACCAGCGCGGCATCGGCCTCGGTCAGCGGCGGGGGCGCGGCGATGGCGCGGCCCGACAGCAGGTCGTCGTACAGGGCGGGCAGCAGGAAGCGCTGGATCTTGCCCAGGCGCGTGCGCGGCAGCGGCTCGCGCGCCAGAACATAGCCGGCCAGGCGCTGATAGGAAGGCAGGTCCTGCCCCGCGGCGGCCAGCGCGACGCGCACCACGTCCTCCGGCCGCGAATTGCCGGTCGCGCGCAGCGCCGCGGCATCGGGCAGCACCACCGCGACCAGCGCGCCGGCGCGCTCCAGCACCGCGATCTCGGCCACCGCGGGGTCGGCGGCATAGGCGGCCTCGACCTCCTCCGGCATCACGTTCTTGCCGCCGCCGAGCACGATCAGCTCCTTGCTGCGCCCGGTCACATGCAGGAAGCCGTCGGTGTCGAGCCGCCCGAGGTCGCCGGTGCGGAACCAGCCATCTTCCGTGAAGGCGGCGGCATTGGCCTCCGCGTTGTCGCGATAGCCGTCAAAAACGTTGGGGCCGTGGAGTTCGATCTCGCCGATGCCCAGCGCATCCGGCGCGGCGATGCGGATGCGCGTGCCCGCGGCGATCGGCCGGCCTTCCGAGCCGACGCGCTGCGCGGCGGGGGTGTTGCCGGTGAACAGCGATGCGGTCTCGGCCAAGCCGTAGCCGCTGGCGACGCGCCAGCCCAGCGCCTCCAGCATCCAGGTGCTCTCCGCATCCAGCTTGGCGCCGCCCGAGACCATCAGCCGCAAATCAGGCGCCATCTGCGCGTGCAGCGTGCGGAACAATCGCCGCCCGACATCGACGCCGCCCTTGCGCAGCGCGGTCGCCACTTCCAGCAGCCCGGCGAAGACCAGCCGCGCCGCCCGCCCGCGCGACGCGACCCGCGCCTGCAACCCCGCCAGCAGCGCGACATAGAGCCGCGGCACGCCGATCATGATGGTCGCCCGCCCGCCCTTGAGCGCCTGCACCAGCAGCGGGCCGGTCACAGCTTCCGGCAGGATGATGGTGGCGCCGGCGGCAATCGGCGTCATCAGCCCGACCAGGAAGGGATAGACGTGATGCAGCGGCAGCGGCACCAGCATCCGGTCGCCCGCGCCGATCAGCCCCTGCGCCAGCACGCCGCGCAGGTTCGCGGTCAGGTTCGCATGGGTCAGGGTGAACAGCTTCGGCGCGCCGGTGGTGCCGGAGGTCGCGACGATCAGCGCGGCGTCGCCGTCGGCCGGGACCGGCAGCGCGCTGGCGGCCTCGGCGCGCAGGGCGTGCCAGCCATCCGGTGACTCGGGGCGGTCCACCAGCACCACGCGCAGCCCCGCGCGTGGCGGCAGGTCCGCCGCATGCGCGGCCGAGGCAAAGACCCAGCGGCAGCCGGCGCCGGCGATGATCGCCTCGGCAGCCGCGGTCTCGGTCAGGTCGTCGATCGCCATGGGCAGCGCGCCGGTGGCGCCAATCGCCAGGCGCACCGCGATCCAGTCCGGCGAATTGGGGGCATGCAACGCGACCGCCTCGCCCTGCGCCATCCCGGCGGCGACCAAGCCGCAGGCGAGCCGCCGTGCATCCTCCGCAAGGCGTGCCGCGGGCACCGGTACCGCGGCCTCGCCCTGCATCGCGATCACGGCCGGCGCATCGCCGCGGGCCGCGAGGGACTCGATCAGCCGCAGCGGTGTCCAGCACCCGTCCTCGGCGCGCGGCATTGAATCCATGTCTCGCCCCCCTCGCGAAGTACGCCATGAGTTTCGGGCCGCCAGCCTTGGGAATCCAGCCATGGACGACCTGCCGCGACACGTCGTCACAAATCATTCCTTCCAATTCCGGCGGCGATCCCCTATGTAGTCGCCGTCAGCTTTGTTTGGTCCTGCTGCGCTCTCCCTGCCCGTGCACCGTCACGGCGCCCGAGCCCGCCGCCCGCTCCCTACAGATGATTGATCCGGCGCACGGCTTTCGTGCGGCGGCGGCAACACGTTCAGACGGAATTTCTTCATGTCCACCGGCACCATCAAGTGGTTCAACGCGACCAAGGGCTACGGCTTCATCCAGCCCGACGACGGCTCCAAGGACGTCTTCCTGCACATCTCGGACGTCGAGCGTTCGGGCATCGGCACGCCGCAGGAAGGCGACAAGCTCGAATTCGACCTCCAGAAGGGCCAGCAGGGCAAGACCTCGGCCACCAACCTCCGCCGGGCCTGAAGCGCCCCGCGACCCGGCCGGCGCCGGGCGGCCAGACCGCCCGCCCAGGCCGTGCCTAACGAAAGACAGGTGCGCGCCGCCCGGAAAGGGCGGCGCCGCCCAAGAATCAACGAGATACCACAATGCATACCCATGACCACGCCGCCCGGCGCACGCCGCGCACGGCCCCGACCACCCCGGCGCCCGCCGCCGGCACCCCCGAACAAACCGGCCTCACCGCCGCAGAAATTCGCCGGATCGTGCTCGACATCCTTGGCTGACCCGGCCACACAGACGGCCCCACAACGCAGGGACAGCAGAAAGACACGATGCAAGGCCTGAAGCGCGACGACCACAATTCCCGCCGCGAAGCCGCGGAAAAGGCTCGCAAGGCCATGATGGAGCGCTTCCGCTCCCAGCCCGGCCCCAACGACCCCGTGGTCCAGGAACGCCTGGCCGCCCAGCGCGCCGTGGCCGAGGCCCGCGAGCAGCGCCGCCTGGCCCGCGAGGCCGAGCGCGCCGCCGCCGCCAAGGCCGCCGCCGAGGAAGCCGAGCGCCAGGCCATCGCCGAGGCCGCCCGCCAGGCCGAACTGGCCCGCCAGGCTGCCGAGCAGGCCAAGCGCGAGGCCGAGGCCGCCCGTGCCGCCGCGGCCGCGGCGATGGAGGCCGAGGAACGCGCCGTGCTGCTCGACGCCGAGAAGAAGGCCCGCGCCCTGGCGCTGGCCGCCGAGCAGAAGGCGCTGCGCGACGCCCGCTACGCCGCGCGCAAGGCGCGCCGCAAGTAATCGCCCGACCGGGCGCGCGCCGGGCCAGCCCCGGCGCCGCCCATCCCGTCCACCGGGAGGGGCCATCTGCCTTCACTTCTGCGGCCAACCGCCCCTGGGCGGTCGGCCGCGCGACAGGAGCCCCATCATGGCACTTCCCCTGGCCACCGATGCCACCGCCCAGAAGCCGGAGGCGAGCATCGAGGACGACATCGCCTACCTGGCCAAGCGCCACCGCGTCTCGCCCGCCATCGTGCGCGAGATCATCCGCCGCTCGGGTGCGACCGAGCGGTCGTCGATCGAGCGCGAGATCGAAAAGGGCAAGGCGCGCCGCTGATCCGCGGGTGCTGCGCGAGACCGACGGGCGCGGACCAGGCCACCGGCCCTCCGTAAGGGACGCGGCGTGGCCTCATGCCGTGGGGCACGCGCGTGCCTCGGTTGGCGCGGCGCACCCGTGTTCCAGTCGGGACACGCGGCGCACGCTGTCGAGGCGCGTCGGACCGCACGCGGCCTGCGGGCATGCGATTTTTTCGGCGCACGCCTCGCGGCACGCGTTTTCGGCGCACGCCTCGCGGCACGCGTTTTCGGCGCACGCCTCGCGGCGTGACGCTCGCCATGGCATTCTCCGCCCAGCCGGAGGACCGCCATGACCGACACCAACCTGCAGATCCTGCTCAAGCGCCGCCCCGTGGGCGCGCCCGTGCCCGAGGATTTCGACATCGTCGAGACCGCGGTGCCCGAACCGGGCGAAGGCCAGGTGCTTGTGCGCGCGCGCTTCCTCTCGCTCGACCCTTACATGCGCGGGCGCATGGCGGATGTGAAATCCTATGCCAAGCCGGTGGCGCTCGGCGCCGTCATGGAAGGCCAGACGGCGGGCGAGGTCGTCGCCTCCCGCCACCCGGACTTTAAGCCCGGCGATACCGTGCTCGGCGGCTTCGGCTGGCAGCGCTTCTCGGTCGTCGGGCCTGAACGCCTGTTCAAGGTGCCGGCCGCCGAGCCGCCGCTGTCGGCCAGCCTCGGCGTGCTGGGCATGCCCGGGCTGACCGCCTGGACGGGGCTCGAGGATATCGGCCAGCCCAAGGCCGGCGAGACGGTGGTGGTCTCGGCCGCCTCCGGCGCGGTCGGCCAGGTGGTCGGGCAGATCGCGAAGATCCGCGGCTGCAAGGTCATCGGCGTCGCCGGCGGCGCGAAGAAGTGCGACTTCGTGGTGCAGGAGCTCGGCTTCGATGCCTGCCTCGACCATCATGGCGACCTCGACGCGCAACTCGATGCCGCCGCCCCCGAGGGCATCGACGTCTATTGGGAGAATGTCGGCGGCAAGACCCAGGCCGCCGTCTTTCCGCGCTTCCGTGACTTCGGCCGCATGGTGATGTGCGGCATGATCGCGCAATACAACGAGGCCCCCGGCGCCGATGCCGCCGGCGCGCCGCCGGGGCCCAACCTCGGCCCGGTGGTGCGCAAGCGGCTGCGGATCCAGGGCTTCATCGTCTCCGACACCGGCTGGGCGCGCTACGGCACCTTCCGTGCCGAGGCCGAGGGCTGGATCCGCTCCGGGCAACTGCGCTGGCGCGAAGATGTGGTGGACGGCCTGGCGAATGCGCCGCGCGCCTTCATCGGCCTGCTGAAAGGTGAGAATTTCGGCAAGCTGGTGGTGCGCGTGGACTGACGCAACCGGCCCAGCCGAAGCATGTCGGATCAGCGCAGGGCGGCGATGCCGCGGCCCGGCCGGCTGGGTGCGGTGGCGCTGGTGGCGGCCGCGCTGCTGCTGCCGGCCGCGATCCTGGGCGCCGGCGCCTGGGCCGCCTGGCGCAGCGCCTGGGCGGAGGCCGACCGCGAATTATTCGTCGCGACGGAACAGGCGGCGGACTTCGCCCAGCGGATGGTCGATACCCATGCGCGCCTGGCCGATCGCATCGCCGAGGCGCTCGAAGGCGCCGATGACGACGCCATCCGCGCCAACGAGGCGCAGCTCCAGGACCGCCTGGGCCGCCTGCTGGCCGATGCGCCTCTGGTGACGGATGCGCTGGTGGCGGACGCCGAAGGCCGCGTCCTGCTGCGCACCGCCGCCGCGCCCGCGGCGATCGGCGCGGATTTCGGACGGCGCTTCATCGCCATGCTCGATGCCGCCGGCGCGCAGGGCGTTGCGGTGGGCCCGGCGCGGCGCGACACCGCCACGCCGGACCACGCCTTCAGCATCGCCCGCCGGCGCGAGGGCGGCGGCGCGATCATCCTGCTGCTGCCGGCGCAACGCACGGGTGCGCGCCTGGCGCGCATGCTGCCGGGGCCGGGCGGCGCGCTGACCCTGCTGCGCGCCGACGGCAAGGTCGTGGCGCAGCACCCCGCCCCGCGCGACGGCGCACCGCGCCTCGACGCGGCGCATCCGATGATGGCGGCGCTTGGTGCCGGGCAGGATCGCGGGGTGGTGGATGGCGCCGCACAGCGCGACGGCGACCCGCAGCGCGTCGCCTTCCGCCGGATCGAGGGCCGGGGCGACCTCGTGGTCGCGGTGGCGCAGCCGCGCGCGCATGTCGTGGAGCGCTGGCAGGATGCCATGATGCCGCTGCTGGCGTTGGCGCTGCCGGCGGCCATCGCGCTCTGGGTCTTCGCCTGGCTGGCGCTGCGCCAGCGGCGCAGGCTGGAGGCGACGCTGGCGGGGCTCGAGCAGCGCGTCGCCGAGCGCACCGCATCGCTGCGCGAGGGCGAGGAACGGCTGCGCCTGGCGATCGATGCCGGGCAGATCGGCACCTGGGAGAGCGACCTCGCGACCGGCATCACCACGCGGTCCCAGCGCACGCTCGACATGCTCGGCCTCGTGGTGGACGGGGAGGCGCTGTCCTTCGCGGCGTGGGAGGCGCATCTGCACCCGGCCGACCGTGGCCGGATGCGCGCCGCCTGGGACGATGTCGCGGCCGGGCGACAGCCCGACTACCGCATCGAATACCGCTTCCAACGCCCGGACGGCAGCTGGCGCTGGATCGAGAGCACCGCTGCCGTGGTGGATGCCGATCCCGCCACCGGCCTGCCGCTGCGCCTGGCCGGCACCAACCGCGACATCACCGAGCGGCGCGAGGCCGAGGAACGCCGCGACCTGCTGACCAAGGAGGTGAACCACCGCGCGCGCAACACGCTGGCGATCGTGCAGGCCATCCTGCGCCTGACCCGCGCCGAGGATGCCGCCGGCTATGCCCGGCTGATCGAAGGGCGCATCGCCGCGCTGGCGCGCGCGCAATCGCTGCTGGCGGCCGAACGCTGGACCGGCGCGCCGCTCGGCACGCTGTTGGCGGAGGAGCTGGCCCCCTTCGGCGGCACGGCGGAGGCCGGTACGCGCTTCACGGTGTCGGGCCCGCCCTTGCGCCTGCGCGCCGAGGCGGTGCAGCCGCTCGGCATGGTGGTGCACGAGCTGGGGACCAATGCGGCCAAGCATGGCGCGTTGTCGAAGCCTGAGGGCCGCGTCGCGGTCACCTGGCGGACCGACGAGCAATCCGGCGTGCTGCATCTCCGCTGGGCCGAGACCGGCGGGCCCGCGCCATCCTTCCCGATGCCCCGCGGCGTGGGGTCGCGGGTGATCGAGGCGACCATCTCGGGGCAGCTCGGCGGCAGCGTGGAGCGGCGCTGGCCGGCCGAGGGGCTGGTCTGCGACCTGGCGCTGCCGCTGGCGCGGATGCGCGCCGGGCCGGGGTAGCGCCGCCTACTCGGCGGCGGCCTGAACGCGAGGCGCGGCGAAGCGGGGCGCGACCTGCTCCATGAACAGCCGGATCGAGCGCGCCGCGACATCGGCCGGCATCGGACCGAGGCGGAAGGAGCAGATCACGCCGCCCACGCCGGTCGCCTCGATCTCGGCCATGCGGGAAGCGACGGTGTCGGGCGATCCGGCGAACAGCGCGAGGTCGGGGTTCACGCGCGCGGGCGGCGCCGTCTCCTTCTTCATGATGATGCCCTGTTCGGCGTAGATGCGTTCGCGCAGCTTCTTGCGGTGCTCCTGCATCGCCTCGAAGGCGGGGATGCCGATGCGGCGGGCTTCCTCGTCGGTCTCGGCGACCACGACGTTCCGCCAGACCCAGGATTCATCCATGCAGCGCGCGATGTGGGCAGCGTCGAAGCCGGCTTCCGCCATGGTCGTGCGATAGGCGGCGAGGCGCTTCGCCGTGGTCTCGTTCGACTGCACGTTCATGAGGAAGGGCAGGCCGCGGCGTGCCAAATGCTGCGAGCCGTCCTCCGACGACGCGGCGCGGATCAGATAGGGGTGCGGCTTCGTGAAGGGCGTGGGCCGCAGGCGCGGCACGTTCAGCGTCCAGTGCCTGCCCTCGTGCCGGAAGCCCTGCGGGCTGGTCCAGGCCTTGAGCATGATGCCCTCGGCTTCCTCGTAGCGCTCGGCGGCTTCCTCATGCGGGATGCCGTAGCCCTGGTATTCGTAGACGTTGTAGGCGGTACCGCGGCCGAGGCCGACAATGACGCGGCCCCGCCCCAGGTTGTCGAGCAGCGACATCTGCTCCGCCAGGCGCATCGGGTGGTGCAGCGAGACCTGCGCCACCGCGAAGCCGACCTTGATGCGCTTCGTCGCGGCAAGGATCGCGGCGGCGAAGGTGACCGGATCGACATAGGCGCAATTGCCATCGAAATGGTGCTCGGCCAGCCAGATCACCTCGACGCCGAGCTCGTCGCACAGCTTCGCCTCGGCGACGCAATCGGCGATCACGTCGGCGTCGCGATCAGGGTCGCGGCTTTCGGGGAACAGGAAATTGCTGAAGCGCAGCATCCGGGCTTCTCCGCCGTGGCATCCGCGAAGGTAGTCGAACAGCGCGATCGCGCAACCTTCGCACTTGCACACATCCGCGGGCGCATGCAGCCTCGCAATGACAATGCCGGGAGATTTCGTGTGATGACGACGCGTCGCATCCTCCTTGCCGGCGGGCTTGCCATGCCCGCCATCGCCGCGCGCGCGCAGGACCGGCCGGTGCAGATCTATGTCGGCTTCGCGCCAGGCGGGAACATCGACCTGGCGGCGCGCATGGCCGCGCCCTTCCTGGAAAAGCACCTGGGCGGCGGCACGCAGATCATCGTAGTGAACAAGCCCGGCGCCGGCGGGATGCTGATGCTCAACGAGGTCGCGGCGGCCGCGCCCGACGGGCGGCATGTCGCGCTGGTGTCCTTCCCCGCGCTGGTGACGGCGCTGTACGACAACACGCCGCGCTACCGCGTGGACTCCTTCGCCTATGTCGGGCTGCTGACCGACGAGCCCTATACCGTCTTCGTCGGCACCGACACGCCCTATCGCAGCCTGCGCGAGCTGGTGGACGCGGCGCGCGCGCGGCCGGAGGCGATCAACATCGCCGGCGCGGGCGTGGGTGGCGCGCCGCACCTGGCGCTGATGGCGATCGAGCGCGCATCGGGCGCGAAGTTCACCTGGGTGCCGACGCAGGGCGCCGGCCAGGCGATGCAGCTGGTGCAGGGCGGGCACGTGGCGGGGTCGATCTCCACCGTCAGCCTGACGGTGCGCGGGCACATCCAGGGCACGCATCGCGTCATCGCCATCATGGAGCGCGAGCGCTGGGACAAGGCGCCCGACCTGCCCACCGGCATCGAGCAGGGCGTGAACGTCGCCGCCGGTTCGGCGCGCGGCTTCGCCATGCCCGCGGCGACACCGACCGCGATCACGCAGCGCTGGGAGGAAGCCATCCGTCGCACCGCCAACGACCCGGAGTTCCGCGCCATGGCCGAACGCGACTTCCTGATCGTGCGCCACATGGACCGCCCGACCATGACCGCCTTCGTTGAGCAGAACGCGCGCGACTACGGCGAGCTGTGGCGCAGCAGCCCCTGGCGGCGGTGAGCCGTGCCGCCGGGCCGCGATGCCCGGCAGGCGCTGACACCCCCGGCGGACGTCGCGGCACCGTCACGCGCCGTCAGGCGCGGAACATCCCCCCGCCATCGACATCGACCACCGTGCCGTTCACGTAGTGCCCGCGCGGCGAGGCCAGGAACACTGCCAGGTCGGCGATCTCGCTCGCCTCGATCGGGCGGCCGAAGGGCAGGCCGGTGAGCGTGTCCGCCCAGCGTTCCTCGTCGCCGAACTGGTTCTTCGCGTGGGTGCGCGCCTGGGTCAGCATGCGGTCGGTCTTGGTGGTGGCGGGGTTGATGCCGACCACCTTCACGCCGGACGCCTGCGCCGCCGCGCCGATGGCGGAGGTGAAGGCGATCAGCGCTGCGTTGCCCGCGCCGCCGGCGATATAGCCCGCGCGCGGCGCGCGCCCGGCCATGCCGATGATGTTGACGATGGCGCCGGCGCGGCGCGCCTCCATGGTCGGCAGGAACATCTGGCACATGTGGATGTAGCCGAAGACCTTGAGGTCCCAGGCCTGCTTCCAGCGCGCCATCGAGATGTCGGCCAGCCGCCCGGCCGGGATGGCGCCGGCATTGTTCACCAGGATGTCGACGCTGCCATGCGCGGCGTGCAGGCGCTCGCGCTCGGCATCCTGCGAGAGGTCGGCGGCGAAGGTCTCGACGCGCACCTGGCGCTTGGCGCGCACCTTGTCGGCGGCCGCGTCCAGCGCGGCGGCGTCGCGCGATGCCAGCACCACGTCGCAACCCTCGGCGGCGAAGGCCTCGGCGCAGGCCAGGCCGATGCCCTTCGATCCGCCGGTGACCAGCACGCGTTTGCCCTGAAGCTGCATGTCCATGTCGCTACCCCCCCTTGATGAGCAAGCAGGCCCACGACCTGCTGCATCCGAAAGACCTAGCCGGCACCGCACGCCCCGCGGCCCGATGCCCTGCATCGGGCCGGGAGCGCACAGCGCGACCGCGCCCAGACCATCAGCCGCGGCGGGCGCACCAGTGCGTGGCGCGAAGGCAAGCCGGCCGGATGGCCGGCGCCCGCCGTCTGAGGGTCAAATAACGAGCTCTATCAGGAACGGCCCCGGCTGCGCGAAGGACTGCGCCATCAGGTCGCCCACCTGGTCGAGCGTGGTGGCCTGCGCCGCCGCCACGCCCATCGCCTCGGCCATCTTGACCCAGCCGATGTCGGGATTGCCCAGGTCCAGCATGTTCATCGCCGTCGGCCCGGGATTGGCGCCCACGTTCTGATACTCGCCCAACAGGATCTGGTACTTGCGGTTGGACAGGATGACGGTGGTGACCGGCAGCTTCTCACGCGCCTGGGTCCACAGCGCCTGCACTGTGTACATCGCGGACCCGTCGGCCTGCAGGTTGATCACCCGTCGCCCGCCGCCGCCGATCGCCGCACCCGTGGCCAGCGGCAGGCCGCAGCCGATCGCGCCACCCGTGATGTGCAGCCAGTCGTGCTGCGGCGCGGCGAAGGTCTCGCTGTAGAAGCCGCGCCCGAAGGATACGCTTTCGTCGGCGATGATCGCCTGCTCGGGCATCAGCGCCGCCACGGTGCGGGCCAGGCCCTCCGGCGTCGGTGCTCCGCGTGCGGCGTCCGGGCGCTTGCCGACATCCGGCATCGCGACGGCCGGCGCGCCCAGTTCGTCGCACAGCGCGCCGAGGGCTGCCGCGGGATCCTGTTCGTAGCGCGTCAGCACATGCACTTCCGCCGTCGCGGGGTAGTGCAGCGAGGGCTTGCCGGGATAGGCGAAGAAGCCGACCGGGCCGCGGGAATTCACCAGGATGATGTGCTCGACCCACTCCAGCGCCTTGATCGCGACATCCGCCGGATAGGGCACGCGCTCGAGCGGCAGGCGCCCCTGGCCGCGCTGCACGCGCCCGTTCGACCCTTCCGCCAGCAGCTTCGCGCCAGTCGCCTTCGACACGCGCCAGGCCAGCGCCTGCGCGCCCTCGCGCAGAGCGGTCCCGCCCAGCAGGATCAGCACGTTCTTCTTCTCGCGCAGGATGCGCGCGGCGTTGCGGATGGCCAGCGGGTCGGCCGCCTGCGGCTGCGGCACGGGCAGCGGCTGCGCCACCACGCCGCCTTCGTCCCAGCAGGTGTCCGAGGGCAGGATCATGGTCGCGATCTGCCCCGGCGAGGTGCGCGCCGCCTGTACCGCGGCCGCGGCATCCGCGCCGACATCCGTCGCCTTGGTCGAGGTCCGCATCCACTGCGACACGCCGCGCGCCCAGCCCTCCGTATCCGCGGTCAGGGGTGCGTCGAAAGGACGATGGTATGTCGCCTGGTCCCCCACGCAATTCACGATGCCCGAGCGCGCGCGGCGCGCGTTGTGCAGGTTGGACAACCCGTTCGCCAGGCCCGGGCCGCAATGCAGCAGCGTCGCGGCTGGCTTTTCGGCCATGCGCCAATAGCCGTCGGCCATGCCGGTGACGACGTTCTCCTGCAGGCCGAGCACGCAGCGCATGCCCGGGATGCGGTCGAGCGCTGCGACGAAATGCATCTCGCTGGTGCCCGGATTGGCGAAGCAGACCTCCACGCCGCATCCCAGTAATGTATGCACAAGGCTCTCGGCACCGTTCACCGCGTCTCTCCCGCAGATTGATGGACGGCGCACCCTGCGCGGGACCGCGCGGGACGGCAAGGCCGCGCCCGGGCCCGCCATGGACGGGGCGCGGTGCATCCCGCATCCTGCGCGCGCATGGAATGAAGGGAAGCCCGGACGTGACCCTGCTGCGCCCCGCGCTGGTCGGCTTCGTTGCCGGCGTGCTGTCCGTGCTGGTGTTCCACCAGGGCACCGTGGCGCTGCTGCATGCCGCGGGGCTGGTGCCAAACGCGCCCTTCCGCCTGCATCCGGTGCCGGCGCTCGGCGTGCCGCAATTGGTGTCGATCGCCTTCTGGGGCGGGGTCTGGGGCAGCGGGCTCGGGCTGTTCCTGGCGTCGAGCAGTCGCCGGTGGCCGCCGCTGCTGGCAGGGCTGCTGATGGGGGTGTGCTGTTCGCTGGTCGGCTTCACCGTGGTGGCGGCGCTGCGCGGGCAGCCGTTGCTGGGCGGGCTCGACCCCGGGCGGTGGTGGCGCAGCCTGCTGATCAACGGCGCCTTCGGCTGGGGCGTGGGGGCGCTGCTGCTGGCGGCGCGGCGGGTGTCGCGGGGCTGAATCGCCCACCAGATGACTTTGCCGCAATTTGGCCTCCATGCTTCTCAGAATAGTGATCGGCCAGCCAGGGGGGCGGCGCCACGTCTTCAGGGGGACATCGCAATGATGTCGCGTCTCGCCGTCGCCTTCTTCGCGACGGGGTTTGCCGCGCTGCTGTGCCAGATCGTGTGGCAGCGCATGCTGGGCATCTTCGCCGGCTCCGACACGATTTCCGCCGCGCTGGTGGTGGGTGCCTTCCTGGCGGGGCTCGGGTTGGGGTCCATCATTGGCGCGAAGGTGGCCGATCGGCTGAGCCCGGCGCGCGCCCTGGCGGGTTTCGCGCTGGCCGAGATCGGCGTCGGCGTCTTCGCCCTGCTGTCCAAGCTGTTCCTGTACGACTGGCTGGCCACCGACCTTGCGGGTGTGGTCGATGCGGCGCCGGCGATCTTCGCGCTGTGCTTCGCCGGGCTGGTGCTGCCGACCACGCTGATGGGCGCCTCCCTGCCGCTGCTGGCGCGCGCGGTGGCGACATCGCGCGAGAACATTGCCGAGCGCATCGGCACGCTGTACGGGCTCAACACGCTGGGGGCGGGCCTCGGCGCGCTGCTGGGCGGCTGGCTGCTGGTCGGGCAGCTGGGCTTCGTGGGTGCGCTGTGGCTGGCGGCGGGACTGGAGTTCTTTGCCGCGGCGCTGTCGGTCACGCTGCTGCGGCAGTTGCGCGACGCCCCGCGACCGGCGGCATCCGCACAGGACGCGGCGGATGACGGGCGGTATGGCAGCCTGCCGCTGTGGTGCCTGCTGGTCTTCCTGTCGGGCTACGTGATCGTGGCGCTGGAGATCGTGTGGGTGCGCATGATGGGCCAGGTGGGGCAGTACCATGCCTACCTGTTCCCCACCGTGCTCGGCATCTTCCTGCTGGCGGATGGCGCGGGCATGGCGCTGGCGTCGCGCATGCTGCGGCGCATCGAGGACCCGCGCCCGGCCTTCTTCATCACGCAATCGGCCGGCTTCGTGCTGGCCACGGTGCTGCTGCTGGCGCTGTGGTACGCGCTGCCGCTCTGGCCGCTGGTGGAATGGCTGTCGGTCGACCAGAACCGGATGCGCCACGGCCCGCTGGCGGTCGCGATCGGGCTGACGGTGCTGGTGGTCGCGCCGCCGTCCTTCCTGATCGGCATGACCTTCCCCTTCGTCCAGCGCGCGGTGCAGCGCGACCTGTCGAGCGTCGGCGCGCGCGTCGGCTGGGTGCAGCTGGCGAACATCGCCGGCAACGCGGCGGGGTCGATCCTGACCGGGCTGGTCACCTTCCATCTGCTGGGCACGTCCGGCACGCTGAAGCTGCTGGCGGTGCTGTCATTGCTGCTGGTGGGGTTCTGGCTGTGGCGGTCGGGCGTGGCGCGGCGGCCGGTGGAAGCCGGCCTCGCGGCCTGCTGCGCGGTGCTGTTCTTCGTGCTGCCGGGCAATGCCGCCTTCTGGACGCGGCTGCATGCCGAACGTTCGGGCCAGCCGGCGGCCTGGGCCGAGGACCGGTCGGGCATCGCGTATTTCCGCGACGAAAGGGCGGATGATGGCCGCGCCGACGGCCCCTTCTTCATCCAGGGTTTCAGCCAGGGGCGCATCCCTTTCCTGCCGATCCACCAGTTCCTTGGCGCCGTCGGCCCGCTGATCCACCCCAACCCGCGCGAGGTGCTGGTGATCGGCGTGGGCTCGGGCGGCACGCCCTGGGCCGCCGGGGTACGGCCGGAAAGCCGGGTGCGCGCGATCGAACTGGTGGCCCCCGTGCTCACGGCGCTCCAGGAAGTGGGCCGACGCCACCCCGGCAGCCCGATGGCGCAGATGTTCCAGGACCCGCGCTGGCGGATGGAATACGGCGATGGCCGCCGGACGCTGGCCAAGGAGCACCGCCGCTACGACATCATCGAGGCCGACGCCATCCTGCCCGAGGCCTCCCATTCCGGCCTGCTCTACAGCGCCGAGTTCCTCGAACAGGTGCGCGAGCGCCTGGCGCCGGGCGGGATCTATGTGCAATGGGCGCCTTCCCAGCGCGCCGCGGAGACCTTCGCGTCGGTCTTCCCGCACACGCTGCTGCTGATGCCGGTCGCGGTGCTGATCGGGTCCAACGACCCCATCCCCTACGACGCCGAGCGCCTGTCCGCCGCGCTCGAGGCGCCCGCGACCGCCGCGCATCTGCGCCGCGGCAACCCCACCTTCAGCGACTGGAGCAGCCTGTTCGCGGCACCCACCATCGCCTGGGCACCGGCGACGCCGCGCACCGAGGCGCCGCTGACCGACATCTTCCCGCGCGACGAATTCTACATGAACAACCCGGTCACCACGACGGACGTCTATGCGCGCCGTGTCGCGCCGACCATGGCGCGCGCCCCCCGCCAGGCGCCCTGACCGCCGCCGCGCGGCCGCGGCCACACGCTTCCTTCATCCTTTCCGGGTTAGCTGGCCCGGCAAGGAGGGCAGCCATGTCCCGCCACAGCGCCGGACGCGACCAGGCCGCGATGGCCTGGGCGCCGCAGGGCGGGTTGATCCGGCGCACCATCGAGACCGGCGCCAGGATACTGGGCGTCGGCCGTGGCCTGCCTGCCGCGGCGGAACCCGTTGCGCGGCCGCCGGCGGCACCGGCACTGGATGCGCCCGCCCCGCCGCCCCGCCCGTGCTACCGCCGGCTCTGGGCGAACCGGCTCTGGGGCGAAGGGATGGTGCTGCCGGGCGGCCCGCAGGAAGTGCTGCGCCTGGCCGCGCTGCTGCCGCTGTCGGCCGAGACCACCCTGCTGCTCGTTGGCCATGGCGCAGGCGCCGCCGGCAGCGTGGTGGCGGGCGGGCGCGGCAGCTTCGTCGCCGCCTTCGAACCCGGCGCGGCCGCTCCGCCGCGGCCGAGCGCCCGCGCGCGCGTCATCACCCAGCCCCTCGACCCCGCCGCCCCCGCCTTCCGCGCCCGCTATCACCACCACGCGCTGCTGCTGGAACCCATGCGGGCGGGCGCGTCGCCGGATGCCCTGCTGGCCGCGGCAGCGACCGGGCTGCGGCCGGGCGGGCAGTTGGTCATGCTCGACCTGGTGGCGCGCGGGGGGGTTGCCGGCCCGGCCGAGGCGCGCTGGCTCGCCGCGGAGGACCGCAGCGATCCGCCGGCCGAGTCCGCCCTGCCCGCCGCGCTGAATCGTGCCGGTTTCGATGTGCATGTGGTCGAGGATGCCGGGCGCCGCCATGCCGAAGCGGCGATGGCCGGCTGGAAGGCGCTGCTGCTGGCGCTGCGCGACCAGGCATCGCGCCCGGCACCGGCCGAGGCAGCCGACATGGTGGCCGAGGCCGAGGCCTGGCTGCTGCGCCTGCGCCTGTTGCAGGAGGGGCGGCTGCGGCTGCTGCGTTGGCACGCCACGCTTGCACGGTAGGGTGCGGCGGGGCGACACCACACAGCAGGGCAAGGCGCCGCACGGCACGGGACGGCGCGATGGGTGGCGCGGACAAGGTGCGGCGAAACGCTGTCGCGCCAGGGCGCCATGACGACGGCCGGCCTTGCCGCTTGGCGCGGTCGCCGCAGGGGCGCGCGCGTCGGGCGCGGCCGCCGCAAGAACCCCGCCGCCGCCAGAGCCGTTGCCGTTTCGCCTTGGCGCACTGCAACGTCTCCAGACCGCTGTTTTCGCGAGCATCCTCACCCGATCAGATGATCCCATCTGATCGGGATCTGCCTTAGAAGCCCGCCGCCTCCAGCACCGCGTCCACCGGGCCGTCATCCAGGATGCGCCCGCCCTCGAGGCGGATCGCCCGGGTGCACCATTTCCGCACGATCGCCATGTCGTGGGTGGCGATCATCAGGATCTCGGCATTCGTCACCAGCCGCGACAGGCGTTCGTCGGCGCGCGCCATGAAGTCGGCATCGCCTGCGAGGAACCACTCGTCCATCAGCAGGATCTCGGGCGTCATCGCCGTGGCCATGGCGAAGGACAGGCGCACATTCATGCCCGCGGAATAGCCGCGGACCGGCACGTCGAAGAACTCGCCCAGGCCCGCGAAGCCCTGCACCTCATCGGCCAGGGCACGGCCATCGGCCTCGGTCATGCCGCGATACAGCGCGCGCAGCACGACGTTCTCGCGCCCGGTCAGCAGCAGGTCCATGCCGGCGGCGGGGTCGATCAGCGAACCGATCTCGCCTGCCACGCGCAGGCTGCCCGCCACGGGTTCATAGACGCCCGCGATCGTCCGCAGCAGGGTGGTCTTGCCCGCGCCATTGGGGCCGACCAGCGCGATGCGCTCGCCATTGCCGATGCGAAAGGTGAGGTCGCGCAGCGCCGCCACCACGATCCGGTTGTCGTCGTCGCGCTTGAGGCGCAGCGGCGTCGCCGCCAGCAGCCGCTGCTTCAGCGACCGCGCATTGTGGTGATACAGGGGAAATTCGATCGCCATCCCCGCGGCATCGATCGTGGCCATGGCGTCAGACCCAGAAGGCGATCCGCCCGCGGAAGCGGACGAAGAAGGCCCAGGCACCGGCGATCAGCGCCGCCGTCCAGGCCAGCGCCGATGCCCAGATCAGCACGCCGGCGCTCTCGCCCAGCAACGGTGCGCGGATCGTCTCCATCACCGCGAAGAACGGGTTCAGCGCCAGGTAGGGCTGCCAATGCCCGACCATCTCCGGCTTCCAGATGATCGGCGAGACGAAGAAGGCGATCTGCATGACCGAGGCCACGATCGGCGGGATGTCGCGGAACCTCGCGCAGACCATGCCGAGGAAGACCGACGCCGCAAAGGCCGCGACCGCGACCAGCAGGAAGCCGGGTATCGCCGCCAGCGCCCCCCAGCCCGGCATCACCCCGAACCAGATGAAGACCACGGCAATGAGGGGCAGGTTATGCGCCGCGATCACCGCATTGCGGAACACCACGCGCAGCGCATGCACCGAATAGGGCAGCGGCATCTGGCGGATCACGCCCTCTGCCCCGGTCAGGCTGGTGGTGGCATCGGTGACGATCTGCGAGATCATCGTCCAGACGATCAGGCTGGCCGCGAGCCAGGGCAGGTAGGCCGCGATATCCATGCGGAACAGCTTGGCGTACAGGACGCCGAGCGCGACCAGCATCACCGCGGTGGACAGCGTCAGCCAGAACGGCCCGAGCACCGACCCGCGGTAGCGATGCGTGATGTCGCTGCGCGCCAGCGCCCAGGCCAGGCGCCAGCGCGCGAAGCCGCCGCGCAGGTCATCGAGCGCGCGTTCGCGCCGCCGCGGGGCGGCAGCATCGAAATCATGGACCGGGCTGGTGGCGTGCAGCATGGGCGGGGGCTTCTACACGCCCCGCGCCCGCGCAGGAAGGCCGGGGGCTATTTGCCGCCGCGCGCGTCGACCGGTCCGCCGCCGTAACCGCCGCCATAGCCCCCGCCATAGCCGACCGGCGCGGCGCCGCCGGCGCGCGACAGCCGCACCCGGTCGCTCTGCGTGATCAGCACACGGTCGCCCACGGTCAGGCCGAGCTCGTTGGTCTGGATGACCGACCGGGTCTGGCCGTCATCGTCGCGGATGATGAATTCCATCGCATTGCCGCGGGTCGCACCTTCCTCGATGGCCGCGCCGGCCAGGCCACCGGCCAGTGCGCCGACCACGCCCGCCACGGTGCGCGCGCGCCAGTCGCCGCCGATGGTGCTGCCGATCAACCCGCCGCCGACCGCGCCGGCCCCAGCGCCGATCCCGCTGCGGGTGCCGCTGACCGCGACCGGGCGCATGCCGACGATGGTACCCTGGGAGACATAGCCGGACGACCCCAGCGCGCCGCGGTCCACCGTGGAATTCGTGGCCGGCGCGCAGGCCGTCAGGCCGGCGCCGAGCGCCAGGACGGCGCAGAGCGGCGCGAGGCGGCGTGCATGAAACATGCGTCGGATACTCCTTCGATTCGCGGCGGGCGTCGCCGACAATGCGTGCTGGGCGCCGCCAGCAATTAAACGTGTGCGCCGCCGCAATCCGTGGCGGGCGTTGCCGGCAACCCGGAGCGAGAGCCGCACCCCGTGGACGCACGCCGCCGCGGTGCGGCCACAATAACGTGCATCATCGCTACACGTGGCGCCGGGCGCGTTGCAAGCACCCCCAGATACGGTGGCATGCCTGCAATACTTGACCCGGCGGCTCACGCCGGACTACGCAAGTTTTCAGAGTACAGCGCTTAACGCCAGGGTGGCGGTGCTGCCGGGATGGGTCGGAAGGGGGATTCCGCACCATCCGCATCAACGGCAACGCCGGGGCCGGGCCTGTTGGGGACCTGGGGGATGACCGGAACTCGCTTGCGCGGTGCCAGGATGGCCTTGGCCTTCTGCGCCTTTGCCATGCTCGCCGCATGTGCCCAGACGGGGGGACAGCGCAGCGCGGGCAATGGCCCGTACTACAACCGGCCCGACAGCCCCGCCGCGCCCGGGCCGGCCAGCGACCCCTGGGGGCCGTGGATCCGCGACGCCTCGCGCCGCTTCGACATCCCGGAGCTCTGGATCCGCGAGGTGATGCGCCAGGAGAGCGGCGGGCGGGCCAACGCCACCTCGCATGCCGGCGCCATGGGGCTGATGCAGGTCATGCCGGGCACCTATCGGGAGCTGCAGGCGCGCTACAACCTGGGGCCCGACCCGTACCACCCGTATGACAGCATCCAGGCCGGCACGGCCTATCTGCGCGAGATGTACGAGCTGTACGGCAACCCGGCCTTCCTGGCGGCCTACAATGCTGGCCCGAGGCGGCTCGAGGATTATCTGTGGGGCGGCCGTGGCCTGCCGAACGAAACCCGCAACTACGTCCAGCGCATCGGCCCGCGCATCCAGACCGCCGCGCCGAACCGCCGCGCGCCGGCCGAGGTCTATGCCGCCGCCGAGATCGGCCTGACCATCCCGCCCGGTCCGCGCCCGATGGGTGGCGGCACCATGATGGCGCTGCGCCAGCAGCGCGAGGCCGCGCCGCCCGTCCAGGTGGCCGCGGCCCCGCCGCCGCCGCCGGCCGCGCCGCGCGTGCAGGTGGCCAGCCTGGCGACCGCCGCGCTGATCGCCCCGCCGGCGGCACCGCCGGCCTATGCCCAGGCGCCCGCCGCGGCGCCCAGCTACATGCAGGGCATCGAGAACCCGACCCTGACGCCTTCCGCCCGCGCCGCGCTGGCCGAGGCGGCCCGCGAATCCGCGATCGAGCGCGCCCAGCAGGCCGACGACAGCACGCCGCCGACCCGCGCCCCGGCCGTGGTGGCCAGCGCGCTCGCCGCGCCGGAACGCCGCGCGCCGGCGGGATCGCCCTTCCGCAGCCTGGGCGGGATCGTCGGCACGGCGCAGGCCAGCACCCTGCCCCGCGCGCCGCAGCCCGCACCCGCGGCGCCGTCGCCTGGCGGCAATGGCTGGTCGGTTCAGGTCGGCGCCTTCGCCTCCGAGAACCTGGCGCGGACCACGGCGAACCAGGCACGCGACGTCGTGCAGACCATGGGCACGCGCACGGCCGTGACGCCGGTCCGGCAGGGCAGCACCACGCTGTACCGCGCGCGCGTCACGGGCCTGTCGCGCAGTGGCGCCGAGCAGGCCTGTGCGCGGATGCGTGGCCGGTCCGCCTGCACCGTGGTGGCGCCGGGCGCCTGAACCGGCACCTTTCCGAAAAGGGCCGCGACCTTCGGGTCGCGGCCCTTTTCGTTTCCGGGCACCGGCTTCCACGCGGACGCAGGGCTGCCCCCCTTGCCGCCCTTGGCGCGTGGCGTCACCCTCCGCCCGGTACCGGGAAGGAGACGTTCATGCCAGCCGAGGGCGGACACGCGCGCGCAGATTTCGTCGGCGGATTCGCCGCGCTGGATGCCATGGTGCGCCCGCGCTCGGTCGCTGTGGTCGGCGCCTCGGACGATGCGACGCGCATCGGCGGACGGCCGATCGCCTACATGCAGAAGCAGGGCTTCGCCGGCGCCATCCTGCCGGTGAACCCGAACCGCGCGACGGTGCAGGGGCTGACTGCGTTCAACAGCGTCGGCGCGCTGCCGCAGACGCCCGATGTCGCGATCGTGGCGGTGCCCGGCGAATCCGCGGTGCAGGCGGTGGACGACCTGGGGGCCAAGGGCTGCCGCGCCGCGGTGGTGTTCACCGCCGGCTTCGCCGAGGTCGATGAGGCCGGCGCGGCCATGCAGGACCGCCTGGTGGCGGCCGCGCGCAAGCACGGGATGCGGCTGCTGGGGCCGAACTGCCTCGGGCTGTTCAATGCGGCGGTGAACTTCTACCCGATGTTCTCGCTGTCCTTCGAACAGGGGTGGCCGCTGCCGGGCAATATTGGCATCGCCTCGCAATCGGGTGCCTATGGGACGCATGTGTTCGCCGTCTCGCGCATGCGCGGCATCGGCACGCCGGTCTGCATCACCACGGGCAACGAGGCCGATGTGTCGCTCGGCGAGGCGATCGGCTGGATGGCGCAGGCGCCGGAGGTCGAGGTGATCTGCGCCTACGCCGAGGGCATCCGCGAGAGCGCGCGGTTCACCGCCGCACTCGACCTGGCGCGGCGCAACCGCAAGCCGGTGGTGCTGATGAAGGTCGGGCGGTCCGAACTGGGCGGGCATGCGGCGAAGTCGCACACCGCCTCGATCGCCGGCGACGACACCATCACCCAGGCGGTGCTGGATGAATTCGGCGTGGTACGGGCGAATACCACCGAGCAGATGCTCGACATCGCCTACGCGGCGACGAAGCGCATCTATCCGGTGGGCAATAGCCTTGGCGTCATCACGGTCAGCGGTGGCGCGGGCGTGCTGATCTCGGATGCGGCGGAGGCGGCCGGCGTGCCGATGCCGCCGCTGCCCGAGGCGTCGCAGGCGCATCTGCGGTCGCTGATTTCCTTCTGCGCGCCGCGCAACCCGGTGGACTGCACCGCGCAGGCGGTGAACCAGACCGAGTTGTTCCCGCAATTCCTGGAGACGACCGCCGAGGCCGGCTACGGGTCGATGATGATCTTCCTGACGCAGACCGCGGGGTCGACCACGCTGTCGCCGAAGCTGCGCCCCTATATGCGCGCGGCGCGGGAGAAATTCGTCGATCGGCTGTGGGTGCTGTGCGGCATCGCGCCGCCGGAGAAGGTCCGCGAATACGAGCAGGACGGCTTCCTGGTCTTCGAGGATCCGACGCGCGCCGTCGGCGTGATCGAGGCGATGGGCCGCTACGGCGATGCCTTCGCCGCGCCGGAACCCGAGGAGATCGTGGTGCCGGATGTGAAGCTGCCCGCGACCACGCCGACCGAGGCCGAGGGCAAGCGCATCCTGGCGCGTGCCGGCATTCCCGCGGTGCCGGAGAAGGCCTGCGGTTCCGCCGATGAGGCCGTGGCCGCGGCGGAGTCCTTCGGCTACCCGGTGGTGGCGAAGATCCTGTCGCCCGACATCCTGCACAAGAGCGAGATCGGCGGCGTGCTGCTCGACCTCAACGACGCGGATGCCGTGCGCGCGGCGCATGCGCTGCTGCTGGCCCGCGCTGCCGAACGCGCGCCGGGCGCGCGCATCGAGGGCGTGCTGATCGCGAGGCAGATCAAGGGCGCGGTCGAGATGGCGATCGGCATCGCGCGCGACCCGGTCTTCGGGCCGGTCGCGATGGTCGGCCTGGGTGGTGTGTTCATCGAGATCCTGAAGGACGTGGCCTTCCGCCGTTGTCCCTTCGACGAGGCGCAGGCCGAGGCGATGGTGCGTTCGCTGAAGGGCTTCCCGCTGCTCGATGGCGCGCGCGGGCGGCCGCGCGCGGATGTGAAGGCGCTGGCCTCCGCGCTGTCCGCGCTGTCGCGCTTCGCCGCCGGCGCGGACGAACGCCTGCTGTCGGTGGACGTGAACCCGCTGCTGGTCCTGCCCGAAGGCCAGGGCGCCTTCGCCGCCGATGCGGTGATCGAAGTGGAGGACAGCCAGTGACGATCGACCACGACCACCTGCTGAACTACCCGATCCCGGAAATCCGCCAGACCATCCGCTGGCAGGACACGGCGCTGTATAATTTTTCAATCGGCCTCGGGCAGGACCCGATGGACCAGAAGCAGCTCGACTTCCTGTACGAGCCGCGGCTGAAGGCGATGCCATCCATGGCGGTGGTGCTGGGCTATCCCGGCTTCTGGATCCGCAACCCTGATACCGGCGTGGACTGGACGCAGGTGTTGCATGGCGAGCAGTCGATCATCCTGCACAAGCCCCTGCCGGCGGAAGGCGAGATCATCGGGAAGTCACGTATCACCAGCATCGTGGATCGCGGCGCGGGCAAGGGTGCCATGCTCTACAACGAGCGCGTGGTGACCGATGCCAAGACGGGCGAGAAGCTGGCCACGCTGGAAGGCACCACCTTCGCCCGCGGCGATGGCGGCTTCGGCGGTCCGACCGGACCGATCAAGCGCCCGCATCCCGAACCGGATCGTGCGCCTGACCTGTCGGTGGACCTGGCGACGCGCCCCGAGCAGGCGATCATCTATCGGCTGAACGGCGACCACAACCCGCTGCACATCGACCCTGAAGTCGCCGCTCAGGCCGGCTTCAAGCAGCCGATCCTGCATGGGCTCTGCACCTTCGGCGTGGTCTGCCATGCGCTGATGAAGGCGCTGTGCGGCTACGATCCCGCGCGCTTCGGGCGGATGGATCAGCGCTTTTCCTCGCCGGTGTTTCCAGGCGAGACCATCCGCACCGAGATCTGGCACGAGGATGGCGGCGCCGCCTTCCGCGCCCGCGTCGTCGAGCGCGACAAGGTGGTGGTCAGCAACGGGCTTTTCCGGTTCGCGGGGGCCGCGTGAGCGCCGCGGCGCGCGCCGAACGCTTCGCGGCGCTGCACGCGTCGGGCTGCTTCGCCCTGCCCAATGCCTGGGATGCCGGCAGCGCGCGCATCATGGAACATGAAGGCGCGGTCGCCATCGCGACGACCTCGGCCGGCATCGCCTGGCAGCTCGGGCGGCGCGACTACGCCGTCAGCCTGGCGGAATCGCTCGACAATGCGCGGGTGCTGATCGCGGCGACGGACCTGCCGGTCTCGGCCGACCTGGAAGACGGCTTCGGCCCCTCGCCCGAGGATTGCGCGCGCACCGTGCGCGCGGCGGGCGAGGCCGGGCTCGCCGGCTGCACCATCGAGGACACGACGCGGGATCCCGTCTCGCCGATCCACGATTTCGACCATTCCGTGGCGCGCATTCGCGCCGCGGTGCAGGCGGCCCGCGCCCTGGGCCGCCCCTTCGTGCTGACCGCGCGAGCGGAGAATTTCCTCAACGGCCGCCCGGACCTGGACGACACCATCCGCCGCCTGGTCGCTTTTGCGGAGGCTGGCGCGGATTGCCTCTACGCGCCCTTCCTGCCGGACATGGATGCGATCCGAAAGGCCGTCGCCGCGGTGGCGCCGAAGCCGGTCAATGTGCTGGCCGGCCCGCGATCCGGCTTCGTGCCGCTGGATGCGCTCGCGCAGGCCGGCGTGCGCCGCGTCAGCGCCGGCGGCCTGCTGGCGCGCGCCGCCTATGCGCACACCATCGCCATGACGCGCGCGATGCTGGCCGGCGACCTGCCGCGCCTGGCAACCGTGCCCCCCGGGGCCGAACTGAATGCCGCCATGCGCGGCGCGGGCGACTGACCGGCATGCACGGCCGCGGCCCGGTGCGCGGGAGCTGCCGCGACCGTGCATGATCGGCCCATGCCACCGTCATCGCGCGACGCCCCCCGGCGGATCGCGGCCTGATGTCGCGGCTGGTCGTCTATTCGGCGAATATCGGCGGCTACGACTGGGGACCCGCGCTGCACCCGGCCACCGACCAGGCCGATGAGCGGATCCTGTTCTCCGACGCACCGATCGACCGCCCAGGCTGGCGCAACGTGGTCGTGCCGTCGCACTTCGCCGACGCCAAGCGCAACGTGCAGTACCTGAAGACCCGGCCCGACCTGCTGTTCGGCGAGGATGCCAGGACGGTCTGGGTCGATGCCAGCCTGCGCCAGGTCAGGCTCGACGCCGACATCATGCAACGGCTGGTCGCGCCGCCGGGTGTGGTCGCCTCGGCCCCGCCGCACCTCAGGCGAACCACGCTGCGGAAGGAGGCGCTGGTGGTCGAACGCCACCGCCTCGACACGCCGGAGGCGGTCCGCCGTGGCCTCGCGCTGCTCGACGCGATGGGTTTTCCCGATCGCAGCGGCCTGTCGGCGGCCTCCTTCGTCTACCGGGACCTGCGCGACCCGCGCGTGCGCGCCGCCGACCAGGCCTGGTTCCGCATGATCCTGGCCGGTTCGCGGCGCGACCAGCTGTCCTTCAATGCGGCCTACTGGTCCGCCGGCCTGCGGGTGCACGACATCGCCATCGACTGGCGACGTCCGAACGAGCTCTTTTCGAGGGCAGCTCATCGCAGCCCGGTCCATCGGGAGCTCTCGGTGACGATGGCAGGGCCCGGGGAGCATCCCGCGCTCGCGACCCTGCCCGAAGCCTTTACCGAGGAGGGCTGGACGCATGGCGATCTCGCGGTGCTGCGCGACATCGCCCGCCTGCCCGTCGCGACCGCCGGCAGCGCAAATCTCGCATGGGGCGCGAGCGTACCCGACGCGCCGGAATTCGCGCTGCCCAGCCCGGCGCTCGCGCCTGCGCGACGGGCCTTGCGCGCTGCGGCGCTGGGGGCGCGGCTGATCCTCGATGCCAGCACCGGGCAGGGCATTCACGCGGCGCTCTGCCTGCGCGCCAACCCGGCGGCGCGGGTGCTGGCCGATCTTGCCCCGGCCGCGATGGAGCGGCTGCGCCGCGCGTTCGGTGACCGGATCCTGCCTGTCTCCGCCGTGGCGGAGCGTGCGGACCTGATTCTGCTGGATGCACGCGGCGACGGCGCCGAGGCCGCCGCCGCGGGCGCCGCGGCCGTCATCGCCCTGGGGCCGCCGGAGGCCGGGATGCGCGACCTGCTGGCGGCGGCCTGGGTCTGTGAACCGCCAGGACCGGGCTCCGACTGGTTGCGCTGGGTGCGCCCCGCGGCGCGTGGCCGCCAGGGGCAGGCCGCCACCCACCATGGCCCACGGCGATGACTCCAGCCTTTCGTCATCGCGGGCGTCGGCTCCCACGCCGACGATTTGGTCCGATACTCCGCACCCGCGCTCTGGAATTCTGCAATGGGTCGTGCGAATCACGCTGACCGAATGGGCGCCAGCTCGCCAGCCGGCAGGAGTGAAACGGGTGATCAACAAGATCGTGCAATCGATGGCCGACGCCATGGCCGGCATCAAGGACGGATCGACCGTGCTGATCGGCGGCTTCGGCTCCGTCGGCCAGCCCGACGAACTGATCGAGGCGCTGATCGAACACGGTGCGAAGGACCTCGTCTGCGTGGCGAACAACGCCGGCAATGGGCGTGTCGGCCTGGCGCGGCTGATGGAACTCGGGCGGGTGCGCAAGATCATCTGCTCCTTCCCGCGCTCCGCCGGGTCGGTGGTGTTCGAGGAACTCTACCGCGCCGGCAAGATCGAACTGGAGATCGTGCCGCAGGGCACGATGGCCGAGCGCATGCGCGCTGCCGGTGCCGGCGTGCCGGCCTTCTTCACCGCGACATCGGTCGGTACGCTGCTGGCGGCAGGCAAGGAACAGCGCGAGTTCAACGGCCGCACCTATGTCATGGAACACGCGCTGCGCGCCGATGTCGCGCTGGTGGAAGGCTGGGAGGGCGACCGCTGGGGCAACCTGACCTATCGCGCCTCGGGCCGGAACTTCAACCCGGTGATGGCGATGGCGGCGGAGACGACGATCGCGCAGGTCTCGCATATCCGCGAACTGGGTGAGATCGTGCCGGAGAACGTGCACACGCCGGGCATCTTCGTGAAGCGCGTGATCCAGGTGGATCGCGGGCCGAACTGGGCTTAATCGGAAGGCGCGGGCATCCGGTCGCCGGAGGGGCGCAGGGCCGAAGGCCCGAGCGCCCGGAGGCGTGAATCGGCTGCCCAAACGAAAGGAGGACACCGACATGCAGGGCTTCGACCGCAAGGCCATGGCCGCGCGCCTGGCGCAGGACATTCCCGAGGGCTGGTACGTCAACCTCGGCATCGGCATCCCGACCATGGTCGGCGACTACGTGCCGCTGGATCGCGAGGTGATCCTGCATTCGGAGAACGGCATCCTCGGCATGGGCCCCGCGCCGGCGCCGGGGAAGGTGGACCCCTGGCTGGTGAATGCCGGCAAGCAGGCGGTGACGCTGCGCCCGGGCGGGTCCTACTGCCACCACGCGGATTCCTTCGCGATGATCCGCGGCGGGCATATCGACCTGTGCGTGCTCGGCGCCTTCGAGGTCGCGCAGAATGGCGACATCGCCAATTGGGCGACCAGCGAGAACGACACCGCGCCGGCGGTGGGCGGCGCGATGGACCTCGGCGCCGGTGCGAAGCGGCTGTGGGTCATCATGGAGCACACCACCAAGGACGGGCGGCCGAAGCTGGTCGAGAAGTGCGGCTATCCGCTGACCACGCCCGGCGCGGTGAAGCGCGTCTACACCAACCTCGGTGTCTTCGACGTGGTGGCGGGCAAGGGCTTCGTGGTGGTGGACCTGGCACCCGGCGTGTCGCTGGAGCATGCGCAGGCCGCGTCCGGCGCCACGCTGCACACGCAGTAAAGGCTCAGCGCGGCCCGGCCGCGAGCGGCGGCGCCACCTCCTCCAGGGAGCGCCCTTCCGCCGCGAACCCAAGTCGCCAGGCCGTGACGGACGCGGCGAGCATCAGCACCGCGGCCAGCACGTAGCCGCCCAGGATGGCGAAGCGGCTGCCGGTATCGATCAGCGCGCCGAACACCGCCGGCGCCGCCACCCCGCCCATGCCGGTGCCGATCGCGAAGAACAGCGCGATGGCCAGCGCGCGCATCTCCAGCGGGAAGCTCTCGCCGACCGTCAGGTAGGCGGCCGACGCCGCGGCCGAGGCGAAGAAGAAGGTCGCCGACCAGCATGCGGTGAGCTGCCAAGCGGTCAGCGCATCCGCGGCAAAACCCAGGCCGGTGGCTGCCATCAGCAGGCCCGAGATGGCGTAGGTCGCGGTGATCATCGGCCGCCGCCCGATCGTGTCGAACAGCGGGCCGAGCATCAGTGGCCCGCACAGATTGCCCAGCGCGAAGGGCAGGATGAACCAGCCGACCTCGGCCGCCGGAACCCCGTAGAAGCGCGTGAGCACCAACGCGTAGGTGAAGCTGAAGGCATTGTAGCAGAAGGCCTGGCAGGTCATCAGCACGAGGCCGAGCACGCTGCGGCGCCGATGCGTGTGCAGCATGGATTTCGCCACGTCGCCCATGCTGGCATGGCCGAGCCGCCACAGCCGCGCCTTGGCATCGACAGCGGGCAGCTTGCCGTGGCGGGCCTCGACATCGGCCTCGATGGCGGCGAGCACGGCCTCGGCCTCGCCGGGCTTGCCGTGCAGCATCAGCCAGCGCGGGCTCTCGGGCAGGAAGCGGCGCAGGAACAGCACGATGAAGGCAAGCAGTCCACCGATGACGAAGGCGGCGCGCCAGCCGAGCTCGAGGTCGAGCACCGTCGGGTGCAGCACCACCAGCGAGACCACCGCGGCCAGCGCCGCGCCGGCCCAGAAGCTGCCATTCACCGCCAGGTCCACGCGCCCGCGATAGCGCGCGGGCATCAATTCGTGGATCGCGGAATTCACCGCCGCGTATTCGCCGCCGATGCCCGCGCCGGTCAGCATGCGGAAGAAGGCGAAGGACCAGAAGTCCCACGACAGACCGGTCGCGACCGAAGCTACGATGTAGAGCAACAGCGTGATGAAAAACAGCCGGCGTCGCCCGAAGCGGTCGGCCAGCCAGCCGAAGCCGATCGCCCCAGCCACCGCGCCCACCAGGTAGGCGGAGGCGGCAAGCCCGACCTGCGTCGCGCTCAGCCCCAGCGAAGGGCTTTCGCTGATGGCCGAGGCGAGGCTGCCGGCCAGCGTGACTTCCAGCCCGTCCAGGATCCAGGTGATGCCAAGGGCGAGGATGACGCGCCAATGGAAGCGCGACCAGGGCAGCCGGTCGAGCCGCGCCGGCACGTCCGTCTCGAAGGCCGAGCCGTGGGCGACGCGGTGGCCATGGCGCATGGGTGCATCCTCCAGCGGATGCAACGCGCGGAGGATGGAACGGTTTCCCGGGCATGCGACGCGGCACAAGCCCCATGGCCTTTCGCGCCGCGATGGGCAGAATGGCGCCAAGACCGAGCCCCAGGGCGACCCGAGGAAACGATGAGCGCAGCGACAGACGACCGCACCGAATCCATACGCATGATCCGCGACAGCGCCGGCGCGGTGGCGCCGCGCGGCGGCGACAGCAAGCGCGTGCGCGCGCTGCGCTTCACGAACCCCGGCTTCGATCGCGGCGTATTCGCCGAGATGGGCGCGCTGGGCTGGATCGGCCTGGCTGTGCCGGAGGAAGCCGGCGGCGCGGGCCTCGGCATGAGCGAGGCGGTGGCACTGGCTGAGGAGATCGGTGCGGGACTGTCACCGGAGCCGTTGGTGCCGGCGATGCTCTCCGCACGGCTGCTGGCGGCGGGCGATGATGCCGCGCTGCTCGGTTCGCTGCTGGCTGGCGAAAAGGTGGTGCTGACCGCCTGGCAGGAACGCGCCGATACGCTTGTCGCGCCCGGCACGCCGGATGCCCCGCGGGTCTTCATCCCGATGGCCGCGGGTGCCGACACCTTCCTGCTGCCGGTGCGGGAGGCCAACCGCATCGCGCTGCTGGCGCTGCCTGCCGCCGGCGCCGACCTCACGCTGGAAAAGGCGATGGATGGCGGCAACATCGGCACGCTGCGCGCCGACCTCTCGCGCGCCACGCGCGTCGCGGACGATGTCGGCGCGGTGATCGAGCAGGCGCTGGACGAGGCCGCGCTGGCGACCGCGGGCCTGATGCTCGGCCTGATGGAACGCGCCTTCGAGATGACGCTGGGCTACCTGCGAACGCGCCAGCAATTCGGGCGGATCATCGGCACCTTCCAGTCGCTGCAGCATCGCGCGGCGGATCTGAAGGTTCATATCGCGCTGACGCGCGCGGCGGTGGAATCCGCCGCCGCCGTGCTGGATGACGGTGCAACCGGCGCGGTGCGCCAGGCGGCGGTCTCCAAGGCCAAGCATCGCGCGGCGGAATCCGGCATGCTGGTGCTGCGCCAATGCATCCAGCTGCATGGCGGCATCGGCTACACTGACGAATACGATGTTGGGCTGTATCTGCGCCGCGGCATGGTCATCATGAACCAGTACGGGTCGGCCACGCTGCATCGCCGGCGATTCATGGCGCTCGCGCCGGAGGATGTGGAATGAGCGACGCCGCGAAGGTCCGCGAGGAGATGGATGGCAACGTCCTGATCCTCACGATCGACTACCCGTCGCGCAAGAACGCAATCGGCCCCGGCGTGCGCCAGGCGCTGGAGGAAGCGATCGAGCGCGGGCATGACGACAAGGCGGTGCGCGCCATCGTCATCACCGGCGCGGGCGGGACCTTCTGCGCGGGCGGCGACATATCGAACATGAATGTCGGCACGGCGCTGGACGGGCGCGACCGGATGCGGCGCACGCATCGCCTGGTGCGGCTGATGGCGCGTGGTGCGAAGCCGCTGGTCGCCGCCGTCGAAGGCTGGGCGGCGGGGGCCGGTATGGCCGTCGCCTGTGCTTGCGACACCGTCGTGGCCGCCGAGGATGCCCGCTTCGTCGCCGGCTTCCACAAGATCGGCCTGATGTCCGACATGGGCCTGCCGTGGTTCCTGCCGCGCCGCGTTGGCGTCGGCCGCGCCCGCCGCATCCTGTTCTACCACGAGGTCACGGGGGCCGCCGAAGGCGAGCGCATCGGGCTGGTGGATTTCGTCGCACCACCTGGCAAGGCGCTGGAGGTTGCGTTGGAGAAGGCGCGCTTCCTGGCCGCCGAGGCCGCGGGGCCGATCGAACTCACCAAGAAGATCCTGTCCGAGGGCCTGGACGAAGCGCTGGCCGACGAGGCCACCTTCCAGGGCCTGCTGTTCACCACAAGCGATTTCCAGGAAGGCCGCGCGGCGTTCCTGGAAAAGCGCAAGCCGAACTTCGCCGGAGGCTGAACCGATGGTCGCCATCACGCCGAACGAGCCGCAGGACCTGAACCTGCTGGATGACGAGACCTTCCGCACGCATGTGCGCCGCTGGATCGAGGCGAACTACCCCGCCGAGCTCCGCAACCCGCCCAAGCGCCTGCATTGGGAGGAGAACAAGCCCTGGTATTTCAAGCTGGCCGAGAAGGGCTGGCTCTGCCCCGGCTGGCCGCGGCAATTCGGCGGGCTGGGCCTGTCGCCGGCCAAGCAGATCATCTTCACCGAGGAGATCGAGCGCCACGGCTGCGCGCGCACCAACGACCACGGCATCGTCATGGTCGGCCCGCTGCTGATCAACCACGGCACGGCCGAGCAGCAACAGGAATTCCTGCCGAAGATCCTGTCGGGCGAGCACATCTGGTGCCAGGGCTATTCCGAACCCAATGCCGGTTCCGACCTGGCCGCGCTGCGCACCGAAGCCGTGCTGGATGGCGACCACTACATCGTGAATGGCCAGAAGATCTGGACCACGCTGGCGATGGACGCCAACTGGTGCTTCCTGCTGGTGCGCACCGACAAGAACGCGAAGAAGCAGGAGGGGATCAGCTTCCTGCTGGTCGACATGGCCACGCCGGGCATCACGGTGAAGCCGATCATCAACCTCGAATACCACGACGAGTTCTGCGAGGTGTTCTTCGACAATGTCCGCGTGCCGGCGAAGAACCTGGTGGGCACGCCGAACCGCGGCTGGGACATGGCGAAGGCGCTGCTGTCCTTCGAACGCATCTACCTCGGCTCGCCGCGGCTTTCGGCCTATGCCTTCGCGCGGTTGCGCCAGCTCGCGGAACGCATGGGCGTGTGGGAGGAAGCGGCCTTCCAGGAGACCTACGGCCGCTTGCGGATGGACCTCGAGGACCTGAAGTCGCTCTATGGCTCCTTCGTGGACAAGCTGCGGCGCGGCGAGACGCTCGGCCCCGACGTCTCGATGCTGAAGCTGTTCCAGACGGAACTGTTCCAGCGCATCACCGACACCATGCTGGAGATCGCGGGCGAGAACGCCGGGATGCTGGAACCGATGGAAGGCAACCGCAACCTCAACCCGACCGGGCAATACATCCAGGCGCGGCCGGCCACGATCTATGGCGGGTCGAACGAGATCCAGCGGAACATCCTCAGCAAGAACGTGCTGGGATTGCCCGGTTGATTTGACCACGGCGGTGGCGCGCGGGACCATCCCCGCGCCACCAGCCGCGGAACGCATCCATGACCGAATACTGGCGCCTGTCCGCCACCGACCTCGCGGCCCGCATCCGCGCCCGCCAGGTCTCCGCGACCGAGGTCGCGCGCGATGCCCTCGCCCGCCTCGATGCCGCCAACCCGCGCATCAACGCCGTGGTGGACCATCGGCCGGAGGACGTGCTGGCGCAGGCCGCCGCCATCGACGCCGCCTTCGCACGCAACGAGAACCCCGGCCCGCTCGCCGGCGTGCCCGTCACCATCAAGGTCAATGCCGACCAGCAGGGCTACGCCACCACCAACGGCCTGCGCCTGCAGAAGGACCTGGTCGCGCAGCAGGACAGCCCGGTCGTCGCCAACCTGCGAAAGGCCGGCGCCGTGCTGCTCGGCCGCACCAATACGCCCGCCTTCTCGCTGCGCTGGTTCACCCGCAACACGCTGCACGGCCACACGCGCAACCCGCGCGATCCTTCGATCACGCCAGGCGGTTCGTCAGGCGGCGCGGCGGCGGCCGTCACCGCCGGCATCGGTGCCATCGCGCATGGCACGGATATCGGCGGGTCGGTGCGCTACCCGGCCTATGCCTGCGGCGTGCATGGGCTGCGGCCGACGCTGGGGCGCATCCCGGCCTGGAATGCCTCCGGCGCGGAACGGCACATCGGCGGGCAGCTCATGGCCGTCAGCGGCCCCATCGCGCGCACCATCGGCGATGTGCGCGCCGGCTTCGCCGCCATGTGCGGGCGCGACATCCGCGACCCCTGGTGGGTCGGCGCGCCGCTGGACGGTCCGCCCACGCCCAAGCGCGCCGCGCTATGCCTGAACCCGGACGGCATGGACGTCCAGCCCGCCGTCACCGAAGCCCTGCGCGATGCCGCGAAACGCCTGGAAGCCGCCGGCTGGACCATCGAGGAAGCCGATACGCCGCCCCTGCGCGAACCCGCCGCCTTGCAGGCGATGCTGTGGCTGGCGGAATCCCGCCGCGGCATGAACGCCGCCCTGCACCAGGAAGCCGACCCCGACGCCAGCTTCGTCTTCGCGCAGATGGAGGCGTTGTGCCCGCAGCCGGACCTCAACGCCTTCATGGATGGCTTGCAGAAGCGCGCCACCTTCGTCCGCCAATGGATGGAGTTCTTCGAACGCTTCCCGGTCGCGATCACGCCGGTCTCGGGCGAACTCCCCTTCCGCGACAACGAGGATGTGGAAAGCCCCGAGGCTTTCCGCCGCATCATCGACGCGCAGCTGACGCAGGTCGGCCTGCCGCTGATGGGCCTGCCGGGCCTGACGGTCACGACCGGCCTGGTCGGCACGGTGCCGGTCGGCGTGCAACTGCTGGCCGGGCGCTACCGGGAGGACCTGCTGCTGAACGCCGGCGCCATCATCGAGGCCGCCGGCACGCCGCCCTCCCCGGTCGACCCGGCGTAGCGCCTCAGTCGCGCCGCACCGGCGGCACGCTGCCGCCCTGCCCCGGGCCGGTCCATGGGCCAGGCGGCGCGGGCGGCGGCTGGCCGTAGCCGGGCGGGGGCTGCCCGTACCCCGGTGGTGGCTGCCCGTACCCAGGCGGCGGCTGCCCATAGCCGGGCGGCGGCGCGCCATAGCCCGGCGGCGGCGCACCCTGCGGCGGCGGCCAGCCCTGCGGCGGCGGCGGCTGCCATTGCGGCTGCTGCCAGCCCTGCGGCGCGGGCTGGGGTTGCCAGCCCTGCGGCGGCGCGCCGGCCTGCCATTGCGGCGCCCCCTGCCCGCCTAGCGGGTCCATCCCATAGCGGTTCGGCCCGACAGTGCCGCGCAGGAAGCCTGTCTCGACCAGCAGCCAGATGCCGAAGCCCAGGATCACCACGCCCGCGAGGATCATCACGAGCAGCACGCCCTGCACATCGGCCTCGGTCACCGGCCGGTCGCGGTGCAGGAACATGCCGCCCGTCGCCGTCGCCAGGGTTGCGAAGGCCAGCAGCCCGGCCGCCGCGCTGACCAGGTAGAAGCCGCCGATCCACCAGCCGGACCGGTCGCGGTCGTGCAACCGCTTGATGCTGCCCGCGAGCATCGGCCAGATGGACAGCAGCGAGACGATCCCGCTGATCGGGCCGACCTGGCTTGCATCCGCCGGCATCGCATCGGCCGTCGGCGCGGGCACCAGGCCAAGCGACACGTCCAGCACGCTCGCCACGATGCTCGCCACCAGCAGCGGCAGCACATAGCCGAGCCAGAAGGTCTTGCGCCCGATGCGCCCGCTGAAGCTGAACCACTGCCCGATCGTCATCCGCCCATCCCCGCCGCCGAACCGCTTCACAGCACCATGGTGGCACCGCGCGGCGCAAGCCCGAGGCATCTTGCCGACGTAACGCCGGTTGCATACCGTCACATCATCGAATCACAGGCGGGCCGAATGGCGCGCCCCGTCGCACCGGGAGACTTCCAGACGATGTTCCGCCGCAAGATCCTCGCCCTGTTCGCCGTGATGGGCGCCGCCGCCGTCTCGGCTTGCGCGCCGCAGACCGTGTATGTGCCGCAGCCTGGCTATGTCGCCGCCCCGGTGGTGCCGTCCTGCGACACGCGCTTCCAGGTGGTGAACAACTCGGGCCTGACGGTCATGCAGCTCTTCTTCAGCCATGCCAGCCGCAATGACTGGGGCGTGGACCAACTCGGCCAGAACGTTCTGCCGCCGGGCCGCGTGTGGAACTACACGGCGGCCAATGCCGGCGCCTATGACTTCCGCGTGGTCTACCAGAACGGCCGCGCCGCCGAATTGCGCCGCGTGGACATCTGCCGCGCCAGCCGGATCGTGGTGACCAACAGCGGCCTCTACGCGCAGTAGGCGACGCCCCGCCGCCGCGATAGCCTCCCTGCCGGGACCACTGGTGGGGAGGCTTTTTCATGTCCGACGAACGCCTGGGAATCCTCGAACAGCGCCGCATCGAGGCCGCCTTCGCCAAGGGCATCTATGAGGAAATGGCCGCCGAGCTGGGCCGCGACCGCGCCAAGGCCATCCTGTCGCGCGCCGTGGTCAAGCTGGCCAAGTCCACCGCCGCCGAGATGGCGAAGGAAGGCCCCGGCGGTCAGCCGTCCCTCGCACATTTCATCGAACTGCAACCGCTCTGGACGAAGGGCGACGCGCTGCGGATCGAGACGCTGCACCACGACGACACCCGCTACGACTTCAACGTCACCCGCTGCCGCTATGCCGAGATGTACAAGGCGATGGGCATCGCCGAACTGGGCGCCGTGCTGTCCTGCAACCGGGACGGCGCCTTCTGCGAGGGCTACGACCCCAGGCTGAAGCTGGAACGCACGCAGACCATCATGGGCGGCGCGACGCATTGCGACTTCCGCTACCGCATGGAGGACTAGCGAAGCATCGCCAAGGCAGGTGACGCAGCGCGCGCACCGCGCGATGATGGGCGCAAAGTCAACAAGGAGGACGCCCAATGACCCGTACCACGCGCCGTGACCTCGCGCGCGCCGCGCTTGCCCTGCCCGTCGCCGCATCGCCCCTGGCAGCCCGCGCGCAATCCTGGCGACCGTCCGGCCAGGCGCGCATCATCGTGCCCGCCGCGGCCGGCGGCACCACCGACATCATGGCGCGGCTGCTGGCGCAATACCTCCAGGCCCGCTGGGGCACGCCGGTGGTGGTCGAGAACCGCGCCGGCGGCGGCGGGACCATCGGCACGCTCGAGATGGTGCGCGCGCGCCCCGACGGCACCACCCTGATGCTGGGCAATATCGGGCCGCAGGCGATCGCCTATTCGCTGTTCCGCAACCTGCCCTATCGGGCCGAGCAGATCACGCCCATCGCCGGCACCATCCGCGGCCCGAACGTGCTGGTGGTGAACCCGAGCGTGCCGGCGCAGACTGTCGCGGAGCTGGCGGCGCTGCTGCGGGCGCGGCCCGGCGCGGTGCCGTATGCCTCGACCGGCGTGGGGCAATCGACGCATCTGTCGCCCGTGCTCATGCTGCAATTGCTGAACGCGCAGGCGATCCATGTGCCGCATCGCGGCTCCGCGCCGGCACAGATCGAGATCCTGTCCGGCAATGTCGCCTTCCTGATCGACAACCTGACCGGCATCATCGGCCATATCCAGGCCGGCCGCGTGCGCGCCCTGGCGGTGACCAGCGCCGAGCGCCACCCGCTGCTGCCCGAGGTGCCGGCGATGCGCGAGACCATGCCCGAACTGGCGAGCTACGACGTCAACACCTGGTTCGGCCTGTTCGGCCCCGCCGGGCTGCCGGCCGAGACCGTCAACAGCCTGAATGCCGAGGTGATGGCGATGCTGGCCCTGCCCGAGACGCAGCGCCGCTTCGCCGACCTCGGCGGCGTGGGCATGCCCGGCAGCGCCGAGGCCTTCGCCACTTTCGTTCGCAACGAGACCACCAAATGGGCAGAGGTCATCCGCAAGGAAGGCCTGCAGCTCGATGCCGGCTGACAAGGCCGGTTGACGCCGGCGCATGTGCGGCGCGAGCCTTCGCGCCGCACCCTGTCGGAGGCCATGACCATGCGCCTGATCCCCGCCGCCGCCGCGGCCCTGATGCTGGCCGCCGCACCCCCTGCCCTGGCGCGCAACTTCACCTGGTCCTTCGCGGCGGACATCCTGACGCTGGATCCGCATTCGTCGAACAACACCTTCACCAACGCCTTCCTCGACAACGTGTTCGAATCGCTGGTGCGGCATAATCCGCGCCTGGAACTCGAACCCGCCCTGGCGACGCGCTGGGAGGTGGTGTCACCCACGGTCTGGCGCTTCCAGCTGCGCGAGAATGTCCGCTTCCATGGCGGCGAGACCTTCGGGTCCGAGGATGTCGTGTTCTCCTGGCAGCGGCTGAACACGCCCGGCGCCCTGGCGCGCGGCGTGCTGGGCGGCGTCATCAAGGAGGTGCGCGCGACCGGCCCGCTCACGGTCGAGATCGAGACGCAGCGCCCCTTCCCGATCCTGCTCAATGCGCTGACGCAAATGCACATCCTGGACAGCGGCTGGGCGCAGGCGAACAACGCCACGGCGGCGACCAACCTGTCGCAGCGCGAGGAAGGTGCCGCGACGCGCACGCCCAATGGCACCGGCCCCTTCCGCGTGCGTTCGCGCGAGGTCGAGGGCGCGACCGTGCTGGTGCCCCACGCCGCCTGGTGGGACACCCCGCAGCACAACCTGACCGAGGTGACCTTCCGGCCGATCCGCAATGCCGCGACGCGCACCGCTGCACTTCTGGGCGGGCAGATCGACGCGCTGGTCGAACTGCCGATACAGGACATCCCGCGCGTCGAGGCGAATGCCGGGTTGCAGGTCGTGCAGGGGCCGGAGTTGCGCACCATCTACCTCGGCTTCGACCATCATCGCGACGAGCTGGTCTATTCCGACGTGCGCGGCCGCAACCCGCTGCGCGACATCCGCGTGCGGCAGGCGATCTACCAGGCGATCGACGTCGAGGCGCTACGACGGTCCGTCATGCGCGGCAATGCCTGGGTGGCGGGCACCATGGCGAGCCCCTTCCTCAACGGCGCGCCGGCCGACATCAACACGCGGACCTTCCCCTTCGACCCCGAGGCCTCGCGGCGCCTGCTGGCCGAGGCCGGCTATCCGGACGGCTTCTCGATCGGCCTGGCCTGCCCGAATGACCGGTATGTCTATGACGAGCGGCTGTGCATCGCGATCTCGGGCATGCTGCAGCGCGTGGGCATCCGCATCATCCCGCAATTCGAGACGCTGAACGTCTGGTCGCGGCGCATCAACGCGCTGGACGTGTCGATGTTCATGCTGGGGCATGCCGGCCTGCCGCTGGCCGACAGCTACTCGACCCTGTCGGAGGTGCTGCGGACGCGCACCGCGAACACCGCCGGGCTGAATGTCGGGCGCTGGTCCAATGCGGAATTCGACGCGCTGGTGGATCGCGTGGCGCAGGAGGGCGACGAGACGCGCCGCCGCGCGCTGATCCGCGAGGCGCTGCTGGTGGAGAAGCGCGAGGTCGCCCATGTGCCGCTGCATCAGCAGCCGGTGGTCTGGGCGGCGCGGCGGAACATCGAACTCGCGCAGTCGCCGGATAATCGGCTGAGGCTGCGCCATGTGCGGGTGAATTGAATGGCTGACCTCATTGTCTCCGGCGGCACCGTCATTTCCATGGACGGGGCGCGCCGGGTGATCCCGGATGGCGCCGTGGCCGTCAGCGGCGACAGCATCGTCGCTGTCGGCCCGCGCGCGGAGGTCGAGGCGGCGCACAGCGCGCCGAAGCGCATCGATGCGCGCGGCAAGGCGATCCTGCCCGGGCTGATCGACGGCCACGCGCATGCGGGGCACGGGCTGGTCAAGACCATGGGCAGCGGTGATTCCGCGGCCTGGTCGGAAGCCTGCCGCGTCATCTACACCCTGGCCTCGCCGCCGGAATTCTGGCGCGCGGAAGCGGCGCTGGCCGGGCTCGAACAGCTGAAATTCGGCATCACCACATCCGTCATGCTGCTGGGGGGCGGCGATTCCATCGGCCGCGTGGACGACCCGGCGCATGGCGACGCGCATGTCGAGGGCATCAACGCCATCGGCATCCGCCGCATCATGGTGCTGGGCCCGACGCGCCCGCCCTTCCCGCGGCCGTATCGCGGCGTCGATGGCAGCGTCCGCGACGTGCCGTTCGAACAGCAGGCGGAGACCATCGCCGCGCTGGTCGAACGCCATCACGGCCGCGGCCGCATCACCTGCGCCACGCTGATGCCGGTCTATCGCGAAGCCACGCACGACGCCGCCAAGGTGGCGGAGATCGAGAAGCAGGGCCGCGTCATCCGCGACATCGGCAAGAAGGCCGGCACGCTGTTCCACCAGGACGGCCACCGCGGCGGGTCCATCGAGATGGCGGACCGCATGTTCGGCCTGCTCGGCCCCGATGCCTGGCTGTCGCATTGCACCGACCTGACCGAGGAGGACATCGCGACGCTGGTGAAGACCGGCACGTCGGTCGTGCACAACCCCTCCGCCATCGCCGCGGTGCGCGGCTTCTGCCCCGCCATCGCGATGATGGATGCGGGCGTGACCGTCATGCTGGGCAGCGACGGCACCGCGCCGGATCGGTCCACCGACATGTTCCGCCACATGTTCCAGGCCATGCGCTACCACCAGCGCGCGGCACGGGACGAGGCCGTGCTGCCGCCGGGCAAGGCGCTGGAGATGATCACCATCGACGCCGCGAAGGGCCTCGGCATGGCCGACCGAATCGGCAGCCTGGAGGTCGGCAAGCAGGCCGACATCATCACCGTGGACCTGACCGCCCCGCACATGCTGCCGGCGAACATGCCGGTGCATCGCGTCGTGTATTTCGCCGGCGGCGCCGACGTCCGCGACGTGGTGGTCGCCGGCGAGATCCTGATGCGCGACCGCGTCGTGCCGCATGTGGACGAGGCCGGGGTGCGCGACGATGCCAACGCGGCCACGGCCGCGATGCTGGCGCAGGCCGGCCTGTCGGCGCTGGTGGACGAAGATCCGGGCTGGGGCCGCACGCGGCGCGGCTGAACCCTCGCGCAAGCGGCAATCGGTTGCGGCGCGGATGCATGGATGGCCCGCAGGGCGCGCGCAGCAGCGCAGATTGATGCGGTGCCCGGTTCGGGCCACGCTGCGTGTGTCCCGGGAGGACCCGCCATGCTCCACCGCCGTCACGCCCTCGCGGCCGGCCTTGCCCTCGTCGCCGGCCGCGCCGCCGCGCAACCCGCCTGGCCGACACGGCCGGTGCGCCTCATTCTTCCCGACGCGCCGGGCAGCGGCAACGACACCACCGCGCGGCTGGTCGCGCCGCTGCTGGAAGGCGCGCTGGGCCAGCCTTTCGTGCCGGACAACCGTGGCGGGGCCGGCGGGCGCATCGGCGTCGAGGCCGCCTTCCGCGCCGCGCCGGATGGCTACAATTTCCTGCTCGGCAATGCCGGGTCGAACGGCATCAATGCCGCGATCTACCGCGACCTGCCCTATGACCTGACCAATGCCTTCGACCCGGTCGCGCTGCTGGTGGTCGGGCCGAATGCGCTGGTGGTGAACAGCCGCGTGCTGCCGGTGAACGATGTCGCAGGCCTGATCGCCGCCATCCGCGCGCGGCCTGGCGCGCTGAACTACGCCTCGGGCGGCGTCGGGTCGTCGGCGCATATGTCGATGGAGCTGTTCAAGCATGAGGCGCGGCTGGACATCCAGCATGTGCCCTATCGCGGCACGCCGCAGCTCGCGCAGGCGGTGATCTCGGGCGAGGCGCCGGTGGCCTTCGCCAACCTGGTCAACGTCATGCCCTACATCGCGCGCGGCGAGATGAAGCTGCTGGCGGTCACCACCCTGGCCCGCCATCCTGACCTCCCCGACACGCCGACCGTGCACGAGAGCGGGCTGCCGGGGTTCGAGACGGTGGCCTGGAACGGCATCCTGGCCCCCAAGGGCACGCCGGAGGCGGTCCGCCAGCGCTTGTGGGAGGCGCTGCATGCGCTGAAGGCCAATGCCACGCTGCTCGACCGCGTGCGCCTGCTGGGCGGCACCTACGTCGTCTCGACGCCGGCCGAATTCCAGGCGCGGATCGAGGCCGACATCGCCAAGTGGAAGCAGCTCGCCACCGCCGCGAACATCCAGGCGCAGTAGCATGCGGATCGCGGCTCTCGACTTCCTTGGCGTCAATGTCACGCCCAAGACCAACTGGTCCTTCCTGCTGGTGCGGACCGAATGCGGGCGCACGGGCATCGGCGAATGCACGCTGTCGAACCAGGAGGCGTTGCTGGCGGCCGAGGCAGCGCGGCTCGCGGCCAACGTGGTCGGCGAGGATGCGGGCAACCGCAACCGCATCGCGCGGCTGATCCCCCATGCGCCGGGCGGGCTGGTGGCGCACAGCGTGCTGTCCGCCTTCGAGCAGGCGCTGTGGGACCTGGCGGGGCAGGATGCGGGGCGGCCGCTCCATGCGCTTCTCGGCGGTGCGCTGCGTGATGCGGTGCCGCTCTATGCCAACATCAATCGCGGGGCGAACCCGCGCACGCCGGATGGCTTCGCCGCCGCCGCCACCCGCGCGGTGGCCGATGGCTTCCGTGCGGTGAAGCTCGCACCCTTCGAACCGCTGGTCTGGGAGGACGCTGCCGAGGCGTCGCAGCGCGCGGCGTACGACCAGGGCCTCGCGCGCATCGCCGCCGTGCGCGATGCCGTGGGACCAGCTATCGACGTGATGGTGGACGCGCATTGGCGGTTCTCGCCCGGCAGCGCGGCGCGGCTGGTGCGCGATGTCGCGGCTTTCGGCCTGTTCTGGCTGGAATGCCCGGTGTCGGAAGCGAACCACGCCGCCATCCGCGCGATCCGGTCCATGGCGAATGACCGCGGCATGCGCCTGGCCGGCGCGGAGACCTTGGCCGGCCTCGGCGCCTATCGCACCATCATCGAGGCCGGCTGCTACGACGTGCTGATGCCCGACATCAAATACGCCGGCGGGCACGAGGAGATCCGCCGCATCGCCGCGCTGGCGCAGACCGCCGGCATCGAGGTCGCGCCGCACAACCCGACCGGGCCGGTCTGCCACGCGCATTCGGTGCATCTCTGCGCGACCATCCCCAACCTGCTGCCGCTGGAAGTGCAGTTCGGCGAGACGGATCGCTTCTTCACGCTGGTGACCGGCCACGACCTGCGCTTTGACGCCGGCCGCGCCACGCTGCCCACCGCACCCGGCCTTGGCTGCGCGATCGACGAGGCCGGCGCGCGCCTGACACCCTGGCAGCCCATGCCGAAACCCTGGCTCGACCCGAGGCTTGGCTGATGCCCATCTGGGTTGCCGCGACGCTGCTCGCTGGGCTGTTCCAGACCTGGCGGACGGCGTTGCAGCAGCGGCTGCGCGGGCAGCTCAGTGTCAATGCGGCGGCGGTGGTGCGCTACCTCTATGGCGTGCCGGTCGGCGTCGCGCTGGTGGCGCTGTATCTCGCGATCTTCGGCGGCAGCCTCTCGGCGCCGACATGGACCTACCTGCTGTTCTGCGCGCTGGGCGGGCTCGGGCAGATCATCGGGACGAACCTGCTCATCATGTCCTTCGGCCAGCGCGGCTTCGCGGTGGGCACGGCGTACTCCAAGACCGAGGCGGTGCAGGCGGCGCTGATCGCGCTGGTGTTCCTGGGTGAATCCTTCGGGCTGTTGTCCTGGGCGGGCATCGCGGTGTCGGTGGGGGGCACGCTCTATCTCTCGCTGGCCGGGCGCGTGGCGTCACTGCGCGATGTCGCGACCGCGACGATGCAACCGAGCGCGCTCTATGGCCTCGGCGCCGGGTTCTCCTTCGCGCTGTGCGCGATGGCCATCCGCGAGGCGACACTGACGCTGGACGGGCCGGACGCCACGCTGCGTGCGCTGGAGACTCTGGTCGTCATCAACATGATGCAGACGCTGATGCAGGGGTCCTGGCTGCTGGCGACGGAGCGGCGATCGATCCCCGACCTGTTCCGCACCTGGCGGTCCTCGGCGCAGGTCGGCGCGCTGTCGGCGATGGGCTCGGCCTGCTGGTTCACCGGCTTCGCCTATGCGCCGGTGGCGCTGGTGCGCGCGGTGGGGCAGGTCGAGATCCTGTTCACCCTGCTGTTCAGCCGCTTCTTCCTGCGCGAACGCATGAAGCGCAGCGACGTGATCGGCGCGCTGGTGGTGGTGGCCGGCGTGGTGCTGGTGCTGCTCGGGCGCTGATCAGCCCTTCTGCGCCGCGAAGAACGACGTCGGCTTCACGATGCGGTTCTCCATCTTCACCAGGATGCCGCGCTTGCCGACCTCGGCCAGGTAGTCGCCCCAGGCCGGGTCGGCCGCCATGGCGGCGCGCCGGCGTTCGCGATCCGCCTGGTCGGCATAGCCCCACATGTGGACGATGGTGTTCAGCGCGCCCTCGATCGTGGTGTACCAGCCCACGCAGTTGCCGAGGTGCTTCTGCTGGATCGGCCAGCCCTTCTCCTCATACAGCGCGACGAATTCCGCCACGCGGTTGGGCAGGCAGGTGTAGATGCGCAGGTCGACGATCATGGGGCGTGCTCCTCAGCGGACGCGCAGCATGTCGCGACGCAGGCCGGCGGGGAAGTCACCACCATTGCGGCCCGAGGCACTTGCCTCGGGCCGGGAGCGCACGGCGCGACCGCGCCCAGACCATCAGCGGCGCCAGGCGCGCCAGTGCACGGCGCGCAAGCCAAGCCGGCGCATGCCGGCGCCCGGCGCTTGAGGGCTCACTGAAGATTCACCGGCACCAGGTCCTGGAACCACGACTGCGCCGAGGTGAAGCCCGTCACGCGCCGGCTCATCGCCCGCGGGTTCAGATCGTGCACGATGAACAGCCAGGGGGCGGTGTCCACCACGCGCGCATGCGCCTCGGCATAGGCGGCATTCGCCTCGGCCGGCGTGCGGGCCGCTTCAAGCCGCGCGAAGGCGGCCTCGAAGGCGTCGTCGCTCATGCCCGCCCAGTTGAAGCCGTTGGGCGGCGCGAAGGCGCGCAGGAAGTAGCGCGCCATCACCGACGGGTCCGACGATGGCGAGGACGGGTTCAGCGACTGCACATTCGCCACAACCGGCGCATTCGCCGCGGAGCGCGTCGCCACCAGCAGGTTCGACCAGTCGGTCACCTCGAAATCCACCTGCACGCCGCAGGCCTCGCGCAGGTTCTGCTGGAGGAACTCGTTCATCGGCAACGGCAGCATCTGGCCCGACCCGCTGGTCGAGATCATCACGCGAAACCGCAGCGGCCGCTGCGCGTTGAAGCCCGCCTCCGCCAGCATCGCCCGCCCACGTGCCGCATCGAACCGGTAGCGGTGCTGCGGCGCGCCGAAGGCCGGGTCGGACGGCTTCAGCCAGCCGACCGACGGTTCCGCCGTGCCGTTCAGCAACTGCACCAGCCCCTCGCGATCGACGCAGTAGTTCAGCGCCTGGCGCACGCGCACATCGCGGAAGGGCGTGTTCTCCCCGTTCATCTGGAAGAACCACGGCCAGACATGCGGATACGAACCCGTGGTCACATTGAACCCCGCCGCGCGCAGCGACGCGATGGCATCGGGCGGCGGCACCTCGATCCAGTCCACCTGGCCGGAGCGCAGCGCGGCCAGGCGTGTGTTCGCCTCGGGCATCGGCAGCAGCAGGATGCGGTCGAGCCGCGCACGCCGCGCACTGTCCCAATAGCCGTCATGGCGCGACAGCTCCGCCGATTGCCGCGGCACGAAGCGCGACAGGCGGAACGGCCCGGTGCCCGCCGGCGGCATCGCGGCCGTGCGCGCCCAGTCCCGCCCCGCCGTCTCGAAGGATTGCGGCGAGGTCATCAGCAGGTAGACGACCATGTAGGGGAAGTAGGAGGCGACGCGCGTCGTCGTCATCTCCACCGTCATGTCGTCGATCTTGCGGTAGCTGCCGAGGATGGTGACGCGCGCGCGGGAAATCCCGCTGCCGCCCGGTTCGAATTGCGGGCTGTCATTGCGGAAATAGCGGTCGAGGTTCCAGATCACCGCATCCGCGTTGAACGGCGCGCCGTCATGGAAGGTCACGCCCTGCCGCAGGCGGAAGCGCCAGATCTTCGGGTCGTTGGCGTCCTGCTCCCAGGATTCCGCGAGGCCCGGCCGCAGCCCAGCGGGCTTGGACGGGTCCGACAGGTCCCACAGCGTCAGCGCCTCGAAGGACGGGTAGCCGAGGAAGCGCATGCCCTCGAAGCCGTTGTTCGGCATGCCCGTGGTGGTCGGCACGTCGGATGCCGTCATGGCGATCCGCAGGGTGCGCGGCTGCTGCGCCAGGGCGGTGCCGGCGCCGGCCAGCATGGCGGCGCCCAAGGCATAGGCGGTGATCCGCCGGAATCTGCTCATGAAACGGTCTCCCGAGGCGTTGGTCGCCCTCCGCCCCGGGGGTTCGCAAGACGCGTGCCGAAGCCCTTGCCTTGGCGAGCATCTTCCCCCGATCAGGTGAAGCCACCCGATCGGGATCTGCTCTACTGCACGTTCACCCGCGTCAGATCCACGAACCACGACTGCACCGGGGTGAAGCCGGTCACGCGCCGGCTCATCGCGCGCGGGTTGAGGTCGTGCACGATCCAGAGCCAGGGCGGGTTGTCCACCAGCCGTTCATGCGCGGTCCGCAGCAGCGCAGCCTGCCGCGCCGGGTCGCGTTCCGTCTCCAGCGCGGCGAAGGCGCGGTCGAAGGCCTCGTCGCGCCAATGCCCGGCATTCGACCCGCGCGGGGAGAAGTTGGCGCTGATGAACCAGCGTGCCATCTGCGACGGGTCGGACGAGACCAGCGAGATGTTCACCGCATCCGCGCGCAGCCATTGCGGCTGGTCGGGCGCGGCGCGCAGCGCGCCGAGCAGCGTGTTCCACTCCACCACCTCGAAGTTCACGCGCACGCCGCAATTCTCCTGGAGCGATTGCTGCAGGAACTCGTTCATCGGCAGCGGCAGCATCTGGCCCGAGCCGGAATTCGAGATGCCGATCCGCACGGTCAGCGGCCGCTGCGCGGTGTGCCCGGCCTCGGCCAGCAGCGCGCGGCCGCGTGCGGGGTCCAGGCGATAGCGATGTGTCGGATTGCCGAAATTCGGATCATTCGGCTTGAAGAAGCCGACCGAGGGTTCCGCCGTGCCGTTCAGCAGCGTGACCATGCCGTCGCGGTCGAAGCAGTAGTTCAGCGCCTGGCGCACGCGCACATCCGCCACCGGGCTGCCATCGCGCCCCACCGCAAACACCCAGGGCCAGACATGCGGGTAGGACCCGGTCACCACGTTGAAGCCGGCCTGGCGCAGCGACGGGATGGCATCGGGCGGCGGCACCTCGATCCAGTCCACCTGGTTGGATCGCAGCGCAGCCAGGCGCGTATTCGCCTCGGGCATCGGCAGCAGGATGATGCGGTCAAGCTGCGCGCGGCCTTCGGCGTTCCAGTAGCCGTCATGGCGCGACAGCTCCGCCGATTGCCGCGGCACGAAGCGCGACAGGCGGAACGGCCCTGTGCCTGCCGGCGGCAGCGCCGCCACCCGGCCCCAGTCCCGCCCGCCGGCCTCGAAGGATTGCGGCGAGGTCAGCATGATGTACGTCACCAGGTACGGCCAGTAGGACACCGGCCGGGTGGTCACCAGCTCGACCGTGAAATCATCCACCTTGCGGTAGGATTCCAGCACCGGGATGCGCCCACGCGCGATGGCGCTGCCGGTCGCGTCGAATTGCGGGCTGTCGTTGCGGAAATAGCGGTCGAGGTTCCACACCACCGCATCCGCGTTGAACGCCGCGCCGTCATGGAAGGTCACGCCGCGGCGCAGATGGAAGCGCCACACCTTGGGGTCGGCGGCATCCTGTTCCCAGCGTTCCGCCAGCCCTGGCCGCAGCCCGGCCACCTGGTCGCCGCGCGAAAGGTCCCACAGCACCAACGATTCGAACACCGGGTAGCCGAGGAAGCGCACCCCCTCGAAGCCATTATTCGGCATGCCCGTGGTGGTGGGCACGTCGGTCGCCGTCATGGCGATGCGCAGCGTGCGCGGCTGCTGCGCCAGCGCAGCGCTCGCGCCCAGCGCAAAGGCGCCGGCGAGGATGCCGGTCGCCAGGCGTGAAGTCGGTTTCATCGGCCTCTCCCATTGCGCGGGTGCGACACCCGCAAGGCGGAAGCCTAGCAAGGAACGCGGCCGCGCAAAGGCCCCGGCGCTATTCCGGCCGGATGTTCTGCTCGCGGATCAGGCGCCCCCACATCTGCGTCTCCTCCTCCAGCGTGCGCCGCAGCGCGGCATCGTCGCCGGGTGTGAGAGCGACGCCCTGTTCGGCCATGCGCGCGATCAGCGTCGGGTCGGTCGTGGCTTCGCGCAGCGCCGCGCTGGCGCGCGCCACGATCGGCGCCGGCAGCCCCGCGGGGCCGAACAGCCCCTGCCAGAACACGCCGTCGAAATCGGCCAGCGTATCGGCCAGCGGCGGCAGTTCCGGCATCGCCGCCGCGCGTTCCTTCGACGAGATCGCCAGCGCGCGCGTCGCCCCTTCGCGCACCGCCGGCAGCGCCTCCTGCACCGCGTTGAACATGCCCTGGATGCGCCCCGCCCGCAGGTCGAGCAGCGCCGCCGCGCCACCGCGATAGGGCACGTGCACCACGTCGATCCCCGCGCGCGCGCGGAACAGTTCCAGGCACAGGTGGTTCACCGCCCCGGTGCCCGACGAGCCGAAATTCATCTTCCCCGGATTGGCCTTGGCATAGGCGATCAGCTCCGCCGCATTGCGCGCGGGCACCGACGGATGGACATGCAGCACGAAGGCGGTGCGGAACACCGTGCCGATCGGCGTGAGCTCGCGCATCGGGTCGCGCGGCGTCAGGTTGGGCTGCAGCGCCGGATTGATCGCCAGCGTCGAGGTGCCCATCAGCAGCGTGTAGCCATCCGGGCGCGCCTGCGCGACGGCGCTGTTCGCCACCGCGGTCGCCGCACCCGGTCGGTTCTCCAGCACCACGGTCTGGCCGAGCGCACGCCCCAGGCGTTCGCAGACCGCGCGCGCGGCGAAGTCGGTCACGCCGCCGGGCGGATAGCCCAGCAGCACCGCGATGGTGCGCGACGGCCAGGCATCCTGCGCCTGCGCGCGCTGAGCCAGGGCCGGCAGCGCGAGCGGTGCAACGAGAAGGGCGCGGCGGGTCGTCATGGCATTCCTCCGGTTCTGGTTGCGGCCATGGTGCAGTCCGCGACGCCAAGCAGCAACCGCCCGCCGCAACACGTCGGTCATGCGCGTGTCATCGGGACGTCATCGCGCGCTGGTATTGCCGCGCCGCAGCAGGGCGGGTGCAGAATGCTCGAGATCGAGGGACTGACGCGCCGCTTCGGCGCGAAGACCGCCGTGGACGGCGTGTCGCTGGCGATCCCGGCGGGCCAGATGGTGGGCGTGATCGGCCGCTCCGGCGCCGGCAAGTCGACCATGCTGCGGATGATCAACCGCCTGACCGACCCCTCGGAAGGCCGCGTGCGCTTCGATGGCACCGACGTCACGGCGCTGCGCGGCCAGGCGCTGCGTGACTGGCGCATGCGCTGCGCCATGATCTTCCAGCAGTTCAACCTGGTGCAGCGGCTCGATGTGCTGACCAATGTGCTGGTCGGGCGGCTCAACCGCCGGCCGCTGCTGTCATCCCTGCTGCGGATGTTCACGGCGCAGGAACGCGCGATGGCGCTGGCCGCACTCGACCGCTTCGACCTGGCGGAGACCGCCTTGCAGCGCGCCGACACGCTGTCGGGCGGGCAGCAGCAGCGCGTGGCGATCGCGCGCGCACTGCTGCAGGAGCCGCGCATCATCCTGGCGGACGAACCGATCGCGAGCCTTGATCCGCGCAACGCTCGCACCGTGATGGACGCGCTGCGCGGGGTGAACCGCGACGGCATCACCGTGCTGGTCAATCTGCACGACCTGACCACGGCGCGCGACTATTGCGACCGCATCGTCGCGCTGAATGCCGGGCGCGTGGTCTTCGACGGCCCGCCCGAGAGCCTGACCGCGCAGCGCATCCGCGACGTCTATGGCGTGAGCGAGGCCGAGTTCGCCGAGGAAGCCGCCGCCGCGGTCGGCGCCCCGCCGCCGCGCGTGACCGTGACCGCCTGATCCCCCCGAGAAGGAGAGCCTCCATGATCACCCGCCGCACGCTTGCCGGCCTCGCCGCCGGCGCCGCCCTCGCCCCCGCCGCCGCCCGCGCGCAGGCCTGGACCCCGCGCCGCACCGAGACCTTCACCGACGGCTTCCCCGCCGCCGGCCGCCGCCCCTGGGCGGAGCAGGTGCCGCAGCTGCGCGTCGGCCTGCTGGGCGGCGAGAACGAGGCCGACCGCATGGGCCGCTTCGGCCCCTATCGCGAGCTGCTGGAACGCACCTTCGGCGTGCCGACGCGGCTGTTCCCGGCCAGCGACTATGCCGGCGTGCTGCAGGCCTTCAGCGCCAAGCAGATCGAGGTCGCGGCCCTCGGCCCGTCGGGCTACGCCGGTGCCTGGCTCGACACCAATGGCGGGGTCGAGCCGCTGCTGACCGCCGAGGAAGCCGACGGCACCATCTCCTACGTCGCGGTGATGGTGGTGCGCGCCGATTCCGGCATCGCCAGCCTCGAGCAGATGCGCGGCAAGTCGCTGGCCTGGGCCGATCCGAACTCGACTTCGGGCTACCTGATCCCGCGCTTCGCGCTGCGCCGCCAGGGCATCGCGGTGGACGGCAACGCGTATTTCTCGCGCACCGGCTTCGCCGGCGGGCACGAGCAGGGCGTGGTGGCGGTGCTGCAGCGCCAGTACGACGGCGCGGTCACCTGGGCCTCGGGCCAGGGCGACGTGGCGCAGGGCTTCACGCGCGGCAACCTGCGCGCCATGGTCGACAAGGGCATGCTTAACATGTCCGACCTGCGGATCATCTGGACCAGCGAGCCGATCGTGAACGGCCCCCATGCCTCGCGCACCGACCTGCCGGCCGCCTTCAAGGAAGACTGGAAGCGCTTCCACCTGGCGCTGCCCAAGGCGCATGCCGAGATCTACCGCCAGGTCGAACGCGGCTCGGGCACCGGCTATCGCGAGGTGCGTCACCAGGACTACGAGCTGATCGTCGAGATCCGCCGCGAGGAAATGGCCGCGCGTCGCCGCCGGTCGTGACCGTGTCGCGGCCGGACACCGCGCGCGCCCTGTCCGGCCGCGCCGCATGACCCAGAATGCCGCCTATGCCACCGGCCTGCCGGCTGTGATCCGCGGCGAGGAAGCCTTCCTCGCCGCGCGCCGCGCGAAGCGCATGCAGGCGCTGCTGGGCGCCGCCATGCTGCTCGCCTGCCTGCTGGCCGCGGCCTGGGTCAGCGAGGCGTATCCCGCGACCCTCTGGGCCGGGCTGCCGCGCATCGGCGAGTACTTCGCCCGCATCCTGCCCGACCTGCGGTGGGATGCGCTGTTCGCCAGCGCCGAGACCGAAGGCTCGCTCGCCTTCTGGATGTACCGCCTGCCGGAATGGGCCTGGCTGATCTTCGAGACGGCGAACATGGCCGCGCTCGCCACGCTGATGGGATCGGCCGCAGCACTGCTGCTGGCCTTCCCCGCCGCGCGCACCATCGCGCCGGGGTCCTTCGCCTACCACGCAACGCGCCGCTTCCTGGAAGCGCTACGGACGGTGCCCGAGATCGTCTACGCGCTGATCTTCGTCTGGGCCTTCGGCATCGGGCCGCTGGCTGGCATCCTGGCGATCGCGCTGCACAGCGCCGGCGCCAACGGGAAGCTCTTCGCGGAAGCCATCGAGAATGCCGACCTGCGCCCGTGGGACGCGGTGCGCGCCGCGGGCGGCTCCTGGGCGATGGGCTGCCGCTACGCGATCCTGCCGCAGGTGCTGCCCAACATCCTGTCCTACGTGCTGCTGCGCTTCGAGGTGAACATCCGCTCCGCCAGCGTGATCGGATTCGTCGGCGCCGGTGGGGTCGGCGAGGAGCTGTATAAGGTGATCTCCTTCAACTACTACGAGGAGATCAGCGCCATCGTGCTGCTGATCATCCTGACCGTCGCCTGCGTGGACCTGCTGTCGGAACGCCTGCGTCACGCGGCGATCGGGCGGCTGGAGGCCGCGAGATGAGCGTGGGGCGCGCCTCCGGCGCGACGAACGCGGACATCCCCGCCTGGCGCGCGCGCATGCCCGCGGCCTTCGGTGCCACGCCCGCGCGACGCGCGCTGCGCGGGCTGGGCTGGACGCTCTTCGCCGCCTGGCTCGCCGGCGTGCTGTGGTGGTTCGACTTCTCGCCCACGCGGCTGTGGAACGGGCTGTCGGGGCTTGGAACCATCATCGTGCTCATGGTGCCACCCTCGCCGGGCGAGCAATGGGTCGAGATCTTGAAGGGCATGGCGGAGAGCGTCGCCATGGCCTTCCTGGGCACCTTCATGGCTGCCATCGTGGCGATCCCACTGGGCTTCCTGGGCGCGCGCAACATCGTCACCGCCACGCTCTGGCGCTTCTCGCTGCGCCGCGTGCTGGACGGCTTCCGCGGCGTGGACCAGCTGATCTGGGCGCTCGCCTATGTGCGGGCGGTGGGGCTCGGGCCGCTGGCCGGCGTGCTCGCCATCTTCACCGCCGACATCGCGGTGCTGGCCAAGTTGTACGCAGAAGCGATCGAGAACGCCGAGAGGAAGCAGGCCGAGGGCGTTCTCGCCGCCGGCGGCGGGCGCCTGGCGTCGGTGCGCTTCGGCATCCTGCCGCAAGTGGCACCCGTGATGCTCGCGCAGGCGCTGTATTTCTTCGAGAGCAACACGCGCTCCGCCACCATCCTCGGCGTGGTCGGCGCCGGCGGCATCGGGTTGCAGATCGCCGAGCGCATCCGCGTGCGCCACTGGGACGAGGTGGCCTTCATCATCCTGCTGATGATCGCGACCGTCGCGCTGATCGACTTCATCTCCGGGCGCATCCGGCGGCGCTTGATCGGCGATAGAAGCTGAACGCTAACTCGTGAAGCCGAAGATGTCCGCGTCCGGGTCCGCCAGGCCCATCAACGCGCGGCTGATCATCTGCCCCGCGATCATGCTGAAGGTGATGCCGTTGCCGCCATAGCCGAGCGCGGCGTAGCAGCCCGGCATGTCCGGCACCGCGCCGATCGCCGGCAGGCCGGTCGTGCTCTGGCCGAAGCTGCCGGCCCAGCTGAAGTCCGGCGTCCAGTCCACCCAGGGCATCAGCTTCGCCGCCTTCGCCTGCAACCGCGCGATCTTGCGCGGGATCAGCCGGTCGCGGCGCTCGGCGTCGGAGAATTCCTCGTCCTCGCCGCCCAGGATGATGCGCCCGTCAGGCGTGCTGCGGATGTACAGATACGGGTCCGCCGCTTCCCAGATCAGCGACCGCCCGGGCCAGATCGCATCCGGCTGCGGGCGCGTCGCCAGCGCCCAGGTCGAGATGATGGAATAGCCGCGCGGCCGCAGCGCCGGCGAGACCTCGTAGCCCGTCGCATGCACCACGGCGCGGGCGCGGATGGTGCCGCCCTCGGCCGTGGTCAGGCGCAGCCCGCCGCGGCGCGGCGCGATGTCGGTGATCTCGACCGGTCCGAAAGCCTGCGCGCCGCGCGCCAGCGCCGATCGCCACAGCCCGCGCGTGAGGCGCGCCGGGTCGGCCTCCGCCGCGCCCTCCGAGACGATCGCGCCGGGCCGCGCGATGCCGCTGATGGCGTGCAGGGCGTCACGCCCGATATAGGCCGAGCGCAGCCCGATGCGCGCACGCGCCTCGGCTTCCTCGCGCAGCGCCTTGCTGTTCAACACATTGCCCGGCAGGTAGATCGTGCGCCGTTCCTGCATGCCGCAGCGCAGGTCGAGATCGGCGACGCGCGCGCGCAGCTGGTCCACCGCCGCCGCCGATCGCCACCAGGCGCGCGCGGCGCGCTCGCGCCCGATCTTGCGCGCGAGGATGGTCAGCGGCTGGTCGATCTCGAATTGCAGCAGCGCCGTGCTGGCGGGGGTGGAGCCCACCACCAGCCCGCGGCGGTCGAATACCGCCACACCACGCCCGGCCTGCAGCACGGCATCGGCGATCAGCGCGCCGGAAATGCCACCGCCGATGATCGCGACATCGACCGACAACCCATCGGTCCCGGCATGGGTCCGGGGCGCGGCCGCGCCGTCGGCGAGCCAGACCGGCGTGCCGGTGCGAAGGTCGCGCGCCGTCGAAGGCTTGCGTGATTGTGCCATGCCGAGCCCAACGCGGTTCGCCGGCCAGGGTTTCGCGATGCCGTGACGACCACCGCAGCCACCGCCGCGGCGCGCGTCGCCCGGCATCCGATGCGTCCCGGCACCACCGGACCTTGCCTTGTGCCGGACTGCGCCGCGCGGCGCAGTCCGACGGGCCGGTCAGCCGCGCATGGTGATCGGCGTCAGGTCCTGGAACCAGGATTGCGCCTGCACGAAGCCCTGCACGCGGCGGCTCATGGCGCGCGGGTTCAGGTCGTGGGCGACGAACAGGAACAGCCGGTCATCCACCGCCTTCGCGTGCAGTTCCGCCAGCAGCGCGTCCTGCGCCGGCGGATCGAAGGTGACAAAGAGCCGGTCCATGATCGCGTCGTAGCCGGCGTCGCTGAAGAAGCCCCAGTTGTTCGATGCCGGCGGCGCCATCTCGGTCTTCAGGAAGCGCACCAGTGCCGCGAAGGGGTCGTGGACCGAATAGGACACGTTGATCGCGGTGATGCCGCGCGGGGCGAGCGCGCGCGCGCCCTCGCGCCACAGTCCGAGCAGCGCGTTCCATTCCACCACCTCGAAGTCGATCTCGATGCCGACCTCCTTGAGGTTCTGCTGCACCGCCTCGTTCATCGGCAGCGGTTGCATCTGGCCCGAGCCAGAGGGCGAGATCGCCACCTTGGTCCGCAGCGGGTTGCGCGCGGTGAAACCGGCCTCGGCCAGCAGGCGGCGCGCTGCCGCGACATCGGTCCGCACTGGATCGGACGGGCGGCCATGCCACTGGTGGCCGGGCGGCAGCAGCCCCGCGCCCTCCACCATCAGGTCGCCCAGCATGGACTTCATGCCGGCCCGATCCACCGCCAGGTTTGCCGCGCGACGCACCCGGATGTCGCGCCACGGCGATCCCTCGATCATCGAGAAATGCCAGGTCCAGGTATGCGGGTAGGTGTTGGTGACGATCTGGAAGCCGGCCTGGCGCAGCGAGGGCACGGCATCGGGCGGCGGCGCCTCGATGAAATCCACCTGGTTGGAGCGCAGCGCGGCCACGCGGGTATTGGCCTCCGGCAGCGGCAGCAGCACCAGGCGTTCATGCTTGGGAATGCGCGCCGCATCCCAATAGTCCGGGTTGCGCACCAGCACCGCGCGTTCGCGGATGGAGAAGGATTCCATCTTGTACGGCCCGGTGCCGACGGCGCGGTTCAGGAAGGTGTCCCAGTTGCGCCCAGCGGCCTCCCAGGCGCCGCGATGCGTGATGCCGATCCAGGTCAGGCCGAAGGGCACCAGGCTGTCGGGCGTGCGCGTCTCGACGATGAAGGTCTTCTCGCCCTCGGCGCGCCAGGAGGCGATGGTGGGCATGCGGATGCGCGCCTGCGCGGCGGCGCGGTTGTCGAAATGCGGTGAATCACCCTTGAAGGCGCGGTCGAAGGAGAAGGCGACGTCCTCGGCCGTCATCACCTTGCCGTCGTGGAACTTCACGCCGTCGCGCAGCGTGATGATCCAGCGCTTCGAATCGGCCGGGTCGACGGTCCATGCGGTGGCCAGGCCCGGGCGGATCACCGGCGGCTTGTCGAAGGACGACAGGTCCCACATCGCCAGCTGGTCATAGAGCGTGATGCCCATGAAGCGGTGGCCTTCGGCACCCTGGTCCGGCACGCCGTTCGGCAAGGGCACGGCAGACGCGGTCATGCCCACGCGCAAAGTCCCGCCCGGTGCGGCCTGCGCCAGCGCGACATCGTAGGGCAGGGTTGCGGCCATGCCGAGCGTGGCGCTGCCGCCAAGCAGCGCGCGGCGGCTGAGGGAGGGATGCATTGGAGACTCCGCAAGCGTGAAGAACGGCGGAGGCTAGTCAGATCCGCACACCGGATGGGCAGCAAGACTGAAATTGGCGCACATTCGGGCGAAGATTCTTGGGAATGCCCAGGTTTTGTGCCGGACCAGGTGAAAAAAGCCGCCCCGGTGGGGCGGCTTGATCGTCGCGGTGCGGGGCGCGCCGGTCAGTCGTCGCGGTCGCGTTGCGCGGCCTGGGACTGGGCGGCCAGCGCGCGCGCCATCTGGCTGAGCGCTTCCTGGTGCTTGTCGTTGTCGATCAGCGCGAAATTGCGCGCCAGTTCGAGGAACATGCGCTGGCGCGTCGAGACCGGCTGGGCCTCCGACCCGGGCTGTAGCCCTTCGAAGAAATAGGCGACCGGCACGTCCAGCACCTGCGCGATCTCGAACAGGCGGCCGGCGGAGATCCTGTTCAGCCCGCGCTCGTATTTGTGCGCCTGCTGGTAGGTCACGCCGATCATCTTCGCGAGCTGCTGCTGCGAGAGGCCGAGCATGGTCCGCCGTTCCCGGATCCGGGCGCCGACATGGTGGTCGACCAGGCTCGCGCGCTGGATCGAGGCGTCGTCGTCACCGATCAGATCGGGCGGCGACATATGGGGGATCGGGGTCAAGGTCATGGCGTCGTTGCCCACCCTAACGCGGAAAAGGTGTATCGCAAAACAAGTTTCTCTACCTATGCGCGTATCACACGATCGTCATCCTGGGGAGGACTTTGCCCGCGCGCCACGCAGGCGCGCAAGCTCTCCACGCAGGGCCTCGACCTCGGCCTTCAGGGCCTCGACATCCGGCTGGGGCGGGGCGCTTCCGTCCTCGCGCCGGGCAAAGGGGGCGAACAGGGTCATGGCGCGTTCCATCATCGCCATGTTCTGCTTGCCCAGCTCCTCAAGGTTCCCGAAATTCGGCGGGAAGGGCATGAAACCGTTCATGGTGGATTCCATGGTCCGCTTCATCTGGTCCTGCTGGCGCCCGAAGGATGCCATGGCGAATTCCAGGTAGCGCGGCACCAGGCCCTGGAGGTTGTCGCCGTAATAGCCGATCAGCTGCCGCAGGAAAGCCGTGGGCAACATGGACTGCCCGACCTTGCTTTCTTCCTCGACGATGATCTGCGTGAGCACGGAACGCGTGATGTCGTCGCCCGACTTGGCGTCGTAGACCACGAAGTCGCGCCCGTCCCGCACCATCTTCGCGAGGTCATCCAGCGTGACGTAGGTCGAAGCCTCGGTGTTGTAGAGCCGACGATTCGCGTATTTCTTGACCACCACGGGCGATGCAGACGCATCCCCACCCTTGGCCGCGCCAGCGGCGGTACTGCCAGCCATCGACATAACGCCCTGCCCTATCCTCAAGGTGCAAGTCTAGCATGCACTGAGCGCAACTGCGAAAGCCGCAAAGTGCAACTTGGCTGCCGACAGGTGACCAAGGCCACGCTTTTCACGCTGGCCGCCTTGCCCGTTCCGTCCCGCGCCCGCCAAGGCTATGGTCCGCCCCGCGAGGAACCCCCTATGGACGACCCTGCGGATTTGGACCGCCTCGCGGAGGACTGGATCGCGCTGTGGCAGAGCGAGATCGCCGGGCTGGCGGCCGATCCGGAACTGGCCGAGCAATGGGCCGCCTGGGCTGCGCTGGGCGCGGCATGGATGCGCGCGGCCACCGCCATGGCGCCGCGGGCCGCCGCGCATGACCGCGCCGCTGCGCCGCCGTGGACCCCGCCCGCTGCCCCTGCACCTGGGCCTGGCGGGCATGCGGGCGCTGGCAGCCACAACCAGCCTGGGCCTGCCGGCGCTGCCGACCAGCCTCGGCGCGGCTCCGCCGATGACCAGCCCGGCCGCGCCGCCATGGCCGACCGGCTGGCCGAGCTGGAACGCCGGCTGGCCGATCTCGAAGGCGGGCAAGGCGGAACGGTCCAGGATCCTCGGCGACCTCGCGGCCGCCGGCCACGCGCCTGACGCGCTGGCGCGTGCCGTCGTCACACGGCTGCTGCGCGCCGACCGCGCGCTGATCGCCGGCATGGCGGGGTATCGCCGCCACCCCTACACCCGAATCGCCCCGGACCCGCCGACCATCTGGGCGGAGGGTGGGTCGCGGATGCTCGATTTCGGCGGGGATGGGCCGGTGGTGCTGTTCGTGCCGTCGCTGGTGAACCGCGCCTATGTGCTGGACCTGGTGCCGGACCGCTCGCTGATGCGCTGGCTGCCGGGCCAGGGCTTTCGCACCTTACTGCTCGACTGGGGCTGGCCGGGCGAGGCGGAACGGCACTTTACCCTGACGGACTACGTGGCCGGGCGGCTGGAACGCGCGCTGGCCGCCGCGCCTGGGCCGGTGGTGCTGGCGGGCTATTGCATGGGCGGGCTGCTGGCGATGGCCGCAGCACTTCGCCGACCCGACCGCGTGCGGGCCTTGGCGCTGCTGGCCACACCCTGGGATTTCCACGCCGGGCCGGATGGGCCGCGCCGCGCGCGCACCGCCGCCGCGCTGGTGCCGGGGTTGGAGACGCTGATGGAACCCACCGGCGCGCTGCCGGTCGATACCATCCAGTCGCTCTTCGCGATGCTCGACCCCTTCGGCGTGGCGCAGAAGTTCCGCGCCTTCGCGCGGCTCGACCCCGAGAGCGAGCGGGCGCGGCTGTTCGTGGCGCTGGAGGATTGGCTGAATGACGGCATTCCCCTGCCCGCCCCGATCGCGCGGCAATGCCTGGGCGGCTGGTATGGGCGCAACGAACCCGGGCGGCTGGCCTGGCGGATCGCGGGGCAGGTGATGGACCCGGCCGCCTGGGCCTCGCCGGCTTTCGTGGCGATACCCGAGCGCGACCGCATCGTGCCGCCGGCCTCGGCCGCCGCGGCGGCGGCGCGGATGCCCGCGTCGGTCACGCATATCGCCGCAGGCGGGCATATCGGCATGGTCGCGGGCGCCGGCGCGCAGAAGGCGCTCTGGCAACCGCTGCTGGCATGGCTGCGTGGCTTGTAATCGGCGGGGCGCAGGGCGCATGTTGCGCTGCAAAGCCCCAAGGGAGTTCAACCAGTCATGACCGATATCGTCATCGCCTCGGCCGCCCGCACCCCGGTCGGAGCCTTCAATGGCGCCTTTGCCTCGATGCCCGCGCATGCGCTCGGCACCATCGCCATCAAGGCCGCGCTGGAGCGCGCGGGCATCGCGGGCGGTGATGTGGACGAGGTGATCCTCGGCCAGATCCTGTCGGCCGGCGCGGGGCAGAACCCGGCGCGCCAGGCCTCCGTGAACGCCGGCATCCCGGTCGAGCACACCGCCTTTGGCATCAACCAGCTCTGCGGGTCCGGGCTGCGGGCGGTGGCACTCGCCGCCCAGCAGATCGCGACGGGCGATGCGCGCATCGTCGTCGCCGGCGGGCAGGAGAGCATGACCCAGGCGCCGCACGCCCAGCAGCTGCGCGCCGGGCAGAAGATGGGCGACCTGGCGCTGATCGACACGATGCTGCGCGACGGGCTGATGGACGCCTTCCACGGCTACCACATGGGCAATACCGCCGAGAACGTGGCGCAGAAGTTCCAGATCACCCGCGACGAGCAGGACGAATTCGCCTTCCACAGCCAGCGCAAGGCCGGCGAGGCCATGAAGGCCGGCCGCTTCAGCGACGAGATCACCCCGGTGACCGTGAAGGGCCGCAAGGGCGACGTGGTGGTCAGCGATGACGAATACCCCAAGCCCGAGACCACCCGCGAAGTGCTGGCGAAGCTGCGTGCCGCCTTCCACAAGGAAGGCACGGTCACCGCAGGCAACGCATCCGGCATCAACGACGGCGCGGCCGCGCTGGTGGTGATGAGCGCGGACGAAGCGGCGAAGCGCGGCATCACGCCGATGGCGCGCATCGTGTCCTGGGCGACCGCGGGCGTGGATCCGTCGATCATGGGGACGGGGCCGATCCCGGCCTCGCGCAAGGCGCTGGCCAAGGCCGGGTGGAAGCACGAGGAGCTGGACCTGATCGAGGCCAATGAGGCTTTTGCCGCGCAGGCGCTGGCAGTGAACAAGGACCTCGGCTGGGATACGTCGAAGGTGAACGTGAATGGCGGGGCGATCGCGCTGGGGCACCCGATCGGGGCCTCGGGCGCCCGCGTGCTGACCACCCTGCTGTTCGAGATGCAGAAGCGCGGGGCCAAGAAGGGGCTTGCGACGCTGTGCATCGGGGGCGGCATGGGGGTCGCGATGTGCGTCGAGCGGTGACGCTCGCTACGCAAGGCGAGCGGTGACGCTCGCGACCGGACGGTGAACAGTGGAGGCGCATCGGGGCACCGGGAGGGCGCTGCCCTCCCGGACCCTCCCGCCAGAGGCCTAAGGGCCTCTGGACACCTTGACATTTTAGGTTTTTAGTCCTTTAATGGTGCTCCAGGCGATGGAGGCCATCATGGCGGAACGCGCGATCCTCAAGGTTTCCCCGCAGGGGCAGGTGACGTTGCGGAAGGATGTCATGGCGGCGCTGCGGCATCCGCGGTCGCTGGAAGCCTGGGTCGAGGACGGGACGCTGATGCTGCGGCCAGCCATGTCCGCCACGCTGGACGAGGCGGAGGCCATCTTCGCCAAGCAGGGCATCACGCGCGACGTGCTGGTGGAGGCGCTGCGGATCGTGAAATCTCGGCAGAAACCGAGTCCGGGGACTTGATTTATTTCCTATAGCCCACTGGGCGGCCGGAAGCAACCGGAATCGCGCGGGCATCGCGTCGCGGCGCCGACAGGCGCCGGCGGTCATGCGTGCAGCAGCACCAGCGTTTCGTGCGGCGCCACGCCTGGCGGCGTCCGCGCTATCGAGACCTTCGCGAAGCCTGCCGCCGCCGCGTCCCGCGCCCAGGCCGCGTCGTCGCGCAGGCGCAGGAAGAAGGCCGGGCCCTGGAAGGGGTCCTCGCCAGGCAGCATGACCCAGGACAGGCAGGCCAGGCCGCCGAGGGCCGCATCGGGCACCTGGCGCACCAGCAGCAGTGCGCCGTCGCCCAGCGGCGCCTTCATGTGCTGCACCCAGCGGCCGTCCAGCGCGGCGGGCGCGTCGAGGTCCTGCTGCACCAGCACGACCCCACCGCGGCGCAGGACGCGGCGGAATTCGGCGAGCGTCGCGGCTTCGTCGGTGGTGTCCGTGAAGTAGCCGAGCGAATTCCACATGTTCAGCACCAGGTCGATGCTGTCATCCGCGATGGGCAGGGCGCGCATGTCGGCGGCGGCGTAGGGGACATTGCCCTCGGCGCGGGCGGTGTGGAGGTAGGCGGGCTGGAGGTCGAGGCCGATGACGTCGAAGCCTTCGCGCGCGAGGGCGTTGGCGTGGCGGCCGGTGCCGCAGGGGATGTCGAGGATGCGGGGCCACAGGGGCAGGTGGTCGGCGGCGACGCGCTGGATGGTGGCGATGTCGTGTTGCGTGCGCGTGGCGGGGTCGGGGCCGAAGCGTTCGGCGAGCGCGGCATAGGCCGGGCCGAAATACTGGTGTGGCCAGTCGGGGTCGGGCCTGGCCGCGGCGAGGAAGGTGGCATCGTCGCAGGACCACAGGTTCCGCGCCCTGGCGATATCGGTCCTGCGGAAATGTGCGTCGATCAGAGGCTTCATCGCGGCCATGTTCCCGCGGTCCAGGGGGCCGTAGCCCCCTGGCGGGTGGGTCCGGGAGGGCAGCGCCCTCCCGGGATCGCGTTCAGAAGAGCAGCCCCTTCTTCAGCATCCCGTGCACGCCCTTTTCCCCATTCACCGTCTGCGTGACGTGGAAGTCCACCGCGAGGGAACAGAACTGATAGGCATCGGCGTCCGACAGGTTGGTGCGCGCGCAGATGAAGGCGATCATCTCCCGCAGCGCCTGCTTCATCGCGAGGTCGAGGTCCTCGTTCATCCCCATGGTGATGAAGTGGGTCTTGGTTTCGGCGCGGGGGAATTTCAGCGCCGGGTCGCGCGGGCCGCCGCCCTTGACCAGCGACAGCCGGAAATGCCCGGTCAGGCAGATTTCCAGTGCGTTGATGCAGACCTCGCCGTCGCCCTGCACGCCGTGGCCGTCGCCGGCGGAGAAGAGCGCGCCCTCGTTGAACACGGGCAGGAAAAGGGTGCTGCCTTCGGTCAGTTCCTTGTTGTCGAGGTTGCCGCCGATGGCGCGCGGTTCCTTGGTGTTGATCATGCCCCAGTCGGCCGGGGGTGCGACGCCCATCACGCCGAAGAAGGGGGCGAGCGGCAGGTCCATGCCGCCTTCCTTCGGGCCGAAGGGCAGCTTGCAGGTCATCGCTTCGCGGTCGACCGGGATGTGCAGCGTGCGGCGATAGGGGAAGTCCTCCGGCAACGTGCCGAAGAGCGGGCGGAAGCCGCAGAAGCCCCAGTCGGCGCCGAGCTCGATCTTCTCGATGTCGATGCGAAGGGCGTCGCCGGGTTCGGCGCCGCGCACGGCGACGGGGCCGGTGATGACGTGGGCGCCGAGGCGCGGGAGCTTGGCGTGGACCTCGCGGAGCACGGGGTGCACCGCCATCATCTTCTCCTGCGGCGGCATCACCTCCGGCCCGCCGGAGAGGCATTCCAGGATGACCACCTGGCCCGGGTCGATGGTGGCAACGGGCGGGAAGGAGGCGTCGAAGGCGCCCCAGCGGATGGTGTCCAGCGATGCGGCAACGCGGGTGGGTTCGCTCATGCGGGGCTCCTTCGGGTCGGACCGATCCAAGCAGGAATGCTGCGCCGCGCAAACCGTCCAATCCGTGGTTGCGGCCGCGGGCAAGGCGCGTAACCTGGGTGCCAAGCGCCGCCGCACGGGTACACCGGGACACCAGCCAGGGGGCTCCATGCATCCCACGACCCGCCGTGCCTTGTTGGGCGCCGGCGCGCTGCTCGCCGCCGCGCCTGCCCGTGCCCAGACCGCCCTGCCCGACCGGCCGCTGCGGATGATCCTGCCGGTCGGACCGGGGGGCCTGACCGATGCTGTCGGGCGCATCCTGGCGGAGCAGATGGGCGCGGCGCTTGGCCGGACGGTGGTGCCGGAGAATGCCGGGGGCGCGGGCAGCACGCTCGGCGCGCTGGCGCTGCTGCGTGCGGCCCCCGACGGCATGACGCTGATGACGGCGACCAACAACCATCCGGTGATGAACCTGCTCTACCCGAGCTTCCAGCATGACCCCGCGACGGCCTTCGCGCCGGTGGCGCTGGCGGCGCGGCAGACCTTCATGCTGGTGGTGCACAAGGACGTGCCCGCCACCGACATGCCGGGGCTGATCGCCTGGCTAAGGCGGGAGGGGGCGGCGGTGAACCTCGGTGCCGGCACGCCCGGCACCACCAATGCGATGGCGGGGGAGTTGCTGAAGGCGACGCTGAACCTCGATTTCACCATCGTGCCGTACCGGGCGATGGCGAATATCGTCCAGGACCTGATCACCGGCCGCACGCAGATGATGATCGATACGCCGACCGTGCTGCGGCCGCTGGTGGAATCGGGCGCGGTGCGCGCGCTCGCGACCACGGGGGCAACGCGCGGTGCGCCGGATCCGTCATTGCCGACGATGATCGAGGGCGGCGTGCCGGGCTTCGACGTCAGCGCCTGGCAGATCATCTATGTGCGGGCGGATACGCCGGCGCCGGTGCTCGCCACGCTGCGCGCCGCCGCGCGGGAGGCGCTGGCCAACCCGGTGACCGTGGAACGGCTGGCGCGGATCGGCGTGGATACCTGGCCGGATTCCTCGCCCGAAGCCGCGGAGGCGCATCTGCGCGCCGAGATCGCGCGCTGGGCGCCGCTGGCTGCCCGCATCCGCGCGGGCTGAGGGCGCTCAGCCGGGGGCGTCGAAGCGGGCGGCGAGGGCTGCGTCGATGCCCGCCACGGCGCGCTTGCCCGGCGGCGCGAAGCTGCCCAGCGCGGGCTTGCGGAGGTTGAGGCGGGCGAGGCCCTCGGCCAGCACGACGGCGGCGCTGACGCCCTCGATCACCGGCACGGGCACGCGGTCGGCGATGCGCGCGGGCATGCCGGCCATCACGGCGCCGATCAGCACGACGGCTTCGGCGTGGTCCTCCTCCGCCAGCAGGCAGGCCGCGGTGGTGATGGCGCGCGCGCTGCCCTCGAGGTCGCCATAGACCGCGCTGGCGTCGCTGCCGAGGGCGCGGATGCCGGCCAGGCGCGACCCCAGGCCGTAGCCCTCGACCATCTCGCGCATCACCGCGCCGGTGCGGGTGGAGGACACCACCAGGCCGAAGCGCCCGCCGGTCAGGTTCGCCGCATGGATGGCGGATTCCGTCAGGCCCACTGCCGGCACCGGCAGCATCTGCTTGATGGCGCGCAAGCCGCTGTCGATGGCGGCGGCGACGATGACCGCGTCGCAGCCCTCGGCCTCGCGCGCGACCAGGGACAGGCTGGCGTAGTCGCCGACCACCATCTCCATCCGGCTGCCGATCACGGCGGCGCCGAAGCCGGCGGTGACGGGCTTGATCTCGGTGCCCGGGGCTGCGGTGGCGCGGGCGGCGGCGGCCATCAGCGCGGTGATGCCCTCGGTGGTGTTTGGGTTGGCCAGCAGGATGCGCATCGCGGGAGCTCCCTTCGGGCCTACAGCCAGCCCTTCCTACGGAAATACAGCACCGGGAGGATGGCGCTGACCACCATCAGGATCAGCGCAATGGGGTACCCCGCAGCCCATTTGAGCTCGGGCATGTACTCGAAGTTCATGCCGTAGATGGACGCGATCAGCGTGGGGGGCATCAGCGCGACGGACGCCACGGTGAAGGTCTTGATGATGTTCGACTGCTCGGCGTTGATGATGCCGAGCACGGCGTCGAGCAGGAACTGCGCCTTGCCGTTCAGCGTGTTCGCGTGCTCGACGAGCGAGCGGACGTCGCGCACCAGCGTCTTGATGATGTGCTGGTTTTCCTTGCGCACCGCGGTGGCCTTCTCGGCGCCGACGAAGGTGAGGATGCGCGTGAGGCCGAGCAGCGTCTCGGAGGCGCGGCTGGTGACTTCCCCGACCTGGCCGAGCGTGATGAGCGTGGCCTTGAGCTGGTCGTCCTTGCGACTGGCCTGGAGGTTGGCGCGCGCCGCGCGGAAGGTGCGCTGGGAGGCGCGGTCCATGTCGGCGCCGACGCGCTCGAGGATGTCGGCCAGGCGGTCCACCACCTGTTCGAACAGGTGCAGCATCACCGCATCCGGGGAGGAGAGCAGCGTCGCCGGCTGGCGCTGCGCGCGGGCGCCGAAGGCGATGAAAGCCTTCGGCGTGGCGTAGCGTACCGTGACCAGCGTGGTGTTGGTCAGCACGAAGGTGATGGCGGTGGAGCCGAATTCCCCGGCCTCCATGCCGTAGAGGAAATTGGCGGTGAGGAAGAGCGTGTCGTCCTCGCGGTACAGGCGCGACGAGCTCTCGATCTCCTGCATTTCCTCGCGCGTCGGGATCTCGATGCCCAGCGCGGACTGGACCGCGTGTTCCTCCTGCTGGGTCGGGTTCAGCAGGTCGATCCAGACGGCGTGGCGCAGGCTCTCGGGCTCGGCGACGGCGGCGGCGGCGGCGCGCTGCTCGGGCGCGGGCAGCGAGGCCGTGATGTCGGAGACTGCGCCCTCGCGCACGCGGCAATGGCCTTCCTGCACCGTCCAGGTCGTCAGCATGGCGGTGGTCTCCTGCAGGGGTGGGTCGGGACCGGCGGGTTGCTTCTAGCGACCGGCGTGGCGCGGCGCCAGCGGGGCGTCACGCGGGCGCGGGCAGGCCATGCAGCCGCGCGACGGCGGGGAAATCAGTGGCCTGCGCGTGGTGCGCGGAGGGGCGCGTGCCGTCGGCCTGGCGAACCAACTGGCAGGTCTGCAGGCCGGCGGCGGCGGCGGCGTCGAGTTCCTCGGCGACGTCGGAGAGGAACAGAATGTCGCGTGGCGGAAGGTGCAGCCCGGCGGAGATGGCGGCGTAGGAGGCGGCCTCGCGCTTGCCGCCCACCGCGGTGTCGAAGAAGCCGGTGAAGAGGCCCGTCAGGTCGCCCGCGACGGAATGGCCGAACAGCAGCTTCTGCGCCGGCACCGAGCCGGAGGAATAGACCGCGAGGGCGATGCCCGCCGCGGACCAGGCGCGCAGGCAGGGGGCGACATCGGGCCAGAGGTGGCCCTTCAAGCGGCCATCCTCGTAGCCGGCGCGCCAGATGAGGCCCTGGAGCGACTTCAGCGGAGTGACCTTGGCGTCCTCGGCCATCCAGCGGCGCAGGGTGGCGCGCGGGTCCGCGCCGGGTACGTCAGCCAGGATGGCGGCGACCGTCGCGTCGTCGGCCTGCGCGTCGAGGAAGCCGTCCAGCGCGCCCTCCGCGAAGGGAAACAGCGTGTCCTTCACGAAGGCGATGGCGGTGGTGGTGCCCTCGATGTCGGTCAGGATGCAGGCGGGACGGGTCAACCCACCACCACCGGCATGCGCGCGGCGATGTCGCTGCCCGTATAGTGCGGCGTCCAGCCCGTGGTGTCGGTGAAGACGCGCAGCGCCGTGACGTGCGGGATCTCGCCGGCATCGAACCAGTGCTTGGTGTTGGCGGGCACGGAGATCAGGTCGCCGCGCGTGCAATGCGCGTCGTAGATGCGGCCGTCCACATGCATGACGAAGTTGCCGGCGCCTTCGTGGAAGAAGCGGACCTCGTCCTCGGTGTGGATGTGCTCCGACAGGAACTTGGCGCGGATCGCGTCCTTCTGCGGGTGGTCGGCGGTCAGGCGGATGACGTCGGCGGTGCCGGCCTGGCTCTCCTGCAGGAAGGCGTCGAGCTGCGGGCGATAGGCGGCGAGCACGGCGTCGGGTTCGGCACCCTCGGGCAGGTCGGCGACGGGCCAGCGTTCGAAGCGCACGCCGATCGGCTTGAGCGCGGCGGCGATGGCCACGGGGTCGTCGGTGCGCAGCGTCTCGGCGCCGGTGGCGGCGTCGCGGATGGTCAGCAGGCTCATGGCGTGCGTCTCCCGTCTTCGAGTTCACAGAGCAGCATGAATTCCAGCGCCTCGAGGCGCATCATCGCGGCATTCATGTCGGCACCCCACACATAGACGCCGTGGCCGCGGATGACATAGCCCGGCGGGGCATCCGGCGTCCTGTCCCACAAGGCGTCCAGCGCGCCTTGCAGGCGGGCGATGTCCTGGTCGTTGTCGAGCACCGGCAGGTCGATGACGACGTCATGCGTCGGCCCGCCGGGGAATGCCTTCAACAATTCATATCCGGCCAGCCGGATGGAGGCGGCGGCGCGGCGCGAGAGCACGGTGTTCGCGACCGAATGGCCGTGCAGCACCGCGCCCGCATCGGTGAAGCGGCGGTAGATGCCGCAATGGAGCCGTGTCTCGTAGGAAGGCCGCGCGCCAGGGTCGATCGCCGTGCCCTCGGCATCCACCGCCATGATGTCGCCGGGCGCGAGGCGGCCCTTGTGGCGGCCCGACCGGGTGATGGCGATGCGCTCGGGCGAAACGCGCACCGAGATATTGCCCGCCGTGGCCGGTACCCAGCCCATGGCGTCCATCCGCGCGCCGGCGGTGGCGATGGCGCTGGCGGCGTCATCGAAGGTCATGGCGTCGTGTCCCGCACAACGGCAAGGCCCCGCCGCGCGACCAGGCGCGGCGGGGCCAGCCGGTCTGCCGAAAAGGCGGCGTCAGGCGGCGGGGCGGCTGCCCGGCTGCGGCTGCGCCGTCGTCGCGGAGGCCTGCGCGGCCGGGCCCTGGATGTTGCCGGCCGGCGGGGTGGCCGGGGCCTGCGCCTCCATGGACGCGTCCTTCTCGTCTTCCTTGATGTTCTGCTTGAAGGACTTGATGCCCTTGGCCAGGTCGCCCATCAGCCCGCTGATCTTCCCGCTGCCGAACAGCAGGAGGACGACGAGCAGTACGACAAGCCAGTGCCAGATGCTGAACGAACCCATGGCGACGCCTCGATCCCGTTATGGCCGCGCCCGGGGGCGCAGCGGTCTCCGTGTGAGCGGGGCGCAACCTAGTGTCCCGGCGGCGCCCATGCAAATCCAGATGGGCCATCGGGGGCCGCACCGCAACGGGTCTTGACAGCGCCGCGGCCCGAAAGCATGTGTCGTTCCAGATCCGGGCCCCTCTGGCGGCCGCCGGCCCATCCGTGGGGGGCGTCCGTGATGTCGGATCGCGTGGGAAATCGCGCGATCACGGCCCGGACAGCATCCATGCTGAGGAACCGTGTTTCGCGCCCTGGGAATGGGGATGCGATCGATGGAATTGCTTTCGGCAGAATGGCTCGACAAGCCGCTGTGGATGTGGGGCGGCTTCCTGACCGTGGTGGTGGTGCTGCTCGCCTTCGACCTCGGCGTGCTGAACCGCAAGGACAAGGAGATGGGGATCGCCCAGAGCCTGTGGCTCTCGGCCTTCTACATCGGCTTCGCCATGCTGTATGGCGCGGGGATCTGGTGGGCCTATGAGGCCGGGCAGATCAGCACCAGCGACGGCACCCATGCCGGCGTCGCCTACTTCACCGGCTTCTTCATCGAGAAGGCGCTGTCGATCGACAACGTCTTCGTCATCAGCCTGATCTTCGGCTATTTCGCGATTCCGCGTGCCTACCAGTATCGTGCGCTGGTCTGGGGCATCATCGGCGTGATCGTGCTGCGCGGCATCATGATCGCGCTGGGTGCGGCGCTGGTGCAGGAATATTCCTGGGTGCTGTACATCTTCGGCGCCTTCCTGATCGCCACCGGCATCAAGATGCTGGTGGTTCCCGAGGGCGAGCAGGACATCTCGAAGAACCCCGTCGTGCGGTTCATGCGCAAGCGCATGCGCGTGTCGAACGAGCTGCACGGCCAGAAGTTCTTCGTGCGGGCCTTCGACCCGGTGACCGGCAAGGTGCTGCTGTACGCCACGCCGCTGTTCCTGGCGCTGGTGGTCATCAACATCGCCGACCTGATCTTCGCGGTGGATTCCGTGCCGGCGATCTTCGCCATCACCACCGACACCTTCATCGTCTACACCGCGAACATCATGGCTATCCTGGGCCTGCGCGCGCTGTACTTCGCCCTGGCGGCCATGGTGCACCGCTTCCACTACCTGAAGTATGCGCTGGCGATGGTGCTGGTGTTCATCGGGGCCAAGATCTTCTGGAACCAGATCGTGGGGAAGGTGGATCCGGCCATCTCGCTGGGCGTCACGCTCGCGATGATCCTGAGCGGGATCGCCTGGTCGCTGTGGAAGACGCGCAAGGACGCGCCGGCACCGGCGGCGTGAATGCGATGGGGCGCGGCGGTTCCGCCGCGCCCCGGATGGAACCGGCGCGGGGTGCCGCCCCGCGCCGGCGTGATTCAGCCATCCAGGCGGATGTTCAGCCGCCGGATCATGCCGCCCCAGCGCTCCGATTCCTGCGCCAGGAAGGCGGCGGCCTCGGCGGGGGTGCTCGCCATGACTTCGAAGCCCGCGCCCTCGAGGCGCTGGCGCGCGGCCGGCTCGCGCAGGCCGCGCTGCGTCTCGGCCGCAAGCCGCGCGACGCGGTCGGCCGGCGTGGAGGCCGGCACCACCAAAATCTGCCAGCCATAGGATTCGGCGTTCGCCACGCCCTGTTCAGCCAGCGTCGGCACCGCGGGGGTGGGCGCGAAGCGCGCCGCCGAGGTCACCGCGATGGCGCGCACCTGGCCCGCCTGCACCTGCGACAGGACGGCCGCGGTGGTGACCATCATCGCCTGGATGCGCCCGGCCACCAGGTCGAGCGTCGCCTGCGGGAAGCCGCGATAGGCCACGTGCAGCATCTCGGGCGCACCGGTGCGCGCCAGCAGGTCGAGCATGCCAAGGTGCCCGCCCGACCCCGACCCCACCGACCCGAAGGCGATCCGCCCCGGGTTGGCGCGCACATGCGCCAGGAAGCCGTTGAGGTCGGTGACCGGCAGGTCGTTGTTGACCACCAGGAATTGCGGCCCGCGCACCAGCAGCGACACCGCGGTGAGGTCCTTCACCGGGTCGTAGGGCAGGTTCGGGTAGAGCGCCGGCGCGGTGGACAGCGGCCCGTTGATCGACAGGCCGATGACATGCCCGTCATTGGCCTTGGCGATGATGTCGGTACCGAGGTTGCCGCCCGCCCCCGCGCGATTGTCCACCACCACGGGCTGGCCCAGGGCACGGGCCAGGTGTTCGGACACTACGCGCCCGGTCAGGTCGGGGCTGGAGCCGCCCGGGAAGGGCACGATGAAGCGCAGCGGGCGTTCGGGCCAGGCGGCCTGGGCACGGGCCGCGCCGGTCAGCAGCGGCAAGGCGGGCAGCGCGGCGCCCAGGGCGCGGCGGGTGATGGTCATGGCGCTTCCTCCGGCGGCGCGGCGGGTGCGGTTCCGCCGGCCAAGCAAGGCTTGGGCGGGGCCGCCGGCGGCCTGCCGGAAGAAACCCGCCTGGGCCGCGTTTGCAGCATGGCGCGGCCGGCCCGTCCAGCGGGACGCGCGGTAGCCGGCGGCCGGCCGGAACGGACCACGGCGCCATGGGCGCACCGCACCCGCCCATTGCAACCGGCGCGGATTCACATTCACTTTTTCCTCATGCTGAGTCATACATTCTGGACGGGTTCCCCCCCATGGAGCGCAACCCATGACTGCAATCCCCCGCGCGATGATCCTCCTGGTCGCGCTGTTCTCCCTCCCCGGCTGCGCCACGGTGGCGCTGAACGCCGCCTTGCGCGCCGCCCACCCGCAGCCGGCCTGGAACGGGCAGGTTGCGGTCGCCTCCGAACCCGCCGGCGCGCGCTGCAGCGTGGTGCGCGGCAGCCAGGTGATGGCGGAGGTCGCGGCCGCGCCGGGCACGGTGCAACTCGAGCGGTCGTACAACACGCTCGAGGTGCGCTGCGCCGCCGATGGCTACCTGGAAACCGCCGAAGTGCTGCGCCCGCGCGACGATCCGGCGGTGTTCCGCATGGCGCCGAACGGCATCATCGGCGCGACAGCCACGGTGATCAGCCTCGCCTCCGCGCGGACCATGCGCTACCCGTCCGAGGTGACCGTGACGCTGGTGCCGGCCACCTTCGCCAGCGAGGCAGCGCGCGAGACCTTCTTCGCCACCCGCCGCGCCGCGGTGCTGGCATCACGCGCCGCCGAGATCGCGCTGGGCGAGGAGCGCTGCCGGGCCAGCGCCGACAGCACCTGCGATCCGTCATTGCTGGTGGCGCAGCGGCAGCAGGATGAGGATCTGGCGCGGCTGGATGCCTTGCGCGGGGCGGCGCGGGTGGCCGATGCGGCGCCCGCAGCGCCAGTGGCCGCGCGCGCCGCAGCGCTGCGGGTGGCGTCAGCCGAACCCGCGCAGTAGGCGGGGCCGCTTCCACCCGCCAGGTCGTCGCGGGCCGCATAGCCCGATCGGGTGGGTTCATCCGGTCGGGCTGGGCGCTGGAACCAAGTCCGTTCGCCTTGGTTCACCGCGTCCAGGACCCTGATTGAGCGAGCATCGTGGCCTGACCGGATGGTTCCATCGGATCATGATGCGCGCTACGGCGCCTCCGCGACCAACCGCCCGCCATGGATGAAGCCGAAGGTCGGGAAGTTGGTCTGGCCGAGACCGTCCGCCGGCGGATACCAGACCCGCACCAGGGACCAGTCGTTGTTGGGCGAGACATCCATCACCGGCTGGTCGCGCGCGATGCGGCCGCGGTGACGGCCTGACGCCCAGTTGGCGTGGTCCACGCGGATCTCGCGCGGGCCGACGACGCGCGTCACCACCGCAAGGTGCCCGCTGCGGTTGCGCTGCGTCCGCATGAAGACCAGCACCGATCCGGTTCGCGGCCGGCGCGAACGGTCGTAGCGGCCGGATTGCGCGGCGGCATCCCACCACTGCCAGGCATCGCCCTGCAGGTCGATGCCCGAACGAGCGCGCGCATAGGGCACGCAGGAGCTGTCGCCCCCCGAATAGCCTGCCACGCCGGTGCGCGGCGCGCCGCCTGAACCACCACATGCTGCGAGTGCGAGCGCCCCCAGCATCGCGATCATGCGAAGCATGACCCCGAACCCCCTGAAATCCCCTGGATTCAATCTAGCGAGGATTGGGGAGAAAGTGGAGCATTCCGAGGGCGGTGCTGTGTTTCGGCGGCGAACTGTGCGCCCACGACACAGGCGGCGGGCGCGGCGGCGGCCCGCCGCGGATCGACGGGCGGCCCTGTCGCGCGCCGCCTGGCCTGGCAGGCCGGGCGGCGCGCCCGCGCGCGTCAGGCGAGCGTCGTCAGGTCCTGGAACCAATGCTGCGCCGGCACGTAGCCGCGCACATTGCGGCCCAGCGCCTTGGGGTTGGTGTCGTGCACCACGAAGACCCAGAGCGCCTCGTTCACCGCCTTCTCGTGGACGCGGCGCATGATGGCGTCCTGCTCCGCCACGTCGAAGGAGGATGTCGCGGCGTCGAGCATGCGGTCCATCTCGGCGTCGCGGTAGTGGCCGTAGTTCACGCCGACCGGGGCGATCTGGCCGGAATGGAAGAAGCGGATGAAGGCGTAGAGCGGGTCGGAGGTCAGGTAGGCGACGTTGTTGGCGGTGATGTTGCCTGCCCGGCTGATCTCGCCGGCCGCGCCCTGGCGCCAGGCGGTGTAGAGCACCTCCAGCTCCACGACCTGGAACTCGACCTGGATGCCGACCTCGCGCCAGGCGGATTGGATGTATTCGTTCATCGGCATCGAGACCATCTGGCCCGATCCGCCTGTAGGGACGATGAACCGCGTGCGCAGCGGGTTCTGCGGGTTGAAGCCGGCCTCGCGCACCAGGCGGCGGGCGGCGTCGATGTCGGTGCGGACCTGGAATTCCGGGCGGCCGAACCAAGGCGAGGACGGGTCCACCACGCCGACAGCAGGCTTCGCCAGGCCGTTGAGAAGCGCCACCACCTCGTCGCGGTTGATGGCGAGGTTCGCCGCCTGCCGCAGCCGCAGGTCGCGCCAGGGCGAGCCCTCCAGCATCGACAGATGGTAGTTCCAGACGTGCGGGGTGACGTTTTCCACGATGCGCGCGCCGGATTGGCGCAGGCGCGGCAGCAGGTCGGGGGCGGGGCTCTCGATCAGGTCGAGCTGGCCGGAGATGAGGGCGTTGGACCGCGTGGTGGTCTCGGGTGCCACCACCAGGATGATGCGGTCCACCTGCGGCATCCGCGCGGGGTCCCAATAGGCGGTGTTGCGGACCAGCTCGGCGCGTTCGCGCGGAACCAGGCGGGCCAGGCGGAAGGGGCCGGTGCCCGAGGGTTCGTTGGCGAAGCGGTCCCAGGAATTGCCCAGGCGGGCGTATTGCGCCGGGGAGGAAATGAGGAACCATAGCATCTGGTAGGGAAAGAAGCTGTCCACCGCGCGGGTGGTGACCTCCACCGTCATCGCATCGAGTTTGCGGTAGGAGGCGACGGAGGGCAGGCGCGGGCGGACCTGGGCGGCCTGGCGCTGGTCGAAATGCGGTGCCTGGTTGTTCAGCACCTTGTCGAAGTTCCAGATCACGGCGTCGGCGTCGAAGTCTGAGCCGTCGTGGAACTTCACGCCCGGGCGCAGGCGAAACACCCATTTGCGGCGGTCGGCGGGGTCGGATTCCCAGGAGGTGGCGAGGCCCGGCATCAGCTTGCCCGGGCGGTCGGCGACGTTCATTTCCCACGCCACCAGCGGGTCGTACAGTGTGTGGCCGGTGAACTGGTAGGCGCCGGCGCCGCGGTCGGGCTGGCCGGTGGTCTGGGGGATATCGGCCATGGAGATGCCGTAGCGCAGCACGCGCTCGCCCGCGGCTTGGGCATGGGCGGTGCCGATCGCCTGCGGCATGAGCGGCGCGGCCAGGCCGGAGGCGCCCGCGCCCATCAGGGCGCGGCGCGAAAAGCGGGAAAGCGACATGGTGTGAAGCCCTGGGCTGTTTTGGTTGCCCAGGGCTTCGCAAGACGTGTGCCGCGCTGGCGCGGCATGATGTTGGCGGCACGAGCATTTCGCTCGTGCCGAGCGCCCGAATGGGCGCCGCCGGAAGTCCGGCGAAAGCCAAGGAGCCCGGAGGGCTCCGCGTCACGCCGAAGGCGTGCCCTCGGCACGACGCGTCTGAGGGCTTGGAAAAAGCTACGCCGGCCGTCAGGCCGGCGTGAACATCGGCACCGGGGCGCCGCCTTCTTCCGTGGCCTTCAGCACCACCTTCACCTTCTGGCCGATCTTCACCGTGTCGAGGTCGCAATCGACGATGTTGGTGAAGATGCGCGGGCCTTCATCGAGTTCGACATAGGCCGGCGCATGCGGCTCCTTCGAGCGCATCACGGTGAAGGAATAGATGGTGCCGGTGCCCTTGGCCTCGACCAGTTCCACGTTGTTGGACAGCGTGAAGGGCGAGCAGCCGCGCGGATACCAGAAATGCTTGCCGGTATCCTTGCACTTGCCGATCATGAACTTGCCCGCGCGGGCGGCGTCCCAGAACGGCTTGGTGGTGGGGTCTTCCTTCGGCGCCGGGATGGCGCGGTTGGCGGCTTGGGTCGCCATGGTGATCACTCCCGCTCCATGATGAGGGTGGCCGAGCCGTGCCGGTGGCCCAGCAGTCCGCCGATGCCGTTCGCCAGCGCCAGCTTGCAGCCGGGCACCTGCACCTTGGCGTGGGCTTCGCCGCGCAACTGACGCACCGCCTCGATGACCTTGGTCATGCCGCCGCGGTTGGCCGGGTGGTTGTTGCACAGCCCGCCGCCATCGGTGTTGAAGGGCAGCTTGCCGACGCCGCTGATCAGGTTGCCGTCAGCGACGAAGGCGCCGCCCTTGCCCTTTTCCGCGAAGCCGAGGTCCTCGATCTGCATCAGCACCGTGATGGTGAAGCTGTCATAGATCGACGCGTACTGCATGTCCTTGGGCGTGACCTTCGCCTCGGCGAAGGCGGCGGCACCGGACTGCTTCGCGGCGGAGTAGGTCAGGTCCACCTGGCCGCCGGCCTGGTTCTTGGTGGCCTCGGCGCAGCCCAGCACCTTGACCAGCGGGCGCTTCAGCGACTTCGCGATCTCCGGCCGCGCGACGATCAGCGCGCCGCCGCCATCGGAGATGACGCAGCAATCGAGGCGATGCAGCGGGTCCGCCACCATGGGCGAGTTCACCACGTCCTCGACCGTCACGACCTTGGGCAGCATGGCGTGCGGGTTGTGCTGCGCGTGCTGGGAGGCGGCGACCTTGATCCAGGCGAGCTGTTCCGACGTCGTGCCGTACTCGTACATGTGGCGCGCCGCGACGTTCGCGTAGGACGTGACCACGGTGCGCGCCATCGGGATCTCGAACGGATCGTCCGGGATGTTGGGCGCCCAGGACCGCGGCACGGTGCCGGTCGCCATGCCTTCCGCGCGCGGGCGGCCGGCCAGCGTGATGAGCGCGATGTTGCAGCGCCCTTCCTTGATGGCCTGCGCCGCGTGGCCGACATGCATGACGTAGGAGCAGCCGCCCATGTCGGTGGAATCGACGTGGCGGAGCTTGGTGAGGCCCATGTAGTCGGCCTGGTTCAGCGGACCGAGGCCGGGTGCTGCGCCCGTGCAGAAGAAGCCGTCTATGTCGTCCTTGGACAGGCCGGCATCCTGCAGGGCGCCGAAGGCGACCTCGGCATGGAGTTGCGCGACCGATTGGCCCTCGGCCTTGCGCGTCGGGTGCTCGAAGGCCCCGACGATATAGGCTGCGCCGTTGATGCTCATGGCGGGGCTGTTTCCTCCTGCATGTGTCTGGCGGCGCAGGGAAGCAGCGGAGGCGGTGTATGTCGAGGGGCGGCGGAACCGCCGCCGATTCATTCGGATCGTGCGGAGGCACGATCCGGGAGCGCGAATGCGCGACCGCGCCCAGACTGTCAGCCGCCGCCAGCGCACCAGTGCAAGGCGCGCAGCCAAGCGGCCGAAGGCCGCGCCCGGCGACTGAGGGCACACCAAAACCGGATCGTGCGAATGCACGATCCGCGAGCGCAAAGCGCGACCGCGCCCAGCCCGCCCGCCGCCGCCAGCGCGACAGTGCGGGGCGCGAAGGCAAGCGGCCCGGATGGGCCGCGCCCGCCGTCTGAGGGACGCAAAAAAATTACCCCTCGGACCCGCGCACATGCGCGGGTCCGAGGGGGCTTCGCTGCCGGCTGGGGGGCAATATCAGCGCGGCAGGAACTCGGCGAAGTACTCGTAGCTGTCGGCGTTCATCTGCGCCGCGGCGGGGTCGTCCTTCGCCAACGCCTCGGCTCCGCGAGGCTGGTAGGCGTGGTCGCGCGTGCCCAGCGCCAGGTGGCTCATCTCGTGCACGACAATGCCGCCCTGGTTGTCCTGGCCGGTGCGCCCGGCGCTGAAGAAGGTGGGGCAGAAGCCCATCACCTCGCGCGCATTCCCACCCCAGCGGACATAGGCGAAGGTCGCGCCGCGGCAGGCGCGGGCGTGGTTGCATTCGTAGGCGACGCGGTTCTCGCGCTCGTCCAGGCCGCGGGAGATCGCGCGGAAGTTCTTCGCGATGGCGCCGGCCGGGTTGGTGCCGAAGAAGCGTTCGAGATGCGGGCGGGTGGCCTCGGGCTCCAGCGTCAGGGAGGCGATCGAGGCGTTCGTCATCTGCCGCGCGTCGCCGAAGGCGCGGCGGATGGTGGCGCGCTGTTCGGTGGTGCAGGCGCCGTTGGCGGAGAGCGCCGGGCCCTGCCCCTGCCCGCCCTTCACGCCCTGCGCGGAGAGCGGCAGCGGGGCCAGCATCAGCGTGGCGAGGGCGGCGGCGGTGGCGAGGGTCTTGCGCATCTCGGTCTGCCTTGGATCGGGGTGGCAGATGGAAGATGGCGCGGGGCGACCGGGCCGGCGATGAAACGGTTCAGGCGCGTTTGCTTGCCTCAAGCGCCGGCGCCGGCGTACGCCGGCTTGGCTTGCGCGCCACGCACTGGCGCGTTTGGCGCGGCTGATGGTCTGGGCGCGGTCGCGCTTTGCGCTCCCGGATCGTGCATCCGCACGATCCGAAAGTTGGAGGAGTGATGGTGTTGGTGGGCGCGCATCCCTGCCAGCGCGACCCGCACCAGCGCTCACGGCCCGAGGTCGCGCCTCGGTCCGCAGGAGGTCGCTGTCAGCCGCCGCCGGCGGAGGGCTTCAGCACGCGCTTCTCGCGTGCGTGGCGCAGCAGCGCGATGCCGCGATACACGCCATGCACCATCTTCGAATACGGCATCATCACGAAGAAGGCGAAGACCAGGCCGAGATGCAGGGCGAGCGTGATGCCCATGGCGCCGGTATGGCGCACCACCAGCAGCAGCAGGCCCGTCGCGGCGATCAGGAACAGCATCGCCAGCATGGCGAATTCCCCGCCCAGCACCTTGCGCGAGACCGGGCCGGGATCGGTGACGATCTTGACCTGCATCAGCCCCGCCGCGCCGATCATCATCAGCACGCCGCCCCAGGTGCCGAACTGCACCGGCAGGGACAGGAAGGCATGCGGCGAATACCAGCCGAAGACGTAGTGGTAGATGGTGCCCGTGGACGTGGCAGCGAAGCACAGCAGGAAGCCGTACATCAGCGCCTGGTGCAGCCAGCGGCGACGGGTCGAGAAGCCCTCATCCAGGTCGTTGCAGCCATGGCCGCCGCCGCCGAGGTTGCGCATCGTGGCGATGTCGTGCGCGGCGGCGGCGGCCGGGCGCAGGCCGCCGCCACCGCCCAGGCCGCCGGTGGCGCGCAGGTAGTTGCGCGCCCCCATCGCCATGGCGAAGACGCCGAAGCCGAAGGTGCCGACGCCCAGCAGGATCATCAGCCAATGCGGGATGACGCGGAAGAACGCACCGACGCCGCGCTGCGCCGACCACAGCACGCCCGGATCCTGCAAGGCGACCGTCAGCACCAGCGCCAGCGTGACGCCGAGCGCGCCCAGCAGCGACACCACGGTGCCGTTGCGTTCGAAGGCGCGCCCCAGCGGCGCCGGCCAGGCGTGCTTCGCGTAGGATTCCTGGCGGATCTCGGAGAAGGTCGCCGGCAGGTTGATGCCGAAGGCATGCGGCGGCGCGTATTGGCAGGCGTGGTAGCAGCCCTTGCAGCCGTGGCAGAGGTTCGCGAGGTGCGTCAGGTCGCCCTCGGAGAAGGCGCGCCGCATCGTCATGGCGGGGAAGACGGCGCAGTAGGATTCGCAATACCGGCAGGCGTTGCAGACATCCATGTTGCGCCGGGCTTCGGCGATGGTCTCGGATTCCTGGGACATCGCGTCAGTTCCTCACCAGCTTTGCCGCTTCCGCCCCGGCGATGCGGCCGAACACCGTGCCGATCGCCATGCCGAAGCCGGCGAGATACCCCTGGCCGAGGATATTGCCGGACATGATCTCACCGCTCGCGAACATGTTCGCGGAAGGCTTGCCATCGGCCATCATCACGCGCGCCTGCTCGTTCACCTTCACCGACAGGAAGGTGAAGGTGATGCCCGGGCGCAGCGGGTGGCAGTAGTAGGGCGGCGTGTCGATGCGCCGCGCCCAGTGGGATTTCGGTGGCACCAGGCCCTCGGTGCGGCAATCATCCAGCGACTGCGCCTTGAAGGTGCCGGGCTGCACGGCGGCGTTGTAGTCGGCCACCACCTTTTCCAGCTTCGCCGCGTCCAACCCGATCATGCCGGCGAGTTCGGCAATGCTGTTCGCCTCATAGGGCTTGAACACCGGCGGCAGATAGTTGTGCTGCGCCTTGACGTCGTTGATCGCGAAGGCGACCTGGCCGGGCTGCTGCGCGATCAGCCGGCCCCAGATGGCGTAGCGCTTGGGCCAGACATCCTCGCCCTCGTCGTAGAAGCGTTCGACGTCGCGGTTCACCACCACCGAGAAGGGCACGCAGTCGAGCCGCATGGCCAGGCCGCCATCTTCCATCGGCGCGCGCGCGTCATTCGCCACCGCGTGGAACTGCGTCGGGTCGCCCACTTCCTGCACGCCTTGCGCCAGCAGGTCCTTCAGGATGCGGCCCTGCGCGTAGGGCGTGCCGCGGATCTGGAAGTTGTCGGCGGCATCGCCCCAGTATTGGCGCAGCCATTCGCGGTTCGCCTGGAAGCCACCCGCCGAGGCGATGAAGGCCTTGAATTTAATGGTCGCGGGGAAGCCGCGGTGGGAGACGATGGCCTCGGTTGCGAAGCCGTCGCGCACCTCGATGTGCTGGACTTCCGTGTCATACAGGATGGTGATGCCGAGCGCCTCGGCCGTGCGGTACAGCGCATTGATCAGCGCCTTGCCGCCGCCCAGGAAGAAGGCGTTGGTGCGTGACAGCGAGAGCGTGCCGGACAGCGATGGCTGGAACACCACGCCGCAGGATTGCAGGAATTGCGGCGCCTCGGCGCTGGCGCGGATGCAGACGCGCGCCAGGTGCTCATTGGTCTTGCCGGCGGTGACGCGCAGCAGGTCGTCCCAGTATTCGTCCTCGAGGTAACTGTCGGTCAGCACGTCGGTCGGCGCGGTGTGCAGGGACCGCACATTGCGGGTGTGGCGCGAATTGCCGCCGCGCATCGGCCGCGGCGCGTGTTCGGCCACCACCACCGAGGCGCCGGCGCGGCGCGCGGTGATGGCGGCACACAGCGCGGCATTGCCGCCGCCGGCGATCAGCACGTCGAAGGTCTGGCTCAGGTCCGCCATTGCGTTCCCCGGGGTTACGCTTCGTGTATACAGATGTATCCAGGCATGTCCAGCGTGTGCTATGATCGCTCCATGGACGGTTCCACCCCCGCGCGCGACCTCGGCGAAGCGGCCTACGCTCGCATCCGCGCGGCCATACGCGACGGGTCGCTCGCGCCGGGCGAACGGCTGACGGAGGTCGATCTCGCGGCGCGCTTCGGCGTCTCCCGTACCCCGGTCCGCCAGGCCATCGCGCGGCTGGAGGCCGAGGGGCTGCTGACCCACGAGGCGCGCCGCGGGCTGTCCGTGACGCGGCCGGACCACCAGCAGGTGGTGGAACTGTATGTCATGCGCGAAGTGCTGGAAGGTGCCGCCGCGCGCCTCGCTGCGCAGCACGCCAGCGAGACGGAACTCGCCGCCATGGCCGAGATCGTCGCCGGCGAACCCGCCGCCTTCGGCGACGCCGCCGCGCTGGCCGAGGTGAACCAGCGCCTGCATGGGCTGCTGTATCTCGCGGCGCATAACCGCTACCTGCTGCGAAGCCTGGAGCAGCTCGCCGCCACCATGTCCCTGCTGCCGTCCCTGCTGACGCGCGATGGCCGTGCCAAGGCGGCGCATGCCGAACACCGCGCCATCCTGAAGGCCATCGGCAAGCGCGACGGCGATGCCGCCGAGGCCGCCGCGCGCGCCCATGCCCGCGCCGCGCAGAAGCATCGCCTGGCATGGATGGTCGGCACCATCGGCGTGCCGCGCGCCACGCCGGGTTGACAGGCCGCCCCGCGCGCCGAAGCTGCGCGCGACGGGAGACCCTGACATGAGAAGCCTTCGCCTTGCCCTCCTGGGCCTGACTCTGCTTGCCGCGCCGGCGCGCACGCAATCGCTGACCATGGCGGTGGAAGCGCCTTTCGGCCTCGACCCGCATTTCCTGTTCGCTGGGCCGAACATGGCCGCTGCCCGCCAGATCTACGACAGCCTCATCAACCGCGATGGCGAGAGCCGCTTCGTCCCCGGCATCATCGAACGCTGGGAAGCGACCGGGCCGCAGGAATGGACGCTGCATCTGCGTCGCGGCGTGACCTTTCATGATGGCGGCGCCTTCACGGCGGATGACGTGGCCTTCTCGATCGCGCGCGTGCCGAACGTGCCGAACAATCCCGGGCCGTATACGTCGAACCTGCGGACCATCGCGCGGGTCGAGGTGGTGGACCCGCACACCGTCCGCCTGCACACCGACCAGCCGAACCCAGTTCTGCCGGGGCAGCTGACGAACATCTTCGTGGTGTCGAAGCGCGTCGCGGAGGCGGCCACCACGGCCGACATGAATGCCGGCCGCGCGGCCATCGGCACCGGCCCCTTCCGCGTGGAGCAGGCGCGCGGCACCGAGGGCATGTCCATGCTGCGCAACGAGACCTATTGGGGCGCGGCGCCGGCCTGGCAGCGCGTGAACATCCGCGTCATCGGCAATGATTCCGCGCGGCTGGCGGCGCTGCTCAGCGGCGATGCCGACCTGGTCGAGAGCGTGCCGCCCACCGATGTCGAGCGCCTGCAGCGCGATGCGCGCGTCAGCGTCTTCCGGCGCAATTCCGACCGCATCATGTACATGCTGCCGAATGTCCGGCTGGACCAGTTCCCGCTGCTGACCGATGCCGCCGGCGCGCCCCTGCCGCGCAACCCGCTGCGCGACCTGCGCGTGCGCCAGGCGCTGTCGCTGGCGATCGACCGCCAGGCGCTGGCTGCGCGCGCGCTGGACGGCCAAGCCGTGCCCACGGTGCAGATGGTGCCCGAACAGTTTGGCGGCTTCGACCCCGCCCTGCCCCTGACCGCCGCCGACCCGGCCCGCGCTCGCGCGCTGCTGGCCGAAGCGGGCTACCCGGACGGCTTCGTCGTCACCATCGGCTGTTCCAACAACCGCTACGTGAACGATGCGCGGGTCTGCCAGGCGCTGGGACAGATGCTGACGCGCGCGGGGTTCCAGGCGCGGGTCGAGACCATGCCCTGGAACGTCTTCTCGCCGCGCACGCAGTCGCATCGCAACGACCTGCCGCTGATGCTGTACGGGCTGTCGCTGTCGTCGTCGCGCGATGCGTCCTACATCCTGTCCACCGCGGTTCACACGCGCATCCCGGCGCGCGCCTTCGGGCAGGGCAATCGCGGCGGCTTCTCCGATGCGCGGATCGACGGGCTGATCGGCGAGGTGATCGCCACCGCCGGCGAAGGGCGCGAGGCCGCACTGCGCCAAGTGGCGCGCGAGGCGGGCGAGCAACTGCCCTTCATCCCGCTGTACAACCAGGTTGTGGTGGCGGCCGCACGGCGCGGCATCGTCTACACGCCGCGCATGGACGAGCAGATGGTGGCGCAGAACGCGCGGCCGGCGGAACGCTGAAGAGCTGCCTGGAAACGCGCCGGTCGGCGCGTTTCCATCATCGGGTCGGCCCGCACCTGCACCCGCGCGCCGTCGCACCTGTCGCGCGACGCACCGGTGCTTGAACGAGTGGCCGCTCCGGCAACGCCCCGCGAGAACGCCGCTACTTCACCGAGGAAAACGCCGTCGGCTGCAGGATCGCGCTGCTGACATTGGCAAGAATCGGGCCGTCCTTCTCGCTCTCGGCGCGCTTGGCGATCCATTCGGGGTCGGCCTGGAAGGCGTTCCACTTCGTCTCGCGCTCGGCCAGCGATTCCCAGGCCAGCAGGTAGTGCAGGTCGAGATTCGATTCGCCGATCACCGTCGTCCAGAACCCGGCCTGGCGGATGCCGTGGCGCTGCCAGATCGGCAGGGTGGAATGGGCGAAGCGGTTCAGCAGCGCCGGCAGGCGGCCGGGCAGGCAGCGATAGATGCGGAGTTCATGCAGCATGCGGTGGTTTCCTCGTGGTTGGCCGCGGCGGCATCACGCCGGGCGGTTCTGACAGCAATCGTCACCGCCCGGCGGGCAGCAGGCCGGCGCGCCTGAGCCCGGCGCGCTCGGCTTCGTAGGAGGCGGGCTGGGCGGCCTCGAAGGCGGCGTGATCGAGATACAGCCGCGGCATGTTGAAGCGTTCCATCACCAGGCGCGGCGCTTCGTCGTCCAGCGCGTCGCGGAAGGCGTCGTGCAGGCGGGCCACCACGGCGGGGTCCATCCCGCGCGGGCCGCCGATGCCATAGGGGCTGTCCACCACGATATCGATGCCGGCCTCGCGCAGCGTCGGCACATCAGGGAAGCGCGGCATGCGCGCCGCGCCCCAGACCACCAGCAGGCGGAAGCGGCCATCGCTCACCAGCGGCGCCCAGCCGGAGGCATCCGCCACCACGTCCACCTGCTTGGACAGCAGCGCCGTGGTCAGCTCGCCGCCGCCGCGATAGGGCACGTGGGTGAGCTCCACGCCGGCGCGCTGCATGATGTCCAGCATCGTCATGTGCTGCACCGAGGTCGGCCCCAGCGTGCCATAGGTCAGCCGCCCCGGCGCGGCGCGCGCGGCGGCGAGCACGTCGTCCAGCGTGCGCCACGGGCTGTCGGCATTGACCACGATGCCATGCGCCGAGCCGCTGAGCTGCACGATCCAGGTGAAGTCGGTCAGCGAATTGAAGCTCGGGCGCTCGGCCGAGAGCATGAAGCGATGCACGCCGCTGAACAGCTGCGCCAGGGTGTAGCCGTCCGGCCGCGCATCCTTCAGCGCGGCGGCGCCCAGCGTGCCGGATGCGCCGGGGCGGTTCTCCGGCACCACGGGCTGGCCGAGGTGCCGCCCGGCGGCCTCGGCGATGGCGCGCAGGAAGACATCCGCGGAAGCGCCCGGCGGCCAGGGGATGAACAGGCGGATCGGGCGGTCGGGGAAGCTGCCCTGCGCCAGGGCGGGTGCGGAGAGCAGCGTGGGTGCCGCGAGCAACGCGCGGCGGGTGGTATCGGCCATCGGTCGTCATCCTCGGCGGTCGCGGCGATGCTCGCAGTCCGCGCGGGCGAGTCAAGCCGCGCGACCGGCGCTCCGCCACGCTGTCGGCATGCGTGTCGCCCCGCGCGCAGCGCCTGGCGCCATCCTGACAGCGCGCCCGTCCCGGCGCAGTCTGCGCGCCGGACGAATCCGAGGACCCGACCATGACCCTGCCGACCTACGAGACGCTCGCGCTCGATGCCCCCGAACCGCATGTGCTGGTGGTGCGGCTGAACCGCCCGCATGTCTCGAATGCGCTGAACACCCAGATGGGGCGCGACCTGCATGCGTTGTGGTCGAATCTGATCGCCGAGCCCGGCGAGGTGCGCTGCGTGGTCTTCACCGCCGCCGGGGAGAAGGCCTTCTGCGGCGGCGGCGACCTCAAGGAACGCCTGGGCATGACCGACGCCCAGTGGCGCCACCAGCACGAGATCTTCGAGCGCGCCTATTGGACCATGCTGGACTGCCCGATCCCGATCGTCGCCGCGGTGACGGGCCATGCCTATGCGGGCGGGCTGGAAATGGTGCTGGCGTCGGACTTCGCCTATGGCGTGGCGGGGGCGCGCTTCGCGCTGACGGAAGTGACCATCGGCATCATGCCCGGTGCCGGCGGCACGCAGACGCTGCCGCGCATCGTGGGCGAGCGCCGCGCGAAGGAGATCATCCTGACCGGCCGCCCCTTCACCGCCGCGCAGGCCCTGGACTGGGGCATCCTGAACCAGGTGTTCGACACGCGCGAGGCGCTGCACGAGGCGGCGATGGACACCGCGCGCACCATCGCGCGCAACGCACCGCTGTCGGTGCGCCAGGCCAAGCGGTCGATGCACTACGGGTTGCAGATGGATATCCGCACCGCGCTGCGCTTCGAGATCGAATGCTACAACCAGCTGGTCGGCACCGAGGACCGGCACGAGGGCATCGCGTCGTTCAACGAGAAGCGCAAGCCGGTGTTCAAGGGACGCTGAGGCCGGCGGCGGCGCGGGCTGTCCGCGCCGCCGACAACGGTTGTCAGCGCGCCAGGTAGGCGCGCGCCGCCACGATCTCCGCGCGCGTCGGATCGGCGCCGCCCGCCACGTCCAGCAGCACGGCATTCAGGCGGCGCGCCTCGTCGCGGTTGCCAGCGGCATCGGCGGCGCGCGCGGCGCCGGCAATGGCGCGCAGGCGGCGCGGTTCGGTGCGCTGCACCGCCTCGAATTCCGCCAGCGCCAGGTCGGGGCGTCCGGCTTCCAGCAGCGCCTCGGCATAGAGCTCGCGCGCCGGGGCGAGCGGGCCGGGCGTGATCGCGTGCTTGTCGGTGCGCGCCTCACGTTCGGCCGCGCCGCGCAGCGTTGCCAGGCCATCCTCGCGCTGGCCGGCCGCGAAGGCCTGCCAGCCGGTCGCGGCCTCGCGCTGGATCGCCACCTGCTCGGCCCAGTAGGGGTCGCGGCCGGCCAGGGATTCGGCAATGCGCGTCAGCGCGGCGATGTCGGCGGTCGCCTCCTGCGGGCGCCCGGCCCGTGCCAGGCCGATGGCGCGGGCGAAATGCGTCAGCGCTTCGGTGAAGGCGGCGTTCGGCATGGGTCGTGGTGCCAGCGCCGCGGCCTCGGTCCAGGCGCCGCGCTCGAGCGCGTAGCGCGCCGGCATGGCGGCCATCGCGAAGGCATAGGCGAGGCGCGACGGCCCGGTGAAGCGCAGCGCCTGCGCCTCCTGCAGCGCTTGCAGCGCGGCGGCGTCGCGGCCGGTCTGGAGATAGGCGTAGACCATGTAGTCGTACGCATGCAGCGTGTCGTCGGCTTCCTGGCTGCGGGCCGCCAGCTCGGCGGAGCGGCGGTTGCTCGCGATCGAATCCTCCCAGCGGCCGATGCGCGTGTAGATGTGGGATGGCATGTGCAGCGCGTGCGGCGCATCGGCGGCCAGCGTGCCGTAGCGGTCGGCGGCGCGCACGCCGCGCGCGGCCAGCGCCGGGTAGTCATGCAGGTGGATCAGGTAGTGCACGATGCCCGGATGGTCGGGTTGGCGCACCACCTCGCGCTCCAGCATCTCGGCGCCGCGCAGCTGGTCGGCGTAGCTGCGGTCGGCCGGCGACGACGCCACGCCGAGCAGCAGCGCATACAGGATGGTGGCCTCGGCATCATCGGGGAAGCGTTCGCGCAGCTGGCCCATGGCGTCGCGATAGGCCACCAGGCGCGCGCGGTGGCCGGGCGCATCGTCGCCGACGAAGACCAGCGCGAGCGCATCGATATATGCCGCCTCGCGCGGGGTGCGCGGGCCGATGCGCTTCGCCTCCGCCAGCAGCGCTCGGCCGTCGCGCAGGTTCTGCGGCGGCGGCAGGCTGTAGGGGTTGGTCAGCAGCGTCAGCGCCTCGCCCCAATAGGACATGGTGCAGGCGGGATCCATGCGGCGCACCTGGCGGAAGGCCTCGCCGGCGACCTGGTACCAGAAGGAATGCTGCAGCAGCATCGCGTGGTTGAATTCGGCCTGGGCCTCGGCGCTGCATCGCACCGGGAAGTTCACCGTGCCGAGCACGCGGTGCTGCGCCTGCGCGGCGCCGGGCACGAGGGCCGCGAGCGCGACGGACGCCGCAAGCGCAAGCCGGATCATCGATGCGTGTCGCATGACTGCCCCTCATCGTCCGGCGATGTGGCGACCGGCTGCAGGGGGGTGCCGGACGCAGCCCTTGCATCCGGGCGGAGGCTGCGACCGGCGCCGCGGCAGCGTCAAGGAAATGCGCCGTGACGGATGCGGGCGCATGTTGATTGGTGCGCGGCCGTCCAACGCAACGGCGACGAGGGGTCAACGCCGCGACGGCCGCGCGCCGCCGTCGCGGCTGCGGCGAAGCGCTCGTCAGTTCGCCGAGGCACCCGCCCGCGCGATGATCGGGCGCCACTTCTCCGTCTCGGCGCGGATGAAGCCGGTCAACTGTTCCGGCGTGGACGGCGCCGGTTCCAGCCCGTGCTTGGCCAGGTTGGATGCCACGTCGGGATCGCGCATGGCTTCGTTCAACGCGGCGTTGACGCGGTCCACGATCGGCCGCGGCAGCGCGCGGGGGCCCATCATGGCGTACCAGTTCGCCACCTCGTAGCCGGGCAGGTTGGCGGCTTCCGCCACCGTCGGCACGTCGGGCAGCAGCGCGGAGCGGCGCGGGGACGGCACGGCGAGTGCGCGCAGCCGCCCGGCCTCGATATGCGGCAGCACGGTCGCCGCGGTGGCGACCGAGAAATCCACCTTGCCCGACAGGATGTCGGTGATGAGCTGCCCGCCGCCGCGATAGGGCACGTGGATGGTCTCGATGCCCGCCATCGAATCGAGCAGCGCGCCGCCCAGGTGGCCCGCACCGCCGACGCCCGAGGAGCCGTAGGAGAGTTCGCCCGGCTTCGCCTTCGCCGCGGCGATCAGCTCGGGCAGCGTCCGCCAGGGCTTCTCGGGCGCGACGACCAGGAAGTTCGTCACCTCGACCGACCGGCCGATGGCGGTGAGGTCGGTCAGCACGTCGAAGGGCAGGCGCACCATCAGCGGGTTCATCACCAGCGAGGCGATGGTGCCCATCATCAGCGCGGACCCGTCGGCCGGGGCGTTCACCGTGGCCTCCGAGGCGAGGTTGCCGCCGGCGCCGGGACGGTTCTCCACCACGATGGGCTGGCCGAGCAGCGCCTGGAGCTTGGCGCCGATGGTGCGGGTGGTGATGTCGGTGCCGCCGCCCGGCGCGAAACCCACCAGCATGCGGATCGGCCGCGTCGGCTGCCATTGGGCCAGGGCCGGCGTGGCGAGGGCGGCGAATGCGCCCGCACCCAGGATTCGTCGCGTGATCATGGTGGTTTCCTCCGGCCGCGCAGGGCTTTCGGGCAAGGCTAGACCCGCATCGGGGCCGGCGCCAACACGTCCTGTCGCGCGCGTCACCTGCCTGGCGGCCCGGCGCGTTCCAGCGCCGCCTCCAGCTCGGCGATTCGTGCATCCTTGCGGGCCAGGGCGGCGGCGACGTCCTCGGCCTCGAAGCGCTGGGGTATGTGCTGGGGGCAATTCGCGTCCCAGGCCGTCACGCGAAACACGATGGCCTGTTCGGCGCGCGCGCCCTGCGCCGCCAGCATTGCCAGCAGCGCGGGGTCGTCCTCGACCACGCGGGCCGTGCCCCAGATCTTCACGCGCCGGCGGTTCGCGTAGTCCATCAGGAAGATCTGCGCGCGCGGGTTCTCGGACAGGTTGCCCAGCGTGATGTATTGGCGGTTGCCGGCCAGGTCGGCGAAGGCGAGGGTCTCGGGGTCGAGCACGCGCAGGAAGCCAGGCGGGCCGCCGCGATGCTGGATATAGGGCTGCCCCTCGGCGCTGGCGGTCGCGAGATAAAGGCTGCGGCTGGACGCGATGAATTCGGCCAGGTCGGGGGTGATCTCGGCCTGCCAGCCGCCGCGGCGTTCGCGACGGGCGAAGGCCTCGCGCGATCCGCGGGCGGATTGGATGGCCTTCACGGCGGGGGAGAAGGCGACGTCGCTCGGCGTGGTCATGGCGCTATTCCCGTGGCGCGGACGGATGCCGCGCCCGCTGCGCCGGAATGTGGTGTGCCGTGGCCGCGGTTGCACGGCGCCGCGATGGCCGGTCAGTCGCGCAGGCCGAGGCCCGCCAGCGCCTGCAGCATATGCGCCGGCACCGGTGCCTGCGCCGCCAGCGGCGGGTCGAGCGGCAGGTCGATGCGGCGCGCCACCAGGTGCAGGCCGCCAGGGTCGCCCGCGCCATAGAGCGGGTCGCCCAGGATCGGGAAGCCGGCTGCCGCGCAATGCACGCGCAGCTGGTGCGTGCGGCCCGTCAGCGGCGTGAGTTCCAGCCAGGACGTCCCCGCACCGCGACCCAACACGCGCCAGCGCGTGACCGCGTTCTGCCCGGCGGGGTCGACCAGCATGCGCCAACCGCGCGCGGCACTGCTGGTCTTGAGCAGCGGCGCGTCGATCACGCCCTCGTCCTCCGCCGGGCCGCCGCGCACCACGGCCCAGTAGGTCTTGCGCGCCAGGCCTTCGGCGAAGATGCGCCCGAGGGCCGCCAGCGCCGGCTTGGTGCGGCCCAGCACCAGGCAGCCGGCGGTGTCCGTGTCCAGCCGGTGCGCCGGCTGCGGCAGGTGGCGCTTGCCCATCCGCAGCGGTTCCAGCCAGTCCTCCAGCGACGCACCGCCGCGCGGGCCGCGATGCACCGGCAGGCCCGCCGGCTTGTCCAGCACCATCGCGTCATCGCGCAGCAGGATGATGCGCGCGGCAATGTCAGCGCTCGGCGCTTGGCGCGGCACGGGCGGGCGTGGGACGCTGCGTCGCATCATGGCATCCCCTCCCCTCATCATCTGCCTCGGCAACGTGGTGGCCGACCACACCTTCCGTGTCGAGGACGTTCCCGCCCCGCCGGCGAAGATCGCCGCGCGGTCCTACAGCATCGGGCCTGGCGGCATGGCCGCCAATGCCGCGATCGCCGCGCTGCGCCTGGGCGGGCGCGCCGCCTTCTGGGGCCGCGTGGGCGACGACATGAACGGCGAACCCCTGGCCGCGGCGCTGGAAGCCGAGGGCATCGACGTGTCAGGCCTGCGGCGCGTGCCCGGCGGACGCACGCCGGTCGGCGCGGTGCTGGTGGACCCGCGGGGGGAACGCACCATCATCTCCTTCCGTGGGTCGGGGCTGGGCACCGATCCCGATTGGCTGCCGCTGGAGCGCATCCGCGAGGCCGGCGCACTGTGCTGCGACCCGCGCTGGCCCGAGGGCGTGGCCGCCGCCGCCGCCGCCGCGCGCGAGGCGGGCGTCCCGGTGGTGCTGGATGGCGAGCGCAGCGAGACGCGCATCCTGGTGGACCTGGTGCCGCGGGTGGACCATGCGGTCTTCTCGGTGCCGGGGCTGGCGAATTTTCTGCCCGGCCGTGGCCCGGAGGAAGGGCTGCGCCAGGCGCTGGCATCCGGCCCGGTGAAGGTCGCGGCCGTGACGCAGGGCGAGAAGGGCGTGCTGTGGATGGCGGCCGGCGACGAGAAGCCGACCCGCACGCCCGCCTTCGACGTGCTGGCCACCAACACCACCGGCGCCGGCGACGTGTTCCACGGCGCCTATGCGCTGGCGGTGGCCGAGGGCATGCCGATCCCGCAGGTGATGCGCTTCGCCGCCGCCGCCGGGGCGCTGCGGGCACGCGACGGCGCCACGCCGACGCGCGCGATGGTGGAGGAGATGCTGGCCGGCGGCTGAGGCGCAAGCCGGATCATCCCGGCGGCACGCGCATGGCGTTCGTGCCGTGCCCTGGCGGCAATCCGGCGACAGCCTTGGAAGCCGGCGTTTTCCGCCCGCCGATCGAGGGCTCGCGACAGGCGAGTCCCCAGACCGGCTATTGAAATCAGAGGTGCTTGGCGAAGAACTCCAGCGTGCGCTTCTGCGCCAGCGCGGCGTCCTTGGCAGAGTAGGAGCCGCGTTCGTCGCAGGCGAACCCGTGCCCTGCGCCGGGATAGACGTGGATCTCGACGCCCGGCTGGGCGGCGCGCACGGCCTCGACGTCGGTCATCGGGATGGAGGCGTCGGTCTCTCCGAAATGCAGCTGGACCGGGCAGCGCGCGACCTCGTCCTTCGCCGCGGCAACGCCGCCGCCATACCAGCCGGAGGCTGCGCTGAAGGCGGAGGTGCGCGTCGCGCCATGCCAGGCGACGGTGCCGCCCCAGCAATAGCCCACGATGCCGCGCTTCACGCCGCGCGGCAGGGCGGCCGCGGCGGCCAGGATGTCCAGTACCGTGTGGCCGGCGTCGATCTTGCCGCGCAGTTCGCGGCCACTGGCCACGTCGGCGGGGTCGTAGCCGAGTTCGATGCCGGGGCCGACGCGGTCGAACAGGGCGGGGGCGATGACGGCGTAGCCCTCGGCGGCGAAGGCGTCGGCGACATTCCGCATGTGGCGGTTCACGCCGAAGATCTCCTGCACCACGACCAGCGCGCGGTCGGCCTTCTGCGGGCCAGTGCGATAGGCCGCCAGGCGATGGCCATCGGCGGCGGTCAGCGAGATCATGGGCATTGGCGTCTTCCCTCGGGCGATTGGGCGCGTATCCTCCGCGGATGGCCGAGATCGTCAACCTCAACAAGGCGCGCAAGGCGCGGGTGCAGGCCGACAAGGCCGACCAGGCGGTTGCCAACCGCGCCAAACACGGGCGCAGCAAGGCCGAGAAGCAGAACGATGCGCGCGCCGAGGCACGCCGGCGCGCGCTGCTGGACGGGGCGAAGCGCGAGGAATGATCCACCACATGCTGCCGGGCTTCCCGCCCTCGGTCTCGCCATCCTCGCATGCTGTCGAGGCGGGGGGGTTCGTGTTCCTGACGGGGCAGTTCCCGCGCGACATCGATGACCCGGACGCGCCGCTGCCCGAGGGCATCGCGGCGCAGACCACGCGCACCATGGGCAATCTGGCGCGGGCGCTAGGGGCCTTGGGGCTGGGGCTGCAGAACCTGGTGTCGGTGCGGGTGTATCTGAGCGCCTTCGAACGCGACTACGCGGCGATGAACGCGGCCTATGCGGCGGCGCTGCCGGAGGGCGGGCGGCCGGTGCGGACCTGCGTGGGCGTGACCGCGCTCGTGCGAGGCGCGCTGATCGAGATCGAGGCGGTGGCGAGGCGTTAGCGTCCTGGCCTGACGCTGAGCAGGCGCGCCGGAGCGGGGCCGGCTGGCCGGACGGCAAGCGCCGACGGCGTCGCGACCGGCGCGCCGCCAGCCGGGCGGGCCGGATCGGCGGCTCGGTCTTGTGCAGCAGGCCGATGACATTGGCGTCGCAGCCGGTCTTGAAGTCGAAGACGCCGGCCACGCGGCGCGGGCGCAACGCAGGCCCGGCCGACCTGCTCGACCCGAGCCGAATTGTTGCGACAGTGGCGTGGGTGTGCCCACACTCGGCCGCTCAGGGAGGACTCCGCGATGCAGCGCAGGGCCGCGATGATGGGGGCCGCTGCCGCGATGGCCGGCGCCGTGCTGCCGGCATCGGCACAGCCGGCGCCCGCCGGGCTGGATGCGATGCTCGCGCCCTATCTGGCGCGCTACGGCCTGCCCGCGGTTGCCGGGGCGGCGGTGCGCGACGGGCGGATCGTCGCGGCCGGGGCGGTCGGCACGCGGCGCGCGGGCGCGCAGGTTCCGGTGGCGGTCACGGACCGCTTCCATATCGGCTCCTGCACCAAGGCCATGACCGCGCTGCTGGCCGGCATGCTGGTCGAGGCCGGACGCCTCCGATGGGACAGCACGGTGGGGCAGGCTTTCGCCGACCTGCGCAGCGGCATGGATGCGGGGCTGGCGGGCGTGACGCTGGCGCAGCTGCTCTCGCATACCGGCGGCATTCCGCCGGACACGGATGACATCATCCGCCTGGTGATCGGCGCGTCGATGCAGGACAGCCTCAACCTGGACGGGCTGCGGCGCTGGGTGATCGGGGAGTGGCGGGCGCGGCCGCTGGCGGCGCCGGCGGGGTCGGGCTTCGCCTACGCCAACCTCGGCTACATGATCGCCGGCGCGATGCTGGAGGCGGCCGGCGGCGCGACCTGGGAGGAGCTGGTGGTGGCGCGCATCTTCGCGCCGATGGGGCTCGCCAGCGCCGGGATCGGGCCGCAATCGACGATGGGGCGGGTGGATGCGCCGCTCGGCCACGTCGAACTGCCGGACGGGTCGCTGCGGGCGATGCTGGCGGGGCCGAATGGCGATGTGCCGCCGGTCTATGGCCCGGCGGGGGCGTCGCATCTGTCGATCCTGGATTTCGCGGCCTGGGCGGGGTGGCATGCCGGGGCTGGCAAGCGCGGGCCGGCCTTGGTGGGGGCGCAGACGCTGCAGCGATTGCACACGCGCGTCATCGAGATGCCGGCGCGCCCGGACGCGGCGCCGGGCACGCCGTCGGGCGGGGCCTATGGGCTGGGCTGGGGGTTCCTGACGCTGCCCTACACGCGCGGGGAGGTGATGCTGCACACCGGGTCCAACAGCATGAACCTGGCGATGGTGATGGTGCAGCCGGCGCGGGACTTCGCGGTGGTGGTGGCGACGAACCGCACCGGGGCGCAGGCGGATGAGGGGCTGAAGGCGCTGCAGGAGGCGTTGTTCCGGGAGTATGCGCCGGGGTGAAGGCCGCGAACGCCGCAACCACGAGAGACGATCCGCGGGGAAATGGGGGAATAGTCTATGTCCGGGCAGGAACCAGAGGACGTCACCGAGCGCCTGGCGGGGACGCTGATGTGGGGCCTCCCACTCGGCGCGATCCGCGCCGCGTTGGACAGCGCCGATGGCGATGAGATCGGCAGCGGCAAGGTATTCAGCCCGACATCGTCCGCCGCCCTCGCCATCAACGCCTTCGCGCCGTTCCTCGATCGTCCCGAGGCGCTGCCGCCGCTGCCCGGTACGGAGGATCTCGGCTGGCCGGCCCGCACCGTTCGCATCGAGGCGGTCCTGCCGTTTCCCTGGCGCGGGGGTCGACGCCCGAACATGGATGTCCTCATCGAGACGGGGCGTGGCCTGATTGGGATCGAGAGCAAAAGATACGAGCCCTTCGACGCTCATGGCGAACAGTCGTGGAGCGATGCGTATTGGCGGCCCGTGTGGGGCGATGCCATGGAGCGCTACCAGTCTCTGCGGGACCGGTCGCGCGCAGGTGCGGCAGGGTTCAGGCACCTGGAAGAGGCGCAGTTGCTGAAACATGCGCTCGGGCTGCTGACCCTGGCCACAACTATGTCCGCCACTGAGCCTTGCACTCCCTGCCTGGTGCACCTGCGGTCACAACCAGGTCGTGACCGTCGCGGTAGCGCAATCGTGCTGGAAACCCATGACGCTCTGACAGCCGAGGTCGCGCGGTTTGCCGACGCTGTGACGGGCGATCAGGTTCGCTTCACCGGCCTCACCTACCGTCAGATGGTCGAAGGCTGGCGCGTTTCGCCAATGCCTCAACTGCGCGCGCATGCGGCCGCCCTGTTGGCATTCTTCGACAACGACATCTGAAGACATTGCAGGCGCGCCATGGCGGCATCCGCGGGCTTGATTGCCGCGCGCACCAGGCCGATGTTCTGAGCATGGTGTTCACCGCCACGCTGCGTCGCCGACTTGCCCATGCGGGGTGCCTGATCGCGGGCCGCTGACCCCGGAGGCCGCGCGCGCGCTGCGCCGCGACCGCCGGGGATCGTTCCAGCCCTTCACCGCGACACCCACGGATATCCCATGCCCAGAGCCAATATGCGGCGCGCCGGCGCGCACCGCCCGCCCATCCTGCTGTCCGAAACCGAACATGGCCTTTTGGTCGGCCTCGCCATGCGGGGCGCCCGCAACAATCCCGAGGCCGCGCGCCTGCTGATGGAGGAAGCCGACCGCGCCGACCTGGTGCCGCCGGCGCGCCTGCCGCGCGACGTCGTCGCCCTCGGGTCGCAGGTGGTGTTCACCGATGCGTCCAACGGCGTCACGCGCAGCGTGCAGGTCGTGCTGCCCTCCGAGGCCGATATCGGCCAGGGCCGCATCTCGATCCTCTCGCTCATCGGCGCCGGGCTGATAGGCCTGAAGGCCGGGCAGTCGATCGACTGGCCGATGCAGGATGGCCGCGTCCGCCGCCTGAGCGTCGCCAAGGTCACGAACGCCTGAATGCGCGAAGGGCGCGGCCCCTGCGGACCGCGCCCTCCCCTTGAACGCCCGAAGCGCGGCGCGCTTACGCCGCCTTCGCCATTCCGCGCAGCACGTAGTGCAGGATGCCGCCGTTCTTGTAGTACTCGACCTCGTCCGCGGTATCGACGCGGCACATCACCTGCGTCTTCACCTGCGTGCCGTCGGCGCGCGTGATCACCACGTCCATCATCATGCGCGGGGAGAGCTTCTCCACGCCCAGGATGTCGATGGTCTCGTCGCCCTTCAGGCCGAGGGTCTGGCGCGTCTCGCCTTCCTTGAAGACCAGCGGCAGCACGCCCATGCCGACCAGGTTCGAGCGGTGGATGCGCTCGAAGGATTCGGCGATGACGGCCTTCACGCCGAGCAGGAAGGTCCCCTTCGCCGCCCAGTCGCGCGACGAACCGGTGCCGTATTCCTTGCCGCCGATCACCACCAGCGGCACGCCCTCGCGCTTGTAGCGCATGGCCGTGGTGTAGATCGGCGCGACGTCGCCCGACGGGTAGTGCTTGGACACGCCGCCTTCGACGCCGGGCACCATCTCGTTCTTGATGCGGATATTGGCGAAGGTGCCGCGCATCATGACTTCATGATTGCCGCGGCGTGCGCCGTAGGAATTGAAGTCGTCCTGCCGCACCTGGTGTTCCAGCAGGTATTCGCCCGCCGGCGACGCCTTGCGGATGTTGCCGGCCGGGGAGATGTGGTCGGTCGTGATGCTGTCCGCGAGCAGTGCGAGCAGCCGCGCGCCCTTCACGTCGCCGGTCGGCTTCGGCTCCATGGTCATGCCCTCGAAATAGGGCGGGTTCTGGACGTAGGTGGAGCCCGAGTTCCAGCGATAGGTGTCGCTGTCCGCATCGACGCGGATCGCCTGCCACTGCGCCGGGCCCTTGAAGACGTCGCCGTAGCGCTCCTGGAACATCTCGCGCGTCACGACGGAGTGGACGGTGTCGGTCACCTCCTTCTGCGTCGGCCAGATGTCCTTGAGGTAGACCGGCTGGCCGTCGCGGCCGGTGCCGATCGGCTCCTTGGTCAGGTCCTTGCGGATGGTGCCGGCCAGCGCATAGGCCACCACCAGCGGCGGCGAGGCCAGGTAGTTCGCGCGCACATTGGCATGCACGCGGCCTTCGAAGTTGCGGTTGCCCGAGAGCACGGACACGCCCACCAGCTTGTTGTTCTCGATGGCGTCCACGATGGGTTCGGCCAGCGGGCCGGAATTGCCGATGCAGGTGGTGCAGCCATAGCCGACCGTCTGGAAGCCCAGCGCATCCAGCGAGGGCGTCAGCCCCGCCTTGTCGAGGTAGTCGGTCACCACCTGCGAGCCCGGCGCCAGCGAGGTCTTGACCCAGGGCTTCGCCGTCAGCCCCTTCTCGACCGCCTTCTTCGCCACCAGGCCGGCAGCGACCAGGACGTAAGGGTTCGAGGTGTTCGTGCAGGAGGTGATCGCCGCGATCACCACGTCGCCATGACCAAGGTCGTAGTTCGCACCGGCCACCGGCACGCGCAGGTCGGCCTTGTCGCCCGGCACGCCCATGGTCCCGGCCGCCAGGTCCTTCAGGAAGGACGCCCCGGCGCTGGACAGCGCGACGCGGTCCTGCGGGCGCTTCGGGCCGGCCATCGACGGCTCGACGGTCGACAGGTCCAGTTCCAGCGTGTCGGTGAAGACCGGGTCGGGGGTGTCGGCCTCGCGGAACATGCCCTGCGCCTTGGCATAGTCGCGCACCAGGTTGATGCGGTGCTCGTCGCGGCCGGACAGGCGCAGGTAGTTCAGCGTGGTCTCATCGACCGGGAAGAAGCCACAGGTCGCGCCGTATTCCGGGGCCATGTTGCCGATGGTCGCACGGTCGGCCAGCGGCAGGTGCGCCAGGCCCGGGCCGTAGAATTCGACGAACTTGCCGACCACGCCCTTCTTGCGAAGCATCTGCGTCACCGTCAGCACCAGGTCGGTGGCGGTGACGCCCTCGCGCACCGAACCGACCAGCTTGAAGCCGATCACATCGGGAATGAGCATGGCGATCGGCTGGCCGAGCATCGCCGCCTCGGCCTCGATCCCGCCCACGCCCCAGCCGAGCACGCCCAGGCCGTTCACCATGGTGGTGTGGCTGTCGGTGCCGTAGCAGCTATCGGGGAAGGCGAAGACCTCGCCGGTGTCGGTCGCGGTCCAGACCACCTGCGCCAGGTATTCCAGGTTCACCTGGTGGCAGATGCCCGTGCCCGGCGGCACGACGCGGAAATTGTTGAAGGCCTCCTGGCCCCAGCGGAGGAACTCATAGCGCTCGCCATTGCGCTCGAACTCGACGTCGACGTTCTTCTGCAACGCGGCGGCGGTACCCGAGTAGTCGACCATCACCGAGTGGTCGATCACCAGGTCCACCGGCACCAGCGGGTTCACCTTGCGCGGATCGCCGTTCAGGCCGAGCAGCGCATCACGCATCGCCGCGAGATCGACGACGGCCGGCACACCAGTAAAATCCTGGAGCAGGATGCGCGCCGGGCGGAACGGCACTTCCTTGGTGGAGCGGCCCTGCACCAGCCACTCCGCGATCTTCTTCGCGTCGTCGACCGTGTAGGAGCGCCCGTCCTCGAAGCGCAGCACGTTCTCGAGCAGCACCTTCAGGCTGTAGGGCAGGCGGCTGATGTCGCCGATGCTCTTGGCCGCCTCGGGCAGGCTGAAGTAGTGATAGGTCTTGCCGTCCACGTCGAGGGTACGGCGGGTCTTCAGGCTGTCCTGCCCGATCATCCGCATGGTCGCGATGCCCTTCCTCAGCTGCGAGGCGGCCTCTCGCGGCCGCACAATCCGGGCGGTTTAAAGCATGGCGGCCGGCGACGGTCCATGGATTGGGGGCGGTTTTGGCTGAGGCTGGCGGGGCTGTCCTGGAAGCGCGCGACCTGGCCTGCCTGCGCGGCGACCGCGTCGTCTTCGCCGGCCTTTCCCTTGCGCTGCACGCCGGCGAGGCGCTGCTGCTGACCGGCGCGAATGGCGCGGGTAAGTCGACATTGCTTCGCATTCTCAGTTCGCTGCTCGAGCCCGCGGAGGGCGCGGTGCTGTGGCGCGGCGAGGACGTCGCCGCCGACCCGCCGGCACATGCGCGCCGGCTGCGCTACCTGTCGCACCAGGATGCGCTGAAGCCGGCGCTGAGCGTCGCCGAGAATCTCGGCTTCTTCGCGCGGCTGCATGGCGGCGAGGTGGCGCCGGCGCTCGACGCGCTGGCGCTGGCGCCGCTGACCGACTTGCCGGCGCGGGTGTTGTCGTCGGGGCAGAAGCGACGGCTCGCGCTGGCGCGGCTGGCGCTCAGCCCCGCGCCGCTATGGCTGCTCGACGAACCCACCACGGGACTGGACGCGGCATCGGTCGAGCGGCTGCGCCCGCTGCTGGCGGCGCATCGCGCGCGCGGGGGCATCGTGGTCGCGGCCACACATATCCCGCTGCCGCTCGATGGCGCGCGGGAGCTGCGGCTGTGAGCGCCTTCGCCACGCTGCTGGGCCGCGAGATCCGCCTGGCGCTGCGCCACCCGGCGGACACGCTGGGGGCGGTGCTGTTCTTCGTGCTGGTGGCGGCGCTCTTTCCCTTCGGCGTCGGGCCGGCGCCGGAATTGCTGGCGCGGCTTGCCCCGGGCGCGCTCTTCGCCGCGGCGCTGCTGGCCGCGCTACTGCCGCTCGACCGCCTGTTCGGCGCCGATGCCGAGGACGGCACGCTGGACCAGTTGCTGCTGTCGGGCCTGCCGCGCGGCGGCATCGCCGCGGCCAAGGCGCTGGGGCACTGGATCACCACCGGACTGCCACTGCTGGCAGCGACCCCGGTGGCGGCGGCGCTGCTGAACCTGCCGGTCGAGGCCTGGGGCACGGCGATCGCCGCGCTGGGCCTGGCCACCGCGCTGCTGTCGCTGCTGGGCACGCTGGGGGCGGCGCTGACGCTGGGCGCCCGGCGCGGGTCGGTGCTGCTGCCGCTGCTGGTGCTGCCGCTGGCGATCCCGGCGGTGATCTTCGGCGCCGCGGCGATCGAGGCGGCCGCGTCCGGGCTCTCGCCGGCGCCCTTCCTGCTGCTGCTGGGCGCGGGGGTGTCATTGGCCGCGCCGCTGGCGCCGCTGGCTGCCGGGGCGGCGCTGACGGTGGATTGAAGGCGATTCCGCGGCCCTCGGCCGCGCGCAAATCGACATCACGACATTGTGATACTTGACGCGCCGGTCCGGTCGACCACTGCGCCGCCGCCGAAGCGCAAAGAAGCCTACACGCGGAGCGCGTGGTCCTGTCCGCAGGCATGGCGGCCTTGCGGCTCGACTTCGGCCCTGTAAGGTCGATGCGTTCACAAAATGCTGAACGGCGCCGTTACGCCAAACGCGCCGCAGCGACACCCCACCCCACAACTTGAGCGTGTAATTTTTGCGTCCAGCACGTCACGACCGATCTTGGTCTCGTGGGATTGTTAATTGATTGTTTATTTCGGAAGGTGAGCCGCTGCGCCACAAGGCGCCGTCTCAAATTCCAGGATTGTTCCAGAGAATGTTTGCCGGCCTGACCGACACGATGCCGATGCGGGGTGCTGCGGCGCCTGCGGCGTCGCGCGGGTCGGCTGCCAGGCTGGCGCGGCGCCTGGTGCGCCTGCTGCGTCGGGGCCGTGAGCTGGCGCTGCGCTGCGCCGCCGCCAACAGCCCGCCGGATGCCTGCATCGTCAACGCCGAGCCGGTCGCCGCACCATCCTTGCCGGCCATGCCGCAAGGGCGCGCCGCGGCCCGCGCGCCCCGGCCCCCATCGCGCCGCGGCACGGCCCGTCCCGCCGGGACCACGCCAGGCCGACCAGGCGCGCGGCCGGCGGCCGCCACACGCCCCCATTCACCGATGCGGCACGGCGCGCTGGCGCGCCGGGATGCCGCATGCCGATTCGTCACCCCATTCCGCCGGGCCGTGCCCGGCGCGACGCGTTTCTGAGGAGAGAGCGATGTCCTGGTCCAGCGGCCCGAACAACAACAACAATACCTACACCGGCAACGGTTCCAACAATCTTGCCGACGGCCTGGGCGGCGACGACAACCTGCGCGGCAATGGCGGCAACGACACGCTGATCGGCGGCACGGGCAACGACTCGCTCCGCGGCGACGACGACAACGACTCGCTGGTCGGCGGCATCGGCAACGACTCGCTGAACGGCGGCGGCGGCAACGACATCCTGGAAGGCGGCGCGGGCGCCGACACCTTCACCGATTCCGGCGGCATCGACGAACTCTCCTACGCCAACGATACCACGGGCGTGACGGTCAACCTGGCCACCGGCTTCGCCTCCGGCGGCGAGGCGCAGGGCGACAGCTTCTCCGGCAATGTCTTCGAGAACCTGCGCGGTGGCTCGGGCAATGACAGCCTGACCGGCAGCACCAACTACGACAACGCGCTGTTCGGCGGTGGCGGCAACGACACCATCCAGACCAACCTGGGCGACAGCGCCTTCGGCGGGGCCGGCGACGACCTGATCCTGGGCAGCAGCGGCACCGCGGCCTCCGATGCCGACCTCATCGACGGCGGCGATGACAACGACACCATCAACGGCGCCGGCGGCATCGACACCATCTTCGGCGGCGCCGGCAACGACAGCATCCTCGGCGGCGTCAACAACGAGACGATCAACGCCGGCGCCGACAACGACACGGTGCGCGCCTCGCTGGGCAATGACAGCATCGTCGGCGGCGACGGCACCGACCTGATCGACTTCACCGGCATCACCAATGCCGTCACCGCCAACCTCGGCGCGACCAGCGGCGTCAACGTGACCGGCGGCGCCGGCGACGACCGTGTCTATGGCTTCGAGAACGCGATCGGCGGTTCCGGCGCGGACAGCATCGTCGGCACCACCGGCGCCAACAACCTGCAGGGCGGCGCGGGCAATGCGGCCGACACGCTGAGCGGCGGCGCCGGCAACGACACGCTGAGCGGCGGCGGCGGCAATGACAGCCTGCTGGGCGGCGCCGACACCGACACGGCCGATTATTCCGCCGCGACCTCGGGCGTGACCGTCACGCTGAACGACGGCGGCAACGGCACGGGTATGGGCGGCGGCGATGTCGGCTCCGACAGCCTGACCAGCATCGAGAACGTGCTGGGCGGCAGCGGCAACGACAGCATCGTCAGCACCGGCGGCACCACGGCCAACCTGTTCGACGGCGCCGGCGGCAACGACACGCTGGGCGGCGGCGGCGGCGACGACACGCTGGTCGGCGGCACGGGCAATGACTGGGCCACCTATGCCGGCGCGGGCGGCGGCGTGACGGTGGTGCTGGACGGCGCGGGCAATGGCAGCGCCACCGGCGCGGCCGGCAACGACGTGCTGTCGGGTGTCGAGAACGTGCTCGGCAGTTCCAACGCCGACAGCCTGGTGGGCGGTTCGGGCAACAACGTGCTCGACGGCGGTGCCGGCGCGGACACCATCGTCGGCGGCGGCGGCACCGACAGCCTGCTCGGCGGCGCCGGCAATGACAGCATCGTCGGCGGCTCGGGCAACGAGACCATCGACGGCGGCAGCAACGACGACACCGTGGTCGGCTCGCTGGGCAACGACACGCTGATCGGCGGCGATGGCCGCGACGGGCTGAACTACGCCGCCGCGACCTCGCCCGTGACGGTCGACTTCGCCAACAACGCCGCGAGCGGCACGGATATCGGGACCGACTCGATCGTCGGCTTCGAGCAGGTGGCGACCGGCAGCGGCAATGACAGCATCGTCGGCAGCGCGGGGTCCGAGACGATCCTGTCCGGTGGCGGCGACGACGTGGTGGTGGCCGGCGGCGGCAACGACGTCATCCTCGCCGGCTCGGGCGACGACAGCATCGTCGGCGGCACGGGCAACGAGACGATCGACGGCGGCAGCGACGACGACACCGTGGTCGGCTCGCTGGGCGATGACAGCCTGGTCGGCGGCAGCGGCACGAACACGCTGGACTACAGCGGCTCCGATGCGCCGGTGACCGTGGACTTCGGTGCCGGGCGCGCCAACGGCGACGATATCGGCGACGACACCATCTCCGGCTTCGGCGTCGTCACGACCGGCGACGGCAATGACAGCGTGGTCGGCGGCGGCGGTGACGAGACCGTCGATGCCGGCAATGGCGACGACACCGTGGTCGGCTCGCTGGGCGATGACAGCCTGGTCGGCGGCGGCGGCACCAACACGCTGGACTACAGCGACTCCCATGCGCCGGTGACGGTGGACCTGGCCGATGGGCGCGCCAATGGCGCGGATATCGGCGACGACACCATCAGCGGCTTCGGCGTGGTGCAGACCGGCGATGGCAATGACAGCATCGTCGGCGGCGACGGGGCCGAGACGGTCAACACCGGCGACGGCAATGACATTGTCGAAGGTTCGGCCGGCAATGACAGCATCGTCGGCGGCGATGGCATCGACACGCTCGACTACTCGCACTCCCCCGGCCCGGTCTTCGTCAACCTCGACGACGATACGGTGCAGGACGGCCATGGCGGCACCGACACCATCGACGGCTTCGAGGGCATCCGCCTGACCGACGAGGGCGACACTGTCGTCTCCGGCGGCGGCGATGACAGCATCGACCTGGGCAAAGGCGATGACAGCCTGGTGTGGGACCAGGGCGATGGCGACGACACCATCGACCTGGGCGATGGAACGGACACGCTCGACCTCGAGGGTTGGAACGGCGGGGACGACGATCCCTGGTACACGGTCGATGGCGGCGACGGTTCGACGCTGTTCGTCAACACGATGCCGGGCGGCGATGGCGACGACACCCTCTGGGTCTACGGCTACGACCCGGATGGCGACGTCATCACCTGCTTCGCCGAGGGCACGCGCATCGCGACCGCCCGCGGCGAGGTGCCGGTCGAGCAGCTGCGCGCCGGCGACCTGGTGGTGGCGGCCCATGGCGGCGCGCCGCTGCAGCCGCTGGTCTGGGTGGGTCGCACGCAGGTCGATGTGAGCCGCCAGCGTGACAAGGCCAAGGCCGCGCCGGTGCTCATCAAGGCCGGCGCGCTGGCCGATGGCGTGCCGTTCCGCGACCTGCGCGTCAGCCCCGAGCACGCCATCTTCCTCGATGGCCGCCTGGTGCCGGCCCGCCTGCTGGTGAACGGCACCTCGATCGTGCAGGAGTTGTGGGTCCGCGCGGTCACCTACTACCACGTCGAACTCGAGGCCCATGGCCTGGTGGTCAGCGAGGGCGCGGTGACCGAGACCTACTTCGACGACGGCAACCGCCATCTGTTCGACAACGCCAAGGTCGCGGCGCTGGTGGTGGATTTCGAAGCCATGCGCGGCAATGGTCGCTACGCCGAAGCGGCCTGCGCGCCGCTGGTCAACGAGGACGACGCGGCGCTGCTGGCGATCCGGGCGCGCATCGCGGCGCGCGTCCCGGCCTCAATCATGGCGCGGAAGGCCTGATGCAGGGCGGCGGGGCCATGCTTGCCATGGCCCCGCTGGCTGCTGCCTGCGCCACCCACCCCGCCATCACAATCGCGTGATTTGTCTCAATACTTCGTAATGTCGCATTGCTTGGCCGGGCACAACCGGGCCCGCCCATCGCAGCCTTCCGCTGCAAGACATTCAAAAGACGGTCATTTTCACCAGTGCCGGCGAACGGGCCGCCGCAGCCGGGCGTGCGGGGGCAAGCGCGCCCCGAGCGCCGCCGTTTCGCAACTCTACCATTGGTCGCTGTCGCGAATCCGCGATTCGGCTATGATTTGGGCTTCGGTGACTAGGGTGCAGGAAACACCCCGACGCCGGTACGGACGCCGCCAGAAGGCGGCGCCGTGTCCACCCTCTGCAGGGACACGACGCCCATGGCCGACGCTATTGCGACCCCGACACCGGACGACGTGATCATCACGTTGCGCCCGGTCGCCGGCGGGTCCAGCACCATCGAGATCGACCGCCTGCGCGACGGTTCCTACCGCGCCACCCACCGCGCCGGCATGGGCACGCTGGAGCTCTGCCGCACCGACGACCTCGAACGCCTGCTGCGCCAGTTGAACGAGGCGCTGGTGACCGGCACCCAGTCCGGCTACGTCGCCGCCGTGCGCAACCTGCACGAGACCGAACTCTCCCGCGCCAGCTGAACGCCGACGCTATTCGGCGCGCAGCGGGCGCGCCAGCAGGCGCTGAGTCGCCTCGCGCACCGTGATCCGCTCGGCCACCAGGTCGGCCACCGCGGCGCAGACCGGCAATTCCACCTCGACCGACGCAGCGCGCGCCACCAGCGCGGGGGCCGTCGCGACGCCCTCGGTCACGCCGGCCCGCGCGGCGAGCACCGCCGCAAGGCTCTCCCCGCGCCCCAGCGCCAAGCCCAGCGACATGTTCCGGCTGCCCGGGCCGGCACAGGTCAGCACCAGGTCGCCCAGCCCGGTGAGCCCGGCCGCTGTCTCGGCCCGCCCGCCCAGCGCCACGGCCAGGCGCGACAATTCCGCCAGCCCGCGCGTCACCAGCGCGGCCCGCGCATTCTCCCCCAGACCGGCACCGATCACCGCCCCGGCGGCGATCGCGATCACGTTCTTGGCGGCGCCGCCGACCTCGGCACCGACCGGGTCCTCGCCGGCATAGAGCCGGAAGCCCGGCGAACCCAGCAGCGCGACGCCGGATTCGCGCAGCGCCGCATCGGCCGCCGCCACCACTGCCGCGGCAGGCAGGCCGCGCGCCACCTCATGCGCGAAATTCGGCCCGGACAGCACGCCGGCCACCTGGCCGGGTCGCAGCGCCGCCAGCACCTCCAGCGGCAGGCGCAGGCTGCCGGCCTCGACCCCCTTGCAGCACAGCAGCATGGGCGTATCGGCCAAGGGCAGCGCCGACAGCACCCCGCGCAGCGCCTGCGCGGGCACCACCAGCAGCGCCAGTGCCGCCCCGCGCAGCGCCTCCGCGGCATCGGCACCCACCACGACCGCATCCGGCAACGCCGCGCCCGGCAGATAGCGGGCATTCTCCCGCGCGGTGGCGATCTCCAGGGCACGCGACCGGTCGCGTGCCCACAACACCACCTCGCGGCCGGCACGGGCAGCCTGGATGGCGAGCGCAGTGCCCCAGGCGCCGGCGCCGAAGACCGCGATCTTCATGAGAAAGCAGGTCGGGGGAGGAGAACCTCCCCCGAACCCCCGCCCTTCTTTTCTGGGACTCCGCGCTCGCAACCAGACAGCGTCATTCGGGGGCCACGCGGGAGACGGCAACGCCGGCGCCGGGGTCGGCATCCAGCAGGGGCAACAGGGCCGCCAGGACAGACTCTACAGCAGCCTCGAATCCGAAGGGCGGGTTCACCACCAACAGGCCACTCCCATTCAGGCGACGCGGGTCGGTGGGCTCGCGCAGCCACAGCTCGGCCGCCACCATATCCCGCACGCCGGTCGCGCGCAGCGCGTCATGGAAGTCGCGCACCGGGGCGCGGTGCTTCACCGGATACCAGGCGGCGACGATGCCGGCGCGGAAGCGGCGGTTGACCTCGGCCACCGCTCTGACCAGGCGGGCGAATTCCTCCTCCTGTTCGAAGGGCGGGTCGATCAGCACCAGGCCGCGCTTTTCGGGAAACGGCGTGAGCGCGCGGATCGCCTCCCAGGCGTCGCGCCGGTGGACAGCGACCTGCGGATCGCGCGCGAAATGTGCGCGCAACGCCGCATGGTCCTCGGGGTGCAATTCGCAGCAGGCGAGCCGGTCGTTTGCCCGCAGCGCGGCACGGACCAGCGCCGGCGACCCCGGATAGCGCGCCGGGAAGCCCTGCGCGCGCAGCGCCGTCACGAACGGCGCCAACGGGCCATCCACCACATCGACCAGGCGCAGCGCACCCCGCGCGGCCTCGCCGGTGCGCGCCGCCTCATCGGCCGACAGGTCGTACAGCCCCCGCCCGGCATGGGTGTCGAGCACCGCGAAGGGCGCCGGCTTACGCCGCAGCGCATCGAGAAGCAGCAGCAGCAGCGCGTGCTTCAGGCAATCCGCGTGGTTGCCGGCGTGAAAGGCGTGGCGGTAGTTCATGCGGGCGCGGCCGTGGCGCCCGCCAGCTCCGCCAAGGGCCAGCGCGGCCGCGGGGCGTGGTCCAGCCCGTCGGTCAGGCCCGCGCGCAGGCGCTCGATGCCGGCCCAGGCGACCATCACGGCATTGTCGGTGCACAGGCGCAGCGGTGGTGCGAGCATCGGCACACCGGTCTGCGCCGCCGCGCCAGCCAAGGCGGCGCGCACCGCCTGGTTCGCCGCGACGCCGCCGGCGACCACCACCGCGGTCGCGCCCGGCATCATCGCCAGCGCGTTCCGCGCGCGGTCCGCCAGCACCGCCGCGACCGATGCCTGGAAGGCCGCCGCGACGTCCCGGTGCGCCGCGCCCTGCGCCACCGCCCGCGCCACCGCGGTCTTCAACCCGCTGAACGAGAAATCGCAGCCCGGCCGCCCGAACAGCGGGCGCGGCAACGCCACGGCGCGCGCATCGCCGGTCGCCGCCAGGCGTTCCAGATGCGGCCCGCCCGGCCAGGGCAGGCCCATCAGCTTGGCGGCCTTGTCGAAGGCCTCGCCCACCGCGTCGTCCAGCGTGGTGCCGAGGCGACGGTAGCGCCCCAGCCCTTCCACCGCGACACACTGGCAATGCCCGCCGGAAACCAGCAGCAGCAGGTACGGAAACGCCGGCGCGCCGTCGGGCAGCAGCCCCGGCAGGCGGGCCGTCAGCGCATGCGCCTCCAGGTGGTTCACGGCAACGAAGGGCAGCCCCTGCGCGATCGCGACCCCCTTGCCGAAGCCCGCGCCCACGATCAGCCCGCCGATCAGCCCGGGGCCGGAGGTCGCCGCCACCGCGCCCAGTGCGCCGAACCCGACGCCCGCGCGGGCCAGCACCCGGTCCACCAGCCCCGGCAGCGCGGCCAGGTGCGCCCGCGCCGCGATCTCGGGCACCACGCCGCCGAAGGCCGCGTGCTCGGCCTCCTGCGACAGCACGCCCTCGGCCAGGATGGTGCCGTCGGGTGCCAGCACCGCGGCTGCCGTCTCGTCGCAGCTGCTCTCGAGGCCCAGCACCGGCCCTCGCAGCATGATCCCACCTTCCGCGCCCATGGGCGGGGTTCTATGACGGGTGCATGGCCCTTGCCCACCCCGCCGCCGCCCGACGCGCCCTGCCGCTGCGCGTGGGCACCCGCGCCTCGCCGCTCGCGCTGTGGCAGACGCGCGACTTCCTGGCCCGCATCACGCAGTTCTGCCCGGTGCTGCGCGACGCCAATGCCTTCGAGGAACAGCGCATCGAGACCTCCGGCGACCTGATCCAGGACCGCCGCCTGGCCGAGATCGGCGGCAAGGGCCTGTTCGCCAAGGAAATCCACGAGGCGCTGCTCGATGGCCGCGTGGATTTCGCGGTGCATTCGCTGAAGGACCTCGAGACCGAGATGCCGCCGGGCATCGTGCTGGCCTGCACGCTGAAGCGCGAGGATGCGCGGGACTGCCTGCTGCCCGGCCCTGCCCTGCCCGCCGCCGACCCGGCCGACCCCTTCGCGGCGCTGCCGCAGGGTGCCGTGGTCGGCACGTCCTCCGTGCGGCGGCAGTCGCAGCTGCTGCATCGGCGGCCGGACCTGAACGTGGTCATGTTCCGCGGCAATGTGCAGACGCGCCTGCGGAAGCTCGCGCAGGGCGAGGCCGCCGCCACCCTGCTGGCGCTTGCCGGCCTGCGCCGCATGGAGCTCGACCCGCCCGGCAGCGTCGCCATCGACGCCGAGGTGATGGTCCCCGCCGCCGGCCAGGGCATCGTCGGCGTCACGGTGCGCGCCGACGACACCGAGCTGCACGAACTGCTCGCCGCCATCGAGGACCCCGAGGCGCGCGCCGTCTCTTCCGCCGAGCGCGCGCTGCTGGCCGCGCTGGACGGGTCCTGCCGCACGCCGATCGGCGGCCATGCCCGGCTGATGGACAATGGCCGTGTGCGCCTGACCGGCCTGGTGGCCCGCGCCGACGGATCCTTCCTGCTGCGCCGGACCGAGGAGGCGGATGCGAGCGACGCGGTGCGGCTCGGCGACGCGCTGGGCCAGGCGTTGCGGCGCGACAGCCCGGCGGACCTGTTTGCCTAGGGGCCGGCCCGCGACCGTCGCCGGATGCGCCCCGGACACGGCGCATCGGCCCGCCCCCGGGAAGAGCAGCCATGGCCGGAGCAAGGCGGCTGCCGGTATTGCGCATCACGATCGACAGGCGCGATCCAGTCACGCAGGGCCGTTCGAGCGGGCCGGCTTGACCAAACCACCCGAAAGGCCGAGCGCGTGACGCGGGCGCCCTCCGGCGGCACCACCCCGCGCGGCGTGCTGGTCACGCGCCCCGCGCCCGGCGATGCCGAGACCGCCGCCGCCCTCGCCGCGCTGGGCTGGCAACCGGTGGCGGCGCCCGCGCTGGTGCTGGTCGGCACGCCGCCCGCTACCCTGCCGCGCGCCCAGGCCCTGCTGCTGGCCAGCCGCGCCGCCGCACGCGCCCTGCCGCCTGCCGCGCTGCCGGTGCTGGCGGTGGGCGCGGGCACCGCGGCCGAGGCCCGAGCGCGTGGCTTCACCGACGTCACGGCAGCCGAGGGCGATGCCGCCGCCCTGGCGCGCCTGGTCGCCGAACGCCGCGACCCCTCGACCGGCCCGCTGCTGCTGGCGGTCGGCCAGGGCTATGGCGTGGAGCTCGCGGCGGCGCTGCGCGGGCAGGGCTTTCGCGTCATCCGCCGCGTCGTCTACCGCGCGGTCCAGGCCACGGCGCTGCCCGATGCGGCGGTGGCGGCGATCGGCGCCGGGCGAGTCGCGGCGGTGCTGGTCACCTCGCCGCGCGGCGCGCGCATCCTGGCGGCGCTGCTGCGCCGCGCCGGGTTGGCCGAGGCGACGCGCGGCATGCGCGCCCTGGTGCTCAGCCCCCGCATCGCGGCGGCGCTCGATCCGCTGGCGTTCGCCGCTGTGGCATGGCCGGCGCGCCCCGACCCCGCGCTGTTGCCCGCGCTGCTTGGCCCGGCGCCCGCAGGCCGCGCCGCCACGCCAGCCTGAACGGGCCGGTCCCGGCAGGCCCGCGTGGTCTGCGGACCCGGCACCTGGCGCCATCGGGCGCGGTGGTTGCTATACCTCCCGCCGCCGCAGCACGAGGACCGGCATGACCGACGCACCGACCCCGCCACCCCGCCATCTCCTGGACCCGGCCGCGATCCCGCTGTTCGCCGGTGGCGCGGTGCTGGTGGCGGCCGCGGGGTGGCTGTGGCTGACGCCCCGCCCGGTGGCGCCGACGCATCCCTCGGTTGCCGCGTTGGCGGCGCTGGAGGCACGGGTCGGCGCTCTGGAGCCGCGCCTGGCGGCGGTCGAGCAGCGCCGCCCGCCGGACCTCGCGCCGATCGAGACCCGCATCGCCGCGCTGGAAGCCCGCCCGCCGGTCGATCTTGCGCCCATCGAGGCGCGCATCGCCGCGCTGCCGCCGCCACCCGACCTGCGCCCGCTGGCCGAACGGCTCGAGGCCGTCGCCGCCGAGGTCGCGGCGGTCGAGGCGCGCGCCGCCGAGGCGCTGGCGCGCCCCGTGCTGGACCCGCAGGCCTATGCCCCGCGCGCGGCGGCCGAGGGGCTGGCGACGCGCGCTGAGCGCCTGTCCGAACGCCTCGATGCCATCGCCGCACGGCAGCAGGCAGCCGATGCGGAGGGCATCCGTCGCGTCGAGGATTTGGCGCGCAGCCTGGCCGAACGCCTGGCCGCGGCGGATCGGGCGGAGGGCGAACGCCTCGCCGCCGCCGCGGCCACGCTGGAACAGCGCGTGACCGGCGCGGAATCGGCGCTGGTGGCGCGCATCGCGGCGCTGGAGGCGGCGCAGGCGCGCATTGCAGCGCTGGAGGCGCGCGCGGCGCGTGTCGCGGCGCTGGATGCGCTGCGGCAGCGGCTCGATTCCGGGCAGGCGCTGGGTCCGGCGCTGGCGGCCTTCCCGACGGCGCCACCGGCGCTGGTGCGCTTCACCGAGGCCGCGCCGCCGACCGAACCGGCGCTGCGCCTGTCCTTCGAGGAAGCGGCCCGCGCCGCGCGCGCGGCCAGCGAGGCCTCGCGCGACGGCCAGGGCGTGCTGGATTCCGCGGTGACGCGGCTGTCCGGGCTGGTGACGGTGCGCCGTGGGCAGGAAGTCGTGTGGGGCGATGCCGCCGCGGCGGAGATCGAACGCGCCCGCCGCGCGCTGGATGCCGGCGACCTGGAAGGCGCGCTGGCGCGGCTCGTGCGGCTGCCGGCGGCCGCGCAGGAGGCGATGCGCCCCTGGGCCGAGCAGGCGCGCGCGCTGTCGGCGGCGCGCGCCGCGCTGGCCGCGCTCGGCAACGGCTGAGGCGCGGCGATGCGTCGTGCGCTTCTGCTGCTGGCGGGGTTGGTCGCGGTCACCGCGCTGGCGCTGTGGCTCGGCCAAGTCGGCGGAACGGTCGAGATCGAGGTCGGCGACACCTGGATCGGCATCACCTTCCCCATCGCGGTGATGGGGTTGGCGCTGGCCTTCGCGCTGGTGCAGGCGGTGCTGTCCGGGTTGCGCTGGATGGCGGCGGTGCCGGGGCGCCAACGCGCCGCGCGCCGGGCGCAGCGCCGCGCCGATGGCGACATGGCGGTGACGCGCGCGCTGGTGGCGCTGGCGGCCGGCACGGCCGAGGTGGCGCGCGTCGAGGTGCGGCGCGCCCGCATCCTGCTGGGCGATACGCCGCAGACCCTTCTTCTGACCGCGGAGGCGGAGCGGCTGGCGGGGCGCGAGGAGGTCGCGGCCATCGCGTTCAAGGCCTTGGCCGAACGGCCCGATGCGCGCTTCCTCGGTTTGCGCGGGCTGCTGCGCCAGGCGATGCAGCGCGAGGATTGGGCCGCCGCGCAGCGCCTGGCGAAGGAGGCCGAGGCGGCGCAGCCCGGCGCGGCCTGGTTGCGCGAGGAACGCCAGGTGCTGGCGCTGCGGATGCGGGACTGGCGCGAGGCGCTGGCGCTGGCCGCCCCGGATGCGCCGCGCGCGGCGCTGGCGCTGGCGGCATCCTTGCAGGAGGAAGACCCGGCCCGCGCGGCGGAATTCGAGAAGCAGGCGGTCGCCGCCGATGCCGGCTTCGCGCCGGGCGCGCTGGCGCATGCGCGACGGCTCGGCGATGCCGGCGGCGGGCGGCGGGCGCGCAGCGTGCTCGAGCAATCCTGGCTGGCCGCGCCGCATCCGGATGTCGGCGCCGCGTGGCTGGCCGGCGAGAAGGACCGCCTGGCGCGGGTGAAGGCGGTGGAGGACCTGACCCACCGCAACCGCGAGCATCCCGAGAGCCGCCTGCTGATGGCGCGTGCGGCGATCGATGCGGGGCTGACCGGGCGGGCGCGATCGGAGCTGGATGCGCTGGTCGCGACCCGCACGGCAGACCGCCGCGCCTTCCTGATGCTGGCGGAACTCGAGGAAGTGGAGCACGGCGACACCGCCGATGCCCGCGCCGCGCAGGCCAAGTGGCTGCGCGCGGCGGCCAATGCGCCGGGCGCGCCGCGCTGGCGCTGCGGCGCCTGTGGCGTGGACCACCCGAGCTGGACGGCGGAATGCACGGCCTGCGGCGCCGTCGGACGGATCGCGTGGGCCGCCCCGGGGTGAGCGGTTGTCGCGCGGCGCCTGCGGGGGCAAGGTCCGCCGCCTGACACAGGGGAGAGGCCGCCATGGCGCGCTGGTTGAAGACGTCGATCGCTGCGGCGGAGAAGGACGCGGCGCAGGGCGCGGTGCGCGCGACGGTGGAGGGTCTGCTGGCCGATATCGGCGCGCGCGGGGACGCCGCGGTGCGCGAGATGTCGGTGAAGTTCGACAAGTGGGACCGCGCGGATTTCCGCCTGACGGATGCCGAGATCCGCGACTGCCTGGCGGAGCTGCCGGCGCGCGCGCTGGACGACATCCGCTTCGCGCAGGAGCAGGTGCGGAACTTCGCGCAGCACCAGCGCGAGTCGGTGCGCGATATCGAGGTCGAGACGCTGCCCGGCGTGGTGCTGGGGCACAAGAACATCCCGGTGAATTCGGTGGGCTGCTATGTGCCGGGCGGGAAATATCCGCTGCTGGCATCGGCGCATATGTCGGTGGTGACGGCGAAGGTGGCGGGGGTGCCGCGCATCGTGACCTGCGCGCCGCCCTTCAATGGCCGGCCGGCGGCGGCGATCGTGGCGGCGCAGCACCTGGCCGGGGCGGACGAGATCCATTGCCTGGGTGGCGTGCAGGCGGTCGGCGCGATGGCGATCGGCACGGAAAGCATCAAGCCCGTGGACATGCTGGTGGGCCCCGGCAATGCCTATGTGGCCGAGGCGAAGCGGCAATTATACGGGCGCGTCGGCATCGACCTGTTCGCGGGGCCGACCGAGACGCTGGTGATCGCGGACGAGACGGTGGACGGCGAGATGTGTGCCACCGACCTGCTCGGCCAGGCCGAGCACGGCCCGACCAGCCCCGCGATCCTGCTGACCGATTCCGAGAAGCTGGCGCGGGACACCATGGCGCAGGTCGAACGCCTGCTGGCCGTGCTGCCGACCGGCGAGGTGGCGCGCAAGGCGTGGGAAGACTACGGCGAGGTGATCGTCTGCGAGGATCGCGCCGAGATGCTGCGCGAGGCCGACCGCATCGCCTCCGAGCATGTGCAGGTGATGACGTCGGATGATGACTTCTTCCTGAAGAACATGACCAATTACGGCGCGCTGTTCCTCGGGCCGCGCACCAACGTGTCCTATGGCGACAAGGTGATCGGCACCAACCACACGCTGCCGACCATGAGTGCCGCGCGCTACACGGGCGGGCTTTGGGTGGGCAAGTTCCTCAAGACCGTGACCTACCAGCGCGTGCTGACCGATGAGGCGAGCGCGATGATCGGTGCCTATTGCTCGCGGCTGTGCATGCTGGAGGGGTTCGTCGGGCATGCGGAGCAGGCGAATATCCGGCTGCGGCGCTATGGCGGGCGGAATGTGCCGTATGGGGCTGCGGCGGAATGACGGCGCTGCCAAAGACACCGTCGTTCCGGTTGGACGGACGGCGCGCGCTGGTGACGGGCGCGGGGCGCGGTATCGGGTTGGCCGCCGCGGCCGCGCTGGCGCAGGCGGGGGCGGAGGTGGTGCTCGCCGCGCGCAGTGCGACCGAGGTGGAGGAGGCCGCTGCCGCGATCCGCGCCGAGGGCGGGCAGGCGCGCGGGCTGGTGCTGGATGTCACGGATATCGAGGGCACCGCGCGCGCGATCGAGGCGGCCGGGCCGTTCCATGCGCTGGTGAACAATGCCGGCACCAACCGCCCCGCGCCGTTCCAGGATGTGACCGTCGCGGATTTCGACGCCATCATGGAACTGAACGTCCGCGCGGCGTTCTTCGCGGCGCAGGCGGTGGCGCGCGGCATGATCGCGGCGGGGATCGGCGGTGCCATCGTGCATGTGTCGTCGCAGATGGGGCATGTCGGTGGGGCGCGGCGCAGCGTCTATTGCGCGTCGAAATGGGCGATCGAGGGGTTGGCCCGCGCCATGGCGGTGGATCTGGCGCCGCACGGCATCCGCGTGAACACGCTGTGCCCCACCTTCATCGAGACGCCGCTGACGAAGCCCTTCTTCGAGGATGCGGCGTTCAAGGCGCAGGTGCTGTCGATGATCCGGCTCGGGCGGCTGGGCCAGGTCGAGGACCTGATGGGCGCGATCGTCTTCCTGTGCTCTGACGCCGCTTCGCTGATGACCGGGTCGTCGGTGGTGGTGGATGGGGGCTGGACGGCGGCCTGACGCCGCGCGGCCGACGGCCGACGCTGCTTCGGGACGCATGATGCCGCATGCGGCTCTGCGGCCGACCACGGGCGGTCGGGCCGGGCGGCGAGGGCGCCGGCAACGCCTCGATGCGCTACAGGTCGAAGAAGGGCGTCTCGTCGTCGCCGCGCAGGCGGATGTCGAAGCGGAAGCAGCGCAGGCCCTTCTCGCGCCGCGTGGCGTCCGCCATCAGCAGCGGGCGCAGCGCGGTGGGCACGGAGGCCATGACCGGATCGGCCGCGGTGTCGAAGCCGGGGAAGAACATCGTGGTCAGCAGGCGGCGCATCAGGCCCGCGCCCATCACGGTGATGTTCGCATGCGGCGCGCGGGTGCCGGTCGCATCGGTGAAGCCGCCGGGGATGACGGTGCGGAAGGCGTAGCGGCCCTCGGCATCGGTGAAGGTGCGGCCCCAGCCGAGGAAGGCCGGGTCGGTGTTGAAGCGTCCGGCCGCATCGGCCTGCCAGAGTTCCAGAATGGCGTTGACGCAGGGCACGCCGCCGGCGCGCGTGACGGTGCCGCGCAGGATGATGGCCTCGCCCTGCGTGGTCGGCGCGGCATCGGCGCTGATGCGCGTGAGGTCGTGGTCGGCGGGGCCGATGAAGCCGCGCGGGAAGAAGGGGCCGATGGTCTGCTGGGAGGTCGGCAGCATCGTCTCAGCCCTCCGGCGTCGCGAAGCGGCCGCGCAGCACGATGTCGTGCACGAAGCCGAGATGCAGCGAACCGACCGAGGCGGGCGGCAGCATGCGCGCCACCATGCGTGACCGCGCCGCCGCGTCCGGGATGGATTGCAGGATGCGGTCGATCTCGTTCAGCGGGTCGCCGGGGAAATACATCTGCGTCACCAGGCGCGACAGGCAGGACGGGCCAAACACCGCGAAATGCAGGTGCGGCGGGCGCCACCAGGTCTCCTGCACCGGCACGGCATAGGCGCCGGGCTTGATGGTGGTGAAGGCGTAGCGGCCATCGGCATCGCTGCGGATGCGGCCATGGCCTTCGAAATTCGGGTCGAGCGGCGCGGCGCTGGTGTCGATGGCATGCGCGTAGCGGCCGGCGGCGTTCGCCTGCCACAGCTCGACGATCGCGCCCGCCACGGGACGGCCGGCCTCGTCCAGGATGCGGCCGGAGATTTCCATCAGCTGGCCGATGGCGGGCTTGCCCTTCACGCGTTCGGCGATCTTGGCCTCGCCATCCGGCAGCTTGCGGTGCAGCGCCGCCGGGGCGGCGGCTTCGGTTGCGCCGGGCGCGCGCGGGATGGGTGCGCGCGCGGGCGTATGCGTCCAGGTGTTCGGGTAGCCGGGCACCGGTACGACGGGCTCGATGCCGGGTGGCCAGGGGGTGTCGCGCATGGGCGTGTCCTTCACGATGCGGCGCGGTCGGCGTCAAGGCGGGCGAGGATGTCGGGCATCCGGTCGGCGGCCTGCTGCTGCAGCGATGCGAACAGGCTGTTGCCATGCGCGTCGATGCCGACGGTGAGCGGCCCGAGCCCTTCCACCGCCAGCCGCACCAGGCGGTAATGCGCGACCAGGTCGGGATAGGCCACCTCGCGCACCGCCTTGATCGCCGCGGAATGCAGCGGCGCACCGCCGCCGAGGAAGGAGAGGTAGACGCAGCCGACCTCGCGCATCGCCTCCACGCAGGCGGCATCCAGCCCGCCCTTGCCGCCCACCGCGGTCAGGCCGAAGTGGCGGATCAGCCGCGGCATCAGCGGGTTGAAGCGCGTGCTGGTGGTGGGGTTCATGTAGAGGATTTCGAGCCCGCCATCGGCGGTATCCTGGCTGTAGGAGCCGAGGTGGAACAGCGATCCGCCGGCCAGGGCGATGGGCGGTTCGCGGCCGTCATCCGAGCAGGCGACCAGGCGCTGGATGGTGGGCAGGCCGGCGGTGATGACGATCTCGCCATCGGCGAGGATCATGTCGCCGGCGCGCAGGCTGCGGGCGTCTTCGCGCGAGAGCGGGAAGCGGAGCGTCTTCATTCCATGCGCTCCACATGGCCGTTGTTGTGGATGCGCGCGCGCGTGCGGCGATTGATCCAGCAGTTGAAGCAGACCGCGACGGGCGTGTAGCCGTGGCCGGAGGCGTAATCGACATGCACCGCCAGCGCGGTGGTGTCGCCGCCCGTACCCATCGGGCCGAAGCCGGTGGCGTTCACCGCGCGCAGCAGGCGCGCTTCGATCGCCGCCAGCACGGGTTCGGGGTTGGTGGTGCCGATCGCGCGCATCGTCGCTTTCGACGCGATGCGCGCGGCGACATCGAAACTGCCGCCGATGCCCACGCCGATGATGACCGGCGGGCAATGCTGCGAGCCCGCCTGCATGACCACCTTCATCACGTAGTCCTCGATCTGCGCGAGGCTGGGGAAGGAGAAGGTCTCCAGCGCCGCCCAGCGGCCGGAGCCGAGCGCCTTGGGCTGGCACAGGATGTCCACCCAATCGGCGCCACCGGCGACATCCCAGGTCACCAGCGGCATGTCACGGCCCTTGTAGCCGCGTTCGTTGGTCAGCGGGTTGGTCACGTGCTTGAGCAGCGGCGGGCTGATGCGCTCGACCAGTTCATCGAAGCCGTCGGAGATGGCGGCCTTGATGTCGCCGTCGAGGCGCGCCGCGGTGCCGATCGTGACGTGATAGACCGGCACGCCGGCATCGGAGCAGACGAAGCGGTCCTCCGCCTCGGCCTTGCGGGCGGAACCGAGCATCATCTTCAGGACCTGTCGCGCGCCATCCTGCGTCTCGGTCGCCAGCGCTGCTTCGAGCCCGCCCAGCGTATCCGGCGGCACGCGCCGCAGCGACCAGTCGTACAACTGCGCCGAGAGCGCCTTCACGGCGTCATAGGTGATCGGCATTCGTTCGGCCGTTCCTTCCTCCCTGGACGTGCGCGACGCCCGCGTTAAAGTCATACATATGACCTAACGAGACAAGGGGGATGCGTCGGGGATGATGAAGCTGCACTGGTCGCCGCGGTCGCCCTTCGTGCGGAAGGTGATGGTGGCGGCGCATGAGCTCGGCGTCGTGGACCGCATCACGACCGTGCGCACCGTGGTCGCGATGGACAAGGTCGCGCCGGAGCTGCTGCCGGACAATCCGCTCGGCAAGATCCCGACGCTGGTGCTGGAGGACGGCACCGTGCTGTACGACAGCGCGGTCATCATCGAATACCTCGACAGCCTGGGTGGCGGCGGGCGGATGGTGCCGGCGGCGGGGCCGGCGCGCTTCACGGAACTGCGCCGCCATGCGCTGGCCACGGGCTTCCTCGACCTGCTGATCCTGTGGCGCAGCGAACGCGCGAAGGAGGCGCCGCCGGCGGCGTTGCTCGACGCCTTCGCGACCAAGGCGGATTCGGCGCTGCGCGCCATCGATGCCGAGATCGGCGCCATCGCCGCGACACCCGTCGGCATCGCGCAGATCACCTTCGCCATCGCCGGCGACTACATGGATTTCCGCTTCGCCGACCTCGGCTGGCGCGACCGCGCGCCGCGCTACGCCGCCTGGCAGGCGCGCTTCCGCGAACGCCCGTCGATGCTCGCGACACCCGTGGTGGATGGCTGACATGCGCATCCCGCTGCCATCGTCGCGCGATGACCTGACCGACGACGCGCAGCGCGAGGTCTGGGACCGCGTCGTCGCCGGCCCGCGCGGGCGCGTGGTGGGGCCGCTGCGCGCGGCGATCCATGCGCCGGACCTGGCGCGCGCCTGGTCGTCGCTGGGGGAATCGCTGCGCTTCGGGACATCGCTCGGCAAGCGGCTGTCGGAACTCGCCATCATCGTGACGGGGCGGCGCTGGTCGGCGCAGGTCGAATGGACGGTCCACGCGCAGGCCGCCGCCGATGCCGGCGTGCAAGCCGACATCATCGCTGCCATCCGCGACGGCGCGCCGCCGCGCTTCACGCAGCCCGAGGACGCGCTGGTCTACGACTACGCCCGCCTGCTGCTGCGCGACGGCACTGTGCCCACCCCGCTGCACGCGCAGGTGACGCAGCGCTTCGGCGTCAAGGGCGTGGTCGAGCTGACCGCGCTGGTCGGCTACTATTCGATGGTCGCGATGACGCTGAACGCGCACGAGATCCCCTTGCCCGACAATGCCGCGCCGCAACTCAGCGCGCCGCAGGAAGGATTGTTCGACCAGCCGCCACCAGCCTGAAACAACGACAACGGGAGGAAACACAGAATGATGATCCGCAGACGGACCGCTCTCACCGCCCTCGCGCTGCCGGCGCTGGCCGGCCGCGCGCAGGCGCAGGCCTTTCCCGACCAGCCGGTGCGGCTGGTGGTGCCCTTCGCCGCCGGCGGCCCGGCAGACCTGATCGCGCGCACCATCGGGCGCGTCATGGGCGAACGGCTCGGCAAGCCCGTGGTCGTCGAGGCGCGCGCCGGTGCGGCCGGCCTGATCGGTGTCGAGCATGTCGCGAAGTCGCGCCCGGACGGGCAGACGCTGGTGCTCGCGAGCAGCGGCGCGATGGTGATCCTGCCGCATCTCCAGCCGAACATGCCCTATGATCCACGGCGCGATCTCTCGCCGATCACGCAGGTGCTGGGCGTGCCGCAGATCGTGGCCACCGCGCCCGGCCTCGGGCCGCGCAACCTGGCGGAGCTGGTCGCCATGGCGAAGGCACGGCCGGGGCAGTTGACCTACGGCTCGGCGGGCATCGGGTCCTCGCTGCACCTGGCGGGCGAGCTGTTCAAGCTGCGCGCCGGCATCGACCTGACGCATGTGCCCTTCCGCGGTGCTGCGCCGGCGGTGACGGAATTGCTGGCTGGGCGCATCAACATCCTGGCGGCGGATGTGCCGGCGCTGCTCGCGCATGTGCGCGCAGGAACGGTGCCGGCGCTGGCGGTGACGTCGCCGCAGCGGCTGGACCTGCTGCCGGACGTGCCGACCGCAGTGGAAGCCGGCGTGCCGGGCTTCATCAGCGAGACCTGGTACGGCGTGCTCGGCCCGGCCGGCATTCCCGCCGATCGCGTCGCCATCCTGCACGCCGCCACCAAGGCCGCGCTGGAGGATGCCGACACGCGGCGCGTGCTGCGCGACCAGGGCGGGCGCATCGTCGGCAGTTCGCCGGAAGAATTCGCGACGTTCATCCGCAGCGCCTATGATTCCTGGGGCGAGGTCGTGCGCGCCACCGGCATGCGACTGGAATAGCGCGCCATGCATCGCCGCACGCTCCTGGCCGCCGTGCTCGCCGCCGGCCCCGCCCATGCACAGGCCTGGCAGCCGGCGCGGCCGCTGCGGATCATCGTGCCGCTCGCACCAGGCGGCACGGCGGATACGCTGGCGCGCATCATCGCCGATCCGATGGGCGCGATCCTCGGCCAACCCGTCATCGTCGAGAACCGCCCCGGCGGCACCGGCACCGTCGCCGCCATCATGGTGGCGCGCGGCCCGGCGGATGGGCTGACGCTGCTGTACTGCCCGCCACCGATTCAGATCCTGAACCCGCTGATGATGCGCAACATCCCCTACGACGCGATGGCCGACTTCGCGCCCGTGGTGGCGCTGATGCGCGCGCCGAAGCTGCTGGTGGTGCGCCCGGATTTCCCGGCGCGCGACGTGGCGGGATTGATCGCCATGGCGAAGGCGCGGCCGGGCGCGATCACCTATGCGAGTTCGGGCATCGGCTCCTCGGCGCACCTGGCGGGCGCGCTGTTCGCGCAGTTGGCTGGCATCGAGCTGCTGCATGTCCCGTATCGCGGCACTGCGCCGGGCGTGCAGGACCTCATGGCTGGCCGCGTGGACATGGTCATGGACACCGCCGCCGCGCTACTGCCGCTGGTGCGCGAGGGACGGTTGCGCGCGCTGGCCGTCAGCACGCGCGATCCCGCGCGCGCCGCGCCCGAGTTGCCGACCATCGCGGCGACGGTACCGGGTTTCCATGACGCATCGTTCAACTACCTGGTGGTGGCGTCGCGCACGCCGCCGGAGGCGATCGCCGCGCTGAACGCCGCAGTGGATCGTGTGCTGGCGGAACCGGCCATCCGCGCGCGCTTCGAAGCGCTGGGCGCGGAGCCGCTCGGCGGCACGCCCGCCGCGCTGGCAGCCATGGTTCAGGAAGAGATCGCCCGCTGGCGCGGCGTGATCGAGGCACAGAGGATCACCATCGAATGAGACTGCATCGCCGCACGCTGCTCGCGGCCACCGCTGCGCTGCCGTTGCCCGCGCTGGCGCAGCCGGCCTATCCCAACCGGCCGCTGCGCCTCGTGGTTCCCTTCGCTGCCGGCGGGTCAGCCGATGCCTCGGCGCGCATGCTGGCAGAACCGCTGGGGGCGGCCCTCGGCCAGCCGGTGGTGGTGGATAACCGCCCGGGCGGGGGTGCGACCATCGGCGCGCAGGCGGTGGCGCGTGCGGCGCCGGATGGGCTGACGCTGCTCTATGGCACGCCGGGGCCGCAGATCATCAATCCCTGGCTGATGCGCTCCGTGCCTTACGACCCGGTGCGGGATTTCGCGCCGGTCTCAGGCTACAAGCGCGCGCCAAACTTGATGGCGATCCATCCCTCGCTGCCGGCGCAGAACCTCGCGGAACTCATCGCGCTGGCGCGCGCGCAGCCGGGGCGGCTTTCCTTCGCGTCCTCGGGCATCGGGTCGTCGTCGCACCTGGCGGGCGAATTGCTGAAGTTCATGGCGCAGGTGGACATCACCCATGTCCCCTATCGCGGCACCGGGCCGGCGCTGACCGACCTGCTGGGCGGCACGGTCAGCATGGCGCTGGATACGCTGTCCATCCTGTTGCCGCCGTCACGGGCGGGGAATCTGCGGGCGCTCGGCGTCACCACGCCGCAGCGGTCGGCGCTGGCGCCCGACCTGCCGGCGCTGGCGGAGACCCTGCCGGGCTTCGATGCCGCGCCGTTCAACTACATCGCGACCACCGCGGGAACGCCGGCGCCGGCCATCGCCCGGCTGAACGCGGCGATCGTCGGCATCCTGAACGACCCGGCCTATCGCGCGCGCATGGAGGCGCTGGGCGAGGAAGCCACACCCTCCACGCCCGAGGAACTCGCCGCCACCATCGCCGCCGAATCCGCGCGCTGGAAGCGGGTGATCGAAGCCGCCGGGATCCGCGCCGAATGACCGAGACCATCCTGCTGCTCTCCGCGATTCCCGCCGACCTGCGCGCGGCGTTGGAAGCCCGCTATACGCTCGTGCAGGACATGCCCGATGCGACGCATCCCGGCATCCGCGTCGCCGTGACGATGGCGCTGGCCGGCGCGGGCGAAGCGCAGTTCGCGCGCCTGCCCGACCTTGGCCTGCTGTCATCCCAGGGCGCGGGGCTGGAGCGCATCGACCTGCCCGCCGCCGCGCGCCGCGGCATTGCCGTGGCCTATACGCCCGACGTGATGACCGAGGACGTGGCCGATGCCGCGATCGGCCTGATGTACGCCGCTGCGCGCCGCGTCGCGGAAGCCGACCGCTTCGTGCGCGCCGGGCGCTGGAACAGCGAACGCATGGGCCTCGGCATCAGCCTGCATCGCAAGGCGGCGGGCATCGTCGGGCTTGGGCGGATCGGGCAGGCCATTGCGCGGCGCTGCGCGGGGCTCGGCATGGATGTGGCCTGGACCGGGCCGCGGGCGAAGCCGGACCAGCCCTGGCCATTCATCGCCGACGTCCGCGCGCTGGCGGAATGCTCCGACGTGCTGATCCTGGCGACGCCCGGCGGCGCCGGGACCGACCGCATGGTCGATGCCGGCGTGCTGGCGGCGCTCGGCCCGTGCGGCGTGCTGGTGAACATCGCGCGCGGGTCGGTGGTGGATGAACCGGCGCTGCTCGATGCGCTGGAATCGCGCACCATCGCCGCTGCGGGCCTCGATGTGTTCGCCCGCGAACCTGGGCTCGATCCACGCTTCCTGGCGCTCGACAACGTGGTGCTCGCGCCGCATTCGGCATCCCTGACCATCGAGACGCGCGCCGCGCTGGTGGCGCGCATCATCGACGACATCGAGGCCTTCCGCGCCGGGCGCCCCTTCGTCAATGCCGCCGCCTAGCGCCGCCGTCGATTTCAGCCGCAGCGCGGTGGCGCGCTACATTCAGCTCGCCACGCTGTTCAGGCGGCGCATCGACCAGGGCGCCTGGCGGGCCGGCGCGCGGATTCCCACCGTCGATGAGCTGGCGGCGGAATGCGGCGTGGCGCGCGCCACCATCCGCCAGGCGCTGGACCAGCTGGAAGCCGACGGGCTGATTGAACGCTTCCGCGCGCGCGGCACCTTCGTGCGCGCCACACCCGCCGCCAATCGCCTGTGGTGCGAGGTCGAGACCGACTGGTCCGGCCTGCTGCGATCGCGCGACGGCGCGCGCATCGAGATCCTGTCCGAGACCCCCGGCATCGAGGCAGCCGACCTGCCGCCGGTCGATCTCGGCCGCCCCGCCGCGCGCTACGCGCATATCCGCCGCCGCCATTGGCGTGACGGCGCGCCCTTCCTGCTGGCCGACGTCTACCTGGACGAACGCCTGCGCCCGAAGGTGTCCGACGAGGACCTGCGCAGCCGCACCGCGCTGAAGCTGGTCGCCGCCGTTCCCGGCATTCGCATCGCCGATGCACGCCAGGTGCTGACCATCGGCAGCGCCGATGTCGAGACAGCCGCCGCGCTGCGCATCCCGCTGAACGCGCCGATCGCGCATGTGCGCCGCGCGGCGGTCGACCCGCGCGGCGCGCTGCTGCTGGTGGCCGACGGGATCTACCGCGGCGACCTGGTGCGGATCGACATCAAGCTGCGCTGAAGATCCGCCGCGCAAAATCCACCAGCGCGGCGGCGGTGGCCTCGGGCTGTTCGGGCAGCAGGGCGTGGCCGGCGCGCTCGATCACCACGCGCGTCACATGCGGGCCGAGGGCCTCGCGCAATTCGTCCTCGGAGGGCGGCGCGGCGATGGCGTCCTCGGCGGCCGCGACATAGAGCAGCGGGCGGTTTTCGGCGGCGCGCAGCCAATCACGGTCGGTGGTTGCGCTGCGCGCCGCGCGCTGCGCCAGCGCGACATCCTTGTGCCAGCCATCGAGCCAGACCGAGGCATCATTGCCCGGCGCGAAATAGCCGCGGCGCAGGTGTTCCAGGCGTTCGGCGGCGGGCAGGTCGGTGTCGAAGCTGCCGGCGATGGCGGCGCTGATCTCCGGCACCACGGTGGTGCCGGTCACCGCCGCAAGCATCGCGCAGCCGGCCACCAGGTCCGGGCGGGTGTGGGTGATGATGCGCGCCACCCAATTGCCCGCGGCATGGCCGGCGACGATCGCCGGGCCGATGCGTTCCGCCTCCATCGCCGCGATCACGTCGGCGGCCATGTCGTGCAGCGTGGCGCCCGGGCGCAATGCGTCCGACCGCCCGATGCCGCGCGGTTCCGGGCGGATGAGGCGCAGCCCGCCGGCCGCCAGCAGCGGCGCGATGCCATCGAAATCCTCCTGCCCGCGGCCGAGCGAGGGCAGCAGCACCAGCGGATGCCCCGCCCCCATGGTGAAGACTTCGAGCGCGCCAGAGGGCAGGTCGAGCAGGCGGACCTCCCAGGCAGGGGTCGGTGCGGTGGTCATGGACGGTTCTCCCTCGCGCCGACGATAGCGCGGGCTAGAGGGTCGCGCGCCCCCTGGCTGGCGCGATTCGGCCGAGGCCCCTCGCCGCCGCGCCCCGCAGCCGGTAAAGACCGCCCATGCGTTACATATCCACCCGCGGGCAGGCCGCCCCGCGCGATTTCGAGGCCGTTCTGCTGGCGGGGCTCGCCGAGGATGGCGGGCTGTTTGTGCCGGAAACCTGGCCGGTGCTGACCGCCGCCGAATGGCGCGCCATGCGCGGCCTGCCCTATCCGGCGCTGGCGGCGCGTATCCTGGCGCTGTTCGGCGCCGGGGACATGCCGCTGGAGGCGATGTGCCGCGACGCCTATGCCGGCTTCGGCCACCCCGCGGTGGTGCCCCTGGTGCAGCTCGACCACCGCTGCTTCGCGCTGGAGCTGTTCCATGGGCCGACGCTGGCCTTCAAGGACATGGCGCTGCAACTGCTCGGGCGCATGTTCGACCATGTGCTGGACAAGCGCGGGGAGCGCGTGACGATCGTCGGCGCGACCAGCGGCGACACCGGCTCCGCCGCCATCGAGGCCTGCCGCGACCGCGCCGCCATCGACATCGTCATCCTGCACCCGGAAGGGCGGACGTCCGAAGTGCAGCGGCGGCAGATGACCTCGGTGCTGGCGCCCAATGTGAAGAACATCGCGGTGAAGGGCGACTTCGACGCCTGCCAGGACCTGGTGAAGGCGATGTTCAACGACGCGCCCTTCCGAGCCGAGATGCGGCTGTCGGCCGTCAATTCCATCAACTGGGCGCGCATCGCCGCGCAGGTGCCCTACTACGTCGCCGCAGCCCTGGCGCTCGGCGCGCCGGACCGCGAGGTCGCGGTCAGCGTGCCCACCGGCAATTTCGGCAATGTGCTGGCGGCCTGGGTGGCGCGGCGGATGGGGCTGCCGATCAGCCACTTCATCATCGGGTCCAACCGCAACGACATCCTGGCGCGCTTCCTGGCGTCGAACGACATGAGCGCGCAGCCGGTGGAACCCTCTCTGTCGCCCTCGATGGACATCCAGGTCTCGTCGAATTTCGAGCGCCTGCTGTTCGAACTGCTCGGCCGCGACGGTGCCGCCACGGCGCAGACCATGACGCGCTTCCGCGCCGAGGGCCGCATGCCGGTGTCCGACGCCGCCTGGCGCGAGGCCACTGCCCTGTTCCGGGGCTTCACCCTGGACGATGCGGGCACGCTCACGGAGATCCGGCATCTGTGGACCAGCGGGCAGTACCTGGCCGACCCGCATACCGCCGTGGGCACCGCCGCCGCCCGTGCCCTGGCGCCCGAGGATGCTGCCATCCCGGTCATCGTCGCCGCCACCGCGCATCCGGCGAAGTTCCCCGATGCGGTCGAACGCGCCACCGGCATCCGCCCGCCGCTGCCCGCGCGCCTGGCGGACCTCTACCAGCGCGAGGAGCGCTTCGAGACGCTGCCCGGCGACCTGGCCGGCATCGAGGCCGCCGTGCGCGCCCATGCCAGGCGCAACGCCTGACGCGCGCCCGACGCACAGCCCGCGCCGCTGCGCCAACCCACCGACCTGCGCGCCGTCGGCAGGGCTGCCGACCGGCGCGCCGGCCGCGCGATGCCTACCCCGATGCGCAACCGGGTCCGAGGCGCTACATAAGCGGACACCCCTCCCATCCAGGACCCCGCCCTTGTCCCAGACCGACGCCATTCGCCTGACCCGCCTGCCCAACGGCCTGACCGTGGTGTCCGAGACCATGCCGCGCGTCGAGACCGTCTCGGTCGGCGCGTATATCGGCGTCGGCACCCGGCACGAGGCGCCGGAGGTGAACGGCGTCTCTCACTTCCTGGAGCACATGGCCTTCAAGGGCACCGCGCGGCGCGACGCCGCGGCGATCGCGCGCGAGGTCGAGAATGTCGGCGGGCACCTGAACGCCTATACCGCGCGCGAGCAGACCGCCTTCTACGCCAAGGTGCTGAAGGAGGACACGGCGCTGGCCGTCGACGTGATCGGCGACATCCTGACCCATTCCACCTTCATCCCCGAGGAACTGGAGCGCGAGCGCGGCGTCATCCTGCAGGAGATCGGCCAGGCCAACGACACGCCCGACGACATCGTGTTCGACCATTTCCAGGAGACGGCGTTTCCCTCCCAGGCGATGGGCCGCCCGGTGCTGGGCACCGAGGCCACCATCAAGGCCATGAGCCGTGACGCGCTGATGGGCTACATGCGCGGCCACTACGGGCCGAACGCCATGGTGGTGGCCGCCGCCGGCGCGCTCGAGCACGACGCGCTGCTGGATCTGGTGCGAACGCATTTCGCCGACCTGCCCGCCACCGCCGCCGTGGCGCCCGAGCCCGCCCGCTACGGCGGCGGCGAGTTCCGCGAGACGCGCGAACTGGACCAGGTGCACATCGTGCTGGGCTTTCCCTCGGTGCAGCATGGCGATGCGATGCACTACCCGACGCAGCTGCTGTCCACGCTGCTGGGCGGGGGCATGTCGTCGCGGCTGTTCCAGGAAATCCGCGAGAAGCGTGGACTGGTCTATTCGATCTACTCCTTCGCCTCGCCCTTCCGAGACGGCGGGCTGTTCCAGATCTATGCCGGCACGGGGGAGAAGGAAGCGGGCGAGCTGATGCCGGTGACCATCGAGGCGCTGCGCGCCGTGCAGCACGACGTCACCGAGGATGAGCTGAACCGCGCCAAGGCGCAGCTGCGCGCGTCGCTGCTGATGTCGCTGGAGAGCACCGGCAGCCGGTGCGAGCAGCTGGCGCGGCAGCTACAGGTCTTCGGCCGCGTCATCCCCGTCGAGGAAACCAAGGCGAAGATCGCGGCGGTGACGGTCGAACAGGTGCAGCAGGCCGCCGCCGCGATGTTCCGCGCGCGGCCCACGCTGGCCGCCATGGGCCCGGCCGAGCATGTGCCGGACGTCGCCGCGATTATGGAGAAGCTGGCAGCGTGAAGGTCGGGGGAGAGTACTCCCCCGATCCCCCTCCTTGTCTTGGCCTTTGGGAACTGACCTCGGATGTCAGTCCCCAGGTGCCAGAAAAAGGGTGGGGGCTTGGGGGAGGTTCCCCTCCCCCAACCTGCCCTTGCTGAGGACCACCAATGACCCGCCTGACCACCCTCTCCGACCTCCTCGCCGCCGCGCAGCGCGCCGGTGCCGATGCCGCCGATGCGCTGCTGGTGGCCTCCGCCTCGCTGTCGGTGAAGCGCCGCATGCGGCAGATCGAGCAGTTGGAACGTTCCGAGGGCATCGATATCGGCCTGCGCGTCTTCGTGGGGCAGCGCCAGGCGATCGTCGCCTCGACCGACCCCGACCCGGCAGGCTTTGCGGCGCTGGCGGAACGCGCCGTGGCGATGGCCCGCGTGGTCCCCGAGGACCCCTTCGCCGGCCTGCCATCCCTGGTGGCGATCCCGCCGCGCGCCCTCGACCTGCATGACGCCGAGGAGCCCTCCGCCGAGGCCCTGCTGGAACGCGCGGCGCTGGCCGAGGAAGCCGCGCTGGCCGTGGCCGGCGTCACCAACAGCGAGGGCGCGGATGCCGGCTGGGGCCGCACCGAGGTCGCGCTGGCCGCCTCCAACGGCTTTGCCGGGACGTATCTGCGGACATCCCACTCGATCTCCGCCACCGCGGTGGCCGGCACCGGCACGGCGATGGAGCGCGACTACGACTGGTCCTCCACGGTGCATCTGGCGGACCTGGACGACCCCGTGGCGATCGGGCGGCGCGCGGCGGAACAGGCGGTGCGCCGGCTGAACCCGACGCGGCCCAAGACGGCGCGCATCCCGGTGGTGTTCGATGCGCGGGTCGCCGGCAGCCTGCTCGGCCACCTGTCCGGCGCGATCAACGGCGCGGCGGTGGCGCGTGGCACCTCCTTCCTGAAGGATCGCATGGGGGAACGCGTGCTGGCGGCGGGGCTTGTGGTGCGCGACGACCCACTGCGCCCGCGCGGGCTGCGGTCGCGCCCCTTCGATGGGGAAGGCATGCCCGGGGCGGCGCGCGCGGTCATCGATGATGGCGTGCTGACCACCTGGCTGCTGGATTGGCGCAGCGCGCGGCAGCTCGGCCTGGAGTCGACCGGCCATGCCAGCCGCGGCACCGGCGGGCCGCCCGGCCCCTCCGCCACCAACCTCTGGCTGGAACCGGGGCGGCTGACGCCAGGCGAACTGATGGCCGACATCGCCGAGGGGCTGTACGTCACCGACCTGATCGGCATGGGTGTGAACGGCATCACCGGCGACTACAGCCGTGGCGCGGCCGGCTTCATGATCCGCCACGGGCAATTGGCGGAAGCGGTCAGCGAAGTGACCATCGCCGGCAACCTGCGTGACATCTTCCTGAACATGACGCCCGCCAACGACCTGGTGTTCCGCCGCGGCACCGACAGCCCGACGGTGCGCGTCGAAGGCCTGACGCTGGCGGGGTCGTAAGGCCCTCAACGCAGAACGACCCGAGGCATTGCCCCGGGCCGTTCGCGTTGCTGCGCCGTGGCGCGGGAGTCAGTGCACGTTGGCCCACACCCTGCGCTTCACGGCATAGGCCAGGCCGCCCAGGATGGTCAGGAAGATGATGATCTTCACGCCCATGGCGCGGCGCTGTTCCAGCTCGGGCTCGGCCGCCCATTGCAGGAAGGTGGCGACGTCGCGGGCCATGTTCTCGACCGTGCCAGGGGTGCCGTCGGCGAATTCCACCTGGTCGGGGTTGAGCGGCGCGCCCATGGCGATCTGGTGGCCCGGGAAATAGCGATTGTAGTTCATGCCGTCGCCCAGCGTGACGCCTTCGGGCGGATCGGCGTAGCCGGTCAGCAGCGCGTAGATGTAGTCGGCGCCGCCGTTGCGCGCCTTGGTGATGACCGACAGGTCCGGCGGATAGGCGCCGTTGTTGGCCGCGCGCGCCGCCTGCGCGTTCGGGAAGGGGCTGCGGAAGCGGTCGGACGGGCGGCCATTGCGCTCGAACATCTGGCCTTCGTCGTTCGGCCCGTCCTGCACCTGCACCTGGGAGGCGATCGCCGCCACCTGCGCCTCGGTCAGGCCGAGTTCACGCAGGTTGCGGTAGGACAGCAGGTGCATCGCGTGGCAGTTGGCGCAGACTTCCTTGTAGACCTGGAAGCCGCGCTGCGCGCTGGCGCGGTCATAGGTGCCGAAGATCCCGTCGAAGGAGAAGGGATGGTTCGGGATGGCGATGGCCTCCCCCGCCGCGCGGGCGGGGGAGGCGGCCATCAGGGAGCCGACCAGGGCGAAGGCGCCTAGGGCAGTGCGAAGCATGGTCGTCCTCATCACGGTCAGGCCTTGTCCATCGGCTTCGCCGCGGCGCCGGCGGGCATCTGCCCACCACCGCCCAGCACGGCGCGGGCGATGCTCTCGGGCAGCGGCAGCGGGCGCTCGAGACGCGCCAGCAGTGGCAGGATCACCAGGAAGTAGCCGAAGTAGTAGGCGGTGGCGATCCGGCTGACGGTCACATACGGCTCCTCGGCCGGCATGCCGCCGCAATACATCAGCACGAAGAAGCACACCGTCCACAGCAGGAAGGCGATGCGCGCGATCGGGCGGAAGCGCATCGAGCGCACCGGCGAGCCGTCGAGCCAGGGCAGCACGAACAGCACCAGGATCGAGCCGAACATCAGCAGCACGCCGCCGAGCTTGTCCGGCACCGCGCGCAGGATCGCGTAGAACGGCAGGAAGTACCATTCCGGCACGATGTGCGCGGGCGTCACCAGCGGGTTGGCCGGGATGTAGTTGTCCGGGTGCCCCAGGAAGTTCGGCGCGAAGAACACCAGGCAGGCGAAGACGATGAAGTAGATCACCAGCCCGAAGCTGTCCTTCGCCGTGTAGTAGGGGTGGAAGGGCAGCGTATCCTGCGGGCCCTTCGGTTCGACGCCGAGCGGGTTGTTCGAGCCGGTGATGTGCAGCGCCACCACATGCAGGAAGACCACGCCCACGATCACGAAGGGCAGCAGGTAGTGCAGCGAGAAGAAGCGGTTGAGCGTGGGGTTGTCCACGCTGAACCCGCCCCACAGCAGCGTCACGATCCAGTCGCCCACCAGCGGGAAGGCGGAGAACAGGTTGGTGATGACGGTGGCGCCCCAGAAGGACATCTGGCCCCAGGGCAGCACGTAGCCCATGAAGGCGGTGGCCATCATCAGCAGGAAGATGACGACGCCCAGCATCCAGAGCAGTTCCCGCGGCGCCTTGTAGGAGCCGTAGTACATGCCGCGCCAGATGTGCACGAACACCACGATGAAGAACATCGATGCGCCGTTCATGTGCACGTAGCGGATCAGCCAGCCGAAGTTCACGTCGCGCATGATGCGCTCGACGGAATCGAAGGCCAGGGCGGTGTGCGGCGTGTAGTGCATCGCGAGGAAGATGCCCGTCGCGATCATGATCATCAGGTTGACCATGGCGAGCGCGCCGAAATTCCAGAAGTAGTTGAAATTCCGGGGAGTCGGGAAGGTCCCGTACTCCTTCTGCATCATGGTGAAGATGGGCATCCGCTGGTCGACCCAGCGGATGACGGGGTTCTTGAAGTCGCTGTCGTGAAGGCCGATCGCCATGGTCGCGCTCCTCAACCGATCCTGATCTTGGTGTCGGAGGTGAAGGCGTATTGCGGCACGTCAAGATTGCGCGGCGCAGGTCCCTTCCGGATCCGTCCCGAGGTGTCGTAGTGGCTGCCGTGGCAGGGACAGAACCAGCCGCCGTAGTCGCCGCGCGGGTCGGTCGGCTTCTGGCCCAGCGGCACGCAGCCCAGGTGGGTGCAGATGCCCACGACGATCAGCCACTGGTCCTTCTGCACGCGGGACTGGTCGGTCGCCGGGTCGGGCAGCTGGGACATCGGCACGGCGCGGGCTTCCTGCACCTCGGTGGGCGTACGGTTGCGCACGAAGACCGGCTTGCCGCGCCACATCACCGTCACGGCCATGCCCTCGGCGACCGGGCCGAGCTCGACATCCGTGCTCGACAACGCGAGCACGTCGCGCGCCGGCTGCATCGAGGCGATGAAGGGCCATGCGATGGCGCCCACGCCGACGCCCACGAAGGCCGTTGTCACCAGGGTGAGAAAATCGCGCCGCGGCGTCCCGTCGGACGCGCTGGCGCCTGCACCTTCCGCCATACCACACCATCCTTTTCGCCGGGCTGCCCCGGGATGACGGGGCGGTGCCGGCCGCATCGAAGATACCGGGTGCCGCCTGAGGCCCCCGCCGGAAGATGGGCGGGCGCGAACCCGCACGCTGCCCCTCCTGCGCGGCGGCCCTTATAAGGGTGCGTTGCGCGGGGTGTCCATGGCACCCCGCGCGCAGATTCCTGGAGCGTTACATGAACGATGAGACACAGCGGGCCGCCCCGTCCGACCACCCGATGACGGCACCGGCACGCGCCTGGTTCGAAACGCTGCGCGACCGCATCTGTGCCACCTTCGAGATGATCGAGGACGAGCTTGCCGCCGGCCCGCACCGCGACATGCCCGCAGGCCGCTTCCAGCGCACCGCCTGGGACCGCCCGGAAGGCGGCGGCGGCGTGATGTCGGTGATGCGCGGGCGCGTGTTCGAGAAGGTCGGCGTGAATGTCTCGACCGTCTTCGGCGACTTCAGCCCGGAATTCCGCAAGCAGATCCCCGGCGCCGAGGCCGACCCGCGGTTTCTCGCGACCGGCATCTCCCTGGTGGCGCATCTGCGCAACCCGCGCGTGCCGGCGGTGCACATGAACACGCGCTTCATCGTCACCACGAACGCCTGGTTCGGCGGCGGCGGGGACCTGACGCCCATGTTCCCTGACAGCGCCGAGGCCGCCCAGGATGCCGCCGGCTTCCACGCCGCCTACAAGGCCGCCTGCGACAAGGCGGACCCGACCTACTACCCGCGCTTCAAGAAATGGTGCGACGAATACTTCTTCCTGCCGCACCGCAACGAACCGCGCGGGCTGGGCGGGATCTTCTACGACTGGCTGGGCGACCGCACGCCGGGCCATGGCATCGAGGCGGACTTCGCCTTCACGAAGGATGTCGGCATGGCTTTCCTGGAGGCCTATCCGCCGATCGTGCGCCGACGCATGCACGAACCCTGGACCGGCGAGGAACGCCAGGCCCAACTGGTCCGCCGCGGCCGCTATGTGGAATTCAACCTGATCCACGACCGCGGCACGCTGTTCGGCCTGCGCACCGGCGGCAATGTCGAGGCGATCCTGATGTCCCTGCCGCCGGAGGTCGCCTGGCCGTAGGGGATCATTCCCCCGGCGCGTGGCGGCCCGACAACAGGGCCGCCACCCAGCGGCTGCCCTCGAACTGTTCGCACAGCGTCAGCGCCGCAATCAGCACCGGGACGCCGATGAAGGCGCCGGGGATGCCCCACAGGAAGGCGCCCAGGAACACCGCCACCAGCACCATGAAGGGCGAGACCGCCAGGTAGTTCCCGGTCAGCCGCGGCTCCAGGTAGGACCCGATCAGGAACTGGATGACCTGCAGCACCGCGAAGATGGTCACCACCGCCTGCCACGACCCGAATTGCAGCAGCCCCACCGCGGTCGGGAACACCGTCGCGACCAGCGGCCCGATGAAGGGGATGTAGTTCAGCACGAAGGCGATCACGCCCCATTCGGCCGCGAGGTCGAGCCCCATGTACCGCGCGAAGGCCCAGACCAGAACGCCGGTCAGCACCGACGCGACGGTGCGGACCATCATGTAGACGCGAAGCTTGGATGCGCTGGCCACAAGCCCCGCCAGCACGCGGCGCGCCGCCGGCCGGCCTTCGAGCTGCGAGGCCACCTGGCGCACCTCCAGCAGCCCCAGGATCACGAAGACCGCCGTCACCACCACGAAGCTGATGACGCCCTGCAACTGCGCCAGCACGCCCTGCGCCACCCCCACCAGCCAGCGTGTGTCGAATTGCGCGGCGAGCAGCCCCGCCCCCTCCACGCCGCGCGATTCCAGCCAGGCGATCTTGGCGGCATAGAGCGCCTGGAACTGCGCCGCATTGGCGATCACCCACTGCGCCACGCGCCCGAAAGCCCAGGCGATGGCGAAGGCCAGCACCGCCACCGCCGCGCAGGTCACCAGGATGGTGCCGATCAGCGCAAGGCCCGCCGGGATGCGCGCCTGCACCACCCGCTGCACCGGCCAGACCAGGCCGATGACGAACAGCGCGAAGACGATCGGCGCGAAGATCGATTGCCCGGCCTGCAACGCCGCCGCCACCAGCACGGCGGCGCACAGGCCAAGCAGGATTCGCGTTCCGCTGTCGACGCTCATCAGTGTCCAGGCCATTCCGGGGTGAGGCCGCAACCCTGGTTGGCCGCGGCCGCGCGCGCAAGGGCTTCGGCGCGGCACCGCTTCCGTGCGACACATCCGGGCAGGAATGGGGACGCCGCGTCATGCGGCGCGGGCATCATGGTCGCCTTCACTCGACGCTGGTTGCTGCGCGGCGCGGGGGTGCTGCTGGGGCTGGTCGCGCTCGTGCTGGTGCTTCGCATCTACGACGTGCAGCGCGGCCCGCCGCTCGGCCCCTGGCATACCGTGGTGCCGCAGGAGATGCCGCGCGAGACGATGGAGGCCGCCGATTGGCGCGCCTGGATGGCGGCCGAGCAGGCGGTGATGGACACGGTCCGCCGCGAAGTGACCGACGCGCTGGAGCCCGCCGAGCGCGTCCCGGTGAACCGATACTTCGCCGGAAGCCCGATGCATGCGCCGGGCTTCGCGCAGGACTGGAACCGATCCTTCGTCCTGGAACCGGATGGCGAGCCGGTCGGCGTCGCGGTGTTCCTGCATGGGTTGACCGATGCGCCGTTCAGCATGCGCCATTTGGCCGAGGCCTATCGTGCGCGGGGGTTCCTCGCGATCGCCATCCGCATGCCGGGCCATGGCTCGGTGCCGGCTGGCCTGACCGATGCGGTGTGGGAGGACTGGATGGCCGCCACGCGCCTGGCCGTGCGCGCGGCGCGGGCGCGCGTGCCCGAGGGGCCATTCCATCTGGTGGGCTATTCCAATGGCGGTGCGCTGGCGCTGAAGCACGCGCTGGACGCGATCGAGGACACGCGCCTGGCGCAGGCTGACCGCATCGTGCTGCTGTCGCCCATGGTGGGCGTCACGGCCTTCGCGCGCTTTGCCGGCATCGCCGGGCTGCCCGCGCTGCTGCCGCGCTTCGCCAAGACCGCCTGGCTCGACATCCTGCCGGAATTCAACCCGTTCAAGTACAATTCCTTCCCGGTGAACGCGGCGCGCCAGACGCATCGGCTGACGGCGGAGCTGCAGGCGCAGCTCGACCGGCTGGCGGTGGCGGGGCGGCTTTCGGGGTTGCCGCAGGTGCTGACCTTCCAGTCGGTGGTGGATGCCACCGTCTCGACGCCGGCGGTGCTCTCGGCGCTGTATGCGCGGCTGCCGGCGGGCGAGCACGAGGTGGTGCTGTTCGACCTCAACCGCGACATCCGCTTCGGGCCGCTGTTCGCGCCGGGCGCCGATGCGGCGCTGGATCGCATCGTCGCACCCGCGCCGCGGCCCTATGCGCTGACCGTGATCGGCACCGACGGCGCCGGCCAGGTGGCGCTGCGGCAGGTGGCGGCCGGCGAGAGCGAGGCCACGGTGCATCCCACCGGCATGGCCTGGCCGCGCGATGTTTTCTCGCTGTCGCATGTCGCGCTGCCCTTCCCGCCCGAGGACGGGCTCTATGGCGCGCAGCCCGCGCCGGGCGACGATTTCGGGCTGCGGCTGGGCGCGCTGGCGCTGCGCGGCGAACGGGGCGTGCTGGTGATCGGGCTCGACAGTTTTGCGCGCGTCACGTCGAATCCGTTCTTTCCCTACATCGTCGACCGGCTGTCGGAGGCGCTGCCGCAGCCGCGGTGAGCCTGGGACGCGGTGGTCAGCGCCGGGATGCCTTGTCCATCGGCGGAGCGGTGTCATCCCTCCGCACTTGCGGCGCCCCGTGGCGCGCGGCATGTGCCATCATCACTGCGATCAAGCCCTACTGAGCGAGTCCGGACCCGATGATGCAGCCACGGCACCTGCCCCGCGCCACGCTGGCCCTTGCTGCCGCCTTCGGCCTGCTGGCCGCCTGCGACAGCGGCCCGCCGCCGGCCGCACCCGAGATCCGCCCCGTCCGCGTCGCGACCGTCGAGCGCAGCAGCGGTGGCGAGGTGGTCTCGCTGACCGGCACGGTGCAGGCCGAGACCGAGGTCAACCTCGCCTTCCGCATCGATGGCCGCATGGTGGAACGGCTGGTGAACGTTGGCGATGCAGTGCGTGCCGGGCAGGTGATCGCGCGGCTGAACCGCGACAATGAGGAAAACAATCTGCGCGCGGCCCGCGCATCGCTGACCGCCGCGCGCGGCCAGCTGACCGAGGCCGCCAACAACTACTGGCGGCAATCCGAATTGCTGCGTGATGGCTGGACCACCCGCGTGCGCTACGACCAGGCGGCGCAGGCGCGCCAGACCGCGCAGGCCGCGGTGGATGCGGCGCAGGCGCAGGTCGGCATCGCCGAGACGCGCCTGTCCTATACCGAACTCGTCAGCGATGTTGATGGCCGCGTGACGCAGCGTGGTGCCGAACCCGGCGAGGTGGTGCAGCCCGGCCGCATGATCGTGCAGGTGGCGCGCGACGAGGGCCGCGACGCGGTGTTCGACGTGCCGCCCACGGTGAAGGACCAGGCGCCGGCCAACCCGGTGATCGAGGTGGTGCTGACCACCGACCCGTCCGTCCGGGCGATGGGCCGCGTGCGCGAAGTGGCACCGCGCGCCGACGCGGTGACCGGAACCTTCCAGGTGCGCGTCGGGCTGGCCGATCCGCCGGCGGCGATGCGGCTGGGCTCGACGGTGACCGGGCGCATGACGATCGGTGCGAGCGCGGGCTTCGCCATCCCGGCCTCGGCGCTGGCGCGGGCGGACCGCCAGCCGGCGGTGTGGGTGGTCGATCCGAATACCCAGACGGTGGCGCTGCGGACGGTGGAGTTGGTGCGCCACGATCCCGGCCATGTGGTGGTGGGCCAGGGGCTGGAGCCGGGCGAGATCATCGTCACCGCCGGCGTGCAGACGCTGCGGCCGGGGCAGAAGGTGCGCCTGCTGGGGGTCGCGCGGTGAGCGCGCGGGAGTTGAGGCGCGCGGTGAGCGCGCGGCGTGGCGCGCGCGGCAGAGGCGCCGCGCGATGATCGGCCCGAACCTCTCGGGATGGGCGATCAGCCGCCGGTCGATCGTGCTGTACTTCATGATCGTGGCGCTGGTCGCTGGCGCCTTCGCCTTCGTGAAGCTCGGCCGCAACGAGGACCCGGCCTTCACCTTCCGCACCATGATCGTCTCCGCCGCCTGGCCGGGTGCGACGGTCGAGGAAACCATCCTCCAGGTGACGGAACGCCTGGAACGCACGTTGCAGGAGACGCCGAACCTCGACCGGCTGCGCTCCTATACCGTGGCGGGGCAGACCACGATCTTCGTGGACCTGAAGGGTGCGACGCCGCCCGCCGTGGTGCCCGACATGTGGTACCAGGTGCGCCGGCGCGTCGCCGACATGCGCCACACCCTGCCCCAAGGCGTGCTTGGCCCCTTCTTCAACGATGATTTCGGCGACACCTTCGGCATCATCTACGGCTTCACCGCGGACGGCTTCACCCAGCGCGAATTGCGCGACCATGTCGAGGCCGCACGATCGCGGCTGCTGCTGGTGCCTGATGTCTCGAAGGTCGAGATCCTGGGCGCGCAGGACGAACGCATCTTCATCGAATTCTCGACCGAACGGCTGGCCGGCCTCGGGCTCAACTACGGCGCGCTGGTGGCCGCCTTGCAGGCGCAGAACTTGGTGCGCCCCGCCGGCGTGGTCGAGACCGGGCAGGAACGCCTGGCGGTGCGCGTCTCCGGCGCCTTCGAGACCGAGGCCGACATCCTCGCGGTCAACTTCGTGATCGGGGAACGCATCTTCCGCCTGGGCGACCTGGCCGAGGTGCGCCGCGGCACCGCCGACCCGCCGCAGCCGATGTTCCGCGTGAACGGGCAGCCGGCCATCGGCCTCGCGGTCGCGATGCGCGAATCGGGCGACATCCTCGCACTTGGCCGCAACATCCAGGCCGAGATGGCGCGCATCCGCGCCGAATTGCCCGTCGGCATCGAACCCATCCTGGTCGCCGACCAGGCGGTGACGGTGGATGAGGCGATCGGCGACTTCATGGAGAGCCTGTGGCAGGCGATCCTCATCATCATGGTGGTGTCCTTCATCGCGCTCGGCCTGCGGGCCGGGTCGATCGTGGCGCTGTCGATCCCGCTCACGCTCGCCATCGTCTTCCCGCTGATGTCGCTGGCGGGGATCGACCTGCAGCGCATCTCGCTGGGCGCGCTGATCATCGCGCTCACGCTGCTGGTCGATGACGCGATGACCACCATCGACGCCATGATCCGGCGCCTGGCGGCCGGCGACACCAAGGAGAAGGCGGCGACCTTCGCCTATTCCGCGCTGGCGTCCTCGATGCTGATCGGCACGCTGGTGACCATCGCGGGCTTCGTGCCGATCGGCTTCGCGCGGTCCTCGGCGGGGGAATACACCTTCTCGATCTTCGCGGTGGTGGGCATCGCGCTGATCGTGTCGTGGTTCGTCGCGGTGATCTTCGCCCCGCTGCTCGGCATGGCGATCCTGAAGGCGCCGAAGGGCGATGTGGAAGCGCCGAAGCCCGGAGCGATCCTGCGCGGCTACGCTGCGTTCCTGTCGCTGGCGATGCGCGCGAAATGGGTGACCATCGGCATCACCATCGCGATGTTCGTGGCCGCCATCCTGCTCATGCCGCTGGTGCCGCGGCAGTTCTTCCCGGCATCCGACCGCACCGAATTGCTGGTCGAGGTGACGCTGCCGCAGAACGCGTCGATCTTCGGCAGCGAGGAAGTGGCGCGCCGCCTCGACGCCGCGCTCTCCACCGACCCGGATGTGGAACGCTGGTCCACCTATGTCGGGCGCGGCGCCATCCGCTTCTATCTGCCGCTGAACGTGCAGCTGGCGCTGCCGTTCTTCTCGCAGGCCGTGGTGGTCGCGAAGGACCTGCCGGGGCGCGAACGCCTGCACCGGCGGCTGGAAGCCCTGCTGGCGGAGGATTTCCCCGCCGCCGTCTCGCGCGTCTATCCGCTCGAGCTCGGCCCACCCGTCGGCTGGCCGCTGCAATACCGCGTGAACGGCCCCGACATCGAGCGCGTGCGCGAGATCGCGCAGGAGGTCGCGGCCATCATGGCCGATGCGCGCGGCTCCCGGCACGTCCATTTCGACTGGATGGAACCGGCGCGCCAGATGCGCGTGCGGGTGGACCAGGACCAGGCGCGACTGCTCGGCCTGTCCTCCGCGCAGGTCGCCACGGCGCTGAACGCCGCCATCACCGGCACCACGGTCACGCAGGTGCGCGACGACATCTACCTGATCCCGGTGATCGCGCGCGCCACGGCCGAACAGCGCCTGTCGCTGGACACGCTGCGCGCCATCCAGGTGCCGCTGCCCGGCGGGCGCACGGTGCCGCTGACGCAGCTTGCGCGGTTCGACTACGCGCAGGAATTCCCGCTGATCTGGCGGCGCGACCGCGTGCCGACCCTGACCGTGCGCGCCGACGTCAACCCCGGCGTGCTGCCGGACACGGTGGTGGCGGAGATGCAGCCGCGCATCGACGCGCTGAATGCACGGCTGGAGGCACCCTATCGCGTCGACCTCGGCGGCATCGCCGAGGAAAGCGCCGACAGCCAGGCCAGCGTCCTTGCGGTGGTGCCGCTGATGCTGCTGCTGATGCTGACGCTGCTGATGTTCCAGCTGAAGTCGTTCCGGCGGCTCGGGCTGGTGCTGGCGCTGCTGCCGCTCGGCATCATCGGCGTGGTGCTGGCGCTGCTCGCTTTCAACCGGCCGCTCGGCTTCGTCGCCATCCTGGGCATCCTGTCGCTGCTCGGCATGATCGCGAAGAACGCCATCATCCTGATCAGCCAGATCGAGACCGACCGCGAGGACGGCAAGGATGTCTGGAACGCCGTCATCGCCGCGGCGTCGTCGCGCCTGCGGCCGATGCTGCTGACCGCGGTATCGACCGTGCTGGGGCTGATCCCGATCGCGCCCACCGTGTTCTGGGGGCCGATGGCCTTCGCCATCATGGGCGGGCTGATGGTGGCCACGCTGCTGACGCTGGTGTTCCTGCCGACCCTGTATGTCACGGTGTTCGGCGGGCGGCCGCCGAAGCCCGAACCGGCGCCGGAGGCCTGACATGGCGGCGGGCGCGATCCGCTTCGCGCTGCTGCTGCTGGCCTGGGCGGCGATGACGGGGGGCGCGGATCTTGCGCTCGGAGCTGTCACCGCGGCGGCGGCGGCGTGGTGCTCGCTGCGGCTGGCGACGCCGGGGGCGCATCGGGTGCGGCCGGGCGCGCTGGCGCTGCTGGTGCTGCGCTTCCCCTGGCAGGCGCTGCGTGCTGGCGTGGATGTGGCGCGCATCGCGCTCGACCCACGCCGCGCGCCCAAGCCCGGCGAGATCACCTGGACGCCGCGCCTGCCGCCAGGCCCGTCGCGCGATGCCTTCCTCGCCTATGCCAGCCTGCTGCCGGGCACGCTCCCGGCCGGTGCCGCCGGCGACACCATCATCATCCACGCGCTGAACGCCGATGCCGCCATCGCGACGGACATGACGTCGGAGGAGGCGCGCTTTGCCCGCGCCATCGGCGCCGATGTCTGAGCTGCTTCTGGTCGCCGCAGTGGTCGTGCTGGTCAGTGTGATCGCCGGGCTGCTGCGCGTGCTGCGCGGGCCCGCGCTGGTGGACCGCATCATGGCGGCGCAGCTGCTCGGCACCGGCGGCATCGCCGCGCTGCTGCTGGCCGGTGTGGCCACCGCGACGCCGTCCTTCATCGATGCCGCGCTGGTGCTGGCCTTGCTCGCGGCCTTCGCCACGGTCGCCATGGCGCGCGCCGCACCGCGCCCGGACGACGCGCCGTGAGCCTGCTGGCCGATGCGTTCTCGCTGGCCGCGATCCTCGCGGGGCTGGTGTTCTTCGCCGCCGGCACGGCCGGTTTGCTGCGCTTCCCCGATGCGTCGTCGCGCCTGCATGCGCTGACCAAGGCGGATCATCTGGGGCTGGGGCTGATCGTGCTCGGTCTGCTGCCGCATGCCGGGGCGGTGGGCGGGGCGTCGCGCCTGGTCGCGGTGTGGCTGCTGGTGATGGTGTCCAGCGCGGTGGCGGGGCCGCTGCTGGCGCGGCTGGCGCGGCGGCGATGATCGCCGATGCGCTGATCGCCGGCGGGATCCTGGCGGTGGCGGTGGCCACCATCGCGTCGCGCGGCACCTTCACTTCGGTCGCGCTGTTCATTGCCTATGGGCTTCTGCTGTCCTTCGCCTGGGTCCGGCTGGGCGCGACCGACATCGCGCTGACCGAAGCGGCGATCGGCGCCGGGCTGTCGGGCGCGCTGCTGCTGGGTGCGGCGGCGCGGGTGTCCGGGCTGGCGGCGCCAGAACGCCGCCCGGGGCGCGCCATGACAATGGCGATCGGGTTGGGCTGCGCTGGCGTCGCCGCGGCACTCGCCGCCGCCATCCTGCTGCTGCCCGACCCGGCGCCGAGCCTGGCGCCGCAGGTCGCGGCCAACATGCACACGACCGGCCTCGGCAACCCGGTCGCGGCGGTGCTGATGTCCTTCCGCGGGCTGGATACGCTGCTGGAATCGGCGGTGCTGGTGCTGGCAGTGGTCGCGGTGTGGTCGCTGGCGCCGGATGACGGCTGGGGCGGCGCGCCGGGTGCGGTGCAGCCGCTGGCGGAGGGCCCGCTCGCGCTGCTGGCGCGGCTGCTGCCGCCGCTCGGCATCCTGGTCGCGGTGCATATCCTGTGGATCGGCAAGGACGCGCCGGGCGGCAAGTTCCAGGCGGCGGCGATCCTGGCGGCGATGTGGATGCTGGGCTGGATGGCCGGGCGCGTGGCGGCGCCGCCGGTCTCGGCGCGCTGGCTGCGCGTTTCCGTTGCCGCAGGGCCGGTGCTGTTTATCCTGGTCGGGTTGGTCGGCTGGGTGACGCAGGGCGCCTTTCTGGCCTATCCGCCCGGCCTGGCGTTGCCGATCATCATGGTAGTGGAGGTCGCGCTGACCGCCTCCATCGCCATCGCGCTGACGCTGCTGGTGCTCGGCCCGCCGGGGCGACGAGGATGAGCGCGACAGTGTTCGGGCTGCTCGGCGCGGCACTGACGGGCATCGGGCTTTTCGGGCTGCTGGCGCGGCCGGAGCCGCTGCTGCGGATCCTGGCCTTCAACGTGCTGGGCGGAGGCATCTTCCTGGTCTTCGGCGCGGTGGCGCGGCGCGGCGCGGGCGCGGGGTTCGACGGCGACCCGGTGCCGCAGGCGATCATCCTGACCGGCATCGTCGTCGCCTTCGCGGCCACCACGCTGGCGGTCGCGCTACTGGTCCGCATCGCCACCGCCGAGGACAAGCCGTGACCGCCTGGGGCGCACTGCCCATGCTGGCGGTGATGCTGCCGGTGCTGGGGATGGTGCTGGCGCTGCCGGCCGGCGCGCGGGGGGCGGAGCGCATCACGCTGGCGCTGCTGCCGGTGGGCATCGCGCTGGCGGTGGGCACGGCGGCGGCCGTGCAGGCGAGCGGCGCGCCGGTGGTGCATCTGCTGGGGCATTGGGCGCCGCCGCTGGGGCTGGCGTTCCGCGCCGATGGATTGTCGGCGGCCATGCTGGTGACCGCCGCGCTGGTCGTGGCGGCGGTCGCGCTGTTCGCGCGCGCTGGCTTCGGCACCGCCGCCGGCGCGCCCGAAACGCGCGCCGCCTTCGCCTTCTGGCCGCTGCTGCTGGCGCTGTGGGGGGCGACCAACCTGGTGGTCGTCGCGACCGACCTGTTCACGCTCTATGTCGCGCTGGAGCTGCTGACCTTCGCGGCCATGCCGATCGTCTGCCTGGACGGGAAGCGCGCCACGCTGGAAGCGGCGCTGCGCTACCTGATGTTCGCGCTGCTGGGGTCGGTGCTGTACCTACTCGGCGTAGCGCTGATCTATGGCGCCTATGGCACGCTCGACTTCGTGCTGCTGGCCGGCAAGGCGCGCGCGGAGGTGCCGACCTATGTCGCCGTCGCGCTGATGACGGCGGGGTTGCTGGCTAAGACCGCGCTGCTGCCGCTGCATCTGTGGCTGCCGCCGGCGCATGCGAGCGCGCCGCCGGCGGCGAGTGCGATCCTGTCGGCGCTGGTGGTGAAGGGGTCCTTCGTGATCCTGGTGCGGCTGTGGTTCGGCGTCATGCCGGGGCTCGCCGCGCCGATCGCGGCGCAGTTGCTGGGTGCGCTGGGGGCGGCGGCGATCCTGCTGGGGTCGGTCGCGGCGCTGCGGCAGGAACGGCTGAAGCTGCTGGTCGCGTATTCCACCGTCGCGCAGATCGGCTACCTGTTCCTGATGTTCCCGCTGCTGGTCGCGGCGCCGGGGCACGAGGCCTATGCCGCGAAGGCCTGGACCGGTGGCGTGTTGCAGGCGGTCAGCCACGCCTTTGCCAAGGCGGCGATGTTCCTGGCGGCGGGGCTGATCGCCGCGCGCATCGGGCAGGATCGCATCGACGGGCTGGCGGGCGCGGCGCGGCTGCTGCCGGTGCCGGTGCTGGCCTTCGGCCTGGCGGGGCTCTCGCTGATGGGCGTGCCGCCCTCCGGCGGCTTCGCGGCGAAGTGGCTGCTGCTGACCTCGGCGATCGAGGCCGGGCAATGGTGGTGGGCGCTGGTGATCCTGGGCGGCGGGCTGCTGACCGGGGGCTATGTGTATCGCGTGATGGCCGGCGCGCTGACCGGCGACGGCACGCAGCCCGCGCTGCGCCGGCCGGACAAGCGCGAGACGATCGTGCTGGCGCTGGCGATCGTCTCGGTGGTGCTCGGGCTGGTGCCGTTGGCGGCCTTCGGGCTGGTGCAGGTCGGACGGCTGGACCTCGCGCCATGACCGCGCTGCTGCTGATCGCCGCGCCGCTGATGCCGCTGCTGTTGCTGGGGGCGATGGCCTGGCCTGGGCTGCGCGACCGCGCGGCGTCGCTGGTCTGGACGGCCCCGCTGCCGGGGCTGGCCTGTGCGGTCTTCGCCACGCCGGATGTTGCGCTGGTGGTGGATGCGCGGTTGCGGCTTGGTCTCGCGCTCGATGCGCCGGGGGCGCTGCTGCTGGGTGCCGCGTCGGTGCTGTGGTGCGGCGCCGGCGTCTATGCGCGCGCCTACCTGGCAGGGCCGGGCTTCACGCGCTTCGCGGCCTGGTGGCTGGCGACGCTGGCGGGCAGCATGGGCGTCTTCGTCGCCGCCGACCTGGTGAGTTTCTACCTGGCCTTCACCCTCGCCAGCCTGCCGGCCTGGGGGCTGGTGATCCATGACCGCACGGCGCAGGCGGTGCGTGCCGGCGCGCTGTATGTGCTGCTGGCAGTGCTCGGCGAGGCCGCGCTGCTGGCGGGCTTCGCGCTGCTGGCCGCGTCGTCGCCGGGCGAGAGCCTCGCCATCGCCGATGTGCTGCGCGCGATCGGCGCGTCGCCGCTGCGCGACGTGACCATTGCCTTCCTGGTGACCGGCTTCGGGCTCAAGGCGGGGCTGGTGCCGCTGCATGTCTGGCTGCCCATCGCGCATCCGGCGGCACCCATGCCGGCTTCCGCGGTGCTCAGCGGCGCCATCATCAAGGCAGGCGTGATCGGCCTGCTGCGCTTCCTGCCGGTCGGCACCACGCCGGCAGGCTGGGGAGAGGCGCTGGTCGTCATCGGCTTCGTCACGGCGTTCTGGGGCGTGGCGCTGGGTGTCGCGCAGCGCAATCCAAAGGCGGTGCTGGCCTATTCGTCGGTGTCGCAGATGGGCGTGGTGGCGGCGGCCTTCGGCATGGGCATCGTGGGAGCGATGGCGGCGACGCCGGTCGCGGTGGCCTTCTATGCGCTGCACCATGTGCTGGCGAAGGGTGCGCTGTTCCTCGCCGTGGGCGTGGCGGCCGCGAGCGGCGGCGCGGCGCGCATGATGGTGCTGGCGCCGGCAGTGGTGCTGGCGCTGGGCTTCGGCGGGCTGCCGCTGACCGGCGGCTGGCTGGCGAAGGAGGCGGTGAAGGGCGAACTCGGCAGCGGGCTCGTCGGGCTGCTCGCGGCGGTCTCGGCGACGGGATCGACGGTGCTGATGCTGCATTTCGTGCGGCGGCTGCGCTTCGCGGAGGACGCCGCAGCGCGGCCCGTGCCGGCGATGCTGGCGCCCTGGCTGGCGCTGGCGGCGGCGTCGGTGCTGCTGCCCTGGGCGCTATTCCCGGGCGTGCTGGCCGATATCCTGACCATCGACGCGCTGCTGAAGGCGCTGGTGCCGGTGCTGGTCGGCGCGGCGCTAATACTGCCGCTGGCACGGTGGGGCGCGCGGCTGCCGGTGCCGCCCGAGGGCGACATCATCGTGCTAGCGCGGCATCTGCGCGGCGTGGCGGGGCGCACGGGCGATGCGTTGGCGCGCGCTGAATCCGCGCTGCGCGCCTGGCCGGCGGCGGGGCTCGCGCTGCTGGTGCTGACGCTGGCGCTGGGTGTCGCGATGGCGGCGCGCTGAGACCTGCGTGCGGCGGCACCCTGCCGACAGTGGCGTCGAACATCCTGCGGCCGCCCAACGCGGCCGAGCCCGGCGGCAAGTGCCGTGACGCCAAGCCGGCGCATGGGGGCAAGAACAAGCCGCTGAAAGCGGCGCGTCGGAATTAGAACCTGAACGACAGGCTGATCGACCCGAACTGCGCCGAATTGCGCTGCGTGGTGAACTCCCGCGACCGCGCCGTGTAGCTCACCGTCAGGCGCGCGAAGGGCATCACCACCGCGACGCCCGCATTGGCGTCGGCCACGAAATTCTCGCGGTCCACGCTGCGGCTTTCGCGCCAGGTGTTGCCGTCCAGGAAGATGTCGCGCGCCACCGCGCGGCCATCGACGCCGACGAAGGCATACCAGCCCCAGCGCCCATCCGGCTGGTAGAAGTTCGACCCCGAGATGGACGGGCGCATGCGCGGCGGGCCGAAATCGGCCTCGAGCTCATTGCCCACGCGCAGCATCAGGCCGGCCGAGGCATAGGTCTGCACATTGCCCAGGCTGGCGGTCACGCTCGGCACGATGCCGGCGCCCACATCGCCAATGAACGGATCGGTGTTCCATCGCCACTGCCGGGTCACGATCAGGTTGACGCCGGGCTCGTCCTTGATCTGGTAGGCCCAGCCCAGCGCGCGGTCGACATTGATCAGGTCGTGCACGCCGTTCTGCGTCTGCTCGCCCAGCGCGCCAGGCCCGACGATGCCCAGTTGCAACTCGACGCTGCCGTATTCGCGCGCCGTATAGGACACCAGCCCGATCGACCCATACAGCCAGCCGGCATAGGGCCGGTCGAGCGGATCGGGGTCGCGCACCTGCGTATCCGCCGGCGTGAAGATGTTCTGCCCGAAGGACAGCCCCCAGCGCGGCGTGCCGCCGCGCGGGAACACGATGCCCGGCCCGTCGGTCAGGAAGCCCAGCCAGGATGGCGGGACAAAGACCGGCGAGCGCCAGGCCGCCTGCACGCCGCTGGTATAGTAGCGGTCGGTGCCGGCCAGCAGGTCGTTCTCGTAGGTGAAGGTCCAGGTGCCGTAATGCTCGCCCTCGACACGGTCGTCGGCGAAGGCGGGCGCCGCGACGCACAGCGCCGCCGCGGCGAAGCGCAGCGCCCTCATGCGTAGGGCGCGAAGGCGCGCGCCGCGGCATCCCGCCCGCCGCCGCCGCGCAGCGCAAGGCCCAGCAGCAGCCGCGCCTTCAGCGCCGTCAGCATCCCCGCCGAAATCAGTCCGCGTCCCATCAGGTCGATCTCTCCGCCCGCATAGCCGTATGTGCTGGTGAAAACCGGGCCCGCCGCGGAGCGCGAGGCCAGCACCACCGGGATCTGTGCCGCCAGCGCGCCGACCGCCTCGGCGGCATCGGCCGGCACATGGCCCGCGCCCATACCGGCGATCACGGCGCCCGCATAGCCCAGGCCGGGCAGCGCGGCCATCACACGCCCGTCATCGCCCATGGCCCAGGTGACCAGCGCGATGGGCGCAGGCGGGCCTTCGGCCGCCGGCAGCACCGGCAGGCGGGCCACGCGCGCATGGATGCGCGGGCGGCCTTCCGCCACCGCCCCGATCGGCCCGACCAGCGGCGAAGCGAAGGCGGAGGGCAGGGTGGTGTGAGTCTTCTGCACGAAGCGCGCGGCGTGGATGTCGTAGTTCAGCACGGCCAGCGCGCCCAACCCGCGCGCCGTGTCCGACACCGCCACCCGCGCGGCGGCGAGCAGGTTGGCCGGCCCGTCCGCGCCCGGCGCATCGGCGCCGCGCATCGCGCCGGTCATCACCACCGGCTTGTCGCCAGGCACCAGCGCATCGAGGATGAAGACGCTTTCCTCGATAGTGTCGGTGCCCTGGATGACGACGGCGCCGTCGATGCCATCCGCGAAGGCGGCCTCGATGCGCTGCGCGACATCGACCAGGATGGCGGGCGTGAGCGACGGGCTGGGCAGGCGCGCCGCGCTCTCGGCCTCGATCCGCGCGACATCCGCAAGCGCCGGCACGGAGGCGATCAACTCCGCCGCGCCCAGCTTCGGCGCGATGCCCCCGCCGGCCGACGGCACCATGGTGATGGTGCCGCCCAGCGAGAGCATCAGCAGCCGCTTCATGCCGAGGCCTCGTCCTCGCGCTTGCCCGGCGGCGGCGCGCGCAGCCCGTCCGGGATCTCGCCGGGGCGATAGGCCGGCAGGCGCGAGGCCGGGATGATCGCCAGCGCGGCGACGATCGCCATGATGAGCAACCCGATCTTGAGCGCCTGCAAGCGCGCCTCGGTGTTCACACGCACTGCCTCGGCCACCTGTTCGGGTGCGGCGCCGGTGCGTTCCATGATCGCCAGCAGCCGGTCATTGCTGACGAAGTTGATGCTGTCGAGGTCGATCTGCGTCACCACCACCGGCGGCAGCGCCGGGTTCTCGGCGATGCGGTACAGGATACCGGCGGACAGCAGCCCGACCAGCAGCGCCCCCGCCACCGCCGTGCCGACGCCAGCCGCCAGGTTCTGCGTGGTGCCGCGCAACGACCCGACATCCCCCGCCAACTCCTTCGGCGCCGCCGTGACCAGCACGTTGAAGACCAGCGTCACCAGCGCGCCCTGCCCGATGCCGAAGGTGATCAGCCCGAGCATCACCGGCACCGCCGACCAGTCGTTGCGGACCACCCAGGCGAGCCACAGCAGCCCCACCACGCAGAGCGCGAAGCCGCCCTGCGCGATACGCCGCGGTGCCATTCTGGGATACAGCTTCACCACCAGCATGGCGGTGAAGAACACCGTCAGGTTGAAGGGCATCATGGCGATCGCGGTCTCGATCGGCGTGCGTCCCTGCACGATCTGGATATACAGCGGCACGGTGAAGTTCAGCATGGCCTCGAGCCCGACCACGGTGAACATGGCGTAGACCGCCGCGCGTTCCTCGCCGCTCGTGATGACGCGCAGATCCAGCAGCGGCGTGCCGCCCTTCGCCGCCACGCGCTTGCACCAGGCAATGAAGACCTGCAGCAGGATGATGCCGGTGACGATCATGATGGGGGCGGGCGACATGCCCATCACGTCGAAGGGCGCGCCTGGCCGCGCCACGCCCAGGCCCCAGCGGTTCAGGTTGTTGAAGCCGAACACCACCAGGATGATCGCGCAGGCCGCCAGCGCGACGCCGACGATGTCGATCTTCACCTCGGGGCGCGAGTCCTCCGGCTTCAGCCTGAAGGACAGCCAGAACACCACCGCCGCGGCCACCACCAGGATGCCGAAGACCGGCCGCCAGCCGATGAAGGTGCCGAGCATGCCGCCGATCAGGAAGGCCGCCACGCCCGCCGCCGCGCGCGCCGACCCCAGCGCGCCCACCGCGGTCGCCTGCTGCTGCCCGCGATAATGATGCGCGATCAGCGCCACCAGCGCGGGCACGATCACCGACGCCGCGAGGCCCGCCAGCAGCTGCGCCGCCAGCATGAAGGTCACGCTGGGCGCGATCACCATCAGCACCTGCGCGACGGCGAACAGCCCGACCACGACGCGGAACACCTGCGTCGATCCGAAGCGCTGCACCAGCTTCGCCCCCAGCATCACGAAGCCGGCGACCGACAGCGAATACATCACGATGCCGGTGGCGATGGTGGTCGGCGGCACGCCGAAGGACGACACCATGCCCGCCAGCGAGACCGGAAGCGCGGCCACGTTGAAGGACATCAGCATCTGCCCGAGGGCGATGGCGATCATCGGCACCCAGGATTCGCGGGCGGGTTCCGTCGTGCTGCTCATCGCGCGCTCCGCATCACGCCTCGGGCTCCGAGGCGAAGAGGTTGAGACCCAGCCGTTCCGACAGGAACTGCGTCACCAATTGCCCGCGCACCGAATTCCCGGCCGCATCGAGCGGCGGGGAGAATGTGCCGAGCCCGCCCTTGCCCGGCGCGATCGTGACCAGCCCGCCGGCCACGCCGCTTTTGCCGGGCAGGCCGACCTCGTAGAGCCAGTCGCCGGATTCCTCGTAGAGCCCGGCGGTCGCCATCACCGCCAGCACGCGGCGGCAGCGGTCGGGGTCGACCACGCGTTCGCCGGTCACGGGGTTCACGCCGCCATCGGCCAGCGTCGCGCCCATCACCGCGAGATCCCGCGACGTCACGTTCAGCGCGCATTGGCGCGTGTAGATGTCGGTCGCCTCGTCCGGGTCGCAATGCATGCGGCCATAGGCCAGCAGCAGGCGGGCGATGCCCTGGTTGCGCTGGTTGGTGGCGGCCTCGGATTCATAGACCTCGTTGTCCAGTTCCAGCTCGCGCCCGGCGAAGCGCGACAGGCCGTCGCGGATGAAGCGCCAGCGTTCCTCGGCATTGGCGCCCGGCGCCAGGCTGGTGGTGGCGATGGCGCCCGCATTCACCATCGGATTCATGGTGTGGCCGGTGTTCAGCTCGATCGCCATGATCGAATTGAACGGCAGGCCGGTGGCGTTCACGCCGACCGCAGCCCGCGCGCGACCACCACCCAAGGCCTGGCAGACCAGCGCGAAGACGAAGGGCTTGGAGATCGACTGAATGGAGAAGGGCCGCTCGGCGTCGCCCACCGAGAACACCTGCCCGCCGACGCCGCAGATGCTGATGCCGAACCAGTCGGGCGACGCCTTGGCCAGCGCAGGGATGTAGTCGGCCACGGTGCCGTCGCTGACCGCCGCGAAGCGGTCCCGCGCCTCGGCGACCAGCGCGGCCACCGTCTCGTTGGCCGGCAGGCGGCCGGTCGAGACCAGGGGCGGGCCGAAGGCCTCTTCCTCGTGCAGGCGCTCATGCATGGCAGTGATCCTGCGTCATGCCTGGTTCCTCCCCCTGCGGACCCGACGGCCCGATGCATCTGGACATGTTAACCGCGCCACTGCCAGCGCCGATCGTCGCAGCGTCCCGGTCTTGGGCGGGACGTTCCAGGCCTGCGGATGCGGCGCACGCGGCGCGACCGCGCGGGCCCGGGATGCGCGGCACGTCGTGGTTCGCCTGGGGCGCGACCCATGGTATCCAAATCGTTACCAGACGACGGATCAAGGGGATGGATGCCGAGAAGCGCGGTGCGGCCGGGCCGCACGGCCGGATGGCGCAGGCCACGACAGGGACGGCGCGCGTGGTCTCGAGCGCCGCCTTCTCCACGCATGCCCTGCCGCCTGACCGGCAATTCGCCGCGTGGCGCGACCAATGCGCGTCGCTGGTCGAAGTGGTGGCGCCAGACTCCGCTGCCCCGGGATACGCCGCCGCGCACCGCGTCTGGCAGCTGGGCGGCATGGCGCTGAGCCGTGTGCAGGCGCCAGCCACGACCTGGCGGCGCAGCGCCGCGCAGATCCGCCGCGATTCGGTCGACCATTGGGTGATCAGTGTCTCGCGCGGCGGCGACCAGGTGCTGCGCAGCGCCACCGCCGGCGGCACCGCGCCGGCCGGCAGCCCCTACGTCTTCTCCCTGCACGAACCCATCGAGGGACGGCGCGAGGAAATGGACTGGATCGCGCTGTTCGTCTCCCGCGACGTGATGCCGGACCTGGCGCCCGCCATCGATGCCGTGCTGCACCGGCCGATCGACAGCGCGCTGGGCCGGCTGCTGGGCAGCCATGTCGAGCATCTGGCGCTGCAACTGCCGCGCATGACCGAGGCCGAGCTGCCCGGCGCGGCGGCGGCCACGCGCGCCATGATCGGCGCCTGCCTGTCCGGCGCGGCCGGCCCGCTGCACGCCGCGTCACAGGCGATCGAGCAGACGCGGCTCGCGCGGATCAAGGCGATCATCCGGCGCAACATCGCCTCGCCGTCCCTGGGCCCCCGGCGGCTGTGCCAGCTGGGCGAAGTCTCGCGCTCGCAGCTGTATCGGATGTTCGCGCCGCTGGGCGGCGTGGCGCGCCACATCCAGGCGGAACGGCTGCGCCAGGCCGAACGCGCCATCGCCGACCCGGACGACCGCCGCGACATCGCGCGCATTGCCGAGGGGCTGGGCTTCTACGATGCGTCGTCGTTCAGCCGGGCCTTCCGCCGCGAATTCGGCATCACGCCGCGCGACCTGCGGGCGGCGGCGCAGATCGGGCAGCGCGGGGCGGCCGTACCGCGGGCGATGGTGGGCGCGCCGCCGGCCTTCACGGAGATCCTGCGCCGGCTGTGACGGGCCGGGCTACGCCACGTTGCGGATCGCGCGCATGCGCGATCCGGGAGCGCACGGCGGGACCGCGCCCGGCTCGCCAGCCGCGCAGGGCGCATCAGTTCATGGCGCGCAGCCAAGCCCGCGGAGCGGGCGCCCGGCGATTGAGGGCGGCAAAAGCCCCTACCCCCTGATCCGCGCCACCGTCGCGGTCGTGGAATTGCCCGGCAGAAGCTGCGCCAGCTTCACCTGGCCGCCGTAGTCCAGCACGATGTCGCCGCCGACCACCTGCTCCACCGTGTAGTCCGCGCCCTTCACCAGCACCTCGGGGCGCAGCGCGCGGATCAGTTCGATCGGCGTATCCTCGTCGAACAGCGTGACGCAATCGACGGTCGCCAGCGATGCCAGCACCGCGGCGCGCGCCGCCTCATGCTGGATCGGCCGCGCCGCGCCCTTCAGGCGCTTCACGCTGGCATCCGTGTTCAGCCCGACCACCAGCCGGTCGCACCAGGACCGCGCCTGTTCCAGCAGATGCACATGGCCCGGATGCAGCAGGTCGAAGCAGCCATTGGTGAAGCCCACGCGCCAGCCGCGGCGGCGCCAGCGCTCCACCTGCTCGAAGGCGGCGGTGCGCGACATCACCTTGCGCAGCGCGCCGCGCTCGGGGGTCAGTGCCTCCAGCAGGTCTTCCTCGCGCGCCACGGCGGTGCCGACCTTGCCGACCACGATGCCGCCGGCGATGTTCGCCAGCCGTGCCGCGACCGGCAACGGCAGCCCGCCGGCCAGGCCCGCCGCCAGCGTCGCCACCACGGTGTCGCCGGCGCCGGAGACGTCGTGCACCTCCTCCGCCTCGGCCGGGAAGTGGTGCATGCGGTCGCCGTCGAGCAGCGTCATGCCGTCCTCGCTGCGCGTCACCAGCACGGCGCCGAAGCCGTGCGCGGCCTGCAGCGCGCGCATGGCGTCCAGGATGGCTTCCTCGGTATCGACCGGCATGCCGGTCGCCTCGGCCAGTTCGGCGCGGTTCGGTGTCACGATGTCGGCACCGGCATAGCGGCCGTAGTCGCGCCCCTTGGGGTCCACCACCACGCGACGGCCGGCGGCCTGGGCGGCATCGATCAGGCGCTTCGCGGTCTCGCCGTCCAGCACGCCCTTGCCGTAGTCCGACAGCACCACGATGGCGGTGGCGGCCACCGCATCGGCGGCGATCTTGACCATGCGGTCGGCCAGGCGCGGGTGGATGCCCTGCACCACCTCCTGGTCGGCGCGCAGCATGTGCTGGCCGTTCGCGATGAAGCGCGTCTTGGTGGTGGTATGGCGGCCGCCCTGCACCAGCAGCCAGGGCTCGACGCCCGGCTGGCCGCCGATCAGCCCGGTCAGGTCGCTGCCCGCCTGGTCGTCGCCGACCACCGAGACGAAGGCCACCGCCGCGCCGACGGCCGTGAGGTTCCGCACGACATTGCCGGCGCCGCCGGGCATCGCGACCTCGCGCTCGACCGCCAGCACGGGCACAGGCGCCTCGGGGCTGATGCGGCGCACCACGCCATAGACGTAGCGGTCGAGCATGGCGTCGCCCACCACCAGCACGGAGGCGCGCTTGAGCGCCCGCACGGCGGCGATCAGATCGGCCAGGGAAATTTCCGGCATCGGCCGGTGGTCGTCGGAGGCGGGGCCTTCCATCCGCAAGCCCTAACCCGGCGGAGTATTGCAGCGCAAGGTAACGGCGATGACCGGCGCCGCATGTTCGTTCCGTAGGCGGTCTGTAAGCCAACGGAGCGCGGCTCGCCCAGGCGGCGGAATTCTGTGGCACAAGGGCCGGCCCCGCGCGCCGCACGCCCGCGCGAAGGGCCAGGGAGCGCCGCATGCAGAGCACCACGGGGGCCAAGACGCCCCGCCACCTCACGCCGGACCAGGCCGCCGCGCTGGTGCGCCCGGGCGATTGGCTGGACTACGCCACCGGCTTCAACCAGCCCGACCTGTTCGACCGCGCCCTCGCCGCCCGCGCCGGCGAATTGCAGGACGTCAGCATTCGCAACTGCCTGTCGATGCGCCCGCGCGCCGTGCTCGAAGCCGACCCGGACGGGCGCGCCTTCCGCGTCTTCAACTGGCATTTCTCCGGCTATGATCGCAGGCAGCACGATGCCGGGCGGGTCGGCTACATCCCCTGCAACCTCGGCGAGATCCCGGACTACTACCGCCGCTTCATCGACCGCGTGGACATCGCGGTGATGAAGGCGGCGCCGATGGATGCCGACGGGTTCTTCAACCTCGGCCCGCTCTGCCTGTGGCACCCGGCGGTGATCGAACGTGCCCGCACCCTGGTGATCGAGACCGCGCCGCAGATGCCCTGCGTGGTCGGCCCCGAGGTGCGCGTGCATCGCAGCCATGTGGACTTCGTCATCGAGGGCGAGGACGCCCCCATGCCCGAACTGCCCAATGCCGAGGCGAGCGAGGTGGACCGCGCCGTGGCGCGCCTGATCGCGAACGAGATCGAGGATGGCGCCTGCCTGCAGGTCGGCATCGGCGGGATGCCCAATGCGGTCACCACGCTGCTGCTGCACAGCGGCGTGAAGGACCTCGGCATCCACACCGAGATGCTAAATGACGGCCTGGTCGAACTGTACCGCGCCGGGCGCGTCAGCGGCGCGCGCAAGTCGACCGACCGCGGCCTGGTGACCTACAGCTTCGCGCTCGGCAGCCAGTCCACCTATGCCACGCTGCACAACAACGCGGATTTCATGTGCCGCGTGGTCGATGCCACCAACATGCCCGACATCATCGCCGCCAACGACCGCGTGGTGGCGATCAACAACACGACGCAGATGGACCTGCAGGGGCAGGCGGCGTCGGAATCGGACGGGCATCGCCATATCTCGGGCACCGGCGGGCAGTTGCAGTTCGTCCGCGGCGCCTATGCGTCGAAGGGCGGCAAGTCGTTCATCTGCCTGGCCTCGACCTATGAACGCAGGGGCGTGCGGAAAAGCCGCATCGTGCCGGCGCTGACACAAGGCAACATCGTCACCACGCCGCGGTCTGACATGATGTACGTCGTGACCGAATACGGCATCGCGAATCTCAAGGGAAAGTCGGTGGCGGAACGCGCGAAGGCGCTGATCGGCCTGGCGCACCCGGATTTCCGCGAGGAGCTGTCGCGCGAGGCGCGCGATCGCGGCATCGTCCCGCGCGCCTTCGCCTGAGGGCTGCCGCCGGCATCGCGCGCGGCACGGTGACGCCGGGCACACGGTGCGCAGCGTGGATGGCACCTGCGTTGCGCCTGGAGCATCCGCACCGCGTCGCGATCACGCGCGCCTGTCCAGCGCCGTGATCGTCGCGCCGGCGCGGTTGTCCTATCCTCGCCGAACGATCCACGCAGGATTCCGCAAGAAGGACCAGGCCGCCGGTGCGAAAGCCGCTTCGACGACACCCCACCGGCTGGTTCGCCGTAGCGCTGCGACGGCTCATGGCGTGGGTGTGTTCGGATGTCCACCTGGCGCGGCAATCGTGGGGCGCGCCGGCCAGCGAGGCGCCGCGGGCGCGGCGGCTGCTGCGCGAACGCGGCCTCGATGCGAAGGTCCAGCGGCGCGACGGGGCGTTCTCGACGGTCGATCTGTCGGTCAGGGAGCGTGAGCGCCTGGCGCTGATCGGCGCCGTGCCGGAACGCCGGCGGGTGGTGGTGCCGGACGAATTCGCCGCCGACCATGACCCCGACATCCGCCGCCGGTTCCACAGCGAGATGCTGCCGGCGATGACGGCGGACGGGCTGACCGTTCTCGCTGTCACGCATGACGACGACGGTTCCGACGCCTGCGACCGGCGCCGCGTCATGGAGGACAGGGTGCTGCGGCCCGCATGATCGCCCTGCTGGCCTGCCGCGTCGGTGCGGAGCACGACGTGCTGGCCGATGCGCTGCTGCCGCGGCTGGATGGACAGGAACGCGCGCGTGCCGCCCGCTTCGTCTTCGCGCGGGACCGTCGCGCCTTCGTGATGGCGCACGCGCTGCTGCGCTTCGCCCTGGCGGCGCAGGGCGTGCGCTGGGATGCGCGGATCGCCGCCGATGCGCAGGGCAAGCCATGGCTCGATCCGCGCGACGGGTCGCTGCGCTTCAGCCTGACGCACACGGATGGGCTCGTTGCCGTCGCGGTCGCACAGGACCATGCGGTGGGGGTCGATGCCGAAGCGGTGGCGCGCGACCCGAACGAGGCGGCCTTGCGGGCGCTTGCCCTCGCCGCACCCGAGATCATCGAACTCGATTCCGCCGCCGACCGCCGGCAGCGGCTGCTGCGGCTGTGGGTCGCGAAGGAGGCGGTGGCGAAGGCCGCGGGCCTCGGGCTGGCCTTGCCGATCCGGCAGGTCGTGCTGGCCGGCGACCCGCCGCGCATCGCATCCCTGCCCGCGCCCTGCGGGCAGCCCGACGGCTGGTCGCTGCACACCACGCGCCATGGCGCGCATTGGATCGGCCTCGCCGCGCCCGTCGCGACGATGCGGTTCGCGATGCGCGAGGTCGATCCGGCAGAGGTTCTCGACGCATCTCCGCCGCGGTAGGGCAGGACGTGCTCGGACCGGTCGGTGGTGCGGCCGGTCGGGGTCAAACCGACACTCTGTTGCCAGAAACGGATTTTGAGTCGCCGCAGGTGGCCTATGCCGAACAAAACCGGTTGCCTGCCTCTGCCCTACTATGCCCTGAAAACACTGGGCTTTTCGGGCCGTGAAGCGAAAGTCGGACCGCCGGCCATACGCCAGGGCTCGATCTCCCGCTGCACCGATGCCGCACCCGGGATCGTGCCCTCCGAAGGAGGTCCGATGCCCAAGATCAAGCTCACCAAGACCGTCGCCGATGGCGCTAGGCCCGACGCCAAGGACTACGAGATCCGTGACACCGTCACGCGGGGGTTCCTGCTGAAGGTCACGCCGGCAGGACGCCGGATCTTCATGCTGGCCTACACCGCCGCGAACGGCCAGCGCCGAAAGCCCGCGATCGGCCGTTACGGCGAACTGACCGTAGAGCAAGCCCGCGGCATCGCCCAAGACTGGCTCGCCGATGTCCGTCGCGGCAGCAACCCCAGCGCCGACCGCGCAGTGGCGCGCGCCGCGCCGACGGTGAAGGAGCTCTGCCAGCGCTTCATCAGCGACTACCCCCTGCCGCGCAACAAGCCGAGCACGGTCCGCGGCAACCGCGTCAACATCAACGCCCACATCATCCCGAAGCTCGGTCACCTCAAGGTGCCGGACGTCACACGCAGTGACGTCGCGCGCCTGATCGCCGGCATGGAGCGCACGCCCACCGCCGCGAACCACACGCTCGCCTGCCTGCGCAGGATGTTCGGCATGGCCGAGGCTTGAGGATACCGACCCGATGGAACCAACCCAACGCGGCACATCCCGAAGCATCCACAGAAGGGGCGCACAGGCCTCACCACCGATGACGAGTTGCGGATACTGTTCGCGTATCTCGACCGAGCCGACACGGAGGGCCTCCAGCATTCGTTCCTCACGCTCGCGATCCGCCTGCAGTTCGCCTTCGCGGCCAAGCGGTTCGAGATCCTCGACCTGCAGTGGGGCACCTCGGTGGACGTCGACAGGCACATCTCGCGTCACAGTGATGGCGAGGTGCGCATCCCGCTCAAAGCGACGGCGAGCGCGATTATGGCGCCCTCGAAGCAGCGGACTGCGCTCAAGGCATGGGGTACGCAGCTGGCCGCCAAGCGCGGTCACAAGCGTGCCGTGGTGGCCGTCGCGCGCAAGCTCGCGCTCGTTATGCACCGCATCTGGATCGCCGCACCGACGTTCCGCGTCTCGGCTACTGACCGGGACGGGGAGCGGAGGATCGGCACGTCGGCGGCGGTCGCGCATGCGGCATAGGTGTTGGTGGAGTAAAGCACGATCACGGTTCGAACGGCACGCTGACGGCAGAAGGACAGCACGGGTTCCGCCACGCGGCAGGCGAGGCCAGGTGGATCAAGGTGGATGCCGAGCGTAAGTATCCTGCGGGCAACAAGGCCCCGCGAAGCGCGCGAACGCGTCTGATCGGTTGCTTGGCCCCGCGATTCCGACGCGGACATGCGTGTCCGCCAGGCACGCGCGGCAGAGCACGAACGACTGCAAGGACCACCGGCCCCGATCGTCGCGGCATGGCGAAGGCCTTCGTGTCCCGGCGCAGTCTGGTGCAATGATGGCGAAGGCCGGGACCGATCGTGGCCAGGATCAGGACGGCACCCCCGATGACGACTGCCAGATAAAAGCATGGCTGGCGGCCGGTCGTATGTGCCTGATCCAGCACGGCAATTCGCGCCATGCGCCGAAATGGCGGCTGGCGCTTCCTGCCAAAAGCCAAGGCAGATCAACGGCCTCCGCGCCAGCCGCCTTGCGCGGGCGGATCGCCGGCCACGACGCCGCGCGACGACGAGATGCGAATCCGTCCCAGCCGTAGCCCATTGGCACCATTCCGCCCGCTGGGTTCGACGCACCGGCACTCCCCGATACCGATCGGGGGAAGCCGCGCCTGCCGAAAGGACCGCCAGCGGACCGCCTTCGGCAAGACGCGAGGTCCTGTCAGACCGTCAGAACCAGAATCTCCGTCGCACCCACCGCACGGGGTCGTGCAGCACCGCAGCCAACCAGCTGGTGCGATGCGTCTCGATCCGCGCCCAGCCCTCCATGCCGGGGCGCAGGTCGCCGACCTCCGCATCGGTCAGGCGTGCAACGACGCGGAACACGTTGCGGCCGTCCACCACCTCGGCCATCGGCCGGATGCGCTCGACGACGGCTTCGCGCACGCGGCCCGGTTCCGCCGCGACGGCGAAGCGCACCGGCTGTCCTTCGCGGATGCGCGTGCTGTCCTCGTCGAGGACCAGCACTTCGGCGCGCAGCGGGCCCGGCAGCGCGATCTCGAACAGCACCTGCCCGCGCGTCAGCGGCTGGCCGATGCTTCGCCGCAGGTCGCCGGCGGTGACGACGCCATCCGCCGGCGCGCGGATATCCGCCAACCGCAGCCGATGCTCGAGCAAGGCCAGCTGGGCCTCGGCCCGGCGGGCCGAGAGCAGGGAGATCTGTTCCTGCGCCGGCTGCCCGGCGGCGCGCGCCACCGCGGCGTCGCGCAGGTCGTTCGCCACCCGCGCACGCGCGGCGGCGAGCTCGAGCTGCACCTCGCGCGTGGCCAGCCGCGCGAGCGGCGTCTCGTCGCGCCGCACCGTGTCGCCCGGCTGTACCTCCGATGCCTCCAGGATCCCGTCGAAAGGCGCCGTCACCATCTGCGCGTGATCGGGCCGCAGCACGATGGGCGCCTCCACCACCGCGGCCCGTGGCAGCAGCGCGAGCACGAGCAAGGCGGCCGCGACAGCTCCCGCAACGATCCAGCGGCGGCGAACGCCCGGCCGGCGGCGCTGCCCATCCGCAATGGCGCCAAGCAGGGTAGCCGCCGGCACCAAGCGCTCCTCGGCGCCATCGGCCACGGGCGATCCCGGCGGAAGGATCACGATCACCACCGCGCGCCCGTCCGGCGCGGGCACGATGATCAGCGGCCGCGGCCCGAAGCGCTCCGCGAAGGACCGTTCGGCCGGCGTCGGCGCCTCGCCCGGCATGGCACGGCGCGGCGCGCCCCGGTCGGTCGCCTCCTGCGCCAGGGCCATGAGGCGGCGCGGCAATTCCGCGCCGGCATCGTGCTGCGCCTGGTCGGACAGCGCGAGGGTGCCGGCCCGCGGCAGCACGATAGCGACACGTTCGGCACCCGGCAGGCCGGCCGCGTGCAGCAGCGCGGCGGCCTGGTGCAACCCCTCCTGCCGGTCGGCCGGCTTGAGCATCGCCTCGGCCACCGCCGCCGCCAGCGTGAGCGGCGCGCGCGCCTGCGCCGCGGCCTCCGCGCCGGCGGCCTCGGCGAGGGCGCCGAGGAAGGCCATCCGCTCCCGCGTCAGCACCAGGTCCATGGCGATGCTCGCGGCGACCTGGAGCACCAGGACGGCAGGCCGGGCGGCCTGGTCCGCCGCGCCGATGGCGACGGCGAAGACCCACCGCCCGTCCGGCCCTGCCCGGCCGGCCGCGATGCCGCGCCCGTCGGCTGCCTCGCCGGCAAGGCTGCTCCAGGCCTCGGGCGGATCGTCGCCCGTGCGCGGCGCGATGGCCTCCCAGCCGGCGGGCGCACGGGCCAGCACGACGCCGGCCTCGGCCATGGTCAGCTCGCGTCCGAGTTCGAGCAGCTCCTGCGCCCAGCCAGGGTCGCGCCGGGCCGTCCGCAGCCGGCCCAGGCGTTCGCTCAGCGGGTCCGTCTGCCGCTGCGCGGGCGCATTCATGGCGCGAGCCCCTGCAGGTCCAGGGCGGCCTCCAGGCCGGCGGGGATCGCGCCGTCCGGGTTCTCGATGGTGAAGACCGCGCGGAAGCGGCCGGATGCCGCGTCCATGACGGGGTCCATGTGGCGCAGCCTTGCGGCCACGCGGCGCCCGACCGGTTCCGACAGCAGCAGCGGATAGTCCTGGCCGAGCCGCAGCGCGCTCCAGGACTGCGCCGGCACATACAGCACCGCCTCCAGCAGGCCGAGATCGGCCACCGCCATCGGCCGGTCCGCCCGCGTCAGCGTCGCGCCCGGGACGGTGTCGATGCGGGTCACGATGCCATCGAAGGGGGCGCGGATGACCAGTTGCGCCTGCTGCGCCAGTTCCAGCTCGAGCCGCTGGCGCTCGATGCGCCGTCGTTCCTGCGCGCCTTCGGTCGCAGCGCGCGCCAGGTCGAGGCGCGCGCGCGCCTGGCGTACCTCCCATTCCGTCGCGACCCCGCGCGTGGCTGCCTGCTGGGTCCGGCCGAGCACGACCTGCGCTTCCTCGAACTGGATCTGGGCCTGCCGCAACTCGCCCTCGGCCTCCGCCGCCGCGCGCGCCAGCCCGATGCGCGCGGCCTGGACCTCGTCATCCAGCCTGAGCAGGACATCGCCGCTGCGTACCGCCTGGCCCTCGGTGACGAGCACCTCCCGGACCACGCCGTCGCTCTGCGGACCGAGCGTCGCGTAGCGCTGCGGCCGGATGGGTCCGCGGACGAGGTTCGCCTCCTCGGCCCGTCCCGTCATCGGGACTAGGGCGAATGGCAGGACGAAGGTCGATCGGCGGCCGCGCGCGAGCATCAGCGCATCCTATACCGCAAGCCGGCGCTGCAGTGCCTGGCGCAGCCGCCGCCAGGCCTGGTCGAGCAGCGATGCCGGTGGCAGGGCGATCCGCGCCTCGACCCTTGCGCCATGCGGCCAGTCCGGCGCCGCCGCCTGGTCGGTCCGCAGGCGCAGCTCGAAGACCCGTTCGATCGGCCGGGCCGCGCCCTGGGCGTCGATGCGCGCCGGAATGCTTCCGCCGGCGGTCGTCGCCAGCGCCGGAGACGGCAAGCTGTCGCGCGCCTCGGCAGCCGGCCAGACCGGACGGCCGGCCGCCGTCGCGACGGTGCCGCCGCGCAGTCGCAGCGGAATGGCGGCATCCGGCGCAGCGGCCAGGGCCGCGAGCACCGCGGGGCCGTCGGACTGGTCGAGCACGAGCCGGATCTCCGCCGGCGCGTCGCTGAGCAGGGCACCGAGCGGCCTGGCATCGTCTCGCCGCAGCCAGGCACCGGCCAGTCCCTCGGCCCGCAAGGGTTCCCATCGTTCGCCCGCCTGTGCCTTCACCTGCCACTGGGCACGCTCGGCCTCCAGGGCGGCGATCTGGCTGGCGACGGCGCGCTGGCGTTCGAGTGCGGCATCGACGCGCTCGGCGCCGGCGGCGCGGGCGCGACGCGCCTCGATAGCCAGGGAATCCGCCTCGGCGCGCAGCTGCGCGAGCAGGCGGTCGGTCTCGGGATTGTCGAGCCGCAGAACGATGCCGCCCCCGGCCGGCCCGGCCGGCGCCATATCGAGCAGCCGGCCATCGGTGCGGGCAAAGACGAAGGACAAGCCCGGCCGCACTGCAACGCCTTCGACGACGACATGGTTCGGTAGCGGCAACAGCGCGATGGCTGCGACAACGGCCGTGACCAGCGCGGCGAAGACGCTCGCGCGCGCCGGTGAGCGGCCGAAGGCGGGCGGGGCGGACCGCACCAGCCGCAGCAGGGGCAGCCCGAGGAACAGGATTGCGACGACGCTCGCCACGCCGCCTGCCAGCAGCCAATGCACGCCGCCCGCCAGCCAGAAGATCGAGAGATAGATTGTCCAGCGATAGAGCCAGGAGGCGAGCGCATAGGCGCCCAGCGCCACGTCCGCGCGCGCCGGCATGTCCGCGAGGCCGAACGGCCCGAGCACCAGCCGCCCCAGCGACGCCTGCGCGCGCGCCAGCAGGTTCGGCACGCCCAGCAGGTCCGAAAGGACGTAATAGCCGTCCAGCTTGACCAGCGGATTGAGGTTGAACAGCAGCGACGACACGCCGCAGATCACCACCACGTCGAACAGCCGGTCGCGCAGCGCGCCGGGGCCGAGCTCCGCCCAGGCCAGCGCCGCCAGCGCCGCGACCAGCAGGTCCGTCGCGACGCCTGCCAGCCCGACCGCGGCGCGTCGTGCCGGGCTTTGCAGGAACCAGGCGGAGGAGGCGTCCACATAGGGCGCCGGCAGCAGGAACATGAAGGACATGCCCCAGGGATGGCCGCCGACCGACAGCCCCTCGGCCGCCGCCATGCGGTCGGCGGCAAGTGCGTGGCCGGCCTCGTGCAGCAGCTTCACGGCGAAGAAGATCACGTAGCCGAGCGCGAGGTCGGCGAGGTCGAGGTCGGCGAAGCGCGCCGCCTGCGCGCGCAGCTCCGCCCCGCGCCCCGCCCAGGCGAAGGCGGCCGCGCCGAGCAGGAGCGCCAGCACAAGCGCCCCGGCGCGGCTGTAGAGCCACCCCAGCAGCGGCCGCATCAGCGGCATGATGGCGCCCATGTCCCCCAGCCGCCGCCGCGTGAAGGCCACGCCGCCGATCGCGGCGAGCGCCGCATTGGCCTTGCGCTGCGGCGGCTTCGCGCCCGGCGCCAGCAGCAGCCCCGCGGCCAGCATGCCGGCAATACCGTGCAGCAGGCCGGCGCGATCGGCGGCAGCGCGCGACGCGAGCGCATCGCCGAGCGTGACCTGCCCGTCCAGCGAGGCCGCGAGCAGGTAGAGCATCGGCGAGGCCTGGAAATACCGCCCCGTCGCCGGGTTGTGGAACACCCAGAGCGGCTGCCCGCCGCTGTCGATCCGCCGCGCCGCGATGCCCGGGGCAAGGCGTGGCCGCGCCGCGAGCAGCGCCTCCGTCGGGTCCGCGCCGGGGCGCGGCGCGGTCAGAACACGAAATCCACGCGCCGGCCGGCGCCATCGCAGCGACCGGTGCCGCCGCCATCCATGCCGCGGGGGGGGTTCAGCAGCCGGAAGCGGCAGGACATGACCTGCGTGCCGCCGTTATTCGCGATATTGCCCACCAGGTCGGTCCCGCCGCCGACCAGCGGTTCCCCGGTGGCCGCGATCGGCACCACGATCGGCTGCTGCTCGGTCGCCAGCAGGCCGGTCAGCACGGTGCCGTCGGCAGCAACCAATTCGAGTTGCGTACCGCCCTGCACCGGCGTGGCGGCGGCCGGCACGGTGCGCGGGCTGTCCGTCAGGCCGCGCGTCTCGGCCCCTGACATCCGCACGGTGCCTGTCGCGCAGGCGGCGGGCAGCAGCATGGCGGCGAGGAGGAGAAGTCTTGGGGTCATCGCACGGCTCCCGTGCCGGAGGTGGGTGTGGGCGTGGCGGGATTGGTGTTGCGCCGGTAGACGAAGGATGGGCCGCGCGCGGCGTCCTCGATGCGTCGCATCTCCAGGTTCTGCATCGAGGTGAAGGTGCCCTGCACACGCTGGAGGGCGAGGAAGCCGATGGTGAAGGTCACCTCGGCCGCCGCGAAGCGTTCCTCGGCGTCGGTCAGGCGCTCCTGCGCGGAGAGCAGGCGTTCGAGCGCATTGGCGGCCCCCTCGCCGGACCCCGCGACGCCCTGCTGCCAGCGTTCGGTCTCGACATTGAGGTCGCGACCGGCGGCGCGCACGGCACCGGCCCGGGCGGCCATCTCGCGATAGGCGACGTTGTATTCGTTCAGCGTGACCTCGGCCTCGGCGATGATGGTCGCGATGGTCGCGCGGCCCTGGTTCTCGATCTGCCGCGTCTCGAGCCGCCGGCGATCGGCGCGCGCGCGCAGGTCGTCGCCGCCGAGCGGAATCTCGATGCGCAGCCCGAACAGGCCGCCTGGCTGGTCGGTATTGCGCCGGGTGTCCTGCCAGGCCGATCCCCATTCCCCGGTGCCGGGCGCGCGGCCGCCGTAATTGCCTTCGAGGATGACGTCGAAGCGCGGTAGCGCCTCGATCTGCCCCTGGCCCTCGCGCAGCACCGCGGCGCGGTGCTGGAGGAACACCTGCTGCACTTCCGGCCGCAGCGCGACGGCGCGTTCGAGCACGGTCTGCAACGGGATGGGCTCATAGGTGGCGAGGGTGGCGTCGACCGGCAGCATCATGCCGACATCCGCGCCTTCGAAGCGCGGGTCGTTCACCAGGCCGCGGATGCGCGCCTCGGCATTGCGGATCGCCGCTTCGCTGCGCAGCAGGTCGGCCTCCCGCAATGCAAGGGCGGAGCGCGAGCGGCTCGCCAGCAGCGGATCGGCGCCGAGTTCCGCCCGGCCCTCGATCTGGCCGACCAGCGTGCGGATCGTGGCCACGGCGCGCTGACGCTGTAGATGCACGGCGCGCGCGAGATACAGGCCCCAATAGGCGCGGGCGGTGTCGAGCAGGTGGCTTTCCGTCTGGCGGCGGAACTCCGCCTCCGCGACGCGCGCGTCGATGCGCGCGACCTCGTGCAGGCTGCGCGTGTAGGCGACGCCGGAGTCCCTCAACAGCGGCTGCACGACCGAGATGAAGGTGCGCGCGCGGCTTTGGTTGGTGGGCGCGAAGTCGGTCGAGTTTGTCGAGACGTTCCAGAATCGCTGCCCGATGGTGATCTCGCCGCCCGTGATGGTGCGCTGGCGGATGCCGAGTTCCGCCGCCTGTTCGCGCTGGATCAGGCGGTCCGATCCGCGCGTATTGGCGGGGTTGCGCGTCGGGTCGTTGATCGTCTCGGCGCGGCCCTCGCCATAGGCGCGCGGCACGTAGCGGCCATTGACCTCGGCTTCCAGCGTCTCGCGGATGGCGGGCAGGTCGCCGAAGACGCGGATCTGCGCCGAGTTGATGATGGCGCTGTCATAGAGGTAGGCCAGGCTGAGCCGCAGCGGCCGGCCGGACTGCTGGCCCGCGGGCGCGGCGACGCGTTGCACCCACCACCGATCCGTGTTGCGCATCGCCTGGAGTTCGGCCCGCGTCGGCGTCGCCATCGGCGCCGGGCGTCGGTTGATGCGGGCCATCTCGGCGCTGATCTGGTCGCGGAAGCGGGCGGTGATCTGGTCGACATTCATGATCGCGTTGTTGGTGCGATCGTTGAACCAGCCCTGCGCAAGCGCGGGGCCGGCCCATATCGCCAGGACCGCCGTGCCTAGGATGCGGTGATGCATGCGCGATCCTCGTTCCACAATTCTTGCGGCTCCATTGCTAGCGCCCGACCACGCTCGCCACCGCGGTGGCCGCGGCGAAATCCAGCGCGAAACGGTTCCATGCGAGGCTCGCCGGCGCGGTCGGCGGCAAGACCTGCGTTGACGCGAGCGCCGCGGCCGCGACCACGCCCTGGCTGCTCGGCGCGCCGACGAACACACCCCCGGACTGCACGGTGCCGCCGAAGGTGAGATGCAGGCGCTCCATGCCCACCCGCGTATCGAAGGCAGCGGGCGCCTCGCCGGCAACCACGGTGAAGGGCGCGGTATTGGCCGTGACGCGTGCCGGTGTCTCGGCCCGTGGCAGCGCCGGCGCCGCGTCGGGTGCGGCCTGGCGCCCCGCCAGCGTGGCGAGCGCGGTGTCCTGCTGGCCCTCCGGCCGCGGGCCGGGGCCGCTCGCGATCGGGTTGGCGATCCAGTTTCCGCCGGCATCGGCCATGACGCCGACGATCGTGATCTGCTCACCGAAGGCGTTGATCAGGCCGAGCGTCACGGCGGCACCGGGCTGCGCGGTTCCGCTCAAGACGGTCGGTGCCGGGATGCCGTTGCGGGCGATGCGCCGGAAGACCTCGTCATACTCGGCCAGCAGGGCGCCGCCATCGGGCGGCGGCGTGCCGGAGACGATCTGCACCTGCGCGGAATCCTGCCCGCCATCGGGGCGCAGGAAGCCCGGCGGCACCGCGCCGGGCGCAGAGGTGCTGGCGAAGCTTGCGGTGTTCGGCGCGATGCCGTCGGGGATCGGGATGCCGATGGCCCGCGCCTGGAAGGTGACGACGAGAACCTGGCCCGGCAGCAGCACGGGCACGGCGATCCGCACCGTCGCATCGCCCGCCCCGTTGCCGATTTCCACCGTGCCGAAACTGGTGGTGACGCTGCCGGCGATGAGCTGCAGCGAGGCGTCGGACAGCGGGTCCTGCAGCACCACCTCGTAGGCCGGCGCCGTCGAATTCGCGGCGTGGGAGAGCGTGACGGTGTAGGTGATCGGCTCGCCGAGGCCGACCGTGGCCGGCGCGACCTGCTTGTCGACGACGAGCACGGCGGCGACGGCCTCCGCGCTCGCGGCGGCCGCCGCGGTCAGCGTGCCGCCGGGTGCGGATGGGTCGGTCGGCGCCGACACCTGGGCGCTGGCGCTGTTCGTGAGCACCGTGCCGGCAGGCGGTTCAGGATTCAGGCGTGCGACGATCTCCAGCACCACCTGGTCGCCGGCGATGTTGTCGCCGGTGTTCACGATGGTGCCGAAGTCGAACACGACGCGGCCGTCCTGGATGGTGATGGTCGGGGCGGCCGCGGCGATGCCGGCGCCGAGGCTGACGACGCGGGCCGCTTCCGCGATCAGGCCCGGCGGCAGCGTATCGGTGATGACCAGGCGTTGCGTGCCCTCCGATAGCGTCGCGGTCAGGTGAAAGGTGACCGTCTCGCCGGCGGTGACGTCCAGAAGTGCCGGGGCGAAAAAGGACGTGCCCGTTTCCGGCAGGGATGTTGCGACGATGTCCTTCGTCAGTCCGAGGACGAATTCCGCCCGCACCGAGGCCTGTGCATCGTCCGCCAGATTACGCGCAGCGAGGTTCGGTGCCGAGGCGTAGTCCAGCGTCGCGGTGTTCGGCACGATCTGCCCGGGCTCGATCGCGTCCGCGAAGACGGCCCGGTAGGTGATGATGATGGGCGCCGCGTCGGGCAGCATCACCGGGACCTCGACGCGGATCATGTTGCCCAGGATGCTTGCCGTGCCGGCGGAGCTCGTCAGGCTGCCGGGCACCACGACGAGGAAGGGCGAGAGAGCGTCCTCGATCAACAGGTCGTAGGCCGGCGCGTCGGTGCCGGCAGCGGGGGCGACCGTCAGCGTGTAGGTGAAGACGTCGCCCGCATCGCCGGTCACATTGTCCACGGTCTTGTCGAGCAGGAACCGCGGCACGACGATCTCTGCCGCCGCGCTCGCATCGAGGATGATGGTGCCACCGGGTGCGCCCGGATTGCTGGGCGAGGAATCGACGGCCTGCGCGGTATTGACGACCTGGCGCCCGTTCACGTTGAAGGGCAGGTCGAGCACGATCGCCGAGATGCGGATCACGATCTGGTCACCGGCATCAGTGACGTTGTCGCCGGTGTTGACGATGGTGCCGAAGTCGAAGGTGATCGTTTGGCCAATGATCGGATTGCCCGCGAAGACCGCGGATGGCGTCAGCGTGCCGCCGGGCGCCGCGCTGATCCCCGCACCGGTCGAGACGACGAAGGCCGCAAACGGTGCGGAGAGCAGGCCGCTCGGCACGCGGTCCGTGATGACAAGATTCTGTGTGCCCTCGGAGAGCGTGACGACCAGGTCGTAGGTGACGACTTCACCAACCTCGAGATCCGGCAAGGTGGGATCGAAGCGGTCACTGCCGGTCTCCGGCAACGAGGTCGCGACAATCTCCTTCGTGAGCGTGGGGTTGAACACGACCGTCAGGTCCTGGGCCGATGCCTGGTCCGCATCCGGCCGGCCGCCTGTGCCCGGGTTGCTGTCCCAGCCGAGACTGGCGGTGTTGCCGATGACCTGGCCCTGCTCGACCGTGTCGGCGAAGCGCACGCGGTAGGTCAGGGTGATCGGGGCGTCCGTGGCGAGGAAGCGCGGAACCTCCAGGCGGATCTCGTTGCCCGTGATGGTCGCCGTGCCGAAGGTTGAGGTGACATCCACCGGGATGAAGCGCGCATCGAGCGTGTCGATGACCACCACGTCGTAGGCCGCGGCGGTGGAATTCGCGGCATGGCCGATGGTGACGGTGTAGGCGAAGAGGTCGCCGGCGTCGCCGGCGGTCGCATCGACCTGCTTGGCGATGTCGAGCACCGGCTCGACCAGCTCGGCAGGCGCCTCAACCTCCAGCGTGCCGTCGCGGCCGCCGATGGTAAAGGTCGCGGCCGCATCATTGACCAGCCGGTCGCCCGCCGAGATGCCCGCATCGTCCAGCACCAGCGCGTCGATCTCGATGATGATGCGGTCCTCCGCACCGATCGCGGCATCCGAGCCGTTGACCACCGTCCCGAAGACCAGCGTGACCGCCTGCCCCGCGATGGTGATGCCCGGCGTGGCGGCGGTCAGCCCGCTGCCGACCGCGACGACGCGCGCGGCCAAGGGCTGCAGCGCCGGCGGCAGCAGGTCGGAGAGAACGAGGTTCTCGGTCGTGCCTTGCGGCAGGGTGACGGTCAGGCGGTAGGTCAGTGTCTCGCCGATCTCGACATCGGGCAGGGTCGGGTCGAAGGCGCCCGAGCCGGTATCCGGGTTCGAGGTGGCGACGATCTCCTTCACCAGCGCGGGCGCGCCGGGCGTCTGCGTGCTGTCGGTGCCGGCATCGGGGCGGCCGCCGGTGCCGCCGCTGCTGTCGAAAGTGTCGGTGACGGTGTTGCTGATCGTGACACCGCCCGGCGCGTCGGCTGCGACGCGCGCGGTGAAGGTCACGGTCAGCACCTGGCCCAGCGCTAGCACCGGCACCTCGATGCGCACCACGGCATCGCCTGGCCCGTTGCCGATGACGACCGTGCCTGCGCTGGTGGTCACGCTGCCGGCGACGAGGTCGAGATAGGGGTCGGAGAGCAGGTCCTCCAGCACGATGTCGTAGGCCGCGGCGGTAGAGCCGGGCTGGTGCGCGAGGGTGACGGTGTAGAGAATCGTCTCGCCCGCCACCACGAATCCGGGTGGGGCGGTCTTGTCGATGACCAGTTCGGGTTCGACGACCTCCGCCGTGGTGCTGTCGGTGGCCTGCTGCGTGCCGCCCGGGGCCAGCGGGTCGTCCGGCGAGGCGATGGTGACGGCGCCCGCATTGGTCAGCGTGGTGCCGGCGACATTGCCGGGCACGTCGCGAACGCGCGCGACGATCTCCACCGTGACCGTGCCGTCCGCCAGGTCGTTGTTGCCGGTGTTGACCACCGTGCCGAAATCGAACGTCACGGCCTGGCCGCTGATGGAGATGACGGGTGGGCCGGCAGACACGCCGCCGCCGATGCCGAACACCGTGGCGGTCAGCACCTCCAGCTCCGCCGGCAGCGTGTCGGCGATGACGAGCGTCTGCGTGCCTTCCGACAACGTGGCGGTCAGGTGGTAGATGAGCGTTTCCCCGACCGCGAGGTCCGTCAGCGCCGGATCGAGCTGGTCGGTGCCGCTTTCCGCCAGCGACGTCGCGACGATCTGCTTGTCGAGCGCGACGGGCATCGCGACGGAGACCTGCGCACTGTCCTGGCCGCCATAGGTCTGCACCGTGACGCCGCCACCTGGCGCCGAGGCCCCGGTGAAGCCGACGGTATTGGTCACGACCTGTCCCGGCTGCACCCCGTCGGCGAGCCGCGCGCTGTAGGTGATGGTGATGCGGGATTCATCGACGCCCGTGGTCGCCGGATCGTCGGTCGGCAGCAGCGCCGCGCCGTCCAGTGTCACGCGCACCGTGGTGCCGGAGAGTTCCGTGACGGTGCCGCGCGTGGCCGTCGCGCTGCCCGCGACCAGCACGTAGCCCGCGGGCAGGATGTCCTCGACGCTGAGGTCGTAGAGCGGGGCGGAAGCCCCCGCCACCTGCTCGACCACGACTGTGAAGGTCACGAGGTCGCCCGCATCGCCGCTCGCGATCGACGCCGTCTTGGCGATGGTGACGTCCGGCGCCACCACCTCGACGGACACGTCATCGTTCAGCGTGCCGCTGTCGGTGCTCAGGCTGGCATCGTTGGTCAGGATATCGCCGGCGCTGTTGACCAGGGTGGCGACGCGCGCGGTGACACGCAGGACGATCACATCGCCGGCGTCGCGCTGGTTGTCGCCGGTGTTCACCACGGCATTGCCGAAGTCGAAGGTCACGATGCCGCCCGCCACGCTCGGCGCCGCGCCGACCGCGAGCGCGGCGTTGCTGATGCCGGCACCGATAGAGACGACGGTGCCCGAGACGAAAACGAGGCCAGCGGGCAGCGTATCCTGCACCACCACCTGCTGGGTGCCCTCGCCCAGGGTGACGCGGAGCTCGTAGGTTACCGTCTCGCCGATGGCGAGGTCCGGCAGGGCCGGGTCGAAGAAGCCGGAGGCCGTCTCGGGCAGCGAGGTCTCGGCGACCGCCTTGTCGAATGCCGGCGTCAGCACCGCGGAGATGGTGGCAGTGTCGCTGCCGGCATCGGCCCGCGCTTCGGTGAAGCCGGCGGGCGCGCTCTGCCAGACCAGGTCGGCGGTATTGGTCAGGGCATCGGCATGCCGCACCGCATCCGTGAGACGCGCCTGGTAGGTGATGGTCAGCACGCCATCGGGTCCGATGGCGCGTTCAGTCAACTGGTCCAGCGCGACCTCGACCCGCGTGTCGCCGGCAGTATTGCCGACCCGCACGATGGCCGTGCCGGCAGAATTGGTCAGCGACGCGGTCACGCTGCCAGCGATCAGCTGCAGGCCGGGCGCGAGCGTATCCGTCAGGACAAGCTCATAGGCGTTGGCGGTGGAGGCGATGGCGTCGTGGCTGATCGTGATGGTGTAGGTGACGATATCGCCCGCATCGCCGCTCGTGATGTCCGCAGCCTTGTCGATGAGCAGCTCCGGCGCGACGATCTCCACCGTCGCCGCGGCGGTCAGGCTGCCGGTCGAATTGTCGGCGCGCGTGTAGTCCAGCCGGGCATCGTTGGTGAGCTGGTCGCCTGCGGCATTGGACGCCCGATCGACGACGCGGCCCTGGACCTCGAAGACGATGACGTCGCGCTGGGACACTTGGTTGTCCGCCAGGTTGGTGACCAGCCCGAGATCCCACACGATGGTGTCCAGGATCCCGTCGCCGTTGCTGTCCGTGACGGTGCCCACATCGCCGACGCGCGGTCCGCCAAGCCCCGGCACCGGCACGAAGCGGAGGTTCTCGCCGATCGAGACGATGCGGCTGCTGATCCATTCCATGTCGCCGTCGCTCGCATTGGCGCCCAGGACAGCCGGCAGGAAATCCGTGAGGACGAGGCTGGTCGTGACCTCCGGCACAATGAAGGCGACGAGGTAGGTCACCGTCTCGCCGATCGCCACGTCCGCGATGCTGGGTGTCAGCTGCAGGAATTGCGTCGCGTCGATGTCGGTGCCGGAGATGGCCTTCGCGAGAACCGGGCGCAGCACCGTGAAGGTCTCGCTGTCCTGCACCGGCCCGTAGTCGCGCTGGTACACATCGCCGGGATCGCCCGGATGGCTGTCGAAGACGGCCGAGGCCGTGTTGACTAGCTGCTGGTCGGGCCGGACGCTGTTGGCGACGATCGCATCGTAGGTGAAGCTGACCGCCCCGCCCTCGTAGGTCAGGACCGGCACGACCATGGTGATGGTTCGCGTCGCCGCGTCGTAGGACAGCGTCGCGCCGACCGGCGCGGTGCCGACGAAAGCGAGAGTGGCGACGTCGATCTCCATCCCGACCGGAATGACGTCGGCCAGCGCGATGTCGTAGGCCGGGCCGTCCTGGAAGCCTGGCACGCGCGCCTCGACCGTGTAGCGCACGCGGTCGCCGCCATCGCCGGTGCTGGCGCTGGCCAGCTTGTTCACCGACAGCGTCGGCTCCACGATGTCGACCTGCGCCGTATCCGTGACCGTGGTGATGACGCCGCCGGCGTCGAAGGTGACGGTCGCGGTGTTGACAGGCGCATTGCCGGCGCGGTTGGCAGCGGCGTCGCGCACGCGCGCGGTCACGCTGAACTCGATTTCGTCATCCGCGTTGAAGACGCCGTCGGGATTGTTGAACAGCGTTCCGACCGGCAGCACGATCGAGTCCAGGATGCCGTCGCCGTCGCGATCCAGGATCGAGGCGTTGCCCGAGACAAAGCCCTGGATGTTGCTGCCAACCCGCACCACGGCGGCGCCGATGAACTCGAACACGCCGTCCGTCACTGCGCCGCCGCCGGCGACCGGAAGGTAATCCGCGAAGGTGACGATCTGCGTGATGGCCTCCGGCAGGACGACCACGATGCGATAGGTCACCTCCTCGCCGATCGCGAGGTCGGGCCGCGATGCGTCGTAGCGGTCGCTCCCCGTCTCGGCCAGGCTGGTATCCGCCTCGACCACGGTCTTGGCCACGCCGGGGCCGGGCACGCGCACGGTCTCGGTCGCCGAGGCCGTATAGCTCCGCTCGACCCCGAGCGGGTTGGTGCCGGGATGGCTGTCGGCGTCGGCCGTCACGGTATTCGGCAGGGTCGTGCCGGCCACGACCGTCGGCTCGACGCGCGCCTGGTAGGTGATGACGATGGTCTCGCCCGGCAGGACGACCGGCGCGCTGACGGTGATCACGCCATTCACTTCGGAGACGGTGGCGCCGCCTGCCGGCGCCGTGACCAGCGTCGCGGTGCCGGCGACCAGGTCCAGGAAACCGGGCAGGAGCGGATCGGTCAGCACGAGGTCGAAGACCGGGCCGGCCGTGTTGGATGGCAGCGGCGACAGCGTCACGGTGTAGGTGACGATGTCGTTGCCCTGGACGACCGCGACATTGGCGATCTTGTTCAGCTCGAAGGCCGGCCCGACCATCTCCGCCGTGGCGGTGTCCGATATCTGGATCTGCTGGCCGTTCGCCGTGAACTCGACGATCGCGGTGTTCACCAGGTCGGTGCCCGGCGCATTGCCCGGCACGTTCGCCGCGATGGCCGTCACGCGCACGACGATGCGGTCGGCATCGCTGAGGATGTTGTCGGCCTGGTTCAGGATGTCGTCGGCGAAGCTGAAGAAGACGCTGTTGCCGACGGTCGTGATGGCCGGCGCGCCCAGGGGACCGGTGGGCACGCCATTCGCATCGACAGCCACGATGTTGCCGCCGATCGACACCAGGCTCGCGCTGACATAGTCGAGCCGGCCGGGGCTGACCGGCAGCTGGTCCTCGATCACGAAGTTCCTGATGCGCCCTTCGTGCAGCGTCACCGTGACGTCGAAGGTGATCGTCTCCCCGACGTTCAGATCAGGAAAGGCGGGATTGTCCGCCGCGCTGCCCGTCTCCGTCAGGGAGGTCGCGACGATCGTCTTGTCTATGGTGGGAGCCACGATGGTGACCGCGGCCGTATCGCTGGTCTGTTCCGTCGTCGTCGGCACGCGGTCGACGCCGCCTTCGACCGCGGCGTAGTTCTCGATCTCGGCGAGGTTGCTGACGAGCTGCTGGGCCTCGACGAGGTCGGCGACGCGCAGGTCGTAGGTGATGACGACGATGTTTGCCCCGCCCGTCGGCGAGAAGGCCGCGAGGGCGCCTTTCCCCGTTCCCGGCGGATCGATCAGGATGATCGACGCGCTTCCGGCGGCCGGGAACAGGATATAGGGCAGCGCATTCCCGGCCCCGTCGGTGACCTGCAGGTTCGCCCCGCCCGGCGGAATGACGAAGCCGCTCGGCACCTCGTCATCGATGCGGATGTCGAAGGCGCCGTTGATCCCCGCGCCCCGGTTCTCAACGATGATGGCGAAGGTGACGAGGTCGCCGGCGTCAATCCCGTTCAGGTTGCTGTCCACCGGCGTGGCGGCCAGGCTGGTGCTGTCGATGACGCCGCTGAACCGGACGCCCGCGCTGCCCGGCGCGGAGAAGCCAACCGGCCCGATCGCGCCAGGGCTGAAGCTGCCGGACGCATCGTCCGTCGCGACGATGCCCTTGGTTATCCGCAGTTCCGGCTCGGTCAGGGTCAGCTGCCGGATGGCCGTGCTCTCGGCCACGACGTCGCCGTCGGAGTCGCGCTCGATGCCCTGCGCCTGGTTCGTCAGCTGCAGCCCGTCGCCGAAGGGCGCGTCGATGACCTGGACGGTGAACAGCAGGTCGGCCCGGGTCGCCAGGCCGGTGGCCGGGTGAAGGTCGAGGAACTGGACCGAGAAACTGTTGTTGGCCGCGTTGATCGTCACCAGCGGCGCCCCGGACAGAACCGCGAGGAAGCCGGCGGCGTCCGGCCCCCATTGCAGCACGTTGACCGCCGGTGGGGTGGCGCTTCCGGCACCGACGATCGTCGTCGCCAGACCGCCCACGGTGAAGATCGGCAGCGGCAGGTAGTCGGTCAGGATCAGGTTGTCTGCGAGCGATTGCGGCAGGTCATAGGTGATGCGGAAGGTGACGAGGTCGCCCGCGCCGATCTCCACCGCCGCCCCCGGCGTCACGAAGGTGCCGTTGACCGCGTAGATCTCCTTCGCGATCTGCCCGGTGGCGATGCTCGATCCGCTGCTGGTCGTATCCCCGGGCCGGTTGCCGGTCGCGATACCGCCGTCCAGCACCTCGGCCCCGACATCGACGCTGTTCGACAGGGTGTCGCCCTGATCGACAGGGCTGCCATCGGACAGAAAGGTCGATTCGACCCGCGCATCATAGGTGATGCGAAGCGTGGTCGCCGATCCCGCGACCTCGCCACCGGTCAGCAGCCCGTCCGCCGCGCCATTCGCGACCAGCTGGTCCGAGACGAGGAAGCGAAACACCGTCACGCCCGTCACCGGGTCGCGGAGGACGACGATGTTGGGCGCCGCGAAGCCGCCGGAACCGAGGCTCGACCCGCCCTCGAGCACCTGCAGCGTCGCGCTGCCGCCGACATAGACCTGGCCATCCGACAGGCGGTCGGTCAGCTCGAGGTCCTGAAACTCGAAATAGTCGGAGATCTGGACATCGATCGTATAGCGCAGCGTGTCACCGGGCCCGAGCCCGGAGGCATTGGCGTCGATGAGGACGGCCTGCGACTTCTGCGTCGCGATGCTGCGGGCGACGAACTCCGCCTCCGGGCCCGGCTGGTCAACAATGATCGTCTGCGGCGGATCGCGCGTGTCGATCGGCGTCCAGTCCGCCTCGGCACTGACATTGTTCGCGAGGGTGCGCGGCGCGCCCGTCTGCGGGTCGAGCACGGGGGTGGCCGGGTCGCCTGGCGCCAGGAATTCGCCGACATAGAAGTTGATCGTCAGGGTCGCGTCCACGCCCGCCACGCCGGTAACGGTGCCGGCAATGTCCGCGGTGACGGTATGGGTCAACGGATCATAGGTTGCCGTGCCGGGGACCCCCGCAAGCACCGGGGCGCCGACCAGCACGATGCCGTCGGGCAGCAGGTCGGTGAAGCTCGCATTGGTGAGGACCTGGCCGGTTGCGATATCGAGGCTAACGGTGAAGCTGCGCGGGAAGTTCGGTCCCGTCGCGGTTTCGCCCTCCGGGCCGTTGTAGGTCTTGTCGAGCACCAGCAGTTGGGGCGTGATGGTCGTGCTGTCGATCGGCCCGAGCACCGGCGGATCGGCAGTGGGATTGTCGGGCGCGTCGCGGCCGAAGGCGAAGCCGCCGACCACCGACACCGGCAGCGGCGTGCCGACATCAGCGAGGTTCGAGACCTGGACCGTGACCTGGATCTCGGCCACGGGCTGGTCCGGCACGAAGGACCCGTACGGCAGCCGCAACACCACAAGCTGGTCGCCCGCCGCGGCGCCGTAGTCGGCCGCATTGACCACGCGCAGGTTGCCCGATGCATCCTTCGCGAAGGGATGCACCGCCTGCCCATTGGCGTCGAACTCGAGAACGGTCGATGGCAGCGCCTGGCCGAGGTAGCTCGCCGCGACGAAGGTGACGCCGTCATTCTCGTTCGGCGGCGTGCTGCCCACCCCGGCGCCGTCCGCGCCGTTCTGCGGCAGCACCAGATCGACATAGGGCGCGTAGCCGACATCGCTGCCCGGGCTGCCGTCGGGCTGATTGTCGAAGGTGATGGTGAGCTGGGCCTGTTCGCCGATCAGCGGCGTCGGATCGCCGCCAAGCGTCACCACCGGTTGCGCGGCGAGCAGCACGCGTTCCTCGAGCATGGCGAAATGCGGCAAGGCGGTCATGCGAAGCGGCCGTCCCGTTGGTCACGAAGGGGGTTAACCCTGAGTAAAGATTGAACCATGGCGCGGTGCTGCCCGCACCTGTTTCGTGCTGCGCCGAGGGTCCTGGCGCTTCTCGCTTGCGCGAGCGCGCGAAACCGGCCTGGGGCCGGGATGGCTGCTCGCCAGAAGGCACACACGCGCGATGCCCTCATCGCCTCGCCGATGACGCGGGATCGGGCGCCCCATCCAGCCGCCGGATCGTTCGCGCGCGCTGGCACGGTCGGCGCCTACCGCGACGCGCCGGCGCCGCCGAGCAGCTTCGCCGCGATCATGGGAAAGACGAGGACTGTCACGATCCCCGCGCCGATCAGCGCCGTGCCCTGTGCAGCGGGCATCGCGCCCTGCCGCACGGCGAGCGCCGCGATGGCGACCACCAGCGGCAGCTGCGTGCCACTGTGCAGCGCCAGGGCCATGCGTTGCGGCCTTTCGAGATCGGTGCGGTAAAGCGCCATCACCGGCAGCCCCCGCGCCGCGAGCATCAGCACGGCGAACACCGGTATCAACACGAGCGCGGCCGGATCCGTGGCCAGCGCCATCAGGTCGAGCCGGGCGCCGGACGCGATGAAGAAGCACGGGACCAGGAAGCCGTAGCCGATGCCGTCCAGCCGCGCGAAAAGCGCCTCATGCAGGTCATGCGGCAGCGCGGCGCGCGCAATCGCCCCGGCGACGAAGGCGCCCAGAACGAGATCGACCCCGACCTCCTCGCTCAGCAGCACCAGGAGCACGGTCAGCAGCAGCGCGAGCCGCAGCGGCAATTGGCCCGAACTGCCCATGCTGCGCGCCATGACGGCCGCGAAATGCCCCTCGCTGATCCGTGCCGCGAGCAGCACCGCCGCGACCGACAGCACCGCCCCGATCACCAGGATCGCCGACTGCGCGGCCAGGTTGGCTGTCCCGGCGAGTGCCAGGGACAGGCCGATGATCGGCGCTGCCTCGCCGATCGCGCCCGCGGCGAGCACCATCGGTCCGTAGGGTGGCCGCAGCAGGCCGGCATCCCGCAGGATCGGCATCAGGGCCCCCACGGCTGTCGTGGTCACGGCCAGCGCGACAAAGGCCGGCCCTTCGACGACACCCAGGGCGTTGAGCCCGAAGGCGACGGCGGCACCGATCGCGGCGGACCCGATCCACCCGCGGATCGCCAGCCGCAGAGGCCTTCCCTTCAGCACGGCGGGATCGACCTCGAACCCAGCCATGAAGAACAGCAGGGCGAGGCCGAGATCGGCCAGCAGCGTCACGATCGGCCCAACCTGCAGGATGCCCAGGCCCGGCGGGCCCAGCAGCGCGCCGAGCGCGATCTCGAGCACCACACCCGGCAGGATCACGCGTGGAAACAGCGCGGGGATCGCGGATGCGGCCGCGATCGCCACGAAGAATGCGATGATGCCGACCGGATCAGCCGCGTGCATGCGCGTGGCGTCGGTCGCATGATGTCATTCGGGCACCCGCTCCCAGTCTTCGCCCGGGTCGAAGCGGTCAATGGCCGCGGCTTCGCGCGCCGTTCCGGGGCCGAGATCCTGCTCACAGACGACGCCGTCATGCCTGATCATGAAGGACTTCATGCCCGTGGAACCGTACTGCGCAGGATAGGCGAGGACCGCGAAGCCGCCAATCATGCGTCCGTTGACCTCATAGTCCATGGCCCCGCCTCGCGCCGCCGGCCATAACCGCCGGCGCTGGCGGCGGCCATGAGCGGACCAAGTGGGCTTTCGGGCGCGCCCGGCGCACTCGGCCAATAAAGCCCGTCACGCCGACCGGGGTCGAGAAGAAGCGGCGGGCTCGGCGGTGAGCCCTGGTCCCAGGAGGCTCCCAGGCGTCCGTTCGGTCCTGGTCACCTGCGTGGAGGCCGGCGCGGGTGCGAAGGCGCACGCTGCCGCCCGGCACGCGAGCGTGGCGCGCAGCGTCATGACCCACCGCGCGCCGTCGCATCGTCACCGTCCGGCGCGTGCGGGACAAGGTCCTTCAATCCGAGGCCCCAAGAGGAGATCGCCTTCATGAACGGCAGCAGCGGCACGTCGAGGAAGGTCACGCGGTCGGGCGTGAAGATGTAGATCGCGCCCGACATCGGCGCGGGCGAACCCGGCACGAACACCACCAACCTGCCGTCCGGGAATTCGTCCATCACCAGCGCCGGGCATTGGCCGTCCTCGATGGCGGCGAGGGCCGGTCGCATCGCCTGCCCGCTGCCCTCCACCAACGGACCGTCCCCCGCGAAGGCCTTGACGAGGCGATAGCCGGGGATCTTCTCGAACAGCAGCGTCTCGAGCATCTGCCGCGACCAGCGGCCGGCCGCGGAGCGGATCAGGACACCGATCGCGAGGCAGAGCAGCAGCAGCGCCACCACGGCCACGATGGCCGGATGCACGTAGCGTCCCGCGAGCGGGTCCGCCGCCTGCTGCAAGCGGTTCACGATGCCGAGCACCAGCAGCACGATCGCGCCGATCGGCAGCACGACCAGCGCGCCGTCCACAAGGACGCGCCGCAGCGCCCTCGCGGGCGATACCTGGTCGGAAGGCGACGAAGCCGGCCTGCGGTCGGGTGGTGCCATGGCTTCAGGCTTCGGGGGCGGTGTCGGGCATCGCAGGGTCGCGCGTCATGCCCAGGGGAAGACCTTGGCCCAGTCGTTCTTCATCGAGACGAGCTGCCACCCGCGCCGCGGCGCTTCATCCATCGCACGATCCAGCCGGCCGATATGCGATTCGCGGTCATAGGCATATTCGCGTTCGGCATCGTCGTGATGAACGATGAGCCCGAAGCGGCGTCCCGCACCTTCCGTCGTGTAGCGCAGCATCTGGTAATCGCCGTCGGAATTGCCGAAGGCGGCGATCGGCCGGCGGCCGATATAGCGCGCGATGCCGACCGGCTTGCCCGGCCCGTCATCGACGAAGTCCACGCGCGGCTCGCGCGTCAGCACGATCCGCCCATCCTGTTCCCCCGGCCTGATCGCCTGGGTGGAACCGACGACCTGGTGCGGCGGGATGCGATAGACGCGCTCGGCGAAGGCGCGAATGAACTCGACGCCCCCGCCCGAGACGATGAAGGTGAGGAAGCCGTTTGCCCGCAGGAAGGCCAGCACCTCCAGCATCGGCTGGTACACCAGCTCGTCGTAGCGCCGGTTCCATCGCCGGTCGCGCGACGCTTCCAGCCATTCGGCGGCGATCTGCTGGAAGGCTTCCGGCGTCTGGCCGGACTGTGCCGCGCCGACGAGCTTGAGCAGGCCTTCCGTGCCGCCGGCCGCCGCGCCCCGCATGTCGCCCGCGATCGCGGCGCGGAACACCGGGTCCTGCTGCCAATCCGGATTCTGCGGCGCGAGGGCGCGGATGCGGTCAAGGACGAAGATCAGCTGCGTATAGGCTGGCTGCTCGACCCAGAGCGTGCCGTCATTGTCGAAGGTCGCGATGCGCTCGGACGGCGGGACGAAGTCCGGACCGCCCTCGCGCGTCACTGCGGCGACGAAGTCCAGCAGCGCCTGCTTGCGCGGACCGGTTCGCCACGAGGGCAAGGGATCGGCCGTCTGGGCCTGGAGCACGGTCGGCGCGAGCGCAAGACCGGCGAGCACGGCGCCTGCGCGACGACGGCCAAAGCCGGTGGGCGGGAGTTGCGACAAGGATCGACCTCCGGAGTGAGAGGCCGGCGAGCGCGAGGGGACGCTCGCCGGATATGCGCCTGCCACCGATGAGGAGCGCGGTGGCAGGCGCGTGATGTCATCCGCCGCCCGCGGCCGCTTCTTCCATGGACCGCAGGATGCCTTCCAGGTTGAAGCTGTCCGGGCGCTGCCGCGGTGGGAATTCGCGGAAGGTCTCGTAGAACTGTCGCGCCATGGCCTGCGCCGGAACCAGCAGATAGACCCGGTCCATGAACCAGTCATTGTAGGTGTTGCTCGACTGGTCAGCGCGTTCGAAGGGGTCCATGCGCAGGTCGAACAGCTTGGGCACGCGCAGCTGCACGAAGGGTTCGCGCCAGACACCGAAGCCGACGCCCCGGTTCTCGAGGAAGACGACCTTCCAGCGTTCGTAGCGCATCGCCACCATCTGGCCGTCGTCGTTGAAGTAGTAGAATTCCTTGCGCGGCCCTTCCTGCGTCTGCCCCAGCAGCAGCGGCAGCTGGTTGTAGCCGTCCAGGTGCACCTTGTAGGTGCGTCCCTGGGTGGTGAAGCCGGCCAGCAGCTTTGCCTTGATGTCGGCGTCGCCGGCGGCGGCGACCAGGGTGGGGAACCAGTCGAGGTTCGAGAAGATCTCGTTGGTGTAGCTGCCCGGCTGAATCCGGCCCGGCCAGCGGATGGCGAAGGGCACGCGGAAGGCGCCTTCCCAGTTGCTGTTCTTCTCGCTGCGGAAGGGTGTGATGCCGGCATCGGGCCAGGTGTTGTAGTGCGGCCCGTTGTCGGTGCCGTAGATGACGATGGTGTCGTTGGCGATCCCCATGTCGTCGATCTTCTGGAGGATCTTGCCGACCCATTCGTCGTGCTGGAGCATGCCGTCGGCGTATTCGTTCAGCCCGGACCGGCCGCGGAAATTCGGCGGCACATGGGTGCGGAAATGCATGCGCGTGGCATTGCACCACAGGAACATCGGCTCGTTCGCGCGATGCTTGCGGTCCATGAAGTCCATCGCGGCGGCGAGGAACTCATCGTCCACGGTCTGCATGCGCTCGCGCGTGAGCGGCCCCGTGTTCTCGATGCGCTGGGTGCCGTCAGGATTGGCGAAGGACTTGATGACGCCGCGCGGGCCGAAGCGGCGGCGGAACTCGGGATTGCGCGGATAGTCGACGTTCTCCGGCTCCTCCTCGGCGTTCAGGTGATAGAGGTTGCCGAAGAACTCGTCGAAGCCGTGCGCCGTCGGCAGGTGCTCGTCGCGATCGCCGAGGTGGTTCTTGCCGAACTGCCCGGTCGCATAGCCCATGCCCTTGAGGATGCGCGCGATGGTCGGGTCCTCGGGCTTCATGCCGGCCGCGGCGCCAGGCAGGCCGACCTTGGACAGGCCGGTGCGCACCGTTGCCTGGCCGGTGATGAAGGACGAACGGCCGGCGGTGCAGGACTGCTCCGCGTAGTAGTCGGTGAAGGTCATGCCTTCGTTGAAGACGCGGTCGATGTTGGGTGTCTTGAAGCCCATCAGGCCGCGGCTGTTCGCGCTGATGTTCATGATGCCGACATCGTCGCCCCAGATGACGATGATGTTGGGGCGGCGGCCGCTTGCTGCCGCCGGCGCGGGTGCGGCCGGCGCCGGCGCGGCGGGCCGCTGCGGCGCCTGGGCGAGCGTCACGCCGCCGGGCATGGCCCCGGCTGCCAGGCCGGCGGCGCCGCCCAGCAACATGCCGCGGCGCGAGCGTCCCTTGGTCTCATTGGCCATCCGACTGGTCTCCCTTCAGGGTGCTGTCGTGCGGCGGACGCAGCGGAAGCCGATGTGGCTCATGCCGGTATCCACCATCTGTGCGTGCCGCGCCGCCGGTCGGTAGCGCCGGCAATAGGACGGGGCGCAGAGGAAGCTGCCGCCCTTCACGACCTTGCGCGGAATGCGGATGCGGGGCTGGGCGGGGTCGAAGCTGGCCTCGATGGCGCCGGCACGGCTGCCGCCGCAGCAGGTGGGCTGTCCGGCATCGGGGTCGTGCCGGGCCGCGAACCAGTCCGTGGTCCATTCCCACACATTGCCGCACATTTCGTAGAGGCCGTATCCGTTGGGCGCGAAGCTGCGGACCGGGCAGGTGCCCTCGAAGCCATCGGCGCCGAAGTTGCGCCAGGGGAAAGGGCCTTGCCAGGTATTGGCCTGGTGCACGCCATCCGGCGCCAGCTCGGCACCCCAGGCGAATTCAGCGCCATCAAGGCCGCCCCGCGCGGCGTATTCCCACTCCGCTTCGGTCGGCAGGTCCTGGCCTGCCCAGCGCGCATAGGCCTCCGCATCCTCGAAGGCGACATGCACGACGGGGTGCTCCCACCGGTCGCCGATGTCGCTGCCCGGGCCTTCGGGGTGGCGCCAGCTCGCGCCGGGTGTCCAACGCCACCAGTTCCGGTAGTCGCTGGTGTCGACAGGCCCATCCGTCATGCGGAAGACCAGGCTGCCCGGCTCCAGGTTGGCGGGATCGGCGCCGGGGTAGAGCCTGGGATCCAGCGGACGCTCCGCCACGGTGGCGTAGCCGGTGGCCGAGACGAAGGCGGCGAAGGCCGCGTTGGTCACACACGTCTCGTCCATCGCGAAGGCATCGACCTTGCGCCGGTGCGCTGGTCGTTCCTCGGCGTAATGGGCATCGGACCCCATGAGGAATTCGCCGGCCGGCAACAGGATCGATGCGGCCTGCGCTACAGCGTATGCACCCGCGACATCCGGTGCCTCTCCGGGTGAAGGCACGGTGGGCAGTCTCGCGGTCCCGTGATCGTACTCGCGCGGAGCGGACGAAAGGCGCTTGCCGCCAGGCTGGTTCGCCAAGCCCTTGATATCGCCCACCCGCGTCACGCACCCACCGCATCCTGTCGGGCGACACCCTCGGATACTCGCCCGCTGCGTGGCTATGCAGAAATCGTAAAGTCTATCCGGCCCCTGGCGGGCGGATGCCGGTCGATCGCGCGCAGGCTGACGGACGGGGCCTCCCCGAACATCATCCGGTAGGCGCCGGCGAAGCGGCCGAGTTCCCAGAAGCCATGCGCGAGCGCGACCTCGGACACCGTGGTCTCGGCCGGATCGGCGGCGCGCAACGCATCGCGCGCGCGCCACAGCCGGCATCGTCGCATGTACCGGTTGGGCGTCTCCCCCAGGCTTCGGAGAAAGACCAGCTCCAGGGTCTTTGCCGAACAGCCGGCCGCCTCGCAGAGCTCCCACAGCGCGATCGGACGATCCTGATGGGCTTCGATGAACTCGGTGGCGCGGCGCAGCGTGGCGCGCATGCGAACCGTCTGCATCGGCCCGACATCCGGCTCCGTGGACAGCAGGATCTCGGTCAGGATCTCCCACAAGGACGCGTTCATCGCCGCCCCCGGCACGGCGGTGCCTGCCGCCGCGGCCAGAACATCGCGCTGCATCGACACCAACCTTGCCAGGAGCGGCGCCGGCGGCCGGACAGCGGCACGCGCCGCAGCCAACAAGGGCCGGGTGGATTCAAGCCCCAGCCGCTCAGCCCGGTCCAGCAGCGTTGAAAGCGGTACGGAGAGCGATCGGGACACGCTGCGGCCCGTTGTGACGTCCTCCGCGTTGCGTTCGGCAGGTCCGATGGCGATCGATCCAGGCGTGTCCTCGCGGCCATTCCGGATCTTCGGCCGGTCCCCGAAGGCCACGAAGCGGAAATAGGCCCGTTCCGGTCGGAACGACATCGTGGCGCGCCGCGGCAGGACTTCCACGGTATGCGAAAGGGTGATGTCCTGCAGTGCGGCCTGTCGGATCCGCATGCGGAAGTCGCCACGAGACTTGGGCTGGACGACGATGTGGCAGTGCGGGAAAGCGCCACGGACCTCGTCCGGGTCGTCAAAGCGACGCGTCTGACAAGCGCTGGCGATGGCACGCCCTCCTCTCGCACTCCTGCTGCAGCGGCAGAATAAGGCCCTCTTCGTTCCCCATCACGCGCAATCGTCACCGACCAGGCGGCACGGCCGCCCGGCAGGCGTCCGGTGCGGGGTCACCACCTGCACCCAGGCCGTTCGCCGCAAGCAACCGGCCGTATTGCGCCACCGACCGCGCCAGCAGCAGCGAGACCTCCGCGGGGCCGCTCCCGGGCAGCGCGGGAACGACGCCAGCATCGGCAAGGCGCGCGCGCACAGCCTCATGTCTCAAGGCGGCCTGAAAGGCGCCCGAGAGCGTGGCCAGCCGAGGCGTGGGCGTGCCCGTTCGCACAATGGCCATGGCCCAGGCTTCGACACTCGCCTCCACGAACCCGAGTTCCTGGAGCGTGGGGAGCTCGGGCAATGCCGCCGCACGCCGCGAACCGACCACGGCGAGCGGCCGCAGGCGGCGCTCACGGATATGCGGCAGCGCCAGCCCGATATTGAGCACGGCAAGGTCGATCCGCCCCGCCAGGAGATCGACGATGCCTGGAGGCTGGCCGCGGTAGTCCACCGCCAGCATGTCCGCATCCGCCCCGCGGCCGAGGCAGCCGACGACGAGGTGGGAGAGGCTGGCTTCGCCCGTCCGCAGGTACGTCACCCGGCCTGGACGGCGCGCAGCTTCGCTCAGAAGCGTCGGGACGTCCGTGAAGGGCGATCCCACCGGAACCGCGAGGACAGAAACGTCTGTGGCGATCAGTTCGACGGGGTGGATGTCCTGCATGGTCGCAGCCGGCGCCGGGTTGGTCAGAACGCCGAGGATGCTTCCCAAGGTTGCCATTGCGCCGGTGTTCCCGTCCGCTGGCGCGGCAACCAGCTGCCGCATCGCGATCGCGCCATTCGCACCGGGGCGGTTGTCGACGATGACCGGCTGGTTCAAGGCTGCAGCGAGTTCACCCGTCATGCTGCGCATCACCAGGTCGACGACGCCGCCCGCGGGGAATGGGCAGATGAAGCGAAAAGCCTCCTGGGCCGACGCGCGGCGAATGCTCGGCATGGCCGCAAGGCAACTGCATGCCAGGAGCCGTCGGCGGACGAGACGTGAGGTCATGGGCCATGCACGGTTGTGAGCGCACTCGTCATGTATGCGGCCGGGCGCCGTGACAACCCCTTGGGGCTGCGTTGCGCCTCGCCGACGACCGGCATTTTGCGGTGAGGGTTGCCGAGGCCGGCCGGGCTGCCGCTTGCCGCATCCATGCGTTTGCGGAGGGCAATGGGCTGCGACGCGCCCGCTTCGCGAGCGCATCGGCGCAGGTCCTCCGATCCGACCCCCTGAAGGCGGGGCGGCGTCCCGCTGTCGCTGGCCGGGTTCGTGTTGATCCTTCATGCGCCGCATCGTCACGGCGCGGCAGGCTCCCCGCGCCAGGCTCATTCATTCGACCTCCTGCGAATCCCGTCGATTGCTGGCTAGTTTCGCCAACCGCAGGGGAGATCACCGTCATGTTCGACATCGTCGTGCGTGTGGCTGCCACCAGCATTCTGGGGTTCGGCCTTGTGCTGTTTCTCATCCAGGTGCTGGCCGGTGAGATCGGATTCCGGCTCGGCCGGCGCTCCGCCGCAGCACAGGCGGCGCGTCCGGAAGGCATTGGCGTCGTGGTCGGCGGCATGCTGGGACTTCTCAGCTTCGTCCTCGCCATCACGCTCTCATTCGCCAGCATGCGATACGAGGAGCGCCGGCAGGGAACGGTGGCGGAGGCGAATGCCATCGGTACGGCCTGGCTCCGCGCCAAGGGCATCGGCCATGCGCGCGGGGACGCCATCGCCGCGGCACTCGAAGACTACCTTCGGCTGCGTCTTGCCTTCACGCAGGCAGACAAGGATTCCACGACCGTCAATGACATCAACGCCCGGACGGGCAGGCTCCAGGCGAGAATCTGGCAGGATGTCTCCGCGCTGATCCAGGAACGGCAGGACATCATCGCGCATTCGCTCATGGCGGCCGTGAACGACGTCTTCGATCGCGCGACCGACGAGCGCTTCGCGTTCAATCAGGTAATACCCGCCCAGCTGGTCTGGCTGCTGCTCGGCATGACGACGCTCACGGTCGGTGCCCTGGGCTTCGATCTCGGCGTCAGGCGGCCAGCGATGCGCGGGCTGGCGCTGCTGCTCGTCGGCATGTGGACGCTCGTGGTGGTCGTGATTCTCGACCTGGCCGCGGCCCGGCTCGGCGGCGTGCGGGTCGACGGGTCGGTCTATTCCTGGACCATGAGCAGCATGGGGGGACGCCCGATCGTGCCGCCCGCACGCTGATGATCAAGGCTGCGCACTGATCGGCAAGCCGCCCCTGCAGGAGTCGCTGGCGCCTTGGAACAGCTTGGCCGCGATCCGTTGGGAGGTCAGGTCAATCAGCGTTGCCTGGTGCCGGTCCGTGGACGGATGCATCCAAATGTGTCGCGCCTGCGGAGGCCACGGCACGTCGAGACACCAACGGCGCACCCGTGCGGACGGGCGCCCACAAGAAGGATTCGACCCTGCGTTCGCTGACGGACTTGCCCGAAGAGGACGCGATGGCGTTTGCCACCGGGCACGGCGCGAACACCGCATCGCTGACCTGCCGGAGCGCGTGAACGGGAACTTCACGCAGCGGAATCATTGCATCGGCGCGCTGCCGAACGACGCCGCTCTCACCCCGCCTACCGGCTCATGCTGTCGGTGCGGAATGCAGGATGACGGCGCATCCCCGATGAACCGGGCCTGACGCTCCGGCGACACGTCCTGGGTCAGCCTGCGCGCCGTGACCCACTGACCGTGGCCAATGCCTGGCCTGGAGAGCAAAGCGCTCCGCCACAGCGCCATGCGCCACAGCGCATCACGCTTCTTTGGTGCGGGCGGTCGGGGTCGAACCGACACTCTGTTGCCAGAAACGGATTTTGAGCCCGTCGCGTCTGCCAATTCCGCCACGCCCGCGAGCATGCCACCCCGGCATGGCACCGGGACGGCGGGGCGGGAAACTAGAGCAGATCCCCGCGATGGGGAACCACGTGATCCAAGGAGGATGCTCGCCAGGGGCTGCCATCCCGTGGCGCAGCGAATTGGCGCGGCACGGATATCCCCGCGCCGCGCCGCATCATGCGGCCAGTCGCGCCGCGGCGCGGGCCGGCCGCCGGCGCCGGATCATTCCGCCGCGGCGGCTCCAGCCGGCCCCGCCACTTCCTTGGTCTCGAATTCCGCCGGGCCGGTGATCTCCAGGATCTCGACATCCTCGGAATGCGCGATCTCGCGGTGCTTCACCAGCCGCGGCTGGTAGCAGCTGTCGCCGGCGTGGAAGGTCTTCTCGCCGATATCCTCGTATTCGAATTTCACCCAGCCCTTCAGCACGAAGAACATCTGGAACGGCAGGTCATGGGTGTGCCAGGCGCCGGTGGCGTGCGCGCCGGGGATGCCGCGGATCACATGCGCGCCGAAGGCGCCGCCCGTGGCCTTGGCGATGCCCAGGTCGCGGTATTCGAAGAAGGCGCGCAGCCCGCGTTGGAAATCGGCCTCGGCGGCGTGGCTTGTGGTGGTTTGCGTCATGATGTCCTCCCTTGGGTCATTCCAGCGGCAGGGCGACGTGCGTCGTGAAGCCCGGCCGGGTCTTCAGCGTCTCGTAGTACCGCGCCAGGTTCGGCAGGTCGGGCCGCTGGATCGGCAGCACATGCCAGCGATGCACCCAGCAGCCGAGCGCGATGTCGGCCAGCGTCAGCGCGTCGCCGCACAGGAAGCGCCGGCCGGCCAGCCTGGCATCCACGATCTTCCACAGCCGGCCGCAATCCTCGCGCGCCTTGCCCTCGGCCTGCCAGTCGCGGTCGGGCTCGGGGATCCGCACATGGGTGAAGAAGATCGTGACCATCGGCGTCGTGACATGGCCGAGCACCCAGTCCATCCAGGTCTCGACCTCGGCGCGGGCCCGCGGGTCGGCGGGGTAGAGCGGGGCGCCCGGCGCGTACTGGTTGCACAGGTATCGCGCGATGGCATTGCTTTCCCACAGGGACCAGCCGTCGTCTTCCTGCAGCGTCGGCACCAGGCCCATCGGGTTCATGGCGCGGTAGGCGGGTTCGCGCGTGCGGCCGAAGGCGCCGCCGGCATCGATGCGTTCGTAGTCCAGCCCGAGCTCGTCGAGCGTCCAGAGCACCTTCATCACGTTGGACGAACTCGCCCGGCCCCACAGCTTGCGCATCGCGTCATTTCCCCCTCTTGCCTGGAAAGGCTAGGCGCAGCCCGCCGGCCGGTCCAGGCGCGGCAGCGGACGGCTTGCGCCGCCGCCCCGGCCGCGCGACATCACGGCCATGGTCTACGCCATCCTCGTCCTGTTGCTGGCCGCTGCCGCGCCGCTGTTTGCCCAGGCCAGCGAAACCTGGTGGGGCCTGGCCCCCTGCGCGCTGTGCCTGTGGCAGCGCTGGCCCTATTGGGTGGCGGCGGGGTTCGCGGCGCTGGCCGTTGTCCTGCCCGGCCGGGCGCGGGTGGCGCTGCTGGCGCTGGCGGGGCTGGCGGCCTTCGCCTCGGCCGCCATCGCCGGGCTGCATGTCGGGGTCGAACAAGGCTGGTGGCCGTCCCCCCTGCCCGGCTGCGCGGCGCCCACCGCCGGGCCGGCCATGTCGATCGACGACATGATGCTCAGCCTCGCGGCAGCACCCAGCAAGCCCTGCGATGCCGCCACCTACCTGATCCCCGGCCTGCCGCTTTCCATGGCGGCGATGAACCTCATCTATGGCCTGGCGCTCGGGCTGCTGGCCCTGGCCCTGGCCCGGAAAGGACGACCCGCATGACCACCCGCACCACCGGCGAGACCCGCCTGCCCGGCGACCCCACCCCGCGCGAATACGTCGCGCGCGCCATCCGCGTCGACCATGCCGGCGAATACGGCGCCAAGCGCATCTACCAGGGGCAGCTGGCGGTGCTCGGCCGCACGAAATACGGCCCGATGATCGAGCACATGCAGGCGCAGGAGCAGGTCCACCTCGACACCTTCTCCCGCCTGATCAGCCAGCGGCGGGTGCGGCCCACGGCGCTGCTGCCGATCTGGCATGTGGCGGGCTTCGCGCTGGGCGCGGCCACCGCGCTGCTCGGCCACCGCGGCGCCATGGCCTGCACGGTCGCGGTCGAGGAAGCCATCGACGAACACTACCGCGCCCAGGAGGACGCCCTGGGCGAGGACGAGGCCGAGCTCAAGGCCCACATCGCCCAGTTCCGCGCCGAGGAGCTGGAACACCGCGACATCGGCCTGGAGAACGAGGCCGAGCAGGCGCCGGCCTATCGCCTGCTGAGCGCCGCGATCAAGGCGGGCTGCAAGGTGGCGATCCGCATCAGCGAACGCGTGTGACGCCAGCGGCCGACGGCATGGACCTGTGATTCGCGTGCCTTGCGCGCGACGGCGGGGCGGCCGCGCCACGGGCGGGGCATGGCGGGCGGCGGGCGGCGCCCATCCGGGCTGGGCGGTGCCGGCCCTGGGTGGTCGGATGGGACACGCCGCCGCACGGCCCCGCGCATGGGCGTGACCGTGGCGCGCGCGCCGGTGGTGCTCGGCGTCGTGCTGCTGGTCGCCGGCGCCGCCTGGCTCCGCACGGAATACGGCTGGCGCCAGGCATCGCTGTGGGGCATCGGCGCCGGGCTGGGCATCGCGTTGTATCACGCGACCTTCTCCTTCGCCGGAGGCTTCCGCGCGCTGCTGGCGGACCGCCGCAGCGCGGCCTTCCGGGCGCAGCTGGTCATGCTCGCGCTGCTGGTCGTGCTGATGCTGCCGGCGATCGAACACGGCGCGCTGGCGGGCGCGCCGGTGCGCGGCATCGTCTTTCCGCTCGGCATCGCCGTGGTGGTCGGGGCCTTCCTGTTCGGCGTGGGCATGCAGATCGGTGGCGGCTGCGGTTCGGGCACGCTTTACACCGCGGGCGGCGGCAGTCTCCGGATGCTTCTGACACTCGCCTTCTTCGTGGCCGGCGCGACCCTCGCCGCCTGGCAGTCCGAAGCCTGGACCGACCTGCCCGCGCTGCCGGTGGTCACGCTGCCGGCGCTGTTCGGGCTGTGGCCGGCGATCGGGTTGAGCCTTGCGCTGCTGGCCACCGCCGGGCTGGCGGCCTGGCAGGCGGAACGGCGCCGGCATGGGGTGGCGGCGCCGCTGCCCTGGCGCGGCGGCGGGCTGCTGCGTGGCCCCTGGCCGTTGCTCGGGGGCGCGGTGGCGCTCGCCGTGCTGAACCTGGCGACGCTGTGGTTGGCCGGGCGGCCCTGGGTCATCACCGCGGCCTTTCCCCTCTGGGGGTCGCGCGCGGTCGAGGCGCTGGGCTGGGACGACCCTGCCTTCTGGCCCTACTGGGAAGACCCCACGCGCACGGAGGCCTTCCTGCGCCCCATCCTGTCCGACCGCGTCACGGTCATGGACCTCGGGCTGATGGCCGGCGCGCTGCTGGCGGCGGCGCTGGCAGGCCGCTTCGCGCCGCGCCTGGCGCTGCCCTGGCGGCATGCCCTCGCCTCCGTGGTGGGTGGGCTGCTGCTTGGCGTCGGCGCGGTCGTGGCCTCGGGGTGCAACATCAGCGCCTATGTGGCTGGGATTGCGTCGGGCAGCCTGCATGGCTGGGGGTGGATCATCCCGGCACTGGCGGGGAATTGGGTCGGCGTGCGGCTGCGGCCGGCCTTCGGGCTGGCGGGGTAGCGCAGGGCGAAAACCGCCTCCCATCCAGGGTGCCGCGGAGCATGGCACCTGCGCCGCGCCGCCCCGCCGTAGCCGCAAAACCTTTTGCTTGGACCCGCTCGCGAAATCGGCAATTTGCGCTGCGTCACGCGCCTGCCGGGAGACGACACAGATGCGGCCATACGCCCTGCCGGGCTTCGTTCTCGCGCTTGCCCTCGCGACCCTGCCCATGCCGGCCGCCGCGCAGGCGCCGCTCGCCGCCGAGGGCTGCCTCGGCTGCCACGGCCCCGACGGCAAGGGCGGGCCGGGTGCGGCGGCGATCGCCGGCCGCGACCGGGCCGAACTGGTCGCCATCATGCTTGCCTTCCGCGCCAATGAACGCCCCGGCACCATCATGGGGCGCATCGCCCGCGGCTATACGGAGGCCGAGATCGCCGCCGTGGCCGACCATTTCTCCCGCATCCGCTGAGAGGGCCGCGCCATGACGATGATGCTTCCCCGCCGCGCGCTGCTGGCCGCCGGTGCCCTCCTCGCCGCCCCCGCCCCGCTGCGCGCCCAGGCGGCGATGCGCCTGGTGGTGATCGGCGGCGGCTTCGGCGGCGCCTCGGCAGCGAATTTCGCGCGCCGCACCTATCCCGATGTGCAGGTCACGCTGGTCGAACCGCAGCGCAGCTTCGTCACCTGCCCCTACGGCAACCTGCTGCTGGCGGGCGAGCGGCAGATCGGCCAGATCACCCATTCCTATGACGGGCTGCGCGCGCGCGGCGTGACGGTGGTGCATGACCGCGCCGCCGGCATCGATGCCGTGGCGAAGTCGGTGCGGCTCGCGGGCGGGCAGACGCTCGCCTACGACCGCCTGATCCTGTCCCCCGGCATCGCCATCCGCTGGGGTGCGATCGAAGGCTACGACCAGGCCGCCGCCGAGACCATCCCGCATGCCTGGATTCCCGCCGATGGCGCGCAGACGCTGCTGCTGCGCCGGCAGCTCGAAGCCATGCCGGATGGTGGCGTGGTCGGCCTCGCCATCCCGCCCAACCCCTTCCGCTGCCCGCCCGGCCCGTATGAGCGCATCAGCATGATCGCGCACTACCTGAAGCGCCATAAGCCGCGCTCCAAGATCCTCGCGCTCGATGCGAAGGAGGGCTTCAGCAAGCAGGGCCTGTTCCAGGATGGCTGGCGGGCGCTGTATGGCGACATGATCGAATGGGTGCCGGGCAATCGCGACGGCAAGGTCACCAAGGTCGATGTGCGCGAACGCGTGCTCGAGACCGAATTCGGCACCCGCCACAAGGTGGACGTCGCCAACGTCATCCCGCCGCAATCCGCCGCGGCGCTGGCGGTCGAGGCCGGCTTGGCGAACGACACCGGCTGGGTGCCGGTGAACACCCGCACCTTCGAAGCCCGCGCCGCACAGGGCATCCATGTGATCGGCGACGCCAACATCCCCGGACCGATGCCGAAATCCGGCTTCGTCGCCAACACCACGGCGAAGCAGGCGGTGGCGTCCGCGGTGGCCCTGCATCGCGGCCAGACCCCGCCCGAGCCGGTCTATTTCAACACCTGCTACAGCCATGTCGGCGCGGAATACGGAATCTCGGTCGTCAACATCTTCCGGCCCAACGCGGACGGCACCGCCATCGCCGAAGTGCCCAATTCCGGCGGCATCTCCCCGCGCGGCGACCTGCCCGAACAGCGCCGGGCGGAGGCGCTCTACGCCGATGCCTGGTACAACAGCATCACGCGATCCATGTTCGCCTGATGACGACGCGACGCAGCTTCCTGGCCCTGGCGCTGGTGCCCGCGGCGGCCGCGGCCACGACTGACGATGCGCTCGCCGCCGCCATCCGCGACGCCGTGGGCGATGCCCCGATAACCGATGGCGGCATCATCCTGCGCGCCCCCGCCACGGCCGAGAATGGCGGCCAGGTCCCCATCACCATCCTGGCCGAAAGCCCGATGACGGCGGCCGACCACGTCACCGCGATCCATGTGTTTGCCACCGCCAACCCGACGCCCGGCATCGCCAGCTTCCGCCTGACGCCGCTGCTGGCACGCGCCGAGGTGCAGACCCGCATCCGCCTGGCCGAGGCGCAGCGCATCATCGTGCTGGCCCAGCACAGCGATGGCCGCGTGAAGCGCGCCACCGCCGAGGTGCGCGTGACCACCGGGGGCTGCCTGACATGACCACGCTCAGCCCGCCCCGCATCCGCATCCCGCGTTCCGCCCGCGCCGGCGAGGTGATCGAGATCCGCACGCTGATCGAACACCCGATGGAGACCGGCTTGCAGCAGGGCGCTGCGCGCCGCGACATGCTCACCGGCCTGCTGGTGCGCATGAATGGCGAGACCCTGCTGGCGGCGGAATTCCGCAACGGCACCTCGGCCAACCCGTACCACGTCTTCTTCGTGCGGATGGAGCGCACCAGCGCCTTCGACTTCACCTGGACCGACGAGGCCGGCCGCAGCGCGCGCGCCGAGGCACGGGTGAGCGTGGCCTGAAGCCTGGAAGGGTCGCGCGCGGGCATGGTATCGAGAGCGCCATGACGCTCCTGCCCGGCGATCCCTGCCCCTGGTTCACGCTGCCCTCCACGGACAACCCGCGCTACGCCTTCCATTCGGTGGCGGGGCGGTATGTGCTGCTGGCCTTCCTGGGCTCCTCCACGCAGCCTGCCGCGCAGGCCGCGCTGGCCGCGGTCGCCGCGCACCGCGCACGCTTCGACGACGAGACCCTGTGCTTCTTCGGCATCAGCGCCGACCCGGCCGACCGCGCCGAAGGCCGCCTGGCGCAGGCGCTGCCCGGCATCCGCTTCCTGTTCGACCTGGACGGCGCGGTGGCGCGCGAGGCCGGCGTCGTGCGCCAGGCCCCGGATGGCGGCGCGCCGATCTACGCGCCGGCCTGGGTGCTGCTCGACCCCATGCTGCGCGTGATCGAGACGCACCCGCTGGCGCAGGCCGAGGCGATGATGGCGCGCCTGGCCGCCCTGCCGCCGCCCGAATCGCATGGCGGCACCGACATCCCGCCCCCCGTGCTCGTGCTGCCGCGCATCTTCGAACCCGAGCTGTGCCGCGCGCTGATCGGCTACTACCAGGCGCAGGGCGGCAGCCCGTCGGGCTTCATGCGGGAGGAGAACGGCAAGACCGTCGGCGTCTTCGACCCCAACGTGAAGCGCCGCAGCGACTGCACCATCGAGGACCAGGGCCTGCGGAGCGCGACCCGCGCGCGCATCCTGCGCCGCATCGTGCCCGAGCTGAAGCGCGTGCACCATTTCGACGCCACGCGCATGGAGCGCTACATCGTCGCCAGCTACGATTCCGCCGAGCGCGGGCATTTCGGCGCGCATCGGGACAACACCACGGGCGGCACCGCGCATCGCCGCTTCGCCGTGACCATCAACCTGAATGCCGAGGACTTCGCCGGCGGCGAGCTGCGCTTCCCCGAATACGGCAAGCGATCCTGGCGGGCGCCGACCGGCGGCGCGGTGGTCTTCTCCTGTTCGCTGCTGCACCAGGCGCTGCCGGTCACCGCCGGCGTGCGCTACGCCTTCCTGCCCTTCCTGTACGACGAGGCGGCGGCGCGCCTGCGCGAAGCGAACAACGCGACCCTGGGCGATGGCGTGGGCGCCTACCGCGCCACCGGCCGCTCAACGCCGGCGGTATCGCCTGGCTAGGTAGAGCGTCTCGCCGCGCTCCAGCGTGCCGCGCAGCGTTGAGCCGCGCATCGCGGCGAATTCGTTCAGGATGCCGCGGAACGGGCCGAACCGGCCGATCTCCGCCTGCTTGTCGGCCTCCATCGCATCGAGCGCAGCGAGCACGCCCGCGTTCAGTTCCGTCGCCGCGATCGGCTCCAGCGCGGGATGGGCGAAGGCGGCCTCCAGCGCCGGCATCATCGCCGGGCCGCGCATGTCGGCCCAGCTCAGCACGCCGCCCGGGCGCAGCACGCGCGCCACCTCGGCCACGAAGCGATCCATGCTGCCGTAGCAATGCGAGGATTCGATGTTCACCACGATGTCGAAGCTGGCATCGGGGAAGGGCATGGCCTCGGCATCGCCTGGCCGGAAGTCCAGGCGCGAGACATCGCGGTTCAGCGCCCGCGCCCGCGCCACCGTGGCGCGCGACAGGTCGATCCCGACCACCCACGCCGCGCCGGAATGCCGCGCCATCCAGGCGGCACCGCCGCCATGGCCGGCACCGACCTCGAGCACCTCGGCACCCGCCAGGTCCAGCCCGTCCAACGCCTGGTGGTACAGGCCGATGAAGGCCCGTTCGGCTTCCTCCGCCGGGTCGAGCGCAAAGGCCGCGCCGGGCGCGATGTAGCCGTAGTTCATGAAGCGCCAGCGCGGCCGGCGCCAAAGGCCCGAGATGGCGGTGTAGGTGCCCTTCCAGGCGGCGCGCCGCAGGCCCGGATAGGCGCCGCGCTCGGTCGCGCGCAGCATCCGCGCGAAGATGGCGTTGGCCATCAGGCCGGCACGGTGGCGGCGGGCATGTCCTGCGCGACAACGCGCCGGCCGTGTTCCACCAGCGCGGCATCGGCCGCCCCGCCGCCCGCATAGCCCGGCTTGAGGAAGGCGAGGTAAGGCACCACCAGCGAATAGAGGAAGCCCGGCCGCCCCAGCAGCACCCAGCCGAGCCGCAGCAGGTCCCCCGCCGTGACACGCCCGCGCGAGGACCGCAGCATCGTCATCACATTCGCCAGCGCCAGCCAGGTCATCTGCGCGAAGACGAAGTTGAGCACCGCCACGCGCGTGACGTAGCGCTGCCAGGGCGCCATGCCGATCGGCGCGCGCCGCAGCACGGCCAGCGCGACCGAGGAATGCTCGATCTCCTCCAACGCATGCCACTGCCACAGCCGCCGATAGGCCGGCGCGGCGCGCGCCATCAGCGCCGGCCGCTTCAGGATGAAGCGCGACAGGCTGTAGGTCGCCTGTTCGATCGCGCAGGTGGAGAACAGCCGCAGCACCGGCCCGAAGCGCGGATTGCCCAGCAGCCGGGCCGAGCGTTCCTCCATGCGGTCCACATCGTAGCCGAGCCGGCGCAGCGCGGCGTTGTAGCCCTCATGCTCGCGCGTATGGAACGCTTCCTGGAGCGCGTAGCCGCGGATGCCGGCCTGGATGTCCTCGTCCGGGATGTCCTGCGCGTAGTGCTTGAGCGAGCGGATGAAGAAGCGCTCGCCCTCGGGCAGCGCGACCGCGAAGGCGTCCACCACCATCGACAGCATCTCGCTGCCGCCGAACCAGGCGCGGTCGGCGTGGTCCTGCACGCCGAAGCGCAGGTCGCGCGGCACGATGTCCCGGTCGGGGGCTGGGCGCGTCATGGCGCAGGCGTGGTCCTTCTTCCTGCGGCGGGCGCATACCATGCCGGCCAGCGCGGGAGAACGGCCGGCGCGGTCAATTCTCCAGTTCGCTGTCCCAGTACAGGTAGTCGCGCCAGGACTGGTGCAGGTAGTTCGGCGGGAAGCCCCGTCCGTTGTCCTGCAATTCCCAGGAGGTCGGCTGGCGCGGCTCCATCCGCGGGATCATCCGGCATTCCCGCGGCATGTGGTTGCCTTTCCGCAGGTTGCACGGCCCGCAGGCGGTCACGACGTTCTCCCACGACGTCCGCCCGCCCCGCGATCGCGGGATGACGTGGTCGAATGTCAATTCGTGGGTCGGCCGCCCCTCGCCGCAATACTGGCATTCGAAGCGGTCGCGCAGGAACACGTTGAACCGCGTGAAGGCCGGGCGCCGCGCCGCCGGGATGTAGTCCTTCAGGGCAATCACCGAGGGCAGGCGCAGCGCCATCGAGGGCGAATGCACCTCGACATCGTATTCGGACAGCACCGAGACGCGGTCGAGGAACACCGCCTTGATGGCATCCTGCCAGGCCCAGACCGATAGCGGGAAGTATGACAGCGGGCGGAAATCCGCGTTCAGCACGAGCGCAGGATAGGACTGGCCGCCGATGAAGTGTCCGCCGTCAGGCAAGCGCCGCTCCTTTCAGAGACGCGCCATCTAGACCTGGGGGCCTGACCCGGCGGTAAGGCCCCAGATACAGTGGCGCCGCCGCGAATACGGTGCATGCATGACATGCGCGGCGCGCACCCGCAAGCGCCGCGCGGGCGCACAACCGGCAGTTTCAACGACCTGTCACGCGCCCTTCAGCAGCCCGTGCAGCACCTGCGCCCCCGCCGCCAGGCCGACATCGTCCAGCCCATGCCCCAGCCCGGGGCGGAACACCGCGCGCACCGGCACGCCGGCGGCCTCCATCGCGGAGGCCGCTGCGCGGGAGGCGGCGGGCGGCACCACCTCGTCATCCTCGCCATGCACCAGCAGCACGGCGGGGCGCGCGACGATCTCATCCATCAGCGCATCGCCGCCGATCATCCCGCCGGAATAGGCCAGCACGCAGGCGGCATCCGGCACGGCGCCGCGCAGCCCGGCCTCGAGCACCGTCATCGCCCCCTGGCTGAAGCCCATCAGCGCAACGCGGTCGGGCGGGATGGACAGGCGCTCCGCCTCGGCCGCCACGAAGGCGCCGAGCGCGGCGGCGGCGGCCTGCACGCCGGTTCGAAGCTGCGCCTCCGACCGGTCCCACAGCGCGAACCATTGCCGGCCATTGGGTAGGCCCTCGATGCGTTCGGGCGCATGCGGCGCCACGAACACCGCGCCGGGCACCGCCGGCGCCCAGATCTGCGCCAGGTCGATCAGGTCATCCCCATCGGCGCCCAGGCCATGCACCAGCACCACCAGCGCATCCGGCGCGCCGCCGCCCGCGGGGCCGAAGCGCGGCCCGTCCAGTTCCACCATGCCGCCGGTCCCCCCTTGCGATACGCCGCCCATGCCCGCTACCCGGCACGCAGCATGGGCGCAACCATCGTCACCCGCTTCGCACCCAGCCCGACCGGGCTGCTGCACCTGGGCCACGCCCATGCGGCACTGACGGCCTGGCGCGCCGCGCGCGAGGCCGGCGGCCGCTTCCTGCTGCGCATCGAGGACATCGACCCGACCCGCTGCCGCCCGCACTTCACCGACGCAATCCTGAAGGACCTGGCGTGGCTCGGCCTCGACTGGGATGGCCCGGTGCGGGTGCAGTCGCACCACCTGCCGGAGTATCGCCGCACGCTGGATGCGCTCGCCTCGCGCGGCTTGCTCTACCCCTGCTTCTGCACGCGCGGCGACATTGCGCGCGAGATCGCCGCCAGCGCGGCGGCGCCGCACGGGCCGGACGGCGCGCTGTATCCCGGCACCTGCCGGCGACTTTCAGCGGACCAGCGCGCAGCGCGCATCGCATCCGGCGAGCCCCACGCGCTGCGGCTCGACATGGCGGCGGCGATCGCCACGCTCGACGCGCCCCTGACCTTCCGCGAGCACGGCCAGCGCCTGGTCTGCGACCCCGCGCGCTTCGGCGACGCGGTGCTGGCGCGCAAGGACATACCAGCCTCCTACCACCTGTGCGTCACCCATGACGACGCGCTGCAAGGCGTGACGCTGGTCACCCGCGGCGAGGACCTGCTGCCCGCCACCGATCTGCACCGCCTGCTGCAGCAGCTGATGGGATGGCCCGCGCCGGACTACGCGCATCACGCGCTGCTGACCGATGCCGAAGGGCGACGGCTGGCCAAGCGGGACCGTGCGGCGACCATCCGCGACCTGCGCGAAGCAGGCGCCAGCCCGGCCGATGTCCGAAAAAGAGCGGGGGAGGGAACTCCCCCGCACCCCCTCCTTTTTCTGGAACCTGGGGACTGATGGCCGAAGGCGCTTTGCGGTCGGCAAACAACGCGCGATCCTGAAACCGTGGCCTACCTGATCGAAGCACTGCTGTTCCTGACGCCCTTCGCAGCCTACGGGCTGTGGCGACGCGCCAATCCCTCGGCCCAACCCAGCACCATCCTGCTGGTGCTGGGCGCGGTCGGCGTCATGCTGATGCTGGGCGGCGCCATCTGGTACGGTCTGTCGCGCAGCATGGAGCACAGCCGCGACTACACCCCCGCCCACCTGCAACGCAGCACCATCCCGCCGAGCGAAGCCGAACGGCGATGACCGACGCCCCGGCGACGACCATCTCCCGCCCCGCCTTCCTCGATTCGCCCGCCGTCGCGGCGGTGCTGGCCGCCCTGCCCGGCGCACGCGCCGTCGGCGGCTGCGTTCGCGACGCCCTGGCCGGGCGCGAGAGCGCCGATGTGGACGTCGCCGCGCCCCTGCCACCCGAGGAGATCGCCACCCGCCTGCGCACCGCCGGGCTGAAGGTGTTCGAGACCGGCCTGTCGCACGGCACCGTCACTGCCGTGCTGGACCGCATGCCGGTGGAAGTGACGGCCCTGCGCCGCGACGTGTTGACCGACGGCCGCCACGCCACGGTCGCCTGGACCACCGACTGGCGCGAGGACGCGGCCAGGCGCGACTTCACCATCAACGCCATGTCGCTGGCCCCGGACGGGGCGCTGTTCGACTACTTCACTGGGCGAGAGGACCTCGCCGCCGGCCGCGTGCGCTTCGTCGGTGACCCGGATACGCGCCTGGCGGAGGACTACCTGCGCGCGCTGCGCTTCTTCCGCTTCCAGGCGCGCTATGGCGTGGGGGAGCCGGATGCGGCGGCGGTGGCGGCGATAAGGCGCGCGGTGCCGGGGCTGGCGCGGCTTTCTGCAGAGCGGGTGTGGATGGAGTTGAAGCGCATCCTGTCGGTGCCGGACCCCGTGGCGGCGGTGCGGCTGATGGCGGAGACGGGGGTGCTGGGGGCGGTGATCGGCGCGCAAGCCGACATCAACGCGCTGGCACGCCTCGAATCCTTCGCGCCGCGCCCCGACGCTTTGCCGCGCCTGGTGGCCTTGCTTCCCGAACGCGATGCGCCGCTCGAACTTGCCGAACGACTCAAGGCGTCCTTGGAGGAACGTCGCATCCTCGACCTGCTGGCAATGGATGCTGCCGCCGCGCGGGCCAGCCGGGGGCGGACGCTGACGCGGCCACATGACACCCCAGCCGGCGAGGCCGCCTGGGTCTTGTCAGGAGCGGATCGAAATTTTCGCGACGAGGCGCAGTTGCGGTGCTTCGCGGACTGGTCGCTGACCCTGCAGGATTTCGGTCGCGGCGGCACTGAGACCGAACATTGGACCGCTGCCCGAATCATGGCGGCGAATATGCCGGTGCCAAAATTTTCGCTCACTGGCGCCGACCTTGCGGAGCGCGGCGTCGCGCCAGGCCCTGGCATGGGCACGCTGCTGTTCGGCATCCGCCAGTGGTGGCGCGAAAGCGGCTGCACCGCCACCCGCGACGAATGCCTCGCCGAACTCGCCCGCCGCATTGCCGCAGCGGGCCCCGGTGCCGCTCCTGCCGGAGGCAGGGGGGATCCCGCCGGCAGCGGCACCGGGGGCGGCGGCGGGACCGCACTCGGGGGATGAGTGGGGGTCCGGCCCCGCCGCCTTCACCGGAACGAAACAAGAACTAGCATAGCGCCGCCGCGCCTTGCAAGTCCGTTAATGTGACAACGGGCACCCCCACCGGCACCCCGACGCGCCGCCCCATACCGCCCGCCGCCAAAACGCTCTATGCCCCGCCCCCATGGCCGCCGCCCCTGCCCTCGACACCTCCGCCCGCACCCTGCTGGCCCGCCTGTGGCGCGGCTATGTGGGCCATCACCGCCGCGGCATCGCAGTGGCGCTGGCGTGCACGCTCGGCGTCGCCGCCACCACCGCGCTCTATCCCGTGGTCATCCAGCAATCCTTCGACCTCTTCACCGAGGGCCGGCAGGACGTGCTCTGGGCCATCCCTCTGGTCATCGTGGTGGTCACCTGCCTGAAAGCCGCAGCGCAATACGGCCAGGCGGTCGCCATCCAGGGCGTCGTGCTGCGCGTCATCGAGGCCATCCAGAACGACCTGTTCCGCGCCCTGACCCGCGCCGACCTCGCATCCGTCGCGCGCGAGGCCCCGGCGCGCCACGCCGCCCGCTTCACCACCGATGCGGCGCTGATCCGCGAGGCGCTGACCAAGTCCATCAACGCCATCGCGGATGCGCTGACCGTGGTCGGGCTGGTGGCCTCCATGGTGTATCTCGACTGGCAGATGTCGCTGGTGGCGGCGGTCATGTACCCGATCGCCGTGGTGCCGATCCTCAAGCTCGGCAAGCGCATCCGCCGTGCCTCGGGTGGCATGCAGGAACGGGTGGGCGAGGCCGCCGCCACGCTCACGGAGTCCTTCGGCGCCGCCCGCGTCGTGCGCGCCTATCGCCTGGAAGCCGCCGAGGAAGCGCGCGCCGCCGGGTTGTTCGCGCGGCTGCGCGAGAGCCTCTATGGCATCGCCCGCACCCGCGCTTCGCTCGACCCGCTGCTGGAGGCGCTGGGCGGCTTCGCCGTCGCCGCGGTGCTGATCTTCGTCGGCTGGCGCGTGGCCTCAGGCGCCGGGACGCTCGGCGAATTCACCGGCTTCGTCGCGGCGCTGCTGATCGCCTCGCGCCCGGTGCGCGCGCTGGGGTCTCTGAACGCGGCGCTGCAGGAAGGCCTGGCGGGGCTGACCCGCGTCTTTGCCGTCATGGACGAAAAGCGCCGCATCCTCGACGCCCCCGACGCCACGCCGCTGCCGCCGGGGCGCGGGCGCATCGTCTTCGAGAATGTCGGCTTCACCTATGCGAGCGACGCCACCGGCGCCGTGCCAGACGCCGCCCTGCGCGGCCTGAGCTTCGCCGCCGAACCCGGCGAGACGGTCGCGCTGGTCGGCCCCTCGGGTGCCGGCAAATCCACCGCGATCGCCCTGGTCCCGCGCCTGTACGACGCGACCGAGGGCCGCCTGCTGATCGATGGCGCCGAGATCCGCGCCGTGACCATCGCCTCGCTGCGCGACGCCATCGCCTATGTCGGCCAGGATGCGGTCATCTTTGACGATACGGCCGAGGCCAACATCGCCGCCGGCCGACTCGACGCGACTCGCGCCGAGGTTGAGGACGCCGCCCGCGCCGCCGCCGCCCACGACTTCATCGCCGCCCTGCCGCAGGGCTACGCGACCGTGCTGGGTTCCGGCGGGTCGCGCCTGTCCGGCGGGCAGCGGCAGCGCATCGCCCTGGCCCGCGCGCTGCTCCGCAACCCGCGCATCCTGCTGCTGGACGAAGCCACCAGCGCCTTGGACGCCGAGAACGAGGCGCTGGTGCAGCAGGCGCTGGCCCGGCTGCGCGCCGGGCGCACCACGCTGGTCATCGCCCATCGCCTGGCCACCGTGCGCGACGCCGACCGCATCGTGGTGATGGAGGCCGGCCGCGCCGTCGAACAGGGCCGCCATGCCGAGTTGATGGCGCAAGATGGGCTGTACGCCCGGCTGGTCCGCACCCAGGCCTTCTCGGCCGAGGCGTGATCCCGCCGGCCGATGCCATGGACCGCTGGCATCCGTGTCGACAAGCCCCCAGGCGTGATGCGCCCCCCCGGTGTCCATGGCTTTCACCGGCGTGCCGGCGGCGGCGATACGGGCGCGCGGCACAAGGCGGCCGCACATGCCGTTGGCGTGCCCTACGCGCTGCGCGCCGCCGGCCGCGCGGGTTCGTAGACGCCGCGCTCACCGGGCGCCGGCACCAGCCTTTCGGTCAGCCCCAGCACCGTCTCCGCCCCGCCCAGATAGACCACGCCATCCGGCGGCAGCAGCCCGGCCAGCGCCGCCAGCACGCGAGACTTGGTGGGCGCGTCGAAATAGATCAGCACGTTGCGGCAGAAGATGATGTCGAAGCGGCCAAGCGCGCGCGGGTCGTCCAGCAGGTTGAAGGGCTGGAAGCGGGCCATGGCGCGCAGTTCCGGCTTCACCCGCCAGCGCGTGCCGTCCTGGATGAAGTGCTTCACCAGCATGGTTACCGGCAGGCCGCGCTGCACCTCGAACTGGGTGAAGATGCCCTCCTGCGATCGCTCGAGCATCTCTCGCGACAGGTCTGTGCCGATGATCTCGACCCGCCGCCCGCCCAGCGCCGCGCCCAGGTCCAGCACGGTCATGGCAATGGAGTAGGCCTCCTGCCCCGACGAACAGGCCGCCGACCAGACGCGGATGGACTGCCCCGGCGGCCGTGCCGCGGCCAGGCGCGGCAGCAGCTTCTTCAGGTGTTCGAAGGGCTTGCCGTCGCGGAAGAAGGAGCTCTCGTTGGTGGTCAGCGCCTCGACCACCTCGGCGGCCAGCGCGGTCGAACCGGGCGCGCGCAGCCGCAGCGCCAGCGCATCCAGCGTGCCGATGCCGTCGCGGCGCAGCATCGGCGCCAGGCGGGTTTCCAGCATGTAGCCTTTGTCGGCGGTCAGCACGATGCCCGAACGCTGCTTCACCAGGCCGGCCAGGAAATTGAAGCTGTCGGGCGTCATGCCGTGACCCTTTCGGCCGCCAGCGCGGCAATGCGTTCGGCCAGAGCCTCGGGCGGCGCCAGCAGCGCGGGCAGGCCGGCGCGCGCGACGGCGCCGGGCATGCCCCAGACCACGGAACTCGCTTCATCCTGCGCCAGCACCGTCCCCCCGGCGGCCACCACGCCACGGCAGCCCGCCAGCCCGTCATGGCCCATGCCGGTCAGGATGGTGGCCAGCACGCGCCCGCCCAGCGCAGCCACCGCGGACCGCAGCATCGGGTCCACGGCGGGGCGGCAGAAATTCTCCGGAGGGCCGGTTGTGATGCGCGCCCGCAGCCCACCCGAAGCGGCTTCGACCAGCAGGTGCCGGTCGCCAGGCGCCAGGTAGATTCGTCCAGCCACCAGCGCCTCGCCATCGACCGCCTCGGCGCAGCGATGCGGCCCCATCTTGTCGAGGTGTTCCGCCAGCATGGTGGTGAAGCCCGCGGGCATGTGCTGCACGATCACGATCGGCACCGGCAGGCGCGGCAGGCGCTTCACCAGCGTTGCCAGCGCCTGCGGCCCGCCGGTGGACGACCCGATCGCCACCAGCGACGGCCGCAGCTTCCCGGCCATGGCGACGCGCGGTGGCGGCGGCGCGGCGGCACGCAGCGGCGGCGCCTTCTCCTGCCGCTTCATGCGCGCCCAGCCGCGGATCTTGGCGATCAGCTCACCCTTGAAGGCCGGGTCCGCCGCGCCGCCGGAAGCACCCTGCGGCTTCGGCACATAGTCCGCCGCGCCGGCGGCCAGCGCCGCGATCGCCGCCTTGGCCCCGCGTTGCGTCAGCGCGCTGGCGACGATCACCGCCGCCTGCGGCGCCGCCTTCAGGATCAGCGGCAGCGCCGTCATGCCGTCCATCACCGGCATTTCGAGGTCGAGCAGCACCACGTCCGGGCGCGCCACCGGCAATGCCTCCAGCGCCGCGCGCCCATCCGCCGCCTGGTGCACCACGCGGATGCCGGGCTCGGCCTCCAGCAGGCGGCGCAGGATGGTGCGCGCGGTGGCGCTGTCGTCGCACAGCATCACGCGCACCTCCGCGCCCGCGGGCGGCGGCAGGCTCATGCGGCGGGCTCCAGCAGACCGGCCTGTTCGAACTTGTCGCGGATGATCTCGGCGTCGAAGGGCTTCATCACGTATTCCTGCGCGCCGGCCTCCAGCGCCTGGACGATGCGCGCGAACTCCGCCTCGGTGGTGCAGAGCACGATCCGCGGCTGGTCCGGCCCGAACTCCGCGCGCGCCGCGCGCAGGAAGGTGATGCCGTCCATCACCGGCATGTTCCAGTCGAGCAGCACGCCGTCAGGCAGCTTGGCGCGGCAGGCCTCCAGCGCCTCCTGCCCGTCCTTCGCCTCGCTCACCGTGAAGCCGAGGCCCTCGATGATGCGTCGCGCGGCCTTGCGGACCACCAGGCTATCATCCACCACCAGGCAGGTGCGGGTCATCTGCGTCGCCCCCTCAGCCGATCGCCAGCACGCGGTCGACTTCGAGCGCGATGACCAGCCGGTCCTCCTGCCGGTGCACCCCGCGCGACACCTCGCGCCAGAAGGGGTCGAGCGTCGGCGGGTTGGGCTCGAAGCCCGAGGCGGGCAGCGGCACCACCTCGCCCACCTCATCGACCTGCAGCGAGTAGAGCTCGCCGGACTGTTCCACGACCACGCTCATGGGCGCGGTCGCGGCCTCGCGCGGCGGCAGGCCGAGGCGCAGGCGCAGGTCCACCGCGGTGACGATGCGTCCGCGCAGGTTCAGGCTGCCGGCGATCTCGGCCGGGGCAAGCGGGATGCGCGTGATGGCCTGCGGGCCCAGCACGTCGCGCACCAGCAGCACCGGCACGGCGCAACCCTGCCCGGCGACGGTGAGCGTCAGGAAGACATCGTCCTCCGGGTCGTGGCGCGTCGCCGAAGGCGGGGCGGCGCGCGGCGCGGGGGCGGCGGCGATCTGTTCCATGATGCGTGTTCCCTCAGGCCGCGAGCGGTGCGCTGAGGCAGTCCTGCAACGATTGCAGCAACGCCTCGCGGTCGTATTTCGCGACATAGTCGGTGAAGCCGGCATCGCGACCGCGCGCCACGTCGGCGGGTTCGGCGCGCGACGACAGCGCGATCAGCGGCATGGCTTCCCAGGCGCCGCCGGCACGCACCGCCTTTGCGAAGGCGATGCCGTCCATCTCCGGCATCTCGATGTCGGACACGACGGCGTCGAAGGCGTGGCCTTCCTCGCGCAGGCGCAGCGCCGCGGCGGGGCCGTCCACCGCCATCACCTCGTAGCCGGCGGCCGACAGCGCGGGCACCACCAGGTGGCGGAAGAAGGCGCTGTCCTCGACCATCAGCAGGCGCGGGCGGGCGGCGCCGGTGGCGGCCGGGCGGGCATTGCGGAACCAGTCGTCGCCGGCCTGGGAGAGCCACCAGGCGGTGTCCAGCACCTCCGTCACGCGCCCCGATATGACCGCGGAGCCGATGAATCCGGCGCGGCCGGACCCCGGCTGGATGTCCAGCCTCTCGTCGATCACATCCAGGATCTCGTCGACCATCAGCCCCATGGCGCGGTCGTTCTCGGTGAAGACCAGCACCGCCTGGCGCGCCGCCCCTTCCGGGCGCATCCAGCCGGGCGAGACCGGCACCAGCGGCATCAGCGCGCCGCGGTACTGCACCACCGGCGTCGCGCCCGACATCTCGATGCGCTCGGCTGGAATATCCTCGAGCCGCGCGACCAGGCCGAGCGGCACCGCCTTGGGCGTCTCGTCCCCGGCGCGGAACAGCAGCAGGGAGGCGCTGGCGTTCGAGCGCAGGCCCGTGCCGGCATGGGCGGCGCGGCGCGCATCCTCGGTCGGCGCATCGGCGCCCACGCCGGACGCACGCCCGATTCCGTTGGGGTCCAGGATCATGATGACCGACCCGTCGCCCAGGATGGTGTTGCCGCTGAACATGGTGACATGGCGCAGGATGGGTGCGACCGGCTTCACCACGATCTCCTCGGTGTCGAAGACGCGGTCCAGGATGATGCCGAAGGCCTGCCCGCCGACCTGCATGACGGCGACGAAGCCCTCGGCCTCGCTGGCGGGGGCCGGCAGGCGCAGCAGCCCGGCCAGCGAGACCAGCGGCAGCAACCGGTCGCGCAGGCGCAGCACCGGCGCGTCCTTGATGCGTTCGATGCGCGGCGCGCCGTCCTGCGCGGCATCGGCCGCGCCGCCGCCGACACGCACCAACTCCACCACGCCGATCTGCGGCAGTGCGAAGCGTTCGCCGCCGGCCTCGACGATCAGCGCCGAGACGATGGCCAGCGTCAGCGGGATCTTGATGGTGAAGGTGGTGCCGCGCCCTTCCTTCGACGCCAGTTCGACGGTGCCGCCGATCTTCTCGATGTTGGTCTTGACCACGTCCATGCCGACGCCGCGGCCGGACACGGACGTCACCTGCTGCGCGGTGGAAAAGCCCGGCGCGAAGATGAAGCGCAGCACCTCGCGCTCGTTCATCTGGGCGAGTTCGGCTTCGGTCGCGAGGCCATTCGCCAGCGCCTTGGCGCGGATGCGTTCGACCGGCAGGCCGCGCCCGTCGTCGCCGACCTCGATGATGATGTGCCCGCCCTCGTGATAGGCGTTGAGCAGGATGCGCCCGGTCTCCGGCTTGCCGGCAGCGCGGCGCTGCTCGGGCGTCTCGAGCCCGTGGTCGCCCGAATTGCGCACCATGTGCGTGAGCGGGTCGCGGATCAGTTCCAGCACCTGGCGGTCGAGTTCCGTCTGGGCGCCGCGCATGTCGAGTTCGATCTTCTTGCCCAGTTCGTGCGACAGGTCGCGCACCAGTCGCGGCAGCTTCGCCCATGCATTGCCGATCGGCTGCATGCGCGTCTTCATCACCCCTTCCTGCAGGTCGGAGGTGATGTGCGACAGCCGCTGCAGCGGCACCGCGAAGGCATCGGAATGATGCCCGCGCGCCAGCTGCAGCAGCTGGTTGCGGGTGAGCACCAGCTCGCTGACCAGCGTCATCAGGTCTTCCAGCACATCGACCGCGACGCGGATGGTCTGCGGCGCGGCGATGCCGCCGGCGCCCTCGGCGGGGGCGGGCTCGGGCGGCGCGGCCGAGACGACGGGCACTGGTGCGGCGGGGCGCGCTTCGGCCGGCGGCTCGGGCGGCACGTCAGCCGGGGCCTCAGCGGCCGGCGGCGGCGCGGCGCCGATGCGCCCCTCCGCGGCTTCGTTCAGGGCATCGATCAGCGGGGCGTCGTCGCCCGCCGGCTCCGCCCCGGTCGCCTCCAGCCCGGCGACGATCGCCTTGATGCGGTCCAGCGCGGAGAGGATCAGGCTGATGCCGGCCGCGGTGACCGGCAGCGAGCCGTCCCGGTAGCGGCCCAGCACGTTCTCCGCCGCATGGGCCACCGCCTCGAGCCGCGACAGGCCGAGGAAGCCGCAGGTGCCCTTGATGGTGTGCACCAGGCGGAACACTTCCGACAGCGTCGGCTGGTCGTCCGGCGTGCGCTCCAGGCGCAGCAAAGCGGCGTCGAGCGCGGTCAGCCCCTCATGCGTTTCGGTCAGGAAATCGGCCAGCAGATCGTCCATCGCCATCCCCGGGGGTGCTTGCCGGGGCAGGATGGGGGCGGTGGGCCGAAGAATCCGTAAAGCGCGGCGCCGATCGATGTCGGCGCGCACGCCGACCGGGCGCCGCGCTCAGGCCATCAGTCGCCGATGCTCAGCATCAGCGGCCCGCAGCCCTCGCCCGGCGCCATCGCCAGGCTCAGCCGCACGCTGCCCGCCGCCGCGGTGGCCGCGAGCCACAGCGACAGCACCTCCCGCCCCGTGGGTTCGCCGGCCAGCGGCGCGCCGGCCACCGCGCGCAGCAGCGCCGGCGGCCAGGCGGCGCGCGGCCCCTCGGGCATGATCGCCAGCTCGCGCTGCGGGTCGCCCAGCACGCGCACCACGCCGCCGCGCGGCAGCGCCTCGCCGCCCAGCAGCACGGCGGTCAGCAGCACCGGCACGACCTCCTCGGCCATCAGCACACCGGCATCGAGCGTCGCGGCATCGGCGCTGGCGCGCCCGCCAGCGATCTCGCCGGCCGCCAGCCCCAGCACGGTGCCCAGCGCAGATTCGCCCTGCCCGCCCAGCAGCGCGCGCCACAGCAGCAGGCGCCGCCGCAGCACCCCGGCGGCGTCGGACGCAAGCTCGGCGGCCTCGCCGCCCGCCCCGTCCAGCAATTCGAGCGCATTGCCCACGGTGCCGGCCACGCCGCTGATGTCGTGGCACAGGCGAAGGCCGACCAACCGCGCCAGGCGCAGGTCGGACAGCGGCGGTATCGAGGGCATGGCCCGGGACATCCCTTGCGTCATGGGCTGAGACAGTATCCTCTGCGGTGCTTACGCCATCTTAGCGCCGGTCGGCCGACATCCATCATCCCGTGAACGCCCTCATTGAACCAGGCATGCGCGTGCGCCTTCCGGAACGGCCCGATTGGGGTATCGGACAGGTCCAGTCCGTCACGGGGGATCGCATTACCGTCAATTTCGAGCACGCCGGGAAGGTGTTGATCAACGCCGCGGTGGTTGTGCTCGACCTGGTGGAGGATGGCCGGCGGTGATCGACCTGATCGAGGCCGCCACCCCGCTGCTGCTCGACTGGCGGCTGGCGGCGGCGGCGCTGGCCACCGCCGTCGCCGGCATCATGCGCGGGTATTCCGGCTTCGGCACGGCGGTGATCCTGGCCCCGGTCTATTCTCTGCTGTGGGGGCCGCGCGCCGGCATCCCGGTGATGCTGCTGATGGAGCTGGTGGTCTCGGTTCAGCTGCTGCCCGGCGCCATCAAGGATGCGGACCGCCGCGTGGTGCTGCCGCTGGGCGGGGCTGCGGCGGTCGCCACACCGCTCGGCGCCTGGGTGCTGCTGACCGCCGATGGCGATGCGCTGCGGCGCTTCATCGGCGGCTTCGTGCTGGTGTTCGGGCTGCTGCTGATGTCGGGCTGGCGCTACCACGGGTCGCGGCCGCTGCCGCTCAACATCGCAGTCGGCACCGCGGCGGGGCTGCTGAAGGGCGCCACCGGCATGAGCGGCCCGCCGGTGATCCTGTACCTGCTGGCCGGGCTGGAGCAAGCGAAGCGCCACCGCGCCAACCTGATCCTGTTCTTCGCCACCATCGCCATCATTTCGGTGTTCCCACCGCTGCTGGGCGGGCTGATCGACCTGCCGGTGCTGGTGCGCCTTGCGGTGCTGCTGCCGGTCATGGCGCTGTCGGTGCCGGTGGGCGCGCGGCTGTTCCGGGTGGTGCCGGAGCGCATGTACCGGCCCTTCGCCATGGGGGTGCTGCTGGTGGCGGGGGGCCTCGCGCTGTTCGGTTAGGGCAGCCCTGCCATGCCGCCCCGCAAAGGGGCTTGCGGCGGCTGCCCCTCCGGCCCCAAATCCCCGTGATGCAGGCACTTTCCCCCGCGCCGGCCGCCCTGACCGACCCGTTCGGGCGCGGCATCAATTACCTCCGCGTGTCGGTCACCGACCGCTGCGACCTGCGCTGCGTCTATTGCATGGCCGAGGACATGACCTTCCTGCCCAAGCGGGAGATCCTGTCGCTCGAGGAAATCGACCGGCTCTGCGGCGCCTTCATCGCGCTGGGCACCGACAAGATCCGCCTGACCGGCGGCGAGCCGCTGGTCCGCAAGGGGGTGATGACGCTGGTGCGATCGCTGGGCGCGCGGATCGGCGCCGGCGGGCTGCGCGAACTCACCATCACCACCAATGGCACGCAGCTGGCCAAGATGGCCGACGACCTGTTCGCCGCCGGGGTGCGGCGCATCAATGTCTCGATGGACACGCTCGACCCCGCCGCCTTCGCCGCCATGACGCGCTGGGGCAAGATCGAGCAGGTGCTGGATGGCATCTTCGCCGCGAAGGCGGCCGGCCTCGCCATCAAGATCAACGCCGTGGCGCTCAAGGGCGTGAACGAGGACGAATTCGACCGCATGGTCGCCTGGTGCGGCGAGCACGGCTTCGACCTCTGCCTGATCGAGACCATGCCGATGGGCGAGATCAGCCAGGACCGCACGGACCAGTACCTGCCGCTGTCGCTGGTGCGGTCCCGCCTGCGCCAGACCTGGACGCTGGAGGACACCGACTACGCGACCGGCGGCCCGGCGCGCTACGTCACGGTGAAGGAGACCGGGCGGCGGATCGGCTTCATCACGCCGATGACCCATAATTTCTGCGAATCCTGCAACCGCGTGCGCCTGACCTGCACCGGCACGCTGTTCATGTGCCTGGGCCAGGACGATGCCGCCGAATTCCGCGACCTGCTGCGCGGCCCCGGCGTGGATGACGCCGCGCTGGCGCAGGCGATCCGCGACGCCATCGCGCGCAAGCCGAAGGGGCATGACTTCGTGATCGACCGCCGTCGCAAGTCGCCCGCCGTGGCGCGGCACATGAGCATGACCGGTGGCTGACACCATCACCGGCCTGGCCGAGCGCCTGACCATCCCGGGCCTGCCGGGCTGGGTCGGGCTGGTGATCCTTGTGGCGATCGGCGTGTCGATCCTGGCCTTCCTGGCGATGCCCTATTCGGTGTTCGGCGTGAAGTCGCGCCTGGAGGCGGTCGAGGCCGAGCTGGCCGACCTGCGCACCGAGATCCGCGCCCTGCTGCGCCAGCCCGGCGTGGCATCGCGCGCGGTGGTCGAGGAAGACTACGTCGCCCCGCCCCGGCGCGGCGAGCCGCGCATCACCACGCCCGAGCCCAGCCTGGCGCCGCCTGTGCCCCCGCCCGCCGCGCGCGTGGTGCGCGGCCGCAACGAGCCGCGGCTCGACTGGCCCCGCGCGGATCGCGGCGCGTGAGCCGACAGAGCACGGCGGGCGAGTGCCAGAGCAGCCTGCGGCCCGAGGCCCTGCCTTGGGCCGGGAGCGCACAGCGCAACCGCGCCCAGACCAACAGCCGCCCCCGGCACGGCAGCGCATGGCACGCAGGCACGCCGGCCGGACGGCCGGCGCCCGCCGCTTGAGGGCAAGAAAAACCATCGGATCGCGCCAAGCGCGATCCGCGAGCGCACAGCGCGACCGCGCCCATACCAACAGCCGCCCCCCGGCACGGCAGCGCATGGCGCGCAGGCAAGCCGGCCGGACGGCCGGCGCCCGCCGTCTGAGGGTCAAATAAGATGCACATCTCCGTCATCCAGATGAACCAGGGGTCCGACAAGGCGGCCAATCTTGCCGAAGCGACGCGGCTGATCGAGGCCGCCATCGCCGCCGACCGCCCCAAGCTGGTGTCGCTGCCCGAGACCTGGACCAACCTCGGCGGCGGCCGCGAAAGCCGCCGCGCCGCGGCCGAGGTGCTTCCCGAACCGGGCGGCGAAGGCGGGCCGGCCTACGAGATGCTGCGCGGCCTGGCGCGCCGGCACGGCATCACCGTGCATGGCGGGTCGATCATCGAGGATGGCGGCGAGAAGCTGTTCAACACCACGCTGGTCTTCGGCCCGGACGGCGCCGAGATCGCCCGCTACCGCAAGATCCATCTGTTCGACATCACCGCCCCCGACGGCACCGGATATCGCGAGAGCGCGCTGTATGGCGGCGGCACGGAGCTCGCGCTGTTCGAGGCGGACGGCATCCGCTTCGGCTGCACCATCTGCTACGACATGCGCTTCCCGGAACTGTACGTGGAGCTGCGCCGGCGCGGCGCCGAGGCCATCCTGGTGCCGTCCAACTTCACGCTGCAGACCGGCAAGGACCATTGGGAGGCGCTGCTGCGCGCCCGCGCCATCGACACGCAGTGTTGGATCATCGCCGCGGCGTCCTACGGCACCTACGAGGAACGTGGTGCTGCGCGCAGCGTCTACGGCCACTCCCTGGTGGCCGACCCTTGGGGCCATGTGGTCGCGAAATGCAGCGACGGCGTGGGCTGGGCGACGGCGCGCATCGACCGCGCGGTGACCGAGCGCGTGCGCGCCGGCATGCCGCTGCTGGAACACCGCGACGCCGCACGGGCGCGGGCCGCGACGTGAGACGAAGCGCACGACGTTCCGACCTGCGGCCCGCAGGGCCGAGCGGCCCAATGGCCGCCGCGGCAGATGCCGCGAAGCCAAGGGCCGCGGACGCCGCCCGCGTCACGCCGCAGGCGTGCCTCCGGCACGACGCGTTTGAGGGGCGCGAAGGTGAAGCCTTCGTGCGCTCGGCATGACGCGCCTCGCCATCCTCGCCGCGCAGAACGAGGCGGCGCGGGCGGCGCAGGAAGCCCTGGCGGCGCGCTACGGCGCGGCGGAACCCGACAGCGCGGATGTCATCGTGGCCCTCGGCGGCGACGGCTTCATGCTGGAGACGCTGCACCGCTTCATGAATCGCGGCACGCCGGTCTATGGCATGAACCGCGGCTCCGTCGGCTTCCTGATGAATGACTGGCGCGAGGACGACCTGCCCGAACGCATCGCCGCCGCGCAGGCCGCCACGCTGCATCCGCTGCGGATGCGCGCCTTCTGCAACGGCGCCGCGCCGGTCGAGGCGCTGGCCATCAACGAGGTGTCGCTGCTGCGCGAAAGCCGCCAGGCCGCCAAGATCCGCATCCTGGTGGATGGCAAGCAGCGGCTCGAGGAGCTGATCTGCGACGGCATCCTGGTGAGCACGCCGGCCGGCAGCACGGCCTACAACCTGTCGGCGCATGGGCCGATCGTGCCGCTCGGGGCGAATTTGCTGCCGCTGACGCCCATTTCGGCCTTCCGCCCGCGGCGCTGGCGCGGCGCGCTGCTGCCCGCCGATGTCGAGGTGGTGTTCGAGATATTGGAACGCGACAAGCGCCCGGTCGCCGCCGTGGCCGACTACACCGAAGTGCGCGACGTCGCCCGCGTCGAGGTGCGCGAGGCGCGCGACGTCTCGCTGACCCTGCTGTTCGACCCCGACCACGGGCTGTCCGAACGCATCATCGCGGAACAGTTCACGGTGTGACCGGCCGCGGCCTGTCCGACCGCGCGCTGATCTGGGGCATGGCGGTCACCCAGCTGATCGGCTGGGGCACGCTGATGACGCCCTTCCCGCTCATGGTCGCGCCAATGGAGGCCGAGCTCGGCTGGTCGCGCGTGACGCTGAACGGGGCCTATACCGCCGGGCTGCTGGCGGCAGGCATCGCGGCGGTGCCGGCCGGGCGCTGGTTCGACCACCATGGCGCGCGCGGCATGATGAGCCTCGGCACCATCGCGGCCGCGCTGCTGCTGCTGGCCTGGAGCCTGGTCTCGCACCCCCTCGCCTTCTTCGCGATCTGGATCGGCATCGGCGTGGCGCAGGCGATCGGGCTCTGGGGCATCGCCATGGCCGTGGTGGTGGAACAGGCGCGCGACCCGACGCGCAGCATCACCATCATCAGCCTGGTCACCGGCTTCACCGGCACCGTCTTCCTGCCGGTGGCCGATGCGCTGATCGCCACCCTGGGCTGGCGCGGCGCGCTGCAGGGGCTGGCGGCGATCCAGGCGATCTCGGCGCTGATCACTGTGGCGATGATGCGACGCGTGACGCGACCGCCGATGCCCGCCGGGCGGCCGGCGCCGGGCGTGTCGCTCTGGGCGCGGCTGCGCCAACGCGCCTTCCTCGGCCTGGCGCTGTGCTTCGCGGCGCATGCCTTCATTGCCGTCGGGCTGGGCGCGCACCTGATCCCGCTGCTGCGCGAACGCGGCTGGCCGGAGGCGACGGTGCTGCTGATCGCCGCCGCGCATGGCCCGGCGCAGGTCGCCGCGCGGGTGGTGCTGTTCGCCGCCGGCCGGCGCGTCAGCCTGCGCGGCGTCGGGCTGCTGGCGGCGGCCCTGGTGCCGGTGGGCATGCTGGCGCTGGCCGCCGGTCCGGCGAGCCTGGGTTTGACCATCGTCTTCGTGCTGGCCTGGGCGGTGGCGGATGGGCTGATGACCATCATCCGCGCCGCCGGCACCGCCGAGATCCTGGGCCGCGAGGGCTATGGCACGGTGACCGGTGCGCTGTCGGCCATTGCGGTGCTGCCGCGCACCGGCGCGCCGCTGCTGCTGGCGCTGCTGTGGGACGGCATGGGCGGCTACGGAATGGTGCCCTGGCTGCTGGTGGCGGTGGGCCTGGTCGGCGCCGCCGGCTATGTGGTGGCGGTGCGCGCGCGGTGAACGCCGCTCAGGCGGCCGGCCCGCCTTCGGCGACGAAGACCGCATTCGCATAGAACATCCCGCGCTGGCGGCGGCGGGTGGTGTGGTTCAGGTAGCCCTGCGGGTGACGGCCGGCAGGCAGCAGGCTGAACAGCCCGTAGCCTTTGCCGACCATGAACTCGGCGATCCGGCTGAAGGGCACATGGATCCGGTTGTCGGGCGCGATGGCGCATTCCGCCTCGACATAGGTGACGCGGCGTTCGGCCAGCATGCCGGCGAAGCCGGCCAGCACGTCGAGGTCATGGCCCTCGGTATCGATCTTCAGGATGTCCAGCCGGTCGAGCCCGTGCGCGGCGCAGAAGGCATCGCCGGTCACGACCTCGACCTCCTCCGTTGCCTGCCCGCCCTCGGGCCGGGTGACGATGCGGTTCATCGTGTGCCCCGGCTTGGCGAGCATCGTCGCCCGCCCGGCGCGGCTGCCGAAGGCGAGGCGGTGGCATTCCAGCGCGGCATCGCCGGCGGTCCTGGCTTGCAGCGTGGCGAAGGTGGCGCTGACCGGCTCGAAGGCGAACACGCGCACGGCTGGCCAGACCTGGCGAATCTGCTGGACGGTCTGGCCCATATTCGCGCCGACATCGAAGATGCAGCCCGGTGTCCAGTCCCGGTCGGCGAGCTGGATCTGGCGAAAGGCGTTCATCGGCGCTGCGTCGGCGGACCCGTCAAGCCACGGCCTGCCTCAGTGGCGCGCGGTCATCGCGCGTCATTGAGGTGACAGGCGCTGCGCTGCCCCGGCGCGACCTCGCGCAGCACCGGCACCTCGACCTTGCAGCGTTCCATGGCGTGCGGGCAGCGCGGGTGGAAATGGCAGCCTGGCGGCGGGTTCAGCGGGGACGGGATTTCCCCCTTCACCACCGAGAAGGCGCGCTTGCGGCTCTCGATGCGCGGCACCGATGCCAGCAGCGACTGCGTGTAGGGGTGGTTGGGCTGCGCGAAGACCGTCTCGGACGGCGCTTCCTCGACCACGCGGCCGAGATACATGATGACCACGCGGTCGGAGATGTGTTCGACCACGCCAAGGTCGTGGCTGATGAACAGGTAGGTGAGGTCGAGCTCGCCGCGCAGCCGTATGAACAGGTTGAGGATCTGCGCCTGGATCGACACGTCGAGCGCGGCGACCGCCTCGTCGCAGACGATGAAGTCGGGCTTCACCGCCAGTGCGCGCGCGATGCCGATGCGCTGGCGCTGCCCGCCCGAGAACTGATGCGGGTAGCGCCGCTTGAAGGCGGGGTCGAGCCCGGCGCGGCGCATCTGTTCGTCCACGTAGGCTTCGTAGCCGCCGCGCGTGGTGATGCCGTGCACCAGCGGCGCCTCGCCCACAATGTCGGCCACGCGCATGCGCGGGTTCAACGAGGCGTAGGGGTCCTGGAAGATCATCTGCGTGCGCAGCTTCATCTCCCGCGCCGCGGCGCTGTCGCGCGAGAGCAGGTCGGTGCCGTTGCGCAGGATGGTGCCGTCCGATGGCGGCAGGATGCCCGCCACCATGCGTCCCAGCGTGGACTTGCCGCAGCCGGATTCACCGACCAGGCCGACCACCTCGCCCTTGCGGATGGTCAGGTCCACCTTGTCCACGGCATGGACCACCTCCTCGCGCACCGGGGCGCCGAGCTTGCGGGCGATCTTGCCGGCGAAGTCGAGCTTCTTCTCGAAGCGCCGCGAGATGCCGCGCAGCTCCACCATGGGCGCGCCGGCTTCGGTCGCGCTCATGCCGCCTGCTCCTCGGCGGAGGTGAGAGGCAGGAAGCAGCGCGCCTCGCGCCCGGGCAGGATTTCGCGCATCGCGGGTTCGGCCATGCAGGGTTCGGCAGCGCGCGGGCAGCGCGTGCGGAAGGCGCAGCCCGGCGGCAGGTTGAGCAGCGAGGGCGTCATGCCGGGAATCTGGCGCAGCGGCTCGCCCCGCTTGTTGCGCGACGGCACGGAGCCGATCAGCCCCGAGGTATAGGGATGCAGCGGGCGGTCGAGCACTTCCGCGACCGTGCCCTTCTCGACGATGCGCCCCGCATACATCACGGCGATATCGTCCGCGAGGCCGGCCACCACCGACAGGTCGTGGGTGATCCAGATGAGCGACGTGCCGGTGGTCTGCGCGAGCTTCTGCACCTCTGCCAGGATCTGCCCCTGGATGGTGACATCGAGCGCGGTGGTCGGTTCGTCCGCGATGATGAGCTCGGGTTCGTGCAGCAGTGCGATGGCGATGGCGACGCGCTGGCGCATGCCGCCGGAGAACTGGTGCGGGTAGGATTTCAGGCGTTCGTCCGGGGACGGAATGCCGACCATGCCGAGCGTGTCGCGCGCGCGCTGGCGGGCTTCCTCGCGGCTGACCTTCCTGTGCGCCTGCACCGTCTCGATCATCTGCGTGTCGATGCGCAGGACCGGGTTCAGCGTCATCATCGGGTCCTGAAAGATCATCGCGATGCGGTTGCCCCGCAGGTCGCGCATCTCCTCCTCGGACAGCTTCGCGAGGTCGCGGCCCTGGAACAGGATGGACCCGCCGGCGATGCGCCCGGGCGCATCCACCAGGCCGATGATCGAGAAGCCGGTGACCGACTTGCCGGAGCCCGATTCGCCGACCAGCCCCATGACCTTGCCGCGCCGCACGGTGAAGGAGACGTCGTCGACGGCCTTCACCACGCCGGCGCGGGTGAAGAAGTGGGTCTGGAGGTTGCGGACCTCGAGCGTGGGTGCGGACATGCTCACTTCTTCAGGCGCGGGTTGAGCACGTCGCGCAGCTGGTCGCCCATCAGGTTGATCGACACGATGGTGATGAGCAGCGCGATGCCCGGATAGAAGGAAATCCAGTACTTGCCCGACAGCATGTACTCGTACCCATTGGCGATCAGCAGGCCGAGCGAGGGCTCGGTGATCGGCACGCCGAGGCCCAGGAAGGACAGCGTGGCCTCCAGCGCGATGGCGCGCGCCACCTGCATTGTGGCCACCACGATCAGCGGCGGCAGGCAGTTCGGCAGCAGGTGGCGGAACAGGATGCGGTGCGTGGGCAACGCCAGGCACTGCGCGGCCTCGATGTATTCGCGCCGGCGCTCCACCAGCGCCGTGCCGCGCACGGTGCGCGCGTAATACGCCCATTCCACGATCACCAGCGCGATGACCACGTTCATGATGCCCTTGCCCAGGAAGGCCAGGATCATCAGCGCGACCAGGATGGACGGGAAGGACAGCTGCAGGTCGACGAGGCGCATGATGACCGTGTCGGTCTTCTTGCCGGCATAGGCCGCGAGCAACCCGAGCGACGCACCCACCACGCAGGCGATCAGCGCGGACCCGGCACCCACCATCAGCGAGATGCGCAGCCCGTACATGATGCCCGACATCATGTCGCGGCCCTGGTCGTCGGTGCCGAGCCAATAGGTGAAGCCCGCCCCGCCCACCGTGCCGGGCTCCATGCGCCCGTCCATGATGTCGAGTTGCGCAAGGTCATACGGGTTCTGCGGCGCGATCCAAGGCGCGAAGATCGCGATCAGCGCAATGGCGAAGAACACCAGCGCGCCGAACACGGCGACCTTGGATTCGCAGAACTCCGAGACGAAGCGCCGGAACGGCGTCTCGACCTTGGCGGGGACCGGCGCGGCGGCCGGCGCGCCGTTCAACGTGACGTCGCTCATGTGCCCTTGCTCTCCAGCCTCACGCGCGGATCCAGCATCGAGTAGGTCAGGTCCACGATCAGGTTGATGGTGATGAACAGCAGCACGATGATCATCAGGTAGGCCACGATGACCGGCCGATCGAGCACGTTGATGCTGTCGATGATCAGCTTGCCCATGCCGGGCCAGGCGAAGACGCTTTCGGTCACCACGCTGAAGGCGATGGTGGAACCCAGTTCAAGCCCCACCACGGTGACCACCGGGATCAGGATGTTCTTGAACACATGCACAAAGGTCACGCGCGATGCGCTGAGCCCCTTCGCACGGGCGAACTTCACGTAGTCCATCAGCATGGTCTCGCGCACGCCCGCACGGGTCAGGCGGATTACCAGGCTGATCTTGAACAGCGCCAGGTTCAGCGCCGGCATCGCCATGTGGCGCAGCCCGTCGATCGTCAGGAAGGACCATTGCAGCCCGTCGCTGCACGAATTCAGCCCGACGAAGCCGGATAGCGAACAGGTCGGCCCGCGTCCGGTCGACGGCAGCCAGCCGAGCTGCACCGCGAACACCATGATGAGCATCAGCCCGACCCAGAAGGTCGGCAGCGAGAAGCCCAGGATGGACCCCGCCATGATGCCCTTGCTGACCGGCGAATTCGGCCGCAGCCCTGCAAACAGCCCGAGCGGCAGGCCGATGATGATCGACAGGAACATCGCCCCGAAGGCCAGTTCCATCGTCGCCGGCATGCGCTGCAGGATCAGCTTCAGCGCCGGTTCGTTGAACACGAAGGACCGCCCCAGGTCGCCCTGAAGCGCATTGCCCAGGAAGACCAGGTATTGCTCCCACAACGGCAGGTCGAGCCCGAGCGCCTGAACCGCGCGCTCGCGCTCGATCTGGTCGGCGTCGGGGCTGATCAGGATCTCGACCGGGTCGCCGATCCCGTAGATGCCGACGAAGACGATGATGGACATCGCCAGCACGACGAACAGCGCCTGGATCAGGCGCCGAACGAGGTAGACCGTCATCGTCGGCGTTCCTTCGGCTTCAGCGCGCCGCGGGGCGCAGGTCCTGCGCGCGCGTCAGTTCGTCGTTGCGCGGCGTGAACTCGAAGCCGCGGCGCGCCGCCCAGATGTTGGTCTGGATATGCAGCGGGATCACGCCGACATCGTTCATGCCGATCCGCATGGCGTCCACGATCTGCTGCTGCCGCTTCGGCTCGTCCAGTTCGGACAGCGAGGCCAGCAGCAGCGCATCGACCTGCGGGTTGGAATAGCGCCCGCGGTTCGACGCACCCCAGCCGCGGTCGCGGTTCACGGTGGCGAGGATGTTGCGCAGCGGATGCGACCCGTCCGGGTTCGACCCCCAGCCGATCAGGAAGGCGGAGTATTCGTTCCGGCCCGCGCGGCCCACGAAGGTGGTCCAGGGCTGCGCCTCGACCGCGGTGCGCACGCCGATGCGCGTCCACATCTGGCCGACCGCCTGGATGATGCGCGCATCGTTGATGTAGCGGTCGTTCGGCCCGCTGAGCGTGATGCGGAAGCCCTGCGGATAGCCGGCCTCGGCCAGCAGGCGCCGCGCACCGTCGGCATCGAAGGCGGGCGCAGGCAGGTCGGCGACGAAGCCCACCACGCCCTCGGGCAGGAACTGGTTGGCCGGCGTCGCCGCACCTTCCATGATGCGGTCGACGATGGCGCGGCGGTCGATCGCCATCGACAGCGCGCGGCGCACCCGCACGTCCTGCAGCGGGTTGCGGCCGAGCGGCTGGCCATTGTTGTCGGTGATGAACGGCGAATTCTCATTCGCCGCGCGCAGGTGATCCAGGCCGAGGAAGATCAGCCGCAGCCCCGTGGTCTCCGCGATCCGCACGCGGTTGTCGGCGCGCATGCGCGCCAGGTCCGAGGTCGGCACCTGGTCGATCAGGTCCACGTCGCCGGCCAGCAGTGCCGCGGTGCGCGCCGCGTCATTGGTGATCATGCGGTAGTTCAGGCGCTCGAACGGTGCGCGCGTGCCCCAGTAGTCGGCGAAGCGCTCGAACTCGATGCGGTCGCCGATGCGGTGCGCGACGGCGCGATAGGGGCCGGTGCCGACCGCCGCGCGCAGCGCGTTGAAATCCTCGGTCGTCGCGTTCTCGGCGGTTTCCTTGTCGATGATGCGGACATTGGTCATGTCCAGCGGCAGCAACGGATACGGCTCGCGCGTGTGGAAGCGGATAGTCAGCGGGTCCACCACCTCCATCCGCACGATCGGCCGCGCATAGGCGGCGTAGGAGGACGGGCTGTTGGGCACGTTCGGCAGGCGGCCGATGGTGAAGACCACGTCGTCCGCCGTGAAGGCGTTGCCGTTGTGGAAGCGCACATTCGGCCGCAGCTTGAATTCCCACACGGTCGGTTCGACCGCGCGCCATTCGGTGGCCAGGCCCGGGATCATGCGCGCGCGATCGTCGGTATTCACCAGCCGGTCGAAGATGGTGTCCGACACCGCGTTGTTCGGCGACAACTGGTGGTAATGCGGGTCGATCGAGGTGACCGGCGCGCCGACCGCCATCGTCGCCGTCTGCGCAGCCGCCTGGCCGGCCACGAAGGCGACACCCACCGCCGCGATCGCCATGGCGGCATGCGTGCGCCGCTGTTCCATCCGCTTCATCCCAAGCCTCCCGGGCGTCTTTCGAACGCGCCTTGTAGCAGCCCGCCCGGGCCGCCGCTAGGCTGGCGACCCGCCATCCGAGACGCCGGAGACATCGCAATGCCACGCCTGCCCGCGCACCGCGCACTGCTTGCCTCGATCATGGTCGCCACCGGCGCCGCCCATGCGGGGGCACAGACCCTCACCATCGGCATCGGCGGATCGCCGACCTCGCTCGACCCGCATTTCTACAACGCCTCGCCGAATATCAGCCTGACCCAGCACATGTTCGACCGGCTGGTGGAGCAGGATGCGCAGGCGCGGCTGCGTCCGATGCTCGCGGAATCCTGGCGCGCGGTCGAACCGACCCTGTGGGAATTCAAGCTGCGCGCTGGCGTGAAGTGGCATGACGGGCGCGACTTCACCGCCGACGACGTGGCCTTCACGATCGAACGCGTGCCGACGGTCCGCAACAGCCCCGGCACCTTCGCCGGCCTGATCCGCGCCATCACGCGCGTCGAGGTGGTGGACCCGCAGACCATCCGCTTCCACACCGCCGCGCCGCATCCGCTGCTGCCGACCGAACTCGCCGCCATCCAGATCATCTCGCGCCATGCCGGCACGGGGGCGGAGACGGAACAGTACAATGCCGGCACCGCGGCCATCGGCACGGGGCCGTATCGGCTCGTTTCCTACCGCTCGGGCGATCGCACCGAATTCACCCGCAACGATGCCTACTGGGCCGGGGCGCAGCCCTGGGCGCGCGTGTCCTATCGCTTCGTCGCCAATGACGCGGCGCGCACCGCGGCACTGCTCGCCGGCGACGTCGACGTGATCGACCAGGTGCCGTCGTCGGACCTGGCCCGGCTGCGCCGCGACCAGCGCATCAGCGTGCACGAGATCCAGGGCCTGCGCCTCATCTACCTGATGTCGAACTTCAACCGCATCGAGGACCCGCTGTTTGTTACCGACAACGATGGGAAGCCGCTGCCGCGCAACCCGTTCCACGACGTGCGCGTCCGCCGCGCGATGTCGATCGCGATCGACCGCCAGGCGCTGGCCGACCGCGTGATGGAAGGCACCGCGCGGCCGACCGGCCAATGGCTGCCGCCGGGCTCCTTCGGCTACAACCCCGACGTGCCGGTGCCCGCGCACGACCCCGACGGCGCGCGCCGCCTGCTGGCGGAAGCGGGCTACCCGCAGGGCTTCCGCATCACGCTGCACGGGCCCAACGACCGCTACCCGAACGATGCCCGCACCATCCAGGCGGTGGCGCAGATGTGGACGCGCATCGGCGTGCGGACCGAGGTGGCGGCGCTGCCCTGGACCACCTATGCCGCGCGCAATTCGCGCCAGGAATTCAACATGCGCCTGGGCGGCTGGGGCAGCGTGACCGGCGAGGCCTCCTACATGCTGGTCAACATCTTCGGCACCTATGACCGCGAGCGGCGGCGCGGTGCGGCGAACAACTCGCGCTACACCAACCCCGCACTCGATGCGCTGACCGACCGCGCGGCCTCGACACTCGACGACGCGCAGCGCGAGGTGCTGCTGCGCGAGGCCGTCCGCATCGTCACGGTGGACGATGTCGCGATGATCCCGCTGTACCAGCTGGTGAACTTCTGGGCGACGCGCCGCGGCTTCGCCTACGAGGCGCGGATGGACGAGCGCACCACCGCGATGAGCGTGACGCCCGTCCGCTGACGCATCCTCACGCCGGGGTCGCGAGCTTCAGCCCGACGATCCCGGCCAGGATCAGCCCGACGCAGGCGAGGCGGAAGGCCGTCGCCGCCTCGCCGAACAGGATGATGCCGAGGATGACGGTGCCCACCGTGCCGATGCCCGTCCAGATCGCATAGGCCGTGCCGAGCGGCAGCGTCTTCAGCGCCAGGCCCAGCAGGCCGAGGCTGAGCACCATGCTCGCCACGGTCAGCACCGTCGGCAGCGGCCGCGTGAAGCCCTGCGTGTATTTCAGCCCGATGGCCCAGCCGATCTCCAGCAACCCGGCGCCGATCAGATAAATCCAACCCATCACAGGTCCCCTTGGTGCCTGTGGCAGGGCCGTCCCCACCGTGTCGCGAAGCGCGCCGGGGTCGTCCCCGGCGCGGAATCGTTCAGCCCTGGCGGCCCGCGACGAAGCGTTCCAGCCAATGGATCGTATAGTCGCCCGACTGGAACTCCGCATCATCCATCACCGCCTGGTGCAGCGGCAGCGTGGTGCGGATGCCGGCCACCACCATCTCGTTCAGCGCACGGCGCATGCGGCCGATCGCCTCGCGCCGTGTGGGCGCATGCACGACCAGCTTCGCCACCAGGCTGTCGTAGTGCGGCGGGACGGTATAGCCGGAATACAGCGCGCTATCGACGCGCACGCCCAAGCCGCCCGGCGCGTGATAGGTGGTCACGCGGCCGGGGCTCGGCGCGAAGGTCTCGGGGTCTTCCGCCGTGATGCGGCATTCAATCGCGTGGCCGCTGAAGGCGATGTCCTTCTGCGTGTAGCCGAGCGGTTCGCCCGCCGCGATGCGGATCTGCTCCTTCACCAGGTCGATGCCGCAGACCATCTCGGTCACGGGGTGTTCGACCTGCAGGCGCGTGTTCATCTCGATGAAGGCGAATTGCCCGTCCTGCCACAGGAATTCCAGCGTGCCGGCATTGCGGTAGCCGAGCTTCGACAGCCCCGCCGTCACCCGCGCGCCCAGTGCATCGCGCTCGGCGCCGGTCAGCACCGGGCTGCCGGCTTCCTCGACCAGCTTCTGGTGGCGGCGCTGCAACGAACAGTCGCGCTCGCCGAAATGCACCACGTTGCCGTGGGTGTCGGCCAGCACCTGCAGTTCGATGTGGCGCGGGCGGTCGAGGTACTTCTCCAGATACACGCTGTCGTCGCCGAAGGCGGCCTTGGCCTCGCCGCGCGCGACGCGCCAGGCTTCCTCCAGCTCATCCGCCGAGCGCGCCACCTTCATGCCGCGCCCGCCGCCGCCGGCCGCGGCCTTGATGAGCACGGGGTACTTCACCTGCTCGGCGACCGCGCGCGCCTCCTCCAGCGTGTCCAGCGCGCCGGGCGAACCGGGCACCAGCGGCACATCGAGCCGCCGCATCGCATCCTTCGCGGCGATCTTGTCGCCCATCATGCGGATGTGGTCCGGCGAGGGACCGATGAACTTCAGGCCGTGTGCCTCCACCATCTCGGCGAAGCGGGCGTTCTCGGACAGGAAGCCGTAGCCGGGATGCACCGCATCGGCGCCGGTGATGGTCGCGGCCGACAGGATGGCCGCGACATTCAGGTAGGAATCGCGCGCGGCGGGCGGGCCGATGCACACGCTCTCATCGGCCAGGCGGACATGCATCGCGGTGGCGTCTGCGGTGGAATGCACCGCCACGGTGCGGATGCCCATCTCCTGGCAGGCGCGATGGACGCGCAGCGCGATCTCGCCGCGATTGGCAATCAGGACCTTGCCGAACATCTATGCGTGCCTCGCGCCGAGCGGCGCTCGGAAGCCGGCCGATTCAGACCTCCGGGCCTGCGGCCCTCCGATCATCGGACGGCTCAGCGTCTGACCGGCCGATTCAGACCTCCGGGCCTGCGGCCCTCCGATCATCGGACGGCTCATTCGACGATCATCAGCGGTTCGCCGTATTCGACCGGCGTGCCGCTCTCGACCAGGATGCGCGTCACGGTGCCGGCGCGCGTCGCCTTGATCTGGTTGTACGTCTTCATCGCCTCGATCAACAGCAGCGTCTGGCCCTGCGCGACCTTGGAGCCCACGGCCACGAAGGGCGCGGCGGTCGGCTCCGGCGAGAGATACGCCACGCCGACCATCGGGCTGGTGACGGCGCCGGGGTGGTCGGCGTCCGGCGCGCCGGCCACCACGGCCGGCGCGGCGGCCGGCGCGGGGGTGGGCGCGGTCACGGTCACCTGCGTCGCCGCCGGCGCCGCGATGACCGACTGCCGCACCACGCGCAGCCGGGCATCCTTGTCCACCAGCTCGATCTCGGTGAGGTCGGTCTCGCGCAGGATCTGCGCCAGCTCGCGGATCGCGGCGGCGTCGAATTCGATGAAGTTGCCCATCATTCCCCGTCCTGCTCGACCAGGTCCGCCATGGCGCGCATGGCGAGCGCATAGCCCTGCACGCCCAGCCCGCAGATCACCCCCACGGCCGCCTTCGAGATGAAGCTGTGATGCCGGAATTCCTCCCGGCGGTGGATATTCGTGATGTGCACCTCGATCACCGGCAGCCCCACGGCGAGAAGCGCGTCCATCGTGGCGATCGAGGTGGTGGTGTAGCCCGCCGGGTTGATGATGATGCCCGCGGCGCGGCCACGGCATTCCTGCACCCAGGTGACCAGTTCGCCTTCCGAGTTGGTCTGGCGGAAGTCGATCGCCAGGCCGTATTCCTCGGCCGCCTCGGCGCACAGCGCCTCCAGGTCGTCGAGCGTCGAGGAACCGTATTTCTCCGGTTCGCGAATGCCGAGCATGTTCAGGTTCGGGCCGTTCAGCACGGCGATCAATGGCGGGGTCACGGGCGTTTTACCGGGTGATGGGGCCGGATGGGCTAGCACGGGGGGTTTCCGGGGGGCAAGCGGGGGTCTGGCCAGCCATGCGCCGGGCCGGCTTGCAGCCCCCCCCCGGCTTCGCCACATTCCGGGCCAGCATGACCCAGCCCATCGCCATCACCGTGAACGGGGAGCCGCGCGCCATCGCCCAGGGCGACACCGTCGCCGCGCTGCTGCGCGCCATCGGCCTCGACACCCGCAAGGTCGCGGTGGAACGCAACGAGGAAATCGTGCCGCGCTCCACCTACGACAGCGTGGCCCTGACGCCCGGCGACCGGCTCGAGATCGTGCATTTCATCGGCGGAGGCTGAGAGCATGGACGGGACCCCCGCCCTGGACGATGCGTGGGAGGTCGCGGGCCGCCGCTTCCGCTCGCGCCTGATCGTGGGCACCGGCCGCTACAAGTCGCTGGAGGAAACCGCCGCGGCGATCGCGGCCTCGGGTGCGGAGATCGTCACCGTGGCGGTGCGCCGGGTGAACCTGTCGGACCCCAAGGCGCCGATGCTGCAGGATTTCGTCTCGCCCAGGGACTACACCTACCTGCCGAATACCGCCGGCTGCCACACCGCCAGCGACGCGGTCCGCACCCTGCGCCTGGCGCGCGAGGCCGGCGGCTGGAACCTGGTGAAGCTGGAGGTGCTCGGTCCCCCGCCCTTCCTGTACCCCGACATGGAAGGCACGCTGGAAGCCGCCAAGGCGCTGATCGCCGATGGCTTCGAGGTGATGGTCTATTGCGCGGACGACCCCGTGGCGGCGCGCAAGCTGGAAGACCTCGGCTGCGTCGCCATCATGCCGCTGGGCGCGCCGATCGGCTCGGGGCTCGGGCTGACCAACCCCTTCATGATCCGGTCGATCAAGCAGCAGGCCAAGGTGCCGGTGCTGGTGGATGCCGGGATCGGCACGGCGTCGGATGCAGCCAAGGCGATGGAGTTGGGCTGCGACGCGGTGCTGCTGAATTCCGCCATCGCCCATGCCAAGGACCCCGTGCGGATGGCTGTCGCGATGAAGGCGGCGGTCGAGGCCGGGCGCAACGCCTTCCTGGCCGGGCGGATGCCAGTGAACTACCAGGCGGATGCGTCGAGCCCGATGGGCGGGCTGATCCGGTAGCCGCATCATTGCCCGGCCAGCCGCTTCGGCCTGGTGGGGATCGGCAGACCGCACGCCACGGCAAAACCGTTCCGTCGTAGCACCGGTCATGCTCCTATGGTCCCGGATATCCGACCGGGGGGCACGCCATGCTGCGCCACTTCGACCACCTGACCATCGTCGTGCGCGACCTCGATCGTGCGCGCGCCTTTTTCGCCGTGCTGGGCTTCAAGGAGGCCATCGCCGTGGTGATCGAGGGCCCGCCCTTCGACACCTACATGGGCGTGCCCGGCATCCAGGCGGACCACGTGACGCTGGTGCTCGAGCACGTCACCCCGCGCACCGAGATCCAGCTGCTGCACTACCGCCACCCGGACCCGCTGCCGGACGCGCATATCCGCGACCTGACCAAGCTCGGCATGAACCACATCTGCTTCGCCGTCGACGATGTCGAGGAGGAGGTCGCGAAGCTGGAGGCCGCCGGCTTCCGCACCCGCAACGCCATCATGGACTTCCACGCCCGCAAGCTGGTGTTCATCGACGGGCCGGAGGGCGTCACCGTCGAACTCGCCCAATGGCACGCCTGAGGCGGCGCTACTCCGCGCCGCCGCCCCGCAGGGCGTCGATTTCGGCTGCGATCGCCTCCCACGGCATCTCGGCACGCCAGCGCGCCGGCGCGTCCAGCGCATCCGCCAGGCGACGCTTGTAGTCCGCCTTCGGAATCTCGACCGCGCCGAAGCGCGCCAGGTGCGATGTCAGGAACTGCGTGTCCAGCAGCACGAAGCCGCACAGGCGCAGCCGCGCCACCAGATGCACCAGCGCGACCTTCGACGCATCGGTGGCGCGCGAGAACATGCTCTCCCCGAAGAAGGCGCCGCCGAGGGCTACGCCATAGAGCCCGCCCACCAGCCGCCCGTCCTGCCAGGACTCGATGGAATGCGCCGCGCGGCGGGCGTGCAGGGCCAGGAACAGGCGTTCGATCTCGGGGTTGATCCAGGTGTCCATGCGCCCCGGGGTGGGTTCGGCGCAGCCGCGGATCACGCCGGCGAAGTCGCGGTCGGCGGTCACGGCGAAGCGCCCCGACAACGCCGTGCGCTTCAGCCGCCGCGGCAGATGAAAGCCGGCATCGATCGGCAGCACGCCGCGCAAGGCGGGGTCCAGCCAATAGAGCCGGTCGGAGTGCCGGCTCTCGGCCATCGGAAAGACGCCCGCGCCATAGGCGCGAAGCAGCAGGTCGGGGGTGACCTCCAGCTGACGTCGGCTCATGTCACACCCTGCACCCGCGGGGGTGCCCGCGTCACTCCTCGTCGTCGTCGGCGGGTGCGACGGGCAGGATGGCGGTTTCCTTCAGCGTTGCCAGGGCGAGGATGGTTTCGGTGCGTTCCACCCCGCCGCGGCGGCGCAATTCGCCGGCGACGAAGGCTTCGAGCTCCGCAAGCCCCGCCGTCCGCAGCTTCAGCAGGTAGGACCAGGCGCCAGAGACCGCGTGGCATTCCAGCACGGGTTCGAGCGGCAGCAGCGATTCGCGAAACTTCTGATCGCTGGTGGTGGGGCGCAGCGCGACGAATACCCAGGCGAGCAGCGGGCAGCCCACGGCGGCGGGGTCGAGGTCGGCGCGCCAGCCACGGATCGTGCCGCGTTCCTCGAGCCGCTTCACACGCTCGGCCGTGGCGGAGACCGAAAGCCCGGCGACCTTGGCGAGCTCGGCGAGGCCGGCGGCGCCATCATGCTGGAGCGCGACCAATATGTTCCGGTCTATGCTGTCCATGACCGCACCGTATCCGGCATGCGAGGTCGTGGGAAGGAAAAATATCGGGGAAGGTCCCGCCTGGAACACTCGCCGCGGCGGGTCGGCCCGCCGATAGCATTCGCGTTGCTGCCGCGCCGCGAATCGCGACCGGTCGCGCCCGCCTGGCCAGGATCGGTCGGTATGCCGACGCACGACGCCCGTCGGCCGCCTTGTCGTCGCATCACGCGACGGAGCACAGCCCAAGGGCGGACGTTGGTCACGGCCCTTTTCGGATCACATCATCCGGGATCCGCGACCACACGGCGCGACCGCGCCCAGACCGTCAGCCGCCGCCGACGCGCCAGCGCGCGCCGCAAAGGCGAAGCCGGCGGACGGCCAGGCCATCTTTCGGATCGCGCGCCGCGCGATCCGGGAGCGTACAGCGCGACCGCGCCCAGACTATCAGTCGCCGCCGGCACACCAGCGCATGGCGCGCAGGCAAGGCCGGCGAATGCCGGCCGCCCGCCGCCTGAGGGTCAGATGTAGTGTTCCGCCAGCGGCCGGAAGCCGTTGAAGTTCTGCGACGCGTAGCTCGTCACGTAGGCCCCGGTCGACAGCAGCTCGACCCGGTCGCCGCAATCCAGCGCCATCGGCAGGCGGTAATTGGACTTCTCGTACAGCGTGTCGGTGCTGTCGCAGGTCGGCCCGGCGATGGTCACCGGCCCTTCCTCGCCGCCGTCATGCGGCGTGCGGAAGGCGTATTTGATGGCCTCGCCCTCGGTCTCGGCCAGGCCGCCGAAACGGCCGATATCCAGGTAGACCCAGCGCACCGGATCGTCCTTGCCCTTGCGCGAGACCAGCACGACCTCGGCCGAGACCACGCCGGCATCGCCGACCATGAAGCGGCCGGGTTCGATCAGCATTTCCGGCAGGTCATTGCCGAAATGCTGGGTCATGGCGCCCATGATGGCATGGCCGAAATCGTCGATGCCCGGCACCTCGGCGCGGTAGCGCACGGGATAGCCGCCGCCCAGGTTCACCATGCGCAGCTTCACGCCGGCGTCCTTGAGGTCGGTGAACAGCATCGCCACGCGGGCGATCGCACCCTCATACGCGGCGGTGCTGGTCTGCTGGCTGCCGACATGGAAGGAGATGCCATAGGGATCGAGGCCGAGCTCGCCCGCCTGAACCATCAGGTCGCGCGCCATGTCCAGCTCGCAGCCGAACTTGCGGCTGAGCGGCCATTCGGCGCCCTCATTCTTCACCAGGATGCGGCAATAAACGCGCGCGCCCGGGGCGTGCTTCGCGAGTTTCAGCAGCTCCGCCTCGCTGTCGAAGGCGAACATCGACACGCCCGCTTCATGCGCCGCGCGGATGGCCGACACCTTCTTCACCGTATTGCCGAAGGAAATCATCGCCGGCGCGGCGCCGACCGCCAGGCAGGCCTCGATCTCCTCGATCGAGGCGGCGTCGAAGGACGACCCCAGCCCGGTCAGGCGCGAGAGCACCGGTGTCGCCGGGTTCGCCTTCACCGCGTAGTACACGCGCGCGAGCGGCAGCGCCGCCTTCAGCGCGCGATAATTCTGCTCGACCCGATCGACATCGAGCACGAGGCATGGCGTCGCGGGCACGTGGTCGCGCAAATAGCCAGCGATCTTCGGGGTCATCGCCGCACCTTTCCAGGCTCCGGTGGGCCGCCTGTCCAGGCGACGGCCCTAGGTTAACGAAACGGTCGAACGAACCAGCGACCAGAGTGGGCCGCCCGGCTGGCGCCGGACGGGGTTGCCAGAACGCTTGACGTCGTTGCGTAAACCCTTTGGCCGGGTTGGGGCCGGGGGCCAGAGGCACGTGCGTACTGCGTCTAGGGCGGCCGTATAGGGCCGCCGGAACGGCACGCAAAGAGGAAATTGCGCCCCGCCCGAATTTTTTTCTCAAACCGCGCGGAATGTCAGGAAAGCGGCCAGGGGACTTCGCCGGTTCCGGGCGATTCGACCCGTGCCGGGTTCGAATCGCCGGAAGGTTACCGGTCTGTCAGGCGGCGGCCGCGCGCTCGGCGGCGTTCTCGTTGGCGCTGCGGCGCAGCACCTGGCGATAGCGGTCGCGCCGCCATTGCAGCAGCCGCCAAGCGCCCTTGGCGGCGATGTCGGCCATGCGCCCGCGCGGCTCCAGGCCGATCGACTTGAAGATCATGCCCATGCCGCGCTCGATATGATGGAAGCGGTAGAAGCCCATCGCGCGCCCCATGTAGCCGCTGATGCAGCGGTCATGGTCGTAGGGCGTGCCCTCGGGTTCGTTGCCGCAATGGAAGGCGAAGGCAAGTTCGTCATCCTCGCTCTCGCCGATACGGCCGAGGGCGACGCGCAGGCGGCGCGGGAAGGACAGGTTCTCGCGCGCCAGGTAGCGCTTCAGGTGGTCGTAGAACAGCTTGAAGTGCCGGTATTCATCGGCGGCGATCAGCTTGCAGACCTGCTTCAGCGCCGGTTCGTCCGTCGCCTCGGCCAGCGCCGTGTAGTAGGAGGACGTGCCGGTCTCGACCATGCAGCGCGCGATCAGTTCCCCGCTGCGCGACCCGCGGATCGACGCATCGGCATCGAGCTGCACCTTGTAGCCGGCGCGATACCGCGCGAAGGCCGCCTGGAAGTCCCAGCCCGGATCGGCAATCTCGCCCCAGCGGCCGAGCGCGTCGCCATGCTGCGTTTCCTCCACACCCCAATGCTCGGCGGCCGCCTTGAAGTCGGGGTCGTCGTGGAACACGCGCGACAGGTAGGTGACGTAGTCGGCGGCGTTGCGTTCGACCATCGCGGCCGCCTTGACCAGCGGCACGATCTCCGGATCGACCTTGGACGGGTCGAAAAGGTCCCAGCCCACCTCATCGATATGCCAGTGCTTCATGCGTACTCCCTCGCCGGGGCCGAACCCGTCCAGCGCATTGGGCCGGGGCCAATCTTCGTTGGCGGCATGGCGGATTCAAGGCGTGAAGGCCAGGCGACTCGGCACGCGCCGACGTCCTGACAGGCAGTCTTGCCGGACTGGCGACGAAACGGAAGCGGGGAGCACGGCCGGCGCGGCACAGCCCCCGCCCCGTAGGGCCGCGCGGGTCGCGTCAGGCGGCCTGCGCGGCGGCCAGCATGGCGCGCGCGGAGAGAACGCGCGTCATCGCAGCGTCGCGCCGTTCCGGCGTGGTGCCCTCGGCGTTCAGGTCGGCCAGCGCCTTCTCTGCATCGCGGACGCGCTGCTCGGCATCGGCGCGCGAGAGCTGGGCGACCGGCGTCGCCTCATCGGCCAGGATAGTGACGCGGGTGGGCGTGATCTCGGCGAAGCCGCCCGCGACGAACAGCGCCTCGGTCTCTGCACCACCCTCGCGGACCGAAATGACGCCGCCGCGCAGTGCGACGATCATCGGCGCATGGCCGGGCAACACGCCCATCTCGCCATCGGCGGCGGGCAGCAGGGCCATCTCCACCGGGCGCGAGAGCAGCAGCTTCTCGGGGGAGACGAATTCGAGCTGGAAGGTGGCCATCCGTGCAAACCCCTACGTCAACGGGGCGCCAGCGCGCCCACCACCATCACACCCAGCGCGCCCGTACCAGCATGGCACGCCATCACAGGATCCGGCCGCACAGCGGCCGGCGCCGCCCATAAGGCTCTGCCCTTCAGCGCACCAGCCTGGCGGCGAAAGCCAAGGCGGCCGGATGGCCGCCGCCCGGCGTCTGAGGGCCAAACAAAGACTCTCGATTGAAGAAGCCGCTTACGCAGCCGCCTTCAATCCTTCCGCCTTCTTCACGGCTTCTTCAATCGTACCCACCATGTAGAAGGCGGCTTCCGGCAGGTGGTCGAACTCGCCCTTCACGATGCCGGCGAAGGACCGGATCGTGTCCTCCAGCTTGCAGAAGACGCCCGGCGTGCCGGTGAAGATTTCCGCGACATGGAAGGGCTGCGACAGGAAGCGCTGGATCTTGCGCGCGCGCGCCACCACCAGCTTGTCCTCTTCCGACAGCTCGTCCATGCCCAGGATGGCGATGATGTCCTGCAGCGACTTGTAGGTCTGCAGGATCTTCTGCACTTCGCGGGCGGTGTTGTAGTGCTCCTCGCCGACGATGCGCGGATCCATGGCGCGCGAGGTCGAGTCGAGCGGGTCGACCGCCGGGAAGATGCCGAGCTCCGCGATCGAACGGTTCAGCACCGTCGTCGCGTCCAGGTGCGCGAAGGACGTCGCCGGCGCCGGGTCGGTCAGGTCGTCCGCCGGCACGTAGATCGCCTGCACCGAGGTGATCGACCCCTTCTTGGTCGAGGTGATGCGTTCCTGCAGCGCGCCCATGTCGGTCGCCAGCGTCGGCTGGTAGCCCACCGCCGAGGGAATGCGGCCCAGCAGCGCCGAAACCTCCGCGCCCGCCTGGGTGAAGCGGAAGATGTTGTCGATGAAGAACAGCACGTCCTGGCCCTGCTCGTCACGGAAGTATTCCGCCATCGACAGGCCGGACAGCGCCACGCGCGCACGCGCGCCAGGCGGCTCGTTCATCTGGCCATAGACCAGCGCCACCTTGGAGCCCTCGGTCGTGCCCTCGCCGAGCTTGATGACGCCGGCATCGACCATCTCGTGATACAGGTCGTTGCCCTCGCGGGTGCGCTCGCCCACGCCGGCGAAGACCGACACGCCGCCATGGCCCTTGGCGACGTTGTTGATCAGCTCCTGGATGGTCACGGTCTTGCCCACGCCCGCGCCGCCGAACAGGCCGATCTTGCCGCCCTTCAGGTAGGGCGCCAGCAGGTCGATCACCTTGATGCCGGTGACCAGGATCTCGGCCGCGGTCGCCTGCTCGTCGAAGGCCGGGGCGTCGCGGTGGATGGTATAGGTCTTGTCGTGCGGCACCGGGCCGCGCTCGTCGATCGGCTCACCGATCACGTTCAGGATGCGCCCCAGCGTGCCCGGGCCGACCGGCACCGAGATGCCCGCGCCGGTGTCGATCACTTCCGAACCGCGCACCAGGCCGTCGGTGCTGTCCATCGCGATGGTGCGGACCGTGCGCTCACCCAGGTGCTGCGCCACTTCCATCACCAGCGTGCGATCGCCGATCTTGACGGTCAGCGCGTTCAGGATGTTGGGCAGGTCCTGCGGGAACTGCACGTCCACGACGGCGCCCAGCACCTGCGTGACCTTGCCGACATTGTTCTTCACGATGGCAATCCCCTGCTCGATCGGCGCCGCCTCGGCGGCATCGGACTTCTTCTTCGGTGCACGCGCCATCACAATGCCTCCGCTCCAGAGATGATCTCGATCAGCTCACGGGTGATGTTGGCCTGGCGGGTGCGGTTGTAGTTGAGGGTGAGCTTGTTGATCATCTCACCCGCATTGCGCGTCGCGTTGTCCATCGCCTGCATCTGGCTGCCGTAGAAGCCGGCATTGGTCTCCAGCACGGCGCGATAGATCTGCACGGCTAGGTTCTGCGGCAGCAGCGCGGCGAGGATCTCTTCCTCGGTCGGCTCGTATTCGTACTGCGCCTGCGGGCCCGCCGCGACGTCGGTATCGGCATCGGCTTCCGGCAGCGCCGCCGGGATCAGCTTCTGCTCGGTCGGGATCTGCGAGATCACGCTGCGGAAGCGGTTGTACAGCAGCGAGCAGACGTCGAACTCGCCATCCTCGAGCATGCGCGTGATCGTCGCCGCGACCTCGGCCGCATCCTCGAAGCCCACGGTCTTCTTGCCGGCGAAGGACACCTCGCCGACGAAGCGCGAACCGAATTCGCGCTTCAGGAAGGTCGCACCCTTGCGCCCGACGGCCAGCACCTTGACCGTCTTGCCCTGGCCTTCCAGCTCGCGGATGCGGGTGCGGGCGAAGCGACCGATATTGGTGTTGAACGCACCGGCCAGGCCGCGATCGCCCGACAGCACCACCAGCAGGTGCACGGCATCGCCGCCGGTGCCCACCAGAAGCTTCGGCGCGTCCGGCTGGTTCGCCACCGCCACGCCCAGCGAGGCCAGCATGCGCTCCATGCGTTCCGCGTAAGGCCGCGCCGCCTCGGCACGCGTCTGCGCGCGGCGCAGCTTCGCCGCGGCCACCATCTTCATCGCCTGCGTGATCTTGCGCGTGGACTTCACGCTGTTGATCCGCATGCGTAGCGCCTTGAGGCTCGCCATCCGTGGCTCTCCTGCGCCCTGACCCGATCAGCCGAAGGACTTGGCGAAATCGTCCAGGAAGGCGACCAGCTTGTCCTCGGTCGGCTTCTTGATCTCGCGGTCGTTGCGGATGGCCTCGACGATGTCGGGCGAACGCGCCTTCAGGTCGGCCAGCAGCCGGCTTTCGAACTCGCCGACCTGCGCCACGGTGATGCGATCCAGGTAGCCGCGCGTGCCGGCGAACAGGGAGATCACCTGCTCCTCGACCGGCACCGGCTTGTACTGCGGCTGCTTCAGCAGCTCGGTCAACCGCGCGCCGCGCGCCAGCAGCGCCTGCGTGGTGGCATCGAGGTCCGAGGCGAACTGCGCGAAGGCCGCCATCTCGCGATACTGCGCCAGCTCCAGCTTGATCTTGCCCGCGACCTGCTTCATCGCCTTGATCTGCGCGGCGGACCCGACGCGCGACACGCTCAGGCCGACGTTCACCGCGGGGCGGATGCCCTTGTAGAAGAGTTCCGTCTCCAGGAAGATCTGACCATCGGTGATGCTGATGACGTTGGTCGGGATGTAGGCCGACACGTCGCCCGCCTGCGTCTCGATGACCGGCAGCGCGGTCAGCGACCCATTGCCGAAATCGTCGTTCATCTTCGCCGCGCGCTCGAGCAGGCGCGAATGCAGGTAGAAGACGTCGCCCGGATAGGCCTCGCGGCCCGGCGGACGGCGCAGCAGCAGCGACATCTGGCGATAGGCCACCGCCTGCTTCGACAGGTCGTCATAGAAGATGACCGCGTGCATGCCGTTGTCGCGGAAGAACTCGCCCATCGCGCAGCCGGAATACGGCGCCAGGAACTGCATCGGCGCCGGGTCGGACGCCGTGGCGGCCACGATGATGGAGTATTCGAGCGCGCCCTGCTCCTCCAGCGTCTTGACCAGCTGGGCCACGGTGGAGCGCTTCTGCCCGACCGCGACATAGATGCAGTACAGCTTCTTCGACTCATCGCCCGAAGCGTTGACCGGCTTCTGGTTGATGATGGTGTCCAGGATGACGGCGGTCTTGCCGGTCTGGCGGTCCCCGATGATCAGCTCGCGCTGGCCGCGCCCGATCGGGATCAGGCTGTCGATCGCCTTGATGCCGGTCTGCATCGGCTCATGCACGGACTTGCGCGGGATGATGCCCGGCGCCTTCACCTCGACGCGGGTGCGCGTCACATCGACCAGCGGGCCCTTGCCGTCGATCGGATTGCCCAGCGCATCGACCACGCGGCCGAGCAGCCCCTTGCCCACCGGCACGTCCACGATCGACTGCGTGCGGGAGACGGTGTCGCCCTCGCGGATGTTCTTGTCGTCGCCGAAGATCACCACGCCGACATTGTCGGATTCGAGGTTCAGCGCCATGCCGCGCACGCCGGCGGAGGGGAATTCCACCAGCTCGCCGGCCATCACGTTCTGCAGGCCATACACGCGGGCCACGCCGTCGCCGACGGTCAGCACGGTGCCGACCTCGGCCACATTCGCCTCGGCATCGAAGCCGGCGATCTGCGCCTTCAGGATCTCCGAGATCTCGGCAGGACGGATATCCATGGTCAGGCGGCCCCCTTCATCGCGTACTGCAGACGCTGCAGCTTGGACTTGATGCTGTTGTCGTAAAGGCGCGAGCCGATCCTCACGATCAGCCCGCCCAGGATGGACGGATCGACGCTCTCGGACAGCCGCACGCCGGAATGCCCGGCCTCGGTCAGGCGCGCGACGATCTGCGCGCGCTGCGTGTCATTGAGCGGATGCGCGGTGGTGACGTTGGCGGTCTGCTGGCCGCGGCGTTCCGCGAGCAGCGCGCCGAAGGCCTGCGCCACCGCGGGCAGCTCGGCCAGGCGGCGATTGACGATCATCACGCCGACCAGGTTGCGGACCTCGGTACCCGTGCCCACGCGGTCGAGCACGGCGAAGGCGCCGGCGCGCTGCTTCACGGCATCGAGCCGCGGGTCGGCGATGAAGTCGCGGAAATCCGCGTCATCGCGCCACAGCGCGAACAGCCCCTCGAGGTCGCCGGCGATGCGGTCCACGGCGCTGGGCTCGGTCGGACGAAGGTCGTCCGCCAGGCCGAGCAGCGCCTGGGCATAGCGCGCAGCGGCGCCAACCGGGCTCGGGGAGGAGGGGGAGACGGTCTGGATGGTCTCGGCGGCCACGAGCGATCCCGGTCCTTTTGTGCGGCGCATCCGGGCGGATACGCCAAGGGTCATGGCCGCACGGGAGCGTACTCCCGGCGGCGGCGGGCGCTTAACATGGCGTTTGTCGCACCGCAACCGAGAGCGGCACGGAATTCGCGCGCAACGCGCCCTTCGTGCCACGCTGCGCGGGATGGCGGAACGCTTCTTCGGCTGGCAGGTGGTCTGGGCGGCCTTCGCGCTGGCGGCCTTCGCCTGGGGCATCGGCTTCTATGGGCCGGGGGTCTGGCTGGCGGCGCTCGGCACCGGGCGGGGCTGGTCGGTGGCGGCGGTATCGGGCGCCATCACCCTGCATTTCCTGGCCAGCGCCCTGCTGGTGGCGCGGCTGCCGGCGGTGCAGGCGCGCCTCGGCTTGGTGGCGATGGTGCGATCGGGCGTGCTGCTGTCCGGCGTGGGCGTGGTGGCCTGGGCGCTGGCGCCGTCGCCCGGCTGGCTGGTGCCGACGGCGCTGCTCACCGGGGCGGGCTGGGCCATGACCAGCGGGGCCGCCATCAACGCCATCATCAGCCGCTGGTTCGATCGGCGGCGGCCGGCCGCACTCGCCATGGCCTACAATGGCGCGTCGATGGGCGGGATCCTGTTCGTGCCGCTCTGGGCCGCGCTGATCGCGGGATTCGGGTTTGAGGCCGCGGCGCTGGCCATTGCGCTGGTCGGGGTGGCGGTGCTCTGGCCGGTGGCAGGGCGCTGGTTCAGCCCGGACCCCGCCGCCCTCGGCCAATTCGCGGATGGCGGCGCGGAACCCCCTCCCCCGCGCGCCGCGGCCGCCCCGGCCGGCTCGCTATGGTCGCAGCCCGCCTTCCGCAGCCTGTCGCTGGCCTTCGCGCTGGGGCTGGTGGCGCAGATGGGGCTGCTGTCGCAGCTGTTTTCGCTGATGGCGCCCGCGCTCGGGGCCAATGGCGCAGGCTGGGCGCTCAGCCTGGCCACGGTCTGCGCCGTGCTGGGCCGCACGGCGGCGGGCTGGCTGCTGCCGCCCGAGGCCAGCCGGCGCTGCGCCGCGGTGTTGAACTTCCTGGTGCAGGCGGCGGGGTCGGTGGCGCTGCTGGCGGCCGCCGGCACCAGCGCGCCGTTGATGATCGCGGCCTGCGTGCTGTTCGGGCTGGGGATCGGAAACCTGCTGTCGCTGCCGCCGCTGATTGCCCAGGCGGAATGGCCGGCGGCGCAGGTCGCCGCGGTGGTGGCGCTGATCACCGCGGTGAACCAGGCCTTCTACGCCTTCGCCCCGGCCATCTTCGGCCTGCTGCGGGACCTCGCGGGCGACTGGACGGTGGGCGCGGCGGCGCTGGCGCTTCAACTGGCGGCCGCCGCCATGCTCTGGGCACGCCGCTGACCGGCTGGACGCGCCCCGCCGCGCGCGCAAGCATCGCGCAACAGACCCCGAGGACACGCCATGCTCGACAACCCGCCGATGCTCACCATCCATCGCGGCCACGCCCGGCCCGACACGGCGCTGGTCGAGGCCTTCCGCGGCGCGCAGACCTCCCATCTGGCCGATGCGATGGATGGGCGCGGCGCGCTGGACTACCGCATCAAGCCGATGGACCCGGACAACGCGGCCTTCGTCGGCCCGGCGCTGACCGCGCTGTCCTACCCGGCCGATGTGGTCGGAGTGTTCGGCGCGCTGGCGGAAGCGCAGCCGGGCGATGTCATCGTGGTGGCCAATGATGGCTACACGGGTACCGCCGTGGTGGGCGACATCGTTGCCGGCATGATGAAGAACAAGGGCGTCGCCGCCTTCGTGACCGATGGGCTGGCGCGCGACCGCGCCGGCATCGCCGCCGCCGGGATGCCGCTGTTCGCCGCGGGCATCATGCCGGCCTCGCCGGCCGCCAATGGGCCGGGGGTGGTGGGCGCGCCGGTCACCCTGGGGGGCCAGCATGTCCGGCCGGGCGACATCATCGTGGGCGATGCCGATGGCGTGGTCGTGGTGCCGCTGGACCGCGCGCAGCAGGTGCTGGAACGCCTCGCCGCCATCCGCGCGGCCGAGGCGAAGGCGGTGGCATCCGTCGAGGGCGGCGCCACCACCAATGACCGCATCGCCGCCATTGTCGCGGCCGCGCGCGTCATCGGCCCGTGAGGCCATCCCACAGCGGCATGCCCAGCACGCCCGCCACCAGGATCAGCACGATGCCGGCGACGCGGAACCCCGAATCGCTGGCCCGCCGGAACAGCAGCGCCCCGGCCCGCAGCCCGACGGCGTAGGCGGGTGCGGCCGCCAGCGCGAACCAGACCGTCTGCCCGCCCACCAGCCCGCGCCACAGGAAGGCCGTGGTCACCGCCATGGTCAGCACGGCGAAATACAGGTTCATGTTGGCGCGCACGACCACCGCCGGCGCATTGCGCCCCAGCCAGAACACCGCCGGCGGCACGCCGCCCAGCATGGCAGTGCCGCTCATCAGCCCGCCCGCCGCGCCCACGCCCAGCGTCAGCGGCAGCGAACCCGCGCCGCGATAGCGCACCCCGGACGCCAGCACCGCGACCGCGACGAACACCAGCCCCGTCATCACCCAGCGCAGCGCGACGGGATCGCTGGCGGCCAGGATCAGCGCGCCCAGCGGCACCGCGCAGATAGCCCCCGCCGACATCGCTGCCACCTCCGCCCGCGCGGCATGGCGCCAGGCGTTCGGCACGAAGACCAGGCAGGCCACGCATTCCATCAGCGCCAGCACCGGCACCGCCACCTGCGGCCCGACCGCCGCCGAGGCCAGCGGCACGAACACCAGCGCCGCCCCGAAACCCGAGAATCCCCGCGACACCCCGCCCGCCAGGGCGGCGCCCGCAATGCCGAGGATCGCGCCGATCGGCGGCAGCGGGCCGAGAAATCCATCCATCCCCCCGACACTCTGCCCCCGCAGCGCCGCCGTCCAGGCCCGCCCTGCAACCCACGCTTGCAGCGCCGCCCGATCCGTCCTTCGATGCGCCCAGCACGCCCGCGCACGGGCGGCAGGGAGAGAGAACGCCATGTCGTCACGACGTATCCTGCTCGGTTTCGCCGCCGCGCTGCTGGCCGGCCCGGCCCTCGCCCAAGCGCCAGCCGCGACACCGGCACCCGCACCCGTGCCCGGATGGGCGGTCGGCCGGCCCGAGGGTTCGACCCTCGCCCCCCATGCCGCGCGCCTGACCGTGACACCGCTCGACCAGGTGCCGGTCGGCTCCATCCGCCTGCCGCCCGGCTTCCAGGCCGAGGTCTTCGCCCATGGCATGCCCGGGGTGCGCGCCATCGCGGAAGGGCCGAACGGCACACTGTTCGCCGGCACGCGCGCCATCGGGCGCGTCTATGCCATCAGCCGCAACCCGGATGGCACGACACGCACGCGCACGCTGCTGCAGGGCCTGCCGCAGCCCAGCGGCCTGGTGATGGTCGGCAACAGCCTGTTCGTCTTCGCGGTCAATCGCGTGCTGCGCTACGACAACATCGAGGCGAACCTCGACAATCCGCCCGCGCCGGTGGACCTGACCGCCGCCTTCGCCCTGCCGACCGAACAGGAGCACGGCGGCAACCACCACTGGAAATTTGCGACGCTCGGCCCGGATGGGCGCATCTACACCAATGTCGGCGTGAACTGTAACGTCTGCAACACCGACCGCGACAAGTTCGCCCTGCTGGTCTCCTTCAACCCGGACGGCTCCGACCGCCGGATCGAGGCGCGCGGCGTGCGCAATTCGGTCGGCATGGCGCACCACCCCGTGACGCGCGAGCTGTGGGCCACCAACCACGGCCGCGACTGGGCCGGCGACGACGCCCCCCAGGACACGCTGCTGCGCGTGCGCCGCACCGGCGAGGATTTCGGCTTCCCCTTCTGCCTCGGTGACTGGCGCGACCCGCAATACAATGCCGGGCGCAACTGCTCGGAATTCTCGCAGCCCGCGGCGCTGCTGGGCGGGCATACCGCCGTGCTCGGCATGCGCTTCTACACCGGCACGATGTTCCCCGAGCAGTACCGCAACATGGCCTTCATCGCCCGGCGCGGCTCGTGGAACCGCTCGCGGCTGTCGGGCTATGACGTGGTGGTCGCGCACCTGGACGCGCAGGGCAACGTGACGCGGGTCGAGGAATTCCTGACCGGCTTCCGCAACGACCAGGCACAGACCTTCGCCGACCGGCCGGTCGAGGTGCATGTGCTGCGCGACGGCTCCATGCTGGTGTCGGGCGAGCAGATGGGTGCGATCTACCGCATCACCTATCGCCAGTGAGGCTGGCGGGTTGTCTGGCGGCGGCGCTGTTCGGCGCCGCCGTTTCCTTGCCCGCGGCGGCGCAGGATGCCGCGCGCGGGGCCGTGGTGGCGGCGGAGCGCTGCGCCGCCTGCCATGGCGCGGACGGCCGCAGCGCCATGGAGGGCACGCCGTCGCTGGCCGGCCAGCAGGCGCTGTTCATCACCACGCAGATGATCCTGTTCCGCGAGGGCCTGCGCCAGGTGCCCGCCATGACCGCCGTGGCCGAGGGCATGGCTGACGGCGCGATCGAGGACCTGGCCGCCTATTTCGCCTCTCTGCCGCCCGGCCCGCCGGAAGACCGCCGGCCGCGCGACGAGGCGCTGTTCGCCGCCGGCCAGGCGCTGATCGGCCCGCGCAACTGCGCGGTGTGCCACCTGCCGTCGCTCACCGGGCGCGAACAGGTGCCGCGCCTGGTCGGCCAGCGCGAGGATTTCCTGGCGCGCACCATGATCGAATACCGCGACGGGCTTCGCGTCGGCGCCGACTCGCAGATGAACGGCGCCGTGGTCGGGCTGACGGACGCGCAGATCGCCGCGCTGGCACATTACCTGTCGCAGCTTGATTGATCCCTCAGGCGGCGGGCGCCGGCCATCCGGCCGGCTTGCCTTCGCGCCATGCACTGGCCCGCCGGCGGAGGCAGGCAGTTTGGGCGCGGTCGCGCATTCGCGCTCCCGGATCGAGGCCAGCCTCGATCCGCAAGACTTGACCGTCCGGGTCGGACCGCGAGGTGGTCCCGTGCGTCATCCTGCAGCGGTTGTCGGCCCGCGGCGCCCAGGCTAAGCCTCACGCCCCATGACGCCACCACCGGACGCGTCGGCCGGCCCCGCCGCCGGCCCGTCCTCCACCCGCCCCTCCGAAGGCCCGCTGCCGGCGCTGCGCGCACTGATCGCGGCCGGCACCATCACCGCCGACCCGGCGCAGGAACGTGCGGCCGAGCAGCTCCAGGACCTCTGGCGGCGCACCCGCGGCTACGACCCGCGCACCGAACCGCCCGATACCGGCGGCTTCCTCTCCCGCTTCTTCCGCCGCAAGCCGGTCGACGAAGCGCCCGCCGGCGCGCCCATGGGCCTCTACCTGGTCGGCCAGGTCGGGCGCGGGAAGTCCATGCTGATGGACCTGTTCTTCGAATCGGCCGAGGTGCCGCGCAAGAAGCGCCTGCATTTCCACCAGTTCATGCAGCAGGCGCACCGGCGCATCCACGCCTGGAAGATGCGCGACGCCGATGCGCCCGCGCCCACCGACATCCACGACCACGACCCGATCCCGCCGCTCGCCGATTCCATCGTGGCCGAGGCCGCGCTGCTGTGCTTCGACGAATTCCAGGTGCACGACATCGCCGACGCCATGATCCTCGGCCGGCTGTTCGAAGCACTGTTCGCCCGCGGCGTGGTGGTGGTCGCGACGTCGAACACCACGCCGGACGACCTGTTCCGCGGCAAGCCCGGGCGCGACGCCTTCCTGCCCTTCATCGCGCTCATCAAGAAGCGGCTCGATGTGCTGGTGCTGGAATCGGCGCGCGACTACCGCCGCGACCGCATCCGCGCCCTGCCGACCTGGCACGTCCCGCCCGATGGCCGCGCCGAGCGCGCGCTGGACGCCACCTTCGCCGAACTGACCGGCGACACGCCCGCCGCGCCCACCACGCTCACGCTGCTCGGCCGCGCGGTGGCGGTGCCGCAGGCGGCGCGCGGCGTGGCGCGCTTCGCCTTCGACGAGCTCTGCGGCCGCCCGCTCGGCCCGGCCGACTACCTGGCGGTGGCCACGCATTTCCACACCATCGTGCTGGACGGCATTCCGCGCCTGGGGCCCGAGAATTTCGACAAGGCGCGCCGCTTCATCACGCTGGTCGACACGCTCTATGAACACCGCGTGAAGCTGGTGGCGAGCGCCGAGGACGTGCCCGACCGGCTGTACGAGCGCGGCGAGAACGCCGCGATGTTCGAACGCACCGCTTCCCGCCTGGTCGAGATGCAGTCACAGGCCTACCTGGCGCTGCCGCATCTGACCTGACGCGCGCATCGTTCCCGAAGCGAGTCAAGTGACCGCGGTCACGCTTCCTGCTTTCCCTAGATGCCTCGTCTGGGTAAGGTGCGCCGCCAATTGAAACAATTGGCAATGAATGGAGAGATTCGACGCATGCGGCTTCTGGCATCTGCCCTGATCGTCCTGGCCAGCCTGTGCTGGAGCGCCGCGCCGACCGAGGCCCGCACGCGCGACCAGGCGCAGGCCCGGCAGGGCGCGCCGCAGGCCAACCGTGCCGCCACGACGCGGGCCAGCGCCGCCCGCCAGCGCCCGGCCACCACCGGCCAGGCCGCGACCCGCCCGGCAGCCACGCGCCAGGCCGCCGCCCGGCCGGTGAGTACCCGCCAGGCCGCCACCCGGCCGGCCACGACCCGCCAGGCCACCACCCGGCAGGCCAATACCCGCGAGACGCAGGCGGCCCGCGCCCGCAATGCCCGCAGCACGCGCCAGGCCTCCAGCCGCACCGCCGGCCGCCAGCAGGCGGCCGCCACCTGCCGCGGCCGCAACTGCGCCCCGAGCCGCCGCGCCGTCTCGTGGCAGGGCGGGCTGGAGCCCGCCACCAACGAACAGGCGCGCGGCTGCCCGACCGGCACCCTCGCCACCCTGGCCCACGGGCATGCGAACATCGTGCGCTGCATGCCGCTGTAGCGGCGGCGCCCTTCCCAGCCTTGCCGGCGGCCGGGCCCCGGAGTAGGTAGCAGCGCGTTTTTGCGCACTGCACCAGACCCGAGGAAGTCCTTATGGCCCGCAAGAAGATCGCGCTGATCGGCGCCGGCAATATCGGCGGCACGCTCGCCCACCTGATCGGCCTGAAGGAACTCGGCGACGTCGTCATGTTCGACGTCTTCCCCGGCGTCGCGGCGGGCAAGGCGCTCGACATCATGCAGTCCGGCCCGGTGGACGGGTTCGATTCCGCCATGGCCGGCACCGGCGACTACGCCGGCATCGCGGGCTCCGACGTGGTCATCATCACCGCCGGCTTCCCGCGCATGCCGGGCATGAGCCGCGACGACCTGGTCTCCAAGAACGCCGGCGTCATCGCCCAGGTGGCCGAGGGCGTGAAGACCCACTGCCCGAACGCCTTCGTCATCGTCATCACCAACCCGCTCGACGCCATGGTGTGGGTGTTCCGCGAGAAGTCGGGCCTGCCGGCGAACAAGGTGGTGGGCATGGCCGGCGTGCTGGATTCCAGCCGCTTCCGCCTGTTCCTGGCGCAGGAATTCAACGTCTCGGTCGAGGACGTGACCGCCTTCGTGCTCGGCGGCCATGGCGACACGATGGTGCCGCTGACCCGCTATTCCACCGTCGCCGGCATCCCGGTGCCGGACTTGGTGAAGATGGGCTGGACCACGCAGGAGAAGGTGGACGCGATCTGCGCCCGCACCGCCAATGGCGGCGGCGAGATCGTGAAGCTGCTGGAGAAGGGCTCGGCCTTCTACGCCCCGGCGGCCTCGGCCATCGCGATGGCGGAAGCCTACCTGAAGGACAAGAAGCGCGTGCTGCCCTGCGCCGCCTGGCTGACCGGCCAGTATGGCGTGAAGGACCTGTATGTCGGCGTGCCGGTGGTGATCGGCGAAGGCGGCGTGGAGCGGATCGTCGAGATCGAGCTCAACGCCACCGAGAAGGCCGCCTTCGACAAGTCCTGCGGCGCGGTGCGCGAACTGATCGACGCGTCGAAGAAGCTGGTGGGCTGATCCACCCCGGCCCGGCAGCGATGCCGGGCCGTTTTCCTGTCCGCCCCGATTCAGGGAACCCCCCGGCATGAACATCCACGAATACCAGGGCAAGGAACTGCTGCGCCGCTACGGCGTGACGGTGCTCGACGGGCATGTCGCCTGGTCGGCCGACGAGGCAGTGGCCGCCGCGAAGCAGCTGCCCGGCCCGGTCTATGTCGTGAAGTCGCAGATCCATGCCGGTGGCCGTGGCGCGGGGCGCTTCAAGGAAGAACCGAACGGCAAGGGCGGCGTGCGCGTCGTCAAGTCGATCGAGGACGTGAAGGCCGCTGCCGACGCCATGATCGGCAAGACCCTGGTCACCAAGCAGACCGGCGAGGATGGCAAGCTCGTCTCCCGCGTCTATGTCGAGGACGGCTGCGACATCAAGCGCGAGCTCTATCTCGGCCTGCTGGTGGACCGCGACACCTCGCGCATCACCGTCATGGCCTCGACCGAAGGCGGCATGGAGATCGAGGAGGTGGCCGAGAACCACCCCGAGAAGATCCTCAAGGTCGCGATCGACCCGGCCGCCGGCATCTCCGGTTTCCATTGCCGCAAGCTGGCCTTCGGGCTGGGGCTTGAGGGCAAGCAGGTCGCCGCCTTCACGAAGTTCGTCACGGCGCTGTATGGCGCCTTCGTCGAACTGGACTGCATGATCGTCGAGATCAACCCGCTGGTGGTGACCGGCAAGGGCGACATCGTGGCGCTCGACGCCAAGGTGTCCTTCGACGACAGCGCGCTGTACCGCCACAAGGACCTCGAGGCCCTGCGCGACGACAGCGAGATGGACCCGAAGGAACTCGACGCGGTCAAGAACGACCTGAACTATGTGGCGCTCGATGGCGAGATCGGCTGCATGGTGAATGGCGCGGGCCTGGCCATGGCGACGATGGACATCATCAAGCTGTACGGCAGCAGCCCGGCGAACTTCCTCGATGTCGGCGGCACCGCGAATGCGGCACGCGTGACCGAGGCGTTCCGCATCATCACCTCGGACGCCAATGTGAAGGCCATCCTGGTCAACATCTTCGGCGGCATCGCGAAGTGCGACATGATCGCCGAGGGCATCGTGGCCGCCAGCCGCAACCTCGACCTCAAGGTGCCGCTGGTGGTGCGCCTCGAAGGCACCAATGTGGACCTGGGCAAGAAGATCCTGGCCGAGAGCGGCCTCGCCATCATCCCCGCCGACAACCTGGCCGACGCCGCCCAGAAGGTTGTCGCCGCGGTCAAGGGAGCCTGACGCCATGGCCGTTCTGGTCGACAAGAACACCCGCGTCATGACCCAGGGCTTCACCGGCGCCCAGGGCACGTTCCATGCTTCGCAGGGCATCGCCTATGGCTCGACCTATGTCGGCGGCACGACGCCCGGCAAGGGCGGCACGATGCACCCCGAACTCAACCTGCCGGTCTTCGACACGGTGGCGGAATGCGTCGCGAAGACGCAGGCCAACGCATCGGTCATCTATGTCCCGGCCCCCTTCGCGGCCGATGCCATCCTGGAAGCGATCGACGCGGAAGTGCCGCTGGTCATCTGCATCACGGAAGGCATCCCGGTGCTCGACATGGTGCGCGTGAAGCGCGCGCTGTCCGGGTCGAAGTCGATCCTGGTCGGGCCGAACTGCCCGGGCGTGATCACGCCGGAAGCCTGCAAGATCGGCATCATGCCCGGCCACATCCACAAGCGCGGGTCGGTCGGCGTGGTGTCGCGTTCCGGCACGCTCACCTACGAAGCCGTGGCGCAAACCACCGCGGCGGGGCTCGGCCAGTCCTCCTGCGTGGGCATCGGCGGCGACCCGGTGAAGGGCATGGACTTCATCGACGTGCTGGAACTGTTTCTGAAGGACGACGAGACCAAGTCGATCGTCATGATCGGCGAGATCGGCGGCCAGTCCGAGATCAACGCCGCCGAATACCTCCGGCGCGAGAATTTCGCCCCCGGCAAGCCCAACAAGCCGGTGGTCGGCTTCATCGCCGGCGCCACCGCCCCTCCGGGCCGGCGCATGGGCCATGCCGGCGCCGTCATCTCCGGCGGCAAGGACACCGCCGAGGCCAAGATGGAGGCCATGAAGTCCGCCGGCATCCATGTCGCCGACAGCCCCGCCGCGCTGGGCTCGACCATGGTGAAGGCATTGAAGGGTTGATCCCCCCGCAGGGCGAAAGCCCTGCCCTAATCGGGCCATCCGCCCTATGTTAAGCAGCGCCGCCGCACCCTGAAGGCAGGGGCGGCGGCGACCCGCATCTGAGACCACCCGAGCGTGACAACCGGCGGCGCCGCCCGTCGGCACGGAGAAGACAATGGCCGGAGTTGACGTCCTCGCCACCGCGATGACCGGCGCGAATGCCGCGTATCTCGCGGACCTCTACGCCCGCTGGGCCGAGAAGCCCGACAGCGTCGATCCGTCGATGGCCGAGCTCTTCGCCGCGCTGAACGACGAGGCGCGGGCGGTGCTGACGGATGCCACCGGCGCCTCCTGGGCGCCCCGCATCCGCGGCGCCTTCGGACCCGAGCCCGAGGCCCCCGCGCGCCGCGCCGGCGACACCCCCGCCAATGCCGAGGCCGCGCGCCGCCAGGTGCTCGACAGCCTGCGCGCGCTGATGCTGATCCGCTCCTACCGCGTGCGCGGGCACCTGGAGGCGCAGCTCGACCCGCTCGGGCTGACCGCGCCCAAGGCCCACCCGGAACTGGACCCGCGCACCTACGGCTTCACCGAGGCCGACATGGACCGGCCGATCTTCCTCGACATGGTGCTGGGGAAGGAAACCGCGACGCTGCGCGAGATCATGGCGATCTGCCGCGCCTCCTATTGCGGGCCGATCGGCGTCGAGTTCATGCACATCCAGGACCCCGACCAGAAATCCTGGATCCAGCGCCGCATCGAGGGCGCGCCCTGGCTGACCGCCTTCGATGTCGCCACCAAGACCGAATTGCTGGCGGACCTCACCAAGGCCGAGGGCTTCGAAGCCTTCTGCGCCCGCAAGTTCGTCGGCACCAAGCGCTTCGGGCTGGAGGGCGGCGAATCGACCATCCCCGCGCTCGAAGCCGTCATCGAGACCGCGGCTCCGCTCGGCGTGACCGAGGTCGCGATCGGCATGGCCCATCGCGGCCGGCTGAACGTGCTCGTGAACACCGTGAGGAAGCCCTACGTGCAGGTCTTCTCGGAGTTCAAGGGCGTGGGCGCCAACCCTGACGACGTGCAGGGCTCGGGCGACGTGAAGTACCACATGGGTACCAGCACCGACATCGAGATCGGCGGGCGCATGGTGCACCTCTCGCTGCAGCCCAACCCCTCGCACCTCGAAGCGGTCGACCCGGTCGTGGCGGGCAAGGTGCGCGCGCGCCAGGACATGGCGGGCGACACCAAGGGCCGCCGTTCGGTCATGGGCATCCTGCTGCATGGCGACGCCGCCTTCGCCGGCCAGGGCGTGGTGTACGAGACGCTGGCGATGTCCCAGCTGATCGGCTACCGCACCGGCGGCACGATCCACATCATCACCAACAACCAGATCGGCTTCACCACCGTCGCGGCGCACGCCTATTCCGGCCTGTATTGCACCGACGTGGCCAAGGCGATCCAGGCGCCGATCCTGCACGTCAACGGCGACGACCCCGAAGCCGTGCTGTTCTGCGCCCGCATGTGCGCCGAATTCCGCATGCAGTTCGGCGCGGACATCGTGCTCGACATCGTCTGCTACCGCCGCCATGGCCACAATGAGGGCGACGAACCCGCCTTCACCCAGCCCATCATGTACAACCGCATCAAGGAGATGCGGACCACCCGCACGCTCTACGCCGAGAAGCTGGTGCGCGAGGGCAGCCTGACCGCCGACCAGGCCAAGGCGATGTATGACGCCTTCAACGCCACGCTGGAACAGGCCTTCGAGGCCGCGCAATCCTTCAAGCCCAACAAGGCCGACTGGCTCGAAGGCCATTGGTCCGGCCTGAAGTCGGCCGGCGATGGCGACGAGATCGAGAAGCTGCACGACACCGCCGTGCCGCTCGACACGCTGCGCGAGGTCGGCGCCGCGCTGTGCCGCGTGCCGGAGGGCTTCAACGCCAACCCCAAGGTCACGCGGCAGCTCGAAACCAAGAGGCAGTCGATCGATTCCGGCGAGGGCATCGACTGGGCGACCGGCGAGGCGCTGGCCTTCGGCACGCTGCTGCTGGACGGCCACCGCGTGCGCCTGTCGGGCGAGGATGTGCAGCGCGGCACCTTCTCCCACCGCCACGCCTACCTGATCGACCAGGCGAACCAGGCCGAATACGTCCCGCTGAACAACATCCGCGAAGGGCAGGCGAAGTTCGAGGCGTTCAATTCGCTGCTGGCGGAATTCGGCGTGCTCGGCTTCGACTACGGCTATTCGCTGGCCGACCCGCATACCCTCACGCTCTGGGAAGGCCAGTTCGGCGACTTCGCCAATGGCGCGCAGGTCATCATCGACCAGTTCATCGCCTCGGGCGAGACCAAGTGGCTGCGCATGTCCGGCCTGGTGATGCTGCTGCCGCATGGCTACGAGGGCCAGGGGCCGGAGCATTCCTCCGCGCGGCTCGAGCGCTATCTGCAGCTCTGTGCCGAGCGCAACATCCGGGTCTGCAACTTCACCACGCCGGCCAACTACTTCCATGCGCTGCGTCGCCAGCTCAAGGCGAATTACCGCAAGCCGCTGGTGGTGATGACGCCGAAGTCCCTGCTGCGCCACAAACTGGCGGTCAGCAGCATCGCGGATTTCGGCCCCGGCAGCGCCTTCCGCTACGTCATCCCCGAGGCCGACGCGATCGCGCCGGACGAGAAGGTGAAGCGCGTCGTGCTGTGCACCGGCAAGGTCTACTACGACCTGCTGGCCGAACGGCGCGAGAAGGGCATCACCGACGTCGCCATCGTGCGCGTCGAGCAGATGTTCCCCTTCCCCGCCACCAGCCTGGCCAAGGCGCTGGCACCCTACAGGAACGCCGAGGTCATCTGGTGCCAGGAGGAACCCGAGAACATGGGCGCCTGGACCTTCATGGACCGGCGTATCGAGAAGGTGCTCCGCACCCTCGACATCAAGGCGAAGCGGCCCGACTACGTCGGCCGCGAGGATGCCGCGAGCCCGGCCACGGGCCTGGCGCGCATCCACGCCCAGCAGCAGGCAGCCCTGGTGCGTTCGGCTCTCGGCCTGTGACGCGCGGCAAGACCATCAACGGACGGCAGACATGACCGACATCCTGGTTCCCACGCTCGGCGAGAGCGTTTCCTCCGCGACCGTGGCGCGCTGGCTCAAGAAGGCCGGCGAGGCGGTGGCCGCCGACGAGCCGCTGGTGGAACTCGAGACCGACAAGGTGACGGTCGAGGTCAACGCCCCCTCCGCCGGCGTGCTGGAAGCCATCGCCGCCGCCGAGGGTGCGGAGGTCGGCCCCGGCTCCGTACTCGGCTCGATCGCCGCCGGTGGCGCCGCCGCCGCCGCCCCAAAGGCGGCGGCGATGCCGCATGTGGAAACCCCGCGCGCCCCGAGCGGCCCTGTCGCCGTGCCCGGCGCGCCTGCAGGCTCCGCCCCGGCTGCCGCACAGGGCGCCGCGCCGGCCGCCGCGCCCCTGCCCGCCGCCGCCAAGATGATGGCCGAGACCGGTGCCACCGCCGCCGCGATCGGCACCGGCACCGGCAAGGATGGCCGCATCACCAAGGGCGACGTGCTGGACTACCTGGCCCGCCCGGCGCCCGCCGCCGCCGCCGCGTCCAAGCCCGCCCGCGCGCCCGAGGAAGGCGAGGAGCGCGTGAAGATGACGCGCCTGCGCGCCACCATCGCGCGCCGCCTGAAGGAAGCGCAGAACACCGCCGCCATGCTCACCACCTTCAACGAGGTGGACATGGGCGCGGCCATGGCCCTGCGCGCCGAATACAAGGATGCCTTCGAGAAGAAGCACGGCGTGAAGCTCGGCTTCATGTCCTTCTTCGTGAAGGCCTGCGTCGCCGCGCTGAAGGAATTCCCGGCGGTCAATGCCGAGATCAGCGGCGACGAGATCATCTACAAGAACTTCGTCCACATGGGCATCGCCGTGGGTGGCCCGTCGGGCCTGGTCGTGCCGGTGGTACGGCATGCCGACACGCTGTCCTTCGCCGAGATCGAGAAGACCATCGGCGCCTATGGCAAGAAGGCCCGCGATGGCGCGCTGAAGCTGGACGAACTCGCCGGCGGGTCCTTCACCATCACCAATGGCGGCATCTACGGCTCGCTGATGTCCACCCCCATCCTGAACCCGCCGCAATCCGGCATCCTGGGCATGCACAAGATCCAGGACCGCCCCATGGCAGTGGGTGGCAAGGTCGAGATCCGCCCGATGATGTACATCGCGCTTTCCTACGACCACCGCATCGTGGACGGGAAGGAAGCCGTCTCCTTCCTGGTGCGCGTGAAGGAAAGCATCGAGGATCCGCGGCGCCTGATGCTCGACATCTGACCCGCATGGCCGCGCCGAAACAGGCGCGGCCCAATCCAGAAAGGAAGGCCATCATGCGAAGCCGGGAAGGCCAGTTCTCCGACGCGCGCCCCATCCAGCGCAGCCGCGGCGAGAAGGAAAAACTGTTGCGCGAATTGAAGGAAACCCTGGCGGGGCTGAAGCCGCACGCATCGCCGTCCATGCGGACCACGCTGCTCGCGCGCATCCGCGAGATCGAGGGCGAGCTGGGGCTGACCGGCAAGAAGTAGCCCCCCCCCCCCCCCCGCGGCACGATCGCGCTTGCGCGGTCGCGCCGGCGCCGGATGATGGCGCCATGTCGCGCATCGCCATCGGCACCATCCTGCCCTCCTCGAACCGGGTGGTCGAACGCACCACCACCACCATCCTGCGGGACCTGCCCGGCATCGACGGCTGCGTCGCGCGCATCCCCTACGCGCCCGATGGCAGCGGGCAGCCGGCTGGCGCCTACGACACGGCCTCTTACGCCACCGCCGCGCGGCTGCTCGGCCATGCCGGCGTCGCGGCGGTCTGCTGGAATGGCACGCGCGGCGCCGCACTCGGCCTGGCGGCGGATCGCGCGCTGGTCGCGACCCTCGCCGCCGAGGCCAGCTGCCCCGCCACCACCACCGCCCTGTTCACGGTGGCGCTGCTGCACCGCCTGGCGGCGCGGCGCATCGCCCTGGTCATGCCCGGCGCCGCCGCCGAGGCCACCGCCCACGCCGCCGGCTTCGCGGCCGAGGGCATCACGACCATTGCCACGCGCGGCCTTGGTTGCCCCGACAACCTCTCCGCCGCCGCCGTCGCGGACACCACCATCATGGACGCCGCCCGCGCCCTCGCCGCCGAATCCGCCCCGGACGCCATCCTGGTCTGGAGCACCAACCTTCCCGGACTGGCCTGCATGGCGCCGCTGGAGGCGGAACTCGGCATCCCCGTGCTGGACAGCGCCGCCCTGGGCGTCGCCGCCCTGCTGCATTTGGCGGGCATCGACACCGGCCCGCTGGCCCCGATCGGACGCGTATTCACGGCCGAGTGAATCGATTCAGCGCGCCTTCGCGCATCCGCGCGCATCATCCGCGCGTAGGGTTTCCGAACCCCGGAGCGCAGCATGAAGTCCCGTCTCGCCGCCGCCATCCTCGCGGCCTTCCTGATCCTTCCCGGCCTGGCGCAGGCCAATCCGCTGGCCGGCACCTGGCGCGCCGTGCAGGGAGGCCAGTCGGTCGAGATCACCCTCGAAGCCGATGGCCGCTTCGCCCGCCGCGACCGCGGCCCCGATGGCCGGGCCATGACCGTCTCCGGCCATTGGACGCTGGCCGGCGCCGACCCCTGGCTGCGCCTGACCATCGAGGACTGGGCGCCGCGCCGTGCCTGCGGCCTGGTCGGCTGCACGCCCATCCGCATGCTGCCGAACGAGACCTATCGCTACATCCTGCAGCCCGACGGCACGCTGCTGCTCGAGGATACCGGCGGACGAATCCTGCTGCGTCGGGAGGGCTGAACCGATGGCCAAGGGACGCGAAGGCTCGGCGCTGGCGCTGGCCGAGGATCTCGACCAGTGCCGCGCCGGCTTCGGCGCGCTGCTGGCGCGCGCCGACCTGTCGGCTGCCGCAGTGGCGGAGCTGCGCCGCCGCTACGGCGAACCCCACCGCGCCTATCACGACGACGCCCATGTCGGCCTGCTCTGGCTGCGCCACCTGCTGCATGGCGGCGACCCGGGCGACCGCGATCTGGCGCTGGCCATCCTGTTCCACGACGCAATCTACGACCCGATGGCGAAGGACAATGAGGACGCCTCGGCAGCGCTGCTGGCACGGCTGGTGCCCGGCGACACCGCCTGGGCGCAGGAGGCCATCCGCGCCACCGCCGACCACCTGGGCTATGCGGGCACGGATTGCCGCGTGCAGCGGCTGCTCGACCTCGACCTGACGCCGCTGGCCGAATCGCCGGATGTATTCGCGCGCAATACCCGCTTCCTGCGGCGCGAATACGCGGCGGTGGACGAGTCCCGCTGGCGCGCCGGGCGGGGCGCCGTGCTGGCGCGCTTCCTGGAGGCGCCGGCCATCTTCCGCACGCGCCTCGGCACCATTTACGAGGCGCGGGCGCGCGAGAACCTCACGGCGGCGCTGGCGGACCTGCGCGAGGCGGCATGAAGCGGAAGGCGCCGGCGCTCACCAGGCCGAGCGCCAGCCCCTCCAGCGCCCCGCCGACCAGCCCGCCCAACACCAGCGACACCGGGTCCATCGCCGCCGGCCCGACCAGCCAGCGCATGCTGCCCAGCAGCGCGCCGAGCATGAAGCCGACCATCACAACGCGCGTCCAGGACCCACGGTCGGCCACCACGCGGTCCAGCACGCGCCCCTGCGCCTGGCCGTAGATCAACCCTCCGACCACACCCTTCAGCGCGGCGCCCATCAGCACGAACATCTCGATCGGCATGCTGGCGGCCTGCCGCGCCAGGCCGCCATAGACCAGCGTGACCACCAGCGCCGTCAGATAGCCTGCCACGGCGGTGGCGCCGATCCAGGCCCCCAGCGGCAAACCCTGGTAGGCGCGGAGCAGCACCGCGCCCTGCGCGGCGCCCAGGCAGGCGCCCAGCACCGCCCCGCCGGCGGATTGCAGCAGCGGCGCGGCCATGCCGCCGAGCCCCGGCGCCAGCGAGGGCAGCAGCACCGCATTCCACATGGCTGCGAGGGCCAGGCCGATCCCGGCCCCAGCGATGCAGGCCAGGATCCATCGTCCGCCATGGCCGGGCGGGGGGGACCAGTCGGACATCGTCAATCTCCGCGGCCGCGGCCGGCGCGGCGTTCAGGTGGTTGCCGGCACCGAGATCCGTGCCGGGCGCCATGCTGCGGGGGAACGCTCATGCACCCTCGTGCGGCAATGCGATGTCGAGCCAGCCGCGCGCATCCATCCGCGCCTGGTCGCCGGGCAGCAGCAGCACAGTGGTGGTGTCGCTCTCGACGATGGCGGGGCCGGTGGCGACCTGCCCATCCGCCAGCGCCGCGAAGTCGAGCACCGGCAGGTCGGCCTCGGCGCCATCGAGCCGTGCGCGGCGGGTCGCGAAAGGCGCGGCCGGCGCGCGCGCCTGTGCGGCCGGGGGCACCGGCATCGGCGGCAACCGGCCGATCACCGCGAGCCGCGCATTAACCAGCACCACCTCCTCGCCATCCAGCGCGTAGGTGAAGAGCGATTCGTGGCGGGCGTGGAAGGCGTCCGTGACTCGCTGCTTCAGCCCCGGCGTCTCCCAGGGCACGGCTTCGAGCGGCACGGCGATCTCGAAGACCTGCTCGCCATAGCGCATGTCCGCGGCGCGCCGGGTCTCGACCGCGCCGCCGAACCAGGCGGCGACGCGCGCGCGGCCTTCGGATTCCAGCGCGGCCCAGATGCTCCGCAGCGCGTCGTCCTCCGGCACGCCGCCGGTGCCGATCTCGCTGCGCGCCATCTCGTAGCGCAGATCGGTGTGCAGCATGCCCCAGGCGGACAGCCCCGCGGCAAAGACCGGCACCGCGACGCGCGTCACACCCAGTTCGCGCGCCACGGCGGATGCATGCAGCCCGGCCGCGCCACCGAAGGCGAGCAGCGTGAAGTCCCGTGGATCGACGCCACGCCGCACGGTCGCGACGCGGATGCCATCCGCCATCCGCACATTGGCAAGCCGATGCACGCCCTCCGCCGCCGCCATGGCGTCGATGCCGAGCGATGCGCCCAGCCGCCCGAAGGCGGCCAAAGCGCCGTCGCGATCCAGCTTGCGCGCGCCGCCCAGGAAGTTGTTCGCGTCGAGATAGCCCAGCACCAGGTTCGCGTCGGTCACCGCCGGTTCCGTGCCGCCCTGCCCATAGGCCACCGGCCCAGGCACGGCGCCCGCGCTGCGCGGCCCCACCTGCAACGTGCCCCCCGCGCCGACATGGCCGATCGACCCGCCACCGGCACCGAGCGTCACGATATCCAGGCTCTCCAGCGCAATGCGTTCCCCCGCCACGGTGCGCCCGCGCCCCAGCGCCGCCTCGCCATCCTGCACCAGCGCGATGTCGGTCGAGGTCCCGCCGACATCGAAGGTGATGAGATCCCGCCCCAGCCCACGCTGCGCCAGCGCCACACCCGCCGCGACACCCCCCGCGGGCCCCGACAGCGCGGTGCCGGCGGCGAGCCGCGCCGCTTCCTCGACCGGCGCGACGCCACCATGCGACAGGATCACGAAGACCGGGCCGCTGTAGCCAACGCTGTCCAGCCGCCCGCGCAGCCGCGCGAGATACCGCGACACCACCGGCCCGACATAGGCATTCACGCAGGCGGTGGAGAAGCGTTCGAACTCCTTGATCTGCGGCAGCACCTCCGCGCTGGTGGTGACGAACACGCCAGGCAGCGCGGAGCGCACCGCCTCGGCTGCGGCGCGTTCATGCGCGTCGTCCCGCCAGGCATGCAGGAAGCAGATGGCGACGGCCTCGACCTGTTCGGCCTTCAGCGTGGCGATGGCAGCGTCGAGCGACGCCGCATCCAACGGCACGTCCACGCGCCCATCGGGCCGGATGCGTTCGTGCACCGGCAGGCGCAGCCGGCGCGGCACCAGGGCCGGCGCGGCGGGCAGGCGCAGGTCGTAGCGGTCGGGCTTGAGGCCCTCGCGCATCTCGATGACGTCGCGATGCCCCTCGGTGGTGAGCATCGCGACCTTGGCACCACGGCGTTCCAGCAACGCATTCGTCGCAACCGTGGTGCCATGGACGATGCGTTCCGTCCGCGCCAGCAGGTCGGGCAGCGCAAGGCCAAGCCGTTCCGCCAGCACGCCGAGGCCGGCCACCACGCCCTCGCTCTGGTCGGCCGGCGTGGAGGCCGCCTTGGCCAGCGTGGTGGTGCCATCGGCGGCGACGCAGACCACGTCGGTGAAGGTGCCGCCGACATCGACGCCGATACGAAAGGCGGTGCTCACAGCAACCCCTCCGCCGCATCGCGCGCCCGGGCCGCCGGGTCGCGCTTCTCCGGCGGCCCCCATCCGCCGCCGCCGCCCGCGCGCACATGCAGCGTGTCGCCGGGCGCCAGCGGAATGCCGACCTCCTTCGTCCGCAGATCGCGCGACGTCCCATCCGCGCGGTCCAGCGTGTAGTGGTGCGGCGCCGCATCCTGCCCGCCGAGCATCCCCGCCGCGCCATACCGCACGCCATCCCCGGCGGTATTCGCCACCGCCGGGCCGTCCGTCTCCAGACGCATCACCAGCTCACCGCCCAGCCCGCCCCGATACGTCCCATCCCCCGCGCTGCCCGGCCGGAACTCATGCTTGGCGAAGAACAGCGGGAAGCGTGCCTCCGCCATTTCGACCGACCCGAATTTCAGCCCGCCCGCCGAATGCCATTCCCCCGCGGTGGACCAGCCATCGCCCTTCGACGACCCGCCGCCACCAGGCCGCGCATGGAACAAATGCCAGACGAAGGACCGCCCCGGCCGGCGCGCATCGCTGCCCTTGATCGCCACGCGGAAGCGCCGCCCCCAGCCGCCCATGGCACGTTCGGGGCATGCATTCGCGAGCGCCTTCACCACGGCTTCGACGATCTCGTTCGAGCAATGGGAGGTGCACATGGTCACCGGCGCCCCCTCATGCGGCCAGACGATGCTGCCCTGCCTGGCGATGATCTCGATCGGCCGGAAGCAGCCATCATTCTTCGCGACTTCCGGGTCGAGCAGGAATGCGATCGCCATCCGCACCGCGCTGGCGGTATTGGGCCACGACGAATTCAGGAAGGACGGCACCTGCGGCGCCGACTCCGACAGATCCACGATGATCGAATCACCGCGCTTGGTGACTGTCGCGCGGATCGGGATATCCTGCTGCCCGAAGCCGTCATCATCCAGGAAGGCCTCGCCCTTCCAGGTGCCGTCCGCCCAGGTCGCGATGATGCGCCGCGCATGCGCCTCCGACAGCGCCAGGATGCCCGCGGCCGCCGCATCCGCCAGCGCCGCGCCATGTTTCGCGACAACGGCCAGCAGCCGCTTCTCGCCCAGATGCGCCGCGCCGATCATCGCCATCAGGTCGCCGCGCACCTCGCGCGGCAGGCGCGTGTTGGTCACGATCATCCGCACCAGGTCGGCCCGCGCCACGCGCCCTTGACCCAGCAGGATCGGCGGCAGGCGCAGCCCTTCCTGGAAGATCTCGGTCGCCGCCGGGTTGTAGGCGCCGTGCGTGCCGCCGCCGATATCCGTGTGATGCGCCCGCACCACCGACCAGAACAGCAGCCGCCCCTCGGCAAACACCGGCACGATGATGGTCAGGTCCGGCAGATGCGACCCGCCATGATAGGGGTCGTTCAACAGATAGATGTCGCCCTCGCGCACCGTTTCGCCGAAGGCGTCCACCACCGCCTCGACGGCGAAGGGCATCGCACCCACATGCACTGGGATGTGGTCTGCCTGCGCCAGCAACCGCGCTTGCGAATCACACAGAGCGATCGAGAAATCGCGCGAGGAATTCAATATCTGCGAATAGGCGGTCCGCAGCATCGCCTCCCCCATTTCCTCCACGATCGCGCGGAAGCGGTTGTCGAGGACGGACAGCGTCACGGGGTCTGGCGTGGTCATGGCGCAACGCTCCGGCGGGGCGGCCGCGCCGTCAAGGCTTCGCAGCGCGCGCGCGCCGCGCCATCATCGCGCCAAGCCTAGGGAAGGAAGCGCCATGACCGTCACCGTCGAGACCCCCGACCTTCGCATCCTCGCGGACGGGCTGCGCTTCCCCGAAGGCCCGGTCTGCATGCCGGACGGGTCGGTCGCGCTGGTCGAGATCGAGGCCCGCCGCATCACCCGCGTCGCCGCGAATGGCGCGAAATCCACCATCACCACCGTGACCGGCGCGCCCAACGGCCTGGCGCTGGGGCCGAACGGCGCGCTGTATGTCTGCAACAATGGCGGCTTCTCCTGGCACGAGGAGCCCGGCCTGCTGCGCCCCGGCCACCAGGCGGCGGACTATTCCGGCGGCCGCATCGAACGCGTGGACCCCGCCACCGGCGCCGTCGAGACGCTGATCCGCGCCGTCGACGGCCGCCCGCTGCGCGGCCCCAACGACCTGATGTTCGACGCCCATGGCGGCTTCTGGTTCAGCGACCTCGGCAAGGTCCGCGCGCGCGACCGCGACCACGGCGGGGCCTATTACGCGAAGGCCGATGGCAGCGGCGCGGTCGAAGCGGCCTTCCCGATCTTCGGCGGCGCCAACGGCATCGGCATCAGCCCCGACGGGCGCACGGTCTATGTCGCGGAGACCGAGACCGGCCGCCTCTGGGCCTGGGATGTCGAAGCCCCCGGCAAGCTGAAGAAGGAGCCCTGGCCGTCCAGCAATGGCGGCCGGGTGATCTGCCAGTTCCCGGGCTATCGCCGCCTGGATTCCATCGCCATCGCCGCCTCGGGCAACATCATCGTCGCGACGCTGGTATCGGGCGAAATCACCACCGTCTCCCCTGCCGGCGACATCCTGCGCGTGGTGAAGATGCCCGAGCGCATGCCCACCAACATCTGCTTCGGCGGGCCCGACATGCGCACCGCCTACATCACGCTGTCCACCAGCGGGAAGCTGGCCGCGATGCAATGGGACGAACCGGGCTTTCGCCTGCCGCACGGCTAACGGTGGCCCGACACCTCCGCCCCCGCATCGCGCGCCAGGCGCGCATGCAGCGGCACCGAGGCCAGCACCACCACCGCGGCCACCACGAAGCCTGCCGAGAAATCCGCCACCGCCAGCGCGCCACGCCCTGACAGTGCGAGCGACGCCTCCAGCGTGGTCGTCGCCAGCACCACGCCCAGCGCCGGCGTCAGTTGCTGAAGCGTGCCATACAGCGCCGTGGCCGCAGACATGCGCTCGGTCGGCACATCGGCGAAGGCCAGCGTGTTCAGCGCCGTGAATTGCAGGCTACGCGCCAGCCCGCCAGCGGCCAACAGCAGGAAGATCGCCGCCGCCGGCCAGGCCGGCGTCACCAGCGCCAGCGCCGCGATCCCCGCCGCCGCCACCACCCCATTGCCCATCAACGCCGCGCGGAAACCGGTGTGCCGCAGCAGCGGCCGCACCAGCGGCTTCATCGCGAAGGCGCCGAGCGCCGTCGCGAAGGACACGAAGCCCGATTGCGACGCGCTCATCCCGAAGCCGATTTGCAGCATCACCGGGATCAGGAACGGCACCGCCCCCGCACCGGTGCGAAAGATGCTGCCCGCCACCGCCGGATCGCGAAACGTCGCGATGCGGAACAGCGAGAGATCCACCGCCGGCCGCGGCCGCCCCCGCATGTGCCGCACCGCCAGCACGCCGGACGCCACACCCAGCACCAACGCCGCCACCGACACCCACCCCGGCACGACATGCCGCCCGACCGTCTCGATCCCGAACATCACCAGCGCCAACGTCGCGCCGGTCAAAGCGAGGCCCACCAAATCCGGCGGCCCCGGCCTGGTCGGCGCCACCGCCGGGATCTTCCACGCCACCAGCGCGAAGCCCACCAGCCCGATCGGCACATTGATCCAGAACACCGCGCGCCAGGAGAACAGGTCGGTCAGCACGCCACCCAGCGGCGGCCCCGTCACCGGCCCCAGCAGCGCGGGCATGGTCAGCCAGGCCATGGCGGACAGCATGTCCTTCTTCGGCACGTCGCGCAGCAGCAACAGCCGCCCGACCGGCACCATCATCGCCCCACCCATGCCCTGCAGGATGCGGAAGGCGATCAGCTCGCCCAGCCCCTGGGCGCGGCCGCACAGCACGGATGCCGCGACGAAGACCAGGATCGCCAGCATGAAGACCCGCTTCGCCCCGAAGCGGTCGGCGATCCAGGCCGAGAACGGGATGAACACCGTCAGCGCGACCAGGTACGACGTGATGGCAGCGCCCAGCCGCGCCGGGTCCTCCCCCAGGTCGCGCGCCATGGCAGGCAGCGCGGTCGCCAGCACCGCGCTGTCCAGGTTCTGCATGAACAGCGCGGAGGCGACGATCAGCGCGATGCCGCGATGATCGCGCGCGCCGCTCACGGCGTCAGGATCACGCGGCCGGCGCTGCGCCGTTCGCGCACGTCCGACATGGCCTCGCGGAACTGCTCCAACGGGTAGGCCGCATGCACCTCCGGCCGCAACGCGCCCGCCTGCCACCAGCCCATCAGCTGCGCCCACAGGGCCTTCGCGCGCGGCGCATGGCGCCGCCGGTTGTCACCCGGCGACCAGCCGATATAGGTGCCCCAGTTGACGCCCGCGACGCCGATGTTCTTCAGCAGCAGCAGGTTCGCCGCGACCGTCGGGATGCCGCCGCCGGCGAAGCCGATCACCACCAGCATCCCGCCATCCGCCAGGCAGCGCAGCGATTCGTCGAAGGCCGGCCCGCCGATGGTGTCGAGCACGCAGGCCACGCCGCCGGTCGCGTCCAGCACCGCGTCGCGGAACGGCAGCGCGCTGTCCAGCACCACATCGGCGCCACGCGCGCGCAGCATGTCATGCTTAGCCGCACCGGCCCGCGCCACCACGCGCGCGCCCATCGCCTTCGCGATCTCGACGCCGGCAAGGCCCACGCCACCGGCCGCCCCCTGCACCAGCACCCAATCCCCCGGCGCGACGCGCGCGCGCCACAGCAGCGCCGACCCCGCGGTGGGATAGGAAATCGGGAAGGCCACCGCCGGTTCCATCGGCAACCCGTCCGGGATGGGCACGACATGGATGTCGTCCGCGACCGCTTCCTCGGCATAGCCGCCCCAGTCGAGCACGGCGAAGACGCGCGTGCCCGACGGCGGCGCATCGGCATCCGGGGCGGATTCGATGACGGTGCCGACCACCTCCGTGCCCGGCACGAAGGGCAGCGGTGGCTTGCGCTGGTACTTCCCCGCCACCACCAGCTGCGTCGCGAAGGACACGCCGGACCCCGCCACCCGGATCCGCACGCCGCGCGGGCGCATCGGCGGCGGCGGGATGTCCTTCAGCTCCAGCGCATCGAAGTCGCGCCAGGATTCGCAGACGACAGCGCGCATCGGCCCTCAGCCCATCGTGATGTTGGCGGCGCGCACGATGGCGCCGAACTTTTCGGATTCGCTGCGGCAGAAGGCGTCGAAGGCCGCCGGCGTATCGGCCACCGGGTCGGCGCCCAGCGGTGCCAGCCGCGCGCGCACCGCCGGGTCCTGCACCGCCACCGCCACCGCGCGCTGCATGCGTTCCGTAATGGCAGCCGGCGTGCGCGGCGGCGCCCAGACGCCATACCAGGTCGAGATCACCAGGTCGGCAAACCCGGCCTCGGCCGAGGTCGGCAGGTCGGGGTAGACCGGGATGCGCTGCGCGTTCAGCGCGGCCAGCGGCCGCAGCAGCCCCTCGCGCACCGCCCCCGCACCGGCCGGCACGCTGTCGAACATCACCTGCACATTGCCCGCGATCAGGTCCTGGATGGCCGGCCCCGCGCCGCGATACGGTATGTGCACCATGTCCACGCCGGCGATCTGCTTGAACATCTCGGCGGCCAGGTGCTGCGCCCCGCCGATCGACGACGAGGCATACGAAACCCGCCCCGGATTCGCCTTCGCATGGTCGGCCAATTCGCGCAGCGACCGCACCGGCAGCCGCGGATTCACCAGCGCCACCAGCGGCACCATCCCCATGTTGGTGATGGGCGTGAAGTCGTTGAGCGCGTCGTACGGCATGTTGCGGTTGATGTGCGGGATGATGACATGCGCCGACGCATTCACCAGCAGCACCTGCCCGTCGGGCGCCGCGCGTGCCACCTCGGCGGACCCGATCGTGCCCGATGCGCCGGGCTTGTTCTCGATGACCAGCGGCTGGCCGAGCTCCTGCTGCGCGCGCATCGCCACCACGCGACCCACCAGGTCGGTCGGCCCGCCAGGCGGGTAGGGCACGATGCAGCGCACCGGGCGGCTCGGCCAATCCTGCGCCAGGGCCGGCGTCGCCAGCGTGCTGCCCAGCAGGGCGCGTCGCGTGATCGTCATGGCATCCCCTTCCCTTGTCGCGTGTTCCGGTCAGGATAGGCCCGGAAACGCGCAGGAGGAAACGCGATGGACGAGGCGATGCGCCCCTACCGGGGCATTCGCGTGCTGGATGCGGGCCAGGGCATCGCGGGCCCCTATTGCGGCATGATGCTCGCCGCCTGCGGCGCGGACGTCATCAAGCTGGAACCGGCCGAGGGCGATTGGTCGCGCGGCCTCGGTTCCGCGAAGCAGGGCGTGTCGGTGATGACGGTCGCCTTCAACCGCGGCAAGCGGTCGGTGGTGCTCGACCTGAAGTCGGATGAGGGCCGCGCCGCGGCCGCGAAACTGGCGGCCAGCGCCGATGTGCTGATCGAGGCCTTCCGCCCCGGCGTTGCCGCGCGCATCGGCCTCGGCCCCGAGAACGCCAAGGCGGATGCCGTCTGCCTGTCGATCTCCGGCTTCGGCCAGACCGGGCCGTATCGCGAACGCCCCTGCACGGATTCGGTGGCGCAGGCCTTCTCGGGATTCGTCGCGCTGAACGACGGCGCGGATGGCGTGCCGCACAAGGCGGGCAGCTTCATCGCCGACATGGCGACGGGCATCCACGCCTTCGCGGCTGTGCAGGTGGCGCTCGCCGCCCGCCTGCAGGACAGCGCGCCCCGCCGGCGCATCATCGACATGTCGCTGATGGCCGCCAGCGCAAACCTGCTGACGCACCAGATCGGCGAATGGGGCTACCAGGGCAAGTCCGCCGCGCCGCCCAATGCACCGGCCGGCGCCTACCAGGCCGCCGACGGCGCCTGGGTGATGGTGACGCTGGTGCGCGAGGCCGAATGGCTGACCATCTGCGACGTTCTGGACATCCCCGACGCCAAGACCGACCCGCGCTTCACCAGTTTCCCATTGCGCTGGGAGAATCGCGAGCCGCTCTACGCCATCGTCCGCGCCGCCTTCGCGAAGCAGGATTCCACGCATTGGGTCACGCGGCTGCAAGGCGCGCGGCTGCTGGCGGATCGCGTGAACTCGCCGCTCGACTGGCTGGCGAACGAGCATGTGGTCGCGACCGGCGCCGCCACGCGCATCGCGCAGCCGCAGCTCGGCGAGGTGCCGCTGCCCATGTTGCCCGGCCTCGGCCATTTCCACGCGCTGGCGCCGGCGCTCGGCCAGCACACGGACGAAATCCTGGCGGAACTCGACGCGTGACCCTGGCCGCGGAGGCGCCGCGCGTCCAGGCGATGCTCGACGCGCTGGCGGCGATCGGCGCCGATCCGCCGGGCATCACCCGCCACGCCTTCGACGACCGCGAGAACGCCGCGCATGCGCTGGCCATTGCGGAAGCGGAGCGCCTCGGCCTCGAGGTCACGCGCGATGCCGCGACGAACCTTTATCTCACCTGGCCGGGTGCAGACCGCGCCGCGCCGCGCACGCTGCTCGGTTCCCATTTCGACACCGTGCGCCATGGCGGCAATTTCGACGGCGCCGCGGGAGTGGTCGCCGCGCTGGCCGCCGTCTCCGCGCTGAAGGCGGAGGGCTTCACGCCACGCGCCGACATCACCATCGCCGCCTTCCGCTGCGAGGAAGCGGTGTGGTTCGGCCTCGGCCTCATCGGCAGCCGCGCCGCGCTCGGCATCCTGCCGCCCGATGCGCTGGACCGCCGCCGCGCCGATACCGGCCTGACGCTGGCCCAGCACATCGCGCGCTGCGGCGGCGACCCGGCGGCGCTCGCACCCGGGGCGCGCCTGCTGCCGCCCGGCCCGATCCGCTGCTTCCTGGAAGCGCATATCGAACAGGCGCCCTCCCTGCTGGAAGCGGGCATGCCGATTGGCATCTGCACCGGCATCCCCGGCAATATCCGCCACGCCGCCATCCGCATCACCGGCGAGGACGCACATGTCGGCCTGCCCCGCCGCTTCCGCCGTGACGCAGCTCTCGCCGGCGCGGACATCTTCACCGCGCTCGACGCGCTCTGGGCCGAGGAAGACGCCGCCGGCCGCCCCATGGCCTTCACCATCGGCCGCTTCCACACCGACACGACGAAGCACGAAATCACCGTCGTCGCCGGCGATTTCACCTTCTCGATCGACCTGCGCGCCTATGACGCCACGCACCTGACAGACCTGGAGCGGCGCTTCCATGACATCCTCGACGCCGCCGCCGCACGCCGTGGCGTGACCATCGACCGCGGCGCGCGCAACGCCGCCCCGCTCGGCCCATGCGATCCCGCGCTTCAGGGCGCCCTCGCCACCGCCGCCGCACGCGCCGGCGTGGCGACCATGCCGTTGGGTTCCCCCGCCAGCCACGACGCCGCCAACTTCGCCGCCCAGGGCATCCCGACCGGCCTGCTGCTGATCCGCAACGCCAATGGCAGCCACAACCCGCACGAGGCCATGGACACCGCCGACCTGATGGCCGCCGCCGCGACCTTCGCGGAGTTCCTGCGCGGGACTGCCTGAAGCCCTTCACCCGATGCCGCATCCGTGTCGCTTGCGTCACATGCGCGACGCCGCGCTGCGTGCCATAGTGCCGGCGTCGCCCGTCACGACAGGAAACGCCACAGATGCGCCTGATCCGCCTGCTGCTGATCCTCGCCCTCGCGATGCCGGGCCTCGCCGCCGCGCAAAGCTTCGACCTGCCGGGGCTGACGCGCGATGCCTCGGCCTACCAGCAGGAGATGACACGCCGATTCCCCGCCGGAGCATCCCAGCAGCAGCGCGCCGCGGCGGAACTGCGCGCCGGCCAGGCGGAAGGCCGGCGCGACTACACCGCCGCCGCGGGCGCCTGGGAAGAACGCATCGGCATGGGCCAGTCCAACGGCAACCATTGGCTGTCGCTGGCGCAGGCGCAGCTCGCCGCCAACCCGCCGAACAACCAGCGTGCCCTGCAGGCCGGCTGGCGCGCCTTCCAGCTCGCCCCCTATGGCGAACCGGAAGTCGCCCCGCTGATGGTCATCGCCGAAGCCCTGCGCCGCCTCAACCGCCCCGTCCAGCAGATCGAGGCGCTGGAAGCCATCCTGGAACGCGCCGACAGCCCCGAGCACCAGCAGCGGCTGGAAGCCGCCCGCCGCGCCGCCGGCATGCTGGTCCGCCGCGTCACGCCCGAGGCCGATGCCGACCCCGCCCGCGCCTGCATCGCCTTCACCAACCCGCCGGCGCGCCGCACCGACTGGCAGCCGCAGGACTGGGTGCGTGCCGACCCGCCGATCCCGAACCTGGCGGTGGAACGCGAGGGCGACCTGCTCTGCGTCGCCGGCCTGCCCTGGGGCGCCACCACGCGCATCATCCTGCGCGCCGGCCTGCCTGGCGAGGACCGCCAGAACCTGCGCCAGGAAACCGCCGTGGGCATCGCCGTGCCCAACCGCGACCCGCGCATCGCCTTCGACACCTCCGCCTTCATCCTCCCGCGCGGGCAGGAGCCGCGCGTGGGCGTCGCCACCGTCAATGTCACCGGCATGTCCATGCGCATCGTGCGCGTGGCCGAGCGCAACCTGGTGCCGCTGCGCCGCGACTGGACGCCGGGCGAGGGCCTGGAATCCTGGTCCGCCCAGAACATCAGCGAGGAGATGGGCCGCGTATTGTGGGAAGGCCGCGCCGAGCTCCAGCGCGTCGAACCCAACCGCACGCATCGTTCCATCCTGCCGCTGCCCGATGTGCTGCGCTCCGCCGGCCCGGGCGCCTACCTGCTGGTGCTGCGCCAGGATGAATCGCGGCGCGGCGGCGGCGAGACGGCCGCCCTGCCCTTCTTCGTCACCGATATCGGCCTGACCGCCTGGCGCGGTGCCGACGGGCTGGCGGTGCAGGCGCGCTCCCTGCAATCCGCCACCGTCACCACCGGCCTGCGCATCATGCTGATGGCCCGCAACAACGAGATCCTGGCGGAAGCCCGCACCGGCGCCGATGGCCTGGTGCGCTTCCCCGTTGCGCTGATGCGCGGCACCGGCCCCATGGCGCCCGTCGCGATCCACGCCGAGACCACCGACGACATCGCGGCCCTCTCGCTCGAAGCCGCCTCCTTCGACCTGTCCGACCGTGGCGCCACCGGCCGCGCGCATCCCGGCCCGGTCGATGCCTTCCTGTGGCTCGACCGCGGCATCTACCGCCCCGGCGAGACGGTGAATGCCGGCGTGCTGGTCCGCGACCCCGCCGGCCAGCCGCTCGACCTGCCGATCCGCCTGCGGCTGCGCCGCCCGAACGGGCAGGTCGCGCAGGAGATCGTGCCGCCGCGTCAGGATGGCGGCGCCATCACCTGGCCGCTGCGCCTGTCCGCCGGCGCGCCCTTCGGCCAATGGGTGATCGAGGCCCTCACCGACCCCAACGCCCCGCCGATCGGCCGCACCACCTTCCGCGTCGACGCCTTCGTGCCCGAACGCCTGGAAGTGAATGCCGGCCCGGTCCCCGGCCCGCTGGTGCCCGGCCGCACGCTGGAAGTGCCCGTCACAGCGCGCTTCCTGTACGGCGCGCCCGGCGCCGGCCTGACCGGCACCGCCGAACTGCGCCTGGTCCACGACCCCGAGCCCTTCGAAGCCTGGCGCGGCTGGCGCTTCGGCCTGGCGCAGGAACAGTTCGCCCCGGACCTGATCCCCTTCGAAATCCCCGAGACCAACGACCAGGGCGCGACGACGCTGTCGTTGACGCTGCCGCAGCCGCCCGACACCACGCGCCCGGTGCGCGCCGAGGTCGGCGTCTCGGTCAGCGAACCCGGCGGGCGCGAAACCCGCACCCGCTTCACCGTGCCGGTGCGCGCCCGCGCCACGCTGGTCGGCGTGCGCCCCGCCTTCGAATTCGACGCGGTGGACGCCGGCGGCGAGGCCGCCTTCGACATCGCCGCCGTCTCGCCGGAGGGCACCGCCGTGCCCGCCACGCTGCGCGTTCGCCTGGTGCGCGAGCGCCCGAACTGGCGGATCGTGGTGCGCGGTTCCATCGCCCGCTGGGAAACCGTGTGGCGCGACGAACCGGTCGACGCCCAGGAAATCCGCGTGGTGGCCGCGCAGCCGACGCGCTTCGCGCGCAGCCTCGGCTTCGGCCGCTACCGGCTGGAAGTGACGGACGCCAACGGCCTCGGCATCACCTCCATCCGCTTCCGCTCCGGCTATGCCGGCGTGGAATCCGCGGAGATCCCCGACCGCGTGGACATCGCCGCCGATCGCCGCGCCTATGCGCCCGGCGAGAATGCGCGCATCCGCATCACCCCGCCCTTCGCCGGCCGTGCCTCGGTCGCCGTGCTGACCGACCGGCTGGTCGCGCTGCGCGAGATCGAGGTGACCACCGCCGGCACCGAGGTCGACATCCCCGTCGATGCGTCGTGGGGCCCCGGCGCCTATGTGGCCGTGACGGTCTTCCGTGCCGGCGAGACCCGCAACGGCCAGGCCGGCCGTGGCCTCGGCCTCGCCTGGGTCGGGCTCGACCCCGCACCGCGCACGCTCGGTGTCGCGATCGAATCCCCCGAACGCATCCGCCCGCGCCAGCGCGTCGAAGTGCCCGTCCGCGTGACCAATGCCGGCGGCCCGGTGCTGCTCACCCTCGCCGCGGTCGACGAAGGCATCCTGCGCCTGACCAACTTCGCCAGCCCCGACCCGGCCGCGCATTTCCTGTCGCGCCGCCGCCTCGGCGTCGATATCCGCGACGATTACGGCCGGCTGATCGCGCCGGCCGAAGGCGAACTGGCCCTGCTCCGCCAGGGCGGCGACGAGGATGCCGCCGCCGACGCGCTGCAACCCCCGCAGCGTCTGGTCTCGCTGTTCTCCGGCGTGGTGCGCGCCGGGCCGGACGGCGTGGCCATGGTGCCGCTCGACATCCCCGACTTCGCCGGCGAACTCCGCCTGATGGTCGTGGCCTGGGAAGGCACGCGGGTGGGCAGCGCCGCCAAGCCGATGACGGTGCGCGACCAGGTGGTGGCCGAAGCCCTGCTGCCGCGCTTCCTCGCACCGGGCGACGAGGCCCGCCTGTCGGTCCTGCTCCACAACATCGAGCTGCCGGCCGGCGAAGTCGCGGCGGAACTCACGGCGTCCGGCGGCCTCGCCATCGACGGCCCGACGCGCCTCGCCGCCACGCTCGCCATCGGCGCGCGCGCGCAGCCCTTCACCACGCTGCGCGCGACGCAGGGCGGCGAGGGCATCCTGCGCGTCGCCGTCACCGGCCCCAACGGCTTCCGCGTGGAACGCGAAAGCCGCATCACCATCCGCTCCTCCCGCCCGCGCGTGACGGAAGTGGCCGGCGTGGAACTCCCCGCCGGTGTCGAATTGCCGCTGAACCCGCCGATCGACCGCTTCGTGCCGAATTCCTGGCGCGCCAGCGCATCCTTCGGCGCCGCCGTCCGCTACGACGTGGCCGGCATGCTGCGCGCGGTGGAGGAATTCCCGCTGCATTGCCTCGAACAATCGGCATCCCGCGCCCTCGCGCTGTCCGCCGGCATGTCGGAGGACAGCAGCGCCGAACGCGCCATCCGCCTGCAACGCGCCGTCGATTCCATCCTGGACCGCCAGCGCTTCGACGGCTCCTTCGCGATGTGGAGCGCCAGCGGCGAGGCCCAGCAATGGCTCACCCCCTTCGCGGTTGAAGCCCTGGTCCGTGCCCGCACCGCCGGCGCCACCGTCCCCGAAGGCGCACTCCGCGAAGCCCTGCGCTTCCTCGACGAAGCCATCGAGGATGCCGGCGGCGACACCCCGCAGGACCGTGCCGCGCAGGCCTATCGCCTGCACGCCATGGCGCTTGCGGGCCAGGTGCGCCTGGGTGCGGCCCGCCGCCTGATGGAAGCGCTCAACGACCTGCCGACGCAGCTCTCCCGCGCGCAGCTTGCCGCCACCTTCGCGCGCGGCGGCGACACCGCGCGCGCTGAGCAGGCCTTCACCGCGGCGCTGGCCGCCACCGGCCGGCGCTTCTGGTTCTACGACTACGGCACCGCGCAGCGCGACCTGCTCGCCACCACCACCCTGCTGCGCGAATCCGGCCTGCTGCCCGAACGCCTCAACCAGGTGATGTCCACCCTGCCCGGTGCGGACTTCACCCCCCAGCGCAGCAGCACCCAGGAACAATCCTGGGCGGTGCTCGCCGCGCAGGTGCTCGGCCAGGGCAATCGCGCCGCCAGCGTCGCGGTGAACGGCTCCGCCCTGCCGCCGCGCCCGGTGGTGATGGCCTCCCTCACCGCCCCCGGCACCGCGCGCAACCTGGGTTCCACCCCGGTCTGGCAGTCGGTCTCCATCAACGGCATCCCCCGCGAACCGCTGCCCGCCGCGCGCGAGGGCTTCCGCGTCACCCGTCGCTTCTTCGCCCTGAACGGCGAACCGCTGAACCTCGACGACCTGCGCCAGAACGCCTCCTTCATCCTGCTGATGGAACTGCGCAGCGAAACCAACGACCGCCACGAAGCCATGCTCATGCACGGCCTGCCCGCAGGCTGGGAAATCGCCACCCGCCTCCCCTCCGGCGACATCTCCGGCATGCCCTGGCTCGGCACCCTGACCGAAGTGGACAGCCAACCAGCCCTCGACGACCGCTACGCCGCCGCCGTCACCATCACCCCCCAACGCCCCTTCGCCCGCATCGCCGTGCGCCTGCGCGCCGTCACGCCAGGCACCTTCGAACTCCCCGGCGCCGAAGCCCAGGACATGTACCGGCCGGGGATCTTCGCGCGGCAGAACGCGGCGAGGATCACGGTGCTGCCGTGAGGCGGGCGCGCCTGGCGCGGCTGGCGACGGAGGGGGCTTTGCCCCCTCCGGACCTCCCCCACCAGGGGGCTACGGCCCCCTGGACCGCGGGGTTTGAATCGGGGGATTTGGGGAGGGGCATCGTCGGTGCCGCCTGACGCAACAGGCGCGCCATGCCCCTCCCCAGATCCCCCGATCAAGTCGAGGGTTCCAAGGGCCTTAAGCCCTTGGTGGGTGGGGGTCCGGGGGAGGGCAAAGCCCTCCCCCGCCGCCCGCCGCATCGGCGCCGCCGCCCTCACCGCCGCCACCGTCATCCTCGCCGTGCTGGCGCTCGACAGGATCGCCCCGCCGGACATGACCAGGCTGCGTGCCGCGGGGGTCGAGGTGTTCGACCGGGAGGGGCGCACGCTGTCGGTGTTGCCGGCGGACGGGGGCGTGTGGCGGTTGCGGACGGGGGTGGGCGATGTGTCGCCGGTGCTGCTGGAGTTGCTGATTGCTGCGGAGGATCGGCGGTTTCGCGAGCATGTCGGCGTGGATGTGTTCGCGTTGGGCCGGGCGGCCGTGCAGTGGGTGCGGGCGGGGCGCGTGGTGTCGGGCGGGTCGACGCTGACGATGCAGGCGGCGCGGCTGCTGGAGCCGCGGCCGCGGACGCTACGGTCGAAGGTGATCGAGATTTTCCGGGCGTTTCAGCTGGAGGCGCGGTTTTCGAAGGATGAGATCCTCGGCATCTGGCTGACGCTGGCGCCGCAGGGCGGGAATATCGAGGGGATGCGCGCCGGCGCGCTGGCCTGGTTCGGGCGGCCGGCCGCGCGGCTGGATGCGGCGGAATCGGCGCTGCTGGTGGCCTTGGCGCGGCGGCCGGCGGCGTTGCGGCCGGATCGCCACCCGGATGCCGCGCGGGCGGCGCGCGATGCGGTGCTCGCGCGGCGTGGCGGCCCGGCGGCGGGGATGTCGGAGGCGGACCGCGACTTGTCCATGGCGGCCGCCATGCCGGACCGCCGCCAGCCGATGCCGCGCCTGGCGCCGCATCTGGCGCGGGAGATGGCGCGCGGCGCGACCGGCAATCTGACGCTGACGCTGGATGCGTCCCTGCAGCGCGCGACCGAGCGCCTGGCGGCGGAGGTCGTCGCCACGCTGCCGGATCGTGCCGCGCTGGCGATCGTGGTGGCGGATGTCGAGACGCGCGAGGTGCGTGCGCTGATCGGCGGCGAATGGGGTGCGGAATCGCGCGCCGGCGCGCTGGACCTGACGCGCGCGGTGCGGTCGCCGGGCTCCGCGCTGAAGCCGTTCCTCTATGCCATGGCGTTCGAGCGTGGGGTGGCCTCGCCGGGTACCATCGTGGCGGATTTGCCTCGGCATTTCGGGGAATACGCGCCGGAGAACTTCTCGCGCGACTTCGCCGGGCGCGTGACGGCGGCGCAGGCGCTGCGGATGTCGCTGAACCTGCCGGCCGTGGCGCTGCTGGAACAGGTGGGCGCGTTGCGTTTTGCGTCCGCGCTCAAGGCGGCGGGCGCGGCGCCGCGGCTGCCGCCGGGGGCGGATGCCTCGCTGCCGCTGGCGCTGGGTGGTGCGGGGACGACGTTGCGGGAGATGGTGTCGCTATATGCCACGCTGGCCGACCACGGCCGCGCGCGGCCGCTGCGCCTGCTGGCTGGCCCCTGGGCGGAGCCGCAACGCGCCAGTGCGGAGGAGCCGCAGCACGCCAGCGAGGCGGGGCCACGGGGGACGCGCGCGGCGCCCTCCCCGGACACGCACGCGCCGGCGGCGCAGGACGCGAACGCCGCGGAAACGCCGCACCCCAGCGCGCCGGACGTCGCGCAGCAGGTGGTCGAACGCCGTGCCGCGGATGCCGTCGCCGCCATCCTGGTGCAGACCTTCCCCGGCGGCGGGCCGGCGGGCGTGGCTTGGAAGACCGGCACCTCCTGGGGCGGGCGCGATGCCTGGGCGCTGGGTTTCGATGCGCGACATGTGGCGGGTGTGTGGATCGGCCGGCCGGACGGCACGGCCATGCCGGGCGCGACGGGGCGGCAGGGTGCCCTGCCGGTGCTCGCGCGGGTCTTCGCCCTGCTGCCCGAGGCGCCGCGCGAGGGCATGCGCGTGGTGGCCGATGCGCCGCGTCAATCAGCCCCTGCGGACCGGCTGCGCCTGCTCTTCCCGCCGCCTGGCGCGGCCCTGGCCGATGGCGCCGGGCCGGTGGTGCTGCGCGCCGCGGGCGGGCGCCGGCCACTGCACTTCCTGGTGGATGGCGCGCCGCTTCGCAGCGAACCTGCGCGGCGCGAGGTCGCCTGGACCCCGCCGGGCCCCGGCGCCTACCGCATCACCGTGCTGGATGCCGATGGCGTGGCGGCGGCCGTCGCCGTGCGCGTGCGCGGGCCGGACGTCGCGCCGGCCGGGGGCGCCACCATCACGCTGGTGCCGGCCTCCGCGCCCGCGCAGTAGCGCCTACACCACCATCCCGAACACCCAGATCGCCACAACCCCCGCGCCGATCGCCGCCGCCAGGTTGCGCGTGGCCGCCTGCACCGCCACCACCACCGCCGCGGCGGCAAACCCCTTCGCGCCCTGCATCGCCAGCGCCGGCGCCACATACGCCACGAAGATCGGCCCCGGCAGGTGCTGCAACGCCACCTCCACCGCGCGCGGCGGGCGGAAGGCGCGGAACAGCGCATAGCCGCCGGCGCGGCACAGATACGTCGCCAGCGCCATGCCCAGGATCGCCAGCAGCACATCCATCCGCAGCGTCATGGCGCCCGCCGCAATTCGAACCACGCGCCCAGCGCCGCGCCGGCCAGCGCGCCGGCCAGCAGCGGCCAGGGTGCGGCCAGCCCTGCCGACCAGCACAGCAGCGACACGACCGCCGCCAGCCCCCAGGGCAGCAGGTCCCGCCGCACCCCCTGCCAGACCGGCACCAGGATGGCGCAGAAGGTGGCGATGGCGGCGAAGAACACCGGATGCCCCGGCGGCAGCCGCACCACGGCGCCGGCCACATGCCCGATGCCCACCGAGATCATCCAGAAGGTCCACAGCGCCAGGCTGACCCCCAGCAGGAACCCTGCATCCCGCCCGCCGCGCCGCTGGTCCGCCGCCGACAGCGCATAGGAATGGTCCACCAGCGTCGCCAGCGTCCCCCACAGCCGGATGCCACGCAGCCAATCGAGCCACGGCGCCAGCGCCGCGCCCATCGGCGCCAGCCGCATGTTCACCACCAGCGCCGCCAGCGTCGCGCCCAGGATCGGCGCCGGGTCGGTCCACAACTCCAGCGCCAGCAGCTGCGACGACCCCGCGAACACAAGCCCGGACATCAGCCAGGTCTCGAGCAGCGACAGCCCCTTGGCGTCCGAGATCACCCCCACCACCAGCCCGAACGGAAAGGTTCCGATCACCAGCGGGATCGCCTGGCGCACGCCGCGCAGCACGCCGTCGCGGGTGAAGACGACGCGCGCGCCGCTCATGCCTGGCCCCGCCCTGGCTTATCGCCGGACCCTGTCCGGAGGGCGGGATCGCCGCCCACCCCGCGACACCGCGACGAAAGCGCAACGGTCTCGCCTTCGCGCGCGCGGTGCGGAGCCTGCCGGTCGGTCACCCGCGCGGCCGCCATCATGCCTGCCGCGACGCGATCAGCCGGTCCTCGGCGGTCTCGGGGTCCATCGCGAGCGCACGCCGCGCGACCGCATGCGCGAAGCCGCCACGCGCCAGCGATGCCATCGCCTTGCGCCGCGCATCCGCATCCTCGGCCTGCCGCGCGAAAGGCCCGATCCGGCGTCGGCGGCAATAGGCCAGCGCAGCGTCCAGTTCCGCCTCCTCGTTCTCCGGCAGCGCGGCCGCGGCGGCCTGCGCATCCACGCCCTTGGCGGCGAGATGCGCCGCGATCGCCCGCCGCGACCGCCCCGTCCGCGCCAGCCGGCGCGCGCGGCTGGCGGCGAAGGCGGCGTCGTCCACCGCGCCGGCCTGCACCATGGCGCGCGCGACCTCGGCCGCCGCCGCGCGCGCGGCGGCGGCCGCCGCAGCCACCTGTTCGCGCGCCTGGCCCTCGGCCTCGGCGGCGCGGGCCCAGCGGTCGATGCGGCGCTCCAGCACGCGCCTCAACCCTGCCTCGGTGGCGGCGTAGCGCGCCAAATGCAGCAGCGCGGCCTCGCGCAGGCGGGCTGCGGAGGGCGCCTGGCCTGCGGGACGCGGGGCGCGCCGCCCGCGCGGGGAACTCGCCTGCGGTTCATGCGCCATCAAGCGCTTCTGCCACGCCGCGGTTTCGCTGACGAGGCCGGCAACTGTGGCGGCTTCAAGGCGTTGCGTCCCAGGAAGGGGAGCCGACGCCATGTTCATCATCCGCATGATCACCACCGCCGGGTTGCTGTGCCTGCCCTATCTGGCGATGAGCCAACCCGTTACGCCGCCGCAGGCCGGCGGGCCGCAGCCCGGCCAGGTGCAGTCGGTCGGCCCGGATGCCGGCCCGGCCAACCACCCGCCCCGCACCGACAGCCCGCATGCGGTGAACCGCGGCACGGACGGCTCCGCGGTAGGCCACGCGCATGACCCCGACGCGACCGGCACCACGCCGCAGGGCATGCTCGGCACGTCGACCGCCGGCGAACGCGCCTCCGGCGCGCCGGTGCCACCGCAGCCCCGGTCGACGCCGCCGGGCTGACACTCGCGCGCGCCTCGGGCAGCGCAAAGCCCGTCACGCCGGGCGGAGAGGTCCGAGGCCTCGACTCCTCGACAGCCGGGCGTTGAACGCCTATCGCCGCGGGTCCAGGAAACGAGGACCCACCCCATGCCCCAGCCCGCCCACCCCGCCGCCATCAACGGCCTCACGCTCGCGCAATCCGAAGCCATCGCCACGGCCGCGCTGGCCAAGGGCCGCGCGCTCGGCCTGCTGCCGCTGTGCGTGGTGGTGCTCGATGCCGGCGGCCAGCTGAAATCCGCCAAGCGCGAGGACGGCGCCTCCATCCTGCGGCCCGAGATCGCCACCGGGAAGGCCTTCGGCGCGCTCGCCATGGGCTTCGGCACGCGCGAACTGGCGCGCCGCGCCCAGGCCATGCCGGGCTTCACCAACGCCCTGTCCGACCTGACCGGCGGCCGCGCCGTGCCGGTGCCCGGCGGCGTGCTGGTGCGCGACGCCAACAACATCCTGCTCGGCGCCGTCGGCATCAGCGGCGACGCCTCGCCCAAGGACGAGGAATGCTGCATTGCCGGCATCGAGGCCGCCGGCCTGGTCGCGGACACCGGCGACCCCGCCTGAGCGACCGATGAGACTGCGCCGAAAGGCGCAATCTGACGCCAGGCACCGGCCCTCTCCCCCCACCCGGCCAACCACCACCGCCTGCTTGATCAGTGGCCGGTTGGGACAGCGAGACGGCACCGACATTCTCAAACGACCTTCGAAGGCTCAGCAACTTTCCGTCACACGCCACGTTGCAGGGACATCGGACGAACCAAAGGAGCCCGTCGATGTCCCTTCTCCCCCGCGCCGCCATGGCTGTCCTGCTGATGGGCGGTCTCGTCGCCTGCGACCGGCAGGGCAACCCCACCGCGAACGTCGAGCCCGTGCGCGCCGTCGACCGCGCCGCCGGCACCAACGCCTCGGGCGCCTACCCGTCGCAGAGCGACGGCACGCGCGCCAACCCGCCGGGCACCGCCGCAGGCCGCGCCGTCGACCGCGCCGCCGGCACCAACATGTCCGGCGCCTACCCGTCGCAGAGCGACGGCACCGCCGCCAACCCGCGCGGCACCGCCGCGGAACGCGCGGTCGGCGCCAACCCGCCGGTCCGGCGGAACCCGAACAACCCGGGGCTGTGAGGCGCTGTCGGGAGGGCTCTGCCCTCCCGAACCCTCCCGCCGGGGGCATACGTGCCCCCGGACCCGCGGAAACGTAAGGGCCGGTTTGGAGGAGGGGCTCGTCGGTGCGCCTGACGCGACACGCGCGCCAGGCCCCTCCTCCAAACCGGCCCTTTTTTGCCCCGGGTCTGGGAGGCGGTCGCCTCCCAGCGGGGGGTCCGGGGGGCTGGCCCCCCGCTGCGCCTTTCGCGCCCGGCTTCCGTTCCGCCCGGACTTGCGGTTAGTGTCTTCGCCTTCCCGTGTTGGTGCCGTGATGTTCGCGTGTGCGCATGGGGAGTTTGCGGAGAGTGGATTCCAAAGTGATTCCCGCCCTGATGCCGACCTACAACCGTGCCAACCTCGCTTTCGAGCGGGGCGAGGGTGCGCGACTGTGGACGGATGACGGGCGACGATTTCTGGATTTCGGCGCCGGCATTGCCACCAGCAGCATTGGCCATGCCAACCCGCACCTGATCAAGGCGATCGCCGACCAAGCTGGGCGCGTGATGCACGTGTCGAACCTGTATCGCATCCCGGAGGCCGAGAAGCTGGCGGCGCGCCATGTTGCGGCGTCCTTCGCGGATTCCGTGTTCTTCGGAAATTCGGGCGCCGAGGCGAATGAGGGGATGATCAAGGCCGTCCGCAAATACCATGCGGAGACCGGCCACCCGGAACGCTACGAGATCCTGTGCTTCGAGGGGGCGTTCCACGGGCGCACGTTGGGCACGCTGGCGGCCACCGGGAACGAGAAGTACCTGGCCGGCTTCGGCCCGCCGCTGGAGGGTTTCCAGCACCTGCCCTTCGACAACATGAACGCGCTGCGATCCGCCATCAGCGCCAAGACTGCCGGCATCATGATCGAACCGGTGCAGGGCGAGGGCGGCGTGCGCCCCTGCCCCGACCGCTTCCTCCAGGAGATCCGCGCGGTCTGCGACGAATACGGGCTGCTGATGGCGCTCGATGAGGTGCAGTCCGGCATGGGGCGCACGGGCAAGCTCTGGGCCTATGAATGGGCCGGGATCGAGCCCGACGTCATGTCGGCGGCGAAGGGCATCGCGGGCGGCTTCCCGCTGGGCGCGGTGCTGGCGAAGGAGAAGGTCGCGCAGTACCTGAAGCCGGGCACGCATGGCTCCACCTATGGCGGCAATCCGCTGGCCTGCGCGGCGGGGAATGCGGTGCTGGACGTGGTGCTGGCACCTGGCTTCCTCGATGGCGTGGCGCGCGTCTCGGCGCATCTGTGGCGCGGGCTCGAGGGGCTGGTGGCGAAGCATCCTTCCGTCGTGGAAGCGGTGCGCGGCCGCGGGCTGCTCTGCGGCCTGAAGCTGACGCCGGCGGTCTCCAACGGCGACATGCAGGCCGCGGCGGTGGCCGAGGGCCTGCTGACGGTGGCGGCGGGGATGAACGTGCTGCGCCTGGCGCCGCCGCTCATCATCACCGAGGCCGATGCAGACGAGGCGGTGGAGTTGCTCGACCGCGCCTGCCGCCGCATGACGCCGTCGAAGGCGCAGGTCGCGGCACAGTGAGCGCAGCGCTCAAGCCGATCGGCGGGGGGCCCGGCGCCCCCCGCCACTTCCTGGAAATCATGGACTTCGACACGGCGGCGCTGCGACGCATGCTGGACCTCGGCGCGCGCGCCAAGCGGGGCGAGGTGGCGGGCAAGCCGCTCGCCGGCAAGACCGTGGCACTGCTGTTCGAAAAGCCGTCCACCCGCACGCGCGTGTCCTTCGAAGTCGGCGTGCGGCAGTTGGGCGGCGACGTGGTCGTGCTGACCTCGCGCGACATGCAGATGGGCCGCGGCGAGACGCCGAAGGACACGGCGCGCGTGCTGTCGCGCTATGTCGATGCGATCATGTTGCGCACCGATGATGTGCGGAAGATCCGCGAGCTGGCGGAACACGCGACGGTGCCGGTGATCAATGGGCTGACCGACATCTCGCATCCCTGCCAGATCATGGCGGATGTGATGACCTTCGAGGAGCATCGCGGCGCGATCGGCGGCCAGGTGGTGGCCTGGACGGGGGATGGCAACAACGTCGCGCAATCCTTCATCCAGGCGGCGGCGCGCTTCGGCTTCACGCTGCGGATCGCGACGCCGAAGGAATTGGCGCCGCCGACTGCGTTGCTGGACTGGGCGCGGGCGCAGGGTGCGAAGATCGAATTGACCAACGACCCTGTGGCGGCGGTGCGCGATGCGCGCTGCGTCGTGACCGATGCCTGGGTGTCGATGTCGGACGAGAAGGAAGGCCGCGCGCCGCAGCGCCACAACCTGCTCGCGCCGTATCAGCTGAACGCGGCGCTGCTGGCGCAGGCCGCACCGGATGCCATCGTCATGCACTGCCTGCCGGCGCATCGCGGGGAGGAGATCACCGACGAGGTGATGGACGGCCCGCAAAGCGTGGTGTTCGACGAGGCCGAGAACCGGCTGCACGCGCAGAAGGGCGTGCTGTTGTGGGCGTTGGGGGCGGGCTGAGCGGCGCCGTCGAAATCGCTTGCTCCTAGGAAAACTTTCTGCAATCCTGTTGTACGATGTGGGCGTCTGGGCGCCCGCTCGGCGCATGAGGCCTGCCCGGCGCATTCGTCTTCATGCCGCGGGCTCGGCGCGTCCGGCGGCCCCGATGCCAGGCTCTCACGGGCTGCCCGCCTAAAGCGCTAAAGTCCTAAAGCCCACCCCGACCGTGGACGTCGCGCCGTCACGGCCCTATCTGGGCCGGGTGTCCAGCCCCACCGATCCCTCCCCGACCCCCGACTTCCTCAACCACGACCGCCCCCCGGTGCCCGACCTGGTGGTGCCGCGCGGCGTGCAGCCCTTTCACCTGGATAACCGCCCGGTGCGCGGGCGCCTCGTGCGCCTGGGCCCGCTGGCCGATGCCCTGCTGACCCGCCACGACACCCACCCCGCCGTCACCGCGCTCGCCGGCCAGGCGCTGGCGCTGACCGCGGGGCTGGCGGCCGCGCTGAAGTTCCGCGGGTCGTTCAGCCTGCAGGCCAAGGGCGACGGGCCGGTGCCCATGCTGCTGGCCGACTGCACCGATGGCGGCGCGCTGCGCGGCTACGCCCGCGCCAACGACGAACGCCTGGCCGCCCTGCTGGCGGAAGGCGATGCCCCCAGTGCAGCCGCGCTTCTCGGCCAGGGCTTCCTCGCCTTCACCTGCGACCAGGGCCCGGACATGGAGCGCTACCAAGGCCTTGTCGCCATCGAGGGCGAAACCCTCACCGACATGACCGGCACCTATTTCCGCACCTCCGAGCAGATCGCGACGCATGTCCACCTGGCCTGCGCGCGCACCGATGCCGGCTGGCGCGCCGCCGCGCTGATCCTGGAACGCGTCGCCGGCGAGGGCGGCCTGGGCGCCGAGATGGACCGCGACGCGCAGGACGAAGCCTGGCGCACGGCCCTCGCCCTGGCCGGCACGCTGACCGAAGCCGAGTTGCTGGACGACACGCTGCCCGGCGACCGCCTGCTGCACCGGCTGTTTGCGCTGGAGGGCCTCGCACTCGACCGCGCCCGCGCCCTGTCCTATGGCTGCCGCTGTTCGCGTGCCAAGCTGTCCGGCGTGCTGGCGGGGTTCGGCGAGGAGGACCTCGACCACATGGCGGAGGACGGGACCATCACCATGACCTGCGAATTCTGCAACCTCGGCTTCCGCTTCGACCGCGCCGAGCTGCGCGGCACCGAGGGCTGAGCGCGTGGCGCTGCCCCGCCGCGCCGCGCTGGGCGCGCTGCTCGCCACCGCCGCCTGCGGGGGTGGCGGCGGCGAGGAACCGCCGCCGATGCCCGCCGGCCCGCCTTCCTACAGCCACCTGCTTCCGCTGCGCCTGCTGGTCGGGCGCATCGAGTTCCAGCCCGCCACCGACCCCGCCGCGACGCGGGTGATGCCGCCGGCGCCGCTCAACCCCGCCGATGTGGTGCGGATCATGGCACAGGACCGCCTCTCCGCCGCCGGCGGGCCGGGCGTGGCGCGATTCCGCGTGCAGATCGCCTCCCTGACGCGCGAACCGTCCTCGGGCGGCGGCGTGTTCGCCGACGCCACCGAACGGCTCTCCTGCACCCTGCGCTGCCGGCTGGAACTGCGCGGGGAGGATGGCGCGTCGACCGGCTTCGCCGAGGCCGAGGTGCGCCGCGCCGCGGTGCGCCCCGCCGGCAATGCCGCCGAGCGCGCCCGCGCCGCCGAGGAGATCGTCCGCGCCGCCGGCGCCGACCTCAATGTGGAATTCGAATACCAGCTGCGGCGCAACCTGCGCGCCGCCCTGGCGCCACCCACCCCCTCCGGCACCGAGGCCGCCCCGGCCCCGCCGCCGCCCGGACCGGCTGCGCTCGACATCTGACGCCGCGGCCAGCGGCGCACCACCCCGAGGAACCCGCCATGGCCCAGCTCAGCTTCTCCAACCCGCCTGGCGCGCCGACGCCCTCCTCGCCCTATTCCCAGGCCTGCCTGGTCGAAGGGCCGGGGCGGCGGCTGGTGATTTCCGGCCAGGTCGGCGTGACGCCCGATGGCACCGTGCTGGGCGATGCCGGGGACCAGGCAGCGCAGGCGCTGGCCAATATCGGCGCCATCCTGGCGGCGCATGGCATGGGTCCGGCGAATATCGTGAAGATGACGGTCTTTCTGACCGACCCGCAGGTGCTGCCGGTCTGGCGGCGCCACCGCGCCGCATTCCTGGGCGGGCATGCGCCGACCAGCACGCTGCTGATCGTGGCGGGCCTCGCCAATCCGGACCTGAAGGTCGAGGTCGAGGCCGAGGCGATCGCCTGATGGCGGCGGCGCGAAGCGCCGACCCCCATGCGCGCCAGTTTGGTGCGGCGGCTGGGCGCGACATCAAGGCCGCGACAGCGCGCGGTCGACCGCTTCACGGATCATCAAGGGCAGTCGCTGGCATGAGGCCGCGCGGGCGGGCCGCCGAAAGACACGCGCAGGCCTGATCGCCGCCCCGTGGCATCCGGTGTTGGGCAAAGCGCGTCAGGCGGTCGAAGGCTTCGACCGCGGGGTTCAGAAGGTTGTGCGGCGCACCTGCTCGACGCCGCCGGGCGGCAGCGCGCCGCGACGCGTCATGCAGGCTCGCCAGGCGCGCGGCAGCGCCACCAGCAATTCCTCCCGCACGCGTTCGTCCTGCGCGAGATTGCCGGAGGTCGCCTGGCTGGCGATGCGGCGCACCTCGGGGTCCTGGTCCGCTTCGCGCCGGCAGGCCTGGCCGTCGGGGCTGTCGTCGCGCGGAACATTGGCCCAGACGCCGCCCTGCTGGCAGGCGCCCAGCGCAAGCAGCGCGAGCAGCGGCAGCGCGTGCCTCATGCGACCATCCAATCCTCGATGAGCCGGCGGGCGATGGAATCCGCGCGCGGCAGGGAGAAGCCCAGCGCCTGGTGATTGCGGATCTGGTCGCGCGTGAACCAGCGCGCATCCTTCAGCTCGTCGTGGTCGATGTGGATGTCGTCCGACAGCCCCTCGGCATGGAAGCCGAGCATGATCGAGGACGGGAAGGGCCAGGGCTGCGAGGAATGGTACCAGACGTCACCCACGTCGATGCCGGCTTCCTCCTTCACCTCGCGGCGGACGGCTTCCTCGAGGCTCTCGCCCGGCTCCACGAAGCCGGCCAGGGTCGAATACATCGCGGTGTTCGGGAAGCGGTGCGAATGGCCGAGCAGGCAGGCATCACCGCGCACCACCAGCATGATGACGGCGGGGTCGGTGCGCGGGAAATGCTGCGCGCCGCAGCCCTGGCAGACCATGACATGCCCGGCGCTGCGCGGTTCGCAGCGCGACCCGCAGATGCCGCAGAAGCGGTGCTTGGTGCGCCAATGCATCAGGCCGCGGGCATGGGCCAGCACGCTGGCCTCGCCGGGCGGCAGCAGCCCGGCGACCTGGCGCAGGTCGGTGAAGGCGCCCATGCCGTCGGGCAGCAGGGGCAGCGGGTCGTCAGCTGTCGAGCAATCCACCGCGAAGACCGGCCGGCCTTCCCACAGCCCGAGGAAGGCCCACGGGCCATCGGCCATGCGGACGGATTCGGCGGCCGCACCGGTCAGCAGCACGGCCTCGGGGTGACCATCGGCGACGCCTTTCATCAGCGACCGCGCGCGCCAGACCGGCGCGAACAGCGTGTCGGGATGGCTCAGCGCGGCGGCGATGAATTCCGCGTCGTCGCGCTTCTCGCCGGCGCGGTCGAGGGGGCTGCCGGTATAGGCATTGGGGCGGCTGGCGGGGATGGAGAGCATGCGGGGCGGAAGGTGCCATGCGGCCCCGCGCGCGTCCATCGGGGTGCGGAGGTCAGCGCCGCTGCACGGGCCCTTGCACCCGGCCACGCCGGTAGGCGCGCATCCGTTCGAGCATGATGCGCGCGGCGAACCGAGTCTCCTGCCCCGGCGGGCGCGCCGGCGCCGGCCCCACGATCAATGTCCGCCAGCCATTCGGCTGCTCGGTGATGCGGCGCCACTGTTCCTCGGTGTAGACGGGGTGCGGCTGCTGCCTTGCCGGCCAGGAGGAACTTGGGCTGGATTCGGCATAGGCCGCCTGCGCGCCACCGCCGCGCAATATCCACAGCCCGAAGAAGACAACCACCAGGATCATGCCGCCCTCGCCCAGCAGGAAGGTGCCGCCGCCGCGTACGACGGCCCCGGGCGCGGCTTCGATCGCGCCCGCGGCCGCGGCTTCGAGAGCAGCCTCCAGTTCAACGAGCGCGGACTCCATTCGCGCGATCGCTCCAGCCGTTCGCGATGCGCCGCCGGTTTCGGCGACATAGAGGATGGCCCGGTCGAAGGCGGCGCTCGCACCCGCGATGTCGGCAGCACGGACCGCCGCCCAGAACTGCCCCGTGATGCGGAGGAACTCGCTCATGTTGAACGCCCCGCCGCCGCCTGCCCCGGTCCCCGGCGCCCCAAAGATCGGCTGTATCGCCCGGCCGATTTCGCCCCACCAACTCATGTGCGGATCCTCTTGAACACACCGGTGTGATCGTATCGGGGCGCGCGAGGGCTGTCGAGTCGTAACGATATCGAATTGGCCTGCCTGTCTTGCCGGTTCGACGCGGCTTACGCCGAACGCGCTACCGCTGCGCCTCCCGCGCCAGCCGTCCGAGCGCGGCGCGGTAGGTCTCGTCGAACAGCGCATCGAGACCCGGGTTCACGCCGCGGCACCCGGCCGCCACGCGCCCCGCCCAGCCGACATACTCGGTGCGGCGCGCATGGTTCCAGTTCGCCGGCGGGCTGTCGGCGATGGCCCGCAGGTTCGATATCTTGTCGGCCAGCTTGAGCTGCTTCGCCGCATCCGACTTCTTGGGCGCGTGGGAGACCTGCAGCGACTTGCGGATCTCCTTGGGCAGGGACTTGTCGTCGGTGGCTTCCGCGACGATCGCCGCGACCTCCTCGCCGAAGGCGGCGACCAGGTCGGCATGCGTCGCGTCGGTGTCCTCGACCGTGTCGTGCAGCAGGCCGGCCAGGATGGCGGGCAATGGCGCGCCGTGCTCGGCGAGGATGCCGGCCACCTCGATCACATGGTTCACGTAGGGCTCGGCGGCCGCGCCCTTGCGCGCCTGGCCGGCATGGGCGCGGGCGGCGAAGAGGGTGGCGCGGAGGATCTCGGCGGCGGGGTCCGTGCAGAGGTTCATGGCGTCTCGCTATGCGCGCTGCGTCATCATCGCCTTGAAGTCGCCGTAGAGAATATTGTCGCCCGGCCCTGGATCGTAGCGAACGCGCACGCCCCAACCATCGGCCAGCCGCTCGGCGACCGCTTCGAGTGTGGTGCAAGCAAGGCTGTCCACGCGGTGGTTGCTGCCACTCGGAATCACCCGGTAGCAGCCTTCCTCAGCGTACCAGACCGGCTCAGCACGGACCACGACGCCCTTCCTCGGGCCCATCGTGATCGTGTGTTCGCGCCAAAGAGCGACGATACGCCAGCCATCCAGACGCATCAGGTGTTCATCGCGTCAAAGAAGTCCTGGTTCGTCTTGCTGTACTTCAGCTTGTCGGTCAGGAATTCCATCGCGTCCTGCGTGCCCATCGGGTTCAGGATGCGCCGCAGCACCCACATCTTGGACAGCGTGCCGCGATCGACCAGCAGTTCCTCCTTGCGGGTGCCCGACTTGGTGATGTCGATCGCCGGGAAGACGCGCTTGTCGGACAGCTTGCGGTCCAGGATGATTTCGCTGTTACCGGTGCCCTTGAATTCCTCGAAGATCACCTCGTCCATGCGCGAACCGGTGTCGATCAGCGCGGTGGCGATGATGGTGAGCGACCCGCCTTCCTCGATGTTGCGCGCGGCGCCGAAGAAGCGCTTGGGGCGCTGCAGGGCGTTCGCGTCGACACCGCCGGTCAGCACCTTGCCGGAGGACGGCACCACGGAGTTGTAGGCACGGCCCAGGCGCGTGATCGAATCCAGCAGGATCACCACATCGCGCTTGTGCTCGACCAGGCGCTTGGCCTTCTCGAGCACCATCTCGGTCACCTGGACGTGGCGCGTGGCCGGTTCGTCGAAGGTGGAGGCGACCACCTCGCCGCGCACGGTGCGGGCCATGTCGGTGACTTCCTCGGGCCGCTCGTCGATCAGCAGCACCATCAGGAAGACTTCGGGATTGTTCGCGCTGATAGACTTCGCGATGTTCTGCAGCATCACGGTCTTGCCGGTGCGTGGCGGTGCCACGATCAGCGCGCGCTGGCCCATGCCGATCGGCGCGATCAGGTCGATGACGCGGTGCGTGTTGTCCTTGGCGGGGGACTTCGCGACGCTCTCGACCTCCGGGTTCTCCATCTTGAGCCGGCGGTTCGGGTAGAGCGGCGTCAGGTTGTCGAAGTTGATGCGATGCTTGAGCGCCTCGGGCGGCTCGAAGTTGATGTTGTTGACCTTCAGCATCGCGAAGTAGCGCTCGCCATCCTTGGGCGCGCGGATCTGGCCTTCGACCGTGTCGCCGGTGCGCAGCGCGAAGCGCCGGACCTGGGCAGGCGAGATGTAGATGTCGTCCGGGCCGGGCAGGAAATTCGCCTGCGGCGACCGGAGGTAGCCGAAGCCGTCGGGCAGGATTTCCAGCGTGCCCTCGCCGAAGATAGCCTGGTCGTTCTCGGCCAGCGTCTTGAGGATGGCGAACATCATGTCCTGCTTGCGCAGGGTCGAGGCGTTCTCGACGTTCAGCTCCTCGGCGAAGGCGAGGAGGTCGGCGGGGCTTTTGGCCTTGAGTTCGGAGAGGTGCATAGGATCCTGGACGGCGTCCGAGAGCGGGGGATTGGCCGGGACGTTCCCGCGGGCGCGGCGATGGAAGCCGATGCCTGCCTGCCCGGATCGGCGCCGAGGACCGGCGCGAGGGGCAATGTCCCGAAAGGAAGGAAGGAGGAAGTCGCGGCTCGAGGCGCGAGGCACCCCGCGCCGCAGGCGGGAAGCGGCGGAACCCTAGGAAGGCCGGCGCCGCCCGTCAACCGGAGATATGCGGTGGCGCCCGGGCGGCTGCAAGGGCGCGCCAGCACCACCCCGGCCCGGCGCGGATCGCCGCGCCGCCTCGCTCCCCAACCGCGATCCGCGCGCAGAGGGACGATCGCGCGCCGCGCAACGGCCGGAACCTGCCGCGAGACCAGCGGATCGCGCAGCGATCCGGGAGCCCGACTGCGCGACCACGCCCAACCCGCCAGCCGTCGCGGGAGCCACACTGCGCGGCGCGCAAGCGAAGCCCGCGGAGCGGGTGCGTCACGCCGAAGGCGTGCCTCCGGCGCGACGCGCTTGAGGGCACGTCAAAACGGCTTCGCGATCACCATCACCACGATCAGGATCAGCGCCAGCGTCGGCACCTCGTTCATGATGCGCCAGCCGCGTTCGCTGCGCGTGTTGGCGTCCCGTTCGAAGCGCTTGCGCGCCGCGGCCAGGTCCATGTGGAACCAGGTCATGGTCAGCAGCCCTGCCACCTTCCCCCACCACCAGCCCGAGGCCCAGTCCGCCACGCCGGGCGTGGCCACCAGCAGCAGCCCGAATACCCAGGTCCAGATCATCGCGGGATTCATGATGGCGCGCAGCAGGCGGCGCTCCATCACCTTGAACAGCTCGGACTGCGGCGAACCGGCCGGCACCTGGCAGTGATAGACGTACAGCCGCGGCAAATAGAACAGCCCCGCCATCCACGCGAAGGCACCCAGCAGGTGCATCGCCTTGACCCAAGGATACCACGGCGCCAGCGCGTCGATGGTCACGCGGCCATGCCCTCGGCCAGCACGACAGACCCAGTGGTCGAGGCCAGGCGCATCGCCAGCAGCGGCGCGTATTCGGGGCTGTCGTAGAATGCGCGCGCCGTCGCCATGTCGGGGAATTCCAGGATCACCAGGCGGTTCAGGCCAGGCGCGCCTTCCTTCACGTCGATGGCGCCGCCACGCACCAGGTAGCGCCCGCCGAAGCGCGCGATCACGGCCGGCACGGCGGCGCGATACGCCTCGAAGCCGGCGGCGTCCTGCACGGTGATGTTGGCGATCAGGTAGGCGGGCATGGTCTGGACTCCGGTTGCTGGCGGCGCAGCATGGCCGCGCCGCGCAAGCGCCCGCAAGCCCGCCGGCTTCAGCGCGCCCGCAGCAGGCCGAGGTCGCGCAGCAGCCCCTCATTCGCCGCGCTCTCGGCTGCGAAGGTGTCGCGGAAGGCAGTCCCCGGCAGGAAGGCCGGCACCGAGGCCAGGCGCTGCGCCGTGGCGCGGAAGCCCTCGCTGCCCACCGCGCTTTCGCAGGCGCGCTCGATCGCCGCCGCCGCGGCATCCGGGATGCCCGCCGGCGCGATCAGCCCGCCATGCGAAGACCCCTGCACGGGGAAGCCGAGCTCCGCCACGGTCGGCACATCGGGCAGATGCGGCAGCCGCTGCGCCGACACCGCCGCGATCGGCGTCAGCCCGGTCGAGGCCGGGATGGACGATGCCTCGATGAAGGCCTGGATCTGCCCGCCCAGCGCCGCGGTGCTCATGGGCCCCGCACCGGTGAAGGACACCATCAGCCCCTCGACGCCGGCGCGCTTGAGCAGCGCCGCCATCAGGATGTGCTGCGTGCTGGCGTTGCCCGGCGCGCCATAGACCAGGGCCTCGCGCGCGGAACGCCCATGCGCGACCAGCCCGGCGAAGTCGCTGAAGGGCGCGTTGCGCCCCAAGATCACCACCTGCGGGTTGTCATAGACGCGGCAGAGGAAGCGGAAGCTGTCGAGCCCGTAGGTCAGCGCGATGGCATGCGGCTGCGCCGTCATCGGGTTGTTCGGCGTGATGCCGATGGTGTAGCCATCCGGCCGCGCGCGGGCGAGCTCCGCGGAACCGATCGTGCCCGCCGCGCCGCCGCGGTTCACCACCACCACCGTCTGTCCCAGCGCGCGCGTCAGTTCGGGCTGCAGCGCGCGCGCCATGAGGTCGGTGTTGCCGCCGGGCGGATAGGCGACCATCAGCGTGATGGTACGCGACGGGAAGGCCTCCTGCGCCAGCGCGGCGCAGGGCATCAGCGCAGCGAGCGCCAAGGCGGCGCAGCGTGTCAGGACCATGCGTGTTTCCTCCCGATCGGTGCGGCCGAGACTGGACCGGTTTGCCGCAGGAGGGAACCCGGGGGCGGTGTGGGCTCGCGGCCGTGGGTGCGATCAGGCGCCGGCCTTGGCCGCGGCGTTGCGCCGTCGGGTCGCGGCTGCCTTCTTTGCCGCGGCGCTGCGTGCCGAGGCGCGCCGCGCGGCCGATGCCGACCCGCCGACCCGTCCGCCCTTGCGGGCGGATGCCGTGGTGTCCGGCACGCCGCGCCCGCTGCCGGACTTGTTGCCGCCGCCGCTGTCCTTGTTCACGGTGGCCCAGGCGCGGGTCTCGGCTTCGTCGCGGCTGACGCCGCGCTGGACGTAGCCTTCCGCGATATGCGCCGCCTTGCGCTTCTGCTTGTCGGTGTAGCTGGACTTGTCCCCGCGCGGCATGGCGGCCTCCTGCACATCCTGGCGCGGCAACGCGGGGCCTGGCGCGGGGTTGCGGGGATCAGCCGCCGCGATGGCGCAGGAAATCGCCGGCCGAGGCCAGCGCGCGGCGCCCATCCGCGAGCCGCGCCGACCACAGCGGCCAGGCATGGATCATGTGCGGCCAGACTTCGAGCCGCACCGGCACATCCGCCGCACCCAGCCGGCCCGCGATGCGCACCGCATCGTCCAGCAGCGTCTCGGCCGAGCCCACCTGCACCAGCACCGGCGGCAGGCCGCGCAGGTCGGCATGCAGCGGCGAGACCAGCGGATGATCGACCGGCGTCGCGCCGCGATAGGCGGTCGCGAGTTCCTCGAGATAGCCGCGATGGATCAGCGGATCGACGCCATCCTTCGCGTCCATGCTCGCCCCCGTCATCGCCAGGTCCACCCAGGGCGAGGCCAGCCAGGCGCAGCCCGGCAGCGGCAGCCCGGCCTCGCGCTGCGCGACCATCAGCGCCAGGCTCAGCCCGCCGCCCGCGCTGTCGCCGCCGATCGCGATGTCCTGCGCGGACAAGCCCTCCGCCAGCAGCGCGGCGAAGGCGGCGCGCGCATCGTCCAGCGCGGCGGGAAACGGGTGCTCGGGTGCGAGGCGATACTGCAGCGCCAGCGCGCGCATCCCCGCCGCCGCGCCGGCGCGCGACGCCATGGTGCGATGGCTGACGATCGACCCCGAGCAATACCCGCCGCCATGCAGGAACAGCAGCACGCGCGCGGGGTCGATGCCCGGCGCCTCCGACCATTCGGCGGGGATGCCGGCGATGGTGGTGGGCGCGAAGGCGATGTCGGTCGGCGGCGCGTCGGCAGCGGCCACCTCCTCGATGCGCGCCCGCCGCTCGGCCCAGCCGACCGGGCGCGGGCGGCCGGTCAGCAGGGCACGGACACCGTCGATCTCGGCCATGGGCGCGCCTCCTCCGTTGCGGAGGCGAGCTTAGCCCGCGCGGTCGCGGCCTGTCACAGCGCCGGCTGCGGCTGCGCGATCGCCATGTCCATGTGCACCTTCCCGTAGGTGCCCCAGGCGCGGTCGTATTGCGGCGGGATGCCGAGCGCCTCGGTGCGGCCGAGCTTCGCCGCGGCGTGCAGCGGCCAGTAGGGGTCGCGCAGCAGCTCGCGCGCCAGGAAGATCAGGTCGGCCTTGCCTTCCGTCAGGATGGACTGCGCGTGCTCGGGCTCGGTGATCAGGCCAACCGCCGCGACCGGCACGCCCGCCGCGCGCACCGCCGCCGCGCCCGGCACCTGGTAGCCCGGCACCAGCGTGATCTTCTGCCGCGGATCATTGCCGCCGGACGAGACATCCACCAGGTCGATCCCCAGCGTCTTCACGCGGCGCGCCAGTTCGACCGTCTCCTCGGTGGTCCAGCCGCCCTCGACCCAGTCTGTGTGCGAGACGCGGATCGCCAGCGGCATGTCGCCCGGGATGGCGGCGCGCACGGCGGCGACCGTCTCGGTCACGATACGCGTGCGCCCGTCGAAATCCCCGCCCCAGCCATCATTGCGGCGGTTCGACAGCGGGCTGAGGAACTGGTGCATCAGGTAGCCATGCGCCGCATGGATCTCGATGAAGCGGTAGCCCGCCTGCACCGCGCGCTTCGCTGCGACAACGAAGGCATCGATGGTCGCGCCGATCTGCGCCTCGGTCATCGCCTGCGGCACGGCGAAGTCGCCGAAGGCCTCGGCGGAAGGTGCGACGCAGGTCCAGGACGGATCCGCCGGCCCATGCAGCCACGGCGCGTTGCGCGACGCCTTGCGCCCGGCATGCGCGATCTGGATGCCCGGCACCGACCCCACCGCCGCGATCGCCGCGGCAAGCCGCGCATGCGGCGCGACATGCGCATCGGACCAGATGCCGAGGTCGCCGGGGCTGATGCGCCCTTCCGGCACCACCGCCGTGGCCTCGGCAATGGTGACACCCGCACCGCCCACCGCACGCGAGACCAGGTGCGCCAGGTGCCAGTCGGTCGGCATGCCATCCGGCTTCGCGGAATACTGGCACATGGGCGCGACGCCGATGCGGTTCTTGAGCGTGACGCCGCGCAGGGTGAAGGGAGAGAACAGGTCGGTCACGATGCAGGTGCCCCATTGGCTGGTGGTGGCGGTGGCGCGAAGGGCGGCAGGCGCCCCAGGCGGTTCTCGAACACGGCGAAGAAGCGCGGCTCGCCGCGCGGGCGCGGCAGCAGGCGCCCGGCGGCATCGGTCGGCATGACGGCCATGGTCACGGCATCGCGCAGGTTGCCGCCGATCGCCTCGACCACGCCGGGGGACACACGCACCACGATGTCGCAATGCGTGGGCCGGAAGGCTCCGCCATCGGCCGCACGCTCGCGCCAGGACGAGATCGGGCGCGAGGAGCGGTCGGCGCAGACCAGGTCGCCGACCTCCGGCGCGCGGTCCGCGACCTCATGCGGGATGAAGGGCGCCTGCGCGGGGAAGCGCTGCGCATCCAGGATCAGCGCATCGACGTAGAAGGCATGCGCGGCGGAAGACGGGAATTCCCGCCGGTCCACCCCCGCCCCCTGCATCACGAAGGAGATGAAGGCCGCCGACCAGGCCGGTTCGCGCCAGGTATCGGCGCTGCCCCAGCGATAGCGGGCACGATTGCGCGTGATCGGCGCCTCGCCTTCCGGCACCGCGCGCCAATAGGCCAGCACGCGCGGGAAATTAGCCGCATCGGATTCGCGCATGCGCGGCGGCGCGTCGGAGGACTGCCGTCCCCATTCCTCCCATTCGGCGCTGGCGATCCGCAGCATGCGCTCGCGCGCGCTGGGCGGGTAGGACAAGGGCGGTTCGACCACGACCGGCGCGGGCGGCGGCGGGGCTCCGCAGGCGAACAACAGCAAGAAAACAAGAAAGAACGGGGGAGGACACCTCCCCCGAATCCCCCACCGTTTTCTGGCCGTTGGAACGTCAGGGCCAAGGTGCCAAAAAAAGGAGGGGGTTCGGGGGCGTTCGCTCACCCGACCTTTGTTGTTGCTCACGCAGCGGCCCTCGTCATCGCGGCTTCTGGCGGCAGCAGCGCGGCCAGCGCGGCAGCCTGCGCCCCCAGCGTCGGCGCCGTGCCAGGCGGCCCGCCCGCCACCACCAGCACCGAGCCCTCGGGGCGGATGCGGCCCTGCAGCAGGGTCGTCGCGGTCGCCGCCAGGAAGGCCAGGCGGCGTGCCGCGTCCTCGGGCAGTGCCAGCGCGCCGGCGGCGCGCGCCGCCTGCACGGCACGCAGCGCGCGCAGCAGCCGCGCCAGATCCTCGGTCGCGACCGCGGCGGGGTTGCCCTCGCCGCGCAGCGCCAGCGTATCGACCGGCCCATCGAGCGTGGCGAGGCCCAGCGCCGCGATGCCTCGGGCCAGCGCCTGCTCCGGCGGGCGGTCCTGCCGCGCCAGGGCCAGCAGCGCCGCCGCATGGTCGCCCACGCGCGCCGGCGCATCGTGGTCGTCGCGGAACACCCCGCTGTCGCGCTGCATCGCCAGCAGGGCTGCCTCCAGCGGGGCGCTGCGCGCCGCCATCAGCGCCTGCGCGAGGTCGAGCACCATGGCGCCCGCTGCATCAAAGGCATCGAGCGCGCGCTGGGCCGCAGCGCGCAATGCCGCGCCGCGCGCGCCATCGGCCGCCCTGGCATGGGTGGCGAAGGCGACCGCCAACGCACCGGCGGGCGCGGCGCTGGCGGCATCGCTGCCGCGCGGGGCGGCCAGCGGCGCATCCAGTCCGCGCAGCACCAGGCGTTCCTCCCGCGCCACCAGCGTACCGCCGCCTTGCAGCCGCGCACCGGCATGGCGCGCCAGCAGCCAGTGCAGGCGGTGCGGCGCCGGGCCGCTGGCCTTCACATTCAGCAGCGGCGTGGGGCCGAGCGGGCGGATCGCCAGCGACAGCGCGCGGCGCGCCGGCCCGCCCTGCACCGCGCCGTAGCGCGCCACGGGGCCGTCCTGCACCGTCACGTTGTCGCCGGCCGGGCAGTCGATGCGCCGCACGGCCGCGCCCTCGCCCAGCAGCAGCGTGGCGAAGCCCTGGTCGCTCATGGCATCGCAGGCGGTGGTGATGCGCAGGCGATCGAGCTCGATGCCGGGCAGCGCGGTGAGCGTGACGGTCAGCAACACCGCCGGGCTATCAGCGCGCAGCTCATAGGCGTAGCGCAGGCGTGCCAGGTCGCGCGTCGCGCCGCGCGCGAAGCGGCCCTGCCCGGCCACCATGCCTTCGTGGAAGAGCACCACGCCGCCGGGCACGGCCTCGATGCCGGTGGTGTCGATGGCGTCCTCGACATCCAGGCAATGCTTGCGGCCGCGCCAGGTGAATTCGACCAGGTTGCCGCCATGCAGGATGGCGGGCGGGCCGTCCTCGCCATGCAGGCGCTGGGCGATCTCGCCGCGCAGGAGGTTGCCGGTGAAGCGGTGATGCGGGGTGCGGATGTCGAAGGATTGCGGCGCCTCGTCCTCGACCGTGACGCGCGCGGGGCCGAGCGCGCGCGGCGCGCGGCCCTCCCCCTGCAGGGACAGCAGCAGGTCGAGCGCGCCCTCGGCGCCGCCCAGCAGCGGATGCGCCAGCGCCTCGGCGGCCGCGGCATTGGCCGCGAGGTCGAAGACCTGCCCGCGCGGGGCGGTGGCGAAGGCGGGCGCATAGCCATCGGGCAGCCGCGCGGGTGCGAGGAAGCGCGCGAGGCCGCGTGCCAGCCCCTCGCGCACCGCATCCATGCCATTGCCGCTCATGCCTGTCCTTCTAGCCGCGCCATGCCGGGGCGGGATAGGGTGGTGCATGACCATTCCCGAAAACCGCAGCCGCGCCGGGACGGCGGCGGGCTTCACGAAACTGCGCGTCGGTGCCGGCCTGCTGCTGGCACTGCTGATGCCCGCGCCGGACAGCCGCGCCGAGGATACTGCCGCGCTCATCGCGCGCGCCCCGGCGCTGCCGCTCGATGCGCCGGTCACGCCGCTGCTGGCGCCGGTCGAGGTCGCGACCGCCGGCTGGGGCCCGTTCCGGCGGATGTGCGTCTGGCGCGCCATGCTGCGCCCGGGCAGCGACGTGCCGGTGGCCGACGAACCCTATTGCGTCGCCATCGAGACCGCGCGCGAGGAGGCCGGCACCTGGCACCTGGCGCTGCGGACCGAGGCGCGCGGCCCTGCCCAGGCCATCGCCTTCGCCACCACGCGCGATGCGCGCGGGCGGGTCGGCCCGGTTTCCATCACCATCCCCGACGGCGTCCCGCCGCCCCCGGCGGCCCAGCTGGCCATGCTGGAATCGGTGTTCCGCGCCGTCATCGACGCGAATGGCATGGAGCGCGCCACCATCGCCGCGGATGCGCCCTTCGTGCTGCCGCTGCCGCTGGGCGGGGTGACGCCGAACATCCGCGTGGAGGGCGGCGGCTTCGCCTGCCGCGCCGAGGGCGAGACGCAGCTGCGCGGCCGCCGGGCCATCATCGCCACCTGCACCGGGCGGGCGAGCGGGGAGTTCGCGGCCGGGCGCGGCATGGCCATCGATACGGGCGGCCGATTCGCCGTCGATGTCGCGACCGGGATGGTGCTTGCCCATGGCTATGCGTCCTTCCTGGTGATGGAGGCCGCCGGCGGCGACCCGCGGCGCGAAATCCGCGGGACGTCGCGGCAATCGCTGGAATGAGGGCCCTGGCCGTCGCGTTCCTGCTGGCGGCCGCGCCGGCCGCGGCGCAACAGGGCGATTGGCGCGCCGCGGCGCCCGTGCTGCCGCTGGACGGCGCCGTGCGCCCGCTGAGCGCGCCGGTGGCGGTCGGCGGGACCGCCTGGGGCCCCTGGCGCCGGATGTGCCGCGAACAGGCCACCCTGCCCGGCCGCCCGGCGCAGCGCGACTGCCTCACGGTGGCCGAGGCGCGCCCCGAGGCCGGCGGGATGCGGCTGACGCTGGTGCAGGACCAGGTGCGGCTGCGTGTCTCGGCGTTGCGCGGCACCGATGGAAGGCTGGCGGAATTCGTCGCCCTCGGGGCCGATGGCGGCGCGGCGCCGGCCGACCCCGCGCGCGACGGGCTGGTGGCGGCCTGGCGCGAGCAGTTCGCCACGCTCAGCCTGGAGCGCCGTCGCATCGCCCCGCGCGAGGATGTGACGCTGCCCATCGCCGGGTCGGCGCGCGGCGGCACCTGCCGGCCGGAGGGCACGGCGGCGCTGGGCGGGCGGCCGGTGCTGGTGGCGCGCTGCGCGGTGGAACTCGCCGGCCGGCTGCGCGGCGGGGAGTCCGAGGCGCGCGTGGCGATCTTCGCGCGCATCGCGGTGGATATCCCGACCGGCATGGTCGCCGCGCAGGGCTACGCGACGCGCATCGAGACCTTCGCGGCGAATGGCCGGTCGAACGGCGTGGTCGTCACGCCGTCCCGGGTGGTGCTGGAATAGGCGGCGCGCCGCGCGATTACTTCCGCGTCGCCTCGTAGCGCGCCTTGGTCTCGGCGTTGGGCGGATAGAGGCCGGGCAGCGGCACGCCGCGCTCCACCTCGGTCATGATCCAGGCTTCCAGGCGTTCCTGCTCGACCGCGGCCTCCACAACGGCGTCCAGCATCGCCGCCGGGATCACCACGGCGCCGTCCTGGTCGGCCACGATGATGTCGCCCGGGATCACGGTGACGCCGCCGCAGCCGATGGTCTCCTGCCAGCCCACGAAGTTCAACGCGGCGACCGAGGCGGGCGCCACATAGCCCTGGCAGAACACCGGCAGGCCGGTGCCGATCACGCCCGCGCCGTCGCGCAGCACGCCGTCCGTCACCAGGCCGGCGACGCCCTTCTTCGCCATGCGCGCGCACAGGATGTCGCCGAAGATGCCCGCGGCGGTGGTGCCCATGGCGTCGGCGACCGCGACGCAGCCCTCGGGCATCTCCTCGATCGCGGCGCGGGTGGAGCGGGGGGAGGACCAGGAATCGACGGTGGCGAGGTCCTCGCGCGTCGGGGTGAAGCGCAAGGTGAAGGCCGGGCCGACGATCCGCTTGCCGGCCCCCGGCACGATCGGGCGCGAGCCCGCGATGTAGCAGAAGCGCACGCCCTTCTTGAGCAGCACGGTGGTCAGGGTGGCGGTGCAGACGCCTTCGAGGGCAGTCTTCTGGGCGGGGGTCATGGCGCGGGGTTCTCCGTCGGGCGATGCGCGTGCATCGCAGGGGCGCGGCGCGACGGCAAGGCCCCCTCAGGCCGGCACCAGCACGCGACGCCCCACCGCCATCACCCCCGCCGGCGTCGCCGAGGCCAAGTCCTTCGCCGCCTCCACGATCGCCAGCCCGGCATAGCGCGAGGGCCAGACGGCATGGCCGAGCCTCTCCCACCCTGCCCCGGCGCGCAGGAACGGACCCCAGGGCGGCGTGAACAGCGCCGAATCGCGCCGCTCCACATGGAACATGTGCCGCGCCAGCAGGCGCGAGACCTGGCGCGGCGAATAGGGCTGGCCATGGCCGAAGGGCGTGTGCTCGGTCTGCGCCCACAAGCCCCGCCGGTTGGGCGTCACCACCAGCATCCGCCCGTCATCCTTCAGGATGCGCCAGGTCTCGCGCAGCAGGCGGCGGGCGTTCTCGGCCATTTCCAGGCCATGGACCAGCAGGATGCGGTCGAAGGACAAATCGGGGAAGGGCAGCGCATCCTCCTCCGCCACCAGGGCGCTGGCCGGGCCGTCGGCGGGAAACCGCGCCAGGCCCAGTTGAGCGGGGGAGAGCGCGATGCAGCGCGCCGCCTCCCCCCGCCACAGATCCAGGTAGGGCCCGGCATGGCCGATGCCGAGCACCGCCTGCCCGGGCAGGCGCGGCCATAGCCGGCGCAAGCGCTGCGACAGCAGCCGCCCCGCCGCCGCGCCGCGCGCCGACGCATAGAATGTTCCGAGCCCGTGGACCTCGCCGCTCATGCGGTGGATATAGGGCGCCGAGGGCCTGGTTGGGATGGCCCGCACCCCGCCGGAGGATGGACCGATGCCCTTGACCGTGACGCCGGTGGCCTGCCTGTCGGACAACTACGCCTGGCTGCTGCGCGCCGCCGATGGCCGGCTGGCGGTCTGCGACCCCGGCGAGGCCGACCCCGTCATCGCCGCGGCCGAGGCGCTGGGCGGGACGATCGACACCATCCTGCTGACCCACCATCATGGCGACCACGTCGCCGGCGTGACCGACCTGGTGCAGCGGTATGGCTGCACCGTGGTCGGCGGCGCGGCGGATTCGCACCGGCTGCCGAAGCTCGACCGCGCGGTGAAGCCCGGCGAGACATTCGACCTGTTCGGCGAGCCGGTCGATGTGCTGGCCAGCGACGGCCACACCCGCGGCCACATCGCCTTCCACCTGCCCGAGAGCGCCATCCTGCTGTGCGGCGACACGCTGTTCTCGCTGGGCTGCGGGCGGCTGCTGGAAGGCACGGCTGCAGAGATGTTCCACAGCCTGCAGCTGCTGGCCGCCCTGCCGCCCGAGACGCTGGTCTGCTGCGGCCACGAATACAGCGAGAGCAATGCCCGCTTCGCCCTGACCATCGAGCCCGGCAACGCCGCGCTCCAGGCCCGCGCCGCCGAGATCGCTCGCCAGCGCACCGAGGGCGTGCCCAGCCTGCCGACCACCATCGGCGAGGAAAACGACGCCAACCCCTTCCTGCGCGCGCCGGATGTCGAGACGCTCGCGCGCATCCGCACCGCCAAGGACAATTTCCGTTGAGGATGACGCCAGGATGAAGCTGCACCATTCCCCCGCCAGCCCCTATGTCCGCAAGGTGATGGCCTGCGCCATCGCGCGCGGCATCGACGGGCAGATCACGACGGTGGCGACCAACCCGCATGTCTCGCCGGCCGACTTGCTGGCGAGCAACCCGCTTTCCAAGGTGCCCGCGCTGGTCGCCGAGGACGGCACGGCCATCTACGACAGCCCGGTCATCTGCGAATACCTGGACACGCTGGGCGATGCGCCGCCGCTGTTCCCGCCGACCGGCAGCGCGGCGCGGCTGCGCGCGCAGATCATGCATGCGGCGGCCGATGGCATCCTGGATGCCGCGGTGGCGCGGCGCCTGGCGATGCCGCATCCGCAGGATGATGCGCGCAAGGCCTTCGATGCGCGGCAGAAGGCCGCGGTGGAGCGCGCGCTGGCGGTGCTGGAGGCCGCCCCGCCGGTGGGTCTCGACGATATCGGCGCGATCGCCGTCGGCTGCGCGCTGGGCTACTTGGATTTCCGCTTCGCCGCCGAGCCCTGGCGCGATGCGCATCCGAAGCTGGCCGCCTGGTTCGCCGAGGTGTCGAAGCTGCCGCCGCTCGCGCGCACCGTGCCGGTCGGTTGATGGTGGATCTGCGCGACCCGTCGGTGACGGCCGCGCAGGTCATCGCCGCGCTCGACCTGAAGCCCCATCCGGAAGGCGGGCATTACCGCGAGACCTGGCGCGACGCGCCGGCCGATGGGTCGCGCGGCGCGGGCACCGCCATCCTGTTCCTGCTGGCGGCGGATGAGTTCAGCCACTGGCATCGCGTGGATGCGGCCGAGGGCTGGCACTGGCATGCCGGCGGGCCACTGGCGCTGACCATGTCGCCCGATGGGCATGATGCGGAGGCGGTGCATCTCGGCCCCGACCTGGCCCGGCACCAGCGGTTGTTCGCCATGGTGCCGAAGGGGTGGTGGCAATCGGCGGTGTCGCTTGGCCGCTGGACGGTGGTGGGCTGCACCGTCTGCCCCGCCTTCGACTTCGCGGGGTTCGAGCTGGCGGCGCCGGACTGGCGCCCGACGCCGCGCAGCCGATAGATCAACGCATCGGCAGGGCGTAGAGCAGCCCGCCATTGGTGTGCAGGTTGTTCGGCCCACGCGGCAGCGCCACCGAGGTGCGTTCGCCCATCGTGCGCTCATACACCTCGCCGTAGTTCCCGATGGCGCGGATGGCGTTGTAGGCCCAGGCCGCGTCGAGCTTCAGCGACTGGCCGAGTTCCGGCGTGACACCCAGCAGCCGGCGCGTGTTGGGGTTCACGCTGGTGCGGCGCTGTTCCTCGGCATTGGCGGCGGTGATGCCCTGTTCCTCGGCCTCAATGACCGCGGTGGTGTACCAGCGCACGATGTCATACCAGTTGTCGTCGCCGCGGCGGACATAGGCGCCGTAGGGCTCCTTGCTGAAGCGCTCGGGCAGGATGGTCCATTCGCTGGGGTTGGGCATCGAGGCCCGCACGCCGGCGAGCTGCGAGGCATCGGTGCCGAAGCTGTCGCAACGCCCGGCGACCAGCGCGGCCTGCGCCTGGTCGGTGCGCTCGAACACCACCGGCTGGAACTGCACGCTGACCGAGCGGAAGTAGTCCGCCGTCACCTGTTCATTGGTGGTGCCCTGGATCAGGCAGATGGTCGCTCCGCCCATGTCGCGCACGCGCTGCACGCCGGCATTGGCGCGCACCATGAAGCCGTGCCCGTCGAAGAAATACGTCGTGACGTGGCGCAGGCCGAGCGTGGTGTCGCGCAGCATGGTCTGCGTGCTGGTGCGGAACAGCACGTCGATTTCGCCCGACCCCAGCGCGGTGAAGCGTGTCGAGGACGACAGCGGAATGAAGCGCACCTTCGACGGGTCGTTGAAGATGGCTGCCGCCAGACCGCGGCACATGTCGACATCGAAGCCCTGCCAGACGCCGCGGCTGTCGGGCAGCGCGAAGCCGGCGACGCCGGTATGGATGCCGCAGTTGAGCGTGCCGCGCGCGCGCACGGCATCGAGCGTCGGGCTCGGGATGGTCGATTGCGCCTGCGCCGCGCCATTGGCGCAGAGCAGGGCGAACGCGGCCACAAGGGCTCGCCTGAACATGAAGCACTCTCCTGTTGATTGGTCTCCCGAGGGCGATGGTCGCCGCCGGCGTCGCGCGGTGTCAATCTTCCGCGCCACAAGGGGGGGCAGGATCATGGATGACCAATTCGCAATCTATCCGAGCCTGAGGGCGCGCGGCGTGCTCGTCACCGGCGGCGCATCGGGCATCGGCGCGCAGATGGTGGCGCGCTTCGCGCTACAGGGCGCGCGCGTGGCCTTCCTGGATTTCGACGTCGCGGGCGGGGCGGCGACGGCGGCGGCGACGGGTGCCGCCTTCATCGCCTGCGACCTGCGCGACATCGCGGCCTTGCGCGCGGCGGTGGCGCAGGCGGCGACGCAGGTCGGCGACATCACCGTGCTGGTCAACAACGCCGCGCGCGACGACCGCCACGCGCTGGAGCAGGTCGAGCCCGACTACTGGGACGAACGCATGGCGACCAACCTGCGCCACCATTTTTTCTGCGCCCAGGCAGTGGTGCCGATGATGCGCCGCGCCGGCGGCGGGTCGATCATCAACCTCGGTTCGATATCCTGGATGAACCGCGCCGGGGGGATGCCGGCCTATACCACGGCGAAGGCGGCGGTCCGCGGCCTGACGCGCGGCCTGGCGCGCGACCTCGGCCCCGACCGCATCCGGGTGAACGAGGTGGTGCCCGGCTGGGTGCATACCGAACGGCAGAAGGCGCTGTGGCTGACGCCGGAAGCGGAGGCGCGCAGCCAGGCGAACCAATGCCTGAAGGGCGCGCTGCTGCCCGACGACATCGCGCGCATGGTGCTGTGGCTGGCGGCCGATGACAGCGCCATGGTCACGGCGCAGCACTTCGTGGTGGATGGTGGCAGCAACTGATGCCGAGCGCACGAAGGCTTCGCCGTCGCGCCCCTCAAACGCGTCGTGCCCGCGGCACGCCTTCGGCGTGACGCGGGCCGCAGGTCGGAACGTCGTGCGCCTGGAATGAGGCGCTACGCCTTCACGGCGTAGCCTTCGTCCTCGACCGCCATCGACACGACGTGGCGCGGCAGGATGGTCTCGGCCTTCACCGTGCCCTCCGCGACATCGACCAGCACCTTCGCGGTCGGGTCCTTCGCCTCGATCGCGGCCGTCACGGCCTGGGCGCAATGGCTGCAGGACATGCCCTCGACCTTCAGCGTGATGGTGGGGGTGGTCATGGCGTCATTCCTTCCGTGCGAGGTCGTCCAGGATCGGGCAGTCGGGCCGCGCATCGCCGTGGCAATGCGCCGCCAGGTGGCGCAGGCTGTCGGCCATGGCGTTGAGGGATCGTGCCTTGGTCTCGAGCGCCGCGACATGCGCCAGCGCAAGCGCCTTCACTTCGGCGCTGGCGCGCTGGCGGTCATGCCACAACCCGAGCAGCCGCCGCACATCCTCCAGCGGAAAGCCGAGGTCGCGCGCATGGCGGATGAAGCGCAGCACCGCCACCTCGCGATCCCCATACACGCGGTAGCCATTGGCGCTGCGCGCCGCGGCCAGCAGGCCGATGGACTCGTAATGCCGGATCATCTTGGCCGAGACGTTCGACGCCGCGGCCGCCTCGCCGATGTTCATCGCGCGGCCTCCCGCGGCCGCCAGCGCGCCAGCCACAGCGCAGATGCGAGCACGCTGACCGAGGACAGCGCCATCGCCGCCCCGGCCACGGCAGGCGACAGCATGCCCAGCGCCGCCAGCGGCAGCCCGACGACATTGTAGCCGAAGGCCCAGGCCAGGTTCTGGCCGATCTTCGACCGTGTGCGGCGCGCCACCTCGATCGCCGCGGGAACCAGCGCGGGGTCGCCGCGCAGCAGCGTGATGCCGGCCGCGGCGATCGCGACATCGGTGCCGGTGCCCATCGCGATCCCGAGGTCGGCCTGCGCCAGCGCCGGCGCGTCGTTCACGCCATCGCCCACCATCGCCACGCGCTGGCCCTGCGCCTGCCACTGCGCGACGCGCGCGGCCTTGTCGGCAGGCAGCACCTCGGCCGCAACGTCGTCGATGCCCAGGCGCGCGGCGACGCCCTCGGCGGCCTCGCGCAGGTCGCCGCTGAGCATCGCGGTGCGCAGCCCGGCGGCATGCAGCGCGGCGATGGCGGCGGCGGCACCGGGCTTGGGCGCATCCTCGAAGGCCAGCAGCGCCAGGGCGTGGTCGCCCTCGATCAGCCAGGCCAGGCTGCGGCCGGCGGAGGCCTCGGCCGTCGCGGCGGCGGCAAGGCCCCCGGCGCAGGCGCCACGTTCGGCCAGCAGGCGCGGGCTGCCCAGGGTGAGCCGCCGGCCCTCGACCACGCCCTCGACCCCGCGTCCGGGCAGGGCGCGGAAGTCCTGGACCGGCGGTGGCCCAGCCCGGCCGGCACCACCCGGCGCGCGGTCGGCTTCGTGGACAGCGGCGCCGGCAGGCGGCAAGGCGGCGGCCGCGGCCGCAGCCCCGTCCTGCGCCGCGCCGGACCAGGCCGCCGCGACCGCGCGCGCCAGCGGATGCTCGCTGCCGGCCTGCAAGGCCGCCGCCAGGCGCAGCGCTTCGTCCGGCTCAACCCCGGCAGCCGGATGCAGCGCGGCCAGGCGCGGCCTGCCTTCCGTCAGCGTGCCGGTCTTGTCGAAGGCCACCAGCGTGACGCCCTGCGCGCGTTCGATCGCCTCCATGTCCCGCACCAGGATGCCAGCGCGCGCCGCCGCGCCGGTGCCCGCCATGATCGCCGCCGGCGTCGCCAGCCCCAGCGCGCAGGGGCAGGCGATGACCAGCACCGAGACCGCGGTGATCAGCGCCTGCTCGACCCCCGCGCCGGCCAGCAGCCAGCCCGCCAGCGTCAGCACGGCGATGCCCATCACCACCGGCACGAACACCGCGCTGACGCGGTCCACCAGCTTCTGCACCGGCGCGCGGGAGGCCTGCGCGGCCGACACCAACGCGGCCACGCGCGCCAGCACCGTCTCGTTGCCGACCGCGCGCACCTCGATGACCAGCCGGCCATCCAGCGCGATGGTGCCGGTGGAGACCGCGGCGCCGGGGTCCTTCTCGACCGCGCGGCTCTCGCCGGTCAGCGCGCTTTCGTCGACGCCCGAACGGCCCTCGCGGACAACGCCATCGGCCGGGATGCGCTCGCCGGGGCGCACCACGACCAGGTCGCCCACCATCAATGCCGCGGCCGGGACGTCGTGCTCCGCCCCGTCCTCGATCCGCCGGGCGGTGCGGGGCGCGAGGTCGAGCAAGGCGGCGATCGCGGCCCCCGTCGCGCGCCTGGCGCGGGCCTCCAGCCGGCGTCCGACCAGCACGAAGAACACCACCACGGCTGCGGCCTCGAAATACAGCGCATGGGCATGTTCGCCGCCGTGGCGCAGCAGCAGGACCATCGACAAGCCCCAGGCGGCGCCGGTGCCAATCGCGACCAGCTGGTCCATGTTGCCGCTGCCCGCCCGCAGCGCGGCGAAGCCGGCCCACCAGAAGCGCGCGCCCAGGCCAAACACCACCGGCGTCGCCAGCACAGCCTGCCACCAGCCGCCCGGCATCCAGTCGCGCCCCAGCGCCATGCCCACCATGCCGATCAGGAAGGGCGCGGTAAGCAACGCGGCCAGCAGCAGGTCGCGCGCCTCGCGCGCGGCGCCGGGGTCGGCATCGGTCCCGCGGTCGGCCTCCGCAAGCCGGTAGCCGGCGCGCGCCAATGCGGCGCCGAGCGCAGCCTCCGGCGTCCCCGCCAGCATGCGCAGTCGCGCCCGCCCGGTCGCCAGGTTCACCTGCACCGCCAGCACGCCGGGCACCGCCGCCAGCGCGCGTTCCACCCGCCCGACGCAGGACGCGCAGGTCATGCCGCCGACCGCGAGGTCAATCCGCGCCTCCGGCACCTGGTAGCCGGCGCGCGCCACCGCCTCGGCCAGCGCCGCCACCGGGGCGTCGCCGACCACCTCGGCCTGGTTGGACGCGACGTTCACCTCGGCCGCCGCGACGCCAGGCACCTTCAGCAATGCGCGCCGCACCCGGCCGGCGCAGGCCGCGCAGGTCATGCCGGCCACGGGCAGCAGCAGGCGCGATTGGGGGATGGGTGCTTCTGGCATGACGACCGTCATGTGGGGCCTCCCATGATGGTAAGGTCAAGTCGTAGGGGGCGGTGCGCGCCACGATCCGATTGACAGCCCCTGCGCGGATCGCGACATGGAGAGCACATGAAACGCGCGTTCCTCCTGCCGCTGGTATCCGTGCTGTTGCCCGTTCCGCCGGCAGAAGCGCAGAATCAGCCCGTTCGCGTGCGAAACAACGCATCGCTGAGCGCGACGGGCCTGTTCCTGACCCCCATCGGGACACCAGGCTGGGGCGCCAACCTGCTGGCCGGGCAGTTCCTGCCGCCAGGCGCCTTCCTGTCGGTGCAGCTGGGCGAAGGTGGCGGCTGCCGGTTCGACGTGCGGATGGTCCTGCGCGACGGGCGCGAGGCCGTGCGCCGCGATGTCGATGTCTGTGCCGAACGGGTCGTGTCGATGGCGCTTGACCCGGCGCCGGCGGCCGAGGCGCCCGCCCCGCCATCGCCGCCGCCCGCGGCGACAGGTCGGAGCAGGCCATGAGGCGCGCCGCGCTGTTGGCCCTGCCGCTCGCCGGCTGGGCGCTGCCGGCCTGTGCGCAGAACGAACCCGTCCGGTTCTACAACCGTGCCGCCCAGCCAGCCACGGCGCTTCACGTCACGCGCGCCGGACAGGCGGGCACGGCCGCCAACCTGCTGAACCGCGGCGGTCCGCTGGCGCCGGGACAGTTCCTGTCTGTGCGCCTGGGCGAGGGCGCCGGCTGCCGCTTCGATGTCCGGCTGGTGCTGCAGGACGGCACCGAGATTCGGCGCGACGATGCCGATGTCTGCGCGACCCGCTCCGTCGACCTCGCGCCCGAGGCCGGCGCGGCCGCACCCGCAGCGCCGGCGCGGCGCTGACGGCTCGGCGATGCCGTGCGGGACGTCGCCGCGGGCCGGAGGGATGCGCGCGCGCCCCGGCGCGACGGATGCGCGCGATTGACTCCGATGCATCCGCCCCCGACATGATGGTCCGGATGGCGCGCTTCCTGATCCTCGCATTGATGCTGTCGGGCTTGGCCGCGACACCCGCGCTCGCGCAGAGCGAACCGTTCCGGGTGGTCAACCGCACGGCCTCCCCGGCGACCGCGCTGCATGCCGTGCGAAGCGGTCGGCCGGACTGGGGCGCCAACCTGCTGAACCGCGGCCCGCTCGCCCCCGGCGCCTTCTTCGCGCTGCGCCCGTCCGAGAGCGCGGGGTGCCAGTTCGACCTTCGCATGGTGCTCGAAAGCGGGCAGGAAGTGGTCCGCCGCAACGCCGACATCTGCGCCAATCGTACCGTGGCCATGGTGCTGGCGCCCGCCGCCGCACCGCCACCGGCCGCGCGGGCCAACCCCACCATGCCGGACGGCAAGCCCGCGCCCCTGCCCCGCGAGGCCGCGGCCGGCCCGGGCACCGCACCCGGCGCCCGGCCCGGACCGCGGCCCAACCCGAATGCGCGCGCCTCCACCGGCACCGGCTTTGTGGTCGGGCCCGAGCAGGTGCTGACCAACCACCATGTCATCGAAGGGTGCGCGCGCATCCTGGTGCGGACCGCCGATGGTCGGAGCCTGCCCGGCCAGGTGCCCGCGCAGGATGCGCGGCGCGACCTGGCGCTGGTGCGCGTGACCGGCAGCCCCGGCCCGGTGCTGGCCTTCCGCGCCAACCCCGTGCGCCGCGGCGAGAGCGTCGTGACCTATGGCTTCCCGCTGGCCGGGCTGCTGTCGTCCGGCCCCACGCTCACCACCGGGGAGGTCAGCGCGCTGGCCGGGCTGAACGACAACCCGACGCAGTTCCAGATCAGCGCGCCGGTGCAGCAGGGCAATTCCGGCGGGCCGCTGCTGGACCGCCAGGGCCATGTGATCGGCGTGATCGTGTCCAAGCTGAACGCCGCGCGCGTCGCGCAGCGCACCGGCGACATCCCGCAGAACGTCAATTTCGCGGTGAAGGGCAGCGAGGCCGTGGACTTCCTGCGGCGCAACGGCGTCACGCCGGTGATGCGCGAAAGCCCGAGCGGCGAACGCCCGGCGGTGGATGTGGGAGAACAGGCCCATCCCAGCACCGTCTTCATTCGCTGTGAGCGGTGAGAACCGCACACAGCGTTTTTTTGATGCTCTCAGACCGCGGGCGCCGCGCATCCGTGCGGCTTGCCTTCGCGCCATGGACGGGCGCACCGCGGGCGACTGATGGTCTGGGCGCGGTCGCGCTGTGCGCTCCCAGTCTTTGCGTGCCCTCAATCGCCGGGCGCCGCCTCCGGCGGCTTGGCTGCGCGCCGTGCGCTCGTGCGCCGGGCGCGGCTGGCAGGTTGGGCGCGGTCGCGCCTTGCGCTCCCGGATCGCTGCGCGATCCGAGTCTTTGCGCGCCCGCAGGCGCCGGGCGCCGCCTCCGGCGGCTTGGCTGCGCGCCGTGCGCTGGTGCGCCGGGCGCGGCTGGCAGGTTGGGCGCGGTCGCGCCTTGCGCTCCCGGATCGCTTCGCGATCCGAGTCTTTGCGCGCCCTCAGTCGCCGGGCGCCGCCTCGGGCGGCTTGGCTGCGCGCCGTGCGCTGGTGCGCCGGGCTCGGCTGGCAGGTTGAGCGCGGTCGCGCCTTGCGCTCCCGGATCGCGCATGCGCGCGATCCGCGTCAGTCTGATGTCGCATCACAGCATCGCATCGCGTGCCCGCGCGGCGTCCACGATGCGCGCCTTCATCGCGAGCAGCGGCCGGTTGTCCACCAGCGAGAACAGGAACGCGTTTTCCGCGAAGGCATCGCGCAGGTAGTGGCCGGTCGGCACCGGCGCGCCGGCATAGGTGAAGCGCAGGAACTGCACCAGCAGCAACGACCGCACCAGATGCACGGCCACGAGCCGATCAAGCAGGATGGTCGTCTCGATCTCGCGTTCCACGTGATGCAGCAGGTTCACCGCGGTGAACCACGGGCCGTGCCGCACGATGCGGATACAGTCCCGGTACAGCAGCAACCGTCCGCCCATGCCGTGCAGCGCCGCCAGCCGCGGGCCGCGTCGCGCCGCGATCGCGTTCACGGGCCGGCCTGCCGGACCGGATGCAGCGCCGCGCCACGATGCGCCAGGCCGCGTTCCGCCGACCGATAGGGCTCCGCCGAGACGGTCAGCTCGCCCCGGAAGGGTTGGTCCATCAGGAACACGAAGGCCACCAGCGCCCCCAGCGCCGCCGACTGGATGGCAAGCATGACCACCACATGCGCGCGCGCCGGATACAGCGGCCCGGTCGCCACCAGCAGCCCGCCCAGCAGCAGGATCAGCGCCCAGAACTGCATCGGCAGCGCCGCCGAGGCCGCGTTCAGCCGCGCCTCGCGCGCCGTCTCCACCAGGTCCTCCTGGTCGATCAGGTCGGTGGCGAGGGCCTCCGGCAGCGTCGCGGCCACCGCGTAGACCGTGTTCTCCAGCGCCTCGGCATGGATCTGGGTGGTCGCATCACGGCCGTGGCGGGCCATGCTGCGGAACTCGGTGCCATCGACCTCCGCCAGGTAGGACGCGATGGCTGGCAGCAGCGCGCGTCCCGGCTCGCCCAGCCGGTCGGCCATGCGGACCAGGCCGGCGATCGCCGTGGCCTCGGCCTGCACCAGACGCTGCGCCTCGGTGATCTGTCCGCGCGCCTGCACCGCGCAGAAGGCGAGCGTGAGCGTCAGCGCCGCCGTGATGGCGCCGGTGGTCCGCATCGCGACGTCCAGCGTCTCCTTGGTTTGCGGCGCGCGCACGATCGGCGCCAGCAGCAGGCAGGCCAGCGCGGCGGCACCGCCCGCCGTGGCCATGAAGACGCCATAGACCAGCGTCGAGGGCTGGTCGTGCAGGAACAGCAGGGCATGCATCGCGGGCGCCGGCCTCCGAAGGGCCGACAGGCTGGCATGGCTGTCTTCACCACGAGGTTACCGCGCCGGGCGCCTGGCGCCGCAACCCGCCGGCCATGCGGCCGTTGTGGCGCCAGGTGGTTGGCGCGGGCCGGCGCCGGCGGATCGAACAGCCCGCCGCGGATTCCGGTTCCACGTTAACCGAAAATACACTATTGCCCCCGTGCGGCGCGAAACGCGCAGCACCCCTGCCACGTCCGGCCGCAAGATGCGGCGCCGGCCGGGCTGCGCCCAAGCAAAGGCGGACCGGATGCGTCGCATGACCAGATTGCTGCCCCTGATCGCCCTCGCCGTCGGCCTTGCCGCGCCGGCTGCGCAGGCCGCTCCCGACCCGCTGGAGCCGGTGAACCGTCGCATCCACGCGATGAACCAGCTGCTCCAGACGCATGTGCTCGGGCCGGCGGCCGAGGCCTACGTGGCCTATACGCCGCCAGGGGTCCGGCAGGGCGTGTCGAATGTCTTTGCCAACCTCGGCGAGCCGATCACGGCGGTCAGCGCCCTCGTCGCCGGGGACCTGCCGCGCGCCGGCAATGCGGCGCTGCGCTTCGGCATCAACACCACGATCGGCCTCGGCGGCGCGACGGATGCCGCGACCCCGCTGGGCTTCGCGCGCCGCCCGATGGCGCCGGCCGATGCGGTGTGCAGCTGGGGCGTCGCAAGCGGCCCCTATATGGTTCTGCCGCTGCTCGGCCCCTCCACGCTGCGCGATGCCTCCGCCATGGTCGCGACCGGCACGGCGCTGTCGACTGCAGTCGGGCCGGAGCTGTTCCTCGGCTGGCGCGCCGGCGACCTGTTCACGACCTATGCGGCGTTCCATGCGGAGCTGCAGCAGATCGACGCACAGGCGATCGATTCCTATGCGCTGCACCGTGCCGCCTTCCTGCAGCGCCGCGCCGCCGTCTGCCCGGCGGATCGGCTGGCGGCGCGCGAGGCCGAGGCGCTCGAGACCGCCGACGCCGCGCCCTGACGCCGCGGCGCCCGGCAACGCCGGGTTAAGCCTGGCCCCCGCATGATGCGCCACCGCGCCGCATCACGAGGGCCCCATGCGAAGCTGCACCGACGCCACCCCGCACCACACCCTCGCGCCAGGCTGCGGCTGTTCGGCACCGGCCGGACGGCGCGCCGTGCTCGGCCTGCTCGCCGCGGCAGGGCTTGCGCGCGGCGCCAAGGCTGGCACCGGGCGCTACGAGGCGATGCTGCTCAACTGCATCGACCCGCGCCTGACCTCCGGCAGCTTTCTATGGATGTCGTCGCACGGGCTGCGCGACCGCTATAGCCAATTCACCATCGCCGGCGGGCCGATCGGCACGGTGCATCCGCGCTTCGCCACCTGGCACGCCGCCTTCTGGGACAACCTGGACGTCACCGTGCAGCTGCACGGCATCCGCCAGGTGATGGCCATGACACATCGCGACTGTGGCGCGGCGAAGATCGCCTTCGGCGAGGCGGCGCTGGCCACCCGCGCGCAGGAGACCGCGAGCCAGGGCGAATCGCTGGCCGCCTTCCGCGCCGAGGTGGCGCGCCGCCACCCGACCTTGCAGGTGGTGACCGCCATCATGGACCTGGACGGCAGCATCGACCGCGTTGGGTGACGCGGGGGCGCCAGCGCAAGAGTATCGCGCAGGCGCGACACCGGAGCGCATGGCACGAGCGCGCCCAAACCATCAGTCGGGCCGTGCGCGCCCGTCCATGGCGCGCAGCGAAGCGGCTGGAGGCCGCGCCTGGCAATCGAAGGCACACGACTTCGGATCGTGCGAATGCGCGATCCGGGAGCGCGAATGCGCGACCGCGCCCAACCCGTCAGCCGCGCACGGCGCACCAATGCGTGGCGCGTAGCCAAGCCGCCGGAGGCGGCGCCCGGCGCTCGATGGCACAAAAACCGTGGATCACGCGCAAGCGCGATCCGAACGCCCGGCGCCCGACGGCACAAGAAAACTACGTCTCCGCGCCGCCATTCACCTGCAGCATCTGCCCGTTCACATAGGCGCCACCGTCCGAGACCAGCATCCGCAGCACCGCCGCCACTTCCGTCGGAAGCCCCTCTCGCCCGACCGGCACGCGCGCCACGATCGCCTTGCGATAGGCCGAGAGCGGCTCGCCCGCCTCGTCATCCGCGGCGATAGGGCCGGGCGAGATGGCGTTCACGGTGATGCCCTTCGGGCCGAATTCCTTGCCCAGCGCCTTGGTCAGGCCCCAGAGCCCATGCTTGGCCACGCTGACCGGCGCGCGCCCGGCATAGCCATGAATCGCGTTCATGCCGGTGAAGTTCACCACCCGGCCCCAGCCGCGCGCCACCATCCCCGGCAGGCAGGCGCGGCTGAGCCACACCGCCGCATCGAGGTCCACCGCCATCACGCGGCGCCAATCCTCGTCGCTCATTTCCAGGAAGGGCGCCTGGGGGCGCAGCGCGGCGTTGTTGACCAGCACGTCCACGGCACCGAATCGGGCGATGGCGGCGGCGGCGATGCGGGCGCATTCGGCGGCGCTGCCGATATCGCCCATCACCACCTCGGCCGCCACGCCGAAGCGGCGTGCTTCCTCCGCCACGCGATCGCAGGCGGCGCGGTCGGAGGAGCCGTTGACCACCACGTCGAAGCCGTCCTGCGCCAGGCCAAGGGCCACCGCGCGCCCGATATTGCGCCCCGCGCCGGTGATCAGCGCCGTCTTGCCGCGTCCTGCCATGTCCTCGGTCCCCTGGTGGATACTTCGATGGTGTTCCTACCGCCTGGCGGCGGCGCTGACGAGGCGGCGCCGTCCCTTTGCCAAGCGCGCCGCTTGGCGTTCGTTTGAGACTGCGCCATGCGGCGCATTCTCAAGGCCGGCACCGGCCCTCTGCCCCACCCCGCCACCCACGAGCGTATCTGGATGGGTGGCCGGGTGGGGCAGAGGGCCGGTGCCGCCATTCTCAAACGGTCCCTTACCGCCTATCCATGCACCGCCGGCCCGCCGGCGATGGCCCACCCCTTCATGCAGCGATGTCCCGATGACCACCCAAGGCCCCGTCCATCTGCGCTGGCGCGCCGGCTCCGCCGCGCCCGAGACCGAGACCTTCCCCGACCTCGACGCGGCGCTCGATGCGGTCGAGGCGCGCTGGGAGACGCTGCAGCACCAGGCACCGCAGATCCTGGATGCGCGCCGCATCCTGCTGATCAGCACCGACCAGTTGAAGGCGGCGATGGTCGAGGAAGACGACGCGGCCGGCAGCTGAACGGCGCTCAGGTCCCGAACCGGGACTTCGCTGGATCCGCGACCTCGGGCTGCGCGTCGCCAGTCCCTTGTTCTTGCGGCGTGCCGACCCATCGCAAGCCGTCCCGCTGCGCCTGCAAACGTCAGCACCGGCTCACGAGAATCGATTTCGCTCGCCTTGGCTTGCGTCGTCGTCTCCAGCGCTTTCCGTTGGCGAACCGATCCTGCCTGGGCGGGTGTTGTCCTACGCCGCCGCGAACAGCCGCCCTGCCCCCGCGACCCGGTCGCTGATCCCGGCCTGGCGCAGCGCATGCCAGTAGGTGACCGGGTTGGTCGCCAGCACCGGCTTGCCGCGTTCCGCTTCCGCCGCGCGCGCCACGCTGGCGAAGGGCAGGTTGGTGCCGACCTGCACCACAGCCTGCACGTCGGGCCCGTCGAGCTCCCGCACCGCCTCGCGCAGGCGATCGAGCGGCACCCGCGCGATTGCCGCCGGGCCGGGCGCACGCAGCCCCAGCACCCGGACCACCTCAATGCCCGCCTGTTCCAGGAACGCCTTCGCCGCAGCGTCGCCGGCTGGGAAGAAGGGCGTGAGCAACGCCACCCGCGTCACACCCAGCGCTGACAGCGCGGCCAGCGTCGCATGGGTCGGCGCCGTCACGGGGCAGCCGATGCGGGCCGCCGCCTCGGCCAGCAACGCATCGCCGGCCGCGACGCCGCCGACGAAATTCTCGACCATGACGCCGATCGCGACATGGTCCGGCCGCACCGGCGCCAGGGTGTCCAGCGCGCCCATCAGCCCGCCCACCATCGCCGCGCGCACGACGGCCGCATCGGCATCGCCTGTCACGCGCGCATCGGGATTGGCGATGCGCGCGGTGGCGTTGACCACGCCGCGCGGGCGGAGGTCGTCCATCTCCGCCTCGGTCGTGACATTGGTGGCCGGGACCACCACGCCCATCAGCAGCCGATGCGCCAGCGGGCCGCGTTCGCGCGGCTCGCTCACTGCCCCTCGATATCCGGGCGGCTGTTCGGCCACAGTGTGCGGGAGGCAACGCCGGCGATCACCGCGCCGACGATCGGCGCCACCCAGAACAGCCAGAGCTGCTGCAAGGCCCAGCCGCCCACCACCAGCGCCGGCCCCGTGCTGCGCGCCGGGTTCACCGAGGTATTGGTCACCGGGATGCTGATGAGGTGGATCAGCGTCAGCCCCAGGCCGATCGCGATCGGCGCGAAGCCCACTGGGGCGCGGCCATGCGTGGCGCCCATGATGATGACGATGAAGAAGAATGTCATCACCACCTCGGCGATGAGCGCGGCGTTCATGCTGAACTTGCCCGGCGAGTGATCGCCGAAGCCATTCGCCGCGAAGCCGCCGACCTCGAAGCCGGGCTTGCCGCTGGCGATCATGTACAGGATGCCCGCGCCGGCGATCGCACCCAGCACCTGCACGAAGATGTAGGGCAGCGCCTGCGACATCGGGAAGCGGCCGCCGGCTACCAGGCCCAGCGTCACCGCCGGATTGAGGTGGCAGCCAGAGACGTGGCCGATCGCGTACGCCATGGTCAGCACCGTCAGCCCGAAGGCGAAGGATACGCCGAGCAGCCCAATGCCGACCTCGGGGAAGGCGGCGGCCAGCACGGCGGACCCGCAGCCCCCCAATGTCAGCCAAAGAGTGCCGATGAACTCGGCGGCGAGCTTCGGGGCCATGCGCGGTCACTCCCATGTTCTTGGAACGCACCGGTTACTTTAGCGCCGACCTGTTACATCTGGGCAAGGCCCGTCATCGGCGCAGCTCAGGGCAGCGCCAGCGCCAACCGGTGCGCCGCCGCCGGCGTGCCCTGCGCCAGGCGCACGCGCAGGCGCGCCGCGACCACGCCGTCCTCCGGCAGTTCCGCGCGCGCCTCGGCCAATGGCCCGTCAGGGTCGGCCAGCCCGGCGAGCCAGGCGTTCAGCGCATCCAGCGCGGCGGCCTTGCCCCGGCCGCGCTGGAGTTCCCACCGCGCCCGCAAGGCCAGCGCCTGCAGGATGCGGCCGGTCGCCAGCACCCAGGGCAGGCCGGCCGCCAGCGCCGCATCGGCATTGGCGGCCGCGGCGTGGAAGCGCGGCGGCTTGTGCAGCGTGGGTGCCGCCAGCACCGAGGCGCGGTCAGCCCCGCGCGGCACCAGCAGCGTCAGGCCAAGACCCGCCAGCACTTTCTCCTGCCCGTCGGCGGGGTCGCAGGCGGTGGGCACCGAGCCCATCGGCGGCAGGCCGCCTTCGGTGCCGTCCTCGCGCCCTTCGATGGCGGCACCCCAGCCCTCGCGCCGGAAGGCGGCGGTGATGCGCGCGGCCAGCACCCAGCCGCCGCCCGTCCAGCGCGGCGCGCCCGGGCCGCCGCTAGCCAGCACCGGCGGGGCGACCAGTGCCAGGAAGCGCGCTTCCTCGCTCTCGCGCAGACTGCGCCAGGCGATGTGGCGCGGGCCTTCATGCAGGCGCGCCAGGTCGCGCTTGCCCGGTAGCGCCGACCAGTCATCAAGGTCGAGCAGCGCGGGCGCCGCATGCGCGACGACCGGCACGAAGGCCCCGGCGCCGGCGGCGGCCAGGCCGCGCAGCGCCTGCACGTCCTCCGCCCCGGCACCGAATTCCAGGTCCGCCAGCAGCAGCCCGAAGGGGTCGCCCGCGCCGATGCCCTCGTGCCACAGCAGGGTGACCAGGTCGCTGTCCTCGGGGTCCTGCACGGCGCGCTGGTCGCGGACGATCTCGCGCATCGTCACCGGCAGCAGCTTCACCACGACAGGGCCGTCATCCTGCGCGTGCACCAGGCGGTGCAGCGACCGCCACGCGGCCTCGAGCGCCACAAAGCGCGGATGGTTGCGGATCGCCGCCTGCATCAGCGCGATCATGGCGTCCACCTTGGCGAGGGCCTGCGCCTCGGAGCCACTGATGATCCGCGTGGGCCGCGCCGCCTCGGTGGCGGCAAGCACGGCCGCGAGCGGATCGTCGGCGCCGTCGGTGGTGTCGGCCATGGGGCGGGGTCCTGCGTGGCTGGGGGGTGGGAGGGTAGCGCGTTGCGGCGAAGGGGTCAGCCAGGGGGCGCCGCCCCCTGGACCCCCGCCGGGGAGGCAGTGCCTCCCCGGACCCCGCCATGACTGGGCAGGGATGAGGGAGGGGCGCGGCGTGCCCGTGATCGAGGGCGCTCCCGTGAGCCCCTCCCTCATCCCTGCCCATCAAACCCGCGGGTCTGGGGGGCCGCAGCCCCCCAGCGGGGGGTCCGGGGGGCAGGCCCCCCGGCCGCCCTTGACGCAGCGCAGCAACCCGCGACCTATGCCCACGCCTTGCGCCCCGACCTCGCCCTGCTGCCCCTCCTTGCCCTCGCCGGCTTTGCCGCCGGTGGCGGGATGCGTCTGATGGACCCGTTGCTGCCGTTGCTGGCGGCGGATTTCGGGGTGGGCGTGGCGGCCATCGCGCCCGTCGTGGCGGGGTTCAGCCTGGCCTATGGCGCCGGGCAGCTGGTGACCGGGCCGCTGGGCGACCGTTTCGGCAAGGTCTGGGTCGCGGCGATTGCGCTGGTGATGTACGGCGTCGGGTTGGCGGTCTCGGCGGCGGCGTGGGACCTGACCTCAATGGTGGTGCTGCGGACCGCGACGGGGCTGGTGGCCGGGGCGGTGATCCCGCTGGCGATCGCCTGGATCGGCGATGCGGTGCCCTATGAGGACCGCCAGGCGACGATCGGGCGCTTCCTGACCGGCATGGTGATGGCGCAGTTGCTGGTCGGGCCGCTGTCGGGCGTGGTGGCGGAGGTCGCGGGGTGGCGCGCCTCCTTCCTGGTGCTGGCGGCGCTGGCGCTGGTGGTGGGCGCGCTGATGCTGCGCCGGGCGGTGCCGGAGCGCGGCGCGGTGCGCGGGCTTGGACTGTCGCAATACGGCGTGCTGCTGCGCGCGGCGTCGGGGCGGCGGCTGATGGGCGCGGCGGCGCTCGATGGCGCGGTGCTGTTCGGCGGTGCCTTCCCCTTCATCGGCGCCTTCCTGATCGAGAGCTTCGGCCTCTCGCCGGGCCGCGCAGGCATCGTGGTAGCGGGGTTCGGGATCGGCGCCTTCATCTATACCCGCACGGCCAAGCGCCTGGTGGCATGGCTGGGCGAGCGCGGGCTGGTGGGCGGCGGCGGGGCGCTGCTGGCGGCGGCGTTGGGCGGGCTGGCGCTGGCGCCGGCCTGGTGGGCGGTGGCGCTGCTGCAGGTGCCGCTGGGCATGGCCTTCTACATGTTCCACGGCGTGCTGCAGGCGCGCGCGACCGAGGCCTTGCCCGAAAGCCGCGCCACCGCGGTCTCGGCCTTCGCGATGGCGCTCTTCCTGGGGCAAAGCGTGGGTGCGCTGGCCTTCGGCGCCGTGCTGCATGCCGGCGGCTATGCGGCGGTGTTCGGCGTGGCGGCTGCGGCGACCGCGGGGCTCGCGGCCTGGGTCGCGCGGATGCCGCTGCGCTGAGCGGCCGACCGCACGGGCCGGTGGCGCGGCGCAGCACGCGCCGCGTCGCAATCCGTCAGACGAAAATGCCGGTCAGCAGCCGCACCGCGATGTTCACCAGGATGGCCACGCCGATCACCGCCAGGGTGAAGGTCAGCGCCTTTTCCTGCGGCACGCGCATGACGATCGGCACGCCCAGGTACAGCGTGTACAGCGCGTAGAACCCGCCGATCAGCGCCACGATGCCGCCCAGGATCGGGATGATGATGGCCCCGCCCGCGACCCAGGCGATGGTCGGGGCGAAGGCGGCGAGCTTCAGCGCCGCATCGGCATCCGGCTGCCCGCCGAAATTCGGCGCCAGGATCTCGATGATCTTGGCCGTCACGAAGACGCCCACCAGCGACAGGATGTAGCCGACGATCGCCATGGTGAAGGCGGCGATGGGGGCGAAGAACAGCAGCAGCAGGAAGCCCGCGATGGCCGGGATCGCCGCCAGGATCATGACATAGCGGGTGAAGACCGGCACGAGCTCGATGGGCTCGGCGGCGATCTTGCGCCACTCCTCCGCGGGTGCGAGCGCCATGCCCTTCACGCGGTCGATCAGATGGTTCATGCGAAATCCCCTGCCCCTCGTTCCCGCAGCAATACTGCCCAGGGGGCGGGGCCGGGAGCAAGCCCGGCGCGCTGGCGGGGCCGCGGGGCTTCTGCCAGCCTGCGCGCGATGTCCGATTCGTCACATGCACGATGGGCCGACCGGCGGCTGCCGATCATGCTCGCCCTGGGCTTCGCGGCCGCGGTGCCGCTGCCACTGGTGGCAGGGCAGGTGCTGCGCCAGTGGTTCGTCGAGAGCGGCATGTCGCTGGCCGAGATTGGCCTGACAGCGCTGATCGGCCTCGCCTATGCCAACAAGTTCCTGTGGGCGCCGGCGCTGGATGCGGTGCGCCCGCCCGTGCTGGGGCGCCGGCGGGGCTGGCTGCTGCTGGTGCAGGTCGCGCTGGTGGCGACGATCGCCGCGCTGGCCGCCACCGACCCGGCGGCCGGGGCGCGGATGACCGTGGTGCTGGCGGTGGTCGTGGCGTTCCTGTCGGCCAGCCAGGACATCGTCATCGACGCCTGGCGCATCGAGATGATGGGCGCCGCCGAGGACGACCAGGCCTGGGGCCTGACAGCCTATGTCTGGGGCTACCGGGCGGGGCTGTTGGCGTCCGGCGCGGGGACGCTGCTGCTGGTGGGGCAGCTGGGGTGGCACCTGGCCTATGGGGTGGCTGCTTCGCTGATGCTGGTCGGCATCGCGGCCACGCTGGCGGGGGTCGAGCCGGTGGCACAAGCGGTCGCGCCGGTCGGCTGGCGGGCGCGGATGCGGCTGTCGGTGGTCGGGCCGTTCATCGACTTCACCGGACGACGCTACTGGTTCGCCATCCTGGCCTTCGTCGCGCTGTTCAAGCTGGGCGAGGCGCTGGCCGGCATCATGGTCACACCCTTCTACCGATCCGAGGGCTTCACGCGCGAGGATGTCGCGACCGTCGGCACGGTGTTCGGCCTGGCGGCGACGCTGGTGGGCGCGGTGGCCGGCGCCTGGCTGGTCGGGCGGATCGGCGTGGGGCGCGCGCTGATCCTGACCGGGCTCACGCAGATGCTGTCGAACCTGATGTACCTCGCGCTGGTCGGGGGCGGGCGCGACATACCCATGCTGTTCGCCCAGGTGGGGGTCGAGAACTTCACCGACGGGCTCGCGGATGCGGCCTTCCTGACCTACCTGTCCAGCCTGGTGAACCGCAGCTTCAGCGCGACGCAATATGCACTGCTGTCGTCGCTGGCGGCGGTGCCGTTGCGCACGCTGGGGGCGTCGGGCGGGGTGCTGGCGGCCTGGATGGGCTGGTCGTGGTTCTTCGTGCTGACCACGGTGGCGGCGCTGCCAGCCATGGCCATCATGCTGTTCCTGCTGCGGCGCCTGCCACCCAAGGAGTGACCATGAGCCCCTGGATCGTGACCCCGCTGTTGCTGGTGGGGTCGAACGTGCTGATGACCTTCGCATGGTACGGGCACCTGAAGGCGCCATCCTGGCCGCTGTGGCTGGCGGTGCTGGTGTCCTGGGGGATCGCCTTCTTCGAATACTGCCTGGCGGTGCCGGCCAACCGGATCGGCTACGGCACCTTCACCGGCCAGCAGCTGAAGGTCATGCAGGAGGTCATCACCATCGCCGTCTTCGGCGTGTTCTCCGTGACCTTCCTGGGCGAGACGCTGCGCTGGAATTTCATCGCCGCCGGGGTGTGCCTGGTGGCCGCCGTCGTGTTCATCTTCCTGCCGGTGGAATGAAGGAGGCAGCAATGCGTGTCGGCGTTCCGAAGGAAGTGAAGATCCACGAATACCGCGTGGGGTTGGTGCCGGGGTCGGTGCGCGAGCTGGTGCTGCATGGGCACGAGGTGCTGGTCGAGACGCAGGCCGGTGCGGCGATCGGCTTCCCGGACGAGGCGTATATCGCCGCCGGCGCGCGCATCGCGCCCGATGCCGCCACAGTCTTCGCCGAGGCCGCGCTGGTGGTGAAGGTGAAGGAACCGCAGCCAGGCGAATGGGCGCGGCTGAAGCCGGGGCAGGTGCTGTTCACCTACCTGCACCTGGCCCCCGACCGCGCGCAGACGGAGGGGCTGATGGCGTCCGGCTGCACCGCCATCGCGTATGAGACCGTGACCGATGCGCTGGGCGGGCTGCCGCTGCTCGCACCGATGAGCGAGGTGGCCGGGCGCATGGCCGTGCAGGTCGGCGCGCGCTGCCTGGAGAAGGAGGCGGGTGGCGCGGGCATCCTGCTCTCCGGCGTGCCGGGGGTGCCGCCGGGGCGCGTCGCGATCATCGGCGGCGGGGTGGTGGGGTCGAATGCCGCGCGGATCGCCAACGGCATGCGCGCCAATGTCACGGTGCTGGACCGCAACCCGCGCGTGCTGGCCGCGCTCGACATCGAGTTCAACGGGCTGGTGGATACCGTGTTCGCGACGCGCGATGCGCTGGAACGCGCGGTGCTGGACGCCGACCTGGTGATCGGCGCGGTGCTGGTGCCGGGTGCTGCCGCCCCGCGGCTGGTGACGCGCGAGACGGTGTCGCGCATGCGCCCCGGCAGCGTCATGGTGGATGTCGCGATCGACCAGGGCGGCTGCTTCGAGACCTCGCGCCCCACCACGCACGCGGACCCGACCTATGTCGTGGATGGCGTGGTGCATTACTGCGTGACGAACATGCCGGGTGCGGTGGCGCGTACGTCGGCGGTCGCGCTGAACAACGCGACGCTGCCCTTCACGCTGCAACTGGCGGAGACGGGCTTTCCGCGCGCGGCGGCCGAGAATCCGCATTTGGCGGCCGGCGTGAACGTCCATGCCGGGGCGGTGACGCATCCCGCGGTGGCGGCGGCGCTGGGACTTCCGCTGGCCGCGCTCCCGGCTTGACCTGCTGGCGGCCGCGGGCGAAGGTAACCGCCTGGTTACTGTTTGCGGAGGAAATGCCGTGGGCCTGCGCTGGCAGGATTGGCCGGAAGGCCTCGGGGCGCGGCTGCGCGCGGGCTGCGCCATCCCGGCGCATCCGCTGGCGCTGACAGCCGCGCGCGAACTGGACCCGCGCCGGCAGAAGGCGCTGTCGCGCTACTATCTGGATGCCGGGTCGGGCGGGCTGGCGGTGGGTGTGCACACCACGCAATTCGCCATTCGCGAGACGGGGTTGTTCGAACCGGTGCTGCGGATCGCGGCCGAGGCGGCGGCGGAGCAGGCACGCCAGCCGATCCTGGTGGCGGGTGCCATTGGCCGCACGGCGCAGGCGGTAGCGGAGGCGCAGGTCGCGCGCGGCCTCGGCTACCAGGCGGTGCTGCTGTCGCTGGCCGCCTGGAAGGGCGCGTCGGAAGACGAGATGATCGCGCATTGCGCGGCGGTCGCGGCGGAGATGCCGCTGTTCGGCTTCTACCTTCAGCCGGCGGTGGGCGGGGTGCCGCTGTCGGCGGCGTTCTGGCGGCGCTTCGCGGCCATCGAGAATGTCGTTGCCATCAAGATCGCGCCGTTCAACCGGTACGCCACGCTCGATGTGCTGCGCGGCGTGCTGGAGGCGGGGGCGCAGGATCGCGTGGCGTTCTACACGGGCAATGACGACCATATCGTGGCCGACCTGCTGACGCCCTTCACGCTGGTGCATCGCGGGCAGCCGACCACGCTGCGGATCGTCGGCGGGCTGCTCGGCCATTGGAGTGTGTGGACGCGCGCGGCGGTGGACTTGCAGGCGCGCTGCGCGGCGGTGACGGGCGACATCCCGGCCGACCTGCTGGCGCTCGATGCCGCCGTCACCGAGATGAACGCGGCTGTCTTCGACGTCGCGCACGACTTCCACGGGGTCATCGCCGGCTGCCACGAAATCCTGCGCCGGCAGGGGCTGCTGGCAGGCACCTGGTGCCTGGACGAGCACGAGGCGCTTTCACCCGGGCAGGCCGAAATGCTGACCGCGGTGGCCGAACGCTATCCGCATCTGACGGACGATGCCTTCGTCCGCGACAATCTTCATCGCTGGCTTTCGTAGGGAAAACGACACATGGCGGAACGCCGCATCGGCCTCATCATGAACGGCGTCACCGGCCGGATGGGGATGAACCAGCACCTGATCCGGTCCATCGCGGCGATCCGCGCCGATGGCGGCGTGAAACTCGCGAATGGCGACACCATCATGCCCGACCCGGTGATCGTCGGGCGCAATCGCGGCAAGCTGGAGGCGCTGGCGAAGGCGCATGGCATCAGCCGCGTGTCCACCGACCTCGATGCCTGCCTGGCCGACCCGAAGGACGAGATCTTCTTCGACGCCGCAACCACGCAGATGCGTGCGGGGCTGCTGACCAAGGCGATCAACGCCGGCAAGCACATCTATTGCGAGAAGCCGACCGCCGACACGCTGGCGGATGCGCTGGCCGTCGCGAAGCTCGCGAAGGACAAGGGCATCAAGAACGGCGTGGTGCAGGACAAGCTGTTCCTGCCCGGGCTGCGCAAGCTGAAGATGGTGATCGACAGCGGCTTCCTCGGGCGCATCTGCTCGGTAAAGGGCGAATTCGGCTACTGGGTCTTCGAGGGCGATTTGCAGCCGGCGCAGCGGCCGTCGTGGAACTACAAGAAGGCGGAGGGCGGCGGCATCATCCTCGATATGCTTTGCCACTGGCGCTACGTGCTGGACAATCTGTTCGGCAATGTGGAGGCGGTGTCCTGCCTCGGCGCCGTGCATATCCCCGAGCGGATCGGGGAGGATGGCAAGCCTTACGTCGCCGATGCGGATGATGCGGCCTATGCGACCTTCCAGTTGGAAGGTGGCGCGATCGCGCACATCAATTCGTCCTGGGTGACGCGGGTGCGGCGCGACGATTTGGTGACCTTCCAGGTGGACGGCACGCATGGGTCCGCCATCTGCGGGCTGCACAAGTGCTGGACGCAGTCGCGCGTCGCGACGCCGAAGCCGGTGTGGAACCCCGATCAGCCGCAGACCATCGACTTCTTCGCCGGCTGGCAGGAAGTGCCGACGACGCAGGACTTCCCCAACGGCTTCCGCGTGCAGTGGGAGGAATTCCTCAAGCACGTCGCGGGCGAGCGGCCCGACTACCCGTGGGACCTGCTGGCGGGGGCGAAGGGCGTGCAGCTTGCCGAAGCCGGGCTGCAATCCTGGGCGGAGCGCCGCTGGATCGACCTGCCGAAGCTGGAGGCGTGACGGACATGCCCACCATCAACCTGCCCAACGGCGCGCGCGTCGAGTCCTTCACCACCAGCGCGCCGCGCGACTTCGCGCGCGCGACGCCGCCTTTCCCGCGCGTGGCTCTTGCTGCCGCGCATGTCGTCGCCGATCCGCTCGCCGAGCAGGACCCCTGGCTCGACGTGAAGATCGACTGGGACCGCACCATCGCCTTCCGCAAGCATCTCTGGTCGCTCGGCCTCGGTGTTGCCGAAGCGATGGACACGGCGCAGCGCGGCATGGGGTTGGATTGGACGGGCGCGCAGGAACTCATCCGCCGCTCGCTCGATGCGATGAAGGACCATCCCGGCGCGGTGATGGCGTCGGGTGCCGGCACCGACCACCTCGCGCCCGGCCCGGACGTGACCGTGGACGACGTGATCCGCGCCTATGAAGAACAATGCGAAGCCGTCGAGGCGATGGGTGGGCGCATCATCCTCATGGCCTCGCGGGCGCTGGCCAAGGCGGCGCGCAGCCCGGCGGACTACGAGCGCGTCTATGGCCGCATCCTGTCGCAGGTGAAGCAGCCGGTGGTGATCCACTGGCTCGGCGAGATGTTCGACCCCGCGCTGGAAGGCTACTGGGGCAACCACGACCACATGGCGGCGATGGAAACGGCGCTGGCCGTCATCCATGCCCATGCCGACAAGGTCGATGGCGTGAAGATCTCGCTGCTGGACGACCAGAAGGAGATCGCGATGCGCCGCCGCCTGCCGCGCGGCGTGCGCATGTACACCGGCGACGACTTCAACTACGCCGAACTGATCGCCGGCGACGACCACGGGCATTCCGACGCGCTGCTGGGTATCTTCGACCCGATCGCCCCGGCTGTGGGCGGGGCGCTGGCGGCGCTGTCGCGCAACGACCTCAGCACCTTCCACGACATCCTGGCGCCGACGGTCCCGCTGAGCCGCCACATCTTCAAGGCCCCCACGCGCTTCTACAAGACGGGCGTGGTCTTCATGGCCTGGCTGAACGGCCACCAGGACCATTTCGTGATGGTCGGCGGACAGCAATCGACGCGCAGCATCCAGCATTTCAGCGAGCTGTTCCGCCTGGCCGACCGCGCCGGCCTGCTGCGCGACCCGGACATGGCGGTGGCGCGGATGCGTTCGCTGCTCGCGCTGCACGGCGTCGCGTGATGGGTGCGCCCGGGCCGCTGTCGCTGAACACCATCTCGGTGAAGGCGCTGAGCCTCGCGCAATGCATTGAGGCCTGCGCGCGCCACGGCATCCCCGGCATCTCGCCCTGGCGCGACGTGCTGGGTGCGATGGGCGTGGACGCCGCGGCGAAGCACATCCGCGACGCCGGGTTGAAGGTGACCGGCCTGTGCCGCGGCGGCATGTTCAACCTGCCTGGCGCGATCGACGACAACCGCCGCGCCATCGCGGAAGCCCACGCGATCGGCGCCGATTGCCTGGTGATGGTCTGCGGCGGGCTGCCCGCCGGCAGCAAGGACCTGCCCGCCGCGCGCGAGGCCGTTCGCGAGCGTCTGCACGCCATCCTGCCGGAAGCCCGCGCCGCCGGTGTGACCCTCGCGCTGGAACCGCTGCACCCGATGACCTGCGCGGATCGGTCCGTGCTCTCCACGTTGGGCCAGGCGCTCGACCTGTGCGACGAACTGGGCGAAGGCACCGGCGTCGCGGTCGATGTCTATCATGTCTGGTGGGACCCGGACCTGGCGCGGCAGATGGCGCGCGCCAAGGGCCGCATCGCCGGCTTCCATGTGTGCGACTGGAAATCGCCCACCACCGACCTGGTCTTCGACCGCGGCCTGCCCGGCGAGGGCGTCATCGACATTCCCGCCATCCGCGCCATGGCCGAGGCTTCGGGCTGGACCGGCGGCGTGGAAGTCGAAATCCTGTCCAACCATTGGTGGGCGCAGGACCCCGAGACGGTGCTGCGCCAAATCAAGGCCCGCCACGCCTTCTGCTGACCAACGAACAACCGGGAGAAACAACCAATGACCGCCACGCGCCGCATGCTGATCGCCGCCCCGCTGCTGGCCCCCGCCGTCGTGCGCGCGCAGGCGCCCTGGACGCCGACGCGCCCCACGCGCTTCGTGGTGCCCTTCCCCGCCGGCGGCGCCACCGACGTGGTCGCCCGCGTGCTCGCCGAGCGCATGCAGGAGAGCTTCGGCCAGCCCGTGGTGGTGGAAAACCGCACCGGTGCCGGCGGCAATATCGGCGTCGAGAACGTGGTCCGCAGCGCGCCCGATGGCAGCACGATCCTAATGGGCACGACGGGCACGCTGACGGTGAACCCGCATCTGTATTCCAACCTGGGCTTCGACCCGCTGCGCGACCTCGCACCCATTTCGATGGCCTTCACCACCGACCACGTGCTGGTGGTGAACCCGCAGGTGGCCGCGCAGACCGCGCAGGAATTCCTCGCCCTTGTGCGCGCGCAGCCTGGGCGGCTGTCCTTCGGTTCGGCCGGCGCGGGATCGTCCACGCATACCGTGCCGGAGCTGTTCAAGCTGGCGGCGCGCGTGGACATCACGCATGTGCCCTATCGCGGCAGCGCGCCGGCGCTCAACGATCTGGTGGCGGGCAATGTGCAGATGATGCTGGACCAGATCCCCTCCGCCATCGGGCAGATCCAGGGCGGCCGCGTGCGCGCGCTGGCGGTCACCGGCGCGCGGCGCTCGCCCTTGCTGCCCGACGTGCCCACCATGGCCGAGATCGGCCTGCCCGATGCGCAGGCGACCTCCTGGGGTGCGGTGATGGCACCGGCCGGCACGCCCGCACCCGCTATTGCTCGCTTCAATGCCGCGATTCGCGACGCGCTGGCGCAGCAGGCGGTGAAGGACCGGCTCGCCGCGGCGGGTGCCGAAGGCGTGTGGTCGACGCCGGAGGAACTCGCGACCTACCTGCGCGCCGAATCCGCGAAATGGGCGCGCGTTGTGCGCGAGGCCCGCATCACCGTGAACTAACCTCCGCCGCGGTCAGCAGGTTCCAGAAAAAGCCAAGGCTTGGGTTCCCCGCGGCGTCGCGCGGCAACGCCGTAGGGTCCCGGTTCAGGGGAGTTCCCTCCCCCGGCCTTTCCTGCGCACCATGAGCGCGGAGGAAACTGCCATGCCCCGTCGCCGAGCCCTGCTCGCCGCGCCGATGCTGCTCGCTGCGCCAGCGGCGCGCGCGCAGCAGCGCCCACTCCGCATCATCACGCCTTTCGCCACCGGGGGATCCACCGACACGCTGGCTCGCCTGGTGGGTGCGCGCATCACCGCGCTGACCGGCCAGGCGGTGGTGGTGGAAGCCCGCCCTGGCGCTGGCGGCGACCTCGCGATGCAGGCCGGCGCCGCGGCGGAACCGGACGGCCATACGCTGATCCTCGGCAGCGATTCCTCGATGGTCCGCAACCCGATGCTGCGGCAGGGCATCCCCTATGACCCCGAGCGCGACTTCGCGCCGATCGCGCGCCTTGTCGTCTCCTGGTACGCCATCGCGGTGAATGCCGCGCTGCCGGTGCGGACGCTGGCGGAATTCGTCACCTGGGCGCGCGCCAATCCCGGGCGCGTGAATTATGGCTCAGCCGGACCCGGCACGCTCGCGCATGTCATCGGGGAGATGATGAGCCAGGGCCTCGGCCTCGACATGCAGCACATCCCCTATCGCGGCGCGAGCCCGGCCCTGCAGGATTTGGTGGCGGGGCGGCTGCAATTCTACGCCGTCTCGGCCGGCGGGCTGCTGAACCTGCTGCGCGAAGGCACGGTGCGCGTGCTGGCGGTGACGGGCGCGAACCGCCAGCCCGCGCTGCCCGGCGTGCCGACCATCGTCGAGGCGGGCTTCGCGGAATACGACCACTCGGCCTTCTATTCGCTCTCGGCGCCGGCGCGCGTGGCGCCGGCGTTCGTGGACCAGACCGGCGCGCTGCTCGGGCGCATCATGGCCGAACCGGATACCGCGGGGCGGCTCCAGGCGCTGGCGCTCGACCCGGCCTTCCTCGGTCCCGCGGAATTCCGCGCCTTCCTGGCGGCGGAACGCCTCCGCTGGCGCGACATCATCGCCCGCACCGGGCTCAGGCTGGAGGGATGACGCCCATGGCGCTGCTGCGCTTCGAGGAATTCACCGCGCGACCCCGCCGCGCCGCCGCGCTTCAGGCGAAGCTTCGCGCGGTGCCCGGCGGGCGCATGTTCGGCCTGTGGCGTGCGCAGATCGGCCCGTCGATGAATATCGTCACCCGCGCGTCGCTGTGGCCCGGCGAACCACCGGCGGCGCCCGAGGCCGGCGACCCCGACATCGCGGCGCTGCGGACGCGCGTCCTCACCATCCTCACGCGCGGCGAGACCCCGCCCGACCCGGCGCGTGGCGGCATCGTCACGCATCGCTGGTTCATCGTGCCGCCGGACAAGGTGGCCGAGATGGTGGCCATCACGACCGAGGCCTGGGTCGGCTTCGAGGGCGACACGGGCTCGGAACCGCTCGGCCTGTGGCAGGACCGGGCGGAGGCGGGCCCCGCGCATGTGCTGCTGATGACCTGGTATCCCTCGCTCGCAGGCTGGGAACAAAGCCGCTTCTGGAACAGCGCCGCCGCCGGGCCCGATCAGGCGCAACGAGCCAAATGGGGCGCGCTCTTCGCGCGGCGGCGCGACATGCTGCTCGACACCTGGGTCACCGTTCACGGGGATGAATCGACATGAGCGAAGCCGACATCGCCGCCGCCCGCGCCGCCATGGACGGCTTCATGGAGGCCTTCGCCGCCGAGGACGCCGAGGCGATCCGCACACGCTGGTATCACTTCCCGCATGTCCGCTTCCACAGCGGCAAGGTCACGATCTTCGAGCGCCCGGAGGATTTCCGCTCGATCGTCTTCGACCGCCAGGGCCAGGCGCGCGAATGGGCGAGAAGCGCCTGGGACTACGTGGAGTTGGTCGATGCCGGCCCCGGCAAGGTGCATTTCCGCGTGCAGTTCTCCCGCTTCCGCGCGGACGGGTCGGTCATCGGCTCGTACAAGTCCTTCTACATCGTGACGCTCAAGGATGGCCGCTGGGCCATCCAGGGGCGGTCCTCTTGGGCGGAGTGATCACTCCGGCACCAGGCGCGTCAGCCGCGAGGGATTCTGCTCGCTGAGGAAGATGCAGCCATCCGGCGCGCGCCACATCCCGTGCGCGCCGTTCAGCACCGGCCGGCAGCGCCCGACGATCGCGCCATCCTTCGACAGCAACGACAATTGCGGCACCTGGTCGGTCACATACAGCCCGCCATCCGGGCCGCCATGAACGCTCATGGGCTTGTGGTTGCCGCGCCAGTCGGCGAGCCACGCGCCATCGGCCGTAAAGATCTGCACGCGATTGTTCTCGCGGTCGGCCACCGTCACGCGGCCATCGGGCAGCACCCAGACCGAATGCGGCGTGGAGAATTCGCCGGGGCCCGTGCCCTCGCGCCCCCAACGGCCGATCAGCGTGCCATCCGCGCTGAAGCGGTGCACCACCGACGCCGCATAGCCATCCGCGACATAGATGCTGCCATCGGGGCCGAAGGCGACGTCGCACGGCGCGTTGAAGGGCTCGCCCGGCGCGTGGCGCTTGCCGATGCCGCCGAGGCGCCTGCCCTCGGCCGAGAAGATGATGATCTCCTGCGCGTCGCGATCCACCACGAAGACACGGCCATCGGGATGCACCGACAGCATGTGGCCATCCGCGATCTCCGCCCCGCCCCAGGCCGCGATGCGCCGCCCATCCGGCGCCAGGACCACCACGCCCGGCGCCTCGGCGTCGGTCATCGGGTCCTGGCGGAGCTGGACGTAGACGCGGCCCTGCGCGTCGCAGGCGACGTCGCTCGGCGCGCCCTGGCCGGTCGGCACCTCGCCCCAGGGGCGTTCGACGCGATAGGTGGTGGCGCCGAGGCGGACGCGAAGCGCGTGGCGGGGCATGGGCGGGTCTCCTGAGGCCAGGCGCCCACCCTGCTACCGGGCCGGCATGGCGACAACAGGCGATGCCGATCCTGTCAACGCGCTGGCGCATGTTCATCGGCGGCGAAACTGCGCTAGCCTCCGGCCAACCCGGGAGACCGCCCTTGACCAGATCCTTGCCTGCCTTTGGAGCCCTGCTGGGGCTCGTCATCCTTGCCGGCTGCGACCAGGCCGCGACCGTCGCCGGCGGGGCCGCTGGGCGCGCGGCGTCGGGCGCGGTGGCCGGGGCGGTCGGCGGACCGGCCGGCCAGGCCGCCGGTGCGGCCGCCGCCGCCGCCGCGACGCCCGCCGCCCAGCAACTGGCCAGCCTGACCGCGGCCGCCGCGCAGAACGCCTGGGGCACCGTTGCCGACGCGACCATCCCCGCCTGCACCGGCGCCGCCGACAAGGATTGCGCCGAGGCCCAGGCACTGCGCGCACGCGCCTGCCGCCGCCAGGCCGCCAGCGCGCCGGCCGACCAGCGCGCGCGCTACCGCGACTGCGCCGTCTCGGCCGGCCAGGCGGCACTGGCCGCCGGCGGGGCGAATACCCAGGCGCAACGCAATGGCTGGCGGGAGGAACTGCTCGCCGCCCTGTATGACCGCCGCGCTGTCACGCCGCGCGCCAGCATCTGCCCGGACAACGACCTGATGCGCGCCGAGGCCGACACGCTGCTGCGCGATTCGCCGGGCAATGCCAGCGCGCGCTTCCATGGCGGCAGCGCGCGGCTGGTCGGCGTCTCGGTATCCTGCGGCGCCGATGATCAGCGCTGCCCCGACCTCGCCCAGGCCGCGCGGCTGCTGACCCCGCCATCGTCTGACCCGCGCTGGACGCAGACGCTCGAGGGCGTGCGCACCCAGCAGCGCGTGGTGGTGGGCTGCCCGGACGCCGGCTGAGGCGCCGGCCCGCCCTGGCGCCCGGCGCGCCAGGGCCGCGTTGGCCGAGCGACTGCGCTGACCACCCCATCCCCGGTTTGCCGCCCGGGCGCGCCGCGTGCTAACCGCCGCGGCGCGCGTGCTGACCGCCCCGGCGACCGCCAGGCGTGCCCGCCGCGCCCGCTCCGAAAGGCCCGACATGTCCGACCAGCAGAACCAGCCTGCCCCCCCGGGCGCCCCCAATGGCGGCGCCGTCCCCGCGACCGGCCCGGTGGTGCTGAACCTGCAATTCACCAAGGACCTGTCCTTCGAGGTCCCGGGCGCGCCCGAGATCTACCTGAGCATGCGCGACGCGCCGCAGATCAACATCGCGCTCGATGTGCAGGCGCGCCGGCTGCAGGAAGGCCAGGAGACCTACGAGATCTCCCTGAACATCCGCGCCGATGCCAAGACCACCCAGGGCCAGACCGCCTTCATCGCCGAGCTGGTCTATTGCGGCATCTTCACGCTCAACGGCGTGCCGGCCGAGATGATCGAACCGGTGCTGCTGGTGGAATGCCCGCGGCTGCTGTTCCCCTTCGCGCGCAACATCCTGGCCGACATCACGCGCGACGGTGGCTTCCCGCCGGTGCTGCTGGCGCCGATCGACTTCGTGCAGCTGTGGCAGCAGCGCCGCGGCCAGCCCTCCCCCGCCCCCGTGGCGAATGCCTGACGGGCAGCCAGGCCTTGACGCGGGCGCGGGGCGGGGCATGTCGGTCGCAGCCATGACCAAGCGCCGCGTCGCCATCGTGCTGTTCAACCTGGGCGGCCCGGACCGCCCGGAGAGCGTGCGCCCGTTCCTGGTCAACCTGTTCACCGACCCGGCCATCCTGCGCGTGCCGGGCTTCATCCGCCCCTGGCTGGGCCGGCTGATCGCCTGGCGCCGGACGAAGCCGGCGATGGAGAACTACGCCGTGATCGGCGGCCGGTCGCCGCTGCTGGAACTGACCGAGGAGCAGGGGCGGTCGCTCGACGCCGCGCTGGCGCACGTCCCGGGGATCGAGGTGCGGTCCTTCGTCGCGATGCGCTACTGGCACCCGTTGTCCGATGCCGCCGCGCAGGCGGTAAAGGCCTGGGCACCGGACGAGGTGCTGCTGTTCCCGCTTTATCCGCAATTCTCGACCACCACGACCGGCAGCTCGATCGCCGCGTGGGAGGATGCCTGCCGCAAGGTTGGGCTGTCGGTGCCGACCACCACGCTGTGCTGCTGGCATTCCGATGGCGGCTTCGCCGCGGCCACCGCGCGGCTGGTGCAGGAGAGCTACGCGAAGGCGCGCGCTGAATTGCCGGGGGATGTGAAGCTGCGCATCCTGTTCTCGGCCCATGGCCTGCCCGAGAGCATCGTTGCCGCTGGCGATCCCTACCAATGGCAGGTCGAGCGCACCGTGGCGGCGGTGGTGGAGCGGCTCGACATCGACGGCCTCGACCACCTGGTCTGCTACCAGTCCCGCGTGACGCCGCAGAAATGGATCGGCCCGTCCACCGAGGATGAGATCGCGCGCGCCGCCGAGGAGAAGGTGGCGATCCTAATATGCCCGATCGCCTTCGTGTCGGAGCATTCCGAGACGCTGGTGGAGCTGGACGTGGAGTACCGCGAGGAGGCCGATCACCTCGGCATTCCGGGCTATTTCCGCGTGCCGGCGCAGAATTCCGACCCGGCCTTCATCGCGGCGCTGGCCGACCTGGCGCGCGGCGCGCTGGGGTCCGGGCGGGCGCTGTGTTCCTTCGCCGGCGGGCGGCAATGCCCGAAGCAGCATGGCGATTGCCCGCATGCGAAGGCGCGGGCCGAGGCATCGGCGAAGGTGAAGGAACCGGCGTGACGCGTCCGCGTGCGGTGCTGTTCGATTGCGATGGCGTGCTGGCCGACAGCGAGATGATGGTGAACACCCTGGTGGCCGAACAGGTCACCGCGCTCGGCTGGCCCATCACCGCCGCGCAGTCGCGCGAGACCTTCCTGGGGATGGCGCTGCCCGACATGGTGCCACGCATCGAGGCGCGGGTGGGCCGGCTGCCGGCGGATTGGGTCGAGTCGCTGTCGAGCCTGATCGCGCAGGAGATGACGCGCCGCACCCCGGCGGTGCCTGGTGCGGCCGAGGCGGTGCGCGCCGTGGCCGCGGCGGGCGTGGCGGTGGCGGTGGCGTCGAATTCCGGGCGGGCGGAGCTGATGGCGAAGATGCGCTCGCTGGGCCTGGCGACGGTCTTTGCCGATCGGGTGTTTTCCTTCGAGGATGTCGATCGCCCGAAGCCCTGGCCGGACATCTATTTGGCGGCGGCCGCGGCGTGCGATGCCGCGCCGCGGGATTGCGTGGTGGTCGAGGACAGCGTGCCTGGCGTGCGCGCCGGCGTGGCGGCTGGGTGCCGGGTTTTCGGCTTCGCCCACGAGACCCCCGCCGCCGTGCTTGGTTCTTTTGGTGCCGTGCCGTTCTTCGCGATGCCGGACCTGCCCTCTTTGCTTGGCTTGTAGCGGGCGGGTCCGGGGGACACTGTCCCCCGGCGGGGAGCCCGAGGGGCTGGCCCCTCGGCTATGGCGCCACCAGCGCCACCCACAGCGGCAGGGTGATGATGGAGGCGATGTGCTCCGTGGTGGTGATGGCCGCCATCAGCGGCGCATCCCCGCCCAGCGCGCGCGCCATGACATAGGACGTGGCGGCTGTCGGCAGCGCCATGAACACTACGGCGACGGCGGTGGCGAGCGGCGGCACGCCGAGCGCCGTGCACAGCGCCCAGGTCACCGCCGGCATCGCGACCAGCTTCAGCGCGCCGGTGGCAGCCTGCACGGTGATGCGGTCGGAGAAGGACTGCATCGACAGCGCCGCACCGACACATAGCAGCCCGAGCGCGACCGAGGCCCGCCCCAGGGTCTGCACGGTCGGCGCCAACCCGGCCGGGAGCCCGCCGAGGGCGGCGATGCCGAAGCCGATCGCCACCGCCAGCAGCAGCGGGTTGAAGGCCAGTTGCCGCAGGATGGCGAGCGGGCGTGGTGGCCCGCGCTTGCCGTCGAAGGCGAAGGCGAGGGTGGTGACGGTCTGCACGAAGGGCACGATGATGCCGGTGGCGACGGCGCCGAAGCCGATGCCCTCGGCGCCGAACAGCGCGCCGACGATGGCGAAGCCCATCAGGTTGTTGAAGCGGATGCCGCCCTGCAGCACCGAGGTCATGGCCGGGTGCGGCAGCGCCAGCGCGCGCGCCAGCAGCACCGACACCAGCGTGCCGAGCGCCAGCGCCCCCCAGATGCCGCCGGCGATGCGCCCGAGCGGCAGCGTCGCGAGGTCAAGCGGCGACAGCGCGGCGACGATGAGCGAGGGCAGCAGCACCCAGTAGATCAGGCGCTCCATGCCGGCCCAGACGGTGTCGTCCTTCAACAGGCGGCGCTTCAGCAGCGCGCCGAGGGCGAGCAGCGCGAAGGCCGGTACGAAGGCGTCGAGCCAGGCGGTCATGGGGCGGATGCCGCGCCGGAGGCGCGCGCGGCGGATTGTACGCCGAAGGCGCGCGGAGCGAATGTTCCGCTGGAGGCGCGCGCGCCGGTCGTCGCGCCGCATGCACCCGAGTCGCGGGCCGTGCCACACGCCCGCTGACACGCCATCGCCGTGCCCGTCATGCCCGCGGCATCACGCCCGCCGCCCCGGATCGCCCCAGGGCAGGGTGGCGGGTGCGGTGGCGATGGCCGAGAGGCAGGCGGCCTCGGTCATGCCCTGCGCCGCGCCATGCGACCGCGCGGCCGCATGGGCGACCACCAGCGCTCCGCCCTGCGGATAAAGCACGATGTCGAGCCGGCAGGCGGGGGCCTCATAGAGCCAGATCTCGGCATCGCCCTCGGCGCGGCGCAGCGCGGGGTCGCCCAGCATGTCGCGCATCTGGGCGGCACTGCGGCCCATCAGGGCGGCCGCCGCGGCGGGCGGGGCGCTGCCGCGGAGTCGCGGGCCGGGCGCGATGGCGGCGGGGATGGGCGCCACCTGCGGCGTGGTCGGCACCGTGGCTCCAGGCGCAGCCACGCTTGGGGGTGGAGCCGCGGCGGTGGGCGATCCGCCGCGCGGGCCCGGCGCGCCGCTGGCCATCGCCAGGCTCGCCTGGGTCGAGAACAGGGCCTGCTGCATCAGCGCCGCCGCTTCCTCGCCGGTGTCCGCGGCGCAGCCCACCGCGAGCACCGGCAGCAGCAGGGCGCGGCGCAGACAGGCCATCGGGCGCGCCCGCGCCGGGTATCGTCAGGCGTCGGCGGGCTCGGTGGTGCGGGCCGGTGCCGGCGCCGGCGCCAGGCGCGGCGCGGCGGCAGCCGGCGGGGCATCGCCGGTGATCATCTCCATCTTGCCGGAGAGCTGCCCGCCATCCTCGACCGACAGGCGGCGCGACCGCGCGGTGCCCAGCACCCGGCCGGTGGAGCGAATGGTCAGGCTGCCATTGACGGTCAGCGTGCCGTCGAAGACGCCGGCGATCTCGGCATCCTCGACCTGGACCTCGCCCTTGAAGACGCCGGAATGGCCGATGACCAGTTCATGCGCCTGCAGCAGCTGGCTTTCCATGGTGCCCTCGATGACCAGCTTCTCGGCCTCGGTCACCGTGCCCTGCAGGCTGATTCCCTTG